>NZ_CM173514.1:0-1979762 GCF_057785975.1 Vibrio sp. QJM3NY_21
GTGGCAACAATTAAACACGTATCAGAACATGCAGGTGTGTCTCAGGCGACAGTGTCTAGGGTTATTAATGGCACTAGCCGAGTCAGTCATGACAAGAAGCTAAAGGTTGAAAAAGCGATCAAAGAATTGGGTTATCGCCCGAACTCTATCGCTCAAGCTTTGGCTTCAAGTCGTACTGGTAGTGTTGGCGTTGTTGTTCCAGAGCTTGGTGGCTCTTTCTATTCAGGCATCTTGCATAGCATAGAAGAAAACCTACGCCGCTTTGGTTACCACGCTGTTGTTGCGGCGGGCTCGAACACCGAACAAGGGCAGCGCGAGTCGGTGGAGTTTCTATTGGGGCGTCGTGTTGATGCTTTGATTCTTCACACTCAACTGCTCAGTGATGACTATTTAATTGAATTGGAAGAACAGGGGACCCCTGTGGTTTTAATTAACCGCTTCATCCCAGAAATGGCGATGAGTTGCATTGATATTGATAACGAAGTCGGGGGGCTACTCGCTACTCAATATCTATTGCAAAAGGGACATACAGATATCGCGTGTATTACCGGGCCTTTAGATAAAGCAGATGCTAGGGGGCGTTTGCAGGGGTATCGAAAGGCCTTGGAAGAAGCGGGTGTGCCATACGATGAAGCATTAGTCTCGGAAGCGGGCTTTACTGAAGAGACGGGCATCAGTGCGATGAAGAAGCTGATAAATCGTAAGTGTCGGTTCACGGCCGTATTTGCTTCAAACGATCACATGGCATTTGGCGCATTCGAAGTCTTACATCAGGAGGGATTGTCTGTTCCGAAGGACGTCTCACTGGTGGGCTTTGATAACACCATCTTCGCGCGTTATCTGACCCCTAGTTTGACCACCATTAACTTCCCCATTGAAGAGATGAGCATTGAAGCAGTGCAGCTCACTCTACAAAAGCTAAAAAAAATAAAACATGACGTGAACTTTAAATTGCTGCCGACGTTGGTCACTAGAAACTCGGTATCGGATTTACCAGTTACCCTATAAAAATATTAAGGATAGAACATGAAATTTAAGACCTTAGCGCTTTCATGCGCGGTTGCTTTAGGATTAGGTACAACAGCTGCGAATGCAGCAGACAAAGAAATTCGTTTCGACGGTTTCCCTGATTTCGATAGCAGCCTAAAGGTATTACTGCCTGATTTCGAAAAGGAAACGGGTATCAAAGTTGATTACCTTATGAACAACCACGGTGACCACCATACGAAACTAACCACTAACCTTGCAACGGGTTCTGGTGCCGGTGATGTGATTGTTGTCGACGTTGAGAAAATTGGTCCATTCGTGGGCTCTGGCGGCCTAGTTAACTTGTCTGAAAACTACGGTGCAGATAAGTACGAAGATCGATTCGCACCTTACGCATGGGCACAAGGCAAAGGCGCTGACGGCGATATGTACGGCATCCCTGTCGACCTTGGTCCAGGTGTTATGTACTACCGTACCGATGTATTTGAAAAAGCGGGCATTGATGTTAATGAAGCAATCAAAGATTGGGATTCATACATCGCTGCTGGTGAAAAACTGAAAGAGCAAAACGTACAACTTATCGCTTCAGCATCAGATGTTGCACAAGCCATTATCTTCACGACGGTTCCTGAGGGTGAAGGCCTTTATTTTGATAAAGATGGTAACCCAGTGGTGACATCAGAGCGTTTTGTTCACGCTTTTGAAGTAGCAAAAGAGATTCGCGACAAAGGCTTAGACGGCCGCATTCTGGCTTGGTCTAACGAATGGTACGAAGGCTTCCGTAACGGTACGTTAGCAACTCAATTATCTGGCGCATGGCTATTGGGTCACCTTCAAAACTGGATGGCTCCAGATACTGCGGGTAAATGGGCAGTCTCTAACCTTCCAGATGGTATCTACGGAAGCTGGGGTGGTTCATTCCTTTCTATTCCAACTCAATCGGACAACCCAGATGAAGCGTGGGCTCTTATTGAATACATGACGACTGATCGTGATGTTCAGCTGGGTGCCTTTGAGACTATCGCGGCCTTCCCTTCTAACGTAACCACGTATGACGATGAGCTTTTCCAAGAGGAGATGGAGTTCCTTGGCGGACAAAAAGCACGTCTTCTTTTTGCTGAAGTTGCGCAAAATATCAAACCAGTATCTCCAGCACAAGGCGATCACGTTGCACGTTCTATAATTTTGGAGAACGCGTTAATGGAAGTGCTTGATGAAGGTAAAGATATCAAGACAGCGTTGAAAGAGGCTGAACGTCTAATCAAGCGTCGCACACGCAGTTTGTAATTTATTTTTACTTTAAGTAAGTGAGGAAGCGTGGATAACGCGCTTCCTTTTTTTAAGAGGTCGTTACTATGAATCATACAGCGAGCACAACGATGGAACCTGCGGATAAAAGTCTTTTTTCTCGTCTAAATTTGAAAGCGCTTACACCGTATGGATTTCTTCTGCCGTTTCTGATCATTTTTTCTGTATTTGGGATCTTCCCGCTGTTGTTCTCCGTTTACCTGTCGTTCCACGAGTGGAACCCGGTAAGAGGCATGGATGCAATGGAGTTCGTTGGTTTTGAGAACTATCATATTGCCTTGACTGACCCGTGGTTATGGCGTTCATTGAAGAATACGTTTTGGTTAGCTATCACGTCAGGTGTGGCTCAGCATTTAGTTGCTATTCCAGTGGCTTACATGTTGGTTTCTATGGGTGATCGCATGCGTCACTGGCTAACATCAGCGTACTTTTTACCGTTTATCACTTCAACGGTCGCAGCGTCACTGATTTTCTTCAACATGTACTCTCCTAACTCAGGAATCATTAACCAAACGCTGATGGCTCTGGCCGATAGCACGCTGTTTGGTTGGGCATTTGCTTGGGTTAACGATTTCCAACCAATCCGTTGGTTAGACGATGCCACTATGGTGAAGCCGTCTATCGCAATCATGGTTTTCTGGAAATACACAGGTTTTAACATTGTTCTGTACACCACAGGTTTGATGACGATTCCGAAAGACATTTTAGAAGCCGCTCGTATGGATGGTGCTAATGCTTTCCGCCGCTTCTGGAATATATCACTGCCTATGATTCGTCCGTTTATCTTCTTCGCTATCACAATGACCATCATCGGTAACTTGCAGATGTTTGAAGAACCGTTCGTTTTAACACGTGGTACGGGTGGTACAGGTCAATCTGGTTTAACCATTTCGATGTACCTCTACAAAGTGGGTTGGGAATGGCTAGAAATGGGCACAGCATCTGCTATCTCATGGTTACTGTTTGCACTCATCGCGACTTGTACATTGGTTCAATTTTTACTCTTCGGTAAGAAAGGCTTAGGGGAACATTAAGATGTCGACATCAATTAAGACAAATACCTCACCACTAAGTGGACTGATGCCAAGCGAACGCAGCATGTATATTCTGACTAAGATCTTGATGGTCATGTTAGGCATTTTACTGGTTGTTTCAGCGCTAATTACAGTCTTTCCATTTGTATGGTCGGCACTGCTATCAACGCGTGACCGTTCTGAAATTTTCGGCACGGGCATTAGCTTTGCGATTGGCGATAGCCTGGCGATTAACTACGCCAAATTGCTTGAAATCATGCCGTTTTGGAAAGCGATGTTTAACTCGATTTACGTGGCTTTCTTAGGCACCACCATCTCGCTGCTGTTTTGTAGCATGGGTGGTTACGCGTTTGCTGTGTTTAAGTTCCGCGGTAAGAACGTGTTGTTCGGCATGCTGGTTGGCTCAATGGCGATTCCGCCTGTGCTTAGCTTGATCCCTTACTTCATGATAGTGAAATTCTTAGGCTTATTGGATAACCACATGGCGGTATGGCTACCGTTCACCACGACACCATTTGGTATCTTCTTGATGCGTCAGCACGTGATTGCATCGATTCCAAAAGAGTTACTTGAAGCGGCGAAATTGGATGGTGCTGGTGAGTTTAGAACGTACTGGAGCGTGGTACTGCCACTTATGAAGCCTGCACTCGCAACATTGGCTATCGTTCAGTTCGTTTTCTTCTGGAACATGTTTATGCAGCCTCTCGTGGTGCTTAACAACCCAGATAATTACGTGATTACACAGGCGCTACGAAGCGTTCAAGGCATTCCAAATACGCCATGGGGCGCTGTGATGCTAGGTACTACAATTTCAATTTTACCACTCGTGATTACTTACTTGTTCGCATCGAAACAGATGATCAGTGGTTTAACGTCCGGCGCAGTCAAAGGTTAGGTTTAAGGGTTATAACAATGAATAAATATCAACTTCCAAGTGATTCAAAGTTACGCAGTAAGGAATTTGTATTCGGTGTCGCGACATCTTCATACCAAATTGAAGGCGGCGTTGAAGAGGGCGGTCGTACACCGTCTATCTGGGACACTTTCTGTAAGACGCCGGGCAAGGTCGATAACGGCGACAATGGTGATGTGGCGTGTGACCACTACCACCTTTGGAAGCAAGACATCGAGATGATACAAGGTTTAGGCGTTGATGCTTACCGTCTCTCTATTGCATGGCCGCGCATCCTGCCGCAAGACGGTGTAGTGAACCAACAAGGCTTAGAGTTTTACGAGCAAATTATTGATGAGTGCCATGCTCGTGGAATGAAGGTGTATGTGACGCTTTATCACTGGGATCTTCCGCAATACCTTGAAGATAAGGGTGGCTGGCTAAACCGAGAAACGTCTTACAAATTCGCAGAATACGCAGAAGTGGTGAGTAAATACTTTGGTGACAACATCGATGTGTACACCACGCTGAATGAACCGTTTGTGTCTGCATTCCTAGGCTACCGCTGGGGCGAACACGCACCAGGTATCAAGGGTGAAAAAGAGGGCTACCTAGCGTCTCACCACCTAATGCTAGCACATGGTTTGGCTATGCCGATTCTTCGCAAGAATGCCCCTCATGCCAAGCATGGTGTGGTATTCAATGCGACGCCAGCTTACCCGTTCACACCACAAGACCAAGCGGCAGCAGACTACTGTGAAGCGGAAAACTACCACTGGTTCATCGACCCAGTATTGAAAGGCGAGTACCCACAGTTAGTGGTTGAACGCCAAGCGATGAACATGCCAATGATCCTTGAAGGTGATTTAGACATCATCAGCGCACCTGTCGATTACATCGGTATCAACTACTACACACGCAATGTCGCTCGCTTCAATGAGAACGGCGATATTGAATCGGTGAAACAAACTGAAGCTGAACACACTTACATTGGCTGGGAGATTAACCCACAAGGTTTAACCGATTTATTGGTAAGACTGGATGCTCGTTACGAAAATATGCCACCTATCTACATTACAGAGAATGGTGCTGCAGGCAACGACGAGCGCGTTAACGGACAAGTGATGGATGACCAACGAGTTCGTTATTTCCAAGGTCACATCGAAGCGGTTCACAACGCCGTTGAAGCGGGTGTGAAAGTCGATGGTTACTTCGCTTGGAGCTTGATGGATAACTTTGAGTGGGCATTCGGCTACTGCCAGCGTTTTGGCATTGTCCATGTTGACTACACCACCCAAGAAAGAACATTGAAACAGAGCGCAATTGCGTACCGAAATATGCTTCTAGAGCGCGCTGAGGAGAACAGATAATGGCTAAAGTAGAATTTAAGAACATCAAGAAATCATTCGGTGATGTTGAGGTTGTAAAAGAGTTTGATTTTACGGTTGAAGACGGCGAGTTCGTGGTTTTCCTTGGCCCATCTGGCTGTGGTAAATCAACAACGCTACGCATGCTTGCTGGCCTTGAAAGCATCAGCTCTGGTGACATCGTAGTTGGCGGTAAGTTGATGAATAAAGTCGACGCGAAAGACCGTGACTTGGCGATGGTATTCCAAAGCTACGCTCTGTACCCACATATGACGGTGTACGAGAACATCGCCTTTGCATTAAAACTGAAAGGCATGCCGAAAGCAGACATCGACGTAGAAGTGCTAAAAGCGGCGAAAATGCTAGAGCTTGACCCGCTACTGAACCGTAAGCCAAAAGAGCTTTCTGGTGGTCAGCGTCAGCGTGTTGCGATGGGCCGAGCGATGGTTCGTACGCCTAAAGTCTTCTTGTTCGATGAGCCACTATCTAACCTAGATGCGAAACTTCGTGGTGTGATGCGTGAAGAGATCAAACACCTGCACCGTGAACTAAAAACGACCACGATTTACGTAACGCACGATCAGATTGAAGCGATGACACTGGCGGATCGTATCGTGATTCTGAAAGACGGTTATGTGGCACAAGTCGGTACGCCAACTGAGGTGTTCCAACGCCCTGCTAACAAGTTTGTCGCGCAATTCATTGGTAACCCGTCAATGAATATGCTGGAAGCGAAACTGACTGAGACTGAAGGTGAGTACTTCGTTGAAATTGGCGATGTTCATATCCCACTTCCTGAGCGCTTTAAGTCTCTGGCATCTAAGAACCTAGCGCTGCATTTTGGTGTTCGTCCAACGGACATTCACCTACGTGCCGAGCAAGTTGACCACGACCGCGTGCTGCCATTCCCTGTGAAAATCAAAGACAAGGAATTACTGGGCGCAAGCATTCTTCTGAAAACAGAAATTGGCGGTCAACCGCTGATGGTTGAAACCCAAGCGGCTGAAGTGGATGTGAAAGAGCTGACACTTTATTTGGATTTGGATGCTTTCCACCTGTTCGACGCACTGAGTGAGAACTCGCTAGCGAGCTAGCGAGTCAATTTAAATCAGCCATTGAGCTGACACCAACCAACTTACGACAAATTGTTTTGGCTCCTCCTGATTTGGGAGGGGCTAGGGATAGTGATGATGAAATTCGGATATTTTGACGATAAAAACAAAGAATACGTAGCAACCACGCCATGTACACCGATTAAATGGTGTAACTATGTTGGCACATTAGATTTCGGTGGCATTGTCGATAGCAACGGTGGTGTGCTGTTGTGTAAGGGCGATCCTGCACTTAACCGTATAACCAAGTACATTGCACAACTGCCAAACTCAGACTTCAAAGGCTCGACCCTATACCTTAAGGTACGTGATGAAGCGGGCAATGTAGAGGTGTTCTCACCGTTCTACACACCCACTCTGAAGCCGCTTGATAAGTTTGAAAACCATACGGGTTTGTCATACACCACCATCATTGCAGAAGCCTTTGGTGTGCGTTGTGAAGCGACCTTCTTTGTGCCAAAAGCTGACCAAGTACTGTTGCAAGACATCAAAGTAACCAACATTTCAGACAAAGCGCTGCATGTTGATGTGGTACCTGTGTATGAATTCACACACTTCGATGCACTTAAGCAACTGTTAAACGCAGACTGGGTTCCACAAACTATGACGCTTAAAGCGCATCAGCAAGAGTCTGGTCATACCGTGCTTGAGCAGTATGCTTTCATGAAGCGTGACTACGCGGTGAACCTTATGACAGCGGATCGCCCTGCGACTTCTTTTGACGGTGATCGCCAGTCGTTTTTAGGCAATTTGGGATACGGTACATGGGCAGCGCCAGAAGCGCTAAACAATGATGAACTGGGTAATACTGAGTGCTTGCGTGGCGATAACATTGGCGCACTGAACCTGCGTCTAGGCTGGTTATCTCCAGAGCAGACCGAACGTACGATTGTACAAATCGCGCAAGAACAGAGCCTAGAAGCAGCATTGCCTCTATTGGCTAAATATCGTGACCATCAAGTGGTCGATTCTGCTTTCGCTGAACTGGCTGAACATTGGGATGGTTACCTACAAGCGGTTCAGGTTGAAACGCCAGATCCAGCGATGAACTCGATGCTTAACGTACATAACCCACGTCAGTGTCACACAACCAAAAACTGGTCTCGTTACTTGTCTCTGTATCAGCTTGGCTATGGCGCGCGTGGCATCGGTTTCCGTGATTCTTCGCAAGATACTTTAGGCGTAATTACTCACATGCCGGAAGAAGCGCGCGAGTTCATTGAGCGTCTGTTGTCTGTTCAGAACACTAACGGTTCTGCGATGCATCAGTTCTTCCCATCAACGATGGAAGCGAACGCGGGTGACTCACGTGAAGAAGAAGATCGCCCGGATTACTACGGCGATGATCATCTGTGGATCATCTACGCGGTCACTCAATATGTGAAAGAAACGGGCAATGCAGACTTCTTGAATAAAGAGATTCCGTTCTATCAAAAAGACAAGGCCGGCAACCCAGTTGAAACGGGAACGGTTTGGAACCACCTGTGCCGCGCGATTGAATTTACTTACACCAATACTGGTGAGCACGGTCTACCGTTATTAGGTTTTGCTGACTGGAATGACACGGTGAACCTGCCAACGGGTGCTGAGTCGATGATGGTGGCAAACATGTACGGCAAAGCATTGCTCGATATGTTGGATTTGTGTGAGCTGCGTGGCGAAGCGCAACTGACGGCTAAGTTTAACGATCAGTACCAACAGATGCAGAGCACGGTCAATGAGTGCGGCTGGGATGGTGAATGGTTTGTTCGTTACTTTGATGAGCAAGGTTTGCCAATCGGTTCTCATAAAAACGAGCAAGGTCAAATCTACACCAATGGTCAAAGCTGGCCTGTGATCTCTGGTTTTGCAACACAAGAGCGTGCAACTCAAGCTCTAGATTCTGTTTACAACAAGCTGAACACCACCAATGGCATCAAGCTTTCAACACCTGGCTACAACGGCTTTGATCCGCAGCTAGGTGGCGTTTCGACGTACCCACCAGGTGCGAAAGAGAATGGCGGCATCTTCCTGCACTCTAACCCTTGGGTGATGATCGCAGAAGCGAAAATGGGCAACGGTGAGCGTGCTTACGAGTACTACCGTCAAATCAACCCAGCTTCTAAGAATGATGACATTGATACCTTCGAATCTGAGCCATACTGCTACCCTCAAAACATTTTGGGCGACGAACATAAACAGTTCGGCCTAGGTCGTAATGCATGGTTGTCTGGTACCTCATCTTGGACATACGTAGCGGGTACGCAGTGGATTCTGGGTGTTCGCCCTGAAGTGGATGGTTTGCTGGTGGACCCTTGTATTCCGGCTGAGTGGCCTGAGTTCAAAGTCCGTCGTCAGTTCCGTGGCGCGACCTACAATATCCATGTTACCAACCCAAATAACGTGTGTAAGGGAGTGGTTGAAATGAAGGTCAACGGTGACCTAATTTCAGGTAATAAAGCGCCAGTGTTTACATCGGGTGAGCACACCATCAAGGTGATTTTAGGTTAACAAAGAGAAGGGCGCTTTATGCGCCCTTTATTGCTTTTTGGTTTCTCTTTAGTGTCGCTTTATTTTGGTTGCATCACTTTGGTTGATAACTAGCTTGGCATTGCCAAGTAAAGGTCTGAGATTGGTTCGGGCTAAGTGTCAATAAGCCTATCTGGTTATTGAACGCATCAGCTGGGCAAGTCATTGGTTCTATTGCAATACTTTGCTCGCTAGTTGGCGTGTACAGCTGAACGAATGGGTAGCTTGCATCTTGTTGGTAGCGAATTGCGGCAGACAAATCTGAGCGCGTAAACGCAAGTTGATTGGTTGTCTTGGAATCAAATTCAAAGCAGTGATTTAAGCTTTGATTGGTGAGTGAATCCTCCAAAGACAAACAGTCAAAAGCCAGTTTTTCACCATTGGGTAGGTCGTTTTCGTGGATGACCTCAGAGCAAGGCGACATAGCGAGTCCACATTGTTCTAGCTCAGTGCCGAGTGAGAAATAAGGGTGCCAAGCATCACCGAATGGGAATGCAGAATCACCAAGATTAGAGACGGTCGTTGAGGAAGTGAGTTTACCCGTGATATCGATAGTGAAGGTGACTTTAAGGTTGAACGCAAACGGGAAAGCAGGATGCAAAGATGACGTTTGATACTGCAACGTCACACTGGCGGATTCTTCAGTGGCTACGCTGTTTGTGATTGAAAAAGGTTGGTTGTAGAGCAGGCCATGTACGGCGTGATCAGACCAAGGAAAGTTAGCTGGGAGTTGATGGTTTTGGTTATCGAAACTGTAACGACCTAAGTTTAAACGGTTTGGAAAAGGGAATAATTTAGCACTGCGGGAAAAGAACGGATGTTGGTTGATCAGTTCATCATAATTCTGATAACCACAAATAAAAGAGAATGGACTGTTATTTACGATATATTTATTAATAATAGAACCAAATCCATTGATTATTTGAAGTTCTATACCATGTTGGTGGTTTATTAATGTGACAGAGTCAATATTTCCAAATTTTTCATTTATAATTTTAAACATGTTGATGTCTCCATTTTTAAAAGATATTAACAAGAAGAAAAAAATATTCAATGGCGGTTTTAAAATGAATAATAAAATTCCATATACGAGCTACTCAGGAAATTCGGAACACTTATGTAAAAAAGGTGATGCAGTTGAATTTATTCAACCTTGGTACACGCCAATTTCTACCACACCAGAAAATACCGGTATGGCGGTGGGCGGAATTGGTAACACATTTACACTGACGCCAAACGGCAAAACACCAAATTTCAGCTTTATTCCGGGAATATTTGTTGATTGTTCAGAGCAAGTTATTAATTTTAATGATTTTTATGCGTCAGTGATGAATGTGCCAACCATCGACACGCTGCAAGTTATTAATGAACAAGAGCTAAGCGTTCACCTGAACTTTTATCCGGCTTTGTTCGATGGAAAAAAGATTGAAAGTAGAAACATGTCGAATGCGATTAGTCTCATTCAAGCAGCATTAAAAAATGGTCGCTTCTACCAAGAAAATAAAGCTAACTTTACAAAATGGAACGTTGAATTTTCAAATAAGACTCAATTGTTAATTGAAGAAGATTCAGCTTCAACAATTTGTCAATTATATGTCTCCTTAGATTTCTTTAATGGTTTATTAACAAATGATACAACGAAGTTATTATCGCTTACCGCGGGTGATAATAATCATATAGATAGTGTTAATGGTAGGGATATAGAATATCAAGCTTTGTATCCATTAGCTGAATATAAATACAGCAGCTTCGAAGATATTAATATAAAGCGTAAGGTAGTATCTCCGATCGTTAAAGAGAACAAACGCCTTTGTTCATTACCGATGCACTGGAATCACTTCGAATTAACCAATAATTCAGCGCAAACTCGAGTTATTACGCTTGCTCAACCGCTACAAAACTTGATTGGTTCAACCTATCAAAAAGGTCGCGATGGCATTCAAGATTCGGCTTGTACCTTATCTCAAAATCCGATCGCTCAGCAGCATGAAGTGGTTAACTTAAAAGGCGAAAGTCACAGCTTTACCGGTGTTCAGCTGTCTAGCCAATCGCCTTATCAGAGCGATATTGAAGGCGAAGTGGTGTTTGGTGTTCAAGCGGATAACCATTTGACGAAATCTGGCAAGGTCTCGATTTCTGCGAAGCCAACGCTTTACACCTCTAAGAGTGCTCAGCAAACAGAGTTCGCACTGAAAACAGGCCGCACAAACACTGAGTTCCAAACCGGTATCTACACAGGGCGTGAAGCTCTGAGCGCATTGGTGGTGGTTCAGGTTGAATTGGAAGCGGGTGAGTCTATTGATCTGCGTTTTGCGCAGGTAATGGCGCACAGCAAAGTCATGCTTAATGGCTGGCATTCAGACAAGGCTTACACGCAGTTTTACCCGCAAGCGACCCCGGCTCTGCCGATGTTAGAAGAGGTATTACCAGAGCTAGAAGCGATTGAGCAACAGATCGTCGAGCAACAAACGGCTTTCCTAAAGCAAGCTCAAAGCAAGATATCGCAGCCAGAATCGGCATTGCGTTATGCGACGATGGCGATGAATTCATTGTCGTTCTTAGCGGAATCAACGGTATGGGATAAAGAAGATAAATTCTTAGTAAAAGAGTGTGTCGACTACCCATTCTTTAACTCTCTGGATGTGTATTTCTACGGCTCATTCTCACTGCTTTATTTGTTGCCTGAGCTTGATGGCTGCGTGATGAAAGAGTTTTCTAAGGCCATTTTGGCGGAAGACTTTACCGAGCGCCGCTACTGGGAATACGAAGCGACGCCCAATGCCGAATTGATTGATGACAAGTACCAAGGCGTGCGTGCAATTCGAGGTGCGGTAATCCACGACTTGGGTAGTCCGTTTGACATCCAGCCCGATGCTTACAGCTGGCACAACGTGAAAGAGTGGAAGGACTTAGCGCCGAAATACATTCTGATGGTGTACCGCCATTACCAAAACACCCAAGATCTCTCTGTGGTTAAAGAGTGCTGGCAAGCGGTAACTGAAAGCATCGATTTCTTATCGAATTTGATCGCTGAAGGTGACGATTTACCACTAACCCGAGGCACAGACGATACCTTTGATAACCTCGCGTCTCACGGCATTTCAATTTACTGTGCGAGCCTTTGGGTTGCTGGCCTACAAGCCGCGAGCGAACTTGCACAATTGATGGGTGAAAGCGAGCGAGCTAGCGGTTACTTAACGCGTTCTAAAAAGGCGTTAGCCACGGTTGAGCAAAGCTTGTGGGATGACAAAGAGGGTTACTACCACTTCTTCGTTACGCCAGTTCAAGCCAAGCATCTAACCGGTGCGGGCTATCAAGCTCTGGAAACCTTGGGCCTGACTTTGACGGGTGATGCGATTGCTGACAAGAACACGCTAAATGCCTATTTAAATGAAACGGATACCTCCATCAACATTAGTAAGGTATCTCAAAGAGTCTCTAAGAAACGCTTGCTGAGTGAGACTGCGCCTCAAGCTTTTACACAAGAATACTTAGATTTAGTGCCAGATTCTGACAACAGTTTTGGTGATGCCTTGTTGGCCGACAGTTACCTAAAGCTCATCGGCTTGGACGGTATTTTCCCGCAAGAGAATATCCAACGCGCATTGGACTATGTTTATAAGCATAACTTCGAAATTAACAGTCCTGAGTTGGGTGTTGCGAATATGACGTTAGCCGATGGCTCACCACATGAAGCATTTCAGGCACAAGATGTGTGGATTGGTGTTCAGTTTAGTGTGGCAACAGCGTTGAATTTAGCGGGTAAATCACAGCAAGCAGAAACATTGATGGATACCGTGTATACCGCACTCTATGACTATTCGAAAATTCCATTTGCAGCGCCAGAAGGATTCAATTGCTCTGTGTCTGTCAATGAGACAGATCTTATAGAAGCATTTAAAGTGTCGAAAAATGATGCGAAAAACTGGCTAAGTGTACTTAAATGTCAAAACTGTGTGCTACCTGACGGTCGTATCAATCCAACATTGACGAAAGATAATGATAATTTTGTTAAAATGTTGAGCGGTGAAATCCCGCTAGAAAAGCTGGCAGGCTTACACAAATGGTTACTGAGTACTGGCTTGAAATATACGGCTGGTCGTTACTTCAGACCGGGGATGATCTTCGCCTATTTGTACTGAAAGAACTAAAAACTAACTGGTGAAATGAAAAAGAGGGGGCGATTACGCTCCCTTTAATCGATTGAATTTAAGGTATCGAGATGCGTACTAAAACAAAAAAAACCACCGTATACGATGTAGCAAGACTGGCTGGCGTTTCTCCCAGCACCGTGTCTCGCTTCCTTAATCGAACCACTTATGTGTCTGACGATAAAAGCCAAAATATTGAGCAAGCGATTAAAGATACTGGCTACAAACCTAATTTTCAAATGCAAGAAAACACCAACCGACGTTCACTCACCATTGGTGTGTTGGTGCAACACCCTGACAGCCCTTATACCAGTCGTATTCTCAATGACATGGAGAAAACACTGATCGCTCAAGGCTATTCGTTAGTGATCGCGACAGGGCATTGGCAGAAAAAGTTGGAAATGCACGCGTTGGAGTATCTCGCAAAAAGTAACGTGGATGGCATGATCATCGTGACAGGAAGCATCACTCAGGAAGAGATTGCCAAGTATGCACAAGACATTCCTATCGTGATGGTTGGCTACGATTTTGTTGAGAATAACGTCCGCTCCATCAACATTGATAACGTGTTGGGCGGCTACATGGCAACCTTACATTTACTGCAACAAGGGCATGTGAATATTGCTCATATTAAGGGGCTTTCAAGTCAACCTGATTCGGGGAATCGCTTTGAAGGCTATAAGAAAGCACTTCAAGAGGCGGGCATAAAAGTGATGCCAAAACTCGTTAAACAGGGTGATTTCAGCAGTGAGTCAGGCTACGAGAAAACCGTTGAATTGATAGAGTCGAAGGTTCACTTCTCCGCCTTATTTGCTGCTAATGACCAAACGGCTTACGGTGCGATTAAGGCATTGCATGATCACGGTTATAAAGTGCCAGAAGATGTGTCTGTGATTGGCTTTGATGACTTGCCTACGTCTAAGTATTTCACGCCAGCCCTGACGACGCTGAGACAGCCGATTGAAGAGATTGGTGAGGTGTGTGCTCAGTCGATTTTGAACTTGTTATCTGGCGAGAGGCATGAAGCTCGATTGCCACCCATTGATTTAATCGTCAGAGAGTCGACCAAATCATTGTATCGTTAATTTCAAGATAAGCATCAAGGTATGCGTCCGTGATGATTCGGATTGACGTAAATGCAGGGCATTGGGCAGGTATCGCTGAGTAAAGCTATCGATCTCACTGCTGATATTTACGCGTTTACATTGTTCAATATGGGGTAGGTAAGCTAAAACACTTCTGCCCCATTATTGGCTAGACCTTTTACTCATTCACATCCTGTTCATGGGTTTTTACCATACTAAAACTTATCCACTCTTCTCATGCTGTTAATCCCCGTGATGTTTCACGGGGGTAGATTCCACCTTTCCTTCAGCGTTAGCTAACCTTAAGTTCTTTTTCGATCAGTTTGTAGGTGTTTGAGGGGCACAAAAAAGCCTCGCGCTTGGCGAGGCTTTGGTTATCTAAATGTTCTGGATGCATCTCGATAAAAGTTTTCATGACTGCCCAACGCCATTAGGGTCAGGACTAACGTCCCGTCTTCATCGTAGTTGTACCCAAGCAAGGTGAGCTGCTTGTTCATCTTAAACTTGTGCACCCTAAGAAAAGACAAATCGCCTTTCTTCATCACGCCAATAAAAGGGTTTTCTATAACCTCTTTTACTGCTTTATCTAGATCTTGTTTCTGGTTTTTGTGTAGCTTTTTTACGGTCTTGGCAAATGTCGTAGTTTGCTCAATCTTTGTTACTTTCGCTAAATTCATAAGAGGTCGTATTCCCGTGCTCTAATTCGGCTTTAGCGATGATTGCCTGCAGTACGAACTCGTAGGTTAAGTCAGGGTTATCCTCCATGATCTTGCCTATTTTCGCCCAATGCTCAATTTGCTTGGGGGTCGTTCGATTTAAAGCTGTTCCAATGGTTGCAGCTCTGTCTACTAGGCTCTCATCAAGTCTAACGCTTGTAGTAGCCATATGTCTTACCTTGGTCGATGGTCATTTGTTTGTTGATGTCAATTGTAGCGCATTGCATCATATGTGGCAACTTGCAGCAAAAGACCTGCTGGTGTGAGGCTTTGGGGTTCTGTCGCAAACTTTGAGTCTTTAAGTTAAGATTTGCTTAATTTCCATTCATGTTACTGACTCTTAATGTTTAAAGGCTGCCACTTTCCTTCTGAAGTTATTCTTGAAATCGTACGTTATTATCTCGCCTATAAACTCAGTTATTGTGAAATCGAAGAGATTCAGAGTGAGCGTGGTGTCGTTGTGTAACCCGCACCATCAACACTGAACGCTAAGTTAAGCGATTTTCCATACTTGGAGTTATTCATTAATTGCTAATTTCGCAGATACGCTAATAAATTTTTGTCCAAAAATGAGTTGAACCAAGCCACTCTTCGGCTGTGATCCGACTATCAGCTAACCCTGTTAAAAGTCCGTCAATTTGAGCAAACCTTCATAATCACTGAGTTGATTTTTCATATACGCCAGAAACGAAAAATGTCGCATCCATGCGACATTTCTCTTTTGGCGGCCAAACCAGTTTTGCTATATCCATTCTAGATTTCAATCCATTCTACTCTTCATATTTGTAGCCGCAGCGTTGTTAACTGCCTAAGTTCACCCTAATCACATAGAGCCCCTATGCTCATAGGGCTGAACTTATTTGTTGCCTAGCTGCAACTCCAACTATCTTGAGTAGCGATACATATTCAGAATGTACTTATAAGACGCTGTTAATGTTGATTAGTTCCCGTTACGCCGCATTTTTTTTCGATTTATTTTCTAAGTCGAATGACGCTGCGATTAACTTCTTGGTGTAGTCATTTTTCGGTGCATTGAAAATCTCTTCTGCAGACCCTTCTTCCATCACTTCACCCTTCTGCATCACCAATACGCGATCTGACAGTGCTTTCACTACCGAGAGGTCGTGGCTGATGAACAGAAAGCCGATATTGTGCTTGGCTTGAATGTCTTTGAGCAGGTCAATCACGGTCAGTTGTACTGAGCGATCGAGTGCCGAAGTCGGTTCATCCAGCAAAATGAAAGAAGGCTCTAGAATCAGTGCGCGAGCAATCGCGATACGTTGTCTTTGCCCGCCTGAGAACTCATGCGGATAACGGTTTATTGAATTCGGCTCTAAGCGAACTTCAATCAATGCTTTGCGCGCTCTTTCTAAACGTTCTTGCTTGGATAGATGAGGTTGATGCACCGTTAAGCCTTCGGTGATGATTTCCCCAACTGTCATGCGTGGTGATAAAGAACCATAAGGATCTTGGAACACCATTTGGACATCTTTCTTGAGCTTGTGACGCTCTTTATCATTTAATAAGCTAACGTCTTGGCCTTTGTAAACAATACGTCCGGTACTTGGCAGCAAGCCAATTAATGCACGTCCAAGGGTCGATTTACCTGACCCTGATTCCCCCACAATGCCTAGCGTTTCGCCTTGTTTAAGATTCAACGAAATGCCTTTTACGGCTTCGAAGTACTGACTTTTACTCTTGATGAAATGTGATTTAACCAAGAACTGAACTCGGATATCGTCAGCAGACAATAGCTCTGGGGCTGACGCCTCAACAGGAACCTTAGCGCCTTTAGGAATCGAGTTAATCAGCATGCGTGTGTAATCGTGTCTTGGATTCTCGAATAAGGCTTGAGTCATCCCTTCTTCAACTAGCTCACCTTTGCACATCACCAGAACACGGTCGGCAAAATGTTTTACTACGCCAAGGTCATGGGTGATGAACAAAATTGCCATGCCCATTTTGTTTTGGATTTCTTTGATAAGAGAAAGTACTTCCGCTTGTACGGTCACATCCAATGCGGTGGTCGGTTCGTCGGCAATCAAAATGTCGGGCTCGTTGATCAAAGCCATCGCAATCATGATGCGCTGCAACTGACCGCCTGAAAACTCGTGCGGGTATTTGTTATATGCTTGCTCTGGCATGGGTAAATACACAAGATTGAAGAGCTCTAGCACACGCTGTTTTGCTTTTGATTTCGATACATTGCGGTGACACATAATGGCTTCTGCCACTTGTGTGCCCACGCGAAGGTATGGGTTGAGAGAGGTCATCGGTTCCTGAAAGATCATGCCGATTCTATCGCCACGAATCGACTGCATTTCTCGTTCAGTCTTGCCAAGTATTGATTGCCCCTCAAATTCTATTTCAGATTGAGCATCAATGATGGCGTTATCAGGGAGCAAACGCATGAGTGCGTTAGAAGAGACTGATTTACCTGAACCTGATTCACCAACAATGGCCAAGGTTTCGCTAGAATTAAGGGTAAAGTTAACCTTTTTTACCGCATCAATGATTCCATCATTGGTTGTGAAGCTAACGGAGAGGTTATTGACTTTAAGAATGGCCCGGTCCGACATGATATATCCTTATCAATTTAAGACATTAGGTGAAGATTTCACTTCTGACGTGGTTTTAAGTTGCCCAAAATGGTGATGAGCACGTTGAATTTGTTCTAGTTCGAGCATCCAATACGAACTGCGTTGAGCACTGCAAAAAGCGATCAAATGATTGAGTAGATCTTCACTCTGTTTTTCCAGCAGTGAATAGGTGCGTTGGATCAGTTCTGTGCTTTCGAGAGAGATAAATTGCATCAGTGCGTAAGACTGATTCAAGGTGTCGAAGGCTTGTTGATGATGGCCTAAACGGTTGAAAATCTCCGATTGAGCGACACTTGCGTCTCGAAGCCCTGCAAGTAGACAGGCAAATTGGCAGGGCTTGATGTCGCTTTGGTATGCAGCATCTTGGATGTGGTGAGGAAGAGACGTTAGAACATCACCATACAGGCGCTGTGCTTCTGGCCAGTGACCTTGTTCCATTAACTGTTCAGCTTTTAGGTAGTGCATCCAGCATCGTTCAATTTCCATATCCACATCCTCAATTTATGATATCTGAAAATGTTAATGATATTTATTATCAAATGCAAATTAAAATCATTCACATGTTAAGTTGGTAAATAAAGTGGCCGGTTATTCTTAAAAATGGCTCAAATTGTGCGTTATTTGCTCAGTTGAACAGCGATGTTGCGTAAGTCACTAAATTTATAGGAAATTACATCTACACTGATTTTATCTACACCCAAGTAATGAAGGACTAAGGAGGCGGCGATGGCGATGCAAAGACTCAATACAGAACAGCTGTATAAGGTAGCGGAACTCGATAAGCTACCATGTAAGTCGACCAAAGAACTGGCTCCAATTGACGAAATCGTCGGGCAAGAACGTGCACAAAAGGCCGTTGAGTTCGCGATGTCAATCAAGGAAAAGGGTTACAACATTTATGCGATAGGGCGAAATGGTTTGGGTAAGCGCACCATGATTTTGCGCTATCTAAACCGACACACTCAAGAGGTCCAAGAGCTTTTTGATTGGTGTTATATCGCGAACTTTGAAGATATTCGTACACCGAAGGTACTCAAGTTGCCACGTGGAGTGGGCAGCAACTTAAAGCAAGACATTGAAAAGCTGATGCGTAAATTGCTTAAAGCCATGCCGCTCGCATTCGACAATGAGATGTACTTTAGCCGTGCAGATAGGCTTAAAAACCAATTGGCCACGAAGCAACAAGCTGCACTCGAAACAATTAGCCAAGAAGCGAAAGACAAGGGCATCAACCTGACGATTACTACTCAGGGTGATTACCAGTTTGTCGCAATGAATGGGGATGATCTTCATACCGAAGAGAGCTTCGATCTGCTTTCGCCGGAAGAGCAAGACCAGTTCGATAAAACCATTGATGGATTGGAAGTGGGTCTACGAACCATTTCTCGCGAACTGACCGAGCTTGAAGAGACGTATACAGAGAAAATTCAAAAGCTTAATGATGATACGGCGCGAGATGTGATCACGCACTTCATCAAGCAGTTGAAGCAAGATTACAGCCAATATGCAGATATCAAAAAGTACCTGACGGCACTGCGTAAAGACATTGTCGACAACGCAGATATTTTCTTGGAAGAGAGCACAGAGCAAGCAGAAGTTGCGACCGCCTCTTTGGATAAGAAAATGCCACGTCGTTACAAGGTTAACGTGATTGTGAGCCAGAAGGAGGAGACGCTGCCGATCGTGGTTGAAGAGAATCCGAATTATCACTCTCTGTTTGGCTATGTCGAGACGGCAACTTTTAAAGGTACCGTATTTACGGACTTCTCATTGATTCGCGCTGGTAGTTTACATAGAGCCAATGGCGGTGTGTTGTTGATGGATGCGGTTAAAGTCCTCGAACAGCCTTATGTTTGGGAAGGCCTGAAGCGCGCGCTACGTTCGCGTCAATTGAGCTTCACTTCATTAGAAAAAGAGGTCACGTTAACGGGAGCGGTATCGCTTGATCCAGAACCCATTCCATTAGACGTTAAGATCATTTTGTTTGGTGATTACCGCACTTATCAGCTATTGCAACATTACGATGCGGAGTTCGGTGAACTGTTCCGTGTCACGGCCGATTTTGAAGATGAGATGAAGCGTACTGCAGATTCTGAAATGCATTATGCACGCTTCATTTCGAGCATCGTACATGACAACAACATGCTGCATTGTGACCGCAAAGCAATTGCTCGCATCATTGAGCACAGTTCTCGTCAGGCGGGTGACCAAGGTAAGTTGTCGCTGCATTCAGCACACATTGCGAATCTGCTTCGTGAGTCAAACTACGTAGCGAGAGGCTCAAAATCGAACTTGATTCGTGCAACGCACGTCGACCAAGCGTTATCTAACCAACAGATGCGTGTTGGACGACTGCAAGACAGTGTGATGGAAACCTTCACTAACGGAACAACGCTAATCCATGTTGATGGTCAGGCGGTTGGGCAAGTGAATGCTCTGTCAGTACTCAGCACAACCGATCATATGTTTGGAGCGCCGAACCGAATCACGGCTACCACAGCTTACGGTGATGGTGAAGTGATTGATATTGAAAGAAACGTAGACCTAGGTGGCAGTATTCACTCGAAAGGGGTGATGATCTTATCGGCTTATCTTTCTTCGGTATTTGGTAAGACAGCTAAAGTCCCGCTCACTACTAACATCACCTTCGAACAATCGTATGGTGGCGTCGATGGTGACAGTGCGAGTATGGCCGAGTTTTGTGCGGTGGTGTCTGCGTTTTCTAAGCAGCCAAACCGCCAAGATATTGCGATTACCGGCTCAATGAACCAGTTCGGTGAGTCTCAACCTATTGGTGGTGTGAACGAGAAAATTGAAGGTTTCTTTGATGTGTGTGAAATCAAAGGACGTTCAAACGAACAAGGGGTGATAATCCCACGCTCGAATGTTCATAACTTAATGCTGCGCGGTGACATCGTGAAAGCGGTTGAAAAAGGCGAGTTCAATATCTGGGCGATTGACCATGTCACAGAGGCGATTGAACTGTTCACGGGCAAAGCCGCAGGTGAGGCAAGTGATGAGGGTAGCTATCCAATTGATACTATCTTTGGTATCGCTCAAGCTAAACTGAACGCACTGCGTAAATAGTTGTATAGCTAGTTTATGCCTAGATAAACAGATAAACAGATAAAAACAGCCAAAACGCAAAAGCCATCGATTCTAGAGTCGATGGCTTTTTTATTGGTTGCGACTTTGCTCGCGAGTGAGTGGTTTGTATTTGGTCAATTCACGAATTAGATGAGCGCAGTGTGTTAAATGATCTTAGCCGTTTCGTAAGCAGAGCTTGGTGCCA
The DNA here is from genome assembly GCF_057785975.1 of Vibrio sp. QJM3NY_21. Classification (NCBI taxonomy): domain Bacteria; kingdom Pseudomonadati; phylum Pseudomonadota; class Gammaproteobacteria; order Vibrionales; family Vibrionaceae; genus Vibrio; species Vibrio sp. QJM3NY_21. The sequence continues at coordinate 21,053 of NZ_CM173514.1, forward strand.
TCGAACTTTAATTTTGCCAACAAGTGTTTAGCGTTAGCTCGGCCAATATCATCAAATTCCACACCGTATCGAGCGTAGTGCGTCGATTTTTGCAGATTACAGATGATGCCTCTCAATGGAGGAATAAGAGGGCCATTGTAGTTCTCCGGCGTAATCTCGATAGACACTCGATCGGCAATCTGAATTGCACGAGAGGTCGGAGAGGTCACAAAACGACAACCACTTTTCGACAAGTCTCTTATCTCACAGTTTGCTCGTTGGTCGTTGAAGATAATTCTTGAAGCCAAGTTCACTTCATAGCGTGTTTCTTTACGCAGCTGAGTGACTTGCATCGTGCTTGGTGTCGAAAGTACAAGAATAGGGAAGGGTTCACCAATCTTATGGTGAATTTGGCTTCTAAAGTGAATAAGTGCGCCCTCACCTCGCAGAGAGTAGGCTCGAGCGGTCATCCAAAAACCTTCTTGAAAGAAAAAATTCAGATCTTCATTGGATACCTCGGGAACCTCAACCACAATACAGTTATCACTGTGTGTACCGATAAACTTGGTGGTGGCGAGAAACTTCGTGCCAACTGGAGTCGAGACATTTAATGTCAGCTCACTGCCGTGCTCAATCATGGCCAGTGCATCGGTGCTGTTTATCGTAGAAACGGTGCGGTTACGAGGATCTTGAAGTGCCTGATTATGCTCCAAAGGCTTCTTCAGTGGTGCGTTCATTATATATTCTCCATGCGCCAACATGCGTCTGTTAGTTATATTGGTAACTTGCTAACAAGGGGTTATTACGTGCTAGATTGAGTAGGCGTACTCACATAGATTTATAGAGTGCCTTTTATCATTGCTGTTTTTATATTAAGCCGATGGCACTGAATTAACTACTTTGTTTGTAAGTACTTAGTTTTATTTATATGCACTTGCGTTAGTCTATTACAAGGAACTCATACTTCAAACTTTTATTGTTTGTCGTATCAATTATTTGCAGGAGTTGAGAATGCAGGCAGTAAAATGGGATCAAGAAGTGAACCAGATCACAGTTGAGCTAGAACCCAACCAGTTCGCGGTCGTTAAGTATCAAAAGGACGGAGATGTACTACATATCACTTCGACACGAATCCCTGATGAACTACAAGGCAAGGGCTTTGGCAAGGTGATGATGGAGTCGGTCTTGCCTGAAATTGAACAAGCAGGCTTTAAAATTGTGCCAGTTTGTAGCTATGTCGTTCACTACATGAATAGGCAGCCACAGTGGTCACATCTTCTATCTGATAAAGCATAGCAACGAGTAATATGTCTCAATCAATATCGTCAAATAATCGGGCTCAACCTGAAGCGAGTTCAAGTCAAAATCAGCCTGATCTTTATCAACAAGAGTTTTATCAAAATGAGCTTTATCAAAAAATAGCGACCTCGTTGGGTTGTCATGAAGGGTTTGATGTCCAAGTGATTCAACGCCTGTGGGGCGGATATGGCGAGTTAGTTCGCTTGGTCTTTTCTCAAGAAGGCCATGCTGAACTGAAAAGTGTGATTGTTAAACATGTCGCGTTACCAGATAAAGCAGAACACCCAAAGGGTTGGAATACCAAACTCTCTCACCAACGAAAGGTGCACTCTTACCAAGTGGAAACGGCTTGGTATCAATCGTTCACTCAACAGTGGGATGAGCGTTGCCCTGTACCTGTAGGGTTGCAATGTGAGTTACAAGAGAACGAGTGGCTGATTGTGATGCAAGACTTAGCGGAGATCGGCTTTCCGTTAACTTCTCAGTTTGATGTGCTTGCTGTTTCTGACGATCTGGCAACCAAAGATACTCAACCTGAACTGGCGTGTGGTTACACTCTAGAAGAGCAAAAACAACGTGATGCCTGCCTAAAGTGGCTTGCTAATTTTCATGCGAAGCATATCCATATCGCCCAAGAAAAGTCTGCATCATTATGGAAAATAGGTACTTACTGGCATTTAGAAACACGCCCTGATGAGTTTAATGCCTTGGCTGATTTACCATTGAAGAATCAAGCCAAGCACATCGACCGTTTACTTAAAGAGTGCCCATATCAAACCTTAGTCCATGGCGATGCCAAGCTCGCCAATTTTTGTTGTGATTCGGAAAGCGAACGCGCGGCTGCGGTCGATTTCCAATATGTGGGTCATGGTTGTGCGATGAAAGATGTCGCCTTGTTCATGAGTAGTGCGGTGAGGCCGCAAGATTGTGCAGAGCTTGAATCACAGATGTTAGAGACTTACTTCCGATACTTGGAAGAGGCATTGACGTACTATCAGCCACAGCTTTCGTTCGATGATGTTGAAGCCTCATGGAGACCAATGTTCTATGTGGCGTGGACTGATTTTCAACGTTTCGTAAAAGGTTGGAGTCCAGAACACTGGAAGATCAATCCGTATACTGAGCAATTGACCTTACGAGTGCTCACTCAATTAGACGAACAGGAGTCCGTCAATGTTCGATAGAACCGCGAGCTGGAAAACGCCGCAAAACTTTTTATTACTGATTTCGATCGTTGTCCCTATCGCGTTTTCGAGCTGGATGGCTCTGTTGAATAACTTCGTGATTGAGAAAGCGAACTTTGATGGTGCTGATATTGGCTTGTTGCAAAGCGTTCGTGAGATTCCTGGTTTCTTAGCGTTTACCGTGGTGTTTGTTTTGGCATTCATTCGTGAGCAACGCTTTATGTTGATATCGCTGGCGATGCTGACCGTAGGCACGGCGATTACCGGTTTATTTCCTACACTCACAGGCTTGTTACTAACTACGATTTTGATGTCGACGGGCTTTCACTATTTTGAAACGCTCAAGCAATCTTTATCTTTGCAGTGGCTGAATAAAGAAGAAGCACCAGAGATGCTGGGTAAAATGATCTCTGTGGGCGCGCTCGCGTCATTGATCACGTACGGATCTATCTGGGTGATGTTGGAACAGCTTAAGCTGGATTTCGCTTGGGTGTACGGCATTACTGGAGGCATTGGTTTTATTCTGGTTTTAGTGATGACCTTTGGCTTCCCTGAGTTTCAAACCAAGACTCAGCAAAATAAAAAGTTGGTATTGAGAAAGCGTTACTGGCTCTACTACGCGCTAACGTTTATGAGCGGCGCAAGAAGACAAATCTTCACGGTATTCGCAGGCTTCTTGATGGTAGAGAAGTTCGGTTACTCGGCTGCTGATATAACGCTACTGTTCTTAATCAACTATCTGTTTAATTTCTTGTTTGCCAAACGTATTGGTCGATTTATTGGTGTAGTCGGTGAGCGTAAAGCGCTGATCTTCGAGTATGTCGGTTTGATTGGTGTGTTCGTTGGGTATGCTTTAGTACAAACTGCGGAGTGGGCAGCCGCGCTGTATGTTGTCGATCATCTGTTCTTTGCGTTGGCATTGGCGATTAAAACCTACTTCCAGAAAATTGCAGATCCTGCTGATATGGCATCAACCGCTGGTGTCTCTTTCACCATCAACCATATCGCCGCGGTTGTTATTCCAGTCGCGTTTGGTGTGATTTGGTTGTCTTCCCCTGCGACAGTTTTTTACATTGGTGCAGCAATGGCAGTGGTTTCTCTGGCGTTGTCTTTAAACATCCCTAAGAAGCCTGAAGAGGGCAATGAAGTTCGAATGTTTAGCTGGCGCTAATGTTCATTTCGATCTGGTGAGATAAATAAAAAGCTCCAATAGTGATATTGGAGTTTTTTGTATGTGCTATCAAGAAGCGTCACGCTCTAAACGTATGAGTTTGAATACTCGGATTTACGAACAGTAGGGTAAGGTGTTTTATATCTCATCAACGCGAGATAAAATAAGCGTTTACGCTTTAAGCGCTCATGCTTAAAGGAATGTGTATAGCAGCCTAATGGACAAGTCTCGTATGTTGGGTTCGAATCACGATGATTTATAATTGAATATAATGTGATAGGTCGAGCGTAGGCTCGACCTTGCGACTAAGTTAATACACGTAAACGGTTTATTTAATAACCGAGAAAAAGAGTGCAGCTATTGATAGTACTGTGGGAATTATCATCCCGAAGATCAGAAATTTCATTTTCATCCAATATAGGCTTCTCTCATATTGGTGAGTTCTTTCCATCAGAAATAATATACGATCCATCTTTATATCTTCACCACCAAAAACAAGTGATAGTTCACTTTCATAACCTGATCTCATTTCAATGTTCCTACTTTTTAGTGACTAATATTATTTTAAATAAAACTTTATAATAACTTACATTGGCTCTGACTAGTTATAGAGTGGTTGATGCCATCAATAATTGATATGGGTATAAGTAAAGTCATCGAGTTTATTACCAGTGAAATAAGCCCCTAATGTAAACTAATCAATAAATAAAAACATAATACAAAGTTAAATATCATTGTCCTACTCACAGGGTTAAGTTCAAGACTGATTCGATATGAATTTCAATGTTTACATTAAAGTCATGCTCATTAGGTGATTGCCACTAGATAATGAAATCATAAAATCCTAGATGTGAATATCTACGTTATTGATCCCATTAATTACTTTTCTCAAGTGCGGGTTGTAATTTGGTTCCCCATACCCTTTCAGCTGATGTACAGTTACTCTACTAATTTAGAAAATGTACACGGCTCCAGCATTTTTCCAGGAATTATCACTCCAATCGAGAAGAGGATCCGAAGGATGTCCAGGTGCTCCAATAGCAAGCTCATCAGCGCCGGGTTTAAACATCATTGACTTCCCGAACTCCTCGTTTACACCACTGACACTATCACCAGTAAAAACGCCTTCCCATGCGTAGTCTCGATCACCATAGTTAGTTAAGTGGTAAACATAAACCGCACCGTCTGTATCACCACCAATTTCTAAGGTATCAGGGCTGTGATGAAAACCAAACCCTCGCCATGGGGCCTGTGGGGCGGATACCGCTAGATAACCGTTGTCACTAAGCGCGATATCAGAACCAAAATTTTGACCTTTAAATGCCTTTACTGGATCTATTGAATCGACGTTTGACCAAAAACCTTTCTGTGAGTCGTATTTATAACTAAAGACTTTATCAACCCCGGGAGCTCCAACGAGAATAAGGTTTGCGTCTTTATTTATAGTGACTGATGACCCGAAACCACTGTTTTCAATTGGGATGGGCATTTTCAATACGGTTTCTAAACACCATATATCGGTGTAATGGTTTGGATAGGGGTTAAGACGGTATACATAGACAGTACCACCGTGCTTGACTTCGCTACCTGTATCTTTTCGTAATGAATCCATAGGAGAACCAACGACTATAACGTTGTCTTTTGCAATAGCGACACTAGCCCCGAATTTTGCATCGATAGCTAGATCATCTGGATGCTTTAGTTTTAGTTCACTAGGGTGACGTACTGTTTTAATGCCCGATTCAGGAGCCGATGGAAAGTTGAGATCTTTATTGAGGAAGAGTGAGACTTCTCCTGCCATATTTTTATTTTTGTGCCCCATGACGATGATACCACCATTATCACCTGAGCTAGCTAAAGCTTGGCCATAAGAATCAGTAATAGAACCACTTGAATCGCTGTAATTTTCGAACCAATGTTCTAGGTATCCATTATTATAGTGACTATTTGTTTTGCCAAAAATAACGAGCGCTTTGTTTTCGTCCGAAGCAGAATACGTCGATGTTGCAAGCATCATGTCTTCGAAAGTGTTCCCTATGGCCACTAAGCTATTCGTTGATTTTCGTGCTTTAGTGTTATAGCTCGTTCTATTCGCTATTTCTTCATCATAATTATAATTGCCATTTTCCTGCGCAGTATAAATACCAACTATATGATTTGATTCTTCACCTGAATTGACGATTAAATGATCATTTTTCCAGGTTAGTGCATCGCCAAAGCGAACGTTGCTCGAATCGGAATGCTTAAGGTTAGTTTTAACCCGAATGACAGTTTGTTCTAGATTTTTTAATTGAAATTGTGGAGATTGAACAAGACAATAATCATTATTTTTGCAGGCTAGCAGTTCATAATCAGAAGCTGCGGCATCAAAATCGACGAGGTCGATCTTTAGCTTATATGAAGTACCAGTGATTGATGGTTCAATTACTTCGCTAATTAAGCCATGAGCCGAGGGTCTATAACGTATCAACTTATAATGTTTAATTCCTTCAATTTTATTCCATTCTAAAAGTATGCTTTTAGCTTGAATTGACTGAGATACGGTCAGAGAAGAGTTGTCTTGGTGAGTGTCTGATGATGGAGATGAATCACTTCCACATGCAGATAAGTTTAATGCGGTGAATATAAGAAAAATGTACTTTTTGGTCATTGTGACCCTCCATAGGTAGAAAATTAATCCGAAGTGCTGATGAGTACCTGAAACTCTGTCTATTGATTAGTTGAGCCATAGAATAATTACTAATTCTCTTTAAATCTAAATTTAAATTATCAACATTACTTTTCAATAAACGTGATATCTAGCACTTTACAAAGACCTTAATTTTCTAATTCGTCAACCTACGAGACAATTAGCGACACTATCTTTAATACACGTAACTTAGGAAAATGGAGTGAACAGAGTTTGTATGTGGGGTTTTCTAAAATGATAATCATAATTTTTTAAGCACTTTATCAGAATATTTATATTTAAATATGTGTCATATTAAGTATGAAATCTAATAAGCCTTTCTGTATGTTGATTACTTAATGTCTAAATTAATGTTCAGTTGTTGATGTGTTATGGGTGAATGTATACAAAATATCATTGAATCTCCCCTGGCTAAGTGGTTATTTGTCTTGGGTTTCTAAAATATACGTTGGGATGTATAAAATAAGTAAAGCCCTCATGGAAGATTGTTTTGAGGGTTTTACCGTTCATTTTTATTTGACTATTAAAGTCTTCATTTTCCATGGTGTAAATTTTTGAGCAGCTCATTTGTTGGTTCTAATGAAACAAGAGCTTGATGATAGAATAATGATGAGGAAGCTCTACTCATGAGTAAACCTGCTACGGATGGTCAAAGAAGTGTCACGCTCTAAACGGATTACTTCCTATGCCACCTGTTTTTCTAATGAGCCTGAAAAACGCTTCTTATAGCTGCGTAACATGCTTAAGCTGAATATGGCTGTTAAGGTTTCAGCAAACAGGATACTCGCCCAAATACCTTGTTCTGGGAATAGCTTTGGCAAAATCATGATACCCAATGCGACGAACACAAAACCTCGCCCTAGAGATATCAGTGTTGCTTGCTTAGGTTTGGCCGTTGCCTGAAACAGGTTGGCGATCACTAAGTTTATGCCCATCAGTGGCACAGCAAAGAAGAAGAACGTCAATGCGGTTGATGACAGTCCAATCAAATCGCTTGAATCACCCAAATAGAGGGCTGCGATTTGTGGAGCAAACAGGTACACCAGAACCATAAACACCAAGCCGCTACCAATTGCACTTTTTAAACCTAAGCGAAAAATCGCTTCGATTCGGTTTGGTTGGTTGGCTCCATGATTAAAGCTGATGATTGGCTGGCAGGCTTGAGCGATTCCGACCATCACAAACAGGGCGAATACCCCGATGTTTGCCGTTAAGCCATAGGCGATAATATGATTCTCACCAAACTGATGCAGCAACACGTAGTTGAACAATAAGATGGTCATCGCTGCGGTTACTTCAATGAAGAATGTCGGCGTACCTATTTTTAGGATGCTTGGCAGTTTGCCCAAACCAATCCCTTTTAAGCTCATTTCCAAGGTGCCTTGTTTACGCACGAAATGGCTTAATAAAATACAAGCGATAACACCTTGAGCAATTGCTGTACCGTAGGCCGCGCCTTTCATGCCCCAGCCAAATTCTAAGACGAAGAAGTAGTCCAAAACTAGGTTAACCACAGCACCTATCGACATCGCATAAGTCGCCAGTTTTGGGTTGGTATCGTTACGAACAAAGCACGACATGACCCAAGCTAACGAGTACAACACAAAGAATGGCAGCATCACAGACAGGTAATCGTGAGTCAGTTCAGCCATGTAACCAGAAGCACCCATTAACGCAATCATGTCGTCTAGAAAGTACAGAGCAATGCTGACTGAAATGGTGCTAAGCACAGCGGTACTGAGCATTGATTGGCTAAAGAGGGTTTGACCCGACGTTGTATTTCCTTTGCCGACTTCGATAGACATAAGTGCTGCGCCACCAATGCCCACCATCATGGCAATGGCGGTGAATATTGAAAAAGCAGGGATGGTCAAAGCGATAGCACCAAGCCCATCAGGGCCAACACCGCGTCCGACGAACCAAGCATCTCCCATGATAAAAAGAGACTTGATCACCATGCCCGTTAGTGCGGGCCAAAGGTATTGATAAAAGGATTTTGAGATCGGATCGGTTTTGAGATTAATGCCCATTCCAGAAAGCTCCCAACAAATTGGATGAAATAAAGAGGGAGCATTATCCGAACTTAATTGAATTCTAAAAAGGGATTATCTGCGTATTATGTTGCACTATCTGCACATCGAGTTCGAAACTCTGCGGGTGACTCGTTCATTTGGCCGCGATAAAAACGACTGAAATAGGCAGGGTCTTCGAAGCCGAGTTCAAAAGCGATGGTTTTAATTGTCTTGGTTGAAAAGATCAATTCTCGGTTCGCTTCTAAGATGGTTCGGTCGTGGATTTGTTGCGTGACCGTTTTACCTCGTTCTGCTTTGACGATTTCGTTGATGCGCTTGTTAGTGATCGACAGCGCTTGCGCATAAAACTCGCAATGTTTGTGCGTGGCGTAATGTTGCTCAATCAAATCAGCAACCTTGTTTACTCGGCTGTCGCGCACTTCACCTTTCAATGAGGATTGGGTGGCAAAGCGTAATATGTAGCGCAAAAAGCTATTCATGAGTGATTCTACCAAATCCCAGTCGCTATCCACTCGCTCACATTCTTCTTTGATCATGGTGAAAATAGGCAGTAGGTAGCGGTTGCCTTCCTCACTGCAATCCAAATAGGGAGGGCGACTTTGATGCATGGCAAAAACAGTGTCGACCAATTGTGTGTTGCGATGATTGGTTTTGACAAAACCTGGGGTAAATACCAGTAAACGAGCATTTTCTCCCACCAACTCTGAGCGGTGCACCTGACCGGGAGCAATGGTAAAAATACGGCCGACTTTGTTGTCATAGTCAATGAAATCAATACTCTGACTGCCTAGGTTATCCACGCACCATACCAACTCCCAATATTCATGTCTGTGTGGTTCAAGAAATGCGTCGTCATCGTTTTTAGACAGCTCGGTGGCACGGCAAGGCTGACCTTTGATGAGTCGAACGTGTTTAATGGGTGCTCTCATGACGTTCCTTTTCTGAATACTGATGTTGTGTAGGCTAAGACAATGGTCGACGATTCTAGTTGTTTCTAATGTAGTTGATAGTAACTTTTAAGTCATTCGTTTGGCATGCTATTAACTATTAACTATTAACTATTAACTATTAACTATTAACTATTAATTATGAGTCGTTACACAGTGATTGCGGTGAGACCAGTTGGAGTGTATGCGGAGGGGGGGGGGGGAGGTAGGAGCTTCGATTCGAGTAACTCAATAAAACCCTAGAAGCTCATTGCGAGCTTCTAGGGTGAATTAACATGGAGCTTAGTTGCTGCTTGCCGTTTTTAGCGTAGAGCGAAGCTTGAAAATTCCCTTTGGCGCCTTGGTGAGCAAGATGCCGCAAAGCAAGGGAATCATCATAAACAATGATTGTTCAGACAGTACTTCACCATTGACGTAGCAAGAGATCAGTAGAGCGACTACAGGGAAAATCAGGAAGCAGATAGAAGCTTGGAAAGGTGACGAAACCTGTCCCAGCTTGAAGTAAGCAACAATGCCGCCAACACTCGCTACAAAGCCTAGGTAAATCACGGCTGAAATCGAATCCCAAGTGAACGATTCAACATTGACGTTTTCACCGATAGCCGAGACAGCGAATAAGAATAGAGAAGCAATAAAGCTCGGTAATGCGTTGTAAGTCAGCACTTCAATGCCCTTGCAGTGTTTCTGAACCAACACATACATAACAGCGTGAATGGCGACAGCAAGTCCTAGGCAAATGGTACCCATTAGGTAATCATCGCCACCCATCTGCATTTCGTTGCCAAGGATTAAACATAGGCTCACAACAGCCGTGATCAAACCGAATATTTGGTGCTTTGCCAGTCGTAGGCCTAGGAATAAGCCAGACATTAGCATGACAGCAACCGGCATGTTCGCGAAGATGATCGACGCTAAACCAGAAGAGATATATTGCTCGCCGTAGATCATCAAAGTAAACGGAATCGCGAAGTACATCAGTGCCACAATAAGTAACCACTGACGCTTACCTTTTGGGAACAGGAGTGGTTGATTAAAGACTTTCGCTAAAACGACTAGCAGAGGTGCTGCAAGGAAAAAGCGCAGTGCAGTGGCAAAAATAGGTGGGATAGAATGCAATGCCACTTCCATAGCGAACCAAGTGGTTCCCCAAATTAAGCAAACAGAGACAAAAAGCAAGATAGTTAGAGACTTCGAATTCATGGTGACTACTCATTAATAATTATTTTAAATCATAGGCTTGTGGCGCCTTAATGACGTGGCACAGTATAGATAAGTAGTCGGAGAAATTTTTTGTCTTTTTGTCTCTGATTTTGCTTTTTTATAGAAATAAAATCTCCAATATTACAATTAAAAGTAAATTATTTCTTCAATGTTTATATTTTACAAAGTCATCATTCTTTGTGGGGTCAAATTAAATATTAGAAAATGGGCCTTCTAATATTTAATTCTCTTCGTTTGATTGTGTGAGTCACTTATGAATAAGATTCAGCGTGTCGTTTTAGGTCGTCAATAAAAGCCCGAATCCTGGCTGGCATTTGCAATCCATAGTTATGCACGATATAGAAAGGGGCTTTAAGCATCTGCCCTTCCGGCAAAAGGCTCACTAATGTACCTTTGAGTAGTTCTTCTTCAATAGCTTGTTTTGGTAAGCAAGCAATGCCTAATCCAGATAAAGCCATCATTTTTATGGTAGGAACACTGTCACCTGTACGATTGGCCTTGAATTGGTAGGTGTTCACTTTCCCTTTGCTCACTTCAAAACTTCTTTGGCTGTTAATACCTTCCCACTGATTGGCAATATAATCATATTCGGAAAGATCATTTGAGGTGACGGGTAACTGTAATTGTGTGTTCGCAAGATAGTCTGGGTGGCAGCACAGTACCTGTTGAAGGTCACCAAGCTTTATTGCTCGAGATGTTGAATCTGGTAGGTCGCCTACTGTGACCGATAGATCTATGTATTTATCGATGAGATTGAGGCGCATATCGCTGGCTAATAATTGAGGTTCGATACGGGGATGGGCTTTCATGAACTCACACATCGCCGGTCCAATAAGATTTGTCATCAATGTGTGTGGCGAGGTGATGGTGATGGTGCCTGCAAAATCAGAACAGGACTCGCGTGCTTCTTCCTCAACAAGTGTCATTAATTTTCGCATTTCCAAACATCGTTGATACAAGCGCTGACCAGCATCAGTTAGAGATTGTCGACGTGTTGTTCGAGTGAGTAGTTTTACATCAAGGTATTGCTCAAGTCCTTGTAAATGGTGACTAACGACAGATTTTGATAGTTCTAGCTTATCAGCCGCTTTGGTTATAGAGCCAGACTCTACGATTTGGGCGAATACTTGCATACGATGTAATTCGTTTTTCATTGTTATTATTGTCTCACTAAATCGAACGATATTTGAAATCCTACTGTATTTATCTATTTTTACAAACAAGTAAGCTTCTCCTCGTACCTTAACAAAATAAGAAAACGGAGAGAATAATGACTATTTTAGTGCAATTTACCTTGAGCCATACTGAAGATAAAACGGCAGAGATCGTTGAATTTTTTAACGAAGTATTGCCAGATACTCGAACTTTCAACGGTAACCTTTCTGCGGAACTTTACCAAAAAGATCTGTCTGAAAACGCCTTGGTTCTATGCGAAGAATGGGAAAGTAACGCTCACTTCAATGAATACATTGCTTGGCGCAAAGATATTGGCGATTTTGACCGTTTAGGCGCGATGCTTACGGATATGCCAATTATCACCGTCATGTCAAAAATCGTCACGACCTCTAAGGCGTAATGATGAATAAGATATGGAGCCCTTCTTCAGTACCCGCTCCGGCCGCTAATTATCACCAGTGTGCGTTGATTCCTGCTGGCTCGACGCGGTTACATATAGCCGGGCAACTAGGGATTGATAGCCAAGGTATGGTTGCTGAGAGTGCGGAAGAACAAATTGTATTAGCTTGGAAAAATTTGAGAGGCGTGCTTCAGGCCAATCAAATGGATGTGGAAGATCTTATCAGTGTAAGGCTGTACTTAGTTGATCGAAATGATATGCCTGAGTATCAAGCTGCAAAGCAACGCTTGCCTTTCGATGTTGGTGGTCTCCCAACGACATTACTGTTTGTACAAGGACTCTTTGACGAGCGATGGAAAGTCGAAATTGAAGCTGAGGCCGCGAAAGTGATTTAAGGCCATTGCTGTATTCCCAATCTCATTGAGATGGAATCTTAATGGCGTAAAAAACCCCTTTATTGAATCAGACTATAAAGGGGTGAGAGCTACCACACGAAACGGTAAATTAAAAACGAAGGTTGAAACCGATCTCGACGCTGCCATCTGAACGAAATACATCTCCGGGGCTAACGCGTTTTTGGCCGAATGTGTATTTCACATAAGGTTCCACCCATTTGGGTTTGAGGGTAAAAGTAACATCTTGGCTGTTGTAATAGCCTTTTGATCCTGTTAATTGGCGGTCATGACTAAATGAATAGGAAAAGTTCATAAATTCTGTGGGAGAGTAACTTGTCCCAATAGTGTTTTTCCATTCTCTATCTGTCATATCTATGAGGGATAAAGAAACATCGCGCCATTCATGCGATGTGTTCGCAAACACCATAATATTGTTCGTTATGGCGGTGCCACCAAATAAGCCTATATCGTAGATATCGATAAGGTCTGCTCGGCCATAACTTACGAAGGCTTCAGTGTAAAAGTTACCCAACATTAAGCCGTAACCAGTGCCAATTTCCAAGTAGCCCTCAGAATCTATTTCTGCGCTAATATTGAGCTCTTCAGTCGCTTGAATTACCCCAGATACTGTCCCTATCCAATTATCACCAGCCTTAGCTGTTTGAAAGCTCAAGCTTGGCTCATGATAACTTAATGTTTGTAATTGATGGTCGTTTGCATATACGGCAAGGGGCATCAATAAAGTGATCAATAGTCGTTTCATCGTGTTCTCTACTCTCAAATAAAAAGGAGCCGCTAATAAGCGGCTCCTTTGCTTTTATATTTATTATTTTGACTAGCGCGGTCTTTGACGGCTTGTTTTATTTTCTGACGTTGTTTTTGTTAAAGAGATTTTGTTTTTACGACTTTGATCCGACCCTAAACCTGAGATAAATTAACTACGCTCTGCGTCCCTTTTTCATCTTACCTGGCATATTTATATCAATGGTGTTAGCTGATTCTATGTCAGTAATTAGTCGTTCATTTAATTTTCGGCTAGATAGCCTTCTGAATATTAAGATGCTTCAATCGCTAGTTATGTGGCGCTCCTAGCCAATGAGAGGAGTTTATGGACTAAACAGAAACGCCTCTAATCTCTTAATAGAATAGAGGCCTTAACGATGAGTTATTAATGAAACAGAGTAAAGAGGGTGATAACTACTGGTTATTATTGAGTTGTGATTCAAGTATTTTCCTCAACCACAGCGTCATTGGGCTATTTCGGTTTTTATGATGATAGTACGCACAAACCGTTGGTTCGTAATAGCTACTATCAAATAGCAACTTAATGGCTCTTAATGAGGTTTCTTGTTCAATATCTAGGAATTTAGATGCTGGGAATAACATGTCTGAGTTTTTGACGACATCAATAACTGCAGATGGTAATTCTGAACGGAAACCAATGTTTGCTTTCAATCCTTTTACTTTGAGTATTTTCTCCGCTTGTGACTGGTGTGAATTCCAATCAACCGCAATGACTGAAGCTAATTCAAAATTTACCCCGTCTTTAATTTCTAAAAATTCTTTTTCGTATGGGTGATCTTTCCTGACATACCCTTTGAAAGTATCTTGTGCAATAGGCTTTTGCAGTAGTTCTTTAGGGGCATGGTTAATCTCGTAGTTCAACCCTATGTAAACTTCATCATTAATAATGTCGGTCATGGTTGTGCCTGACCAATTCAATAGCTGAATTTGTACTAGTGGTGCTTCAGAACGAATGGCTTTAAAGAGCTTACTTGAAAGAGACGACAGCAAATATGGGGATAACGCGACTTTGACCACTCCTTGTAGTTCAGCGGGATTAAAATCATTGCTGTTATTAATAGCGAAAGAAAGTTCATCAAGTATTGGTGAAATACTCTCTGCGAGGATATTGGCATGCTCAGTTGCACGTAATCCGTGGTGCGTTTTTACAAATAGCTCATCGTCGAAATGATCGCGCAATCTTTGTAGAGCTTTACTGATCGCCGGTTGAGATACGAACAAACGTTCGGATGCTTTGCGCATATTCCGCTCTTGATGCAGGATCATAAAAGTTCGCAGTAGATTTAAATCTAAGCTAGAAAACAAGTCTTTTGCCATATTGAGCACCTTATTATTAGTTATTTAACTATAAGGTTGGGTCGGTATGAGAACAAATACATATTTTATATAGGTGTGATGCCTGTAAAGAAAAACCCGCACTTGGCGGGTTTATAAGTAACAATCTAAATCTTTTACTGCGTAACGGGTTTGACCGTTTTGGTTTGCCTTACTGCCAGAATAAGCTGTGGTAGTAGTGACATCACGATCATGCCTGTCATCAGTGAATACTGTACTGGAGTGAAGGATTCACCCATCAACACCATCCCCGTAACGATGCCAGCCACTGGGTTAGCGATGCCACCGAAGGTGAAATCAACCACAGACATACGTTGCAGCAGCCACACATACATGCCGTAACCAAGTGCTGTGTTCAGACCAATCACCCACAATAGACCCATTGCATTACGAGTATCAAAATGAGTGACAGCATTAACATAAGGTTGCGGGTCGATGAACGCATGAATGCCAGACGCGACAGACAAAATCGCACCGCCTAGAATCAGCTGCCACGTTAATATCTTCCACCAGTGCATGCGATTACCCAGTGATTTTGTAATGCTGCTGCCGATGACAATACACATGATTGCGGCGAACATGGCTCCTAAACCGATTGGGTTCAAAGCGATTTGACTTGGGTTAAACAATATCCACGCTAAGGTGATCAAGCCAATACCAGACAGGGCTTGAATCAAATGTGGGCGTTGCTTTTTCACTACCCAGTGAAAGATCATCGCGAACACCGGTACAGAGATCATACCCACGCCAGAAATCGCTGAAGGCAGCGTTAGCGCCATTACAAAGATCAGGCCAAAGAAGGTCGCAATATTGATAAGGCCCAATGTGAAAATGATCTGCCACTCGCCTTTTTTAGGCAATGTCGGCTTTACTGCTAGCAATAACAAACCAGCAGGTAACGCACGCAAAGCACCGAGTAATAATGGTGGCCACTCCTGTAGCGTAAATTGCGTCACTGCATAGGTTGTTCCCCAAAAGAACGCGGGGATCATTGCTAATAATATGTTCATTTAAAATATCTTTACGTTAAGATAACTATTGTGTGAACTGTATACTGAGAACTAGTGGTTGTAAAGTATCTTTATGTTAAACTAGTTTGAAGTAATCAAGACTAATAACGGAGCGAGATTGCAAATGGATGCTATCGACCGCGTAGTAGAGCAATGGGCAAAGGAAAAGCCTGAGCTAGAAACTGAGCCTATGGCAATGATGGGCCGAATTATGCGTATTGCCAAGTATATGGAGACTCAAGTTGCCGAGCTTCATAAAAAATACGACATGAAACTCGGTGAGTTTGATGTGCTAGCCACCTTGCGACGTTCTGGAAAGCCTTACCGACTGACTCCCTCAGAGCTGATAGGTTCGATGATGCTGACATCAGGTGCGATGACCAATCGCCTTGATAAACTGGAAGCCAAAGGGCTGATCAGCCGTGAGCATAGTAAAGAAGACAGACGCAGTGTGAGTGTTCAGCTAACCAAAGATGGTCTGATTCTGATTGACCAAATGATGACTGAGCATGTTGAAATGCAGAAAAAGCTGGTTAAATCTCTGTCCGCGAGCCAGAAGAAGAACACCAACCAATTGCTAAAAACATGGTTGAGTGCCTACGAGTAATCGACTGGTTGAATCGGGTTGCTGAGCGTAGTGAATTGAACGAGCTTAATTTGATATGAAAACCGAAGTGATGAGCTTCGGTTTTTTTGTGTCTGTAATGTGGTGTCGTGCTATTTAGTCTCAGTTAATTTGGGAACGGCACTGAGCCAGAAAACCGAACAAGTTCCATCGATGTAATTCAATATTTTAGGACATCCTATTTAAGACTTCCCGTTATCAATAGATGCCACCCATCAGTATATTTCTCGTATTCCCACAATACAGAGATTACTGAAATGAAACTTAAAATAGCCCTTAGCGCAGCACTACTAGTGACGTCATTTGCATCTCATGCAGAATTGAAAATGTCGATCAACGAACAAACCAATGGCGTCGTCGTCACGGTTTATCAAGATGGAGAACGCGTTCCTAACGCTCAGGTCACCACCAATATTCGCGGACAACAAGTGACAGAAACATCAGACAGAGGGCAAGCATTTTTCTACAAGGGAAATATCCCGAGGGTGTACCGATTTGAAGCAACCACACTTCAAGGAGAGAGTGTCCAACAAAGTCGATTCATCGGACGAGATAAATAGACTTTTCGGAGTGTCTAGCTAGGAGCAAGCTAGTGAGTTTGAGCCGACGCTCTCCAGCACTTTTCTAACTTTTTCAAAGCGAGTGTTTTGGCTTTTCCCATGTTGCCTATTTGCCACGCGAGCACGATATCAACGGTTCTTGCGTGGCCTATTTCCACTAAACTTCCAGCTTCTAACTCGGCGGTTATAAGCTGTTTAGGCAGAGTACCGATACCAAGGTTACGTTGAATTGCCGTTAACTTACTGCTCATTGAACTGACCGTACTGGTTTTTTGGTTCAGTAAGATGTTTTTGGTGATTTTAGGCGCAGACTTAGCGGTATCGGCCACTGCGATGATCGTGTGTTCACGTCGTGTGGATTCACTGAGCGGATTTGGTTCGTTTAAAATGGGTGCATTTCTCGCGGCTACCCAGATCATTTCTACACGGCCGATAGTTTTACTGTTCACGGTATTCGGTAGTTCGATATTGGGCATCGATGAGATAAGAATATCCGCTTTTCCTGAGATTAATGCTTCCCAGCCCCCCGACAAAATATCCTCTTGGACATACAGTTGCGTGCTGCATTCTGTTGCCATGTCGGCGATTAACGACAACGCAATGTCTTGTCCGATAATGCCGTCATAGGAAACAAACAGTTCGCTTTCCCAACCACTTGAGAAACGTTGTATTTGGTTTATGAGTTCATCTGACCCAGTTAACAACTGTCGGCCATTTTCCACTAACATTTGTCCAACCTGGGTAAACACGGCTCTGTGTCCTGAACGATCTAAGATCAAGATGCCGAGTTCGTCTTCCAATTTTTGAATCTGATAACTCAATGCAGAAACGGATCGATTGAGATGCGCAGAGGCTGACGAGTAAGTCCCTTCACGTTGTAGAACATCCAATATTTGTAAGGTGTCGAGCGGCAGTGTTTTCTTCAGAGTCTTCATAAAATCAATAAAAATGGGGCAAGTGTTTCAATAAGTTTAAGGCAATGGTAACAGTATTGAGGCTTTTGAATCTTCGGATTTAGTCAGTAATTTGTATGCGAGTATGTCTACTAAAATTTCAAACAAGTTGTTCTATTTTTCTCGTTATCATCTTAATGCTAAGTCGAATAACCTATAGGTAATGAAACTTATTAAGGCTTAGAACTATGAACACCAGATTGCACGACACACTGACTTTTTTCGCTCGTATTTTATTGGCTTACTTGTTTATTCAAGCGGGTTGGGGAAAGCTATTTAGCTATGAAGGAACGGTGGGATACATGGCATCTCAAGGAGTTAGTGCTCACTTGTTGCCTTTGGTTATCTTGCTTGAACTCGGTGGCGGGCTTGCAATTTTAGCTGGATTTATGACTCGCTTTACAGCGTTCTCGATTGCATTTTTCTCTTTAGTCTCTGGTGTTATGTTTCACTTCGACCCAAGTTCATCGGGGCAAATGATTCACTTCTACAAAAACGTCTCTGTTGCTGGTGGGTATTTTGCGTTAGCGGTACTTGGCGCGGGATCGTTTAGTGTTGATTACTGGTTGTCTAATAAGTTTAAGCAAGACGCCAAATGGACGCGCTTAATGGTTCTTGTTCGTTAGTGGTTTTTGTCTAATCGCAGTTTATTCGTTAGTGTTGTTGGCGCAACTTATGAATAAAAACCGAAGCTCAGGCTTCGGTTTTTTGTTTCTGTTTAAGAACTTCAGTAAAGTGAATTGGCTAGTTAAGCTTGCAGCATCTCGTCGCTAAACAGTTCAGCACAGCCAATGCCATTGATGGCGCAGCTTTCGTCGATATCTGATATATCGCCGCTCACCCCGATAGCGCCCAGTACCGTTTTATCTTTGTCTCGAATCAGTAGCCCCCCTGGTACTGGCACCATGTTTCCGTGTGCCAGCACGTTTACGGCGGAGATGAATGCTGGTCGGTTGTCAGCATCTTGGGCGAGTTTTCTAGAGGAACAGCCCAGTGCGAGAGCTCCCCACGCTTTAGCAATCGCGATGTCTGGTCGCATCATGCTAGAACCGTCTTGACGTTGCAGGGAAATCAGCTTGCCACCACTGTCTAAGACGGCGACCGTCAAAGGTTCTGTGTGGATCTTACTTCCTGCTTTTAAGGTTCCATCGATGATGGTTAACGCTTGTTGTAGAGTCAAACTTCCCATGTTATCTCCTAGTTTTTCAAGGGGCCGTGTACCAAGCTCAGCCAGCCAATCATTACTCTAGTTTGTGAATATCATTGACTGATTCAGCTCGGTACAAGAGTCCTAACTGGACTCTTGTAACAGCCCATAGCTGGGTAAAGTTAGGAAGGCAGCGAACTCATCGGCTGTAGAAAGTTGATAGAAAAGATCAGCTGTCTCTTCAAATCGACCTGCTGCATAGCGCGAGTCTCCGACTTCATGTTTTATGGTGTCTAGCTCTTGGTAAAGCCAAGAGTGGAATAGTGATTTGGTAAAGGTTTGGCCATCATCGAGTGTTACCCCGTGGTGGATCCATTGCCAGATATTGGCTCTCGAGATCTCAGCGGTCGCGGCATCTTCCATAAGGCCGTAGATAGGTACACAGCCATAGCCTTGAATCCAAGCTTCGATGTAATACAGTGCGATGCGTATATTCTTACGAACGCCCGCTTCGTCACGACTGCCTTCACAAGGTTTTAGTAACGAGTCTGCATTGATCACATGCTCTGGGCTTTGGAAATCCATTTGGTTTACTTTGCCATCTAAGTGCTTATCAAAGATCGACATTGCCAAATCAACCAGTGCAGGGTGCGCGACCCATGTGCCGTCGTGTCCGTTCTGAGATTCTCTTTGCTTATCTTCGATAACCTTGGCGGTTACACGCGCCATTTCTTGCGGATTTTTCGCTGGAATAAAGGCCGACATACCACCCATCGCCAGTGCACCGCGAGCATGACAAGTACGCACTAACAGTTGGCTGTAGGCATTTAGGAACTCTTGATCCATACCGATCCCGTGACGGTCTGGCAGGATGCGGTCTTTATGGTTTTTCAGTGTTTTGATGTAGCTAAAGATGTAATCCCAACGGCCACAGTTCATTGCCACGATATGATCACGCATGGCGTACAAGATCTCTTCCATTTGGAATACGGCTGGAAGTGTCTCAATCAAAACCGTCGCACGAATGGTGCCTTTGGGTACGTGGAAATAGTTTTCGGTGAAGCTGAAAATATCGTCCCACCACTGTGCTTCTTCCATGCTTTCTAGCTTTGGAATGTAGTAGTAAACGCCTAAGCCTTGTTGTGCACGTGATTGATAGTTGTGGAAAAAGTACAAGGCGAAGTCCATCAAGCAACCGCCGATAGGCTGATTGTTGAATTGGATGGATTGCTCAGGAAGGTGGATCCCTCGTGGGCGTGCGATCAGCAGTGCAGGATCGTCGTTTAATTGGTAACGCTTCTGCTTCTTCTCATCGAAATAACTAATGGTGCCAAGGTTGGCATCTCTTAGGTTGATTTGCCCTTCGACCATATTGGCCCAAGTTGGGGAAGACGCATCTTCAAAGCAACACATGAAGACTTTAGCGCCTGAGTTTAGCGCGTTGATCACCATCTTTCTTTCGATAGGCCCTGTGATCTCTACGCGGCGATCGAGTAGCTCTGGTGGCGGTGTCGCCACTTTCCACTCTTTATTCTGGCGAATGGAAATGGTGTCTTTTCTGAAATTGGGTAACTCACCGTTGTCATATTGAGCTTGTTTTATGTCACGGTCATTTAGCAGGGTATGACGGCGATCTCCAAACTTATTAACAAGGGCTTCTAAGAACTTTAATGCATCTTTAGACAAGATCTCTTTGTACTCGGAGTTGTCCATCTTCCCAAGTACCTGCATACACTGTACTTCTTCTCTCTCTTTTACGTCATTCATCACTGTTGTCTCCTTTGAACAATACGATGTCACTTTGTATACAAAATGCTCTTTTTAAGGATATTTATATTGCATAAATTGTAAACAAGCAAAGGGTATTTAACATTTATTTATCATTTGATTTTTTTGTCATTTATTTTTACGTAAAGATATTTTATGTAAAGCAATGAATTGTAAGCTTTTCAAGGTTGGTGCTTACTCAAAGTGGCCGTGTGATGTAACAAGATTGTTTCATTTTGGGGTTGATAAATAGCGAGGATGGTTCATAGTACACAAAAGTTAGTTTAATTGTATACAATCTGAACTGGAGGTTCGAATGGCAGTTATGAAAGCGATTGAAGCAGCGGTTGAAGTGCTTAAACGTGAAGGTGTAGACATCGCATTTGGTGTTCCCGGCGCAGCAATAAACCCTATGTATGCGGCTATGAAAAAGCTCGGAGGAATCGACCACGTCTTAGCTCGACATGTAGAGGGTGCATCGCATATGGCCGAAGGGTACACGCGTACCAATCAAGACAATATAGGTGTGTGTATTGGTACTTCTGGTCCTGCGGGAACGGACATGATCACGGGCCTTTATTCTGCGACTGCAGATTCGATTCCAATTCTATGCATCACAGGTCAGGCGCCGCGTGCTCGCCTTCATAAAGAAGACTTCCAAGCGGTCGATATTGAATCCATTGCTAAGCCAGTGACTAAGTGGGCGACTACGGTGCTGGAACCTGCACAAGTGCCACGCGCATTCCAAAAAGCCTTTCATTTAATGCGTTCGGGTCGTCCGGGGCCAATCCTGATTGATCTACCGATTGATGTTCAGCTGGCTGAGATTGAGTTTGATATCGATACTTATGAGCCACTAGAACCTTATAAGCCAAAAGCGACGCGCGCGCAGGTTGAGAAAGCATTAACCATGATGTCTCAATCGGAAAAACCGCTGATTGTATCGGGTGGTGGCGTGATTAACGCTGGCGCATCTGAATTGTTGCAACAGTTTGCCGAGATCACTGGTGTTCCTGTTATCCCAACTTTGATGGGCTGGGGCTCTATTCCAGATGATCATGACTTAATGGCAGGCATGGTGGGCCTACAAACCTCTCACCGTTACGGTAACGAAACCATGCTCAACTCTGACTTTGTGTTTGGTGTCGGTAACCGCTGGGCTAACCGTCATACCGGTTCTGTGGATGTTTACACCGAAGGCCGCAAGTTCGTACACGTCGACATTGAACCGACGCAAATTGGCCGCGTGTTCTGCCCAGATTTAGGCATAGTCTCTGATGCCAAGGCAGCGCTAGAGCTAATGGTTGAAGTGGCACAAGAGTGGCGTGACGCTGGCAAGCTGCCGAACCGAAATGCTTGGGCAAGTGAGTGTCAGGAACGCAAATCGACCATGCTGCGTAAAACCAATTTCGATGAAGCGCCAATGAAACCGATGCGTGTTTATGAAGAGATGAATAAGGCATTTGGTCGTGACACTTGTTATGTGAGCACCATTGGTTTGTCGCAAATTGCTGCCGCTCAGTTCCTGCATGTTTATAAGCCGCGTAACTGGATCAACTGTGGTCAGGCTGGCCCATTGGGGTGGACAACACCAGCCGCATTGGGTGTACGAGCAGCTGATCCTGATCGCGATATTGTCGCTATCTCTGGAGACTATGATTTCCAATTCATGATCGAAGAGCTGGCCGTTGGCGCGCAATTTAACTTGCCATACATTCATGTGTTGGTGAACAACTCGTACTTAGGTTTGATTCGCCAAGCACAGCGCCAATTTGATATCGATTATTGTGTACAACTGGCGTTTGATAACCAGAATGCGCCGGAGCTTGAAGGCTACGGTGTTGACCATGTAGCCGTTGTTGAAGGCTTAGGTTGTAAGGCGATTCGAGTTCGTGAGCCAGACCAAATTGCGGCGGCGTTTGAGCAAGCCAAAGAGCTGATGAACAAGCATAAAGTACCGGTTGTTGTTGAGCTGATTCTTGAACGAGTGACCAACATTGCGATGGGCGTAGAGATCAACGCCATCAATGAATTTGAACCGCTTGCCGAAAGCCGTGGCGATGCCCCAACAGCGCTAGCGTACAAGTAATCATTAAGTCATGTGTATCCGTAGAGCTGAGGTTTAGCTCTACGGAAAGTCTCCAATAGAGCGAGGCTTTACTACAAATAACCCAGATTTTTACATATAAAGAATAAGGACAGAGTCATGGCAAAATTTGCAGCAAACTTGTCGATGTTATTCACGGAAGTTGATTTTATGGATCGCTTTGAAGCTGCCGCAGAAGCGGGCTTTCAAGGTGTGGAGTATCTTTTCCCTTACGCCTTTGATGCTCAGGCAATCAAAGCAAAGCTCGACGCTAATGACCTAGAGCAAGTGCTGTTTAACTTGCCAGCGGGTGATTGGGACGCTGGCGACCGTGGTATTGCGGTAGATCCAGCGCGAGTTGAAGAGTTTCAAGCGGGTGTGCCTAAAGCGATTGCTTACGCGAAGGCTCTTGGCTGTACACAAGTGAATTGTTTAGCCGGGATTGTTCCGCAAGGTGTGACCCAACAAGACGCGCAATCGGCGTTTGTGATTAACCTGCATTACGCGGCAAACGCGCTAGCAGCAGAAGGTATCAGCTTAGTGATAGAAGCGATCAACACCCGCGATATTCCGGGCTTCTTCTTGAACACCACAGAGCAAGCTAAAGCGATCATCAAAGAGGTAGGGAGCGATAACCTTTCTATCCAATACGATATTTATCACATGCAAATTATGGAAGGCGATCTTACGCCGACCATGCAACAAAACATTGGCCAAATCGCACACGTGCAACTGGCAGATAACCCAGGCCGACACGAACCGGGTACTGGCGAAATCAATTACCCATTCGTGCTCAATTATCTTGATGAGCTTGGCTATCAAGGCTGGGTTGGCTGCGAATACAAGCCAAAAACAACAACGAGAGAAGGCCTTGGTTGGCTGCACCAGTACCGTTAATTGCGTCTGGTAACCCTCAAACGTTAAGGAGAACAACATGTCTAAAATTGCATTTATCGGAACTGGCATCATGGGTAAACCTATGGCGAGTAACCTTCAAAAAGCAGGTCACGATTTGATTCTGTCGGATCACTTTAATGCAGTACCTGCCGATCTTGTGGCAGCGGGCGCAACGGTCTGTCATTCACCAGCGGAAGCGGCTGAAGCTGCGGATATCATTATCTTGATGGTGCCGAATACACCTCAAGTAGAAGACGTCCTGTTTGGTGACAACGGCGTCGAGAAAGGTCTAACAGCGGGCGGAGCAACTGGGAAACTGGTTATCGATATGAGCTCCATCTCGCCTATCGCCACCAAAGCAATTGCAGCGCGAATTAATGAAGGCGGCGCGTCATACCTTGATGCTCCGGTATCCGGCGGCGAAGTAGGCGCTATCAATGCTGCGCTGACTATCATGGTTGGCGGTGAGCAAGACGCCTTTGATAAAGCACGACCTCTGTTCGAAATCATGGGTAAGAACATCACGCTGGTGGGTGATAACGGTGCAGGCCAAACGTGTAAAGTGGCTAACCAGATCATTGTGGCGTTGAATATTGAAGCGGTGTCTGAGGCGTTAGTGTTTGCTTCGAAAGCCGGTGCCGATCCTGCGCGCGTACGTCAGGCTCTATTGGGTGGATTTGCTAACTCTAAGATCTTGGAAGTACACGGCGAACGCATGGTTGAAGGCACATTCGACCCTGGTTTTAGAATCTCACTTCACCAGAAAGACCTCAACTTAGCGCTAACTGGCGCACAAGAGCTAGGGGTTGCACTGCCGAACACGGCCAACGCACAAGAGTTGTTTGGTGAGTGTGCCGAAATGGGTGGCGAAGGTTGGGACCACTCTGCGCTTATCCAAGCGATTGAGAAACGTTCTGACCACTCGATTCGCTAACCTCTTTTAAATGATGAATACGGGCTAGCATCGCATGTAATGTCGAATCGTGAATCTACTTTGCGCCTCGACAGCACCTCAATGAGTTAGCCCACCAGTTTCAAACAGTTTGTTTATAAATCGCGTAGTTTCGTCTCCTTTTATACGCGTTCCTGATACGAGGCAGAGGTTGAAGTTGTTCCTTTCCAACTTGATCTTAGCAGGCACCCTTTGGCCTTGTATCGGGGTTCTTTTTTTCTCCGTCAACTAAGGAGTGGCTGATGGACATTGATGCTAAGCAGTTTCTGCAAACCCTTTTCTCAAGTGCTGTTAATCAGGCGCTACCTAAAAATCACATCGAACCTTTTCTTCCTCAAGACATTTTTTATCGCTCTGCTAACCAAGCTGGGCGAACTGTCGTTATAGGAGCAGGAAAAGCAGCCGCGTCGATGGCTGCTGAGCTTGAAGCGGTTTGGCAAGCAAAGCAACAGCAAGATCTCGCACTGCGTGACCTTGAAGGTCTCGTCGTGACCCGCTACGAACACACCGCACCTTGCGAACACATTGAGGTGATCGAAGCGGCGCACCCCGTCCCGGATGCGATGGGCTTAGAAGTGAGCCAACGTATGCTGGAATTAGTGAGTGGCCTGAGTGCTGACGACACCGTTATTTGTCTACTGTCTGGCGGCGGTTCTGCTTTGCTAAGCCTGCCCGGTGGCGACATTAGCTTGGCTGAGAAGCAACAAATCAATAAGGCGCTGCTCAAGTCGGGCGCAGCCATTGATGAGATGAACTGTGTGCGTAAACACTTATCGTCTATCAAAGGTGGGCGACTAGCGAAAGCTGCGTATCCAGCAAGAGTAGTCTCTTTAGCGATTTCAGATGTGCCGAGTGATGACATTAGTGTGATTGCCTCTGGCCCAACCGTACCCGACACCACTACGCGTTTTGATGCGATGGCAATTTTAGAGCGTTACCAAATAGAAACACCACGCTCGGCATTTGAATGGTTAAATAATCCAGAGTCAGAAACCGTTAAGCCAGATGACGTCTGTTGGAAAAACGCAGAGCACCATATTATTGCCACGCCGATGTCGGCATTGGAAGCAGCCGCGGCAGAGGCCGAAGGTTTAGGTATTCCTGCTTATGTGCTGAGTGACTGCATTGAGGGGGAAGCTCGAGATGTAGCGAAGGTTCATGCTGCGTTGGCCAAGCAAGTGGCCAATCACAAGCACCCATTCGAGACGCCTTGCGTGATACTTTCCGGTGGCGAAACTACGGTAACCGTTAAAGGCAATGGTCGTGGTGGGCGTAATTGTGAGTTCCTTTTAAGCTTGTATAACGAGTTAAAAGGGCAGGAAAACATATTCGCTCTGGCGGCTGATACTGATGGCATTGATGGTGTTGAAGATAATGCAGGTGCGTGGATCACGCCTCAAACATGGCAACAAGGTTCGAGCCTGTCGCTTAAAGCGCAAGACTATCTCGATGCCAACAACAGCTACGACTTCTTTAAGCAAGTCGGTGTGCTGTTGACCACAGGGCCGACGCTAACCAACGTGAATGACTTCCGCGCAATATTGATTCTTTAACCTGAACAGTTCGAATAGACTGAAAAACCTTAAAGTTCGAAAACGCATACTATTGAATGGTCGCTTTTCTCCACATAAGAGCGACCATTTTATTGCTATCAATGTTGTGACCTCGAGTTCTGAGATTATCTTCTGGACTAATGAAGCACGTTGATTACTATGGCTTTAGTAATGAGCTGTAAAGGATGCAATATGTCTAGGATCAGACAAAAGAATCAAGATTTAATCATCGAAGTCGCGTGTGAACAATTCGCTACTCATGGATATGCCGCAACAAAAATGGCTGATATCGCGAAAGCGGCCGACATCCCTAAACCTAATGTATTCTATTATTTCAGCTCCAAAGATAAGCTCTACAACGCTGTGCTTGAAACCGTCACTCAGCCCTTGCTAGAAGCATCTCGTCCGATTGAAGAGCTCAGCGACCCTGTTGAAGCATTGTCTCAATATATTCAAACCAAGCTGATCATTTCTCGCGATCATCCGCACGCCTCTAAGGTATTTGCTAACGAAGTGATGTCTGGCGCTAAAGTATTGCCGAAAGATATTGGTGACGAACTGTATAAGCAATCCCAGATGATCCTTGATAAGTTCTCAACTTGGTCAGCACAAGGCTTAATGGATGACGTTCCTGTACACCACCTGATGTTTACCATTTGGGCGGCCACTCAAACTTACGCCGATTTTGGCTGGCAGATTTGTAGCGTGATGCAGAAAGAGCAGCTCGATGATAAAGACTATGAAGATGCCGCTGAATTCATCACCCAGCTAGTGATTAAAGGGTGTGGGGTTAAAGGAAGCAATTGAAAAACGGCGAATAGATTAGGTAATTAGTGACTCTACATAATCTTAATGCGTTCAGTAAAGTAAATGCCTTATCTAATGATAAGGCATTTTTTATGCTTAATGACTTTGATTTCTATTAACCGGAATTTATCCTACGACTAAGAAAAAGAGAGCGGTGGCGATAATACCAATCAGTGCATAAGGAAACTGTGTAGTGGCGTGCTGCATCGAAGTACAACCAGAACCTTGAGCTGACAATACCGTAGAATCACTGAAGAAACATGAGTGACTGCCTGCAGCTGATGCAGAAAGCAGAGCCGCTATAGTTAAATGTAGAGGCACGCCTAGTTGTTCACCCAGAGGTAACACGATTGGCATAGCAACTGCAAAAGTTCCCCAAGAGGATGCTGTTGCGAACACCAATGCACCCGTGATGATAAAGATAATTGCAGGGAAGTATGACGCCGATAAATAAGGGCTTACTGTTTCGATAACATACTGTGTGACCCCTAGAGAATCATTAACTGACTTAAGCATAAAACCACCAATCACAGTCGCCAGTGGTAGTAGCATTACCTTTATTCCGTCGTATACAGCTTCGAACATATCGTTCATCGAGATTAGGCGTTGGATACCATAAAAACAGATAGTGAAGATAATCGCGACAAATACACCAGCCAACAGGTCAATCCCAAAGTACCAGCTCGCACCAACCAGTACCACCATCGGCAATAAGAAGTTGATTAATCCCATCGTTGGGTTAGTGTGCGCTGTAATATCTGCGCCGAAGTCTATGTCAGTTGCACCGTCAGGACGTACTTGACCTTTCTTCGCTCGTTCTTCTGCTTGCTTCATTGCGCCTAAGTCTGGCAGCTTTTCTAAAGCAACAAGAAGAACGATTATCAATGTCACCCAGCCATAAGCCATATAGGGAATCGCTTCAATATAGGCTTTTATACCCTCGCCAGCTTCAGCAACACCATTAGCTTCAAGCAATGAGCTAAAGAAAATAGCCCATGTTGAGATCGGCACCAGAATACATATCGGTGCAGCGGTAGAGTCAACTAGATAAGAGAGCTTTTCGCGAGAGATATTGTATCCATCAGTGATCTTCTTCATTGATGAAGAGATCGCTATCGCATTCAGATAGTCATCAATAAAGATCATGATTCCGAGGAAAAAGGTCATTAACATAGATTGTTTACGGCTCTTAACCTTTGTCACCAGCATATCTGAAAAACTTAAGATGCTTCCGCCTTTTTCGAGAATCGCAATTAACCCTCCCATCAGGCCACAAACTAGAACGATCCATGCAATGGTTTCGTTCATCATTACATCCATCGATATGCCAACAATCTGTTCAACGGCTTCTGCCGGGTTCAGGAGTAGAACGCCTGCGATAGTCCCACTAAAGAGGGCTTCAACTGTGCGGTGAGTAGTTAAAGCGAACACCAGAACAAGTGCGGTAGGAAGGAGGCTCATCCATCCGTAGGCCTCGCCTTGTTGGTGGCTTAATCCAATAGCTGTGAAGAAAATGAAGGTCGCCACCACTAATAGAGAGACCATTATGTGTTGAGTGTTGATTTTCAGCGGCGCGTCCAACGCCTTGGTTTGCGTAGTCATACTTATATTTCCTTTATTTATGCTGAGTGCAACATCCAGTCGATTTCTAATGGGGTGATTTCGCGTTCAAACTCTGCAAGTTCACTCCGTTTACAAGCTAAATATAAATCGACAAACTCTTTAGATATGTACGGGGCCAGCTCACTACGTTCTAGCTGGTCAAGTGCTTCTGACATACGCAGTGGTAGGTCAATTGCATCATTACTGAGAGAGTTTGGACATTGGTCTTTGGTATAGTTTTCACTCGCTAATACTGCGGAAAGTACTACGGCAGCGAGAATATAAGGGTTTACGTCGGCTCCAGCGATACGGTGTTCAATTCGACGATTCTTACTGTCGCTAATAGGAACTCGTAGAGCGACACCACGGTGATTTTCGCCCCAGTCAGCTTTCGTTGGTACGTAAGCGCCTGGAACAAAGCGGCGGTAGGAATTAACATTAGGACAAATCAACGCCATGGAGTCAGATGTTTGAGCGAGCATAGCTGCCATGGTTTGATAAAAGAGATCGCTTGGCTGGTCGTTTTGTGCACTAAAGTGGTTATTGTCTTTGGAGTCCACCAAGCTGAGGTGAATATGCATACCGTTACCAGCTTGCTCGCTAAATGGTTTAGCCATGAAGGTAGCATCGAAATCATGCTGATTAGCGATTTGGCGAATAAGGCGTTTGACGATTATGATTTCATCGCAAACTCGTAATACATCTTTAGAGTGGTTGAAGTTTATTTCAAATTGCCCTGGTGCGGATTCTGACAGTGCACCTGAAGTATTTAATCCTTGTTCTTGAGCTATCTTGTTAAGATCGGCTAGAAAGTCGGCGTAATCATCCAATCCATCTAAGTCATAGACCTCGGTATCTTTTTCTCGTGATTTCTTGTTTGGATTAATAGCCGTCTGTAGAGCTCCCATCTCACCCCGCTTCCTATCTATTAAGTAAAACTCTAGTTCTAAGGCAACGCAGGGGTATTGGTCTTTTGCGTGTAATTTTTCGAGTATTTCACTGACAATATTGCGAATAAATAAAGGGTTTGGGTTATGGGCTGAGTCATCCATCATGCTCAACATTATCTGACCCACTTGTTCTTTGGCGGTTGGCATTAATGTGTCCGCAATAGGGAAACACATGTTGTCTGGTTCCCCCAACTCTTCACCTAGCCCTGCAGTTTCAACCACGTTGCCTTTGGTATCTAAGGTAATTGTCGAGAGAGGAAGAGCCACTCCTTTATGCAGTTTGTGTAACGCACTTACGGGGATACGCTTTCCTCTAGGTGTGGCATTGATGTCGGTGAAAATCAGATCAACAAACTCGATATTGGGCCATTTTTGTCGAAAATTTTTAACTTCCTGTAGATACGATTCCATTGTGTTCTCCAACTAGCCTCTATTAGGCAAATTAAAAACAACAAAAAAGAAACAAAACAATTGTAGCAATTAGACTAAAGTCTAGAGTTTAAAGGTTATTTCCTTTTAATACATATGCTTATATTGATAGTTTTTAAGTTTGTCATTTTATTGAAAGATATTTTTGTTAACTATTTTGTAACAGTTGATTGTGTTTTGCTCAATATAATGCCCATAAATAGTCTTTTTTTTGACCGAAAAAGCGAGTTTGGTCACGATTTGGTCATAATATCGAACATCTGTGTTGATAATTTTGTACATGGTTTGTAGTGTGGGTGTTAAATAAATCGAACACGGAAGTAACATGTCTAGAACAAGCAAACCCATTATTGGAATTGTTAGTTGCGCTAAAGAATTGGGTGGCTATCAAATTCAGGCAGTGAATAACTTTTACCTCACGGCTGTGAAAGACTTTGGTGGATTGCCATTGATATTGGCTCCGGATATGGCAAGTGAAGATGTTGAGCGCTTTCTTAACATTTGTGACGGTTTTTTATTTCCGGGGAGCCATTCAAATGTGGCACCACACCATTACAACGGCACTCACGAAGAGTCGAAGAAAGATGAAGCTCGAGATGAGCTTTCCTTTACTTTGATTCGTCAAGCGATAGACAAAGACATTCCGTGTTTTGGTGTGTGCCGTGGATTTCAAGAAATGAATGTTGCTCTAGGTGGTTCACTGAACCCGGCGGTTCATGATTCAGGCTTCAACGACCATCGAGAGAATGAGGTAGAAGACTTTGAAGAAAAGTACGCTCCATCACACGCGGTATTGGTGCAAAAACAAAGTTTGTTTGAAAAATGGCTGACTGAAAATCATTGGGAAAACACCATCTTTTTTGAAGTTAATACCCTTCATAACCAAGGGGTTGACCAATTAGCTCCTCAATTGACTGTGGAAGCTAAAGCACCGGATGGTTTAGTGGAGGCGTTTAGTCTTCCAGGGCAAAAATTCTTTGTTGGCGTGCAGTGGCACCCAGAATGGAAAGCAAAAACGAATCATTTCTCTCAAATTTTGTTCAAAGAATTTATGATGGCGGCTTCTCTATAAGTTAGGAGCCACCTACATGGACAACCAAGAGATTGGTAAGAATATTGTTCGCTTAAGAAAAGAACATGGATTGTCACAACGAGAATTAGCCGAACGAGCAGGTATTACACATAGTGCGATCTCTTCGATTGAGAATGCGAAGGTAAGCCCTTCTGTGAGTTCATTGCAGAAAATAGTGAACGTTTTTTCTTTATCTCTATCGGAGTTTTTCACATTTGAACAACCCAAAAGCGATGAAGTAAAGGTTGTCGTTGCACCTGAAGAGTTGATTGAAATGGGCAGCGAGTCGGTTTCAATGAAATTGGTAACCAACGGTAACAAAGAACAGGTCATTGGATTTTTGATTGAAGAGTATGCCCCCCACGGCACAACGGGTACGGCAGAAATTAAACATGAAGGCGAAGAGATTGGCACTATTCTAGAAGGCGAAATCACTCTGGAATACAAAGAGCAATCCTTTGTCCTTAAACAAGGTGAATCGTACATTATTGATACGACGCAGCCACACAAGTTTACAAATCACACAGACAAGGCTTGTCGAATGATAAGCGCGCATACGCCAACCACATTCTAAGTGGGCCTTGCCTTGTTGTGATAACAAGGAGAGCGTATGAAAACCCAAGAACAATGGATTGAACTTAAAAACAATCTAAACATCGAAAATCGTGCCTTTATTAATGGCGAATATAGCGCAGCTATTAGTGGAAAAACCCTAGATGTTGTTAACCCGGCTACCGACGAGATATTGACCCAAATAGCTCGTTGCCAAGAAGAAGATGTTGAGCTTGCGGTAACATGTGCTCGTCAAGTTTTCCTTTCTGGTGAATGGAGCAATAGTGCTCCGTCATATCGCAAAGCGGTACTCAGCCAATTTGCAGCGTTGATTGACCAACATCGTGAAGAACTTGCGTTGCTGGAAACTTTAGATACGGGTAAACCAATCAGCCACAGCGTTTCAACCGATATCCCTGGTGCTGCAAGCGCACTGCGTTGGTATGCAGAAGCTATCGATAAAGTGTATGGGGAAGTCGCGCCAACGGAACAAGATGTACACGCCTTTGTTTCTCATCAAGCTATCGGTGTTGTTGCAGCGGTAGTTCCATGGAACTTTCCATTATGGTTAGCTTGCTGGAAACTTGGCCCTGCATTAGCAACAGGTAATAGCGTTATTCTTAAACCCTCTGAAAAATCTTCTCTCACTGCTATTTATATTGGTCAACTCGCCAATCAAGCCGGCTTACCACGTGGCGTTTTTCAAGTTGTTACAGGCTTTGGCCATGAAGCCGGCGATGCTTTAGCGAAACACCATGAGGTCGACTGTATTGCATTTACGGGTTCTACTCGTATTGCTGGTCAATTAATGGTTCGTTCTGGTGAAACCAATCTTAAGCGTGTGTTTGCTGAGGCTGGTGGTAAGAATGCCAATATCGTATTTGAAGACTGCGAAGACCTCGATCGTGCAGCCGCGGAAACCGCTGGTGGTTGCTTCTATAACCAAGGTGAAGTCTGTGTCGCTGCAACCCGTTTATTGGTGCACGAGAGCATCAAAGATCGCTTTGTTGATAAAGTCATTTCTGCGGCTCAATCCTTTATGCCGAAAGATCCAATGGACACCTCATCTTCGATGGGAGCGCTCATCGATCAAGGTCACAAATCAAAAGTGCTTGAATATATAGAGCTTGGCCAAGCGGAAGGTGCAGTTCTTCGTTGTGGTGGTGATGTTGAAGGCAAAGGTGCATTTGTTGAGCCGACCATTCTTGACAACGTTGACAATAAAATGCGTGTCGCCCAGGAAGAGATCTTTGGTCCTGTACTTTGTGTTATTTCATTTAAAGATGAAGCGGAAGCAGTAGCAATCGCCAATGACTCAAAATACGGTTTAGGTGCGGCGCTTTGGAGCGATAACATTAACCGCGTACACCGTGTAGCGAAACAGCTTCAAGCAGGTTCTGTTTGGGTGAACAACTACAACGAAGGGGATATGACCGTCCCTTTTGGTGGGTTCAAAATGAGTGGTAATGGCCGTGATAAGTCACTGCACGCCATCGAAAAATTTACCGAAACCAAAACCACTTGGATTCGCCTTCAACCTTAGCCTGCTGATGAATAATAAAGGAATAGCAATATGAATAAGCATACGGACTCGTTTTATGCGAACTCTATACCGAACATGCCAGAGTTCCCACAACTGCAAGGAAACATTGAGTGTGATGTGTGTGTGGTAGGGGCTGGATTTTCAGGATTGTCAACAGCTCTTCATCTCGCAGAAAAAGGCTTTAAGGTTGTAGTGCTTGAGAGTGCCAAAGTTGGTTTTGGCGCAACAGGCCGTAATGGTGGACAGATCGTCAATAGCTACAGCCGAGATGTTGATGTGATAGAAAGCCGTTACAGCCAACCTCAAGCTAAAGCTTTGTGTGACATGATTTTCGAAGGCGGAGATGTCATTCGTGGTCTTATCGACAAATACGATATTGAGTGTGACCACAAACGCGGTGGACTATTTACTGCACTGAACAAAAAGCAGTTAAATGGTTTAGAGCACCATAAGAAAAACTGGGAGCGATATGGCAACGACCAGCTCACTATGTTGGATGCTGGTCAAGTTGAAGAGGCGGTCGGTACTCAAGCGTACACTGGTGGCCTACTTGATATGCGTGGCGGCCATATCCACCCGCTGAAATTAGCTTTGGGTGAAGCGGCAGCATTCGTTTCTCTTGGTGGTCAAATCTTCGAGCAATCAGCAGTAACTTCTATTGAAAAAGGTATTAGCCCTGTAGCAAGAACGGCGAATGGCAGTGTAAAGAGTAAATACTTGGTGCTAGCTGGTAACGCCTACCTAGGTGGATTGGCTCCGAATATTAGTAACAAAGCGATCCCATGTGGGACTCAAGTCGTGGCGACAGAGCCGCTTACCGATGAGCAATTGAAACAGGTTCTACCGAGCGACTATTGCGTCGAAGATTGCAATTACTTACTCGACTATTTCCGACTGAGTGCAGATAAACGATTGTTGTTTGGTGGCGGAGTAGTTTATGGAGCTCGTGACCCTCAAGATATTGAATCTCTAATTCGTCCTAAGCTAGAAGGTATTTTCCCTCAGCTTAAAGGTATCAAGATTGATTACACATGGACTGGTAACTTCTTACTTACCTATTCACGTATGCCACAGTTTGGCGCATTTGACGACAATATTTATTATTTGCAAGGCTACAGTGGTCATGGAGTTACCTGTACTCACTTGGCTGGCAAACTATTGGCAGAAGCCTTAACAGGGCATGCCGAACGATTTGATGCCTTCGCACAACTCAAGCACTACGCCTTCCCTGGTGGACGTCACTTCCAAATACCATTCACGGCAGTTGGCGCAGCGTATTACAACCTAAGAGACAAACTAGCTATCTAACCGGACGATAAGGAACATCCAATGAGTAGAGTAGTAAAATTTGCGGCCCTGCAACTGACCAAAAGCTGGGATCTGGAAGATAACCTAAATAAAGCTAAGCGAGCGATTCGTGAAGCTGCGAGTAACGGTGCCAATGTGGTTTTACCGCAGGAATTGTTCGCTGCCCCTTATTTTTGTAAGAAGCAAGAAGCTAAGTATTTTGAGTTGGCTGAGGAAGTAGACAACTGTCTGTTGATAACAGAGATGAGTGCATTGGCAAAAGAACTCGGGGTTGTGATTCCAGTTAGTTATTTTGAAAAAGCGGGCAATACCTTCTTTAACTCATTAGTGATGATTGATGCCGATGGCACTGTGCTAGATAACTATCGCAAATCACACATCCCGGATGGTACGGGTTACAGCGAAAAATACTATTTTAGCCCTGGAGATACTGGCTTCAAAGTATGGCAAACCCAGCTTGGTAAGTTCGGTGCTGGTATTTGCTGGGATCAATGGTTTCCGGAGCTTGCTCGTAGCTTAGCGTTACACGGTGCAGAAGCCATTTTTTACCCAACCGCTATTGGCAGCGAACCACAAGATCCAACTTTAGATTCTCGTGATCACTGGCAACGCACTATGCAAGGCCATTCAGCCGCAAATTTGGTTCCTGTGATTGCGTCTAATCGCGTAGGCACAGAATGTGATGATGGCATTGAAACCACATTCTACGGTTCTTCTTTTATTACTGATCATACTGGTGGCAAGTTGTCAGAAGCGCCACGTGATGAGGAAGCTATCATTTATGCGGAGATTGATTTAGCCGCAGCGGCTCTAGCGCGTCACTCGTGGGGGCTGTTCCGTGACCGCCGCCCAGATCTATATGGCTCTGTGGGCAAACTAGCGGTTTAAAGGGGCAGACTATGCAGTTACCGACAACACCACTGCAAGATGGGTTCTACTTTCCTGCTGAGTTTCATCCTATTGAAGAAGTTTGGTTAGCTTGGCCAGAAAGACGAGACAATTGGCGTGATAATGCCCTTCCTGCCCAGCAAGCATTCGCTAGCATTGCGAATGCGATAGCAGAAGTGGCTAAGGTTTGTGTCGCCGTGAGTGCGAAGCAATTTGATAAGGCGCGAACATTGCTTCATTCAGACATTCGGCTTGTTGAAATCCCATTCAATGATGCGTGGATGCGTGATATTGGGCCCACAGTGTTGGTGAATCAAGACGGCGAGCGTCGTGGAATCAACTGGCAGTTTAACGCTTGGGGTGGTGACTATAATGGCCTCTATGAAAACTGGCAGCAGGACGACCTAGTGGCTAGCTCAGTATGTGACATTATCGGAATTGATCACTACAACGCCCCATTCGTTTTAGAGGGGGGCTCAATTCATACCGATGGTGAAGGTACGCTCTATACAACAGAAGAGTGTTTACTTAGTCCGGGACGCAACCCTGAGTTGAATCAACAACAGATAGAAACACATCTCAAAGAATATCTGGGTATTGAAAAGGTCATTTGGCTGCCTAAAGGATTATTCGATGATGAAACTGACGGACATGTTGATAATTTGATGCATGTGATTGCCCCGGGGAAAGTGGTATTGAGTTGGACAGATGATCCTTTAGACCCACAATTCGCATTATCTCGTCAGGCGGAACAAGTGTTAAAAGATCAATCTGATGCTAAAGGTCGAGAGGTTGAAATCATCCGCTTACCGTTGCCAGGGCCTTTGCACTATAGCGAAGCAGAAGCTAGCGGAATTGATAAAAGTGACGGAATGACACGTGATGCAGGGGAAAGGTTAAGTGCTTCTTATGCCAACTTTCTTATCGCGAATGGCTATGTGTTTTTGCCATTGCTCGATGATAGAACTGACGAGCAGGCAATAAAAATCTTGCAGCAAGCGATGCCTGAACATCAAGTCGTTGGTATACCAACGCGTGAGGTTTTGCTTGGTGGAGGCAATATCCATTGCATTACTCAGCAGATCCCTGCTTAAGAAAATTATTAAAACAATGAGTTATTGGTTTTCTACTTGGTAGGGTAACTATCAGTAGACGACAAAGTAAAGCTGTCAAAAGGAATCACCATGCAACAAATTACAAATCAATCATTGCTGTCGTTTATGGTGCCAAATCAAGACCAAGGTATTGCTGTAAGTAACCCCGCGACGGGTGAAATACTTGGTTATGCACCAGTGTCATCTGAATACGACATTTTATCTGGTGTTGAGCGTGCAAGCGTAGCACAAAAAGAGTGGGCTTTGCTGCCAGCTAAAACCCGTTCAGGTTTGCTACAAAAATGGTATCAGTTGTTACTTGAAAACAAGGAGGATCTAGGTCGCCTGATGACGTTAGAACAAGGCAAACCATGGGCAGAAGCACAAGGTGAGGTGTTGTATGGCGCAAGCTTTATAGAATGGTTTGCTGAAGAAGCTAAACGTACCTATGGTGAGACAATCCCAGCGCCAAGTAGCGACAAACGCCTTGTTACTATTAAACAACCCATTGGAGTTGCTTGTGCGATTACTCCGTGGAATTTTCCAATTGCAATGATAACTCGTAAGGCAGGTCCAGCACTTGCGGCTGGTTGTACTTTTATTGTGAAACCGGCTGAATCAACACCGCTATCTGCTTTTGCTGTAGCTGAGCTAGCATATCAAGCGGGTATTCCTCGTGATGTAATGCAAGTGGTGTTGGGAGCTAATTCTCGTCAAGTTGGCGGTATTTTCACCTCACATCCTCTGATTCGTAAGCTCTCTTTCACGGGTTCTACGCAAGTTGGAAGAGTGTTGATGCAGCAAAGTGCAAACGACATCAAGCGAACATCAATGGAACTTGGCGGTAATGCACCATTTATCGTGTTTGATGATGCGGATATTGATGCGGCAGTGCTTGGTGCAATGGCGTCTAAGTTTCGTAATGCCGGTCAAACCTGCGTCTGCGCTAACCGTTTTTATGTACATAACAAGGTGTACGATGAATTTGTCGAGAAATTCGATGCAGCAGTGCAGCAGCTTAAGGTAGGCAATGGTTTAGAGGAGGGTGTAAATGTTGGTCCTGTAATCAGCGAATCAGCAAAACAAGGAATTCAGTCCCTCATTGACGGTGCAATCGAACAGGGCGCGAAACTTGTTACTGAGCCGAAAACTCTTGATGGTCTATTCATGCAACCTGTCGTTCTCAAAAACGTTACGCATGATATGGATATTGTCTCGCAAGAGATCTTTGGCCCAGTCGCTCCGGTGATCAAATTTGATGATGACCAGCAGCTTATCGAAATGGCTAACGACACTATCTATGGCTTGGCGTCTTACTTCTATAGCCAAAATATTCACCGTGTATGGAAGATAGCAGAAGCGTTGGAATACGGCATGGTAGGAATTAACGAAGGCATGATCTCTACCGAGGTGGCCCCTTTCGGTGGAGTTAAGCAATCCGGTATCGGGCGTGAAGGGGCAAAACAAGGTATCGATGAATACATGAGCATCAAATACCTCTGCTTTGGCGGCAACTAATCAAAGGACATGACAATGACAAATCAACAACTACATCAAAGAAGAAGCCAAGTTATCGCTCAAGGCATGGGCGCACTGTACCCACTTTATGTTGAAAAAGCAGAGAATGCTCACGTGTGGGATGTGGATGGAAATAAATATATCGACTTTGCTGCTGGTATCGCGGTGACGAATACAGGGCATGCAAATAAGCGTATCAACGAAGCGGTAAAGGCTCAACTGGATAACTTTTCACACACCTGTGCGATGGTGACGCCGTATGCATCCTTTGTTGAACTGGCAGAAAAGCTTACAGAACTCGCCCCCGGTGACAGTTATAAAAAAGCGATTTTCCTGACAACAGGAGCTGAAGCGGTTGAGAATGCCGTAAAAGTAGCACGAGCTCATACTGGCCGCAGTGGTGTGATTGCTTTTAAAGGTGGCTTCCACGGTCGTACCAATATGACTATGGGGCTAACGGGTAAAGTTGCGCCTTACAAAGCGGGCTTTGGCCCATTCCCAAATGAAATCTTTCATGCACCTTACCCAAATGCCTTTCATGGCGTAAGCACAGAACAAAGTCTACAAGCGATCGATGATTTGTTTGCGTGTGATATTGAGCCATCACGCGTGGCGGCGATAATCTTTGAGCCTGTGCAAGGTGAGGGCGGTTTCTATCAAGCTCCTGCGGAGTTTGCTCAAGGCTTGCGTGAGTTGTGTGATAAGCACGGTATCATGTTGATCGCGGATGAGATCCAAACGGGTTTTGCGCGTACGGGTAAAATGTTTGCGACAGAATACTTGGGTATTGAACCCGACATGATGACCATGGCAAAAGGTATTGCAGGTGGTTTCCCTATCTCTACGGTAGTGGGAAAAGCCGTTGTTATGGATTCGGCACTGCCAGGTGGCTTAGGTGGTACTTACGCTGGCTCTCCGTTGGGTTGTGTGGCTGGCCTAGAAGTCCTAAAAATTATCGAAGAAGAGCAATTGTGTGCTAAGGCCATGGGTATTGGTGAGGTTGTGAATGCCCGTATGAGCAAGCTACAAGAATCTGTCCCAGCTATTGGTGAAATACGTACCACTGGAGCGATGATGGCAATTGAGTTTACTGACCCAGAGTCAGGCAAGCCATTGCAGGACTTAACTAAAGCGGTGATAGCGAAAGCACAAGAGAATGGTCTTATCCTGCTTTCGTGTGGTGTAAAAGCGAATGTAATTCGTCTGCTTCCACCATTAACTATCGAATCTGAAGTACTGAGCGAAGGCTTAGATAAGCTTGAGAAAATTATTCTTGAAGTGGCGTAGGTTTCTTCAGCCTTAAATGTAAAAAGGACATCTCTCGATGTCTTTTTTTGTATACGCTGTTTCTTGTAAGAGCCGCTTTTGAATAGATGCCGCTTTTATACATCGTTTCGAGAAAAGTTCGCAGTGCAGCCAGAGCTGTTTGATGTCGAGTCTGAATGCGTGTTATCAGTCAGAGTTGATGTCCAACCGTAACTGTCTCCGATGCGTTTTACGATGATTAGGCCAAGGCCGTGTTCAGTTTTTGTATCATCACTCAACCCTGCGCCAGTATCAGAAACGGAAATTGTGTTTGAGTTGATGGTCACCGAGATTTCACCTTGCGTGGTAAATCGAATCGCGTTTTCAATGTAGTTCTTCAATACCATATTCACCAGTGGCAACGGCATGTTGAGCGTGGTGTTTGGTGCAACGTTTAGCTCTAACGTGACGCCAGAAGCCAACATCGTGTGGTACTTCGATAAATCGATAGTGGCATCGTCGATAACGGTGAGTGTTTTTTCGGTTGAAGAGTTCTCTTGTTTAACAATGTTCAATAAAACCTCAACGGTGGAACTCATGCCATTGGCCGCTCCAAGAATGCGCTCGCGTTGTTTGGTTTGAAATGCTGGGTCGTTCGGCTTCATCGCTTGCAATTCGGCAGCGCCAAGAACAATCGCTATCGGTGTTTTTAATTCATGACTCGCGTATTTCGCAAACATCATCTCTTGCTTGGCAAGTCGGTCTTTCATTTTTGAGTAACTGTTGAGGTGTGAGGTAAGCATCTGCAATTCATCAACGGTATTCGTCGGGACATGGAAGTTATCAGACTCATGTTTGCTGAGTTGAGTGCTGAGGTTTCCAATCGGTGCCATCAGTTGGTCGAACACTTGCTTGAGAGTAATCCGCAACACAATGATCAGTCCGAGCATAAGCAAAGTTGAGATTGCCATCAATACACCCCAACTGTCGTCCCACAAATCCATATCAAAAGAGCTGATGGCGATGTAAGTCGGAATGTTTTTGCCTTGATCTTCGAAGGAGAAGTGATAGACGATCACGCCGGGAATAATAATGTCTTCTTCAGAAAGTCTTAGTTCAAAACGTTGGCGATCCACGGTATCCAATGCCATGGGCGGTAGTTTTTTGAGTTGGTCGGTAAAGTCGCCTTCACCATAATAAGCCGTCACGTTGTTCGAGAGCTTTAGGCTACCTTCGGGTGAAAGGCTTTTGTAGAATTGTTCTGCCACACCTTTAAATGATTTTAGGTGGCTCTCGATTTGAGCCTCTTCCTGCCAAACTAAACGAAGTGAGAACACAAAAAATACCACGCATGAAGAAACCAGTGCGATGACAGCAAAGGTACGCATGGTGCGGATCCTGACATCCTCGATGGAGTTGCCTAGCTTGGTTCGAATCTTCATGTTTATTGCGGCTCACTTGCTGATAAGATCAATTGAAAACCGTGTTTAGGAATCGTCTTTAACATAGGAAACTTGAATGGCTTATCGAGGACGTTTCTTAACAAATAGATATGGCTACGGAGTACATCTTTGTCAGGAATGTCATCGCCCCAAAGCATGAAGATTAAGCTTTCACGAGATACGACGCCGCCTTGAGCCTTCACCAACTCTCTCAGAATCTGAAACAAGATAGGTGTCAGAGTTAGCGTTTGTCCGTCTCTTGAAGCGGTGTGTGTCTTTTCATTAATCGTCACCTCGCCATAACTTAAGGTTTTTTGGGCAACCAAGCCTTTATTGCGTTTGATGAGCGCGCAAAGACGAGCTTCTAGTTCTGGAAACTTAAACGGCTTAGTGACAAAATCATCCGCGCCAGAATTGAAGCTGTTTAATAGATCTTCTTGGCCATTCAAGGCCGTTAGCATCAAAATTGGTGTCGTTACGCCATTTTGGCGCAGTTTAGTGGCCACTTGCATACCATCAAACTTGGGCAGCATAACGTCTAGGATAATTGCATCGAAGTCGTTCTTCATAGCTAGCTTGAAGCCTTGATCGCCATCGGAAGCAAAGTCTGCAACAGCCTCTTTGACCTCTAAGAAGTCGGCAATAATGCCTTGTAGTTCGATATTGTCTTCAACAACTAAAATACGACTGCGCTCAAGCATCTATCTGCTCCATTAAAATATCTGCTCTAATCAAAACATCGACTCCAAACAAAAACGTAGCCTATCCAAAATCATGTCGAATTTATGTCTAATTGATAGCGTTAATCAAAAAAATTCAACGTCTTCCGATTATTTTTCAATGTCGAATCGACTTCGACTTTAATTCGACAAAGACAGTTCAACAATAGCTCACATCAATAGGTGAAGGCTGAATTATGAAAACTAAAATTATCGTGCTGGCTGCACTTCTCGGTGTCTCAACGACTCAAGCATCAATAACTCAAGCAACAGAGCTGATCGGTCACGTTCAAGGGTTGAACAAACACAGTGTCGTGGCAGAAGTGCCCGGAGTCGTGGAGATGAATAACCTTGAAGTGGGCGACGCCGTCAATCAAAAACAAGTACTTGCTCAGATTAAAGCCAACGATTTTAAGTTTAGCGTGGATAAGGCTAAAGCGAATCTAGCCCTTGCTGAAGCGAATCTTGCATTACGAAAAGCAACCTATAACCGCTATCAAGCCCTTATCGAAAAGAACAGCCTCTCAATGGGTGAGTTAGATACAGCACGTGCTGAATTTTTAAGTGCA
This sequence comes from Vibrio sp. QJM3NY_21, assembly GCF_057785975.1. NCBI lineage: Bacteria > Pseudomonadati > Pseudomonadota > Gammaproteobacteria > Vibrionales > Vibrionaceae > Vibrio > Vibrio sp. QJM3NY_21. The sequence goes on from NZ_CM173514.1 coordinate 62,974, forward strand.
AAAGCGTCAGTGTCTGTGGCTCAAATTGACTACCAACAATCTCAAGTGGATCTTGAAAATACTCAGATTGAATCTCTTATTTCGGGTTATATATCCAACAAACCCGCGCAATCGGGAGCTTGGGTAAGCGAGGGGGACTTGCTTTATGAAGTGGTCAATATTGATAAGGTCACTCTGTCATTTATGGCAAGTGAGTATGACCTGAAACACTTCACTGTTGGTCAAGAAGTGGTGGTGTGGTCTGAAACCAACCCTGAGATAAAAATGGAAGCGAGCGTGCAACGCATTGGTGTCGAGATGCAAGATTTAACCTACCCGGTATTGGTCGAGATCACCAACCAAGGTCATCAGTTTAAGCCGGGTATGTCGGTGTACGCCTCGACAGATCTTGCAGTGAAAAATATGACAACCGCTCAAGCACCATCGACCTCGAACCAAGGTAAAGGGCAGTAGAGATGAACTTTTTAGCATACTTCGCGAATCGTCAGTTTTTGGCTCGTATCATCACCGTTATGGTGTTGTTGACGGGTGCTATGTCGTTAATGCAGCTCAATTTACAAGAGTATCCAGATGTTGCGATGGACACGGCAGAAATTGAAACCAGCTATCCGGGCGCGACAGCTCAAGACATTGAACTGAACATCACTAACCCGATAGAGAAAGAACTTCGTTCTGTGGATGGCATTGCCTACTTTTCATCAGAATCCTCAGAAGGACGTTCTTTTATCGAGGTCGAATATTTGCCTGGTGAAGATGCGGCTGTGATCTTGAGAGATATCCAGCAAGCCGTGGACCGAGTCGGTAACCCGCCGAAAGATATAGATTCGCCCCCGGTTGTGACTCAGCAGAAAACCTCTTCTTTTGATGTTTATCACTTTGGCGTTAGCCTAACTGAGAGCAATACAGATTCATCGTCGTTACAGCATTATGCGTATCAATTAGAAAAGAAAATTAACAGTCTTGGTGGCGTGGGTTCTATCAAGCTTTCTGGTTTTAATGAGCGAGAGTTTTGGGTTGAAGTTGACCCTGAAAAAGCACGCCGCTATCAAGTTGCTTTCGATGATGTGAGCACCGCGATAGAGCAACACAACCTGTCTCAATCGGGTGGTTTTGTCGAGTCATGGAGCCAAGAGCAAAAGATTGTCACCATGACGAAAGTAGAGTCGACGGGTGATGTGTCTAACATCGTGATTAAGGCGCTAGATTCTGGTCAAGTTGTCCGTGTGTCGGATGTGGCGACCGTTATTGATACCTTCGCGCGAGCAACCGAAGATCCGGTGATGAGCGGAAAACCTGCGGTCATTTTCTCTATCACAAATAGCGGCAGTGCAGATGTCATTACAACTATCGACAGCATTAAGGCTCTGTTGGACAAAGAAAGCGAACGCATTGGCGACCAATTTATTTTCCAGAACAGCCTCGATCTTGGTCAGGATATGGATGAGAAGTTCTCTATCGTGGCAACCAATGGTGCGATAGGTTTGGTGTTGGTTCTGTTGATCTTGAGCATGATCCTGCAACGACGCGTCGCTTTCTGGGTCTCGGTCTCTATCCCATTCTGCGTCTTCGGTGTGATGATCGTTTTGCCAATCATGGGGTTGAACTTAGACAGCATCACACTCGCAGCACTGTTGTTGGTGATCGGCATTATCGTTGATGACTCGGTGATCATCGCCGAGAGCATCTTCCAAGAAAAAGAAGCGGGCAAAAAAGGTGTCGATGCTGCGGTGTCGGGTACTTTAAAAGTGATCAAACCATTGATGGCAAGCCTTGTTACAACGGCCTTGGTGTTTATCCCGATGATGTTCATTCCGGGTACCATGGGTAAAGCGGTTGCTGTGATCCCGATTACCGTTATCGCAGCGCTCGTCTTCTCATTCATTGAATGTACCTTAACGTTGCCAGCGCATTTATCGTTGGCTAAAGAGAGCAACTCAAAGACACAAGAGAAAGATCGATTTGAATGGATTTCAAACCGTTATCGCTCTCTGCTGAATATGGCTCTGAACTACAAGAAGTCAGTGATTGCATTGGCGTTGGTTGGCTTCGCAGCTTCTGGCTTTTTGGTATCTTCGTTGAAAGTGGACATCTTCCCAACAGAAGCAGGTAAATACCTTGAGGTTTACACCGAAGTGAAGGCGGGTACTCCGCTCACTAAAGTGCGCGATGCTCATCAATTGATAGAGCAAGCGATAGAATCTTTGCCAGAAAATGAATTGGTTAGCTATGAGTTGATTTACTCGTCACCAGTATCTCAAGGGGTTATCAACTTAACTAACTTTGACCAGCGCACCCGCTCTGCGGAACAGATTATTACGGCGCTCAATGAAGAGTTGGCAGCGCTGTCTGGTGACATGTTCATCAAGTTCTCGATTGATGCTGGTGGTCCTCCTCCCGGCGACCCAGTTGAGGTACGTGTACTTGGCGGGACTGAGAGTGAACGTAATCAAACTGTGGATTTGGTGATGGCTTGGCTAGAAGACTACCAAGGCGTGACCAGCATCAATCACAGTGAGGCATTGAAAGATCCTCAATTGAATATTGTTCCTCAGTATCATTGGTTGGCGAAGTACAACTTAACGGTGAGTGATTTATCGAATGCGTTGCGTGTTGGTTTTGATGGCAACAGCGTGACATCCACTTGGCTTGGCGATCAAGAAGTCGATATCCGTGTGGTCTTGGACGAGCAATTTCGCGATATCGAGAAACTGAAAACCACCAAAATTTACACAGCAGATGGGCAGCAAGTACCACTCAGTCGATTAGCTATGGTTGAACAGATAGAAATCCCTCGCCTTATTAAGCATTACAACGGTGAGCGAGAAGTAACGGTATCGGCGGCTTTGTCTGATGAGAGTATTAGTCCGGTTGCGTTATCCGATGAACTACTGACAGAGCTCACGGGTCAATATCCACCGAGCGTGACCATTAACGTAGGCGGCGAGGCTGAAAGTACCAACGAAACCATGAGTGGCTTTATGGTGGTGTTCCCTGCGGCGATGGTTGCTATCTACTTCGTATTGGCGGTGATGTTCAATTCATTGTTGCAACCACTGCTCATTATGGCGGTCATCCCGTTCGCGATTATGACTTCATTGATGGCACTCGTGGTTCACATGCAGCCGATGTCTTTGTTTGGATTGATTGGTGTACTTGGGATGACGGGTGTTGTGGTCAACAACTCACTAGTGCTGATAAACCGAATCAATGAGCTAAGAATCGAAGGTTTAGATGTGATAACGGCGGTGACTCAAGCGGCGGTCAGTCGTCTGCGTCCGATTGTAATGACGTCACTGACCACAGTTGCAGGCCTGCTACCTCTAGCTTACGGGTTAGGTGGAACGGATGTGTTTATGGGCCCGATGTCGCTCACACTGGGCTATGGTTTGTTGTTCTCATTACCCGTTGTACTCTTGGTGATTCCAGCCATGTATGCGTTGTTCTTTTCTCGATCTAACAACAGTGAGTCATGATGCGCGGTTTTGTGACCCGTTGTGCAATAACTCATTTAACTTGAAATTGGTTCGATTAGGTATGCCATTTCATTTAAATAACAGGTTATAGTGTCGCAAAATTAGCGGCACTTACTGTTCTTAGAAGTGAATAGCTCAGAACACCAAAGTGAAGCTATTAACAAAATTACACGCACAACATTAAGGTTTAGCAATGACGCTCAAAAGCTTGGTATGCACCATCAGCGCAGTTCTACTGGCAGGTTGCGGTTCGACGGTCGCGACTCAAACATACAACGCCGATCTGATCATCACCAACGGACAGGTTCTAACAATCAACTCTGAAATGGATGTGATTGAAGATGGCGTTGTAGTGGTGAAAGACGACCAGATCATCGCAGTCGGTAACGAGGATTTAATGACTCAATATCGCGCAGAAAAAGTGATTGATGCTCAAGATGGAATCGTCATGCCGGGCATGGTCAATGCTCACAACCATTTACCGATGATAGCGTTCCGTGGTTTGGGTGAAGAGGGTATTTCGAACCGCTTGTTCGCATACTTCTTCCCACTTGAAGCCGAAAAGTTAAGCCGTGAACTGATTTACAACGCAACTAAGCTAGGCAGCATAGAACTGGCACAAAGCGGCGTGACCACTTATGCCGATATGTATTACCACATGGATGAGATGGCGAAGGCGACCAAAGAAGTTGGCTTGCGCGCCGTGTTGGGCGAAACCGTGATTAAGTTCCCGGTGGTTGATGCCAAAGAACCTTACGGTGGGATTGAGTATGCTAAAGGCTTTATCGAGCAGTACAAAAACGACGAGCTAATCACGCCTGCTTATGCACCACACGCGGTGTACACCGTGAGCAAAGATAAGCTACAAGAAATCAATAAGCTATCGGCTCAATACGATGTGCCAGTGCTGATTCACGTTGCTGAATTTCCGAATGAAGAAAAGCGTATCAAAGATGAAACCAACGCCACGTCACCGGTCGAATACATGGATGAAATCGGTGTGCTCGATGAGCGTGTAGTGATTGCTCACGGTATCCACCTTTCAGAGAACGACCAAAAACTATTGAAGCAGGCCGATGCGGGTATCTCATACAATCCAATGGCGAATGCCAAAGGTGCGACAGGAATAGCTCCTGCGTGGGAAATGTACCGAGCTGATATGCGTATTGGTTTGGGAACCGATGGCCCAATGAGCTCGAACCAAGTCGATATCATGCGTACCCTAAGTTACGCAGCGAACATGCAACGCTTAAAGCATTCAGACCGCACCATCATGATTCCTGAGCAAGTGGTTGAAATGGCGACATTAGGCGGTGCGAAAGCTTTGCACATGGAAGATCAAATCGGTTCTCTTGAAGTTGGAAAGAAAGCAGATATCGTGATTGTAGAGACACAATCAGCGAACATGATGCCAAATTACGACCCATACGCGACTTTGGTTTACCAAGCGAACCCAAGCAACATCGACACCACTATCGTTAACGGCCAAATCGTAATGGAAAACCGTGTGATGCAGACGGTTCAACTGGATGAAATCCGCCAAAGCGTCGATGAGTTTGAAACTGATATCAAAGCGTTTGCCAAAGAGCTTTCTAAGAAGGCGATTAAGTCTAAGAGTTTGATGGATTAGGCCGTGAATCGGATTCTAAAATCGAATAGAGTGAATGAATAAGTAAGGCCGACATCATGTCGGCCTTTTTGTTACGAACTCTCTCCAGAACCTTACTCCTTGAACCTCGGTTCTTTGGATGAAATCAACGCTTGGTTAGTTAGAGAAGCATTTGGTTAATTAGAGCAACTATTGCCATTCGGGATACCGCTACCTAAGAACTCGACGCGAATTTGTTCGACATCTTTTAGGTACTGGTTGTTCGTTTGCTCGGTTTTATCAAAGTTGTTGAGCGTGACATTCCATGATGAAAACGGAGTGGGTTGGAAGTAGGCGTATTCGAATTTATTCGCCACGGCACCATCGGTGATGATGCTAACATCGTTGGTTGTTGGATCATCTAGGCGGTAATAGAACGCGCGTGAAACAGGGTTAGAACTGAACTGATAGTCCTTGTTCTCATATCGGTCTAAATAGTTACCCGAACTTGAAACTCGCAGGTTGAGTTGCTTGCCATAAGGTAAGTTTTCACCCTCTAAGAACACTCGTACTGTGGAAAGCCTAACGCGGTCAAACGAACACAATTGGACTTGTTCTAGTGGAATGGTGAAGTTTAGTTGTCCGGTTGTTGCAAAGCTCTCTAGTTGCTCGGGGCTAGAAATGGTGTAGTTGTCGATGGTGAAATCTTGTGGTGCGGGTTGGAAAGAAGACAGAGCATTTACATACTCACTTTCGACAGTAGCCAAATCAAACTGGTAGTCCAAGTAGCTTTTATTCAGAGAAGGTGTAACTTCGCTTGGCTTCAATGCCCAATATTCGTATGCCTGAACATAGTTAGACAAAGCAACGAACATCGGACGTTTGAAGTGCATCAATACTCGTGATAGCTCACGTTCAATCGAATCGAAGCTGTCGGTGTCTACTTGATAACCCTCGATCGCATCGTTCAATCTTTGTTGTTGATTGATAGTCACATTATTGGTGAGTAAGAGGTCTACCAACTTCGCTTGCTCGTGAGCAAAGTTAAGCTGCGTGATGTTAATTGCCTTACCGAGCAGAACCTGCTTTTCGAGTTCGAGTAGGTATTGTCTTGATCCTTTGATACCTAAGCTATCGGCATATCTTAAGTTGCTGCGGATCTCGGTGATCATCAGATCCCACGCCAGATTGCTTTCATTGATGGTTGGGATGTTGAAGTTAAAGCCATCCATCGCTTCAGATACCTTCTGGAGCTTGATGGTTGATTTAATATCCGCGGTTAACTGAGAAATGCCAGAAATCGTTTTGGTCACGCTATCAATAATGCCTGTGACGGACTTGATATTGGTGACGAGGTTTTTCGCTTTTTCTAATGCTTCAGGTGTTTTAGCCAATTGCTCGGTTAGGTCATTCACACCAGAAAGGTTGCCTGTGAATACCCCACTCACGGCGCTTCCAATTTCGGCTATTGCTTTGAATATTGCGAGAGCCGCATTGAGTTGTTGTTGGGTTTTCCAATTCTCGACACCAACTAAATAAGTGGTTCTTGAACTGAGAGTGACCAGTTCTTGTGCTTTATATTGGCTATCGACCTCGGTCAGGCTATCGCCTATCTTGTCTATGTTGGATTGGGTTTGTGTGATGATCGAACTCTGAGCGCGTAGAATGTCTTCGATGTTAGCGAGTGCTAACTTGGCGGCTTCAATTTTGTCTTCAATGACCGTGTTTCTATCTTGAATAATGTCCCATTGAGTTTGATACGCGATCATAGCGTTCAAATAGGCTTCGTATTTATCTTGATATAACACCTTGTCGAGATAAGGGACGTAATTGCTCTCTTTGGTGCTGAAGCTAATGAATTGCTTGAACGCGACCGTTTGTAGGTAAAGGTCGGAAAGAATCGGGTCGTCTTCAACCACTGAGCCTGAATAACGCAAGCTCTGTTCAACCCAATTGATGAGGTCGAGGCTAAGCTCTGGGTTGGTGTCATATAAGCTGGCCGCCATATCAAAAGAGCGATTAACAATGTCTGTAAAAGGTTCAGTAGCCAGTTTCATTTGCCCAGTAATGTTCGAGTCAATGGTCGTTCTTCGGTAGTGTTCTCCTGCCAATACCACGGATTCGCCATCACCAGTTTTTCCTGTTAAGGCGTCTCGTGTAATGCTGCCATCGCTTTGGAAAGCGAGTACATTAATCGGTGTTTCTATTTCGCCGGCAATCACAGAAATTGAGGCTGCAGAGCCTTGCTGTCCGAGCACAAATGTCGGCGTGCCTTGACCAACGATTTTTCGCGCAAAAATAAGGATGTTTTGGTTGTTTACAAGCAAGTTGAAATTCTCTGGAATTTCAATGGTATCTGCAAAAACGACGATTTTTGAGGGTTGAGTGACGTAAAGGTTTTGTTCTGCTATCCAATCACTTAGGTTGATGTGTAAATCGGATGTGGAACGAGATAGAACGCCAACATCGGAATAGGCCGATTGAACCCAAGTTGGGTATTCGGTTGAATTGGGTAAATTGTTCAGTTCAAGCCAATCGCTAGAAAAAGCCTGTGGAGAGAATGAAAGAGAAATAATAATAGGTAGAAGTCTCATATTTATGTCCTGTCGAAATTAGTATTTGCCAAATTTTGGGTAGCAGAAGCCAGCACCTTAATTTTGATAAGGTGTGGCTTTCTGTTAGGGATATATTTTTGGCTATTGCGTTATATTTTTTGTGTTTTTATATGATCGAGAGGTCTATGGACTATTCCATTTCTTGGATATATGCATTGTTTGCGAACGCTTTTGCTTTCTCACTAATATTACTCCAGTTACTTTCTGCAACCGTTGTATTGGCAAGAGCGCCTATTGCGCCTAGCATTGCGTCGTCTTTCATGATGTCGGCATTATTCTGGGCTTGTTCTAAGGCAACGAGCAGTGAAGTAAAGTCGGCATTCATTTTCTGCCAATTTAGTTTCAGCTTATTAATATGTGGAATCGCATTTTCTATTTGTTGAGAAATCATATCGATACTCTCTGAAGAGCGATGATAAGAGTTATATATTTTCTGCGTAGAAGTTAATTGGTCTTGAAGCTCTTTTACTTCACTTTGTAATTCGTTACGAAGCTTACGCGCTTTTTCTGCTTTATCGCCGTATACGCCCATGATTGGTCCTGCAACCAGAGGGAACCATGCATAAGTTACTGCGGTAGAGGCGACCGTAACATAGTGAGTGTAGTCTTTGTTGAGTTGAGTGATACGTGCATTGATGTCATTCACTCGTTGTTGAAGCGCGCTGCCATCATCGCTTAGGTAACCGTTGTGAGTGCCTTCTAATACATCTAACTGCAATTTTTGTGTATCTAATGTAGCTGAAAATTCCAATAGGTTACCGCCAACGTCAGACACTTCTTGTTGGTATCTCATGGAAAAACTCTGCAGGCTTTTCAGGTAAGCGATCGCCACCTTTCTATTGCGTTCTACCGCTTCGATATCTTCCGGGAGCGGCGAGAATGCTTTGGCCAGCATTTCATTCAAAGCATCGCTAAGTGGGTTAAGCATGTAGTCTTTAATTTGGACGTAATTGGCCAAGCTTAATGAAAGACCAACGATGCTTGGATAAAGATCTTTTTTCCAATAAAAGGCGGTATCGTGAATATTTGAGTATTGCTGAACCAGTGCTTGGAAATTAGAGAAAGGAATGTCGTTAGGAATACTTAAAGTAGATTTCATACTGGCTTCTGTCACCGGCAGCGCTAAAGCGCCTTCGACATACGCTTGGATTTGATACCACTCTTGTTGCTTAAGAATAAAATTGTCGGTCTCTAGATCGATAAAGACCCCATTTTCACCGATGATCGTGTCGTAGGTGACTTGAGGTATGTTTTGTTCAGCTGACGCTTGGTTGATTTGAACTGGAGCTGCTTGAGAAGTGAGTGCAAAAGAGGAAAGTAGCCCAATCGAAATCGAAGATAATACGAGTGTTCTTGTGATTTTTTTCATTATTTAGCCCTGTTAGATTTGTTATTAGCTTTTTGCAAAGTCAATAATCCCCCTACCATTTAGATGGTATTTTTAAATATTTATGAAGGGTTATTGAATATTTTAATATTGTTATTTTTGTGATTATTTTTTGTTCTTTAAAACTAACCTCTTTAATGTGTTTTTTGTTTTTATAAGATTTGGCCAATCTATAGCAGATTTATAATGAAAAGTTCTATTTAGGTCACACATTTGGATTCATATTGATCGTTTGTTGATCTATTGAATTTAATGATATTTGAATCATTAGTTTTGGTTCTTTTGTCAGGCTAGGTATGGAAAGGTCTCGAGAGGTTTTCATTCTATTCATAAAGGTGGTAAATGATAAAAATATAATTATCGCCATTATTCGTATTGTTACTAAATCTGTTGATTAATTTGATGAATATATAAATAGAACGAACGTTTTAAATTTGATCTGTGCCAAATAATGTACGGGTGATTTGATATTTACCGAAGGGGTTATGAGTGATTTTTTATTAGTGAATGTTTTATTAGTCAATCTTATATTAGATAGAGTTAAATTAGGTTTTCTTTAATTATTAGCGGTTAATGTTTTTGGTATATTGAGTCGAAATTAATTAGGAAATAGACTGAGAGGCACCAGGTTTACATTTTTTTGGGATGATTTGGGATGTTTTCGAATCATTGTGGACGTTTATGGAGGTTTGCCCATCAAAGCCACTCGCTTTGGCTTGCAGTGTTTGATGGGCAAGTGTTTCAACTAATGGTTATTCATCGCTAACTTACCAAGCTTCATCGCAGCAGCATGGTGGCGGTGCATCAGTTGCTCCATGTCTACGCCAATCACGGCGCCATCGTTAACTCGCCATTTTCCTGCCACCATCACTTTATCCGCTTGTTGAGCACCACAAAGTAGTAATGCAGCGAGTGGATCGTGGCTGCCAGAGAAACGAATATCATCGAGTTTGAACATTGCGATGTCGGCTTGTTTGCCAACCTCTAGCGTACCAATGTCGGTTCTGCCCATTGCGCGAGCCGAGCCCGATGTGGCCCAACGCAGTGCGTCGAAGTGTGAAACATTGGCAGAGCCATATTGCAGACGTTGTAAGTACATCGCCATACGTACTTCGGCAATCATATTGGAGCCGTCGTTGGAAGCTGAACCATCAACACCCACCCCGACTTTTACGCCAGCGGCTTCAAGATCGTTGTTCTTACAAATACCGGAAGCCAGCATCATGTTGGACGTCGGGCAGTGGCTGATACCAATTCCCGCTTTACCCAAACGTTTGATCTCTTCTGGGTTGAAGTGAATACCATGAGCAAGCCAAGTGCGTTCGTTCAGCCAACCCACATCTTCGAGATAATCGACAGGGCGCAAGCCAAACTTCTCAATACAGAAGTCTTCTTCATCCAAGGTTTCGCATAGGTGAGTGTGCATCATTACGTTTTCACGCTCACTGATCTTGGCGGTTTCTTTCATTAGATCCGTGGTGACCGAGAACGGCGAACAAGGCGCGAGCGCGATTTGAATCATCGCCCCTTCATCACGCTGGTGGTAATCACGAATCAAGCGTTGGCTGTCGTCTATGATGGTTTGTTCGGTTTGAATGGTGTGTCGTGGAGGTAGCCCACCTTCATCTTCCCCGAGGCTCATGGAGCCACGCGTAAAGATTGCCCTTACACCCAGCTTCTCTGCCGCCTCGACTTGTAAATCGATGGCGTGCTCAAGCCCGTTTGGTAGCAAGTAATGATGGTCTGACGCTGTCGTACAACCCGACATCATCAGCTCAACCAGCGCCAACTCTGTAGCTAGGCTCATCATCTCAGAATCGAGGTTAGCCCAAACTGGGTAGAGGCTCTGTAACCAATGGAAGAGTTCTTTATTCAGTGCGCCGGGGTAGGCACGCGTTAGGGTTTGATAGAAGTGGTGGTGCGCATTGATAAGCCCAGGAGTCACAACATGACGAGAGGCGTCGACGCTGTAATCTACGGGTAAGGTTGGTTCTTTGTGTTTGCCAACCAGCTCAATGATTGTATTACCTTTAATGACAATACCGCCTTCTGCATCAGCCAGTGAGCCAGTGTAGATTGCGAGAGGATTCTTAATCCAGATTGTTTCCATTCATAGTAGTCCTTAGCCATCTCAGCCTTTTCAGGGAAGAGGGTCTTTATTGGTATTTGCTGTTGATAGATAAATTCGAATCAGGGGCGTTAAAACGTTCAACGCTCTAATCATTCCCTGATTCTGTGAAAATCGGTTTTACGTTAGTTCGAGAATCAGTTAATTCGCTTTGGGCTCAGGGTTTTCTGATGCCGCTTGAACATCTGTTTCTGTACTTGCTTGTTGAATCTCTAATTGCTCGTCTGAGTGTCGTTCTTCTTCAGCCTGTTCTTTCATTTCTAGCTCAACTTGCGCTTGGCTCTCGGCCAACGCTTCTTGCTCTTCTGCTCGTGAAGACTTCGGCAACACAAGGTTTAGCAGAACCGTCATGATAGTGCCTGTTGTAATGCCAGAATGAAGAAAGTTCGCTAGATCATGCGGCAAGTGTTGCAGCAATCTTGGTTCGAAAGTTACGGCCAAGCCAGACGCCAAACCGACACAGATTACCAAGGCATTTCGCTTGGTGTCTGCGGCCTTGATCAACATGCGGATACCCGCGTAGGCAATCATACCGAACATCACAAAACCCACACCACCTAGAACAGGTTTCGGAATCGTGACGGCAATAGCGGCTAATTTCGGGAATAAGCCACCTAAAATTAGCAAACCACCGGTTGCAGCCACTACATAACGACTTGCTACCCCTGTGATACCCACAATGCCGACGTTTTGACTGAATGACGCCAATGGCATTGCCGTTAAAATCGAAGATAAGGTACTACCAAGGCCATCGCCTAGCAGTCCACGTTTTAGATCTTTACCACTGACTTGGGTTTGGCAGTTATTACCCAACGCCATGAAGTCCCCCGTTGCTTCGGCGATAACCACGATGTACACCAAACTCATACTGATGATGGCACTCGCAGAAAAGGTAAAGCCGTACTTGAAAGGTTCAGGACCACCGACCCAAGCCGCAGAGCTGATTTGCTCAAGGTCGACCATGCCGAGCGATAGCGCCACAATATAGCCGCCCGCTAAACCAATCACGATGGCCGAAGCGGCAACCGCGCCTTTACAGTAAACAGATACGCCAACCACAATCCCCAAAGAGACCAGTGCTAGAAACAGCTTTGGTAGTGTAGCGAATTGTTCCGTATTGGCAGGGGAGTCTCCGACCCAATTCATGGCAACCGGTAAAATGGTTAAGCCGATTAGGGTAACCACAACACCACTTACCACGGTTGGGAACAGTTTCCGAACCTTGTCCATATAGAAGCTGGCACCAATCACGACAAACGAGCCGATCAACGCCGAGCCCATAATCGCGGCGACACCGCCTTCGTTACCGATCGAAATCGCCACACCCAAAAAGGCAAAGCTTGAACCCATCACAACAGGCAGTCGAATGCCTACAGGGCCGAAACCAAGGCATTGAGCGACGGTCACAATACCTGACGCCAATAGCGCCGCATTGATCAGCGAGACGATCTCTGTGTTAGGTAGGCCGATAGAAGCGCCAACAATAAGGGGAACAGCCACAATGCCACCAATCGAGGCGAGCATGTGCTGTAATGCGAGTAGGAAGGTTAAGCCGTGAGGCGGTCTTTCATTTAGGGTGTACAGAAGTTTCATTTGATATTCCTCTGCCTGCGTTTCCGTTTACAGGCGATTGGCGGTCAAATAATGACTTCTACAAACTGCGTAGGGTCATAAAAAAGGTGCACTAACCGAGCGGAATGCGTCTGCACTCCGCTGATTAGCACTATTAGCTTTTTCTTAAAAATGTTGTTCTAGCATGTGTATTAATAGCTTGGCTTGTGAACAAACCAAGCACTCATTCTTGAGCCATCTCTAAATGACCGAATGTCTAAGCGACGGCTCAAGAACGATTTGATTAACCGATGAACACGAGCTTCGCGACAAAAATCGCGGCTAGGAAGTACATCGAAATTGATACGTCTTTTGTTTTGCCTGTCGCCAATTTCAATACCGTGTAGGTAATGAAACCCAGTGCGATACCATTTGCGATAGAGAAGGTCAGAGGCATCATCAGGGCAGTAATAGCTGCAGGTGCACCGTTGGTGAAGTCTTTCCAATCAACGTGTTGCATGCTGCTCATCATTACGAACGCTACGTAAATCAGCGCGCCAGAGGTTGCGTAAGCGGGGATCATGCCAGCAAGTGGAGATAGGAAAATCGCCGCTAAGAACAACACGCCAACCACAATCGCTGATAAGCCAGTTCGCGCACCTGCTGCAACGCCTGCGGCACTTTCTACGTAACTGGTGACTGGTGGACAACCCACACACGCACCTGCCACACTTGAAATACTGTCGGCTTTGAGCGCTTTGCTTAGGCCTTCAATTTTGCCTGTCTCAGGGTTCGTCAGATTTGCACGCTCAGCCACGCCCATCAAAGTACCTGCGGTATCGAACATGTTGACGAAAAGGAAAGCCAAGATAACGCTGATCATTGAAACATCAAGCGCGCCCATAATGTCCATTTTTAGGAATGTAGGCGCTAAGCTTGGTGGAGCCGCGAAGAAGCCGTTGTAATGCACTAAGCCAAGCATCATGCCGACCAGAGTCACACTCAAAATTCCGATTAACACGGCACCAAATATTTTACGCTCACTGAGTACCGCGATGATCAAGAAGGCGATAGCGGCCAGTAGAGCTTCAGGTTTAGTAAAATCCCCTAAAGAAACCAAAGTCGCTGGGTTTTCGACGACGATGCCCGCTGTTTTAAGGCCAATTAGACCTAAAAATAGGCCAACGCCCGCTGTCATGGCATAACGCAGACTCACCGGGATACTTTCGATTATCCATTGACGAACCTTGTAGAAACTCATCCCGACGAACAAGATGCCGGAGATAAACACTGCACCCAACGCCACTTCCCAGGTGTAGCCCATTTCGCTTACTACCGTGAATGAGAAGAAGGCATTCAAGCCCATGCCCGGTGCAAGGCCGACAGGCCAGTTCGCAAATAGCCCCATTAACAAACAACCGATCGCAGCACCAATACAAGTCGCGACAAATACCGCTCCTGCATCCATGCCTGACGCAGCCATAATTTGTGGGTTAACGAAGATAATGTAAGCCATAGTGGCGAAGGTAGTCACACCCCCCATTAATTCATCTTTCACGCTGCTTCCGTGGGCCTTAATTTTAAAGAGTTTCTCTAAAATTCCGTTATTCGCGTCTTGGTTGAGTATTTCTGTTTTACTCTCACTCATGTCAGCAAGTCCTTTTATGTTGTGATCCATTTATTGAATACAGCGAGATTTCAATATTAAGTTTTAAGGTTTTTTCCTAGCCGTTATTTCTTTAGTTATCTGTTGTTTAGTCATCAACTCTCTAACTAATAACGTTGTTAGTATTTTTATATGAGCGTGTTTAGTGAGTGCACACCCTTTGGGATGTACACGTGAATCTGTTTATTATTCGATGGTTGAGCCTAGTTCGAAGTTCTAGGTCACGGGACTAACTGCCCCGATAGGTGGAGAAACTGTACGGCGAAACGAGAAGAGGAACGTGATAATGCGCTTCTGGATCATCTAAGCCGAAACGAATAACCACATCGTCTAGGAAAGGCACGCCATCCAATTCCACACCCTTGCTTTTGTAGTAATCGGCTACGTAGAACACCAATTGATACTTCCCCGGTCGGAAATCATTCCCTGCCAGAATTGGCGCATCGGTTCGGCCATCGGAGTTGGTGATCACCGTCGCCAGCTTTTCTGTTGAGTCTTCATTGACCTTATAAAGCTCTACTTTGATCTCTGTGCCCGGTAAGCCGTGCGTGGTGTCTAATACGTGTGTTGTTAATCTTCCCATAGTCCTTTAATAGCGCTTTTGGCGCTCCTCTGTTCCGTGGTTTATCTGTCTGTTTCGACCTTGCAAAGAATGCAACTGGTCACTTTGTTATCACTAACTATGTACGAACTGTACACAATTAGTAAAGCTAATTGTTGGAAAAATGTTAACCATTGTATCGTTTTTTCTGAATTTATAGATCTTGATTATCGTTTTTTTACGAGTATTGTTTTTTCTAAGTTGTTGTTTTTAATTGGTAATGGTACGCAAATTTAACTTGAATAACAAAATCTTTACATTGAGATAAATAATTGTATACAATAAATGTACAGGGGTAAGGTTGCTCTGTTTATCGATAATCCATTTGGTTGAATCATTTGGTGACTCACTTGAAGAGCGGCTAAGCCAACCACTTATGTTAGGAGTACTTGGATGAATAAGGATTATTCAAGAAATTTGATCGGTTACGGAGCTAACCCTCCAAACCCTCAATGGCCAGGTAATGCGCGCGTCGCGGTTTCTTTTGTATTGAACTATGAAGAGGGCGGTGAGCGTTGTTTGTTACATGGAGACGACGAGTCTGAAGCTTTTCTTTCAGAGATCCCGTCAGCACAGCCGATCAAAGGCGAACGTCACATCAGCATGGAATCCATCTATGAATATGGTAGTCGTGTAGGTGTGTGGCGTGTTCTTCGCTTGTTCGATGAATATGAAATCCCACTGACTGTATTTGCGGTTGCTATGGCGATTGAGCGTCACCCAGATGTTGCCAAAGCTATGGTCGAAGCGGGCCACGAAATTTGTAGCCACGGTTATCGCTGGATCGACTATCAATACATTGATGAGTCAGAAGAGCGCGACCACATGACCAAAGCGATTGAAATCATCCAACAAGTGACGGGTCAACGCCCGCAAGGTTGGTACACAGGTCGAACGGGTCCAAATACGCGTCGTTTGGTTGCAGAAGAGGGCGGTTTTCTTTACGACTCGGATGCCTATGATGATGACCTGCCTTATTGGCACACCGAGACCGGTCATCCGCAACTGGTGATCCCTTACACACTCGATGTGAACGACATGCGTTTTTCAACCGCGCAAGGCTTCAACTCGGGTGAGCAGTTCTTCCAGTATCTGAAAGACACGTTTGACACCCTTTATATGGAAGGTGAAACCGCACCGAAAATGATGTCGGTTGGGCTTCACTGTCGTTTGATTGGTCGCCCCGGTCGTATTGCTGCATTAAGACGTTTCTTAGATTACGTCAAAGAGCACGACAGTGTGTGGTTGTGTCGTCGAATCGATATTGCTAACCATTGGCACCAACATCATCCATATCAACCAAATAACGCTAATCATCAACCGCAAAAGTAGCAGTGAAGCAAGGAGGCTTAACGTGACTGAATTTCGATCATGCCAACCAACAACCATGGACCGCGATACCTTTGTCGCTCATTTTGCTGATGTCTACGAACACAGCCCGTGGGTTGCAGAACTGGTGTATGACCAAGGTTTGAATGCCGAAGACGACCATATCGAGAATCTTCATCTGAAAATGGCATCGACCTTGTTAAGTGCAGACCAAGGCAAACAGTTGGCTTTGATCAACGCTCACCCTGATTTAGCCGGTCGAGCAGCCGTAAACGGCGAGCTCACCGAGTCGTCGACCAAGGAACAAGCGGGGGCGGGCATCGACCAGTGCAACGCCGAAGAATTTGAAAAATTCACTTCTTACAACAACAGCTACAAAAGTCGCTTCAATTTCCCTTTTATCATGGCGGTGAAGGGAGCCAATCGTTACCAAATTCTTGAGTCGTTCGAGATGCGATTAGGAAATGATAGTGAAACTGAGTTTGCTACGGCGATTCAAGAGATCAACAAGATCGCGATGTTTCGTCTCTGGGATATGTAAGTTAACGGAGTTAACAGCTATCTCAGCCCAGTCTTAGTGCGCTAAGAGCACGCTTTATAAGCGAATAAGCCACTGAGTTCTCATTTTATTATTACTTGATTAATTGGATAGGATTACACGGACATGACCCAAACATTTGAACAATACATAAACCTTGCAGACGAAAAACTAGGTGCAGAAGCTACCTTCGCAACAGACGATTTTTTCGCCGATAAAAGCCGTCTTCTCAGCCACGCAGCGCCAGAGTGGAAAGACGACTTATACGACGATAACGGCAAGTGGATGGACGGTTGGGAAAGCAGACGCAAACGCGGTGAAGGTTACGACTACTGTGTCGTTCGCCTTGGCCTAGCTGGCACCATTGCTGGCGTTGATATTGATACCTCATTCTTCACAGGTAACTTCCCACCTTCGGCATCAATTGACGCGTGTTATTCACCACAAGGTGAGCCAACTGATTCAACACAGTGGCAAGAAATTCTGCCTTCAATGGCACTACAAGGTGATCATCATCATCTTGAAGCGATTGAAAGCGACCAAGTATTTACGCACCTACGTTTGAACATCTATCCAGATGGTGGTGTTGCACGCCTACGTGTTTACGGCCGACCAAGCGTGGATTGGGACGCAATAGATTCTCAACAACAAGTCGACCTAGCAGCCGTTGAACACGGTGGTCGAGCACTGGCATGTAGCGATGAGCACTACGGCAACAAAGCCAATATTTTAGGCCCTGGCCGCGGTGAAAACATGGGTGATGGCTGGGAAACAGCTCGTCGTCGTACACCGGGTAACGACTGGGTTATCGTGGCACTAGGCCACCCAGGCAACATCGAACGTATCGTAGTGGATACTGCTCATTTCAAAGGTAACTACCCAGACAGCTGCTCAATTCAAGCCGCTTACGTGAAAGGCGGTACCGACGACCAAGTCGAAACACAAAGCCTATTCTGGCGTGAACTGTTGCCTGCACAAAAGCTGCAAGCGCACGAGATTCACGAATTCATTTCTGAGGTTAACGACCTTGGTGCGATTACCCACGTACGTGCAAATATATTCCCAGATGGTGGTATCAGCCGTTTGCGTCTATTTGGTACGAAAGCGAAATAGGTAAGGAAATCAGATATGAGTAATGGAATACGTCGTTTATCCATCGAACCGTTAACCAAGCAGGCTTTTGCAGAGTTTGGCGATGTTATCGAGTCCGATAATAGTGATTTCTTCATGATCAACAGTGGATCAACACGTCGCTACCACAAGCTAGCGACAACGGATGTGCAAGACCAAGACGGAGAAGCGATCATCAGCATCTTCCAAGCCACACCGTTGAGCTACCCACTGACCATCAAAATGTTAGAGCGTCATCCACTTGGCTCTCAGGCATTCATTCCATTACTTGGTCAACCCTATTTAATTGTTGTCGCGCCAAAAGGCGACGATCCAACATTAGCCAATAGCCGAGCTTTCTTGAGCAACGGCCGTCAAGGAGTGAACTATCACAAAGGGGTGTGGCATCACCCAGTTCTTGCGCTTACCGATCAAGACCAGTTCTTGATCGTCGATAGAGGTGGCGAAGGGCACAATTGTGATGAAGTTTATTTCGACAGCGATCGAGTGGCATTGCATTTGGACGATCTGCCAACGGACGACAATAAGGAAGAGCAACGCTTAGCTAAAGCGTTGTGATACAGGAGTTTATTATGGATCCGCATATTACAGAATGGTTGAACTTAGCAATACGCTGGGCTCACATGATTGTTGGTGTTGCGTGGATAGGCGCATCATTTTACTTTGTTTGGTTAGAGAATAACCTTAACCGAGTAAACCCAAAAACGGGCCTTTCGGGCGACTTATGGGCGATTCACGGTGGTGGTATTTATCACCTAGAGAAGTACAAACTTGCGCCACCAGAGATGCCAGAGCACCTGCACTGGTTCAAATGGGAAGCCTACTTCACGTGGATCACCGGTGTGTGTCTACTGGGTGTGGTTTACTATCTCAACGCTGAAATCTACCTGATTGCACCGGGCTCTGGCCTTGATTCAACAACGGCAATCGCGATTGGTATTGGTTCATTCGTTGCCGGTTGGTTTATTTACGACTTACTGTGTGACTCACCATTAGGTAAAACACCCGTGTTGCTTGGCGTTGTGCTGTTTGTACTGCTCGTCGCTGCAACATATGGCCTAACTCAAGTGTTCAGTGGTCGTGGTGCTTACATCCACGTGGGTGCGATCATTGGTACCATCATGGTGGGTAACGTATTCCGCGTTATCATGCCTGCACAGCGTAACTTGGTGAAAGCGATTGAAGAGAAGCGCGAACCGGATCCGGCACTGCCAGCGAAAGGTTTACTGCGTTCTCGTCACAACAACTACATGACACTGCCAGTGCTGTTCATCATGATCAGTAATCACTTCCCAAGCACTTATGGCTCGGAATACAACTGGTTGATCCTTGCTGGCCTAGCGATCTTCAGTATCTTGGTGCGTCACTACTTCAACACGCGTCATGGTAGCCAGAAGTTTGCATGGACAATACCAGTAGCAGCATTGGGTATGATCACGCTTGCGTTTGTGACCTCGCCTTACGCCAAAAAGCAGATGACTCCGGTTGTACAAGCGCCAGTGGTTCAAGAAGTGCAAGTAAGCACTACAGAATTGGCGACAGAAGAGGCTGTTTCGAAAGGCGCAGCTTCAACTACGGCTAGTTCTCAAGCTGTACCAGCAGACCACGCAATGCAAACGGCTAGCGCAGGCGTAAGCTTTGAAACCATCAACAAAGTCATTCAAGAGCGCTGTTCTGTGTGTCACTCATCAACCCCAAGCCACGCCGCTTTTGCTGCTGCGCCAGCCGGTGTGATGTTTGATACCCCAGAAGAGATTAAAGCCAACGTACCAAGGATTGTTGCTCAAACGGTAACAACCAAGGTGATGCCGCTCGGCAACATGACTCAAATGACCGATGCAGAGCGCGCACTCATCGGCACATGGGTAGAGCAAGGCGCTACGCTGCAATAATGATGTGAATCCTTTACCTAAGAGCATGAGTCTTAGGTGAGGCTTGGGGAGAGTTTGGTTTCGGGCACGCACCAAACTCATCCCACCCTGTTTCCCCGGTTCCTATAACCGGGGCTTTTTGTTTTTGGACAATCGGAAATAGGAAAGAGAAAACAGGAAATGTGGAGCTGAATATGAATATGGGTCGCTTTATTCGTTAAATCTGCGGAATGAAGATAGGCGAATTAAGCGGATTGGCGAGATTGAATATTACAAACCGCATAGCCGATACAGTGATAGATACAGTCGAGCACTTCTTGCTCTTCGCCTTGGATCTTGGATTGCAGCCCTTTGATGCCTTTCTCAGTTGGCATAATAGGACCAAATGCAATAATAGCTGCCACAAAATTTGGTTCGCTATCAATGGCTTTCTGCCAAGTCTTCGAAAACGCCGCGGTCGACTCGTAATTTAAGTGCTCATTGATGATCTTTGCAAACAGAGGCTCAAGCTCTTTGGCAATATCGGCTTTTCTGTCGAAGTGAGCATTAATCCCTGATTTAGACACACCGGCTTTTTTAGCAATATAAGCAAAGGTTGCCTTATCGAAGCCTTCATTTAATGCGATATCAAATGCAGCATCGATGATCTTTTGTCGTGTAATAATCGCTTGTGCAGCGCTTGCTCTTCCCACTCTTGCCTCCGAATGTTGGATGATGGCTGTATTTTATGTGCCATCGATAATCAGCAGTAACAGGCCGTAGAATAAAGGCACAAAGCTTGCGATACAATCAATCGTTGAGTAACTGAACATTAATGGGCTTAAACAGGCCTCATCGAGTTCATGCTATTGAAATTATACATTTAGCATATAGAATAGAGGTTGTTAACCTTTATTTTTAAAAGGCTCGAAATGATGACCAACCTGATACATTCCCCATTGAGCAGTCACAAACTGAATAGTGCCACTGATTACATCAACATGACGTTTTCAGCGAACAAGGCCGACCTGTCAGCCAAGCTAGATAGCCATAAGCAAATTGTTATCTCATCGTCGAATGGAACGGTATTAAAAAGGATTCAAGGGGAAGATGTGGTTAAGAAAATGAACAAAATAGATCTGTACGTATAGCGGTTTCAACTTACGTTTAAGGTTGTAGAAAGTCCTTTTTCTAAACCAGCTTCGCTTATATTCAGTCTCGTTAAACCCGCTCAAACACATTAGAAAGTGTAACTTATTCCAGCATTTCCAATAACCGATGTTGTACTTTCAAGTATCGGACTTTTCTCGATTTCAGAGTCGAGGTTTTCATATCTAACCCCACCCGTTAAACGTAATTGTTTTGATAAGTGCATGTACCCGGTTAAACCGACAAAGTAACGTCCACTCCAGTTTGGGTTAAATTCTTCAAAGCGAGTATTGGCTGCTTCAGACGCCGAAACACCGTACAAATGCTCATTCAATTTATCGCTATTGAGTGAATATCCTATCGCTGGGATCAAACCAAATGGCCCCATATTGATGTGGTAGCTGTAACGAGTTTCAGCATAAAGGCCATTGTGAACCGAACTAATATCTGTCCCCACACCCGCTCTCAGTTCTCCAACATTCGTCGTCAATACATAAGCGACCCCACCCATGAATGAAGGATCGCGATCATTGAGCTTCTTGATATCGGGATCATCGGATTCCTTCGCGTCTAAGGTGCGAGGATCGTAGGCCGCAAATATAACGAGATTGTTCACGCTGCCTTTTGGAGCCAAGCGATAGCCAGCTTGGACACCTTCAATGAAAAAATGGCCATTATCGTAACTAATGAGAGGGAATGGCGTAACTTCGGTATCGCCTCCTTTGTAAACATTTGGCGAGTAACTGGCGGTAAGTCCCACGCCAATTTCAGCGTTAATTGGTGCCGATAAAGACATGGCTAAAATGAGGGTAGTGAGTGCTAATTTTTTCATGTTTTGCTCTTGTAAGGAGTGACTCTATGTTCAAATTTAGGAACCCAACTTCAATAGAGTTGAGCGGTTATGCTGACTTTTGGCCACGAAGTAGCTTGACGATAAGTCTGACTAAACGTAAACTTCAAAAATAAAGGGTGTCGCCCCTTATTTTTGGCGAGTATAACAACAGTTCGTTGGCTTTGGCTAATTAATAATTAGCGATAAAACAAAAATTACGACAAAATAAAGGGTGTTAACCTTTAATTTATCATTAAATATTAGTGTGTTACTGATGTGTCTGAGTCATCGAGGCTTATTTCTGGAGAGAGTGATGGGAGACGAAGTGGAACCAATTTATGTTTTTCTTGGTATTAGCAGCATCGTGATGGCTGTTCTATGCATTGTCGCTGCATTTCTGGTCTATCGCATGATCAAAGGAGATATTGAGGATAGATGGTGATTCTCTCGGACTAATTCTTTAGCAGCGCTAGGCACTACGTTTCAACGACACATTGCCAGCCCTCAACTAGGACATCAATTTTAGATGAGGTTTAGGGGGAGTTTAGGAGCAGGCATACTTCAGACTCATTTTTCCCCATCTTCCCCCGGCTCCTATCGCCGGGGATTTTTTGTTTTTGGACAAAGGAAATGCAGAAATATAATTCAGTTAGTGACTCTATATGCATATGTGAATTAAAGTGAGCCGAATCAACTTCTGTTCGCGATCTGGAGAAGATATGAAATATCTCGTTGTTGTTTGGGCTCTATTGTCATTTACAACACAAGCTAGTTGCTTTGTTGTAGGTGATCTCAAAGGTTTTTCTACTCGTCAATTAGAAAACTTTGAAATTGATAAAGATGGTATTTCATCTCAAAAATTCATCGTTGATTTTAAAGGTGAAGAAAGTAGCGTATCTCCAAATAACATGAATTGCTTTCAGGTTGGTTCATCTACTCTAATTTGCGCTAATGTTGGTAGTGACGGCAAATCAACTGTTGAGACTTGGGCTGTTTATCCAGAGAAAGAAAAAGCGGTTTACACTAAATCGATAAATGGTTTTGGCAACTTTAACGGCGCAAACATGTTTGTTGGTAATATCAAAGGGCGTTGCGACTGACTGTTTGAAAATTAATTGTAAAGTTTAGTGATGTACAAAAAGGATTTTGCATTGTGAGCATATTGATAGGTTGTTGTAAGGTAAAGATAGAGTATGAAGAATTCATTAATACTTGTAGCTTTGAATAATGAGCAAATAGAGCAAGCCAAAGCAGCTAATGGACACCGTAAAAAAATTACTCATGCGTTACTTTGTGGTTCGTTTGGGCAAATTTATGGTACTGAAAAACAATGTCTTAAGTATTACAGCGTTTGGAAAGAAATTTTTCAAAACTTATTTGAAGAGTCAAAAATTGTACACGATTGTAAGGTAACCAAGTACGAATCAACTATTGATCTGGTTAACATTCTCATCTCCGCGTCTGACAATAAGAAACAGACTAAAGCCAGTCTACCCGCAGAGAAAGTAAGTATTACAAAGGAAAAAAAGAAAGGTTTTTGGACTAGAATTTTTGGATAAGCATTAACACGAGTGGGGAAAGAACAGATATGGATATTGCAGTATTAACATTTGATGGATTTAACGAGCTAGATTCTTTCATCGCAGCGGGTATTTTGAATCGAATGAAAGAGTTTGGCTGGAATGTGCAGATCACTAGCCCCACTGAATCTGTGACTTCAATGAATGGAGTCACAATTCAATCTCAGCAACCGCTGGAGTTTGCCAATACTGCTGATGCGGTGTTGTTTGGTAGTGGCATGTTGACCCGCGATATCGCCCAAGATTCTAAATTACTCTCAAGGTTAAACCTTAACCCACAAACACAATTGATTGGCGGTCAATGTTCAGGGACTTTGTTAATGTCGGTATTGGGATTGCTGAATCAAGTTCCAGCTTGCACTGATTTAACAACGAAGCCATGGGTAATTGAATCCGGTGTGACTGTGTTGGATCAGCCGTTTTATGCGGAAGGTAACATTGCTACGGCGGGTGGCTGTTTGTCGTCCAAATACATCGCAGCATGGGTTATCAGTAAGCTAGCAGACGAATTACATGCCGAAGCTGCAATTCACTATGTTGCACCTGTCGGCGAGAAAGAAGATTCCGTGAGTCATTGCATGTCGGTAGTGAGTGATTATCTTTAGTCGTGTATTAGTCCTAGTTCACGTGTTAATCATTCATACTGGCGATTTTCCCCTTTGTCCTAATAGTTCATTCGGAGGTTCAGATATTTATCAAACCTCTGACCTGTCAGTAAAGTCTATACATTGTTCATTTTATTGATAATAATTATCACTTAATTTTTATTATTAATTTAAGTGATGATCAATTTGAGATTTACCAACTTTCTTCCTCTTATTCTTTTACTTCTAACCCCTATTACTCTTGCAACGACCTCTGATTTTTTGGATGCCGAAGAATTTAACCATTCCCAAGATACCATTTGTGAAAGCGTGGTCTGTAATAACCCAACTACGCCTTTAATTTTACCAAGGACTGAAGCGGAAAACGAAGTTGAAGAACATGTTTCATCATACGAACCCATCGATGAACTTGAGGAATACCGAGTGCTTTCTCAAAAGCGTATACCCAAATATTGCAGCGATCTAAATGAGATGTACGGTGTTCGTCTGAAAGACTGTATGCATATGTAGTTCTGTATAAGGTTCTTGATCTGAATCTCTACCCGTGGCATTTTCTGTTCCAAATTGACTTTAATTAGGGCAGAGAATGGAAGAGGTGATAGTCGCGTATTTTAGGGCATTAAGCGCATTCTTCAGATATATGTTTCAGTCGCTCGTGATCGAATTTATTGGTTACGGTTCTGGTTGGATAGTCTGCAAGGTATTCACTTTAGGACGTTTCCCTTCATTTACTCCAACTGAAAAAGAGCGAACCAGAATCTCTTATATCGGTGCGATTAGCATCGCACTATTTCTGTTAGCCATCGGTGTGTTCAATAGCTTTTAATGCTTAGAGCCAGTCATAGAAGCGAGTAAGTATGAAATTCTACCCTGCTGAACAATACCAAACTGCTTGTCATGAAATGTTTGCTCGATATGAGCGTGACATCAGAAAGCTGATACCTAATGCGAGAGTCGAGCATGTAGGCGCATCTTCGATTCCATCAGCCGTATCTAAGGGCGATTTAGATATATTCGTTGGAGTTGAGCTTGGCGAACTTGAGGATGCTATAGAGCGACTTACAACACTCGGCTTTACAGAGAAACTCGATACGTTAAGAACACCCGAACTGTGTATGTTGGAATCTACATCCGTTGATGATGTGGCCTTGCAAGTGGTCATTAATGGTTCTGAGTTTGAATGCTTTCTAACGTTTCGTGACAAGCTACGTGTGAATCCGGCATTGGTGGAGCGATACAACACCCTCAAAATGTCTTGTGAAAGTTGGCCACAAGATGAATACCGCGAAAAGAAGTCGACTTTTATCGAGCATGTGCTGGCTCTGAAATAGTCAGCAGTCCTTACCCTTTTTGTCTCCAATCTATATATCCTAGTTAAATCGCTAGGCGTACGTTTTTTATTGCACATTATCTAAAGGCTTTCACCTCGGAACATCTCCTGTTCATTAGAAGTGATTGCATAAAATAGATCCTCTAACCATTTGATTAAAATTGCACGTGAGTGATTAAGCTTATACAGAACAATGGTTTAGTTCGATTCATCTACTTTTCTGAATTTTAACTACTCATTATGCAATGTGGCTCACACATATGCATGGGCATTTAAAATTAAATCATTTGCATATGTTATGTTTCTCGAATTTTTATAAAGTCTAGGTTATTACATGAAAAATAAGGTATTTCTTTGCTCTGCTCTTCTTCTCGCATTATCTGGGTGTGCTTCTGTGCCAACAGTCGATTCTTCAGTTTCTGATCAAGCGAAAACGTTCCCTGCTCCTAAAGAAGGTAATACAGGCATCTATATCTATCGTGAAGATACTTTTGTCGGTGGCGCGCTCAAAAAGTACGTATATGTTGATGGAGAATGCGTAGGTGAAACGGCTCCTGGTGTGTTCTTTTATCACGAGGTCAAAGGAAACGAAGAGCATGTCGTCAGTACGGAATCTGAATTTTCTGAAAATCACGTCTCCCTTTTTACTGCTGAAGGTCGGAATTACTTCGTTAACCAATACATTAAAATGGGCGTTTTTGTCGGTGGTGCAGGTGTTGAGTTAGTCGATGAAGAAGTAGGGAAAGCTGAAGTACGCAAAGTCGCAATGGCTGAAAGCGGTAACTGCCCTTCTATATAGTGATTCAATCTAATTCAAGATGACGTCAGAGCTTCGAGTTTCTGACGTTTTTTAATTTATAGGCATTTTGACTTTAGGAAAGGACATGTCTGAAGTAATAGAAAACACCCCTACAATTGTACTCGCGTCTCGATGGTCCCGAGTAGGGGCAAGTTTGATTGATGGCCTGATTGGTATAGCTATGATGACGCCAATCTTTCTCTATACCGATTATTTTCAAAAAATATTCGATACAGGGAAAATTGATACGACAGAACTACTTATAGCCTCAGCTTACGGTTGGTTGGTGTTCTTTTTGTTACACGGATATTTGCTGCATAAGAAGGGGCAGACGATTGGCAAAAATCTAATGGAAATCGCGATTGTCGATATGGAAGGTAAGTATATAGGGTTATTCAAAATAGTGGGTAAACGAATGATACCTATGACAATCGTTACGTACATACCTGTAATTGGTCATTTTATAACGACGCTAGATTGTCTGTTTGTTTTGCGCAAAGACAAGCGTTGCCTACATGATTTAATCGCAGGAACTCAGGTTGTTAGTGTTTCGGTGCCGAGAAACCTAGATTTCAGTACTATCGAATAGAAATTCATAATCAAGCACTTAAATACTTTAGGAACTTCATGATTCATAAGCTTTTCTCAGCCATTTCTATTTACAGGTATTTACCGAATAATATCTATTATTTAGCACTGGCTAGAATGATTCTGGGAATGGGTAACTTTATCGTTCCATTTTTAGTCTTACTGTTAACCGATAAGTTGGGTTATTCCGCAACAGTCGCAGGTTCCCTTGCCATGGGTGTGACGGGCTCTTACCTTTTAGGGAGTTTTTTAGGTGGGAGATTAGCGGATAGGTTGGGACATAAACGGGTCATGGTGTTTGGCGAGTTTATGTGTGCTGTATTATTGATTATTTGTGGTTTCTTTGCCGATGCTCCGGTAGTCGTACCTGTGTTCTTGTTTTGTGCCTATTTCTTTGGCGGTTTAGCTTTACCCGCGAGTAATGCTTTAGTTGCCGATCTTTCTACCCCTCAGAATCGTGATGCAGTCATGTCATTAAGTTATCTAGCCTATAACTTTGGTTCAGCTCTTGGTCCTGTTATGGCTGGCTACTTGTTCTGGAATCACACCGACTGGATATTTTTCGGCAACGGTTTTGCTGCTCTTTTTTGTGTTTTTATTGTGGCTGTATTTGTGAAGTTGCAACCTGGAACGGAATCGACCAGCGAGAGTGAACTGGAACAGCCCGTTTCTGGTTCGGTTTGGTCAGTTTTAAAATCAAGGCCACGGCTTTTGTTGTTCACTTTTCTATGTGGATTACTGTGGTATTCGCTAAATCAAATGACTATGGCGAGTCCATTGTATTTGAGCCATGTGTTTGGAGAGCAAGGCCCAATTATTTTCGGGCAACTCATGACTTACGCTTGTGTTGTGGTGGTGCTGATTACGCCAATCTTAATGAAGTTCACGTCAGGTAAGGCTGAAACCGTAAGCCTTGCCTATGCAGGCTTTATGTTTGCCTTTGGTTATATGCTTGTCATGTTGTTTCCTAACATTCCTGTTCATTTTTTTGCTTGGCTATTTCTATCTGCGGGCGAGGTTCTTCTTTTGACAAAAGAGGGCATATATCTAGCAAACAACTCCCCTTCGAGTCATCGTGGACGCATTCAAGGCGTGCTCATTACCTTGCGAACGGTTTTCGTTATGCCTAGTTTTATCGTGATTGGCTACTTTATCGATGATTATGGGTACACTTTCACTTGGTTTAGTGTGATATTAATTTCAGTTGTTGGTGCCGTTGGTTTTTATCTTATGTCAGCTAAGGGGAAGCAATCTCCAACGTTAGTCACCGAGTAGTTATTCGATTTACTAGCAAGTAGTATCTTTTAGTCACCAGAGGTAGGCTTATGATCACAATTAGAAAAGCGGTTGAGTCTGATGCTCAGGATATTTTCGATATTCGAAGCCGTGCCATTGCCGAGAAGTGCTCGGCTTATTACTTAGAAGAACAGCTGTCAATATGGACGCAGGGTGGAATGTCTGATGGATTCATAAGCGATGTAGTCCAAACTTTTCACGTTTCAGAAGTCGATGACCGAGTGATTGGCAGCGGCAAGATCAACATCGAAACTGGTATGATTGATGCTATTTTTGTGGACCCAGATTTTTCCGGAAAAGGCGCAGCGAAGCAGATGTTGCAGTTCTTAGAGGAACTCGCGATTCAACACAATTTGCCGTTAATGAAGTTAGAATCGACTCTGAATGCCGCTGCGTTTTATCGTGCGTGTGGCTTTATTGGCGATGAACTTTCCACTTATCACTCGCCTAGAGGTATTAGCCTCGACTGCATCCCGATGGAAAAGCCGTTAGTTGCTTAAATAAACAGCGCCAACGCCAATTGTTGGTGCTGTTTTTACTTTCCTCTTACACTCCTTTCAAATATCGAATTTAGTATCAAATTTCTCTTTGTTACACAGGCAAGTCTCTCATTATGAAGAACTTCTTTGATAGCGAACTCATGCTCTCTAGCTCCTTGAATTTCGTTTTGCTATCGCTTGGGCTAACGCTCCTTTTTCATCTTCCGATTTGGTGTGGGTTCAACTTGAGCCGACGAAAGTGGAAGCTCATGGATTATTTATGGCCGTTTCTAGCGGGTATCGGGATGCTGGGTGCAGTGTCTGAGATTCGTGCGAAAGTAGCGGGTGATTGGGTTGAAACAGAACAAACCAGAGCGGTGGCGATTTTAGAATCGGTTCAGCAGTTTTCTTTGGATAAATTAAGAAGTGATACCTGCACCGGTCAGCCATCTTTAGATAATCACGCTCAGCACCACGAAGCGTGTTTGTGGTATTTGAATACGGCGATCACGTTCAAAGATGTCGATTTCACCTTGTTACCCAACGCATCGGATTTTACGGTTCCTGCGCCGAGCGTATCGCTGGTGGAAAGTGATGCAGTGTGGGTGGATGGTATGTTGAGTCAGTATGAGAAGCAGAAAAACCAGTACATAAAAACCAGAGAAGCGCAGGTGAAGCAGCCACTAGAAAGCATCTTTTGGTATGTGAGTCCTTACTTAGTTTGTTTCGCGATTGCGTTGCGTTTGACGAAAGTCACCGCAGAGCTCAAATTAGATAAGTGCGCATAGTTTGAGTTCTTAGTACTTATTACCCAGATAGAAAAGGTGAAGTAATGAATGTGAGTGAGTTTTCTCGGTTGGTGGGTTTGTCTGCCCATACGCTTCGCTACTACGAAAAAATCGGCTTGCTGAAAAATGTTCAGCGGAACAGTAGCGGCCATCGAGTCTATACATCGAAGGACGTCACTTGGATTGAGTTTGTGAAGCGGCTGAAAGACACCGCAATGCCACTGGATGAGATTTTAGAATACGCAAAGCTGAGGGAGTTAGGGCCAGAATCGGCTTCGCAGCGCCAAGTGTTGCTGGAACAACATCAACAAAATTTGCGAGCCCATATCGAAGAGCAACAAAAGCATCTGGCAGCGTTAGAGCAAAAGATTAGTTTGTATCGAGATGGAAAAGTCGGTTGACTTAGAGTCGACTCTAACTTGTAAGGTGTTCCTGTAACCCTAAAAACAGGAACATATACATGAATCAATCACGCTTCGACATTGGCTTAGAAAGACTGAATTACATCGACGGAGAAGCAGGGCAACAGGTTATCGAAAGTCTGCAAGACATCTGCCCTGATCTTGCCAAATATACTATCGAGTATCCCTTTGGTGACATCTATTCACGCCCCGGTTTGGATTTGAAATCACGAGAGATTGCGACCGTGGCAGCCCTGACTGCGCTCGGCAATTGTGCGCCTCAGCTTAAAGTTCACTTGAATGCAGCGCTTAATGTCGGCTGTAGCGAAGAGGAGATCAAAGAAGTGATACTGCAGATGTCGGTGTATGCGGGGTTCCCTTCGGCACTTAATGGCATGTTTGCTTTTAAGGAAGTGCTTGCTGAGAGAAACACTGCTTGAGATAAACAGAAAATATAGTCTGAAAAGGGAGCGCCGACTTTACTAATTTGCGCTCCCTTTTTATTGATTGGTTAAGTCCTCAAGGTCGTAAACCTGAGGGTTCGTGGTTCTTTAAGACGATAAAGACAGCGCGAATGACAATAAGATAGGTAAGGTAACCACGCTCAGGAAGTTACCAAACAACACCATAGACGCGACCTTAGGTGGCTCTACATTGAACCTTTCTGCAAACAGGTAGTTCATCACTGCGGGTGGAAGCATGGTGAACAGCACCATCATTTGCAGATGCAGCG
This sequence comes from Vibrio sp. QJM3NY_21, assembly GCF_057785975.1. Classification (NCBI taxonomy): domain Bacteria; kingdom Pseudomonadati; phylum Pseudomonadota; class Gammaproteobacteria; order Vibrionales; family Vibrionaceae; genus Vibrio; species Vibrio sp. QJM3NY_21. The sequence continues at coordinate 93,411 of NZ_CM173514.1, forward strand.
TTGGCAGCGGGATAAAGAAGTAGATGATGGTAAAAGCGATGGCGCCCGTAAACAGCGATTGAGCCGTACACAGCAAGCCGACTTTTAATCCGCTCAGTCTCAAGTTGACCATTTGCGAACCCAGCGACAACAGCATGATAGGCACGGCTGCTTGTCCAAGCAGCGAAGTGGCTTCGTAGATTGGATTCCACACACCAATGCCAGATAAGTTGAGCGTCATCGCTAATGCGGCGGCTAAGAATATCGGCATTTTGAGGATCTGTTTGATCGGGTTGCCATCACTTAGCAAAGCCAAACCAACACTAATGTGCACACATGCAGATACAACAAACAGCAGCACTGCAGGGGCCAATGCGCTCTCACCAAAGGTATAAGTGAACAGGGGAATCGCAAGGTTGCCACTGTTGCGAAACATGTGTGGCGGAGCCCAAGCTTTGAAGTTGAGCTTAAAGATCTTACAGATTGGAATCATCAATAAGGCTGGCACTAACACCGCAATCAAAGAGGCGGTGATGAGTGGCAGTTGTTCTGTGTCGAGAGGCATGGTGGTCAGCGATGCAAACACCAAAGCAGGAATACAGACATCCATGTTAATGCGATTGATCGGTTTGAAATCGGGCTTGAGCCAACGACCCACCGCAAAGCCAGCACTGGCTAAAGCAAAAACGGGAAACAGAATGCTGACGACCTGTTCGAACATAGAAATCCTTTCTAGATTTGGTGCTTCCATTTAGTTGAGAAACGAATGTTTTAGAGAGACGCCAAACGAAGCATAAAGTCGATATGTATAAACATTAACCTATCAATATAATGACTTGGCGTCACCGAAGATCGTTGTCTGTGAGCGGTTAATTTATTATTTCTTTGAATGAAGCACAAAAAAGACCAGTGGCATCAGCAACTGGTCTTTAAAGGCTAGATAAATCTGGACGGATTATATAATTAACGACGGCTTGTCGCTGTCTAGCGATTGTTACTCGGTTTTAAGCCTAACTAACGAGCTTCTTGTAATCTTTGAAGTTCACATCGTAGGCCTTTTCGCCGTAGATGTAAGTCTCGCTAACGGTTCTGTCGTCACCCAAGCTCATTAGTACAAACAGCTTCTCTTCAAGTTTGGTGGCTTGTTCCATTCTAAAGCGCATCAGCTGTGTAGCGTGTAGATCCAACACCACGAAATCTGCTTCTTTACCGACTTCTAGGTTACCGATCTTGTCTTCTAAATGCAGTGAACGTGCACCGCCTAGAGTTGCCAAGAACAGCGACTTAGCCGGGTGCAACTTCTTATGCTGTAGCTGCATGATCTTGTACGCTTCACTCATGGTTTGCAGAATTGAGAAGCTGGTGCCTGCGCCTACATCAGTACCCACGCCGACACGAATACCGTGATCTTCCATCTCTGGTAATCGGAACAACCCAGAACCTAAAAATAGGTTCGAAGTCGGGCAGAAAGCGATTGCCGAATCGGTATCCGCGAGGCGTTTACATTCGCAATCTGAAAGGTGAATACCGTGTGCGAATACCGAGCGTTTGTGCAGTAGGCCATAGTGGTCATACACATCCAAGTAGCTGTCGCGCTCTGGGAACAGCGATTTCACCCACTCGATCTCTTTTTCATTTTCTGAAAGGTGAGTGTGCATGTACACGTCTGGGTATTCTTCTAGCAGTTTACCTACAGTAGCAAGTTGTTCTGGTGTGCTGGTTGGCGCAAAACGAGGTGTCACCGCGTAAAGCAAACGGCCGCGGTTATGCCACTTTTCGATCAGCTCTTTTGAGTCTGTATAGCCAGATTCTGGTGTGTCGGTGAGGTAATCAGGCGCGTTGCGATCCATCAGAACCTTACCCGCGATCATACGTAGGTTACGCTTCTCGGCTTCTTCAAAGAATACGTTAACCGACTCTTTGTGTACCGTGCCAAATACGAGTGCAGTGCTGGTGCCGTTGCTTGCTAATTCGTCTAGGAATAGCTTCGCTACTTTGTGTGCATAGACTGGGTTTTTAAAGCGTTTTTCTTCTGGGAAGGTGTAGTTCTCTAACCAATCTAGTAGCTGCTCACCGTAAGACGCGATCATCCCTGTTTGAGGGTAGTGGATGTGCGTATCAATAAAGCCAGAGGTGATCAGCTTGTCTTTGTATTCTTTTACTTCGAGTGTTTTAGGTTGGCGAGCCAATACCTCATCGGCAGGGCCTAAGTCGACGACATGGCCGTTCTCAACCACTAAAACACCGTCTTCAAAATAGTCGTAAGACTCATCGATACCGACGTCTTTTGGGTCGGCGACGCTGTGTAAAATGCTGGCGCGATAAGCTTTGCGTTGCGTTGTCATGTTTACTTCCTTTTAATGACTTCAGCGACGTTATGGCCACTGAAGCTTTGCGACTTTTGTTAGGCGATCTTCTCTTCCAATGGTGGTCCGCCTATATCGCTTGGTTGACTGTGTTGATCGGTCAAATCCTGATTTCGATATTGTTTGGTTGGGCGCTTTTGTTCAAGCGCTTGGCCTTGATAGTGTGCGATCAGTTCACCCGCAACTGATACCGCAATTTCCGCTGGATGTTTACCATTCACCGCGCTTATACCAATCGGGCAAAGCATGGTTTCAATTTGTTCTTGGCTGTAGCCGCGTTGCTCTAAGCGGAAGTCGAACTTCTTGCGCTTAGTCAGAGAACCAATCATGCCAAAGTAACGGCTGTCTTCACGGTCGATAATCGCTTTAGTCAGGTCAAAATCGAGCTGGTGGTTGTGCGTCATCACAAGGTAATAACTGTTCGGTGGCATGTGTTTTACTTCACCGACTGGGTCGTCTGAAACAAGCTTCTTCACACCATGTGGCAGCGTTTCAGGGAACACTTCTTCACGTTCATCAATCCAGGTCACACGGAAGGGCAGAGTCGCGACAATGTGCAGCAGCGCTTTGGCAACGTGGCCTGCGCCGAACAACACAAGGTGGTTCTGTTGAGTGCCAATCGGTTCAAAGCTTAGTGTTGCCATTCCGCCACAACATTGGCCTAAACGAGCACCTAGGTTGAAGCGTTCCACTTTGAGTGATTTTTCGCTGGCAATTAGCATTTCACGCGCCATTTTAGTGGCCACATGTTCAAGGTGACCACCACCAATCGTAGCGATGATTCGGTCACGAGTCACAAGCATCTTGGTGCCCGCATCACGCGGAACGGAGCCTCTGTCTTCAAGCACTGTCACCATCACACATGGTTCGTAGTTCTCTTCCAGTTTTGCCAGTTCGTGAATCCAATTATCCTTAAACATATGTCCTCCTAAATCCCTTTTATGCTTCCTAAGCTATTTATTGCGATCTAAACGATCCACATGAGCCCTAAGCCGTTTCTGATTGAGCATCGACCGAAGTCGGAGCCGTTTCAGTGACTTCCTGAATCGCCATCAAGATACGTTCTGGCGTTGCAGGTGTGTTGAGCTTAGGAATCGCGCCATCGACAGCGACATAGCTAATGGCGTCTTTCAGTGCGCTCCACACCGACATTCCCAACATGAAAGGCGGTTCACCCACGGCTTTCGAGTTGAAGACGGTGTCTTCTGGGTTGTTACGGTTTTCTAAAAGGTGCGTTCTGAAATCAATTGGCATATCAGCAATCGCAGGGATCTTGTAACTTGCCGGGCCATTGGTCATCAAGCGGCCTTGCTGGTTCCACACCAACTCTTCCGTCGTTAACCAACCAACACCTTGCACAAAGCCACCTTCGACTTGGCCGATATCAATCGCAGGGTTCAATGAAGCGCCCACATCATGCAGAATATCGACACGCAGAATCTTGTTCTCGCCGGTTAAGGTATCGACGATAACCTCTGAACAAGAGGCACCATACGCGTAGTAGTAGAACGGACGACCGCGTGCTTTCTCGTGATCGTAATAGATCTTCGGAGTGCGGTAAAAGCCGGTGCTCGATAGCGAAATTTGATTAAACCAAGCCAGCTCAACAAATGAGTTGAAGGTCATGATCTCATCGCGGATTTGCACCATGCCGTTCTTAAATACCACTTCTTCAGGCCACACTTTGAAGTGCGAAGAAGCGAAGTCAATCAGGCGCTGCTTAATGGTCATTGCGGCGTTTTGCGCGGCCTTACCGTTGAGGTCGGTGCCCGATGAGGCTGCGGTTGGTGATGTGTTCGGAACTTTGTCTGTGTTTGTAGCGGTGATCTGGATACGTTCGACATCGACTTGGAACTCCTGTGCAACGATTTGTGCCACTTTGATGTTCAAGCCTTGCCCCATTTCCGTACCACCGTGATTCAAATGAATACTGCCATCGGTGTAGATATGGATGAGCGCACCTGCTTGGTTTAAGAAAGTCGCAGTAAACGAGATACCGAATTTCACTGGCGTGATAGCAAGGCCTTTCTTCAAGATAGGGCTTTGCTTGTTGAACTCGGCAATGTCTTTACGACGTGCGTGATAGTCACTGCTGCGTTCAAGCTGTTCGGTTATCTCAGGTAAAAAGTTGTCTTCAACGGTTTGGTAGTAATGGGTCACGTTACGGCCTTCTTCGCCGTAGTAGTTCGCCTTACGTACTTCCAAAGGATCTTTTTTCAGGTAACGCGCAATCTCGTCCATGATGTGTTCAATGGTCATCATGCCTTGCGGGCCACCAAAGCCACGGTACGCGGTGTTCGATGCGGTATTGGTTTTGCATCGATGACCAACCACAGTTGCATCACCTAGATAATAGGCGTTGTCTGAGTGGAACATCGCTCGGTCGACGATAGAACTTGATAAGTCTGGCGAGTAACCACAGTTACCTGCAACGGTAATATCGGCACCTTGAATCACACCATTGTCGTCAAAACCGACCGTATATTGATTGTAGAACGGGTGGCGTTTACCGGTTTGCTGCATGTCTTCACTGCGCAGCAAACGCATTTTGGTTGGTCGGCCTGTAAGGTGTGCAATCACAGCTGCCATACATGCTGGAGAGGCCGCTTGAGTCTCTTTACCACCGAAGCCACCGCCCATACGACGCATATCAATCACGACTTTGTGCATTGGCACGCCAATCACTTCCGCAACCAGTTTTTGAACTTCGGTCGGGTTTTGGGTCGAGGTGTAAACGATCATGCCGCCATCTTCGGTTGGCATAACGCTACTGATTTGAGTTTCTAGGTAGAAGTGCTCTTGGCCGCCGATCTCTAGGTCACCAGAGATCACGTGTTTTGCTTTTGCCAGCGCGGCTTTTGAGTCACCACGTTGTTGAGTGTGGCTTTCTGTTACGAAGTGCTCTTTCTCTAGTGCTTCTTTTACATCAAGAATGGCAGGGAGTTCTTCGTATTCAATGATTGCAGCTTGTGCGGCTTTACGTGCGGTTTCTAAATCATTGGCTGCCACGGCAATCACAGGTTGGCCGTAGTATTCTACTTTGCCGTCTGCAAGCAGTGGGTCACCCGGAAGAATCGCGCCGATATCTAGCTCACCCGGTACGTCTTTCGCTTGAATGGCAATCGCCACGCCTTCGAATTCGTAACACGGTGATAAATCTATTTTTGTGATATTGGCGTGCGCTTGAGTGCTCAGGCGTGCGTATACGTGTAGCTGATTTGGGAACTCTAGGCGGTCATCAATGTATACCGCTTCGCCTGTTACTTGCTTGGCTGCACTGTCGTGTTTAACGCTTTTACCTACGCCAGTTTTTAGGTCTTGTTTTGCAATGGTAACCATCTCTTCGTGGGTCATCGCATGCTCGTGTGATTTAGACATAAGACGTTACCCTTGTTTCGATTTGGTTGTTTTTGTTCTGCTGTTCAATGAAGTAACGACGCAACATATTTGCTGCCGACAGTGAACGGTATTCTTGGCTTGCACGGAAATCGGATAGCGGCTCAAAGTCGTTATACAGTTCCTGCATCGCTAACTTAATATTAGCGTCTGTCCACGGTTTGCCTAATAACGTATTTTCACAACGAGTTGCACGCTTAGGCGTTGCTGCCATACCGCCGAAAGCGATACGAGCGTAAGAAACCTTGCCATCTTCAATTTGAATATCAAACGCGCCACACACCGCAGAGATGTCGTCGTCTAAACGTTTCGACACTTTGTAAGCTCGGAAGCTGTCGTTGGTTGGCTTAGGAATGATGATCTGTTCGATGAATTCACTCTCTTTTTGCGCCGTCACTTTGTAGCTGATGAAGTAATCTTCAATCGGCATCGTGCGAGACTCGTCGCCGCTGCGAAGTTTGATCTTCGCGTCGAGAGCAATCAGCAGAGGAGGGGTGTCACCGATAGGTGAGGCATTCGCTACATTACCGCCAATGGTGCCTTGGTTACGCACTTGCAGTGACGCAAAGCGGTGTAGCAGTTCACCAAAATCTGGGTAGTGTTTTTTCAGTAGTGCGTAAGAGTCACTGATAGGCAGGTTGGCACCAATAATTAAATCGGTGTCGGTCTCTTCGCATACTTTCATATCTTCAACAAGGTTTACGCTGATCAGTGTTTCAATCTCGCGATGGAATTGCGTCACTTCCAATGCTAAATCCGTGCCGCCAGCAACCAGCTTAGCGTTCGGATGTGCTTGAAAAAGCTTGGCCAGCTCATCGGTGCTTTTCGGGGAAAAAGCGGTGAGGTGACCAAGGCGTAAGTTGGCTTCAGTGTCTTGAATACCTTCTAGCTTCTTGATGGTGTTGCGTTCAAGTTCTGCAAATTGGTCAATCAAAGGCTGGTCTGTTGAAAGCGACATCGCAGCATCAACAATTGGTCGGTAGCCAGTACAGCGACATAGGTTACCCGCCAGTGATTCCATGACGTCTTCTTTGCTCGCATCGGGTTTGTTCTTGCCTAGGGCAAACATCGACATGATGAAGCCCGGCGTGCAGTAACCACACTGTGAACCGTGAAAATCAACCACCGCTTTCTGCACTGGGTGCAAAGAGCGATCTCGATTTTGTAGATCTTCTACTGTGATCAGTTGCTTGCCATGCAGCGCTGAAACGAACGTAAGGCAAGAGTTCACCGAGCGGTATTGCAACTGTCCGTCAACCACTTCACCGAGAACTACCGTACATGCACCACAGTCACCCGACCCACAACCTTCTTTTGTACCCGTTTTATTAACCTTGGTACGAAGGTAGTTGAGCACTGTCATATTTGGCGACAGATTATCTTCACGTCTTATTTCCTGATTGAGCAAAAAAGTAATCAAGAGACCTCCTTGTAAATCGACATATTTCCATGTGTATTCTTTTTGACTTCTAGGTCAATAATTATCCATCCTGACCCTGCGGTCAACTATTTATTTACAAAAATGCAACAAAGAGGGGCTGTCGTGAATTGTATACAATTTAATTTTGGTCGTAGTAGTCTGTTTTATAAGGGTTTGGATTGAGAGTGAACAGTTTTATGGTGTGAATGAATGGATAGCTATGTATACAAGATAAAGACAAGATTTATGGCACTGTTGGGAGTGATTCTGTAGAGGCTAAGATCGTTGTTGAGGCTAGAATAGACAGTGCTTTAGATGGATGTGAGCCGATCGTCGTCTTTATTTTTAGGGGAGAGGGCATAAAAAAGAGAAGTAAACGCAGAGGCTTACTTCTCTCCAATTTTGTTAACAAAAAGCTGTTAACAAAAAGTTGTTAACGGATGGTTATCAATCGTTTGTTGAATCGTCTATGACTTACTCTTAAGCAGGTCTGAGAACACGACATGCAGATCACTAGAAGCTGTGCTGCTGTCTAGGTTGAGCTTCGAACGAATATGGCTTAGATGTTCTTGCATCAATTCTACTGCTTGTTGTTCGTTACCTGACTCAATTGCATCCAGTAAGCCTGAGTGTTCGTCTAGAGAACAGTTCGAGTGGTTACCTGTCTCGTATTGAGCGATCAACAGTGAGGTTTGCGATACCAAGCTGCGTTGAAAAGCGAGCAGTGGTGCATTCTCTGCCATTTCAGCCAGTTTGATGTGAAACTCGCCAGACAATCGCAAGCCAGAACCGTAATCACCTTGGTCAAAGGCACAGTTCTCTTTCGCGACTAATTTTCTGCACTCTTCTATCTGTGCTTTGGTGGCGTTTTTCACCGCAAGTTCAGTGATAGCAATCTCCATCACTTCACGTGCTTTAAATATCTGTTTGGCTTCATCCACTGTTGGGGCGGCAATCATTGCGCCTCGGTTCGGGCGGATCACCACAACTTGTTCTAAAGAAAGACGCAGTAAGGCACGACGGATAATTGTACGGCTAACGCTAAAAATTTCTGCTAGGGCTTCTTCGCTTAATTTGGTGGCTGGTGGCAGCCTTTGTTCTAGTATCGCGTCGAAGATATGGCAGTAAACAACATCGTCTTGAGTCTGGCCTGTGACTTTAGTTTTTACACCTTTGGAGACAGAGTTTTTGAGAACTGTCATAGAGATAAGGGCCCTTGTTTAGTCGGATAGGGTTAATCGAGAATAATTCATGAGTGCTACCCTACATTGTATACACTTATCTATACAATGCCACCGAGTGAAAGTGCGATGTACGCTTATTTGTTAATGACTTATAACATTTAGTTTGCGGTGAAGTGTGTGCAATCTTGAGCTTTAAATCATTTGGAGTGCGGCTAGACGCGATTATCACCGCAGCTGTACGCCACGATCTGGCTTATTTCGCTCAGGCTACGCCCTGATTGTTGTTGCCATTCGTTGAAGGCTTTACCCGCTGCCAGTTGTGCTCGCTTGGTGTTACGGCCGCTATCGACAACATCTGTGCTGCGTAGGTGAGCTTCAACGTCCGAAGACAAGATAAAGGTGTCTTTGCCCATTTGGCGTAAAGTGTAGGCGCCTGTGTTTCCGCCCAATCGCTTACCGTGTTTTTTCAGGTAATCCCAAAGTTCTGTGATGCGCTCTGATGGCCAGTCGGCAACCATTTGCGAGAATGAATCGGCTTCACGCTTGGCGTTGTGGATCATGGTGGCATTGGCAGGGATGGTCATCACCTTAGTAAGGTGACGAATAATGCGCGGGTCTTGCGCTTTCTGTTCCCACATTTCATTCGGCAGCATCAGCATTTTTTCGATATTGAATTCAAAGAACACTTCTTCAAATTGCGGCCATTTCTTCCTCACTACATTCCATGAAATACCACACTGGAATACTTTTTCAGTAAAGGCGGCTAGCCAACGATCGTCGGTGATTTTTGATAGCTCGGCTTGTGAAAGGGGCGCACGAACAATTTTTTCGAGTTCGGCCGCTCCGCCTTTGCGGTGAGCTGCACGTTGGTAAATAGTATCGAATTTTTCTTGGGTCATGAAGGTTCCAAATTACATCTGTGTATCTTGAGTATGTAGCCAATGCTTAATGATATGGGGTCAAATCTAGTAATTAAAACGAACTAGCAGAGCTTTAATTCCATTTGATACAGGGGCCACGTTTTGCCATTGAACTCTTTGACGCTCGGCTCTTTGTCGACCACCTGAAAGCCGGCTTTGTCGTAGCAACGTTTTGCTCCGATATTCTGCTGAAATACCGCCAAGCTGATGGTGGTGACATCAGGGATTTGTTTCGCGGCGTCTAATGCACTTTCTATCATGGATTGCCCAAGCCCTTTGCCTCGTTGGTTTGGGTGAATCGCGACTCGGCAGAAACGAAGTTCGTTGTCTGACATGCGTTGAAATTCCATAAAGCCAAGCAAGTCATCGGTATTCGATTTCGCATTCGATTCAGAGTATGACTTAGATGCAGAAAAGGTATACAGCTCAACCTGTGGTTCTTGAGATCGCTCGATGATTGAATCGGCTTCTAACGGCCAACCAAATGTTCGTCCGCCCCACAGAACGTAGTCTTCTAGGGATGTAAACCAAGTGACGATCTCTTCAGCGTCGGATGCTTTAAAGCGGTTTATTTCCATATCCTTCTCTCTTCCTTATCGCGTGTCTCTTTTTTTAAGCCGTTAAACTTCGGCGCCCAATTGTTCAAGAAAGCCACGCATGTAGTCGGTGCGCTTGTTGGCTTCTAATTTGGCAGATTCTGTATTCATTGTTTCAGCCAGCTTGAATAGCTTCACGTAAAAGTGGTCGACACTGTAATGCTTGTCATCCAAGTCACGATGTTCAGCGAATGGATCTTCGTGGTTATAGAGTTCAGCGTTAAAGCTTTGACCCACGTACAGGCAGCGTGCAATACCAATTGCACCGAGAGAATCGAGGCGATCCGCATCTTGGACTATTTGCGCTTCCAAGGTTTCTGGTGTGATGTTGGCACTGTAACTGTGAGTGACAATGGCGTGATGGATCTCATCAAGGTAGGGCGCAGGATACTCGATAGATTTGAGGAAAGAGATAGCCTTGTCTGCTGCCATTTGTGAGCTTTGGGCTCTGTCTGGGTGGTTCTTTGGAAAGGTGAAGCAATCATGAAGGTAAGCGGCGGGTAGAACGACTTCAAGCTTAGCCTGCTCTTGAGTACACAAAGCCTTGGCGGTTTTGACTACGCGCTTGATGTGGCTGATGTCGTGCGCTGCGTCTTGTGTCATTTCTTGCTGTACAAAATCAAGCAGTTGGCTTTCAAATTTTTCTATCACGCGTCCCTTTCTCCATATGTAGACGTTATCAATGTTGTTTATCGATCAGTGTCGTTTCATATCGACTGTAACAGTTTCAAGCGCGAGTTTTTATCTTTTATAAAAGGAATATCAACAAAAAAACCGACTATGTGAGTCGGCTTAATAGAAAGGTTATTCTGTGTTGATTAAAGCGTTATCAACGGTAATAAGAGCCTAAGCTGCAGCTTGTTGAAGCTGTGCTAACACATGGTGCAGGGAAGGGCTTATCGTGTGCCCAAGCGCTTTTACTTCTTCGCAAGGCTCAACCAGATCTGGGATCTGGAAACTGATCATGTTTGCAGCCATCGACGCGCGAATACCGTTGTTTGAATCTTCAAACGCTAGGCAGGTTTCAGGGGCAACACCTAGGCGTTCAGCCGCTAGCAGGTAGATCTCTGGGTGAGGCTTACCATGAGTCACTTCACAGCCAGTGCTTAACGAGGTGAAATAAGAATCTAGGCCAGCCAGTTCAAGCTTCTTCTTGGCGATATCTAACTGAGTGGAAGTTGCCACCGCGATTGGAATGTCGTTTGATTTTAGCCATTCAAGCAGTTCAATCACGCCGTCTTTTACTGGAATAGCTTGGTGCTTAACAATCGCACTGTAGCGAGTGCGCCATTCGTTGTTCAGCGCTGGGTAATCTAACCCTTCACCGTAGCCATTTCTAAAGATCTGTTCGATGGTTTTTGCGTTACAGCCAATGATGCCTAGGTAGACATCTTGCAAAAACGGAACACCTTGCGCGTGACATGCTTCTTCAAAAACCTGCATACAAAGTCGCTCGGTGTCGAGCAGCAGTCCATCCATATCAAAAATAGCAGCTTGAAAATTCATATCCGTGGTTCTTTATGTGTTGTCATCATGAGGGCGAGTATTTTGACATAGTGCCTGGAGATAGGCGAGTCAGTGTTCAGTAAGAATATACCGAATTGTCTCGGTAATATGCTTCTAGATGAGGAGAAACCTGATTAACTTGCGTTGGAATAATATCGTTCAGTTATGAGTCTGATGTTTGATAGGCCATGCGGTTCTAACAGACACAATAATGGCTATCATACATAACAAATCTAGGTTGAGTGCCTAGCTTCCTATTACAATTCATAAACTTACAGGCTTGGGATCGTGACCATAATCTTATAAAAAACAATTTGCGTGAGCCTGCAATCATAGTGTGACCAAGTAATAAGTAAAAGGCTGGACTAAAGGACAAAATATAATTAGTCCATATTTTTAGCAAGGTTGCTTATGTTGTATTTCGAGTTTCTATTTTTATTAGTCGTACTTTATATCGGGTCTCGGTATGGCGGTATCGGCTTAGGTGTTGTTTCTGGGATTGGCTTGGTTATCGAGGTGTTTGTCTTCAAGATGCCACCAACGTCTCCACCTGTCACCGTAATGTTGATCATTCTCGCCGTTGTGACTTGTGCTTCGATCCTCGAAGCGGCGGGTGGCTTGAAATACATGCTTCAAGTTGCGGAAAGGGTACTGAGAAAGAACCCGAAACGCGTCACCTTGATAGCACCGTTCGTGACTTACTCGATGACTTTCCTATTGGGTACTGGCCACGCGGTTTACTCAATCATGCCAATCATCGGCGATGTTGCGTTGAAGAATGGTATTCGTCCTGAGCGTCCAATGGCAGCGGCATCAGTGGCGTCTCAGCTAGCGATTACGGCTTCTCCAATCTCGGCTGCAGTGGTGTATTACCTCGCGCAACTTTCCGATGTCCAACACTCCATTACTCTGCTTTCCATTTTGATGGTGACGGTTCCTGCAACGCTGTTCGGCACACTTTTACTTTCTCTATATAGCTTGAAACGCGGTAAAGAGCTGAACGACGATCCTGATTATCAAGCACGTCTAAAAGATCCTGAGTGGAAAAAACGCATCGAGAACACGACGGCGACGTCCTTGGATGAAGTGCTTCCAACTTCGGCTCGTAATGCCGTGTTGATTTTCCTACTTTCAATTGTCGTGATTGTTATCGTGGCGATGGTGCCTGAGATCAGAACTATCGTAGACGGCGACAAGCCAATCAAGATGTCGGTAATCATCCAAATGATGATGCTCTGTTTCGGCGGTATCATCTTGCTGGCAACCAAAACTGACCCACGTGATGTACCAAATGGTGTGGTATTCAAATCGGGTATGGTGGCAGCAATTGCTATCTTCGGTATCGCTTGGATGTCGGATACTTACTTCCAATACGCAATGCCTCAGTTCAAATCTGGCATCGTGGAAATGGTAACCAACTACCCATGGACGTTCGCACTAGCGCTATTCATCGTATCGGTTGTGGTGAACTCGCAAGCAGCAACGGCACGTATGATGTTACCTGTTGGCCTTGGCTTAGGATTAGATCCAGCACTGCTTATCGGCTTAATGCCAGCAGTTTACGGCTACTTCTTCATCCCGAACTACCCATCAGATATCGCAACGGTTAACTTCGATGTCTCTGGCACCACCAAGATTGGTAAGTGGTACTTCAACCACTCATTCATGTCGGTGGGTTTAATCGGTGTAGTAGGTGCATGTTGTTTAGGCTACGCACTGGCACAGATTTTTATCGCTTAACCTGTTAACTAAGTAAAATGAAAAACAGCGCCTATTTGGGCGCTGTTTTTGTATGTGCTGTTAAACGTTTTGATTCGAATATAGGTTTCGAATTGATAACCAATCTTAACGTGGCTCAAAAGCCAAAGACTGAATCGCTTCTTCGATCGTTAGGAAGTGGATCTTCATCAGGCACACTTCTGCTTTCTGGAACTCGTGATTTCGAATCAGTTTGGTCACGCTTTCAACCGAATACTGGTCTGCTCGTTTAGCTAGAGACAGTTGATTTGAACTCGATTGAAGCGAGTAGCTGTCACCCTCTGAATCGATGAGGTAATCCTCTTCGCCCAAAATCATGTCTGAGCATTCGGCTTGAAAATCTTGTTCGGACGCGACGTAAATAAGCTCATCGTCACCGTCGAGTTTTACCAAAGATGGCCAACTGATCATTACTGCCTCTAAATCATGGATGTTGAAGTTTGATTTCCGACTATAAACACTTTTCGTTGATGGATCATCTCTAACCTCTAACGACTCGAACGTTACTTACTTAGAGATCGACCCAACGGCGCGAAATAACCTTGAAGCGCTTCATAAATATCTTTGCGATGCTTGAGGTCTGGATAGAGAGGGAACATATCCGGCTTGGTCGTGCCATCGACTAAGTAAGAATTCTCGATATCTGAACAGGATTCAATCGTAGCTTCAAAGGCTCGCGCCATCATTTCTGTTGGTAGTGAGAAGTAACGAGCCGAAGTTGCCTTGTCTGCAATGACACTGCGTGCAACGTAGTCGTGTTTATCTAGGTTGTTGTCACTGAGTAGTGTGGCATCGAACACTGACATCAAATTTTCGTTTAATGGATGAGGTCGCACCTTTCTATCGTGTAACCAACAGTCACTGGCAAACAAGATGTGTTTTCGAGGGCCAGATGTATCACCAATCTCAAAGGCCTTTTCGGCAATGTAGTGGTCAAATGCATGCCAGAACTCATGCGCTAACGCACCAGCACCTGCGTTTTTAGCAAGGGCTAACTCTCTTTGGTTTGGCGCGTAGTGTGCTTGTACACCCTTTCTGCCACCACTGCCGAACGCTAAGCCTAGTGTACCGCGCAGGCCAATTGCTTCTGGCGGCAGAGCCAAGATGTAAGCTAAGTCTGCCAGCGAGTCGAATATCAGATTAGCAGCCAGCTCCTTCTCTTCTTTAGAAACCCAAGCTCCCACGCGAATGCTGCCCATACCGAAGGTCTGTTTGATATCCATGAAAGACACCTGATCGCCATGTCGGTAGTCTGGGCCTTTGCGTGTTTTGTATTTAAAGTGAGTTAACTTCAAAGGGGGACCTTGGGAACGGAATTAAGATTGAGTGAGATGCTCTTGAAGGATGCATACCGTTTAGTTGCGTCCTTATGAATCCTTTTTTTGAGCTGCCTCTCTTGGAGTCAAAGAAAGTTAACACCTTTGTGACTAAATTACCGAACAAAATTAGCTTAGATTGAGCTCACGAGCGTCCCATGAGGTTGGGTTTCCTTCACGAGTCAGCGGAAACAGAGACTTGTCTGGTTTGGCATAACTTAAGCGGTGAAGCCTTTGAGTGACATGGTAGCTGTCTAGCCCTGAAATCGTTACTAAATCTAGCGCTTCTAAATTAAGGTAGCCATCCGGCATCACGGCACGTTTGGGTGCTTGAATCGTAATGACCTCTCCAATCAACATTTGCGTTTGATTGCTTTCAATCGATATCTGTTCTTTCAAAACTAACCCTATTTTGAGACTGCTTTCTAAAACAAATGGTGCGGGGAACATGTCGTCATAGTAAGGGGTGAGCCCGACGGCTTTGAATTCGGATGCCGTCTTTGGATAACGAGCCGAGGTTTGATGCGCTTTCTGAACAAAATCAGCCCCGATGCTGTTGATGGTGAAGTGTCGAGTTTCTAGGATATTCTCTAATGTATGGCGACGACTTTCTGCTGGTCGAACTATGAAGCCAAACAAAGGTGGATTCGACCCTAGATGAACCACAGAGCTCACCACAGCAAGGTTATCGAACCCCTGTTTATCACACGTACCAATTAGGTTGGCGCTTTTGAATCCCGATAAGGAATTAATTAAGCGAGCACGTTCTCGCTGATCCATCGTTTGGATATCTTGTCTTGAAAGGGTCATGTCCTTCATATCTTCTCTTCTTCTCATTTTTGTTTTCGATGACTTGTTTACTAACCAGACGATATTTACGCGAAAGCCCCTCCTAACGATCAGTTGAGCGTGTGCCTTTGCATATATTTACGTATGTTGACGTCGCTTTACATCACGCAAGCTAAAGTAATGATGTCGTCTTTATGAGTGTTAAAAAATGAAAACAGTCCGCAATATCATCTGGGCAATGATTGCCACAATGTCAGCCTTTTGGTTTGCGATGGAACCGCAACTCTTCGCTTCAAGCAATGTATTTGAATGGCGCTCGGGCATGATTCAGTATTCGGGTATTTTGTCTCTGATGTTAATGTCCATCACCATGATCTTGGCGATGCGTTTGCCTATGGTTGAGAATTGGCTCAACGGCATGGATAAAGCGTATCGAGTCCACAAATGGTTGGGTATTGGTGGCGTTGCACTGGGTGTGACACACTGGTTGTGGTACCAGGTTCCCAAGTGGCTAGTGATGTCTGGAGTGTTGGCTAAGCCTGTTCATCATGACGGTTCAGGCCCGGCAAGAACTTTGTCTGGTTGGGAAGCGTGGGTCAATGGACTACACGGTTTCGCTGAAAATATTGGCGAGTGGGGTTTCTATCTATTGCTTGTTTTACTGGTGGCGTCGTTGTGGGCGGCAGTGAAATACAAACCGTTTAAATTGTCACATCGCTTGATGTCTGTTGCGTATCTTTTGATCGTGTTTCACTCGGTATTACTGCTCAAACATGCCTATTGGGGTCAGCCTATTTATTACCTAACGGTGGCATTTGCTTTAGTTGGGTCTATTGCAGCGATTTACAGTTTGTTGGGTTTGGTTGGTCGTCGTAATCGGCATTTTACTTCTGTTGTGTCCACTCGATATTTTCCACAAGCTGAAGTGATGGAGTTGGTGCTAAAGCCAGATGCATCTTGGCGAGGCCATAAAGCAGGGCAGTTTGCATACTTGCGTTTTGGTAACGAAGACCCGCATCCGTTTACCATTGTGTCAGGTAGCGAAGATTCAGAACTGCGCTTCTTGATTAAAGAGTTGGGTGACTTTACTAATGGTCTTTATGAACGAGTAAATGCGGGCGATGCGGTCACGGTGGAAGGACCTTATGGTCGACTTGAGTTTGACTTAAGTAAGCCACAAATTTGGATTGCGGGTGGTGTCGGGATAGCGTCGTTTTTTGCAACACTTGAAGCGCTCAAAGCAGAGAAGACTCACTCTCGCATCGAGCTATTCTATTGTACCCGTGGTGTCGATGAGCATTTAGTCGATGAATTATGGCACCTTGCGCATCAAGTCGGTGTGAAGCTGAACGTAATAGATACCTTGCACTCTCCGCGATTAAATGCAGAGAGAATCGCGAGTCAATGTGGTGATCTAAACGTTTATGAACTGTATTTTTGCGGGCCAGAGTTGTTCTCAACATCGCTTAAAAAAGAACTCGATGCGTACAAGTTCAATGTTGACCAGAATTATCACGAAGAGCTGTTTGTGATGCGTTAAAAAGACCGAATGAGGTATCAATAGCGTCAACTTTGGCTCTTTGTTGCGGGGTTAAGGCAGCGGTTGGATTTGGTGTTATTGATACTTAACGACAAGCTCTAATTAAAAAGGCAAAAGTTACTCAATTTTTTATTGCAGCGGTTTGCTATTGAGCGATACCATGTACGGCTGTTTTATTGGTAAAGATTGCAAAATGTCAGATGAAAAGCTCGCGCTAGAGTGGATGCGTCAACAAGCGCATAGAATTGATCCATATGTTATAAATCCATCATTTGATGAATGCGTTGAGTTGCTTGAGCCTGCCTTTAAGAAGGGCAAGAGTGTCGCGCAGCTAAAATATCTATTATCAGAAGCGGATCGCCGAGCTGGCGCTGCCGAGCGTAAACACGCCGCTTTAAAGTTCGCCAAAGAAAAAAGCCCAAAGGCAGGCCAAAACCTTCGCCTTCAAAGCAAGCTTCAACAAGTTCAGTTGGCATTAAAGTTAGCGACAGGCGATAACAACATGACCATATCGCAGTTCTGTTCTGAGTATGATGTCAGTAAGCGAGACGGCAACGAAGCGTGGAATGAAAAGCTGGTTGAGCAGAATAATAAGAAGTGATTTTTTCGATGTCTTATTCTGCCTCGCTTGAGGCCCGATAAGATTTACTTGATCGTGAAAATTTGTTCATAAAGTCATTTCAAACCCTACCAATAAATGTTGTTCAACTGTATTTCAAAAGCCTGAAAAGCATCTTTTCTTCTCAGGCTTTGCGAACAGCTAGTCACTCATCTTTTTCGTCTTAACCGTAAACCACAGCTAAAAGTATCGATGAGCGAATATCAGATATTAAGGTTGAATGTTATTGAAGCTGACCTTCTGCGTTCCATCTCCAAGTTTCTCCAACTCAACCACATCCCCTTGATAATAATACGGTTCCATTGGCATCTTGCTGTTGGTTGGTCTCGCGTAGTGCAATACAGCCAGTTTAGCGTCAACTTGCTGAGCATATAAATAGCCAATCAAAGCATGTTCAAATTGATGGTAGCCATTCCCCCAATGGAAAGCCTTGGTGCGCTTGGGTTCAAGCCCTACGCCACCGTATTTATGGTCGACCCACACATCATGAAATGTTGGCAGCGTGTATTGCAGGACTTCTTTCATTGAACCATCGACTAGCGATACCGTCATAGCCGCTTGATCAAGCTCAGCCCACTCCCATGATGACGCCCACTGGCTGTGCGGTCTGCTCTGCCAGCCCGTGATATCTTGCCCTTGCCACATCTTCTGAAGTCGCTCACCAAAGTAGTTAGATACATTGGCAAAGTCTTTCTGATATTGCGCCTGATCCAGAGTGTGTTTCATGCCGTCTAAACCAAACTCCGACCAATCGGAATTATTTAATGCATGACCAGTTAGATAGGTCATCCAATACGCTTTGATGGTGTGTCCAAAATCGTTGTGATTGGCATTGGGCATCATGGCTGCTTTATCGTGAATAGCCCCGTAGAAGCGTTGTTCATCTTCAGAGTGATAGTGGTCGATCATAGCTTGTGTTAGCCAATTTAGGTCATCAAGCCATTTTGATTTGGTGGGCTCTTTCAGCAAAGGGGCGACTAACAGCATGTAACCGTTAATTTGATCAAGTTGCGCGACCAATTCACGTCGTGTGGCTTTTCCATCTTCACCGTCGGCAAGTACCCAAGCAAGACCACTGTTGTCGCTAAGTCGATACTTATCAAAGATAAAAGCTTGTTGGGCGATGAGTGCTTCTTCTACCTTTTTGTCTTGGGTTAGGTAGTAATACATCGCGAGTCCAACCAACGCATACGCTTGATCTTGAGAGGTACGTTGCTGCCAATTCTGACCTGCTTTACCCTCTTTTGTGTAGCCAATAAAGCCACCATTTTGCTTATCTTCTAGTTGATCAATGAGGTAGTAGGCGCCTTGTTTGGTAAGCGCTAAAGCCTGCTTGTCTCCGGTAAGATGGTAGAGCACGCCATAGGCATAAGTTTGACGTGATTTCATGCGCGTAAACTCTTTGCCGAAGTGGGGAGTGATCCAGCCTCTGTCTAATTCAGGACACACATCAGAAACATCGAGCAAGGTACCGTCATCACAACGAAATGTCGGGAAGTTGCCTATCGGTTCTCCCTGAGCACTAGGCATTAGCCAGTAAGGTGCTAGCCCTTCAGAGGCATGATTGATCCAGTCTTCTCCAGAGGGAAGGGTGACATTGGCAGATACAGCGAAACTGGTCACGCTGAGTAATGCGATGGTTGCTCGTAACATGATGTTTATCTTAATGATTTGAATTTAGTTGAATATAAACAATCAGGTCTGCACATTGTGATTAGACGATCACAATCGATCAAATTAAAACGGCTTAGAGGGGAAGCTTAAAGGTCATTGAGTCGTATTGAGTTAATCGAATCTCATCTAGCATTATCCAAAAATAGAATAATCAGTAATGACTATAAGTCATTGGATGAATTTTGGTCGCATTCGTATACTCGGTTCAAACAAAGGATGTTTTTTAAACAATTGAATGTTTCACCTTTACGAAGAGATATGCTCAACATGAAAAAACTTCTATTAGCTTCGCTACTCACTATCAGCACAATGCCTGTCTATTCTCAATCGTTTGATGATACCGACGACATCCTTGTTCGCGCATCGCAGATTGAAAATCTTGAATACAAAATGATGGTGCAGCGTGCCACTCAAACGGCGATTCACTATATGCCTGCCGTTACTCAGATTGATTTTTTGAAAGCAACCCGTCGTGATTTGAATGGCGACTACAATGACGTGGTTTACGTGAACGAACCTTTCGGCTCAGAAAAGGGATTCCTCACTGCCAATGACACCACAGCTTATGCGTGGGCAACCACAACCTCTAAAAATGGCCCCGTCGTTATTGAAGTGCCAGCAGCAACAGACAAAGTGAATTACTTTGGTTCGGTTGTGAACCAGTGGGAAGTGCCGATCACGGATGTTGGCTATAAAGGTGCTGATAAAGGTGAAGGGGGGAAATATCTCTTCTTACCGCCAGATTACAACAACGAGTTTGGTTCGAAGCAAGCACTAGAAAGCCAAGGTTATCTAGTATTTGAAACCGACACTTATCTGTATGGCTTTTCATTCAGACCATCGTTAACCAATGGTGCGACAGATTTAGATGCGGGTAATTACGCGAAGAAAATCAAAATCTACAATCTTGTTGATGCTGAAAACCCACCAAAGACAGACTACTTAGATGCAACGGAAGTCGCGTATGACAGTCTCCCATATTACAACGAGACGTTCTTTCAAGACATCAATGACGTTATCCAAGAGAACCCGGTCAGAGCTCAAGACAAGGCGATGGCGTCATTGCTAAAGGATCTTGGTATCGAAAAAGGCAAAAAATTCGACCCAACAGATGAGCAGAAAAAAGCGATACGTGAAGGTGTATTGATGGCTTATGCGCACATGCAATCTAAATTTGTAGAGCCAGATCAGACGGTGAGTGCGTTATGGAAAGATGAAAATGGCAAGCCTCTATCGCAATGGTCTTTCTGGAATTTTGGCCCTCAAGCTCAGCTTGGCTTCCCCTTTGTAGATGAGGATGAGGTGTTAGTCGATAAGCGAGCAGCGTCGTACTTCTATGTGACTTACTTGCCGAAGCAATTGGGCGGTTCAACCTTTTATCTAACGGGTTTGCGTGATTCAAAAGGTGAGATGTTAGATGGCAAAGCGACATACAAGCTTAATGTGCCAGTGGATACTCCAGTCGAAGATTTCTGGTCAGCCATTGTTTACAACATGGAAACCAAGAACTTCGTGAAAGGTGTCGACCGAGTTGGTCTCTCTTCTCGAAACGCGGACACGATGAAAAAGAATCCAGATGGTTCTTATGATTTGTACTTCGGCCCGGAAGCGCCAAAAGGACAAGAGGAAAACTGGGTTCCTACCGGTGGTGAAGATTACTTCTTACTGTTCCGACTTTACCGTCCAACATCGAAGACGTTCTTCAAAAACTGGATACTTGAAGACATGGAAAAAATCAGTGGCTAACCAGCAATAAACGCTAACCCGTTTCTGGAATTAAATAGCCTAGAGCGTGACACCAAAGCGAAGAATATCAATTGGTGCGGCCTAGGCTATATGAATCAAATTTAACAAGAGAACTTATTATGAAAAAATCGATTATTGCTACGTTGCTGATTACTTTAGGTTGTTCATTTGTGGCGTTAGCTGAGCCTAAATTCAGTGCACAAGTGCCAGAGAGCATCATCACACCAAATAAGGTCGAGTCTGCTTACCTAGGTGAACTGAATTATACCGATGGCGCACCGACAGATGAAACGCATTCGAAGGTGCAAGATTTCGTTCAAGTGTCTAATGCCGTTCGTGTTTTTCTATCCGGCATCCCCGTTGCTTCAATACAAGGACTATTGTTGGGACATGAAAGCATCGGCATGAAACCTAATCAAACCATCGCAATTTCTGAAGATAACCTAGACGCGAATAGCCTTTGGTTAACAGCGAACACGACCACACCGTATATCACATCAGAGATTGATGTAAGAAATGGCCCAGTCATTCTGGATATTCCCACTCCAGTGCTTGGCTTACTCGACAATGCTGCGTTCAAATATGTAGACAGAATTGGCGTGACTCATCCAGACAACGTCGCTAAATCAGGTAAGTACTTCGTTCGCCATTCTTCGTGGAAAGGAGAAGTGCCAGAGGGATACATTGAGATTGTTAGTGAAGGTTATCAACATTGGTTGTTACTGCGCCTTGTGAGCTCTCCAGAAGAGATGCAAGAAAGCATTGAAGCATTAAAAGCGACCACTAAATTATATCCATATAGGGGGCAGGATAAGACTGAGTTCATGAACATTTCAGGTGTCGACTACAACACTATTCATGCAATGGACGCGACGTTTTATGATGAAATCAACGCATTGATTCAATATGAGCCTACGGCTATTTTTGATGCAGAATGGTTGTCGCTAGCCAAAGATATTGGGATAGAAAAAGGCCAGGAGTTTGCTCCTAATAAACGCATGCAGAAAATACTGTCGGAAGCAGCAAAAATAGCAACGGCTGAAGCACGTTCAACCTACTTCCATCCTAAAGAAGAAATGTTCCGCTACGATGATAGACAATGGTTTACTCCGCTAGTCTCTGGCCATGAATTTAAAGATGCGAATGGCGTGATTGACTCGGATATGCGAGCAACTTTCCACTTCTTGGCGACGGGGATTACCCCTGATATGGTGACAAAAACTGTAGGCAAAGGGTCGGATTACTTATTGGCGACACGTGATGCAAACAAGGAAGTACTGGATGGTAGTCAACATTACACGGTGACACTGCCGCCAAATGCACCTGTAGAGAAGTTTTGGTCATTTATGATTTACGATAACCAGACGCGTTCTATGTTAGAAACGGATCAAAAGTCTGCGGGTATTGATGGTTTAAGTGACAGTATTCAGAAAAATGTCGATGGTTCTATAACCATACATTTTGCTCCCAATGCACCCAAAGGAATGGAAAATAACTGGGTTCAAACGACGGAAGGTAAGGGTTTTAATATCATCTTCCGCATGTATTCACCGACAGAAAAGTGGTTTGATAATTCATGGAAGCCAAGTGATTTTGTTAAGATAAAATAGAAGGCATAGTAAGTTTGAATGCACCCTATAAATGGGTGCATCTTTTCATGTTAAGGTTATTCAACGTTTAGCACTGTCATTGTTCAATCTAGCTAGAGGGCTTATGCAAAAAGATATTTCATATCAGTTGAATCGAGTCGACTTAAATCTACTGGTGGCTTTTGATACGTTGCTTAAAGAACGTAATGTCACCAATGCTGCTAAGGCGTTGTTTGTTTCGCAGTCAGCCATGAGTCGGAGCTTAAAACGTTTGAGAGAAACGTTCGATGATCCTCTCTTCATTCGAACATCGACAGGGCTGACACCGACAGCTAAATCCTTAGAGTTAGGCAAAGAACTGCAACACATTCTTCCGCAGTTGAGTGCGTTATTTCAGCGTAATCAATTTGATCCCCGAGAATGCAATGATACGTTTTCGATCTCCCTGCCTACTTTTCTGGGCAGTACCATTCTTCCTAATTTGGCTTTAGAGCTATTTGATGAAGCTCCAGATGTGAACTTGATAGAAATGGCAGCGAAAAGTAATCCTTATGATTTGCTCGATAAAGGGAAGTTAGATTTTGCGATTCATTATTCGAGTTCGCTAGATCAAAAATACCAAGCGACAAAGTTAGGAACCATTTACCCCAAACTGTTTGTTCGGAGAGACCATCCTCTAGTAGGAATAAACGCTACGTTAGATGAAATCATGCGATACCCGGTGCTCGCGATGAATGTAGAAGAAGACCACAAACAAGCATTTAACACCCCTCTTCAGCAAATATTGTTAGAGCTTGAAAGCAATAAACGACCAAAACTTAGAAGTACTCAAACTCATGTGTTAATGGAGATTGCATCTCGCTCAGATGCGGTGATTTTTGGTATGAACGCGCTGAGTTCATTACCGGATTTCGATAGTCGGTTTGTGGACATTTACGATTTCGTAGACAGTAAACAATATCACGTAGATCTCTATTTATTGCAGCATCAACGTACATTTACATCCGCTTCGCATCAGTGGATAGCGTCTAGATTTAGTGAGCTGTTGAATAACATACTTTGAGAAAAACGCGTTCTAGTGAAATCCTTCTGGCTAATTAACTAATTAACTAATTAACTAGCTAATTAACCACTTAACAACGAATGAGTCTCGATGTTATATCGAGACTCATATTAATCTACCTATACTGGCTCACCCGCCTCATCCTCTTCAACCACATCGGTTTCTAAACTGGCTTCTGCTTGCCATTTTTGTATTGATGGGCTGTTGAGCACGCGTTGCTGATACTGTGATGCCTTCTCTGAAAGTTTGATGCCATAGGTTTCTACGCGCAGCGCCACAGGTGCAAACATCGCATCGGCAATAGACCATTCACCAAACAACCATCCCTCTGGGTACAGATCCATTTGCGCTGACCATATTGCATCGATACGAGCGATGTCTTTCAGTGCATCTTCACTGAGTTTTAGCTTTCGTTGTGCGCGGCAATTCATTGGCATTTCATTTCTGACGGCAAAAAATCCAGAGTGCATTTCTGCGGAAATTGCTCGGGCATGGGCGCGTTCTTTCACTGAACTAGGCCACGCTGCACCGTTCAAGTGGGCGTCGTTAACGTATTCGAGAATCGCCAATGAATCCCACACCGCAACGTCACCATCAACTAGGGTTGGAACCTTGGCCGTTGGTGTCACTTTAGCCAGAGTGTCGTAGAAATCAGAGGTGAAAAGCTTGAGCTTAATGACTTCGGCATTGAGGTTGTAGTTGTCGAATATTAGCCATGCGCGCAGTGACCAAGTTGAGTAGTTCTGGTTTCCAATATAAAGCTGCATCGTTGCTTCCTTGCGTTTGGTGGGTATGCTTTTGAGCTTAGGGGATTGTATTGCGAGGCACTAACGGATAATTTTGATGCAATACATTAATAAAAACGATGGGTGGTGATTTCGATATGGATATTGATGCGTTGCGAGGCTTTCTCGCGTTTGTGGAAACCAGCAGCTTCACGCGTGCCGCGAAACAGATCAATCGCACCCAATCGGCATTCAGTGCTCAGATGCGTAAGTTGGAAGAAGAACTCAACGTCACTCTTTTCCAAAAAGAAGGACGTAATTTAATACTGACTGAAGCGGGCTTAGCGCTGCGTTCTCATGCTGAACAGTTGGTCGCCCTTCACAATACCGCGCTTAAACAAGTAAAGCGTTATGAAGACAAACAGCCCTTAAGATTAGGTTGCCCTGAAGACTACAACGACACCATTCTGCCGAAAGTGATTCGCCTGTTGCAACAAGCAGAACCAACGTGCTCAATCCAAATATTTAGCCTGCCCAGCATTACGCTGAGAGAGTGGTTGGATGACGGCCGTTTAGATGCCGCAATTGTCACCCGAGCGCCCGACAGCGAAGAGGGGTATTGGCTGACTCATGATGTCGGAGTGTGGATTAGCAGCCCTGAGTTTGTATTTGATGGTTCCAAGCCTGTTCCATTAGCCTTGTTTCAAACAGACTGTAAATATCATGCTGCAGCAGTGAATGGTTTAACCAAGCAAGGTACGTCTTATCAGTTGCTGGCGTGCAGTAATACCGCTTCCGCGCAGCGCGCTATCGTCAAAGCGGGGCTTGCGATTGGTGCAATGGGTAAGCTCAGCGTGACTCCGGATTTGAAAATTCTTGATGATATGCCGCCGTTACCAGCAGTGGATATTGTGCTGATCTTAGCGAGCAAACATCACCCGGTGTTAGACAAAGAAGTGCTCAATCAACTTGTGGAATTAGAGTCTGATTAGCTTTATTTATATTGGGATAGTTTATAGAGATAGTTTGGTTAGGCGAGTTTTGTTCCGTAAAATTTAATAGATGAACTGCAATCGATGAGTTTGGAGCTGAGCGGGAATTAAGAAATGAAGAGGCCGAGAACATTGCGTTTCTCTGAAA
The DNA here is from genome assembly GCF_057785975.1 of Vibrio sp. QJM3NY_21. Lineage (NCBI taxonomy): Bacteria > Pseudomonadati > Pseudomonadota > Gammaproteobacteria > Vibrionales > Vibrionaceae > Vibrio > Vibrio sp. QJM3NY_21. The sequence continues at coordinate 118,737 of NZ_CM173514.1, forward strand.
ACATTGCGTTTCTCGGCCTAGTTATTGTGAGACGTTGTTGGTAATTAAGAAAGCTTGAACTTGCTTAACTCACCGTGCAAATCTCCGGCTTTCACTGTCAGCTCATTACTGATTGCTACTGATGATGTCATGGTGCCCATCACTTCCACAGCGGTGTCATTGATGATCACTACATTGCGGTTAATCTCTTCTGATACTGAGCTTTGCTCTTCAGCCGCGGAAGCAATCTGATTGTTCATGTCATTAATCACTTCAATCGCTTGGTTTATTTCAGATAGTGCTAGATGTGCTGCTTGGGTTTCGCCTTTGGTGTCATTCGCTTGCTTCTGGCTTTGCTCCATCAATATCACGATAGATTGAGTCTCTTGCTCTAGGCGGGCCAACATCGAGCGAATCTCTTCTGTCGAACCTTGAGTGCGATTGGCGAGGTTACGCACTTCATCTGCCACAACAGCAAAGCCTCGTCCTGCTTCACCCGCACGGGCTGCCTCAATAGCCGCGTTAAGCGCAAGTAAGTTGGTTTGTTCTGCAATGCCACCAATCTCGCTCAAGATACCCTGAATAGCGGTGCTCGAATCGACCAAATTTTGTGTTTGTTGCTGTGCGTCATTGACCTGAACAGCCAAGCTGTCTACAGCGCTGGCGGCATTGTCCATGCGTGTCATGCCATTAAGGCTGTTGCTTTGTACTTGGCTTGCTGCTGCGGCTGCTTGAACGGCTGAGCTTGCCACTTCTTGCGCAGTCGCACTCATTTCATTGATCGCGGTTGCAAGTGAGTTCACCTCGTTGACCTGAGAGTTCAACTGGTCACGTGAAACTTCAGCACGAGCTTGGCCTTCTGTTGCGTTTTTATCTACTTGGTCGGCCGTTACCATCACGGTAAGTAGCATCTCTTGCATACGAGATAGGAAAGTATTGAACCAGTGTGCAAGCTGAGCGGTTTCATCTTTTCCTTTCACTTCAATGCGGTAAGTTAAGTCGCCTTCGCCTTGTGCAGCATCTTTAAAACGCTCTACTAAATTGTTTAGAACCTTGCCCAGAGAATTGGCAATGAATGCCATTGAGGCAATACCTAGAATAGCTGCGATGATCCCCGCCCACACACCTTTTTCAAGTGCTTTTGAATTCTGTGCATCACTCCATTGCGTGTAGTCGTCGACGCTTTTTGTAAGGTGACTACTGGGAACGGATACCATGACTACCCAAGGCGCATCACTGGTATCAATGGCTGTTATTGCGTACTCATCGCCGCCGAAATTAACAAGGCCTGCACCTTCTCGTTTAGCGATAGATTGAATTGTCGACCATTCGGATTCCAATTCAGAAGAGACTCTTTTACCCACCATGTTTCCAGCTCGGCTGTTGGCGAGAGTTATGCCTTTCCATGATGTAATAAGGATTTTTCCTTCGCCATCAAACAAGTTACGTGCAAGCAATTCACTTTGGCTTTGAAGCTCGAACAAAGACAAATCAAAGCCAATTGAGCCAATGATTTTTCCGTCTTGTTTGATTGGTTGGCTGATGGTAGTGATGAGCTCTTGCTTACCGCGAACTGGATAGAAATAGGGTTCCATCACAAATGTCTTACCGGTTTGATATGGCATTAAGTGCCAGTCGTCTTTGCGCTCGCCGTTGCTGTTGAGTTCGGTATTGCTGAAACTCTCCATTGCGACGGCATCAAAGCTGTTCTGATCATTTGGAGAGAAGAAAGGCGCAAGGTAGCCCTGACTGTTAAAACCTAATTCGGTGTCCAAGCTGATCTCGTTATTCAGATCGGTTTGTTGTGGCCAAGTCTTGTTCTCCCACACCATGTAGCCAGCAAATACAGCTTTGTTTTGTGCTTCCAAGGCGGCAGTAAACTGTTTAACGATAAGGTCTGCGCTTGCGTTGGTTTGTGAACTTAGCTCGATAATGGATCGTGCTTGCTTAAGGTTTGCTAGTACAGGGTTAAGTTGGTTGGCAATGTTCAAACCTTGTTGAATGGCTGTGTTTTGCAAATCTGTCGTTGTGGCGTCTGTCAGCTGCGTCTTTACTTTTTCAGTGACTTGTTTGTTCACATCGGTAAATGCGCTGGTGGTCATGCCCATTGCGATCAACAGAGTGAAAGCCATTGCTCCACCTGCACTCACCGCAATTCGCGTACGTATACTGTTAAACATATGATCCCTATAGCCAAATATTGGTAATTTCCCAGAGATTTTAAACAAGATAAGTGAATGGAAAATTCAAAATAATGAACACAAAAAGAATAGGGTGATCAAAGTTATAAATAGGATTGCATAGTGCTCAGATTTATATCTTGTAGGCGGATTCTATAAGGTAAGTAAATGGCCGTTAGTATTTCATTAGCTATTTGTATTCATTGATCTTTTAAATTTATTAATGATATTTATTTGTCGGTAAATCAAGAGGTTGTAGTTTGAGGGTGTCCTGAATATGGATTACTTATTACGTGACTTTACTCACACTTTAATTTAGTCCGAAGCACAGTATGTTCACTAATAAAGTGTGTGTTTCTACTTTGGGTGCTCAATCAGAGCATCCAAATCATTGTTCATGTTTTATTGAAGAATCCCCAAGCTCTTTAGCTTTCTATAAATGGTATTGCGGCTGATGCCGAGTATTCGCGAAGTCTTACTGATGTTGCCTTGGTTCGCTTGATACGTTTGCAGCAAGGTTTCTTCAACGGTGCTTCTTAAATCGTTATTCGTTGTGTCTTTGATGGTATTAGGAGTCGTCAGTTGATGCTGATTATCTTGCGCTAATGACGTGAGATGTTGAGCAAGGTGGCTAGGTACATGTTCTAACGTGAGTATTGCTTCGTCACTGGCGAGTAGGGCGGCGACCTTAAGTAAATTGTCTAATTCACGTATGTTGCCCGGCCAAGAATAGGCGCACAGTAAGCTCATTAAGTGCGGGCAAATTGTCTGTTCGTCTTCCGCGTACTTACTGTGAATGTGCTCGATTAAGGCGTGTTTGTCTTGTCGGTGTTGCAGGCTTGGCAAGGTGAAGGCTAAGCCGTTTAGTCTGTAATACAGATCTTGTCGAAACTCTCCAGTTGCAACTAACTGTTCTAGGTTTTTATGCGTGGCAGCAATGATCTGACAATCGACTTGGTAGTTCTGATTTGAACCCACAGGGACGACTGACTTATCTTGCAGAACATGCAGCAATCGGCATTGAGCCTCCAATGGCATGTCGGCAATTTCATCGAGAAACAGAATACCCTTGTCTGCTTGGCGGATCTTACCTTGGAAACCTTTGTGGCTTGCGCCAGTAAAAGCGCCCGGCGCGTAACCAAACAGTTCTGATTCGATAAGATCTTTGGGTAGCGCCCCGCAATTTACTGCTACTAAGGGCGAAGATTTACGCTGGCTTTGCTTGTGCAGTGCTTTAACAAATTCGCCTTTTCCGACCCCTGTTTCTCCTAGGATTAATAGGCTGATCCCTTTATCGATAACCTTATTAGCTTGCTGCCAAGCGTGTTCTATCTTTTGTTCGCCATGGTGCAGATCACACGATGCTGAAATGGAGCGCGTGCGTTTGGTGGTTGGTTGTTTGAGATGCTGTTTTTCAAATACAAAGGGCGTGTCCAATGAGGTTCGATTGAAGAGGGTGTCAATGCATTCGCCGACGATCGAGGTTTGATCCAGCAGTTGAGAAGCAACTTGATTGTGCGCCACTACCTCACCAGCTTCATTGGCTATCACTATCCCTTGCCAACCACTGTGCAGTAGTGATTTCTCACACGCGAGGTCAATACGAGTGGTGCCTTGTGGGATATGACTCAGAAGCTGATTTTCAACAAGCTGAACCATATTTTGAACCAGTAGCTGTACCGAAGTATCGTGTTGTTGCTGCTCACTAGTAATGTCTAACACCCCAACCATTTGACCTTGGTGATCAAACACCGGGCTTGCTGAGCAACTGATAAAACGATGCTGGTGGATGAAGTGCTGTTCGCCAATGATAGATACTGGCTTGGCTTCAACAATCGCGGTGCCAATCGCGTTGGTGCCTTTAAGTTGTTCCTGCCAACACGCCCCAGAGCTGAGTGCAATCGAAGTTAGTTTCTCCTTAAACCGCTCCTGTCCCCAACTCGCCAGAATCACTCCCTCAATATCCGTCAAAATCAAGCGGCTGTCAGTGCGTGCAAACATCTGATTAAACAGAGGTAGCGCATTGCGTTCGACGATCTGAATCAAGTCAGACGATTGATGACGTCGTTGCTTGAGAATCGATTGTGGTAGGCGAATGTCTTCGGGAAGTCGTCTCTGTTTTAGACCCGCTTCTGTGCTGCGGTGCCAAGAAGACGAAAGCCAATCTGAGGTGTTTGCTTGTTGAAGGTGCATGACTGTTCCATGTCGTAACAGTGAGGGTGTACCAAATTGGAACAGTTGAACATTGGAGTGGTTTCCATACGTCCGTTCAATGCCAACTCACTTTGGGTTGTAAACGTTTGGTAATCATAGTTTTACAATTTATTAACAACAAGTTTTGAAGTTCTGGCGTGTGATTTGCGTTGTTACTGTTGTGAAGAAAACACGAAGTATCAGTGTTTTAAACAGAAAGTATAAACATGGTGGCTATCTTCTTACGAGCTTTCTTCTCACGAGATCTGTTCTCAAGGGAAGCCGCCATACTAGCTCGACAACATAAGCTCAATAACGACTAAAAATCAAAGAAGGATCTAACTATGATTTACGCACAGCCGGGTAGTGATAACGCAGTGGTTAACTTTAAAGCGCAATACGATAACTTTATCGGTGGCGAGTGGGTGAAACCTGTTAGCGGCGAGTATTTTGATAACACTTCCCCAGTGAATGGTCAGGTGTATTGCCAAGTGGCACGCTCAACCGAGGCGGACATTAGCTTGGCACTAGATGCCGCGCACGCAGCTCGTGCAAGTTGGGCGGCGACTAGTGTGACTGAACGTTCGAACATCCTGCTCAAAATTGCCGATCGCATTGAAGCAAACCTAGAAGAAATCGCGGTCGTTGAGACGTGGGAAAACGGCAAGCCTGTACGAGAAACTCTAGCGGCGGATATCCCTTTGGTTGTCGACCACTTCCGTTACTTTGCAGGTTGTATTCGAGCACAAGAAGGCAGCGCAGCAGAGCTAGATTCAAACACCGCAAGCTACCACTTCCCAGAACCTATTGGTGTGGTGGGGCAGATCATTCCTTGGAACTTCCCGATTTTAATGGCGGCTTGGAAATTGGCTCCTGCACTGGCTGCGGGCTGTTGTGTGGTGATGAAACCCGCCGAGCAAACACCGACATCGATTTTGGTGATGATGGAGAAGATCGCTGATCTTCTACCTGCAGGCGTAGTCAACATCGTGAATGGTTTTGGTAGCGAAGCGGGTCAAGCGTTAGCAACCAGCGATCGTTTGGCGAAGCTAGCTTTTACCGGTTCGACAGAAGTCGGCCACCACATCCTGAAATGTGCGGCTGAAAGTTTGATTCCATCAACGGTTGAGCTTGGCGGTAAGTCTCCAAACATCTACTTCCCAGACATCTTTAACCATGAAGACGAATACCTTGATAAGTGTGTTGAAGGCATGCTGCTTGCGTTCTTCAACCAAGGTGAAGTGTGTACCTGTCCATCACGTGTGCTGATCCATGAATCGGTATACGACAAGTTCATCGCCAAGGTCGTTGAGCGTGCTCAAACGATTAAACAAGGTAACCCGTTAGACACCGATACTCAGGTTGGCGCACAAGCTTCAAAAGAGCAGTTTGATAAGATCTTGAGCTACCTAGAAATCGGTCGTCAAGAGGGTGCGAAAGTGCTGACAGGTGGTGAAATCGCTCAGCAACCAGATGATCTCGGCAACGGTTACTACATTCAGCCAACCATGCTGGAAGGGCACAACAAGATGCGCGTGTTCCAAGAAGAGATCTTTGGCCCTGTTATCGCAGTAACGACGTTTAAAGACGAAGCGGAAGCGTTAGAAATCGCTAACGATACCGAGTATGGCTTGGGTGCAGGCGTGTGGACGCGTGATGCAAACCTAGCGTATCGCATGGGGCGCAACATTGAAGCGGGGCGTATTTGGGTGAACTGTTACCATGCTTATCCAGCACATGCCGCGTTTGGTGGTTACAAGAAATCGGGCATTGGCCGCGAGACACACAAGATGATGCTCGATCACTACCAAAATACTAAGAACCTGTTGATCAGCTACGATACTAATCCGTTGGGCTTCTTCTAATACAGGTTCGTTCTAAAAGAATGAGAATGAATCATGGGTACAAAGAATAACTAACAACGCAGTCGGCTTTAATAAAAACAAAAAGCAAAACCAAAACGCCCAATTCATGTGAGTTGGGCGTTTTTATGTCTGAATCGTTCTAGCTTTGTGAAAAGAAGATTTCGGGCTTGTGGACAGGGCCATAGTTGCCTTCTAGCTGAGTGAGTTCCAAGCCTTGCTTTCCTATCAGAGAACCGACTAATTGGCGGTTAAATGGGTAGCTGTCGGGGTTGTTAATATACTCTTCAACATCAATCCATTTAGCTTCTGCAATTTCATCAGTGTCTTGAATCGCGATCTCTTGAGTTTGAGCGATAAGGTGACAAATAAAGTAGAGGTTTGATTTACCGAATTGATACGGGTGTCTTGTCGCCATACCAACCACTGAAACGAACGTGGCTTCGATGCCAGTTTCTTCCAGAGTTTCTCGAACCACAGATTCTTCAATGCCTTCACCCAATTCAATATGACCGCCCGGTAACTTGTAGCCTGTCATGCCGTGCTCTTTAATCATCAGAACTTGGTTGTGTTCGTTGGTGATCAATGCGCCAGCACCCAAGGTGTGGGTGGGGATGAAAGGCACAAACTCTACAATCTCGGATTTATGGATCAGCGTAATCTCGTCTTCTAGACAGTTGTGAAACACAAAGCCAAGTTCAGTTGCCACCGGAATAAGGTGCGAGAGTGAAATAGGCAAGCTAATCCAAATGATGCCTTTGTTATTCTGATTTGAAAATTCGGTGATCTCGCTGAGTTCGGCATTAAATGAGTCAGCATCGTGAGGGGTTGTTGCTGGGTCGATGATGATGCCGTTAAATTTGTCGAGCGTAAATTCCACGGGTGATCCTTTATTATTTTTGATTTATTGGGTGTCGAGCATAGGTGGAGCTTATCTTATCTCAAGAGCTTATAAAACCTGCTCTGCTTGTAGCATTTTTAAGAGCACGGCAGTGGTGGGTAAAAAGTGAGGGAGAGTGCATAGCGGGCGGGTTGAAACGACAATTGCGCTAGAAACAAAAACTGCGCTTGGAAGCCAAAGCGCAGTTTTAAAATAGGGTTTATTTGGATTCGACTCTAACGAATATAGTTTGCATCAACACTTACGTACCAGTGCTGAAGCTTGCCGTCAGATTTTTTGATCCACAAATCGTTGGTGTAGCTCTCGATCTTACCGTTAACCGTTAAATTGAACGTGTTCTCGTCGAATTCACCAAGCTTCACGAACTGGTCTGTGGTAACTAGGAACGGGTCCATGTCGTCCACGCCAACCACATCTGAAATCACATAGTAGTGGTAAGTCAGCGGCTTGCTCGCATCATTCGGGTTGCTGCGGTACGCCACAAGCTTGAATGGTTCCGTTAATGGAACGTCGAGCGTTTGCTTGTCCATGGTCGCTGGAATCGGGATAAACAGCCAAGCGGTAAACAGACCGCTCAATAAAACCATCAGGAAGAAAAGAGTCTTAATTGCTTTCATAGCAACCTTCAAAATAGGTGATGTTGAAGGCGCTATGGTAACAGGTTTGATTTGCTGATTGTAAGAGTATGAATAAGTGAAGGCGACACCTGTCTGTTAGGAAGTTTGAATGAATTGACACACTGTTCATAAGTCACTATCTACACTAGTGTGAGTGACCTTGAGATAGGTTGATCATCACAACACCTGCTGCCACAAATAACATACCAACCCACACCATAGTATCGAGGTGTTGGCGGTAAACAAACGTAGAAATCAAGCTCACGGTTACGATAGCCAAGCCCGCCCATAAAGAGTGAACCACACCTACAGGCATCCCTTTCATTGCTTGGCTCAAAAATAGAAATGCCGCCAAGTGTCCTGAAATCACCAATAGAGCAGGGATGGGTTTAGACAAACTGAAACCGTCGGTTGCTTTAAGTGCTACGTGAGAAAGTGCTTCTGCCATCACGCCCATCATTAAGAAAAACCAGCTCATAGTCGTACCTTTTAGTTGTATTGTTTTTGTTGGTATAGCGGAGTGTTTGAAAGAGTGAATCTTTGTTGTTGCTATTACGTAGCAGCGGTCTCGCCCAAACAGCAGGCACAAAAAAGCCCACACCTCACGCTTTATGCAAGGTGTGGGCTAAATCGGTGTGACTACTTGTTCAGATAAGCTGCGTGGAACTCAATGTGTTCATCAATAAAGCTAGAGATGAAGAAGTAGCTATGGTCGTAACCTGGCTGCATACGTAGCTCTAAATCGGCATTGGTTACCTTAGCCGCTTCGACTAATTGCTCAGGTTTAAGCTGCTCAATTAGGAAGTTGTCCGCTTCGCCTTGGTCAACCAACATTGGCAGCTTAGTGCCTTTGGTTTTCAAAAGCTCAGAGGCGTCGTACTGTTTCCATTCTGCAATATCTAAGCCTAGATATTGGTTGAATGCTTTCTGTCCCCAAGGGCATTGCATTGGGTTGGTGATTGGGCTGAATGCCGAGATAGAACGGTAGCTATCTTCGTTCTTGATACCAATCGTTAGGGCACCGTGTCCGCCCATGCTGTGACCAGAAATCGACTTCACTGAAGTCACAGGGAAGAAAGACTCAATCAAGGCTGGAAGCTCTGTTACCACGTAATCGTACATGTGGTAATGGCTGTCCCATGGTGCTTGAGTGGCATTCACATAGAAGCCTGCACCTTGGCCTAAGTCGTAGCTTTCATTGTCGGCAACACCTTCACCACGTGGGCTAGTGTCTGGTGCGACAATCGCGATACCTTGTTCAGCCGCAGCTTTGAACGCGCCAGCTTTTTGCATGAAGTTTTCATCGGTACAGGTTAAGCCTGATAACCAATACAAAACAGGAACTGGGTTTTCTTTGCTTGCGTTAGGCGGCAAGAAAATCGCAAAACGCATGTTGCAGTCAAGCGTTGCAGAAAAGTGGGTGTATTGTTTGTGCCAACCACCAGCAACCTTCGCTTGGCTAATATTTTCGATTGTCATCTATTGTGCTCCGTTAGGTTGATGGTTTGTATATTACTTAAAGTTTCACCACCCACCGGGCAGGAGGTGGTGAAGACAGTTTGTTGCTTTTCATTTATAACTTTGGCCTAGATGCTCGAAAGAATCGAGGCCAAGTGAATTACTTATCCATGTGTAGAACAGTACGGATAGATTCACCTTTGTGCATTAGGTCGAATGCTTCGTTTACGTCTTGCAGACCCATAGTGTGAGTGATGAACTCTTGAAGACCAAACTCACCTGCCATGTAGCGGTTAACGATTTCTGGAAGCTCAGAGCGGCCTTTAACACCACCGAAAGCAGAACCACGCCATACACGACCAGTCACTAGTTGGAATGGACGAGTTGAGATCTCTTGGCCTGCACCTGCAACACCAATGATGACTGATTCGCCCCAACCTTTGTGACAGCACTCAAGCGCTTGACGCATCACGTTTACGTTACCGATACACTCGAAAGAGTACTCAACACCACCGTCTGTCATCTCAACGATAACGTCTTGGATTGGTTTGTCGAATTTAGTTGGGTTGATGCAGTCAGTCGCGCCAAGCTGTTTTGCTAGCTCGAATTTGCTCTCGTTGATATCAACACCGATGATGCGGTCAGCACCAGCCATGCGAGCACCAATGATTGCAGATAGACCGATACCGCCTAGGCCGAATACAGCAACGTTGTCGCCTTTTTCAACTTTAGCTGTGTTTAGTACAGCGCCCATACCTGTTGTTACACCACAACCTAGAAGACAAACTTCTTCAAGAGGTGCTTCTTTGCTTACTTTCGCTAGAGAGATCTCTGGAAGTACTGTGTACTCAGAGAAAGTCGAGCAACCCATGTAATGGAAAATTGTTTCGCCATTGATAGAGAAGCGGCTTGTACCGTCTGGCATTAGGCCTTTACCTTGAGTTTCACGAACGGCTTGGCACAGGTTAGTTTTACCAGATTTACAGAACTTACATTCGCCACATTCAGCTGTGTAAAGTGGGATAACGTGGTCGCCAATCTCAACACTTGTAACGCCTTCGCCGATCATCTCAACGATACCGCCACCTTCGTGACCAAGAATTGAAGGGAAGATACCTTCTGGATCGTCACCTGATAATGTGAATGCGTCAGTGTGACAAACACCAGTAGCAACGATGCGAACTAGAACCTCACCAGCTTTAGGAAGTTGTACATCAACTTCTTCCATTTTTAGTGGCTCACCAGCTGCCCATGCAACCATTGCTTTTGATTTGATATGAGTTTGACCAGGTTTAATTTCGATTGTCATTGGATGCTTCCTATATATGTCAGTACAGCGGATAACTGTGCAATTAGCTTTAACCCGTTAAGAGTAGTTGAGCTTAATTGTTTCCGCTCTCTCGTTTTGTTGGAGCTAGTATAGGTGTGAGTGCGAGTTTTGATAATCCCCTTAAATAGAAAATGATTATTACACATTTGTAATAATTAGTATTGGGGGGCTGCCCGACTTAGTGGTCGTAAACCTTGAGACCAACAAGCCACTTTTAGGAAAGGGGTGGTACTTTGAATCACTTGGATGCATTGCTACCATTGATGTTCGGTCGTTCGATGCGTGATGGATTGTATACTTGCATGTGATTTGTCTTATCAAATCATTGACGCTTGTGATGTTAACTAACTAATTGAATTTTAAGGATTGAAGCAAGGTCGCATAAGCACTCTATATGCGACGTTTTGTAAGATATCAGAAACAATAATGTCATTTTTCTCACCTAATCTCCTCGCCAAATTTTGAGTTCTAACTTTTTGGGAAGAGAAAATGAAAAAGAGTACATTGACCGTACTGTCAGGCTTGATAGTAGCCACATTAGCGGGTTGTAATTCAAGTTCGCCAAGTGATGACAGCGGTAATCTAGAGAGTGCAGTGCAAGTCGCATTCATGCCTGATATCCATTTTCATGACGTTTACGGTGATTTTAAAGACGGTTCGTTCGCTGGGCTCTACAACTCAGATAGTGGTGAGTATGCGACAATTCGAACGATGGAGTCGCAGATGAACTCTACTCGTTTGTTCAATGAAAACTACTTTGCGATGATCGCAGCGCTTGATGATGTGGTTGAGCGTGGCGTGAAATACGTAGCCCTGCCGGGTGACTTCAGTGACGACGGCCAGCCGATTCATATGCGTGGCTTAGTTAGCATTTTTGATCACTATCGTGACACGTACGGCCTTGAGTTCTTCGCCGCCCCAGGCAACCACGATCCAGTGCGTCCATTTACTATTCCTGCAGGTAAATCTGATTACCTAGGAGAAGGTGGTAAGAATCAACGCATTTACAGCCGCGGTAAAGAAGAGTGTGTTGGCTATGAGGGTGAGTGGACAACCATTCCTGGACAAGGCGACAACTTAGCAACCATATGTACTGAAGAAGTACGTGAGTGGGGCTATGAAGAGATCATGGGTATCCTTGGAACTCACGGCTTCTACCCTCAACAAGATTACCTCTACTTTGAAACCCCTTACAGCAGCGAACAAGCTCGAACTAACTACAGCTATGACTTAGCTAAAGAAGAAGCGGCGTTTGATAAGCGCATGTACGAGATCTGTTATGAAGGTACGGGCGGCAGTTACAAAGAAAGTGGTTACTCAAGCTGTTCTGAAGTGCCTGATACCAGTTACTTAGTCGAGCCAGTTAAAGGGTTGTGGTTGTTGGCAATCGACGCGAATGTTTATCGACCTAAAGAAAACTCATCTGATAGCTCTGTAGATGGAAACACGTTCGACGGTTCAAGCAGCGCTGGCTACAACATGATGCTGACTCACAAAGAACATGTGATCGATTGGATCTCAGATGTAGTAAAAGCAGCCAAAGAGCAGAACAAGACGCTTGTCTCTTTCTCACACTTCCCAATGACTGATTTCTATAACGGTGCTTCTGAAGAGATTGAAGATCTGTTTGGTGAAGGTAGTCATCAACTGGCGCGTGAACCGGATGACAATACCAGTCGAGCATTGGCTGCAACGGGCTTAAACATCCACGTTGGCGGTCACATGCACTTTAACGATACAGGTAAGAAAAGCTTCAATATCGATGGTGTTCAGCACACGCTCTTTAATATCCAAGCGCCATCGTTAGCGGGTTACATCCCAGCTTACAAGCTGCTGAACATTCGCTCTGATAACCAAATCGAGGTCGAGACTGTGGTTATCGATCAAGTTGAACGTTACAACGAACTGTTTAGTCACTACGAAGAAGAGCATGCATACCTTACTCAAGCTGCGAATGGAGACCCTGATGCAGAAGCTAAGATCTGGAACAAAGATATTCTGGATTCAGAGAGCTACTACGAACTGACTGACTGGCATATCCGTGAATTAACGCGCTTGCGTTTCCTTCCTAGTGATTGGCCAATCGAAATGCGTGAAATGATCATGCGCATGAACGGTGAAGAGATGATGATTATGTCTCAGCTACAAACCAACTTCACGGTCTGTCAGCTAGCGAACAAACTCGGCTACGACGTAGGTACTTGTGTTGAAAATGGTGTGGATGACTACGAGCAATTCCAACAGGATTGGCAGACAGCCAAGGCTGTTGCTGAAAAGCTGGCTTCTCTAGAGGGACTAGAATTAGCTGACTTTGCAGAGTGGATCGGTGAGCTACTAGCGACAGATTTCTATCGACTACGTAACGCAGACGAACTGGCGTTCCGTGATATCGGTGAAACACAACTGCGCCAATACGAACTGCTAAGCCGTGAGCTTGCTGAGTTTGACGGCACCGTGGATTCTGAACTGGGTGACCTTGGCCAATATACCGTTGGTGAAGTGTTCCGCTCTCGTTTTGGTAGCTTGTTCGTGATTCTTGAAAAATTCGCAACAGGCCAAGCGAGTGACCACTTCTTGATTGATATCGACCAACAAACACTGACCGATCTGAAAGGTGAAGTGAAGCGCGATATTCTTAGAGGCTCTACGACAGTAAACTAAGTTTCATTGCTTTGTTATAGCTGACTAGGTTTCTAGATCATTGGATTAAAGAAGGACCCACTAAAGATGAATTCGTGGGTCCTTTTTGTTTGTCTGTAGAGAAACTTCAATCGAGGATTACCCTCAAGAACTTATTCCTAGTTAACTTCTCAATAGTCGAGTTGGTTGATTCTCGACTGTTACATCCCTGCCCGTTTATTTGACAGATTGAATACTCTACACAATTTAGCGACGAGCCTTTCCCGACTAGAATTCACTCAAACGCAGTAAATATTCAACATATGCAACAATAAGCAATTCACTCGATTGACTTTCTTCTAACTTATTGATTTTATAAAAAGTCACAAAGAGAAGATCGCATTATCTTATTACTTGCTATTTAAAGGTCGCTATAGCGACTTTACTACTACTTGTCATAGATTTTGTGGAAATCACAAGTTACACACATAAATAATAATTATTACTTATACAACAGAGTCAGAGATGCGAATTTTAATTTTTTTAATAGTTTCTATTAGCTTGGCTGGGTGCACTCAAGATCGACATCAAGACGATATTGAAGCAAAAAAAGCTGCATACTTTCATCAGGCAGAGCAAGGGGACGCTCACGGTCAATTTAATCTAGGCGTTATGTATGAAGAAGGGAAAGGTGTATCTCAGGATGATACACAAGCAGTGTCTTGGTATAGAAAGGCTGCGGAGCAGGGATATGTAAGAGCTCAAACCAATTTAGGACGTATGTACAAAAAAGGCCGAGGTGTCTCTCAAGATGACAAAGAAGCGGTGTCTTGGTATAGAAAGGCCGCTGAGCAAGGGCATGCGAGAGCTCAAACCAATTTAGGATGGATGTACGAAAAAGGCCGAGGTATTTCTCAAGATGATAAAGAGGCGGTGTCTTGGTATAGACAAGCCGCAGAGCAAGGGTATGCAAGAGCTCAAACCAATTTAGGATGGATGTACGAAGAGGGCAATGGTGTTTCCCAAGATTATGAAGAAGCGGTGTCTTGGTATAGAAAGGCCGCTGAGCAGGGGTATGCAAGAGCTCAAACCAATTTAGGATGGATGTACGACGAAGGCCGAGGTGTATCTCAAAATGATAAAGAAGCGGTGTCTTGGTATAGAAAGGCCGCTGAGCAGGGGAACGCGAGAGCTCAAAACAATTTAGGATGGATGTACGACGAAGGTCGAGGTGTTTCTCAAGATGACAAAGAAGCGGTGTCTTGGTATAGAAAGGCCGCTGAGCAGGGGGATGCGAGCGCTCAAACTAACTTAGGATGGATGTACGAAAAAGGCATCGGTGTTTCCTTAGATAACAAAGAAGCGGTGTCTTGGTATAGAAAGGCCGCTGAGCAAGGACATGCGAGAGCTCAAAACAATCTTGGCGTTATGTACGAAAAAGGCCGAGGTGTATCTCAAAATGACAAAGAGGCGGTGTCTTGGTATCGAAAGGCCGCTGAACAGGGGGATGCGAGCGCTCAAACTAACTTAGGATGGATGTATAAAAAAGGCAGAGGTGTCTCTCAAGATGACAAAGAGGCGGTGTCTTGGTATAGAAAGGCCGCAGAGCAGGGGTATGCAAGAGCTCAAACTAACTTAGGGTGGATGTACGACGAAGGCAGAGGTGTTTCCCAAGATGATAAAGAGGCGGTGTCTTGGTATAGACAGGCCGCAGAGCAAGGGTATGCGAGAGCCCAAAACAATCTAGGCATTATGTACGACGAAGGCACTGGCGTTTCTCAAGGTGATAAAGAGGCGGTGTCCTGGTATAGACAGGCCGCAGAGCAGGGGTATGCGAGAGCCCAAAACAATCTAGGCATTATGTACGACGAAGGCAGAGGTGTTTCTCAAGGTGATAAAGAGGCGGTGTATTGGTATAGAAAGGCCGCTGAGCAGGGTTATACGAGAGCTCAAACCAATTTAGGATGGATGTACGAAAAAGGCCAAGGTGTTTCTCAAGATGATAAAGAGGCGGTGTCTTTGTATAGAAAGGCCGCCGAGCAAGGGCATGTGCTAGCTCAAAACAATCTAGGTGTTATGTACGCAGAAGGCAGAGGAGTCTCTCAAGATGACAAAGAAGCGGTGTCATGGTTCAGAAAAGCCATTCAGCAGGGTTCTGTTGATGCTCAAAACAATTTAGGCGTTATGTACAGAGAAGGCCGAGGTGTTTCTCAAGATGATAAGGAGGCGGTATCTTGGTATAGAAAGGCCGCTGAGCAAGGACACGCGCTAGCTCAAAACAATCTAGGCACCATGTACGCAGAAGGTCGAGGTGTTTCTCAAAATTATGAAGAAGCGGTGTCTTGGTATAGAAAAGCCATTGAGCAGGGTGCTATGGATGCTCAATATAATCTTGGATTGTCTTACGAACGAGGTGTGGGTGTAATTCAAGATTATGAAGAAGCGGTGTTGTGGTTTAGAAAGGCCGCTGAGCAAGGGCATGCGCTAGCTCAAAACAATCTAGGCGTTATGTACGGAGAAGGCCGAGGTGTTTCCCGAGATGATAAAGAAGCGGTGTTTTGGTATAAAAAGGCCGCTGAGCAGGGGCTTGTAGATGCTCAACATAACCTTGGAATGTCTTACGAGCAAGGTGCGGGTGTTTCTCAAGACGATAAAGAAGCGGTGTATTGGTATGAAAAGGCTGCAGATCAGGGGCATGCGAGATCTCAAAACCATTTAGGGTGGATGTACGATGAAGGCATCGGTGTTTCTCAAGATGATAAAGAGGCGGTGTCTTGGTACGGAAAGGCCGCTAAGCAAGGACTTGCGACAGCTCAAAACAATCTAGGCGTTATGTACGCAGAAGGTCGAGGTGTTTCTCAGGACTATAAAGAGGCGGTGTCTTTGTACACAAAGGCAGCTGAGCAAGGACTTGCGACAGCTCAATACAATCTTGGATCAATGTACGCAGAAGGTAAAGGTGTGACTAAAAACGATAAAACATCTTACATGTGGTTAAAATTAGCTCAATATAATGGCAAGGAAGGGATGCAAAACGACTTCGATATAATGACTAAAAGAATGACATTAATCGATGTCAATAAGACGAAAAAAAGAGCTAAAATATGTTTGGAATCTGATTACATTCGATGTAATTAAATACAACCTTCATGCAACATCGATAGTTGATTGAACTTAACTGCACTTAATCCGCACCGAGATTTAGACATATGACAGGCTCCCGATAGGGAGTCGTTTTTACACTACAAAGTCAATTCGAAGGATGAATTTCTTCTAGCTCCACCGCTAAAGGCTTTTTATTCAATAATAGTGGTTTGAGCGGAACCGCATTTAGTCGGCATCTAAACCAACCTTTTTACTAGTGCGATTTTACGCATCGCGCTCGCTCTCCAATACTCACTTTTCCATACCTTTAGTTATCCACGAATTGCTAATTTAGAGTAAGTCCTGAGACACTTTTGTCCAACAATAAGTCAACCTGCCCTCCCTCTCCCCCCAACACTGCCACAAACGCATCTAAATACTGTTCTATAGTCAGATCCGCAGAAACGGGTGGTAGCTCCACGGTGATGCACGGTAGGTTTCTTTCTTGGCACCAAGTGCCGAATGAGCCTGGGGTTTCGTAATCGACGTCTTCGACAAGTGGTAGGTTGAACTGTTTACCCAGCCAAATGGCGAGTTCAGATTGGGTTGGGTCGTCGACCATAGCGAGTGGTTCGTGGAAAGAGATGACGAATTTAGGTTGGCGCTGTTCGATGAGGTTGATGAGCAACTGCACTTCAGGTTCAAGTTGGTTGGCTTGTCCCGTTTTTACTTTTACATCTCTGACTGGGGTGTGAGAACTCCAGCGATAGACGGTGCCGTTTTCTGTCCAGTTTTTAGTCGGGAAGGCGCGGTTCAAATCGACTTGGTTTGCGTTGGCGCGAGTGCCTAGTTGATTGCCATCTGGGTTCATCGACAGGATCACATCGTGTCGTAAGTTGGCGGCAGGCAAACTTCTTAGGGCGCAAGACAAACCTGCGATAGATGCGGTTTCATCACCGTGCGTGCCTGCTAAAATTAGCCCGCGAGATTCGCTTTCTATTTGCGCGGGGAAATAGAGCAAAGGTGCACCCAACACCGATTTTCCATATGACAGCGGCTTTATCGAAAACGCAGCTCTTTCCGTTCTTGGAATTAAACTCACCTTAATCTCCTGATTGATCAAGTACTATCAAGTATTCACTATTGGCTATATTACTCATTAACTAAGTCCATTAGATGAACCCCTTTAAATAAACCATAGCGTCAAAACTCGTCAACCGTCGCATTGTTAATTTTATTACTTTGCTTCAAAGATAGGCTAGGAGAGCAAAAAAACATGGATTTTAAGAAACATTCAACGGCTTTAATCATTTCATCTTTATTGACCCCTTTTATATCAGTAACTGCCGTTGCTGACACATTGCCTGCCGGAACTTCTCTGGCGAAAGAGCAACACTTGGTGCGTGCCAATGATGCAGAAGCTGCGACGCTTGACCCTGCGAAAGCAGAAGGCCTGCCTGAGATGCACATTCTACGCGACCTATTTGAAGGTTTAGTGATCCAAGATCGCGATGGCAATATCACCCCGGGTTTTGCGGAATCTTGGGAAACCGAAGACAACCAGACGTTTGTATTCCACCTGCGTAAAGATGCTAAATGGTCGAATGGCGACCCGGTGACAGCCGATGATTTCGTGTATGCGATAAGACGAGCGGTCGACCCGAAACTGGCTTCGCCGAATGTTTGGTATCTTAAACTTACTCAAATCAGCAATATTGCTGACGTGGCGGAAGGTAAGAAGCCCGTTGAAGAGTTAGGTATCTCTGCCGTTGACAAGCACACGGTGAAGTTCGAGCTTGATAGTAAAGTGCCTTACTTTGTGGCGATGACAGGCCACACCTCAATGATGCCAGTTCACAAGACAACGCTAGAAAACAGCGACAAGCCGTGGAGCGATCCTAAGCAGTTTGTGGGGAATGGCGCTTTTGTTTTAGACGAGTGGGTGGTTAACGAACGGATTGAACTGAAGAAGAATCCTAACTATTGGGACAGTTCAGATACGAACCTAACTCAAGTGACATACATTCCGTTTGAGAACCAAAATTCTTCGATTAACCGTTATGCGGTGGGTGAGGTTGATATCACGTCTGATGTACCAACACATATGGCGCAACAGCTGAAAACAAAGTATCAAGACGCTTATACCGCCGTCCCTCTACTGTGTACTTATTACTACGCATTCAATACCACACGACCTCCGTTTGATGACGCGAGAGTGCGTAAAGCGGTGTCTTACTCAATGATGCGTGATGTGATTACCAATGGCGTCACTCAGGTGGGTAACTTGCCGGCTTATACCTTTGCCCATGAGTACACGGCAGGCTTTGATGCGACTCAGCCTGAATATAGTGAATGGACTCAAAAGGAACGAGACCAAAAGGCGAAAGAGCTGTTGAAAGAAGCGGGCTACGATGCGTCTAACCCATTAGATTTCAAATTGCTCTATAACACCAGTGAATCGAACAAGTCGATTGCGGTGGCGATTGCATCCATGCTGAAAGGCAATCTAGACGCGCAAGTTGAGCTGGAAAACCAAGAGTGGAAGTCTTACCTAGTATCACGTCGGCAAGGTGATTTTGATGTAATGCGAGCGTCTTGGTGCGGTGACTACAATGAAGCGTCGACCTTCTTGAGCCTATTGCGCTCAGAGTCATCGGGTAATTTTGCTCGTTACAACAACGACAAGTACGACTCAGCGATGGACAGCGCATTAGCCGCAACCAATGAGCAAGATCGCCAAGGTTTCTATGATCAAGCGGAGCAGTTACTGGCTGAAGATATGCCTATCGCGCCAATCTATTACTACATGCAGGCTCGCCTAGTGCGACCAAGTGTCGGTGGTTTTGCTAAGAACAACGTTGAAGGGCGCATCTATTCTAAGGATCTTTATATCAAAGAATAGATAGATTAACTGTGAGATCTGATATGGTGGTTTGAAGACATGACGGATCTAAGAAATAGCGCATAAAGATCAAAAAAAGAAGAAGAGGGACGTTGAACATAAATATATGATTAACGTCCCTTTATTATATCTCTGTTTTAGATAAGGCTATTTATAGGCAATTTTAGCTGCCTATAAATGAACGTTGAGGCTCGAAGTCGATACTAACCATTATTATTTGTGAATTCGTTACGAAGAGCCACTTTAAAGCTATTGATATTTATAATATTTGAGGTTTTCTGCAAAAATCACCCTCTATTTGTTGAGTTCTAAATATCTATTTTTCTATTTAGTCTATTTGTATTTAAGTTGATATCGATCAATTGAAAAAGCCTAATTCATTCCTACGCTTAATTATATAAATAGAGCAATGGGATTTAGGAGGGTAATAATGAAGTACTCAATGATGACGCTATCAGCCGTGGCTGTACTTATGATCATTCCAGCCAGTGCTGTTCAAGCAAAAGACAAGATACTAGAGAGCAGTAAGCTTGCCTCAAATATAGTTATCGATGGCAGCGTTGATGCCGTTTGGGATCAAGCTAAACCGCTGACTCAGAAGGTGAATAAATTACCGTATAAGCCTAATAATGGCTACGAGGGTATTAAAAAAACCAGCGTGGAAATGAAATCAATGTATGACGATGAATACATTTATTTCTTGTTTAGTTATGCCGATCCGACCAAAAGTATTGACCGCTTTCCTTGGATTAAGCAAGAGGATGGTTCATGGAAACAGTTAAAAAATAAAGATGACACCGGACATGACAATACCTACTACGAAGACAAATTTGCGGTCTATTGGAATATCAATGCTGAAGGCTTTTCTGATAAGGGGTGTAATGCTGCGTGTCACAGAGCTAAAAAGGGAAAAAACGCAGGGCGTGATGACAAGAACCCTGCACGGAAATACACCAATCGTGAAGGTGAGTTTATTGATATGTGGCACTGGAAAGGTGTGAGAACTGCGGTTCATAACCAGCTCGATGACCAATACGTCGATAGCAATACTGATCCAGAACAAAACAAAGGTTGGGGACGTAAAGGTGACAGCAAAACAGGTGGTGGGTACGTTAATAACGTAAAAGACGGCCAGCCAGCCTATGTATCAGATAACTTGACTAATGAAACGTTACTGATTTTAGATTCAGGGAAGAAACCATTTACACCTGACTACAATCAGTTGGAACGAATTCCAGGTTTAACGGGTAAGCCATTTACCGGTTCTCGTGGTGATATCGAAGTCGGTGCTGTTTGGAAAGAGGGTATTTGGACTCTTGAAATGAAGCGTAAGCTTGTCACTACGGGTGAAAATTCAGAAACGCAAGATGTGCAATTTAATGATTTGAGCCAATTATATCCATTTGGTGTTGCGGTTTTTGATAACTCTCAAATTAATCATATATACCATCGTGGTGTGTTAAATCTTGAGTTTAAATAAGTATAACACTCGTCACTAACTGAAATGATTTGTGTCGAAATAATCGGCTCAAATCATTTATTCACAGAAGAGTACTATTATGGTCAAAACAGTTACTCAATATGTTTCTTATTTATTTGTGTTGACCACGTTGAGTATATTATTTATTCCGTTATCGCTCTCTTCTGAGTCAACAGTTCAGGATTCCACTGTCCATAATGTAAAACCGTTTTCTAGCCAAATTACCAATGAAGCGGGAATGCATACTTTAATAAAGGAAAATAAGCGTTGTATACGGTGCCATCAAAAAAAGCGTCTGCTTAAAAATATTGATGCCATCGCTTCTGTAGGCGCACATGCCAGTACCGAGTTTTACAACAACTGTACGGCTTGTCATGGCAGAAAAGGTTCTCACCCCAAAGATTCTGATCTAGTGAGTGTGATTCCATTCGATGATCATGTCGACTTACCAATTTTCGAACAAAACCAAAAGTGTATCGCCTGTCATTCTCCAGAAAGCTTGAGGGCCCGTGAGTGGACCCACGATGTACACGCCACCAAATTAACATGTTCCAACTGCCACAATTTACATCGAGATTCAGACCCGATTATCGGTATCAGTAAGAAGTTCCGTATTGGGCTATGTGCAACCTGCCATGAAGCTATTCTGCGTGAGAAAGCGCTTAAGTCGCATCGGTAAGAAGGAGCCAGTTTTATGAGTACGACTAAATATTTAATTGGTGTGTTACTTGCTGGAGTATGCGTTCTGGTGGTCGCTGAAGATTTACCTAATCCAGATGAGCATAATCTAGCGAATATTCACCTAAAGGATGAAACATGTGCGGGGCAGTGCCATCTAGACGAAGAGCCTTCTGACGATCTTGAGTTTGAATATAACAGCTGCGTGGAGTGTCATGATGATTTTGGTCACCTCGAAGGGCGCCAGCATAATCTAAAGCACAAAGAGAGCGAGGAGATGGAGTGCGTCGAGTGTCACCTTCCTCATGAAGAATTTGATCCTAAGGATAGCTGTATAGATTGCCACGATGAAGAAGACGAGGAATTATCAGACTTTTATTCAGTTAGGCTAGAGCGCTATTTAAATACGTCTAGCCTTAATTTCTAGAAACTCATCATATTAAAATAGTAGAGCGAGTACTCTTACTTTAGATGTGATGGGTTTACTCTCTTCAACGTCTTTAAGCGGTGCGTGCTTCGCAAATATCTGCATTTTCTAGAGCTGCGTTATTCCAAAGATCGCTACATCAAAGAATAGATAAGTCTGATGCGAGCTTGGATCTATCGCTCAATGGAGCCATGTTACCCCCCTCTACGCGCTCTTGTTGCGTTCTAAGCTGTTGCTGGTCTCGGTTCCATTGGCGCGGCTGCCCGAGAGCTTTGTGTCACTCAAGCGGCGGTTAGCCAGCAGCTCAAAAGTTTAGAAGCCTTCCTCGCCTGCCACCCTTCTATAAAAAATACTCTTTTATCAGGCTCGATATTCAGCTGGTGGACTGGCCATCAACCACCCCTTGTCAGAATGTTGATATCGAACTGACTAACGGCAAGGTCGAAAGCGAAGACACCCATTGCGAGCGACTGTTTCAAGAACATTGGCAGTTGGTGTGCAGCCCTTTCAGAGAAATTACGCTCAGCAATTCAGAAGATCAAACTTGAGCAACAACCAACTCTAACAATTACGTCTAGTTTTGGTATTAGCTTGCTATCAGAAAATGAAAAGTGGAAAGACTGTGTCGATCGCGCTGATAGGGCGCTTTATCAAGCAAAGCTTAAAGGACGAAATACAATTGTGATTGAAGAGTCACATAACAATTACTCGATACCAACAAAAGCGGTAAGCAACTCCTAGTTTGACTAAGAGTTAGTTCAGTGGATACCTAGCATTCACACAAATTGTTCTTGGCATGTTTTAGCCTTAAAAGGTTTTCGTCGCGCAGAGTGATGACGAAAATCGGTAAACAAAAGTTAAAAATAAAAACGCGAGCGGTAGATTGCGATTTATGTTGGTGCTACGTTATGAGCAATTTATAACATATAAGTCATGACACATTAGACTGAGAGATAGCAGCTAACGATGAACAAGACAAAAAGATATCCGGCCAACATAGTATTCAGTTACTTAATACTGTCATCTTTATGGGTTTTATTTTCTGATCTCGCGGTTGAATCACTATCAAATGACTTGCGAGAACACGCCTTAGCACAGACAGTCAAAGGCCTGGTATTTATCATTCTAACGTCTGCTTTGTTATGGGTAATGGTTCGGAAAAATAATCGAGATTTAGAGAGCGCTAACGATCTTGATAGTGTTACTGGGCTTCATAGCCCATCCGTTTTTTATCGATATTTAAACAAAAGGCTAAAAAAGTCCCAGTCCAGTGACCATTATGTCCTCTTCTTACTCGACATTGATAACTTCAAATCTGTAGCTGATCAGATTGGGTTCGAAAATACGAATTTATTTTTAAAAGACATCGCCCGATCGATTGAACTTCCTATTGAGCATCAACCACTTTCTTCACGGGTACATTCCGATGGTTTCGCATGTTTAGTCAAACTCGATGATAAGGAAGATATTGAATCCTACATTGCTCTCGTACATCGTAGATTTAACCAATGTGCTTATCGTTATGATATCAACGCCACTTGTTGTATTGGCGCTGCTCTATTCCCCTCTGATGGAAACAATGCCAAGCAACTTATGGCATCAGCAACCCACGCCTTAACTGAAGCAAAGAAAAGCAAGAATATGATTGAGTTTCATGACCCTAAACTCACAGAGCTTGAACGTCAACGTCAAGAAATGGTGCAAGAATTACGTAAAGCGATTGATGACAAAGCGATTGATATTGTGTTTCAGCCTAAATACAACATTGAAAGTAAATTTGTCGCTGGCGTGGAAGTGTTGTCTCGTTGGACGCATGAGCGCTATGGTGTCGTTTCACCGGATATCTTTGTCGCGCTAGCAGAAGAGAATCATTTTTGTCGTGATTTGACTACGTTAGTTCTAGAGAAGACTGCGTCACAACTTAGGGCTAACGGTTTACTAGGGAATGAGCTGAATAGTGTCTCGGTCAATATTTCAGCGGTAGAGCTAAATAGCGTTGATGACATGAACCATCTGGATGAATATCTACGAAAGGATCCCGAGTTTGCTCGCTTACTTTGTCTTGAAATCACTGAAACCGCTATTTTGAAAGATATAGATCAGTGTGCAATCGCTGTTCAGACGTTAAAAAAACAAGGGGTGTCCTTTTCGATAGATGACTTTGGTGTTGGTTATACTTCTTTTGGTATATTTAGCAAATTAGATGTAGATGAAATCAAAGTCGATCGCAGTTACATCAATGGGTTAGAAGATGATTATCGTTCTAGAGCCATAACGTCTGGTATCATTGATATAGCGCGAGGGTTTGGCATTAATGTCGTGGCTGAAGGGGTTGAAAATGCTCAACAACTGTCAATTTTAAAAACGTTAAATTGCGAACAAGCCCAAGGTTATTATCTGGGCTACCCGATGTCCTCCAAACAGTTAAAAGTAAGTCTTACCCCTGAAAAAGAACCATGTTCAACAACATAACGTAATATTTTTTCATCTAAGCGGCAGGGATACAGATGACTTGTATCGAGAAGGATACTGTTAGCCTAACTATAAAAAATCCCCATTCGTTGATAAACGAATGGGGATTTTAGTTACTAGGGGGTAGTTACTTTATCAATAGTGAGCATTCACTAATTTATTGATTCTTTTAGATAGCTTTTGGCTTTAGATAACCTTTGGCTTTAAATAGCGACCATAGTCGCGGCTTTCTTCATCGCTTCCTTAGTCGAGCATTCAATTACGTTCGCGTTAGCAAAGCGGTGAGCGTCTTTCACTTGAATATCGTGAGCCAAGATAACTAGCTTCGCGTTCGCTACATCTAGGTCGCTGATGCGGTTCTGAATACCGTTTTGACCTTGAGTTTCTACCTTAATCTTAAGGCCTGCTGCTAAGCCTGCTTTCTCTAGTGCTTTCGCTGCCATGAAGGTGTGTGCAACACCTGAAGGGCAACATGTTACAGCTACGATGTCGTACTCGCCTTCGCCTGCTACAGGAGCTGTTTGAGCTTGTACTGGCGCTTCAGCCATGTCTTCATCGGTTTCAACAGCCACTGGTTTCCAGAAGCCAACGATAACGGCTGTGGTTAGTGAGCCAAGTGCAATGCCGACGACGTACATTGGAATGTTGCTTGATACAGGCGCAGTAATTAGGCCGCCCCAAGGTGCGTGCAGTAGAACGTCTGTCATGAAGCCGAATACACAGCCCACGATACCACCGGCAACGATTGAAGGGAGTACGCGCATTGGGTCATTCGCTGCGAATGGGATAGCACCCTCAGAGATACCGATAGAACCCATGATTGCTGCTGCTTTACCTGCTTCTTGCTCTTGTTTAGAGAACTTGTTTTTGAATAGGAAAGTCGCCAGTGCCATACCTAGAGGTGGCGTACAAATCGCGATGCCTACGCCGCCCATTAGCCACGGTTGTGTGTCTACTTGAGTTTGAGCAAATAGGGTCGCTACTTTGTTGATAGGGCCGCCCATATCAAACGCAGTCATACCGCCAAGGATTGTGCCTAGAACCATCTTAGATGCGCCAGCCATTGAAGCTAAGAACTCGTTCATAGAAGACATGAACAGTTTGATTGGCTCACCGATGCCCCACAATACGATACCTGCAGAGATTAAAGTGCCTAGAAGCGGGTAGATGAAGTACGCACCCAGCGCTGTCATGTTCGCAGAAAGTGGGATCTTCTTAAGCTGGAAGACGACGCCACCGGCGATAAAGCCTGCCACGATACAGCCAAGGAAGCCGCCGCCCATGTCAGCCATGATGCCAGAAGAAATCATAGCAGGAGCAAGTGCTGGTTTGTCTGCAATGGAGTAACCAATAAAGCCGCCAAGAATGATTGGGAAAAGAACAAGGCCTTTGATACCGATATTAGAGATGTCTGCCAGCAAGCCGTCGGCAGGTACTGCGCCTTTACCCGATGCCATTACCGCTAAAGCCAACAGAACACCACCGGCTACGATGAAAGGTAGCATGTGTGATGTACCAAAAAGCAGGTGACCTTTCATAGTACTGAGGATTTTTTTATAGTCGCTACTACTATTCTTATTATTAGAATGGCTACTGGTATTGGTAGCTTGATTTGCTAGGGTGCTCATAATTTTCTACGCCTTATGAATTAATTAAAATATTAAGGATTTGTTGTTCGTCTTTTGCGTTATGGATATCTTGAATAAATTCATCACTGAATTTTCCAAATAGTTCTTGTAGTACATAAATATGATGGTCAGCACCGTTATCGGGTGAGGCAATCATAAAAAATACGGTTGGATTGATGCCGTCTTCATCGCCATACTCGATACCTTCACGCTTAACACCGACAGCAATTGCGGGTTCAGTGACTGCCTTGCTTTTTGAGTGTGGGTAAGAAATGCCGTCCATTGAGGTAATGCTTTGAGATTCACGAACTTCGATGTCTGCCAAGAAGGCTTCTTTACTGCTGATTCGCTTGTTTTCAAATAACATGCCTGCCAATTCTTCAAACAGTTCTTTTTTATTTTTCGCTTGAAGGTTGTTATTAATTAAGTTGACGTTAGTTAGCTGTGTGATCATTTATTAACTCATTCACTATTGAAGTTCTTGAATTAAAATTAATGGATTAACCCGATTCGCGAAATAGCAAATAAAAGCCCTTCACTGCATATTTGTACCAAGCAAAATTAAGTGTGATTTGCATCATTAATGCAGTGTGATACGGGTCATACTTAATAGCGTTTTGATTATGTTTTGATACGCCAATAGGCTTCGTAAAAACAAAAATGCCCCGCAAAAGCAGGGCATGACCAGTGTGAGTTTATTTAGATTTTCTCAGTGCTGACTAACTGTAAGCGCGTGCAACACGCCCAACACAATCCAGTTTGTAACTCTCAGCATAAGCGGGAATGAAAACCGATTGGCCTTTCTCTATCACACAGGTTTCACCGCATTGATGGGTGAGCACCATGGATTCATCGAGCGGCAGCAAGATCTCTGCGCCCTCAGTAGTGATCTCTCTCTTATGAGAATTCTGGACGATAGAGAACTTAAAATCCTCGACGGGAATTCGGTATTCCATTACATCACCTTGCTCAACTGGGCTTAGCAGTAACCTATCCGCAGGCTTTTCATTGAATTGAGTACAAGAGACTAGTTCATTGATATCCATGTACTTAGGTGTCAACCCGGCACGAAGCACATTATCGGAATTCGCCATGATCTCTAATCCAGTCCCTTTGATGTAAGCGTGGGGCGTTTCGGCATCCAAATACATGGCTTGCCCTGGCTTTAGGGTGATCACATTCAATAGCAGCGGGGCAAACAGGCCGACATCACCCGGATACTGTTGTTCCAACTCTGAAATCAACTGGAACACAGGTGTATCTGAAAGCTTCGCCTTCATCAACAACATGGTGAGTGCCATTCCTTTTTGTTCGCCTTCCAAAGACAACAGGCTTGCGAAAAAGCACGCTAATCCATTCGGTGTTTGATCGCCCGCTAAATCGTTGATCATCGAATGCAGCTCTGGAATATCGAGGTAGTGGAAATGTTCAAGGATCTCGTCGATCGACCTAAAACCATTCATCGCCGTGTAGTCGGTTAGGGCATACACCAGTTCTGGCTTGTGATTGGCATCTTTGTAGTTACGGTTGCCCGCCGTCATTGGAATGCCTTGCTGCTCTTCGAGTGCATACCCAGATTCCGCTTGTTGCTTATTCGGGTGTACTTGAACTGAGAGCGCTTTCTCTGCTGCTAATACCTTAAACAGATACGGCAGCTCACCAAAACGACTCGCCACTTTCTCGCTTAGAAACAGGTTGAGGTTCTTGGAAATAAGGCTCGACAACGTGGTTTGCTGACCATTGTCAGTGACCATCGAACAACCATTGGGGTGGGCGCCCATCCAGATCTCCGCTTGCGGCTCACCAGATTGGTTATCAATACCAAACAGTTGGCTAAACGAAGAAGGGCTACCCCATGCGTAGTTCTGAATCACGTTGGTCATAGGGTAGAAAAAGCGTTGTACGAACGAGTCGTTCGCTAAAGAAAAATCAGACATCGAAATCACCATGAAGGGAAACATGGCTTGAGCTCTATTCGTTCCTAAAAAAAGGAGAGTAAAAGGGCTCAAGCCATTGGAGTTGAAATGGCTTAAGCCGCTGCTGTCGTTAGCTTGGCTTTGCGTAGATTTTTAAGCGCGATACAAGTCACTGCAGTCACACCCGCACCTGATGCCATGCACAGGAGTGCCAGCAGTGGGTAGTTCATTGCGCCTAGTAAAGCGACCACTGGACCACCGTGGGCAACGCTGTTGGTGATACCAAATGAGAACGCCATAACCGCTGCCGTCATTGAGCCAAGTACATTGGCAGGGATAACCGACATCGGGTCTTGAGCTGCGAAAGGAATCGCACCTTCAGAGATGCCCACCAAGCCCATCGCACCTGCTGCCTTACCCGCTTCAATTTCAGAAGACTCGAATAGGTCGAACTTACGGCCAAGTCTGGTTGCGATAGCCATACCCAGTGGAGCAACAGGAATTGCACACGCCATTGCACCCATGAATTGAGTTTGACCGCTCGCAATCATGCCGACCGAGAATAGGAATGCCACCTTGTTGAATGGGCCGCCCATATCGAAACCGGCCATGCCACCAAGGACGATGCCAAGCAGAACCACGTTGCCTGTACTCATGCTCGTTAGTAGTGCAGTAAGCGCATCCATCAGCCCAGCGATAGGTGCGCCGATAACAAAAATGAACAGACCTGCGATGAACAAAGAGCCAGTGATCGGAGCGATCATGATAGGCACAAGCGGTTGAACGAATTTGTGGTAGTTAAACGAGGTGATCCATTTAACGAAGTAACCCACTAATAGACCGGCGATGATTGCGCCAATGAAGCCAGTACCCGCGTCAGCGCCATAGAAAGAGCCGTTGTTAGCAATCCAACCACCGATAAGGCCAGGGGTTAGGGCAGGGCGGTCAGCAATCGCGTAAGCAATGTAGCCAGCCAAGATTGGGATCATCAATGTGAAGGCAACCACACCGACTTCTAGAATTTGGTTCCACATGCTGCCCGCAGGAATCGCCATGCCGGATTCACTTGGCTCGCCGCCAATGGCCAGTGCAAGTGCGATCAATAGGCCGCCAGTTACTACGAATGGGATCATGTGTGATACGCCATTCATCAAGTAACGGTAAAGGTCTGAACGCGCTTGTGAGGCTTTTTCTACAACAGATTGGTTGGTCGGCGTTTGGTCTGCTTGATAACTTGGTGCGTTGAGCGCTTGCTTAATCAAACCTTGTGCGTCTTTGATTGGTGCTTTTACGTTGGTGCTGAGGACGCGTTTTCCCGCAAAGCGCGCCATGTCGACCTGCTTGTCACAAGCCACGACAATCGCGTCAGCACGTTCGATCTCTTCTTGAGTTGGGCTGTTTTTAACACCAATAGAACCGTTGGTTTCGACCTTGATGTCGTAACCAAGTGCCGCCGCGCCTTTCTCAAGTGCTTCTGCTGCTAAATAAGTGTGTGCAACGCCAGCTGGGCAGCCTGTCACACCAATGATGAAGCCTTGCTTCTCAACGTTGGTTTCAATTGTTGATGGTTCAGGTTTAGTAAGCAGTAGTTCCAACGCCGCTTGTTCTGATTCGGCATTCATGAAGCTTTCGATAAAGCCTTCTTCAATCAGTTTTGAAGAAAGCTCTGCTAGAACTTCGATGTGATGGTTATCGCCGCCATCTGGAGAGGCAATCATAAAAAAGAGTTTGGATGGCTGACCGTCATCTGCGCCGTAGTCGATGCCCTGCTTGTGGACGCCGATCACAACCGCGGGTTTGATTACCGCGCTACTTTTCGCGTGTGGAAGGGCGATACCTTCTTCAAAGCCAGTATTACCTTGTGCTTCACGCGCCTTAATATCGGCAAGAAATTGTGTTTTATCTGAAATTCGACCCTGTGCATAAAGCACGTCTATTAGCTCTTTAAATACGTCTTCTTTTGAATTAGCGCTAAGCGAAAGCTTAATCAAATCTTGATTGATCAATGTCGTGATCATAATGAACCCCTAATACGTTTTTATTTTGTAATGGGTATTCTGGAATTGATCACTCACCTTCTGTAGTGCAGAAAAAATGCATTTACTGGATGATTGTTGCGTTCTAAAAAGAGTGTGATTTTGATCGGTATAACAGTCGATTTTAGGCCTGTCTTGACAGCGTTGATAATGCAACGAGGCTTTTATTTATAAAGGTTGTGGCGTAGTGGTTTATTTTTTAAATGGCGTTCTTTATCAGTTTCTAGACTGGATATTTATTTCTAAGACTGGATTTTTGTAACCTAGATCTCAAATTGTGATTTTGCTCAATAGCGCTATGTTTCACTAAGGGGTATATCTATTCTCGTAGCCTTATTGCTGCCCACTAGAGTTCGAATAATGATATTTCATGACTTAATCTCCTCGGTGCTAAATGAGAGAGAAGCGTTTCATAACATCTGGTTTGCTGGAGATTTTCATACGCCTTCAGCTTTTAGTTATCAGGTGAACTTTCCGCGTTTAGAGCTGGTTCTAGACGGAGAGTATATTAATGAAATGGAAAGTCATGATCGCAAGATCACTAACGTTATTGCCAAAACCGGAGATGCGATTTTCATTCCGCCTAATTGCTGGAATAAGCCTAATTGGGATACCGATTGTTCTGTGTTGAGCATGTTGTTTGGGCGTCGTCAGCTGGGTTTAAGTTTGGTGAGTAAGCGCAAAGGGGAAGAGAGCTTTTACGATATTCAAAAGCACAGTATTCAGACTCGATCTGGGTTTGCGATTGATAACATTCTAGAGGCGCTTAGCTCACTAGCAAGAGAGAGCAACAAGCAGCCTATGGATGAGTTATTGCTACAGGCTCTACTGCAATACAGTAAGTCGATGTTGGATGCGCCGGTCGAGAAGTCTCACAGCCGAGTGCAGGATGTGTATCAGGGAATTTGTATCTACATTCAAGAGAACTTCCATCGCCAAATAACCCGAGACAGCATTGCCTCACGCTTTAGTATTTCATCCAATCACTTGTCACGAATGTTCCGCCAGCAGGGCCATATGACGCTGGCAGAATACATCACACGCGTGCGAGTCGACCGTGCCAAGTTCATGCTCAAAAAGTACAACTTCAAGCTCAATGAAGTGGCGGTGCGTTGTGGCTTCAAGGACGTGAATTACTTTTGTCGAGTGTTCAAAAATCGAACAGGAAGAACACCGACACAATATCGTGGGTCAATCTAGCGAACTGTTTGTATAGGTAATCAGATCTATCCCGTTAAGAAGTACTATATAAGACGTGACGAGATATACATCAGCAACGCCTGCAAATCGACGCTGCTGCGGGTCTTCTGTAAACGCTCATTGACCTGATCATGAAGCAGGTTTCTGGTTAGATTGGTGGCCGCTACAATATGTTCTCTTTGTGGTTTGGTTGGCAGTACAAGTGCGATGGCAACGTGTACTTGGCCAATTTGAGACGCCCAATCAATCGCTTCGTCACTGACGATGACCGCGATGGAAAGATCTTTGGTCGATTCAAACATCACATGAGGTAATGCGATGCCCGGCGATACACACGTTGAAGAGCGTTCTTCTCGCTTAATGAAAGCCAGAATAAGCTCATCAGGATCGTTTGGGTGAACTAAGTGAGCGAGTCCTTTTAAGCATTCGAATTTGGTTAATTGGGTTTGTGCTTTGGCATGATGCCATTTGATCTCGCAAGGTGGGCATATCTGCGGCATACGCTGAATCAAATCGTTAGAGAACTCATGGTTTACTTGCGATCCAACCATGGCGTAATGCTCGGCGATTATGTCTTTAAGAACAAAGCACGCCAGTTCCGCATCGATACCAACAGCGGTTATCTGACACAAATCACCACGAAGTAGACCGACTTGTAACATCGCGACAGATTTGGATAGATCGGCCGTTCGATTTTGAGTGATGTTGATAATACGGATGTTACTTTTGAACTTCTTCGCCAAACGGGTGAGAGGCTGCGCAACGTGAGAATTAGCCGCTGGGTCGTCTACGAAGAAGGTGATCTGATATTCATTCATACCGAGGATTAGCTGCGACAAGGCTTCGTATCACGACAAGGTTTTAGGTCACGACAATGCTTGATAAAGACCTTTTCGACGCTTAACAGTACTTCCTCCATTGAGATCAACACGGTTTTCGCAGGATCAAATCGGTTTGGTTGTTCAATGTCGATATCGGAGACGATCAGGATTTTATCAGCCTGCACGATATCGTGATCTGTCAGTAAGTTTTCAATACCCATCGCACCTTGCGTTTCAACCTTGATTGAAACGTTGAACTTAGGGGCGGTTTTAACTAATGCATCCGCTGCCATGTAGGTATGGGCAATGCCTGTAGGGCACGCAGTTACCGCTACAATTCTCATTATTATTCTCGGCTTGTGTGGATCAGATACTATTATCCGAATCTGTGGATTTTATGGATTGCCGTTTTTAATTCAAAGGTGGACGTCACACTCTGAGTTCTTGGTTACAATTATCCAGTTAATGCACTTTTCGTCCTATATATTGAGAAGCCTTGGGTCGTTAATCTTTTCATCTCATTAACTTCTTTAGCTCATTTACTTAAATAGGCACTCGTACGAGGCAGCATATGGATATCACTAATATTATCGAGCCAGAGATTATCTGCTTGGAATTACAGGCAGACTCGAAACAGGCGGTATTTGAAGAGCTTGTTGAACTGCTCGACCGTGCCGGTAAGCTCTCGAGTAAAAGTGATTTCCTTGATGATATCTGGAAGCGTGAAGCTATAGGTAATACTGGATTTGATGATGGTATTGCGATTCCACACGCGAAAAGTAAAGCCGTAGCTAAACCTGCTGTCGCCGTTGGTATCAGTCGTTCTGGAATCGATTATGGGGCCGACGGTGGTGAATTGTCTGATGTGTTCTTCATGCTCGCTTCACCCGATAACAATGATGATCATCATATCGAGGTATTGGCTCAAATATCGACCAAACTGATTGAAGATGACTTTGTTACAAAATTAAAGGCGATGGAGTCGGTAGAGGAAGCTTTAGAGTTGTTTCTCGAAGCCAATTCTGACTCTTTCGACAGCTACGCCTCCAACTATCATGAAGTGTACATCGAGCCGCTCAGCCCTTGGGCTCAATCTCTCAATCGCCTTAAAGAACACTTGTTGTACGGCACTTCACACATGATTCCATTCGTGGTCGCGGGCGGTGTTCTATTGTCTTTATCTGTAATGATGTCTGGTCACGGTGCCGTTCCAGAGAGCGGCGTTCTGGCTGACATTGCACAAATGGGTATTGCGGGCTTAACGCTTTTTACCGCCGTGCTCGGCGGTTACATCGCGTATTCAATGGCAGACAAACCGGGTTTAGCACCAGGCATGATTGGTTCTTGGGTGGCGGTTAATCAATACAACACTGGTTTCCTTGGTGCGATTGTGGTCGGCTTTTTCGCAGGCTTTGTGGTTAATCTACTTAAGAAGATCAAGCTGCCAGACAGCATGATCTCGCTGAGCTCTATCTTCATTTATCCGCTTGTCGGCACTTTTGTTACCTGTGGGGCTGTGATGTGGGTGATTGGTGCCCCCATTGCGCAGGTGATGCTTGAGATGAATCAAATGCTGACTGGCATGGCTGGCTCAGGAAAAGTGGTGCTGGGTAGCATTCTAGGTGCAATGACCGCGTTTGATATGGGCGGCCCAATCAACAAAGTAGCCACGCTGTTTGCACAAACTCAGGTGAATACTCAGCCATGGTTAATGGGGGGTGTTGGCATTGCCATTTGTACACCCCCATTAGGTATGGCGCTGGCGACTTTCTTATCGCCGAAGAAGTTTAAACGAGACGAACGCGAAGCAGGTAAAGCAGCAGGTATTATGGGAATGATTGGCATCAGTGAAGGTGCAATCCCATTTGCAGCAGCCGATCCTGCGCGTGTTCTGCCTGCGGTTGTGGCTGGTGGCATTGTCGGTAACGTGGTTGGCTTTATGTTCCATGTAGTAAACCATGCTCCTTGGGGGGGCTGGATTGTTTTGCCTGTGGTTGATGGCAAGATTGGCTACATTGTTGGGACGTTAGCGGGTGCACTGACGACGGCTGCGATCGTGATACTGCTTAAAAAGAATGTGGTTGAAGATGAGTCTCGCTCTAATCAATTTGCGGGTGGTTCGGTAACGGAAGAAGGGCAAGCTGATGTACTTGCTATTACTTCTTGCCCGTCAGGTGTCGCGCACACTTTTCTGGCGGCTAAGTCTTTGGAAAAGGCGGCGCATCATCTTGGGGTTCGGATAAAAGTCGAAACACAAGGTGCAAACGGGATAGGCAATCGCATTACACAAAAAGATATTGAAAAAGCTAGGCTAGTGATTTTTGCTCACGATGTGGCAATCAAAGAAGTCGAGCGCTTTGCGAACGTTAAAACCTTAGATGTCAGCACCAAAGAAGCCATGCTTAATGCACAGGCGTTAATCATGAGGAAAGTATAAAAGTAATCGGCTTTTGAGATTGGCTGAAAAGCGATAAATAAAAAGACGCCCAAGTATTGATAATAATACTTGGGCGTCTTTTTATATGGTCTGAACTTATATAAGTTCAGCCTCTAAAAAGGGTGGTACTTAAATACGTCCTCAACCATCGAGTTGAGTAATTCGATGTCGTCGCATGTTTTCGCATAGGTACGCAGACCCGCGATCTGAACCTGAACATGTCGAGCAAGCTGAGCGGGTTCTCGCTCTTTGCTTATCTCACCTAGATCTTGTGATTCAGCTATCAACTTGGCGAATTCACCTTCCATGATCTTTAATGATTTCTTCGCTTCTGCTAATAATTCTGCGTGCTCGTTAGTCAGTTCAGCAACCGTTTTAGCTAACATGCACATGCCGTTAGGAGAGCTCTGTTTAGATTCGACAACGGCACGCTTTACGAAGTTTTCGAGCGCTTTGATTGGAGAATCCGTTTCACTGCGAAAGCGATTCAGATTTAGGATGCCAAGTTCGGTATAACGAGCCAATGTTTCTTTAAACAGTCCTTCTTTGCTGCCAAACGTCGCGTAGATGCTTCCCGGACGCATATCAATCACGTCTTGCAGGTTGCGCATAGAAGTCGCGTGAAAGCCCTTTTCCCAATACAGGTTAGTTGCTTTGTCTACTACATCTTGTCTATCGAACTTCGCTGTCTTGGCCATAACATCTACTTCATTAATCTGAACATATGTTCAATATTTTATGCTGAACGCCCGTTCTAGTAAAGAAGAGCCAGCAAGAAAGTAAGCCGCTTAGTTTAGTTATTTGCTAAGTATTTGAAATAAAGTGGCCAGTGTGTAGCCACAAGGCTGTAATTTACGCGTCGACTACTTCTACAGTTTTATGTTGCGCGCCGTAATAGGTGCCTTCATCAATGGTATACATTAGAGTTTCATCGCATTCTGGGCAGTTGAATTCTTCGTTGGGTTCAATTGCTGCCTCTTCTACCCACTCCCATCCAATGTTTTCTTCGCAAGCAGGACAATTCATAAAACCTCTAATTATGCATCTACGTTAATTTTAAGAGCTCGGCATTATACATATTTGATGTTGAATTTATAGATGATCGCGAGTGCATTACTTGGTAAGGATTATACTGCGAGTGCCGATCTACCTCTTTATGGTTATGCAAAAACTGTCAATTTTTAGTCACTCCGCCAATAAAATGTTGTTGCACGCATTTGTATGGCTACTAAGGTTGCATAGCTTGCAGTTTTATAAATAAATCAATGAGTTTTGTAAGGTTAAGTGTTAGATTTATCGATTGCCGTCGATATAGAACGGTAATTGTTAAAACTGAATAATTATATGATCTCAACAAGAGCATGCCGGTTTAGAAGTGTGTCTAATTACATGACAGATAGAGATTTGTTAGCTGCTAGGGAATAAAAATGAAATTATCCGATATGTCTTTTAAGCAAAAAATCATTGCTTTGCTTATTTTGCCGATCTTAGGGTTTCTATGGCTCAGTGTTTCTGCGATTTCAAAAGGCGTAGAAACGACGAGTGAAATGTCATCATTGAATCAACTGACACGCTTGTCGGTTGTTTACAGTGAATTGGTACATGAGTTGCAAAAAGAGCGAGGCATGACGGCTGGCTTTATCGGCTCTCAAGGCACTCAATTTGTGAGTGAATTACGTTCACAACGTACTAGTGCGGATAGTCGACGTGATCAGAGAAACGAATACTGGCAGTCGGCTGATATCGATCTGCCACAGATCAATCGCTTGAACAGTGAAATAAGCCAAAGCCTTAATCAAATAACCACGATTCGAAACCGAGTGGATTCTCAATCAATTCCACTCTCTGAGGCGTTAGGTTACTACACAAAACTGAATGCAAAACTGCTTAGTGTATCGGCTTTGATTGCGGAACTGAGCTCAGACTCGACGATTACTACTGAAACCATCGCTTACTACAATTTCTTGCAAGGTAAAGAGCGAGCTGGTATCGAGCGTGCTGTCCTCAACAACACCTTTTCTAAAAATGAATTTGGCCCAGGTATGTTGGTTAAATTCATCTCTTTGGTGACTGAGCAAAATACCTATTTCTCGAACTTTGAAGTTCTGGGTAACCCAGACAATATTCGCTTTTTTGAACAACAATTGAATGACCGCTCGGTCGCGGAAGTCGAGAAGCTTCGTGATGTGGCTGAATCGAAAATGAGCGGATTTGATGTCGACCCTGTCTATTGGTTCGCGCAATCAACGGCGCGCATTGTTCAGCTGAAGAAGACCGAGAACCAACTGGCAGACTCTCTTATTGCATTGACTGATCAGAAAACTCAGCAAGCTCAATCAGCAATGATGGGCAGTATCACGATGTTTGTTGTGATTACTTTGTTTGCAACCTTTGTCAGTTTCAAAGCCATTACAGACCTAACCACTCGAGTCAAAGACCTGAATTTAGTGCTTTCAAAGGTTCGTGATGACAATGACCTAACGGTTCGCGCAACTTACTTGGGTGAGAGCGAGCTTGGTCAGATATCTTCATCGCTTAACGAAACGTTAGAGAAGTTCTCTCAGGTGATCGATAACTTGTCTCAATCAAGCTTAACACTCGCTTCGGCAGCAGAAGAGACGGCGCAAACTTGCCAATACAACTCCAATACATTAGTTGAGCAACAAGACCAAATTGGGCTGATTGCAACGGCAACTGAAGAGCTTTCGGCAACCGTGAATGAAGTCGCGGCTAAAACGCAGCAAACGGCAACTTCGGCGAAAATGGTGGATCAACAGTCACAAGAGGGCTTGAGCACAGTTCAACACTCTTATGAATCGATTGAAATCTTGGCATCTGAGATTAACGGCTTAGCTGAGAAAATTACCCACCTACACGAAAGCAGCAATAACATTAACAGCGTTATCGATGTGATTAAGTCGGTTGCTGATCAAACCAACTTGTTAGCACTAAACGCAGCGATCGAAGCGGCACGTGCAGGTGAACAAGGTCGTGGTTTCGCGGTGGTTGCTGATGAAGTTCGTACATTGGCTCAACGCACTCAAGAGTCGACGTTGGAAATTGAAGGCTTCATTAGTTCGCTACAGTCTGATGTTCAAACGGCGTTCAATGTGATTGAGAACAGTAAGAAAATGTCATCAAGAGCGGTTGAAGATTCGCGAGAAGTAGAACAAACGCTACAAGATATTTCTAGTGCTGTGAGCGAGATATTCAGCATGACAGAGCAGATTGCAACGGCAACAGAAGAGCAAGCGGTCGTGACACAAGACATTGCTCAGAACGTGGTGGCGGTTGAGCAGAAGTCGACCGAATCGACGACGGGCGCGACTCAAATTGCAGCAACAGCCAAAGAACAAGCAGAATTGGCAACATCACTGAAAGAACTCTCGAATACGTTTAAGAGTTAGCATCTCAGAGCTAGAAGCTTTCTATCTTATATAAAAAATGTCCCGCCTAGTGCGGGACATTTTTTTAGGAATTAAAACGATCAGTAGAGTCGCTTAGAGCTCGAATAGTACATCAGTACGAATAATGTATTTTGTCCCAGAAAGTATCGGTGCTGAGCCGTGTATACAATGGGCAGGGTGAGTACCGTGAGGAAAACAAAGCACGCTGCCGCTCGGTGTTCTAACCGATTCTATATCTGCACTCTCATGATGATGCCCTTGACGACGAGCAGGCTTACTCGGGTCATCATGGCTAACCATGAATTGAGTTTCGCCACCGACGAAATCATCACTCAAGAGAAGCAAAAAGGTATACATGCTCCAACGGTCGCCAAAAGAGTCATCGATCAGTTCTCCATCGACAACTTGACTACCGGGCCAAGAGCCATCGGTGTGCATTTTAAAGAAATCCCCTTCATCGTAGCGATAAAATCGAAAACGACCGTTGATTCCAAGTGGTTTCACACCAGCAAAATGGTCGTACTTATCAACGAAATGATCTTTGCAACGCTTCCAAATAATGTCGAGGGTTTCAGTATCCGCGATCAAGTTGAGATTCTGATTGTGACGAACTTCTCTCGGTAAAGAAACTGCGGCATCTTCTGTAAAACCAAGTTGGTTGACTTCATCGAGTATGCGCTTAACCTCTTCAGGAAGAAGCACATCTCTTAGTTGGAAAGCACCCGGTACATTGTTTACTTCAACGCGTGTCACCGCGTTTACGTGGTTATCAAGTGCAAATGGATTAGCCGATTTTGGTGCCCATACTGGTAGGTCACTGCGCTGAGTGCCTGATTCTCGTCTAACAACGTAGAAGTTCTGTTCGTTATTCATCATGAATCCTTATTTTGAAACCACTTTTACTTGTGCAAACTGACGGTGCCCGTCAACCGAGCCGTGGTAACCAAGGCCACTCTGTTTCGCACCCACCCATGGAGCATCACCACTGCCGCCTTGTCCTTGATTAATGCCAACCATGCCAGCATCAAGTTCATCAGCAACGTCATTGACACTTTGGTTTCCGAACACCACGGCACCCAACCCATACTCGCTGTTGTTAGCGCGCTCAATCGCATCTTCAATGTTAGAGTAGCGACTGATAGCGACCACTGGCCCAAAAGTCTCTTCTGTTTCTAACTTCATTTCAGGAGTCATTCCAGTGATAACAGTAGGGCGGATATAACGCTCTGGTTGTTCAATCCCGCCTAGAAGGAAAGTTGCTCCTTTTTGCTGTGCGTCTTTTAGTTGATCCGCGATTTTTCCATGTTGCGTGGCATTGATGATTGGTCCTATGTTTACGTTAGGCATATCCCACGGGCCAATCTGGTACATATTGGCGATCTCAGTAACACGTTGTTCGAATTTATCGGCGATTCGCTCATCAACATAAATACGTTCGATGGACGTACACATTTGCCCTGAGTTCTCAAAGCTGCCCGCGACGGCAAAACGTGCTGCTTGCTCTAAGTTAGCATCGCGCATCACTATCATAGGGTCTTTGCCGCCTAGCTCCATTACAAGGCGTTTCACTTTGCTTGCTGCACGAACCATGATGTCTTGGCCTGCTGCTTTAGAACCCGTGAACGCAATCATTTGAATATCACCTTCAACTAAAGCCTTACCCGTTTCGCGGTCGCCATGCAAAATTGTTAATACGCCTTCGGGTAGGTGTTTCTGTAGCTCACCAAAGAATGCTTGAGCGATAAGAGGGGTCTCTTCAGAAGGTTTTAGAATCACGGTATTACCCGCGACTAACGCAGGCACGATGAGGTTATTTGCCATCATCACCGGGTAGTTCCAAGGAGAGATTACACCGACAACCCCAAGTGGGCGATATTGAAGCTCTGTTGACCCCGACAATTTGCGAGTGTTGAGCGCGCGCTGTGCTTCTTCTGCATAATGCTGACCCATATAAATCGCGCCTGTTGCTTCGCCAATCGCACGACCAATATCTTTACCCATTTCGCGGGCAAGTAATTCTGAGAAGGAGTCTGCATGCTGATCAAGGTGTTGGTAAGCTCTAATAATGGTTCGCACGCGCTCATTTATCGGGAGTTTTCTCCATGCTTTTTGTGCTGCCTTTGATTGGCGAATCGTTTGAACTACTTCATCTCTAGAGGCGTTATTGACCTCACCAAGCAGTTCTCCATTACTAGGATTAAAAGATTGAATAGACTTGCTCATGTTTACCAACTCCGTTTAATTTTTCGTATATTTTTTCTATTTAATGACACATCTGAATAGCTAGATATCGAGAAATCTCGATATCTAATCTTCTGAAAATAGATAAGATTAAAATGGGCGGCGTTATCCACCCAGTCTGTTTTGATTCTGCTTGTTAGAGTGAGTTAGATAACTCTTTTAAAAACGTCTCGATGTATTCGTCATTACGCTTGTAGTACGTCCACGAGCCAATGCGTTTTGAAGTAACCAGCTTTGCACGTTGCAAGTTAGAGAGATAAGACGAGACGGTCGATTGGGATAAGCCACTTTTCTCTTGAATAATGCTGACACATACCCCTTCAACGTCGGTATCAACAAGTTGTTTCTCTAGGTTAAAGTGCTCATGCGGCGACTTTAGCCAGTGAAGAATATCCCTTCGTACTGGGTTGTTGATTGATTTTAAAACTTCATTCATATCTGACATGGCGTTTGGCTGCTGTTTTCGATTAACGTGAAATATACTCTTTAAAGTAAGATATCGCAATATCTCGATATCCTGATTTAGCTTCATTGAGGTAAGAATGTCATTCACGCTTATCGTCGGCGTGTTGATTTTCATCGTTAAGTTCTAGGTTCTCATTCTATGCTTTAAGAACCAAGAACCAAGAACTAAAGCGCTTGTCCGTTAACCGACAATTTCACATCAATGTTGCCACGAACTGCATTTGAATATGGGCAGACTTGGTGAGCCGTTTTCACAAGCGTAACAGCTTGTTCCTGATCTAAATCGAGTTCAACGGCTAGTGAAACGGTTAAAGCAAAGCCACCATTCTCATTTGGACCAATGCCTACCGTTGCAGTCGTTGGCGCCGATGCGATTTTGATTTTCATCTCTTTTGCTACGTGAAGTAGAGCATTTGAGAAACACGCAGAGTAGCCCGCAGCAAACAGTTGTTCAGGGTTGGTCGCTTCACCTGTACCGCCCATCTCTTTAGGGTAGCTCAACGCCACTGAAAGCAGATTGTCATCAGTTGATACTTGGCCATTACGACCTGCTGTTGCTGTTGCAGAAGTTGTGTAGAGTGTTGTCATTGTTTTCGTCCTTATTTGAATTGTGTAAAATTAAATTGCGCACAACTTAATTTTAAAGCTAGCTTAATTGATAAAATTTGAGCGCGCAAGTATATTGTGCACAATTTAATTTATTGGTGAGGTGATCATGAGCGACAAAGATGACTATCTAAAGCTGGATAATCAGGTGTGTTTTGCGTTGTATAGTGCGTCGAATGCAATGAGTAGGGCGTATCAACCTTTACTGAAAGCGCTTGATCTTACTTACTTGCAGTACATTGTGATGATGGTGCTTTGGGAAGAAAAAGAGATAAATGTCAAAGCGCTAGGCGCAAAAACGCATTTAGATTCTGGCACCTTGACGCCACTACTCAAGCGTTTGGAAGCGAAAGGTTATGTGCTTAGAACTCGCAGTGCTGAAGATGAACGAGTTCGAGTTATCACGTTGACACCTGCAGGGGTCGATCTCAAAGAACAAGCGCAAACCGTGCCAGTCGAGATGCTGTGTCTCTCCAAGATGAACGAAGATGAGCTTAAATCATTAAAAGCACAGTGTGAGCAATTGCTTGGTAACTTGACCAAATGAGAGAGGGCTTTTAGTTCTCGGCAATGATAATCAGAAAATGAAAAAGCCCATAAGCCTTACTACTAATTAGCGGTCATTGCTAATCCAGAGTAATGCTCACGGGCTTTTTGGTATCGACTATCGTTTAAATGGTCACTAGATATTGTATTAGTTTGAGAATTAACCCATAAACCAAGAGATAAAAATCAACGCACCAAAACCAAATGTTGCGATAAGTGCCGTGTCGCCACCGGCTGCGGTATAGCTGCCTTGAGTCTGTAGGTGAGGAAAGTCTGGCCTACGAACTTTAACCACCATTGCAAGTGGCCCCCAGATAGCTAAGAACACCAACACCATCCCCGCGTAATCCAACATGCTCACGAATTGGCTAGCGAATAACTCAGCTAATACCAAAGGTAGAACGAAGGTTAGGGCATAAGCCAATGCTTTGTTGCTGGTGACTGCATCTTTGTTTTGGTCATACAGCGCCATAGACACACCAAGGAAAGATGTCACCAATGCCAATACTGAGAACAGCGCAATCACTACTTTCAGCCAAGAAGACTGTCCGCTAAACGCCGAGATCAGTTCTGAAATGTTATGGAATTGGCTGATAGCGTCTGTACCAAGGTTACCGATAATTGCGAATAACCAAGTGAGGTAGCAGATTAGTGGAATAACAGAGCCTAGCAGAATCATATTGCGGATCTGCTTTTGAGTCGCTTCTCGGTTGTATATAACCAGTGACGGAATCACCACCATAGAGGCAAAGCTGGTAAAGATAACTGCGCTGTACTGCACCACGTCATTAGCTGTGTATTTGCTAGCTTGAGTCAGGTAATCAAGGCGAGTGTTGCTAAACAAAGAGGCGATAACGATAAGCAGCATCACCACCATCGTGATGAATAAACCGCGATTTAGTTTGTCGATATACGACTTACCCGCCACCACAATCACACCCATTAATAGGCTGAAAACGGTATAAGCAGCGGATGCAGAGATGTCTACGCCGACATCGAGCAGTAGCTTATGAATGATGTCGCCGACACCCAAGATATAAGCGATGAGCATGCACACCAACAGCAAGTAAAAGAGTGCATTGATAAAGTGTTTACCTTTGCTGCCCAAAGTCAGGTAAGCAACACTGCTCATTCCACTGTTGTCTTTGGTTTTGGTGCACGCTTCTGCGAGGAGGAGTGCTGAGTAGGTGGTGCCAATAAAGATAAGTAGCATAAGCACTGAGCTGATCATGAAGCCAAATTGGGCCAACACCATGGGAATGGCAAGCATACCAGCCCCTAATGCAGTTCCTGAAAGAATCAAAGAACTGCCGAATAATTTCATATTCAAAAAAACAACCTCGAGGTGTCCAATTAATTTTTAGTTGGATTGTAAATATTTGTTGCCAAGACTAACAAATTACTCAGTAAAGTTAGGGGTTAAATTCTAATAAATTTTGAATTTTTCTAAAAAAGTTACGAAGCAATTTGCGAAGAGTATGGTTGGGTTAATTAGGTGTTCGGCAGGTGAATTGTTTTAGCCTTTTGATAACCTTTGTAAATTAATCGACGTTCAATAACTCGCACTACACCTCTGATTAAGACATGCCTTTATTTCAGAAAAACTCAGTCCA
This sequence comes from Vibrio sp. QJM3NY_21, assembly GCF_057785975.1. Taxonomy (NCBI): domain Bacteria; kingdom Pseudomonadati; phylum Pseudomonadota; class Gammaproteobacteria; order Vibrionales; family Vibrionaceae; genus Vibrio; species Vibrio sp. QJM3NY_21. The sequence continues at coordinate 161,835 of NZ_CM173514.1, forward strand.
AATCTTGCTTATCTAGTGAATCTCTGTCGGATTTTTATATCTAGCACAGCTCATTTGATGAGCTCCAATCAATATACTTCTTAGGAGAGCGTGGGGGTTTGTCGTAAATGGAAAGATCCGTTGTCGTAGATACCACTCGGTAGTTTGGCGTTTCGCTCTTATTATCCTCACACCAATTATGTGGGGGTGTTATGTACCGTTTTCTATTTTGTAGTTTTACGCTTGTTCTCTTGTATCCAACGGCTATTGATTTGTATTTAGTTGGGTTGCCTCAAATTGCCGCGGACCTAAATGCGTCTGAGGCTCAGCTTCATGCCGCGTTCTCTATTTATCTCGCAGGAATGGCAACCACCATGTTGTTTGCCGGTAAATTTGCCGACAGTGTAGGAAGAAAACCTGTCGCTATTTTCGGTGCAATTGTCTTTGCTACCTCTTCGATGTTCGGTGGTGTTGTGACCAGTGCAGAACCATTTCTTCTCGTGCGTTTCTTTCAAGGTGTGGGGGCTGGCTCTTGTTATGTGGTGGCGTTCGCTATCTTGCGAGATGTATTGGACGACCAAAAACGCGCTAAGGTGCTGTCGATGATGAATGGCATTACCTGCATCGTACCAGTGCTTGCGCCTGTGATTGGCCACTTAATCATGACGGTTTACCCGTGGCCGAGCTTGTTCACGACCATGGCGAGCATGGGTGTGGTGGTGTGTTTGTTGTCGGTGCTCGTGCTAAAAGAGACTAAACCTAAAGTTATAGGGTCGGTGTTAGCGAAAGCTTCTTTATCTGAGACATTTCAACCGACTTCAACTGAAACGTTCAAAGACCCGTTGTTTATCAGCCGAGTGATCATGACCAGCCTAGGAGTGACCGCAATTCTCACTTATGTGAATGTCTCTCCACTGTTGATCATGACAGAGCTTGGCTTCGACCGAGGTCAGTATTCTTACACTATGGCATTAACCGCATTGGTGAGTATGTTGGTGTCATTCTCTGCACCATTTGCTTTGAATGTGTTTAAGCAAAAGAACTTAATGCTGACTTCACAAGTTTGCTTTGTCGTTGCGGCTATCTTGTTGCTCGCATCGATTGATGGTGGGTTAGGGCATTACGTGACGTTGTTGGGCTTTGCTTTTGTGTGCGGCGGCTTCTCACTGGGTTTTGGTGTCGCGATGAGCCAAGCATTGAGCTGTTATTCACAGCGCGCAGGTGTGGCAAGTTCAATACTCGGAGTTTCCCAAGTATGTACTTCAGCACTGTTTATCTGGTTTATGGGCGTTATCGGGCTAAGTGCATTGAATATGTTGGTATTTATATTGGCTGCTGGTGGAGTTATCAGTATTGCTCTAATACTATGGGTAGGTCCTTCCCAAGTTAAAAGTGATTATGAAGAAGCCACTAGCCCGTCTTGATCTGAATTTGTTATTCACTCTGCAATTGCTGTTGCAAGAACAGAGTGTTTCAAAAGCTGCCAAAAAGCTCAACGTCACGCCTTCAACGGTAAGCAAATCACTGACTAAACTTCGAGACTGGTTCGATGATCCTCTATTTGTGAAAACGCCGAGGGGCTTAACGCCAACACCACTTGCGCTGAGCATGGTGAAAGATCTTCAAGACTGGTTGCAGATTGGTAGTCAAATACTCACTACTCGTGGCGACGATGCCCCAAAGGACTTACGTTTAAATTTAGAAGCCGAATCTCCGTTATCGTTGATCATGCTGAACGAATTGACGCAAAGCGTGTATCAACGTTATCCCAATGCGAAGATCAAAATGCGCAATTGGGACTACGATTCGATAGATTCCATCGTACGTGGCGAATCTGATATTGGATTTTCAGGACGAGAAAGCCACCCACGGTCGAAAGAGTCTCTAGATGCACTGCCATACTTCATTGATTTCGAGGTGCTGTTCCACGATTTGCCCGTGGTGTATCTGAGAAAAGACCACCCAGCCTTGCAAGAAGAGTGGAACCTTGAGGCTTTCCTCAAATACCCTCACATCAATATTGTGTGGGAGAAAAGTGAAACATGGGCGTTGGATGAAATTCTCACAGATTTGCAACTCGACCGACATATCGCACTTACGCTAGCGGGTTTTGAGCAGTCTTTGTTTATGGCGGCTCAGTCAAACCACACCATGACTACCGTGGCACCGAATTACTGCCGACGTTACGTTGAACAACTTCACCCTAATCTTACTTGTCTGCCTATTCCTCTAGATGAAGAGAACGCCAAAAAGCTGCTGATCCCGTTCACCATGATTTGGCATAAACGCAATGCTTACAACCCAATCGTTCTATGGCTAAAAGACACGCTTAGAGAGCTTTACCAGTTTGAAGGGAAAAGTGTCTAACCTTGTGATGAGATTAAATGTGATTAGATGACCTGAAGGCTTGTACCGTTAATATTGATCGTTGATTGAAATAAGAATTCAGAGTTAGAAGCGAGCCCATCAGATGTTATCTGATGGGCTTTTTATTTTAAATCATACGGATAGGGTCAGAACTTCTCAAATGAATACGGTTATTTCTTAATTGTTGATTCGATAAATAGTGTAAATCTGAACGATTGTTCAAATTAATACTTGAACGATCGTTCATATTTGGCCTATATTGTTTTCACGCCAACGGAGAACAGTCATATATCACTCCGATTGTGAATCAAATTAGTATAAAGAATCGAAAGGAATAGAACATGAGCAACTTTAAAATTCACTCAGTAGAATCAGCACCAGAGCAAAGCAAACCCATTCTTGAAGGGGCTGTAAAACAGATGGGTCGAGTTCCTGGTCTTTTTGGGGTGATGGCTGAATCACCTAATACTCTCAAAGCTTACACGCAGCTTCATCAAGCATTTAGTGATTCGTCTTTTGATGCTGATGAGTTAACCGTGGTATGGCAAACTATCAACGTTGAGCACGAGTGCCACTACTGTGTGCCTGCACATACGGGTATCGCACATTCAATGAATGTGGACCCAGCGATTACCGAAGCACTTCGTAACCGTACTGCACTGCTAACTGAAAAACTGCAAGCATTGCACGACTTCACGCTGAGCATGGTACGCAACCGCGGCAATGTACCTGAAAGTGAAATGGTCGCATTCTTCGAAGCGGGCTACGGTCAGCAACAGGTGTTAGAAGTGATTCTTGGCTTGTCTCAGAAAGTGACCAGCAACTACGTAAACCGCGTTGCTAAAACGCCAGTAGACAAAGTATTTGAACAGTTCGCTTGGCAAGGTTAATCGCCTTTAAGCAATTAAAGAATCAGATTGATGAAAGCCCCGCTCAGTTGAGTGGGGCTTTGTTGTTTGGGCTATGTGGGTCTAATCTGGTTAAGGTGTATGCTTAGCGATAATCTTCGCTAATGTCACAACCCCTTCTTTCCACTCTTTGCTCTCTTCAATATTGGCGACAGTGAAGCGCAAGCAGTGTTTATATTGGTCATTCGTCCCAAACACAGTACCGGGTAAAATTCCCAATTTATGCTTTAAACAATCTTGGTAGACGGCATAACTATCGACCGACTCAGGCAACGTTATCCAGTTTAAAAAAGAGCCTTCTGGCTTCGATAAATGATAACGCCCTTCAAGATGAGGATAGCTATCCAATGCTTGTATTAACAAGCTTTGAAACTGCTTTTGATTGGTTTGGTAGAGTCGTTTCATTTTGGATAAGTGACTGCGGTATTTGCCTGTGGTGAGGAATTGCCCCACAGCGGATTGCATCAGGTTTGAGCTGCCCATGTTGTCGCATAAAAGGTACTTTTCGACCAAAGGTTGGTAGCGCCCCGACAATAACCAACCGATTCGCAAGCGTGAGTCTAAGGTTTTAGACAGTGAGTTGACGTAGATGACTCTATCTTGGTCATCAAGCTCTTTGAGGCTAGCGATTGGTGTATCGAACGCCAAGCTACCGAACACATCGTCTTCGATAATTGGTAAAGATCCGGTGATCTCCAGTAATGCTTTTCGATTCGCCAATGGCATTCTTGAGCCGGTTGGGTTAGTAAAGTTTGGCGTTAGCAGTAAGGTTTTCACTTTCCATTTGTCCAACGCACTTTGTAGTGATGGGATATCAATACCGTGGCTAACGCTGCTTGGGATTTCAAGGGCTTGCAAGCCAAGTGATTCAAGTAAAAGTAGATTACCGAAATAACAGGGCGACTCGACCGCCACGATGTCACCGGGCTTGGTGAGCGCACGTAGTGCCAAACTGATCGCCTGTTGAGCGCCATGAGTAATCGCAATCTCTTTCGATCCCGCAGGCACACCAAGATCATGGGTGATCTTTAACAATTGCTTTACTAATTGCTCGTCGCCGGGAGGTAATTGGTAATACCCAGGCAATTGAGTTTGTAATCGACTGTGGCGACCAATCTCGGCATACAAGCTACGAATCGCAGGGTTGTTGATGTTCGGGTGCGCAGAACCTGCCAACAGTTTCAGGCGACCTTTCGGGCGAGAGAGTACAGATTTGGTGACAGATAAGAGGTCCACTTTTTGAGGTTGGCTTGGTGTATCCCAGTTGGTGGTGTTCGGTGTCTTTACGCGATAGCCAGATTTAGGTACTGAGTAAACCCAACCCGTTGCTTCCAATTCTTGATAGGCGCGAATCACGGTGTTTTTGCTCACACCAAGCTGTTCGCTTAACTGACGGATCGAGGGAAGACGATCATCTGGGTGAAAGAGCCCTTTATCAATTTGAGCCTTAATATGTTGTTCGGTAGCAAGATATTTATTGCCGCTGAGTTCTGCTTCCACCTTATTCTCCCTCGTTGCTCACTCTTAATCTGTAACCATTTAAAGTGTTATATCTGTGTCTTTATTAGTTATCTGTACCCAACTAAGGTAACAGCATTGATGAAGAGTTGACCAGAGGTTTGTAATGCTGATTAAAATGATTCCGTTTGTGTTTGTAATATTGTGGTCGTCAGGCTTTGTTGGCGCACGTCTTGGTGTTGAATATGCCGAACCCGCAACATTGCTTTCACTGAGGATGGTGGCCAACGTGGCGCTGTTCTTGGTTTTGATTGCCATTCTTAAACGTCGTATCCCTCGTGGTCGCGCATTCTTCCACGCTTGTGTGGTCGGCATCTTGATTCATGGTTTCTACCTTGGTGGCACCTATCTGGCGATTGATATGGGTATGCCCGCCGGGTTGAGTTCTCTACTTGTTGGCTTGCAACCGATTCTTACCGCATTGATTATGATCAGCTGTACTTCGCAGCGTTTTAATTTTGCACAGTGGTTGGGATTAGCGCTTGGTTTTGCGGGTATCAGTTTGGTGTTGATGGGCAATATTGAATGGCAGTCAGACGACCAAAAAGGCTTGGCAACATTATTGTGTTTGGTTTCTTTGGTGGGTATTACCTGCGGAACTTTGTATCAGAAGCGCTTCTGTCAGGGGACAGATATGGTCGGCGGTGCGATGGTGCAATACTTGGCTTCTGCTGCGCTGTTTCTACCGTTCGCAATGCGTTACGAAACTATGCAAGTGAACTGGACTGTAGAATTCACGTTGACTCTTACCTGGCTGGTGGTGGTTCTGTCTTGTGTTGCCATCCTTTTGCTGCTTTACATGGTAGAGCATGGAGCATCTTCAAGTGTGGCATCGGTGTTTTATTTAGTACCACCAACGACGGCAATTCAAGCTTGGCTTATCTTCGGTGAATCGTTCGATATCTACGGTGCGACGGGCTTCGCTTTGTCTGCGGCTGCTGTTTATCTGGTGGTGAAGAAGCCAGAATGGATCAAGGCTCGCAGGCGAACAGCGTTAGAGCGGTAAGCGTATTTCATCAAAACTAACTGGGTTTAAAGCCGAGTGATAGAAACAAAAAAGAGCCTGAATATTCAGGCTCTTTCTGTATCAAATATTGGCTAGCGACTATTGATTAGCGCTGCATTAAACAAGCGTAAGCCGTTGTAAACGGTGCTTCTTGGTATTGCTTAAGGCCAGTTTCTTTGAACTTCATCATAAGAGGGTTGCGCTTAAGGCTCTCCTTGATGTCAGCAGGTGACACAACGGTTACGTCTAGGCCGTCGATCAGTTGAATTGCTGCTTCTAGTTTGAAGCCAAAGCCACCGCCAGCAAATTTGCCTTTTGTTTGGCGTTGACGAATCACAACTTTGTCTACTTGGTAATCTTCCATTAACTTTGCAAAAGAGAATTGAAAGTCTTTCATATTCTGCGTGTCGTTTGCGTCGCTAATCGCAACCTTTGAAACTCGGCAATCAGGGATATTAAATACACCATCTGACAGAGAAAGAAGACAGATGACAGCATCGTTACCTTTGATTTCAACACCACAAATTTTCATGTTCATACCTATTTACTTTTGAGCCGTACATTATGGTGCTATTTCCAATACTTCTCCAGTGTTTGAGCATGTCTAGGGTAAATAAGTGCGATATTTGCTTTCTTCAGATCTTTTTCAAGTTGACGTTTGGTTAAGTATTCGACAGTTGACTCAAGGGTAACGTTTGCTATGCGACTAGGTTCACAAACTTTTAGCTAGCTTTTAAATTGATACTGTATATTATGCGCGCGTCCCTATTTACTGTGTGGTTATAAACCCCCTTATGAGTATCAACAACCTCTCAATTAAGAGTAAAATTGCGATTCCACTAATGGTGATCGTGATTGTTTTCTCGACTGTTACTGTGCTTAATGTCATTAGATCTAATGCTCAGGCTGCGATCAACTATGAGTTGAATAATGTGGTTCAGCCCGTGCTAGACAATTTGGAAGATGGTTATCGTGACATTTACCAAGTTATTGCTTCTGCTCAAGGTCTGCTACTCGCGAAAGACCAAGCGGCGATTGAGTACCAAAAATTTGAATTTAAAGACAACGCTTACAAAGCGGTTCCTCGTTTTGAAAGTGTGGAAACTTTATATACAGCGGGTGTGCTGGATCCTTCTTCTCGCGGTGAGTTGTCAAAGCTTGTGAATGCGATGAGCAAGTGGGTGGCGCTGCATGAGCCAATGTTTGCAGATCCTGCCAACGCATACCAATACAACATCAATTACTCACCAGCATTAGACGCTGAGTTTGCAATCATTCGTGTTCAGCTTCGTGATATCAGAACCCTGATTGAACAGAAGCAGAGAGAGCTTCGCCAGCAAGCTGCTGACTCTATCGAATCAAGTAAGTTGATCATTGAAGTGGGTATGGCGGTCGCTGTTTTCGCTGCGCTTTTTGCGATGTGGTTATCTAACCGTTTTATCGTCCAACCAATCCAGAACGTAGAGAAAGCGATGAATGAGATCGCATCGGGCGACGGTAACTTGTCTCAACGCATGAAGGTTGAAGGCAACGACGAAATTGCTCGCTTAAGCTCCGCATTTAACCAGTTTGTTGGCAAGATTCATGTAACCGTGGAACAAGTTATTCTCACATCGAACGCAGTACGTGGCGAGATGGAAAACATCAAATCGCTCACGCAAAGTGTTGCTGAATTTTCATCGAACCAACAGAGAGAAAGTGAAGTCGTAGCGGCAGCGGTTCATGAAATGCAAGCAACTAGCGAAGTGGTCAGTGGTAATGCACTGGATGCCGCAACTGCAAGTAACGTTGCCAATCATGAAGTGGAATCGGCAGATACGACGTTGGGTTTAACCGTGACTTCTATTGAACGCCTTGCGCAAGATATCGAGAACGCGGGTGGCGTGGTTCAAGAGCTGGATACCGATGTGAAGAACATAGCTTCAATTCTTGGCGTGATTAAAGGCATTGCAGAGCAAACCAACCTGCTTGCATTAAATGCGGCGATTGAAGCCGCTCGTGCCGGTGAGCAAGGCCGTGGTTTTGCCGTAGTCGCAGATGAAGTAAGAGCGCTGGCGAGTAAAACTCAAGACAGCACTGGTGAAATCCAATCAATGATTGAACGCTTAGAAGTGGGTGCTAAACACGCGGTTGGCGTGATGACTGAAAGCAAAGTGAGTGGCGAGAAAACCATTGTTCAGGCAGGAACTGCGGCGTCTTCACTGAGTGAGATTCGTAACTCAATCGGCAAGATGAATGACATGAACACACAAATCGCAACCGCAGCTTCTCAGCAGTCTCAAGTGTCTGAAGAAGTGAACAAGAATGTTCAACGCATCGCAGAAAGCACTATGCAAATGGTTGAAATGGCGAGCAGCGCTGAGAATGCTTGCATGGCATTGGCCGAACAGTGTGAAGCGCTTGATAGCCTTGTATCTCAGTTTGAGGTTTAATCTTCAAAAATAAGCAGATAAACATGAGCTGACAATGGTTGCTCGCTCTGGCTCCCATTGATCATAGCTGTGACCCATCCTGATATGGGTTGACACTTGATTGACTAAAACGCTCGATGTACTTCATCGGGCGTTTTGTATTTTAGAGCTGTGTGAGGCCTATATTCATTATAGATTTTTACTGATTCGGCGACCATTTTCTTTGCTTCATCTAAATCATTAGGCTTATTCAACAGATACTCCGTCTTCAATATTCCGTTGATCCTCTCTGCCAACGCATTCTGATAACAGTCATAGCCATCAGTCATTGAGCAAGATACATTATACTGTCGATGCAACTCTTGGTATTCCACAGAGCAGTATTGAACACCTCGATCTGAGTGATGTACAAGCTCACCTGTATTCTTCCGCTCTTTCAACGCGTTTAAAAAGGCCTGCTTGACCGTGCGAGCTTTCATATCATCACCTATGTGATAGCCCACGATTTTTCTTGAGTAAGCGTCCGTCACTAAACTGAGATAAGTACTACCACACCGCGTTGCTAGATAAGTAATATCGGCAACCCATAATTGCTCTGGTCTTTCCGGTATTAAGCCTTCTTTGATTCGATTTGGATGGCAGTAAAAGCGATGATTACTGTTTGTGGTTCGATGATAAGCCCTTCGATTCTGCACTAATAATCGATTCATTCTCAGCAGAGAGAATAAGCGGTCTCGCCCGATTTCAATATCTTTCTGAGCAAGTAAATACTTCAGCTTACGAGTCCCTATACGAGGGTGCATCATCCTTTGCTCCTTCACAAAACCGAGTACTGATTCATCTTTTTTTGTTTGATGAATTTCTGCATCACAGCGCTTGTAGAAAGCTTGTCGTGTAATACCTATGAAGTGACAAGCTTTAGTGACGGTCAACTTTCTGACCGTTTTTTCCTTAATAACTCGGCCTTGCGCTTCTTTGAGATTCGGACACCGAAATCTCGATCCATGACTTTTACAACCGCTTCAAAGAACTCAGCTTTGAGCTGAGTCTCTTCTAATTGCTGCTCGAGTTCTTTGATTCGTTGCTCTGGGGTTTGAGTTGAGGAAGAGTTTGACATAGTCGCTCCTAACGCTCTCGATTGTTCTATTCCTTTAGACCAATCTAGTTGACCATGTTTGCGAAGCCAAACTAAAACGGTAGAGCGACCTTGGATCCCATAACGTTCTTGAGCTTGTTTATAAGTCATTTCGCCTTTTTCAACTTGGCTTACGACTGCCAATTTAAAGGCAAGAGAACAATCTCGTTGAGTACGTCTACTTGTTGTTTTCATGACACTCTCCAATTTCATGTTGGAAATGTGTCAACCATATTTAGGACGGTACACTGAACGACAAAAAAGCCCGCATTCTATGAGTGCGGGCTTTTTTTTGACTAGGTGATCAGTTTTTAGACCTAATCAATCATTCGGTGTTAGCTGCTACGACCGTCTTTGTATGTGTAACGGTAGTCAACTTTTACGTTCGCTTGGTAATGAATGTCGCCGTTCATATTCGTGATTTTCTTCACTTCCATATTCGCGTCATCAATCTTGAACGAATCGTACTTTGTTGTTTGTTGGAACTGTGGCAGTTCTCTTGAAAGCTCAAAAGAAGTTTTTGTGCCTAACTCATCCATAAGGTTCGTGCCTGCATCGTATGCTTCCGCTTCAGTAACAAATGTATCAGACTTTAGCGTTGTTTCTTGAATCGTTGTTTTAGTTGCTGCAAACGCTGTGGTGCTGAGAACAAGAGTTGATGCAAGTATGATTAATTTTTTCATAGGATTACCTTACTTTGTTGGAATACCTGTGTTCCGGTACAGAACCAACATACCAATGAAGTGGTAAGATGAGTGTCAGGAGAAAAGCCGATTTTGTTAGTATTAAGTAAGGAATATGGAGAAATGTCAGGTGTTGGTTGTATTGATTTTGAACGATTGTAGATGAAGACCATTTATGAACAGCGCATATCAAGCAAGGTGACACTGATATCTATCTTCAATACACTGTCTGGGTAACCATCGTTCAGCATAAGGTAAAAACATGGCCAATTGGGAAGGGGTAAGTGAGTTTGTTGCAGTGGCAGAGCGTGAAAGCTTTACCGGTGCGGCGCAGAAGCTCGCTACGTCGGTGGCTCAAATCAGTCGTAGAGTAGCAAATCTCGAAGAACGACTCGCGGTGAAACTACTCAATCGAACGACTCGTAAGGTTTCCCTAACAGAAGCAGGCCAACTCTATTATCAGCAATGTAAGTTGTTAGTAGAAGGCTTAGAAATTGCAGAGTTAGCAGTAACCCAGATGCAATCTACACCCAAAGGTTTGCTCAAAGTGACCGCACCTGTGACCTATGGTGAGCGTCAACTAGCCCCAATACTCCATCAATTCTTAAAGCTTCACCCACAGGTAGAACTTGAGTTGATGCTGACTAATCAAAAGCTCGATCTCATCGATTCTGGTGTTGATGTGGCGATTCGCCTTGGCCGCTTAGAAGATTCAAGCTTGGTCGCAAAGAAGTTATCGCAGCGACAGCTTTATGTATGTGCAAGCCCCGAATACATTGAACGCTATGGTGAGCCGCATACGCTCTCTGAATTGAGTCATCACCAATGCTTAGTGGGTGGTTTCGAGCATTGGCGCTTCAAGGAAAATGGTCGTCCGCGTTCGGTTCGTGTTAATGGACGAATTAGGTGTAACAGTGGCTTAGCCTTATTGGACGCCGCTAAACAGAGCATTGGCTTGGTTCAACTGCCAGAATATTACGTGAGTGAAGATCTAGAGTCGGGAGAGTTGGTCGAAGTGTTATCCGATTACCGAGACGATAAAGAAGGGATCTGGGCGCTGTATCCTCAGAACCGTAACCTGTCTTCAAAGGTTCGCTTGCTGGTGGACTTCCTGTCTGAGCAATTGGATTAGTTCTATGACCCAAAGCCACAACAATTCAAAGGGTCAAGCCGAGCTGATCCTTAGCGTGTTCGACACCCTTGAGCAGCACTATGGCTATTTTGATTGGTGGCAAAGGGAAGACCCTTACGAGATAGTTTTGGGCGCTATTCTGGTTCAAAACACCAACTGGAAGAACGCAGAGAAAGCGCTCACCAACTTAGGCGATAAGTGCGATCCAAGGTCAGTTGCTGAGATGGGTCTTGATGATCTTGCCCAAAAGATTCGTTCGAGTGGCTACTACAATCAAAAAGCCATTAAGTTGAAGGCCGTGACTGAGTGGTTTTTGAAGTACCAATACGATATCTCTGTGGTGCGAGAGCAGGACAAAAATCAGCTCCGAAAAGAGCTATTGGAAGTCAAAGGAATCGGTGGTGAAACGGCTGACGCAATTCTGGTGTATGCGATAGGTAAACCATCTTTTGTGATTGATGCGTACGCGAGAAGGATCTTCACTCGCAATGGGCTTGATGTGCCTAAATCGTATGAAAAATTTCGAACCCTGATGGAAAGCGTGATCCCTCTAGATACTAAAAAGTACGGCCACTATCATGGTTTGCTAGTCGAACATGGTCAGCAGTTTTGTAACCCTAAGCCCAAGTGTGAACATTGTCCTCTGAATCAAAGTTGTGTTGAGGCTGAATTTGGGTCTTAGAGCCGTGCAATATGCTCCCTTTCATCAATACTCCATTTAATTAAAAACGGGCTTCAGAGTAGAGATTCTGAAGCCCGTTCTTATTTAGTGTGAAAAGTCTTAACGTTAAGTAGCGCTTACTTGTTATTCATAAGCAGCGTTTACTTACTATTATAAGTAGCGTTTATTTACTATTTAATAGACCGTAAATGTCCTAGACCGTGAAGCGATCGACCAAGTGGTACAGCTCATTTGCGCGGCTGTTGAGGTTCTGGCTCCCCGCACGGTTTTGATTCGCTAATGATGCCGATTGTGAGCTTTGATCGGATATCACCACAATACGTTGAGATATCTCTTGGCCAACAATGTTTTGCTGCTCTGTCGCGGTAGCAATCAATGAGTTCATGTCCATGATCGTATCAATCGATTCTTGGATTTTCGCCAGTGCTGCGGCTGCGGCATTCGCTTCTTCCACCGTTTGAGCACTTTTATTTTGGCTCGAATCCATTGCTTTTACGGCAGCATCTGAGGCGGCTTTTAGCTGCTGAATCATTTTATGGATGTCGCCAGTGCTTTCTTGAGTTCGGCTTGCCAGTTTACGAACCTCGTCCGCAACCACTGCAAATCCTCGCCCTTGCTCACCTGCACGAGCGGCTTCAATTGCTGCATTCAGTGCTAACAAGTTGGTTTGTTCGGCAATATCTTGAATGACCGTCAGTGACGACGAAATGTTTTGTACATCACCCTCTAATCTAGATACCACTGTGTTGGCTTCTGACACTTCGCTAGCAAGACCAGCAACAGAGTTGGCAGCAGCGTTCACTATTTGTTGAGCTTCTTTGGCATTACCCTCTGCAAGCTTCGCTGAGTCAGCCGCCTGGCTTGCGTTACTTGAGATCTCTTGTGCTGTTGTTGTCATTTCGGTCATTGCTGTTGCAACTTGTTCAGTCTCTTCACGCTGACCAGTGGCAATTTCATCAACCTGAGCGGCGCGAGAAGACATACTGCTGGTTTCAGCGACAACTTGCTGGCCAACATCACTCACGCTGCGGATGATGGTTTGTAGGCTAGCAACGAAGGCGTTGAAGTTCTCGCTGAGCTTAGTGAACTCAGGGGCTTTGAATTTTTCCATTCGAGCGGTTAAATCGGCCTCGCCACTTGCAAAGGCACTAATTGAACGGTCGAACTGCTCAAGAGGTTGCATGATGGTACGGTTCACTGCAACAGCGAAAACGGCTACCACTAGGGCAATCAATCCGCAGAAAATCGCGATAGCAGTCAAGGAACTTTGTAGCGCTACATTTGAACTCTCTTTCATCTCGGCAATAACAGCGTCGATGTCATCGGTGTAGAAGCCAGTACCAAGCATTAAGTCCCATTGCGGAACAAATACTGAGTAGCTGAGTTTTGGTAAAGCGATTGATTGGCCCGGTTTCGGGAAATAGTAAGTCGTAAATTCACCCAATTTTGAGTTCTTGATCAGGTCTCGGATTAGGTAATTACCTTGTTTGTCTTGAAGGTCATAGTAGTTTTTACCAATACCATCGTTACTTTGCCCAACCACAACTCGGACACCTTTAGAGTCATAGCCAAAAATATAGCCTGATTCGCCATATTCTAGGGTTCTCAATGTTGGTAAAGCCTCTTCTAGCGTTGCCCCTTTATCTAAAAATGGGCTGATCGAAGAGTAGGCCATTTGCAGGTACGCTTTGAGTTCCTTTTCTTTCATCGCCATCATATTGCTACGCGTCGATTCTACTTGCTGTGCGGTTAGCTCGGTGCTCTTCATATACGTAACGCTCATCATGCCAATTGCCATTAGTAGCAAAGGAATGAAAGAGAGAATATAAAGGCGGTTTTTGATGGTTAGGGTCATGTCACGCTTCCTGTGTGATTTTCTCATGCAATTTTCAACACATTATTAATGTGGTTTCAAAATGTAAATGGGCTTGTTGTCTAATTGTTACTCTAGAGTGTTTTTGTTTGATAAATATGATGATGGTTAAGTTTTTCAAGTGAGAAGCCTTGCAATTAGAGGCTTAAGAGCGAAAAAGCGAGTTTGTATCCATGCTTTTGAATTCGACGCTGCTTTGGTAGAATGCGGCCCTTTGTAGCACCTTGCTATGTTTATTCGTTAAGTGAGATATATTCATGAACAAAAGCCATGTGATTATTGGTTTAACTAACCCAAAGAGCCCGACGAATGTTGGCGCTGTTATGCGTGCGGCTGGTTGTTACCAAGTCGACGAAGTTAAATACACAGGGCAACGCTACGAAAAAGCCGCTAAATTCCACACTGATACGAAGAGCGCAGCGCGCACGATCCCGCTTACTGCCGCTGAGTCATTTTTAGATAATCTTGATGCGGAAACTCAGATTGTGTGTGTAGAACTAGCAGAAGGTGCGACACCACTGCCTCGTTTTAAACACCCTGAAAACGCTATCTATATCTTTGGCCCTGAAGATGGCTCAATTTCTCAAGATGTTGCGGATAGAGCTGATCACGTTGTGTATGTGCCAACGGTAGGCTGTATGAATCTAGCTGCGACGGTCAACGTGCTACTTTATGATCGCCTTGCAAAGTCAGATGAAATGGATGAAAGCAACGAGCTTATTAAAAAGAGCCGTGATAATCGCAATCACTTGCAAGTGAAACAGGGCTAGATATCGTTCTAATCGTATGTGCTCTCTTAATATCCAATGCCGATTAAAGAAAACCCCTTATTCGTAGGAATAAGGGGTTTTTACTTGGTTGAACTTGGATCTTAGGTCTTAGGTTTGGCTATTCAGCACATTTGGAAGCCATAATTTTTAATGGTTGTCCCGTCTCATCGAACTGTAAGCTCCATACATACTGCCCTGGATTACGGATGGTAATAGCAGTATCTTGCCCGTAACCACCTTTAGTTAATGAGTTTAGTTGTCCCAGCTTTAGGTTGAGCCCATCCGCTGTAAATTGTGGTGACCAAGCTTTGGACGCGTATTGCATGCGATAGCTACCAGGCTTTTCAGTGGTAACGACTTGGTAAGTGTTTCCACCTTTATACTCAAACTCTCGTTTAGCTACGTGTTTCCAACCTGAATCAGCAAAGTTGCCAACCACATAAAGTGGGCTTGAAATTGGCCCTTCAGCGTTAATCGTTGGATTATTACATTTAGCCATGAAACCTTGTCCAACTTCATTCCCTGTCGCCATTATGGCCGCTATAGGACCTTTTTTATTTGGTTGTGTTATCGACAAGAAACGAGCTTCAAAAGGGTTTAGAACTATAGAGTAATGACCATCAATTGCTGATATAGATTGCTCAGATTCAATATCCGTCAGATCAGCTTTGGAGCCTGCTTTTTCTTTGGTTAGTTTTATGGTCTGCTCTTTGTTGGTAACGTTCACTGCGTAGATAACTGCATCGCCTTCATAGGCTTTGTGATCGACATATGCGATATCGTTGGCGATTAGGTTTGTACGTTTACCCTGTGATAGAGCGGGGTGCGTTTCCCTCAATTTCATTAAGTTTGTAACGTACTGCTTTAAGTCTTGTTCGTTGGTATTGAGTTGAGTTGTGACACCTTCCACTTTACCGCTAGTACGTGCTACATGGTCATCGCACAAGCCATTAATGGCACAGTCATCAGTCCAAACTTTATCTGAAAAACCTTCTAGTTGATCGCCAATTTCGTCCCCATAGTAGGTGGTTATTGGGCCTGTATAAGCTGCTTGGAATGAAAATGCCGCTTTATAGCGCTGCCAATACTCTTTGTCTTGTGGAGAAGCGATATCACCGCGCTGTAATAAGTCACCAAAGCGAACAAGGTCATGGTTACCAATCATCAAATTGGGCTTTGCGTGGTCTGGGTATAACGAATGTAAAGACATGCCTTCTGCAAGCCATTCTCCACCTTTGTTCCCCACGCCAGCTTCGTTTACGGCAAAGGTTTCTGTCAGGCGGTAGCGCATCGGGAAATCAAACGCAGAACATAAGGCCGGTGCTTCATTTGAACCGTAACCTGTTTCTATAATACGGTTCTCACCGGCCCAAATTTCCGCGACCATATAACCCAGAGGGTTCACGGTTTTACCTTCGCTGTTTACGTATTCGACTTGAGAAGAAGCAGTGTCTACCGTCTCTCTGATTTGACTCCAAGCTTCTTTTGGCACTTGATAAGCCTGATCTAAGCGCCAACCATCGATTTTGAGTTCTTTGATCCAATACTCTGCAACTTCTTGATAGAAGGCTAGGCTCTCAGGGTATGAGACTGGATTATCCTCTCCTTGGGGCACCTTACCTGTTGGTGACGGCACTACGTTTTTTTTGTGGTGGCCAAATACGCCATCAAAGAAGACATAAAGCCCTCGAGCATGCGCTTCTTCAACTAAGGCTTTAGCTTCTTCCATCGTTCCGAATCTAGGGTCGATATTGAAATAATCAGTGGCAAAATAACCGGTTGCATCCAATCTATCAGCCCAATGGTCTTGGTTTTCGATAGGCTCTGAATTAAAGATTGGGGTTAGCCAAATCCCGTTCATGCCAAGAGATTCAATGTAATCAAGTGAGTCGATAATACCTTGGATATCTCCGTTATGGTGACTGGTTCCGTAGCCTGTCCCATGACCAATTGAGTCATCGCCACTGACAAAGCTTTCGACCATCACTTGATAGATCCTCAAGTCATTCACGTCGGCATTCGTATTCGTTTGGCATTGGTATGTCGTTGGTTCTTGAACTGATTCAGGTGCAGATTGGCAACCTGCAAGTAGGATGGCGGTAACGGCCAACGCGGTATTGGATAGAGAAAGTTTCACGTTAAGGTCCTTATTATTATGATTTAACTTATTATTCACCATCCTGATATTCTATAAATCCTCCGTTAAATAGTGGCAATAGGAGTAGACGGTAGGCTGAGAGACTGGGGTCACAATATGTAGCTAATTTCTTATGCATATTATGATGAAGTGCTAGTTTTTGAGTCCCAGTTGAGATTTGTACGGCCATAAATTTTATTCAGTACGTATGTGTTTTGTTCAGATTAAGTAACTCTCTGCTTCTAGTGTTATCTATCCCGTAAGCAATCGGATATTATCTTTGGTTCATCACTAGATAATTGAAGGGTTAGATAACACTATGGAAGACATGCAATTACTTGCCGCGCTACAACAAAATCCTGTCCTCGATCTGTATCAGTTATTCCAAGAAGTTGGTCAAAACCGCTCTTTGTATGCATTACTAGAAAAGCTATCTTCCCTTAAAGAACACCATCAACTGAGTACTCGTCTTAGCCCTTTTAAGCCTCACATTGAAGGGTTGTTCGCTCAATTTGATAGCACTACTCCGGATAGCGAGATCCTCAAAGCGGTCGCTCTTCAGTCTGAGATTCAACAACGAGGCCACAGCATGAGCCGTTACATCATGACATCAGACAATCACCGTCATTTTTCTCCAAATGCAGACTTAGTGATGTTTGGTGACTCGATCACTGAATGGGCTCCGTGGGCGGATATTTTCCGCGATGTCTCAATGGTCAATCGTGGCCTTGCGGGCGATACCACAACGGGCATGTTGCGCCGTATTGATACCACGTTGAACGTGAAGCCAAAGCTGGTGTGTTTTATGGCGGGAATTAACGATCTTGCACAAGGTTACAGCGTTGATCATATCTACCAAAACTATGTTGAGATACTGACAACATGGAGAGCTCAAGGTATTACTATTCTTGTTCAATCAACGCTGCACGTAGGCAATAAACTACAAGGGTTGAATCCTCAAGTTTCAGAACTCAATAAAAGACTACAGGCTTATTGCCAACAACATGATATCGAGTTTTTGGATGTAAACCGTGTGCTAGCACCGAATCAATTACTATCCAATGAATACAGTTGTGATGACTTGCATTTGAATGCCAAGGCTTATCAAGTTTGGGCTGAGATTCTCCAACCTAAGATAGAAGCGTTATTAAAATAAACTCGCTCAGGTAACGGATTAGATAGCTGATTAGATAAGTGATTAAATAGTTAAACAGTTAAACAGTTAAACAGTTAAACAGTTAAACAGTTAAATAGTTAAGTGAACCCAAAAGGACATTGATTTGAACCTAAGACAGCTGGAAGTCTTTTACGCCATTATGCAAACCGGCACCGTATCTGGAGCCGCACGTAATCTGCATGTGTCACAACCTAACGTGACGCGTATTCTGGCGCACACAGAGCAACAACTCGGTTTTGGTTTATTTGAAAGAGTTAAAGGGCGTTTAGTACCAACGGTTGAAGCGAAAACTTTGTTACCGGAAGCGGAGAAGGTCTACCAACAACTGGGTCAATTTCGTTCTTTGACCAATAAAGTGAAGCAAGGGCATCAACACTTGCGCATTGGTGCGCCGCCGATACTGGCGACTAAATTGCTGACTCCGGTGATAGCCCAAATGTCTCGCGAACAATATTCCAGTAAACAAGAGCTCTCTTTTGAGTTGCTGACTGCCAATCGCGATGAACTGTGTGCTGGGTTGTTAAAGCATGAGCTTGATATTGCTATCGCGTTTGGCGATGAAGCGCCGCCGGCTGTATTAAGTGAAACGCTCTTAACTGAATCACTCAAGGTTCTGGTTCCATCCAATACGGTTGATCATTTACCCTTGGAATTAACCCTCGATGATCTAATCAATTATCCGTTGCCAATCATCGGGCTCGATAGCCGCGATCCATTAGGCCTCCTGTTACATCAAAGCCTTATTGCGCGAGATGAGCATTATCACCATCCGATATCGGTACGTGGGTATAGCGCGGCGGCGGAATTGGTGAAGCACCAAGCAGGATTTGCGATTGTTGACCCGTGGACGGCAGAGCAGTATCAAAATGACGATGCGGTTTGTGTGTTGCCACTTCAACCAGATATCCAATTCTCGGTCTCGATGCTTTGCGCAGAGCACACCCCTCAGTCGATTTCCGTTAAGCAATTTATCGCTTCATTGAAGAGTCATACTCACCCTATAACTTAAGGTTATAGGCTCGCCATAAATAGGTATTCGGCAGCTTCCAAGTTCTTAATTAGAGTAAACCCATACAAGGATTTATTAATTAGGAATACTCATGTCTATCGCTCAACCTTACCTTCTTTTTCTTGGGGATGTTACTGACTCGCTCGCCGCGAAAACTGCTCGCGGTATTCACCAGTGGCGACCAGAAATCTGCCTAGGCCAACTGCGTTTAACGGGCGATACCGTTTCACTGGGCTTAATGGACATGACCTTGCAAGAGGCGCAAGCGCAGGGGGCGAAAACGCTAGTGATTGGCACCGCAAATCCGGGGGGCGTCATTCCTGATTCTTGGCAGTCAACCTTAATGGCCGCTGCAGAAATGGGATTTGAGATTGCATCTGGCATGCACCAACGATTGAGTGAGTTTTCACCGCTTGCTGACATGCAGCAACAAGGATTGACTAAGCTTCATGATGTACGCCATTTTGAAGGTGTTCTTAATGTTGGTAACGGTAAGCCTCGTCAAGGTAAGCGCTTGCTTACTGTCGGAACAGATTGCTCAGTAGGCAAAATGTTCTCGGCATTAGCGATTGAAAAATCGCTTAAACAAGCGGGAACATCCGCTCAGTTTAAAGCGACAGGGCAGACAGGTATTTTGATTGAAGGCAGCGGAATTTCGATTGACGCTGTGGTTGCGGATTTTATTTCCGGCGCGGTGGAAGCGATTAGCCCCGATTTTATCGACCACGAGTGGGACATCATTGAAGGGCAGGGTTCTTTGTTCAACCCTTCGTTTGCAGGCGTGAGTTTGGGGTTATTACATGGCGCACAAGCCGATGCTTTGGTGTTGTGCCATGAAGTCGGGCGACCACATATTCGTAACCTTCCTTATGCTCAATTGCCAAGCATAGAACAGACGATTGAAGCCAACTTACAAGCGGCACGACTGACGAATCCAGATGTGAAATTGGTTGGCATCTGCTTGAACACGTCGGCAATTAGCATTGAAGACGCTGAGACATTATGCCAAGAATGGACCACACTTTATCAAGTACCAGTGACGGATCCGGTTCGTTTTGGTGTACAACACATTACTGATCATTTGCGACATTCACTTTAACGACTTCATCATTTCTACGTTTCCATTTGTTAAAGCGAACATCAACCGAGTGAAATTATGAAGATTACAGCAGAACCCATTACTATCGCGATGCAAACGCCTTTTCGCATCTCTCGTGGCAGCCGAACCGAGTGTCACGTTGTTCGTGTTTACATTGAAAATGATGGCAAACAAGCTCAGGGCGAATGCACGCCTTATCCACGATACGGCGAGTCATCGGAGTCTGTGTTAGCGCAAATCCAACAAGCGTCTAATGCACTTAAAGCCATGTTTGAACGCGGCATTACCGAACCGGCAGAGTTAAGAGATCATCTTCAGTTTTTATTGACCGGAGGGGCCGCGCGAAATGCGGTCGATTGTGCGCTTTGGGAGCTTGAAGCCAAACAACATGACCAGGTCTTCCCAAATAGCCTGTTTGAGTTACCGAATCAAATCGTGACAGCAATGACCGTCTCGATTGGTACGCCAGAAGCCATGGCGACTCAGGCTCGAGACTATGTCGAAAATGGGGCAAAACTCCTGAAAGTGAAGCTTGATGGAGAGCAAGTGGTAGAGCGTGTTCGCGCGGTACGAGAAGCTGCGACAGATGTTCAGATTGTACTGGATGCCAATGAAGCGTGGACGGGGCTGAATCTCGAAGAGTTGTTTAATCAACTAACAGAGTTTGATATTGCGATGATCGAACAACCTCTTCCACAGCAGCACGATGCGTCACTGGCACACATCAAGCACCCGATCCCACTGTGTGCTGATGAAAGCTGTCATACCACTTCACAGCTCTCATCGCTGTTGGGTAAGTATGAAATGGTCAACATCAAGCTCGATAAAACGGGTGGCTTGACTGAAGCATTGGTTCTTGCAGAAGAAGCACAAAGGCTCGGTTTTACTCTGATGTCTGGTTGTATGCTTGGTACTTCTTTGGCGATGCGTGCAGCTCTGCCTATCGCCGTTCAATCTGAAATCGTCGACCTTGATGGTCCAGTCTTACTTGGCCAAGACGTTTCTCCTGCTCTGACTTATCGCGATGGGATGATTATTCTCTAAGTTCGTTGAGCCTCGGGTTAGTCGATGGACATGGCATAAATGAAATCGCACGAGTGAAAGCTTGTGCGATTTTTTAGATCTCTAGTCCTTAACTTATTAAATAATCAAAGGTTTTTGCTGCTTGATTGAGCGCGCTATTCGTATGATTTACGGGCGTATTGATAAAGTAATCACGTTTCTGTCGGTGCGGTCACTTTCTATTATCGCAAAACAGACAGCTCAAGTTTTATAAAACAATTGTTATGATATCTTATGTGAAATGTTAATGATTACTCTTCATTTAATAGCTTCACTAAAGCTATTCGATGCAAACCTAAGTAAGGCTCACACCCTAACTAATTGAATCATTGACAGTTCCTGTTGATTATTTGATGAGAAGAAGGTGGGGCGAGTGAGTAGTCATGTCTCCGAGGTTGTAGAAAATAAGGATAGTTTCGAGCGCCCGTTCTCGATCAAAATCCCACGTCGTAAGTGGTTTGGTTGGAAAGGTATTGAGCTGCGCTTGGTACTTGCGTTAGCCATGCTATCGATGACTACTATCTTCCTCTCGGTTGTCTCCAGCTTTACTTTCGATGATTTAAACCAACGTCTTGTTGAGCTAAAGGAGAGTGAAATCCCGGCCTTAGATAATGCTGCACGCCTTAATGATATGGTGCGAGTGATTATCACAACATCTTCTCAGCTCAGTGACGCTGAATCGAATTTAGAGCGCAAACAGGCGATGCTAAAAATCGAAGACGCTATTTCCGTGATGAATAGCGTTATGGTTCAGTTCCCGGACTATCACTCCTATTTTAAAGATCTTATCGCTCAAGTTAATAACAGCCTTAGCTTGTTGTATCAAAGTGAAATTGAGTCAGAACAGCTCAACCAAGAGCTTCGTAATTTGCTCGAAGGTTTTTACCCTCTATTGCAGCAAGCCAGTGACTCACTCGATAACTTGCCAGAGTCTGCCAAAGATCAAATCCAGTACACACAGCTCAAGTCTCTGCTTTATTACCAATTAGGCTTGGTCGAAAAGCTGTATAACGACTCCAGTTTTAATGAACTGGATTACACCAGTTTGCGATTAGAGCAGGTAGGGGAAGAGTGGTGGAAGCTCTGGGTCAGTGGTGATTTAAGAAGTGATTTTCCTCAATTAGATCATCAACTCACGGTGATTTATAACCTTGCCTCAAGCGATAGCAGCTTGTATGGAATGAAAAACAAAGCGCTCGATCATCTTTATCAAGAGCAATACTTCCTGCAAAACAGCCGCGAGCATTTGAACCAATTAACCGTGCAGATCGAAAGCAACACCAGCAAGGTGAATAGCAATATTGACCAATCGATTCAGCAGGCGCAGCAATCTTTGCAATCTAACCAGCGTCTCTCTCTTTTCCTTTCTCTATTTAGCGTGTTGGCTGCCGCTGCTATTTCATGGTTCTACGTGCGTAAGAGCATTTTGGAAAGACTTTTACAGCTTAAAGACAACATGTTTGCGATTTCTACCGGCCATTTAGATACCGAAGTGTCCATTCGTGGCAAAGACGAAGTGACGCAAATGGCCAAGTACCTAAAGGTATTCCAAACCACGGCCAAAATCGTTAAGCAAACTAACCGAAAATTAGAAGCTGAAGTGGAAGAGCGAACCCTAGCCGAAGCTAAACTTCGAGTGACTCAAGATGAGTTGATCCAAGCCGGAAAACTGGCTGCATTGGGGCAACTCAGTGTTGGGATCACTCACGAAATCAATCAACCTCTGACGGCTGTGAATAGCCACGTTCGAAGTGCACAGCTTTGGCTCGGTAAAAATAGACCAGACAGAGCACAAGAAAATCTTAAAAAGATCGAAGTCCTGCTAGAAAAGGTGGCTGCGATTACTCGTCACTTAAAAGCCTTCTCACGTAAGAGCGACGGCAAGATTGATAATGTGGAACTAGAGAAGGTGATTGGTGATTCGATTGATCTGTTTGAAACCAGACAGAGCCCAGTATCGATTCAGTATTCGCCCCAAAGCTACCAGATGGTTCGAGCCAACAGCATACGCTTGGAACAAGTGCTGGTGAACCTCATCAGCAATGCTCTGGATGCCATTGAGCATAGAGAGCAGCCTCAACTTAGTATTGCTACGCAAGAGCTTTCGAACACCATACAGATTTTGGTTAAGGACAATGGACTGGGCATACCTGAAGAAGATATCCCGTATTTGTTTGACCCATTTTATTCGAGCAAAACAACAGGTAAGGGGCTCGGGCTCGGCTTGTCTATTGCATACAACATAATAAAAGACTTTGGCGGCTCGATTCACGTGGAATCGGTTGAACACCAAGGCACCACCTTTATCGTCACTCTACCAAAAGGCACAGGTTCATGATTTTAGAAAAACACATAGTTCTTATCGACGATGAAATAGATGTCGTCGAAGCCGTGAGCGAAATGTTAGAGCTAGAAGGGTTTAGTGTCACCACCTTTACTGATCCCAACCTTGGCCTAAAGTCGCTTAAAGCGAACAGTCAGTCGGTTGTGTTGTGTGACGTGCGCATGCCGAAAGTGGACGGTTTGACGTTGTTGAGCTCAATCCAACACCGTGCTCCGAATGTACCCGTTTTATTGATGAGTGGCCATGGCGATATCCCAATGGCGATCGAAGCGATGAAGCTGGGCGCTTTCGACTTTCTGGAAAAACCGCTTAATTCGAGTGAGCTGGTGGAGAAGCTTGATTTGGCGATTGCCCAGTGTCAGCACAGTTGCCCGTCAACCTCGAATGGCGATGGACAAGAGGATTTACCGATTGAATCTGTGGTTATTGGCCAATCAAAAGCGATGGATACGATACGTAAGCAAGTGCTCGCTTTGGCGCATACCGGCGTCGATACCATCATCAACGGAGAAACGGGAACGGGCAAAGAGGTCATAGCTCAAGCTTTGCATCAATTCAGTCGTCGTGGGACTAAGCCATTTGTCGCGATTAATTGTGGTGGTATGACAGAGAGCATTATTGAGAGTGAGTTGTTTGGCCATGAAGCGGGTTCGTTTACTAGCGCGAACAAGAAGCGTATTGGCAAAATAGAACAAGCCAATGGCGGCACTCTGTTTCTCGATGAAATTGAGAGCATGCCGATTGCGGTACAAATAAAACTGCTGCGCGTGATTCAAGAGCGAATGATTGAGCGTGTTGGTGGTAATGAGTTGATACCTGTCGACATTGTCGTGGTCGCAGCCAGTAAAGCCGATCTTGTGAGCTTGAGTGAGTCTGGGGAATTCAGAGCCGATCTCTTTTATCGCTTGAACATTGCAAGCTTAAACCTTCCGGCACTGCGCCAACGAAAAGAAGACATTCAGGTGCTGTTTCGCCACTTTGTGATTCAAGCGAGCCACAAATATAAGACGCGCCCATCGACGATTTACCCCGAGCAGATACAGCAGCTATGTCGACATGAATGGCCGGGTAACGTACGTGAACTACGTAATGTCGCTGATCGATTTGTGTTGGGTATCGTTGGTGATGGCTTCGATCTTCAATCGCCAATTTGTGAAGCGTCCGGAGAAGATTTCGCCTTTGAAAAGCAGATGGAGCAGTACGAAAGGAATGTACTGACGGAAGCGCTAATAGAAAGCGCAGGTAACATTAACGAGGTATCAAGTAAGCTGAATTTACCGCGTAAAACCCTTTATCGAAAAATGAAGAAACACCAACTGGATAAAGAGAGTTTCAAAGCTTAATTCGTTCAGGTGTTTGTTAAATGGAAAACCAAAACCAAAGCCAAAACCAAAGCCAAAAGAAAAAGCACAAGACAACAATGACCCATTTGGTTTGTAGTCGAATGGCTAACTGTTTCAAGTGATTGTAATAAAAGAGCTTTAACATCTGGCACAAAGCGTGCAATCCCTACATTGTGGCGTCAGCCCACATGAGGTTATTCGATGTTGAGTCAAAAACATATGACGGTTATCTATATATGACAGCTATCCAACATTGAATGATCGAATAAAGGACATTAGAAAAATAATTGCTTGTTGCAAGGAGATACAAACATGAAGCAAATACTGAAAGGTTCGATTGCTCTGATATTAGGCATGAGTTCAATAACGGCATGGGCCGCTGCAGAACCAGCAAACTTAGGACCTCGTCCCCTCTTTTTAGTCAACAATATGGATGAGAGCCCTTTGAAAACTAAGCTGTTGAGTTGCAGCGAAGGACCTTTTCATCGTAGTGATTTTTCTATTGGGCATCGCGGAGCTGCGATGCAGTTTCCTGAGCACACCAAAGAATCCTACTTAGCAGCGATTCAAATGGGCGCGGGCGTGGTGGAGTGCGATGTGACCTTCACCAAAGATAAGGCGTTGGTATGTCGTCACTCGCAGAGTGATCTGCACACCACAACCGATGTATTAGCGCACCCAGATCTTGCTAAGAAGTGCTCAACCCCGTTTACACCAGCTAATCCAACGACAGGTGAAGATGCTCAGGTGGAGTGCCGTACTTCTGATTTCACGTTGGCTGAGTTTAAGACGTTAAAAGGAAAAATGGATGGTGCGAACCCAAAAGCCACCACGGTTGAAGAGTACATGAATGGCACTCCTGGTTGGAGAACCGATCTTTACAGTCAAAGTGGGACACTGATGACACACGCAGAAAGTGCAGCACTCTTTAAAGAGCACGGCGTTAAGGTCACACCTGAATTGAAATCGGCAGCAGTAGACATGCCTTTCAATGGATTTAGCCAAGAGATGTACGCGCAGAAGTTGGTGGATGAACTGAAAGAGGCGGGTTTCAAGCCTTCTGAGACTTACCTACAGTCATTTAACTTGGATGATGTGAAGTATTGGATCAATGAAACGCCGAAGTTCGGCAAACAAGCGGTTTACCTTGATGACCGTGTTTATGAGCAAACGGACTTTGTCGCGTCTGTTGAGAACATGAAAGAACTGCACGATGCGGGTGTGAATATCATCGCACCACCTCTGTTTGCTTTGGTTGAACTTGATAAGAACAACGAATTAGTGGCGTCTAACTACGCGAAACTGGCTAAGGATGCAGACCTCGACATTATCGCATGGACACTGGAACGTTCTGGCCCGCTAGCGCAAGGCGGTGGTTGGTACTACAAGAGCGTGAAGGACGGCATCAACAATGATGGCGATATGATGAAAATGCTTGATGTGCTGGCACAAGATGTGGGTGTGATGGGCGTATTCAGCGATTGGCCTGCAACGGTAACGTATTACGCTAACTGTATGGACAGCGACGCATAGGCTATTCTGAGAGCGCTGTTACGTCGCTAATTATAGTGTTTGTATAGAGAGCGCTTAGCCAAAGAATAATAAGAGAAAAAGCAGTGGACCAAAGAGCCTTCGGGCTCTTTTTTTTTACCACTGAAATTGGTGGGACAGAAATGACCCAAATGATGGATTTTTAGTTGGACACGAATGACTCAAAAGATCTTGGTTAGTTTGAGTTTTGTTGTAAGTTATTGAAATTTAGTAAATAAAAATATGGCACGAAGGCTGCAGTAGCTAAGGTGACTTTCAACAATAAGTAAAAGTAAGGTTTGAATATGAAAATCAGTGTTAAAGGACTGTTAATCGCTAGCTCATTACTACTTCCTTCAATGGCTATGGCAAGCGACTGCTCTAGTCGTGGTGTGTTAGACGATCGATACTGTGATGAAAACCAAGATTTGGTGGCCGATTCACCAAAGAACCCAGATGAGTGGAATGACCCAAGTACGCTTGTATTTACCTACACGCCAGTAGAAGACCCTGCGTTGTACAAAGATGCGTTTGCGGATTTTCAAGCTCACCTAAGTAAAATCACGGGTAAGCGAGTGATTTACTACACAGTTCACTCGAACTCTGCGCAAGTAGAAGCGATGCGTTCTGGTCGACTGCACGTTGCAGGTTTCTCTACGGGCCCAACAGGCTACGCAGTTAACTTAGCAGGTTACGTTCCAATTGCGGTGAAGGGCGATGAGTCTGGCTTCCAAGGCTACAACCTAATCACGATTGTGCGTAAAGACAGCGGCATTAACAAAATGTCTGATCTGAAAGGCAAAAAGGTTGCACACACTTCTGCATCTTCCAACTCTGGCAACCTAGCTCCACGTGCGTTATTCCCAGCGAAAGGCCTAGTGCCAGATGAAGATTACAAAGTGCTTTACTCAGGTAAGCATGACCAATCGATTCTAGGTGTCTTCAATGGAGATTATGACGCAGCACCTGTGGCATCGGACGTGTACGATCGTATGGTAGCAGCAGGTCGTGTTGACGATTCTGAACTGAAGATCATCTACCGTAGCCCACGCTTCCCAACGTCTGCGTTTGGCTATGCTTACAACCTAAAACCAGAGCTAGTTGAGAAGATCAACGAGGCTTTCTTTAGCTACCGCTTTACACCAGAAATGAGCGCATCGTTTAAAGGTGCCGACCGTTTCTCGCCAATCAGCTACAAAGAAGAGTGGGATGTAATTCGTGATATCGCTCATGCGACAGGTACGGCTTACACCAAAACTGGCTTGAAGAAATTGGCTGAAAAAGATGCGGCTAAACGCGCAAAGAAAAAAGCCGCTGAGCTAGCAAAACAAGCAAACAACGGCTAACTCTTTTTCTATTAGAAGACTAAGTTTTAGAAAGACTTAGTTCTTTAAATACTTACCTTAACTAAAAATCTATGCCCTCGCGGGTAGGGCATAGATCATTCTAAAATTCGCACAAGGAAATGCAGTATGGCCGTAGCAAGCTATGAAGGAATAAAGATAAACAACCTTTTCCACGAATACGTGGCAGGCAAGCCAATCCTTAAAGGCATTAATATTGATATCGATGAACCAGGCATCATCGCGATCATTGGTCCATCTGGTACTGGTAAAAGTACGCTTCTGCGCTGTATCAACCGACTTAACGATCCAAGCCAAGGCGAAATCATTTTTGATGGCGCAGACTTGACTCAGTTAAAAGGCCAAGCGCTACGTAAACAGCGTCGACACATCGGCATGGTGTTTCAAGAATATAACCTTGTCGAACGTTTAACGGTTATCGAGAACGTGTTGAGTGGCCGTTTGGGTTACATGACCGCTTGGAATGCATGGCGTCGCAACTACTCTGCGCAAGACCTAGCAAAAGCGTTCGAGTTACTTGAATTTGTTGGCCTGCAAGACTTTGCTAACCAACGTGCCGACAGTTTATCGGGCGGCCAAAGACAGCGTGTCGGTATCGCTCGCGCCGTTATGCAAGACCCATATATCTTATTGGCGGATGAACCGACTTCATCACTCGACCCGAAAACCGCGGTTGAGATCATGGAGTTGATGGAGACATTCGCAGAACAGAAAAACATTCCCGTGTTGGTTAACATCCACGATGTGAACTTAGCCAAGCGTTATGCCAAGCGCATCATCGGCATGTGTAACGGTAAAGTGCATTATGACGGTAGCCCTGAAGGGATCTCAGAAGAAGATCTAAAAATCATTTACGGGGGTGAGTCATGGCTGGATTAACCCCAAGTTCATCGCCAAGCGTACCGTCAAACCAGTCGCCAGCGAAGCATGAAAACCCATTCAAAACCTCATGGACTAACCGAGCAATCATCGCTGCGATAGTTGCTTATCTGTTTTACAGTTTCTCGACGTTAGGGCTAACTTTTGATCGTTTGGTCATCGGTTTTGGTGAAAGTGAGCGGTTACTATCAAGAATGTTTCCGCCTGATTTTTCGCGTACTAGCTTACTGCTGAGTGGATTAGCGGAAAGCTTACAAATTGCGATTATCTCAAGCTTCTTTGGCATCGTTATTTCATTGTTTCTGGGCTTGTTAGCTGCGAGAAATATGATGCCTTCAATCGTATCGACGCCAATACGTTGTTTCATCGCACTATGTCGCTCTTTTCACCCGGTGATCATCGCAATCCTATTTGTGAAAGCGGTGGGCTTCGGTGCCCTTGCTGGGATCCTGACTTTGGTCTTCGCATCGATTGGTTTTATTGCCAAGCTTTTTGCAGAAGCGATTGAAGAGATCTCTTTTAAACCGGTTGAAGCGATTAAAGCAACCGGTGCCAGTTTTATCAGCGTCATTTTGTATGCGGTAATGCCTCAAGTATTTACTCGTTTTATTGGCTTTGCTAGTTACCAGTTGGATTCAAATCTACGTAACTCAACCATGGTTGGCATTGTGGGTGCGGGCGGCCTTGGTGGTACGCTTTTCTCTGCATTCCAACGCTTCGACTACGACTTTGTCGCTGCTATTTTGATCACCATCATCGCATTGATTCTTGTGGGTGAATTTCTTTCCAACATTGTTAGGAGAATCTTCTAATGACAACTGCATCTATCGATAAAGAGTGGCAGCGCTTTACACCCAACGAACGTGTGGCTCGATTTGCCGTTTACCTTAGCTTAGTGTGTGCGATTGTTTGGTCTTGGCAGACGGTTGAAGTGATTCCAGAGTTCCTATACGACGCGCCAGCGCAGTTTGCTGACATGTTCGAGCGTATGGTGCCAGTGGACTACGCTTTCTATCCTGAATCAATCCACGCAGCGATGATTGAAACACTGCACATTGCGACGTTAGGCACCTTGTTTACCTTGATATTTGCGATTCCGTTGGCGTTGTTGAACGCGCCAAATATCACACCTAATAAAGCGCTGAACTGGGTGGCACAATTCTTTCTGGTGTCTTCACGTTCTGTGAACTCATTGGTTTGGGCTTTGTTGTTTATCGCACTATTTGGCCCCGGTGTTCTCGCAGGCATTATGGCAATTGCCATTCGCAGTATCGGCTTTGTAGGGAAGCTGTTAGCGGAAGCGATTGCCGAAGTGAACATGGGGCCTATCGAAGCTCTGCGCGCAACAGGCGCTTCTTGGATGAGCATCTTGCTTAAAGGGTATTGGCCACAAGTGATGCCCGCATTCTACTCCATCGTGTTGTTCCGTTGGGACATCAATGTGCGTGAATCTGCGGTATTGGGGTTAGTGGGCGCTGGTGGTATTGGCGTGGTGCTAAACGATGCGCAGAACCTTTTTGAGTGGCAAAAAGTTTCGATGGTATTAGTGAGTATCTTCGCAGTGGTTATCGTTGCAGAAGCCGTAGTGATC
Organism: Vibrio sp. QJM3NY_21; assembly: GCF_057785975.1. Classification (NCBI taxonomy): domain Bacteria; kingdom Pseudomonadati; phylum Pseudomonadota; class Gammaproteobacteria; order Vibrionales; family Vibrionaceae; genus Vibrio; species Vibrio sp. QJM3NY_21. Next base: position 191,834 of record NZ_CM173514.1, read on the forward strand.
CACATCCGTAACAAACTCATATAAACATATGGTGCAATGCAGCGTGTTTTGTGTGATGTGTCAAAGTTAAGAGCTTATCTAGCATTTTGAAGCTCAAACGACCCTAGGTACTTCGGTCTACCTAGCGGTCGTTTTTTTATGTATATTGAGTGACCTGAGACCTTGTTAGAAGGGCGTGACTCGTTTTTAAGTGTCTAGCTTTTAACTGCCAGCAGCGCATCCACAAATTCTGCAAACCCATAGCCACCCGGCTGCGACATCACCTTACTTGGATGATGATCTAACTTATCCCAATAATGCTTAATGTTTGCCACGCCAACGGTGAGTGGTAGTGATTCGAACATCTGTTGATCGTTCATTGAATCGCCGACATAGCAAGCCTCATTGTGGATTTGCTCAAGCGATAAGCCTTTATCAGCAAGGAAGCGGTGTACTGCGTTTTTCTTTGAGTGTTCGCCATACCAAGCATTGATATGAATCGAACTTGCCGTCGCGTGTGCGCCTAAAGCGTGTATTCTTTCGAGTACCGCTTGAACAGTTTCAGGATCAACAGGCTTACGGTTTTGACCGATATCAATCGCGACCTCACACAAGCGGTAAGATTGATCCAAAGTTAGTGATAGGTCGGGATAACTCAACAAGATCGCTTCAACTTCTTGTTTTAGCTTAGCTTGGTTCTGACGCACTTGTTCTAGCGGTGTTTCAGATGAGAGTTGTAATGCACCATATTGCTTCTCTAGTAAGAAGGCGCCGTTCTCTCCAAGCACGGCATCGACAGGCCAAAGCTGCGCAATATGGTCACACCAACCAGCACAGGCTCCCGTTACTGCGACCACTTTGATTCCATTGTCTCTCAGCTTTTGTAACGCAATCAGGGTTTCTGGAGGGAGTGAACCTTGCCAAGTGAGCGTGTCATCGACGTCGGTTAATACCCAGTTGATGTGTTGCCAGTCATTACCTAGTTGGTGTTCCATCCTCAAACTCACTTATTCGGGTTTATTGTGTTGCGTGGAGTGCTCAGTTCGTCGTTAAACGTCTTTCACTCAGTGTCGTTAATTAACGCTTAACCGTGTTTAGAAAATACAATGTTTAGCAAAATCACCGGCTTCATTGGCAGTCCAGTCGCCTTTCGGCTTTTCTTTCATATCTGTACACCAAGCTTCACTGCCCACTTCTGTACAAGCCATCAGTTGAGTCGCTAGAAATAGAATTAGCGCGATTTTTTTCATAATAAAGATTCCTTTATTCTCTAAATTTCTGCTTATAACTGTATCAAATACTACTAGGTCGTGTTGACCTTTCGTGGTTAAATTTTGTTCGAGATAAAAGCGTTTTAATCGCGGCGAGGGGGAAGTAGCCTAGTCACTCTAAGCAAATCTCCCTCAACAAAGAGTAAAACGCTTTTAGCCGAACCCTTCGGGCAGCGTTTGCTGGCCATTTCTACTACGTTATCGGCTTCTCATGTAGGCTAGCTACACATCAAAGCCTCTGCCTTGTAGAAATCCCCAGCAATTCGCTGCAAAAATCAGCTCGAAAGATCAACACGCCCTAAGGATTGTTATAGCAGCCAGTGACATAAGTTTGCTAAAAACGATATAGAGTTGGGCTTGGCTCTAAGATGGGAAGTGAAGGGATTAGGCCGTCGCGATAGGAAAAATCAAAGTGATAGATTGATAAAGAAATTGAGGGGTAGATCGAAAAAGCCAGCAACATGTGCTGGCTTTGAAATTCTTGTGCGCTTCTATTCGTTAGTGAGCTTTAACTACTTGTCGAGTTATACCAGTTTCATCTCTTGGATGATGTCCGAAGCGATTTCTGGCTTCGTGCTCGTTGGTTTCTCGTGTAGGTCTGCTTTCAATTGTCCCTTACGGTTACTTAAGCCTGCTTCAAGTTTCTTGAGTGCTGCAGCGATAGCTGGGTACATAACATCGTCTGTAGATTTTGCTGTTACTCGTACACCTTCGTAGTTGGTGAATACTTCTACCTGATGTTGACCGTGTTCTTTAGTAATGATGATGTCGCAACTGATCAGTGATGGGAAATGGTTCGATATCTTCTCGAATTTACTTTCGATGTCTTTGCGTGACTCGTCGTTAATTGATACGTGATGTGTTTGAACATTTATTTTCATAAATCATACCTTTCCAATGACTGTGTCATTTAAACGTAGCAAACATCGGTGAGTTTAACCAACTGCGAAATAGCACATGTGTGATTCACTTCAGTGTTATCAAATAATCTCCCATTACTCCCTTGAAAGTCCGATGAACTGGTCGCATATTATGTTTCGTGAATTTCAAACGTGTTTAAAAATCCCTCACCTTTGAAGTATTACTCCAATTCACTCTTTCAACTTAGTTTTTATCGCCCTAATCACGCATCACTCCAAATACTTATTCTAGTCTGCTTTTATAAATCCACATCCATTTTAGTGAACAAAACATATCTGCTCTGCCTATATCACAATTACTGATATAAAGAACAATGAGATATTGAGATGAATTTTAGTACGGGATACTCTAACTGCCATCTTCTATTTGGATCCGTTAACATGAAAATGCCTGTTAAATTCGCTGTAATCGCAGCTTCCCTTTCTTTCGCTTTTAATGCCTTTGCTGCCCCTGTTGAGTTTCAGAAAATTCCAGAGATCATGCAGCAGTTTGAAACGGCAGAACTGTACGTTAAGAAGTCGGTCACTCTAGGTCGTTTGCCAGCAGAGTCTGAAATTGGCATTGATTTCCCTACCTATGTTTCAGACGGTGAGGGCGGTTACAGCATCGAGACAAATAACGTAATGACAGATTCTGTTGTTATCGCAAGCATGCCGAAAGCGATTGTGGATGATGTTTTTAACCAATGGCTAGTACCTAAAGAGACATGGATCAGCAGCTACGGATCTTTGCCAACCTCAACCACTGAATTTAAGCCCTTTAAGCGTATTAAAACCATTAAAGCGGTTAAGATCGATGCTGAAATTCTTGAGCTGTTAGGCAGTGAAGATGGCAACACGGCGATGATCAAAGTGAGCTGGGATGAGAAGGGAATGAAGGTCTATAAGGATGGTTACTTGGCGGATTATGAGTACGGGATTGCCCCTCATGAGATGCAAGAAAACTATGAGCTAGCGCCTAAGTAATTCAGTTCAATGTAAAAAAAGCGCCCAGTTTTTGCTAGGCGCTTTTTTAAAGCCCACCAAAACATGACGAAACTCACACTTTTCTGACAATTTACCGCTCGTTGTGTTAGCATGCGCGGCTTGTCTTTGTAATTGATAAAAAACATATTACTAAGCGGATTTCTTTGTTTATCTGCCCGTAATGACCTCATTCAGTTTGGCCTGACTTGGCTGAACATCTGCATTTTGCTCGGACGCAAAGAGAGTAGTACTCACTACTTCACTATGTACATTTGAGAGCACCATCTATCAAAGGCCTTTTTGAAATAGCCTAAATTAGCGCGAACTTAGTTCTGCGTGAAGGGTTTCGTTTTTCCAAAAATCCCTCTCGGCGGCTAAGTACTCCTTAGTTGCTGACAAGTAAGGAGTCTATATGACGACTACGGTATCTACGTCCGTACCTACATCTCAAGCTGGTAACACAGCTCCGATAGAGAAAGAAGTAAACCACCCGTTTCTCTCTTTGGTTATCATGGTTATTGTTGCTGCAATCGCAACTTACTTCATCCCTGCTGGTGAGTTTGAACGAGTGGTCATGAATGGCCGCACGGTGATTGACCCAGACAGTTACACATTATTAACCAGTAACCCAACGACATTAGCCTCTTTTTTCGAATCATTTTTTAAAGGCTTCAAATCCGCTTCTGGCGTGATGGGTGTTGTGGTATTCGTTGGTGGTGCTTTCGGCATTATCAAACACATGGGTTTGTTAGACGCATCCGTCGTTGCGCTGACGACGAAGCTAAAGAAGCAAGGCTTGTACGTGATTGCACCTGTGATCATGACGGCGATTTTTTTCAACGTCACCTTCACGGGTATGCGTGAGCTTGATGTCATTTTTATCTCTTTGATGATCCCGATCTGTATTAAGCTTGGCTATGACGCGATCACGGCACTTGGCGTTGTTTTACTGGCAAGTTGTGCCGGTTTCGCTGCAGCTTTGGCTAACCCATTCTTTACGGGTATCGCACACACTATTGCTGAACTGCCTATGTATTCAGGCATGTGGTACCGCTTTATTGTTGGCATGTTCATGTTGCTAACGGGTGCTTGGTATGTGCTTAACTACGCGCGTAAAGTTAAGCAAGATCCAACCAAAAGTTTGTTGCATGGTACGGGGTACCACTACGAATCTAGCGTTGAAGCGAAAACACTGACTACTCGTGAAAAGCTTGCGGGCATCGCGTTCTTGGGCGTATTCGCATACATGATCTTCGGCACGTTGACGATGGGGTTCGGCTTTACCGAGATTGCGGGTGCATTCGTGGCAATGGCGATCATTCCGGGTTTGGTTGCCGGTTTATCTCCGAACAAGATTTGTGAGTATTGGACCAAAGGTGTTAGCGATGTATTGGTGGCAGTACTGATCATCTTCTTCGCTCGCTCAGTGTTGACCATTATGGAAGATGCGAAGATTGTTGATTCTATTATCTTCTATCTTGCACAGATCATTTCTGGTAGCTCTAAACTTGTGGCAGCGGCAGGGATCTACTTCTCGCAGGCTGCGATCAACTTATTCATTCCGTCTGGCAGTGGCCAAGCGGTGATCACTATGCCAATCATCATTCCATTGGCAGATATTGGTCAAGTGACTCGCCAAGTAGCCGCACTGGCTTCTCAACTGGGTGATGGTATTTCTAACTATATTTACCCAACCAATGGTGGCTTGTTAGCGGTATTGGCTATTGCAAAAGTGCCTTACACTAAGTGGGTTCGCTTCTTCTTACCGCTGTTCTTGTTCTGGTCGGTGGGTGCTTTGATTTCAGTTGTGATTGCTCAAATGATTGAGCTAGGGCCTTTCTAAGGGTTTCTGTTTAATCGAATGCATGGACAGTTAGGGTTTAACTGAGGCCGTGTGAATTACTAAGAAGGCAGCGAATTCGCTGCCTTTTTTCGTTTAAAGAAAAGCTATTATAATGACCAAGATTACTCTTCAAATTGGTAAGAAGAGGGCACCACAATCACGCCTTTCTTTGATATATGAAATCGTTCTGAATCCGCTCTACTATCAATACCTATTTGGGTACCATCAGGCACTTTCACATGCTTGTCGATGATGCAGTTTTGTATATGACAATTTTTCCCAATTTCAACATCTTCAAACAGAATACTGTCAATAACAATGGCCGCGTTGTTGACTTTAACTTTTGGGAAAAAGATGGAGTTCTGCGCTGAACCACCTTCTATCACCACACCATTTGCGATCATCGAGTTGATGAAGATCCCTTGATTACCTTCAACTGAAGCGATGGTTCGAGCGGGTGGTAATTGAGGTTCGTAAGTGCGGATTGCCCAATCGGGCTGGTATAAATCGATAGGGGAAACTGGCTTTAGTAAATCCATATTGGCTTGATAATAAGAGTCGAGGGTACCAACGTCTCTCCAATAAGTATCTTGTGTAACTCTGCCTTCGGTGTCTCCAAATTTGTAGGCATAAACGCTTTTATCCCCTACTAATTTAGGTATCACATCTTTACCGAAATCGTGGCTGGAATTTGGATCTTCTGCATCCGCCAATAGTGCTTGTGTAAGCACTTCTTTATCAAAAATATAAATCCCCATTGAAGCCATGCTTCGTGTTGGTCTTCCGGGTACGCAGGCAGGATAACGGGGCTTTTCTGTGAAGTTGTTTATCTGATGCGATTCGTTAATTTCCATAACGCCAAACTCTTTGGCTTCATCAATCGAAACTTCCATACAAGCCACCGTTAAGTCGGCTTCGCTCTGTTTATGTTGTTTGAGCATTGGCGCGTAGTCCATACGATAAATATGGTCGCCTGATAACACCACCACATGTTTCGCTTCGCTGCGAGAAAGCAAATACAGGTTCTGATAAATCGCATCGGCTGTACCGCTATACCAGCTATCACCCGTTCGCATTTGTGGGGGAACATTGGTGATGTATTCGCCAAGCTCGGGGTTCAGCACCGACCAACCATCTCGTAAATGTTTTTGCAAAGAGTGAGACTTGTATTGAGTCAGTACTAGAATTTGGCGAAGCCCAGAATGCAGGCAGTTCGCGAGTGTGAAATCGATGATTCGATATTTGCCACCAAAGGGCACCGCAGGTTTTGCACGGTTATCGGTGAGGGGAGAAAGCCGAGAGCCAACACCGCCGGCCAGAACGATCGTTAGAGTGTCTTGCATGGTCAGAACCTCATGTATTTATGATTATGAACATACACTTGCAAGCACTAAGCCAAATGTAACCTATTGAATATTAAGCAAGGTATGAGCTAATAATACGAGACCGCACCAAATTGATGCGCACGAAATGTTGGCTTGCTCCATTTTGATCCAAAAGGTCCGAGCAAGATTGAGGCGGTGAGTTTAACGGCATGACGCACGGGAAAGTTGCATTACAAAATTGTCAATAAAATGAGGTAATAAAGTGATCGAGTCGATATAAATTTACATAAATAATCACAAGTTTTCACAAATTGATTTCCATCAATAAAGTAGGGTTATTATATGCTACCTTGCACGCAAAATAAGAAATGATTACTCATTCACAATTAGAATAAGCCCTACAAAAGGAAATAATAATGAAAAAAATAGTATGTGGTATTGCGGTTATTGCGGCTCTTATGTCAACCAATGTTCTTGCTCATAAAGAAGGTGATTTCATCATCCGTGCAGGTGCAGCAATGGTATCTCCAAACGACAGCAGTGGTGACGTTCTAGGTAACTCATCTTTAGAATTCTCAGTAGACTCAAATACACAATTAGGCTTAACGTTTGGCTATATGTTTACTGATAACATCAGTTTGGAAGTTCTAGCAGCAACTCCATTTTCTCACGGTATCTCTGTAAACGGTGTTGGTGAAGTCGCTGAAACTAAACACCTCCCACCAACGTTTATGGTTCAGTACTACTTCGGTGAAGCGAATAGTGATTTCCGACCTTATGTAGGGGCAGGTATCAACTATACGGTATTCTTTGATGAGTCTCTGACTAGTACGGGTAAGAACGACGCTGGCCTAACGGATGTGTCTTTGGATGATTCCTGGGGCTTGGCTGCTAACATTGGTATGGACTACATGATTAATGAAGATTGGTTCTTGAACGCATCGGTTTGGTACGCAGATATCGGTACTACAGCGACATACAAAACGGCTACAGACACGTTCAAAACAGACGTTGATATCGACCCATGGGTATTCATGATTGGTGGTGGTTACAACTTCTAATCTACCTATTCAGTTTACTAAAGGCGCTCAAGCATCAGCCAGCTTGGGCGCTTTTTTTTTGCTTGCTTGTTAATGAAATGCTCAATCTAACCTACTGTTGTTATGGGTAAAGCAAACTGATTGTCGTCATTTATTGTTAATAAAAGAGAAAGATAACTGTCATAACAGCCCTCTATGATCGCGATTCTAATTATGGAGGATATATGAATCGTAAATTTAATAAGCTGACTTTATTACTGCCTATCGCGGTAAGTTCTGCTCTGGCTGGATGCTCTCAGTCAACTTCAACGACTGCAGCATCATCTCAAACATCACTTGATGCTTTTAGCTTTCAATGCCAATCCATCCAACAACCGAACAAGACAGATGCCACTGTTACTGGGATTAGTCTGGTTGGTCGTGCTATTGCTGACGCCCCATTTGATACTTCTGCAGCCGAAATCGTCAGCTACGATTCATGTACCGATAAGCTTTATGTGGTAAACGCTCAAGCACAGAAAGTTGATGTTCTATCGATGGACACTGACAGTGCCCCAACATCAGAGGGTTCTATTGACCTTCAATCAGCCGCTGCGGCTTCGGGTATTAATATCGGTGCTGCGAACAGTGTGTCGACTCATCAAGGATTAGTTGCTGTCGCGATTGAAAACACCGACAAGCAACAAAATGGCATCATTGCTCTGTATCGCTCAGACACGCTAGAGCTTATCACCACTTACACAGCTGGCGCATTGCCAGACATGGTGAGCTTTTCTAAGGATGGCCGTTACATCGCATCAGCAAATGAAGGAGAGCCGAATGCGGATTACAGCATTGATCCTGAAGGCTCAGTAACACTGGTTGATTTAACCAATGGTCCGTTGCAAGCGAAAGTGACTCAAATTGATTTTAAGGCATTCAACCAAGGTCAGCCACGCCATGCAGAGCTGACAGACAAGGTTCGAATCTCGGCGCCTAATGCAACCGTTGCTCAAGACCTTGAACCGGAATACCTAACGTTTGCTGATAACGGAAAGCTTTACGTAGCCCTGCAAGAGAACAATGCATTGGCAGCGATTGACGTGGCGAGTGCAGAAGTGGATGCGATTCTGGGATTAGGTGGAAAGCCTTGGGATACTGCTCAGTTGGATGCGTCAAACAAAGACAAAAACATCGGTAACCTACAAAGCTACGCAATGTTAGAAGGCCTTTACATGCCAGACAGCATCACGAGCTACAGTGTTGATGGGAACACCTACATTGTGACTGCAAACGAAGGTGATGGCCGTGAATATGGCATCAAGACGACACAACAAATGTGTGATGACAAAGGCTTTGAGTGGGACGGTGACGATTACCAAGGCACCGAAAACTACACCACAGAAAAAGACTTTTGTATTGCTTATGTCGATGAAGTACGTGGCAAGAAGCTAGACGTTGATGCTAACCACCCATTGGCTGGGGCACTCAAAGACAATAAGCAACTTGCTCGTCTTAAAGTGATTAAGCCACAAGGGACACTTGCTGCTGATCAAAAGGTTCAAGCATTCGGTAGCCGTTCTTTCTCTATCTGGGATCAATCAGGCGAGTTAGTGTTTGATAGTGGTGATGATTTCGCTCGAATCGTTCTTGAACAAGATCCAGCAAACTTCAACAGCACCAATGATAACAACCAAAGCGGTGATGCTCGCAGTGATGATAAAGGGGTAGAGCCTGAAGCTATCGAAGTGGCTGAGATTAACGGCAAGCAGTATGCTTTTATTGGACTTGAGCGCCAAGGTGGCATCATGGTTTACGACGTAACGCAGCCTAAGAATGCAAGTTTCATTAGCTATCTAAATAACCGCGATTTTACTCAACCTGTATGCACTAAGGTTGATGAAGGCGGTGATTGCGACAACGAGACTTACAACTCGAAAGCGGGTGACCTAGGCCCAGAGTCAATCAAGTATTTCACTCGCTCTGGTAACCACTTTATCGCGGTCGGCAATGAAGTGAGCGGCAGCACATCAGTTTATCGCGTTGAGTTTTAATCACGGTTACTGCGTGTAACTAGACTCAACAAAAACAAAAGCGCCACGACTTGTTAAGTCGTGGCGCTTTTTTAGTTTATTGATGGCTTGCTGAAACTAAAATAAACGATAGTAAGTTGTAGGGTTTAGTCGCCGAACAACAATCAGAGAAGAGCAAACATTTTGATGAAAAAATTTCATACCTTCATTTTGGGAAGGTTTAACATAGTAACGTCTCTTCAGCCATGCTCGCTTACTGGTATCAAAAGTTCCTCTAGCGCTTATATAGAAAGCTTGCTTTTTCTGCTGCGTAATAAATATGTTTGTCAAACGACATCTATTCAATGACACACTTTTAAAGAAGTAGGTAAACGTCGATTTCAACTGTTTCCCCATCAGTTAAATGGGGGAGATTAAGTTAATTCATCATAGGTAAGTTCACGATTGCAAAGACTACCGTGATATACGACAGACGTGTTGATAAAAATAGGCACCCTATAGATTTAGCGCTTACGGTTGTTGAATTAACAGTAATATATTCGGGCAACAAATGTACTCCGAAGTTACCTCACCATTTTGTAAATGACCTTTCTAATTTATAAAACAATCATTTGTCGGGCTAAGTGTTGCTGTCTCATATCTCAGTTTAATAACTAGATGATAAGTATTTGTTGCTTAAATGTTAATAAAAATTAACGTGGTCTGACCAGGTGGTGGTTAAATTTACACCTTTTTTAGGGAGCTTAAATTTATCGAAGTGCTGTAGCGTTGTTGAATTTAAGGTCTGAAACCGTTTAATAACTAAGGAAAGTTAAACTATGACAACTTACTGTACGCCGTTAGAACAGTTGAAAGCTAATGTTAAAAAGCACCCTGACAAAGTGTGGCTTCATCAACCTGTTGATCGTAAGTGGCATACTTATACATGGTGTGAGGCAGATATCGCGGCACGGAAAGTCGCAAAAGGTTTAGTTGACAATGGACTAGTCGAGGGGGACAAAGTCTCCATCATCGCTAAAAATTCGGCTGAGTGGTACATATGTGACTTAGCAATAATGATGGCTGGTCTGATTAGTGTCCCGATTTACCCAACAGCAAGTTCAGACAACATAAAGTACGTGTTGGAACATAGTGGCGCTAAAGCGATGTTTATCGGCAAGCTTGATGATTCCAAAGAGCTCAGCAAAGCTTTACCTGATTCATTACTTACCATAGCAATGCCTAGTGCTAAAGTTGATTGCAAGCTTGATTGGCGTGCTTGGTTGCCGATGTTAACGCCACTTGAAAATATTAACATCCCCAGCCTTAACGATACGTTTTCGATCATCTACACCTCTGGTAGCACTGGTTTGGCAAAGGGAGTTGAACTTAGTTATTTAAACGTTGCGTCGTCAGCAACATCTGGCAGTGAGATATTTTTTCAACCGGGGGAAACTCGCGTTATGTCTTATCTGCCATTAGCTCATATCACTGAGCGTTGTGTGGTTGAACTTCCATCGATTTATAATCCAGCTGAAGTGTTTTTTACTGAATCAATTGATACCTTCATTGAAGATGTTAAATATGCTCGCCCAACTGCTTTCCTCTCAGTACCAAGACTATGGACTAAGTTCCAGTCTAAAATCTTGGCGAAGATGCCAAATAATCGTTTACAGCTACTACTAAAAATCCCGATTATTGGCCAAATTGTTGCGCGTAAAATACGTGAAAATCTAGGACTTCAAGACACGGTTTTATTTGGGTCTGGTAGTGCACCTATTTCCCCAGAAGTGCTTCTGTGGTTCCATAAGATCGGTATTAGTATCGGTGAAGGTTGGGGGATGACAGAAACGTCAGGCCTATCGTGTAGCAATGTCCCTTTTGATTTCGAGCACCTTGGAACAATTGGAACGCCTCAACCGTGTGTCGAAATGAAATTATCTGAAGAAGGTGAAGTTCTGATCAAAGGGGATGCTGTCTTCTCGGGATATTACGCAAATGAAGAAGCCACCAAAGCCGCTTTTGAAGAGGGTTGGTTTAAGACGGGTGATAAAGCCGAGCTCAATGCTAATGGCTCGTGGCGAATTATTGGACGAGTAAAAGAACAGTTTAAGACGAGTAAAGGAAAATACGTTTCACCTGTACCCATTGAAAGCAGCTTAGGTAGGAATCCAGATATTGAACAAGTGTGTGTTATGGGAATTGGTAGAAAACAACCGATTGCATTAATTGTTTTAGGCGAAGGCACACCTAGTACCGCTGCGCATGTACGAAAAGAACTTAAAGCTACTTTAAGGAAAGTAAACAGAGAATTAGAAGCTCATGAGCGGCTAGATCACCTGATTTTAGTTGAGCTGCCCTGGAGTATTGAGAATGGCTTGCTAACGCCTACATTAAAGCTCAAAAGGGATAAAATTGAAGAGCGTTATGAACACTTACTTAACTTGAATTTACCTTATGAGGTCATCATTGAAAGTAAATTAACAGAGAAAGATAAGTCTTCTAACACTGCTTACTCTAAACGAGTGTCTGCAAGCGCATAAATAATCTAAATTAGACGGAACTAACAATGTCACAGCTATTAAGAAGGACAGACAACTTATCTAAGTTGTCTGTGAATAAGCACAACTATGCATTTGGTTTTTTTAATTGGCCCCAACATATTGAAGAGGACTCATGGTGGCAATCTCCTGATGTTTTAAGTGTTAGCCTTACTGAAAAATTCGAAACTTTTTCTGAAGAACAACTTAAAAAATTATCTAAATGGGAGTGCGTGAATACTTTTAGCCTCAATTATACCGGAGAGTTGGAGTTGATACATGAGGTAAGCCGGATACTGAATAAAGTTACACTAAAAGATGCTAGAGAATATCTTTTTCATTTGATTGATGAAGAAAACCAGCATATGTGGTATTTCCATAAGTTTTGTAAAGACTATACCAATACTGTTTATCCTAATAGAAAGCTTCAATTGGAAAATCCAGTATTAACTCCTTCTGAAGAACAGTTTTTAATATTCGCGAGAATATTGATTTTTGAAGAGATTGGCCACCACTATAATATTGTTAATGCTAAAGATGAGCGTGTTCACCCTTTTGTAAGAGAAATAAATGAAGAGCACTACAAAGACGAATCAAGACATATAGCATACGGTCGTCAACTTCTTGAATACTTGGCTCCTGCGGCGCTTGAAAGTGAGGGAAGCCCTCAAATGTTAGCGAAGCAGCTACAAACATCGATAGATATTAATATTGGAGCACTCTATAACACATCTGCATATCGTGATGCTGGGATATTAGAACCACTGGCACTGAGAACTGAACTAATGAATAATCCAATGCGCATCGAATTCCATCGAGAAAAATTATTGAAACATGTCACTCGATTGCTCATCAGGTGCGGTATACCTTTGGAGGAAGCTTATCAATGAGTAATAAAATGGAAAAAGGATTCTTGGAGTTGTGTGAATGGTTACAAAAACGAACAAAATTAAATTCACCAATTGAACACGATATTGATTTAATTAAAAACAAGATCGTAGATTCTCTTGTTTTTGTTGAGTTCTTAATGGTTCTTGAACAGTCAACAGGCTTGATTATTGAAGTCGATGAAACTCTTCATGATAAAGTAAAAACCCTAGCTTCGGTAAAAAAACACTTCTTTGAGGATGAAAATCAATATGTCTAATAAAAGCCAACAGATCAATTTACTCGAACTTATTAAACAACCTCTTTATGATAGTCAAGAATCTATTTTTATAACTGGAGCGACGGGTTTTCTAGGAGGTAACTACCTTTACTGGAAGTTACATACTCCGGGAAAAATATTTGTTCTATCCAGAGGCGATTCTGAGCAAGAGGCACTTTCGCGTATTAAAAATAACTTGAAATCCTGTGCTCAAAGTTATGATCTGCCGGATATCCCAGAAGATGAGTTAGAGCGGAAGCTCGTGTGTGTTCGAGGAGACCTCAAGTCACAAGGATTAGGACTCAGTCAAAAGCAGATAATACAGTTACAACAAGAAAATATAACCGAAATATGGCATTTTGCAGCAAGTTTATCTTATCGTTGGGAAGACCAAAATAAAATTGATGCGACAAACTTAATAGGTACTCAAAACTTACTGGATGTTTCAGAAAAGTTGAAAGTTAAGCGATTTATTTATATATCAACAGCATATACCGCAGGTAAAACTAGCGGGTCAATAAAGGAGCAACTGCATAGCGAGGATACAGAATTTACTAACTATTACGAACAGAGTAAGTGCTATGCGGAAAAGTTAGTTTCACAATATACTGCATCTATGGGGATTGCTTCCACGATAGTTAGACCTTCCATTGTTTTGGGGCCAGTATTGACTCAGCGCAGTGGAGGAACTCGATTTGGTTTGTATGGATTTTTTAATGAGATGTATCAGATCAAATCAACGTTATCTCAGTTAAACCATAAAATTCGACTCGTAGGCGATCCCGAAGCTGTTGGCAATTTTATTCCTGTCGATCAGGTAGTAGCAGACTTACTATATCTACGGTCGATTAACTTTGGTTCACAACCTATTTATCATTCTGTAAACCCCTCAAACTTAAGGGTCTTTGACGTAATTCAACAATGTGAACAACACATAGGGACTGACTGTATTGACATTGTTGATTCTAGAGATAGTGAAACGACAACACTTGAATCAATGTTTGATGGAAGAACAGAGTTCTATGAAGGGTATTATGGCACGTTGAAATCTTTTGAACGTTCATTGCCTCATCATAAGCCAATGTCACTAAATGTTATGGATAACTATATTCGTATGTTTCAAGAAGAACTTGTTCTTGAAGGTAGCGATGATTCGTTTGAACGTCATCAAGTAAAGACTTGGGATGGTAACTTACTAACTGTATACACAATGGGGTCACCTAAAAAAGAGACGCTCATTATTGCTAACGCATATGGGATGCCAGTTGATTTTATGCAACCTCTAGCCTCTCGCTTGTCGCGAGATTATCACGTTGTCACTTGGGATACCCGTTGGGTGCCTGGAATTACTCAAGGTTTTGAATTAGAAAAGTGTCACTCATTAACGCATGCAAGGGATGCGATAAGCCTACTCGATTCCTTCGACGTTAAACAAGCTTCAATGATAGGTTGGAGCAGTGGTGTCCAAGTTACACTGCGAGCCTTGAGTGCATTTCCTTCTCGTTTTTCTTCAGCAGTACTCTTAAATGGAGGGATTTCATTGCAGAAAAGGAAGTTACCAGTAAGTGAATTCGAACAAAGTTTGAAGAGTCTTCTCCCCAAAATTAGCTCGTCTAGAAGAAATGCAGAACTATATTGTCAGTTGATATACGGAAACATCCAAGGAGATGCTGACGATAAAAGAGCAATCAATTCGGTAATAAGTAGCACTGACCCGAGATTAATGGCAATGACAAGCCTACCTTATCAAAACAGTGAAACGTTGTACCGATATGCCAATATGATGAACAACTTATTTAATGAACGAGACGATGCATATACAAGTGATGCTCATCAACCAATGTTAGTTGTTGGTTGTCAGAACGATGAAATCACACATCCTGAATCTGCTGTTGAGCTGTCGAGGTCTTTGAGTAATGGTCGATTGTTAATGTTAGAAGATAGTGGTCATTTTGCTCATTATTATGACAGCTCGCTTGCGGAGTCGATCATCCAATTTATCGCGCAATTTAAAAAGGAGCAAGAAGGTGTTCCAGCTTAGTCTTCGACTTAAGCAAGCTTTTCAAGCACACCGAGAACGACCTGCATTATGGGTAAAAAATGTAACATATACCTATGAGCAGCTTGAAGATCGCGCCAGTCAGTTGGCGCGATCTTTACTCCAGCTAGAGCAACCCAATGCTCTACTATTGGTTGGAAAATCGTTTGACGGTTATGCTTCTATACTTGCTTGCACGTTATCTAAAATAACTTACATTCCTCTCAACAATACATTTCCTGTTGAAAAAATTGCCTCGATTATTCGTACGAGCGGATGCAGTACTTTATTAGTCGATGAAGAAAGCATTGACTTACTAGAGTCTCTATTACCTTTGTGTGATAGGAAGCTGAAAATTATTCGTTCATATGATTTAGCGATAGATATCCATGAGGATAAGATTTTCAAAATAGGTTCTAGGCGTAGTGATCTTACTTCAGGTTGCAATGAACAAAAGTTTGATAATTTGCAGAGTTCTTATGTTTATCTAATGTTCACTTCAGGTAGTACAGGATTACCAAAAGGCGTACCAGTTAATGAGCAGAACTTACTTAGTTATTTAGATGGCATTACTTCACTGTACAACTTCGATCATCTAGATAGACATAGTCAGTTTTTCGATTTTACGTTTGATCTATCGGTTCATGACATTTTTGTATGTTTGACCACTGGTGGGTGCCTATATGCAGCCACTGAGTTTGATAAATTGCTTCCGACTAAGTTTGTTAACACCCACAAGTTAACAGTCTGGTTTTCCACGCCATCAATGGTGACATTTGCGAAGCAGGCAATGGGAGAACGTTTTCAGTTTGAAAAGATGCCAACGTTGAAACATAGTCTTTTTTGCGGTGAGGCTTTAACGGACAGTGTTGTTGAAGACTGGAGTTGTTTGGCTGAAAACTCAACATTGGACAACCTGTATGGGCCAACAGAAGCAACAATTGCGTTTACTTTGTTTAGGGTTAATAGAGACGATGAAGCAGCGCATCCAATAGTCCCAATTGGAAAGCCTTTTGGCCAAAACCGCTGCGTTATTTTGAATGATGAGCTGCTCCCTGCCGAGTTTGGTGAAGTGGGGCAACTTTATTTGACTGGCCCTCAGGTTGTAGACGGGTACTGGACAGATAGTGATAAAACAAACCAAGTTTTTATAGAATGGTCACCATGGAATGATAGCGTTGTTCAACGGCTTTATAAGACCGGAGATTTGGCGAGCTATGACTCTAGTGGCGTAATGTACTTTCATGGACGTGTCGATCATCAAGTTAAGCTCAGAGGCTATCGCATAGAGATACAAGAAATTGAATCATTGATTCGTCGTTTTACTGCTTCAGATAGGATCGTAGTCGTTCCGTACCCTTATGGAGAAAAGGTGTGTACTGGTTTAACTTTGTGTCATAACGAGCTTGGCTTTAGTGCAGAGGATCTAGTTGAACTTTGTCGTTCGTCGCTACCTACATATATGGTGCCCGATACCATCGTTTTTTTAGATAAGATTCCTACAAACAGTAGTGGAAAGTTAGATCGTAGAGCCATTATGGAGATGTTGAAAGCCAATGAATAAAGTTTTTAACGCTACTCAATCATGTATTTTTTGTCAGATTAATCGTGATCAATCTGCTCATTTCCTCATTGCGAAGTCTAACTGTTTGATAGCTGTACTTGACATACATCCGATAACGGAAGGTCACTTACTTATTCTCAGTAGAAGTCACGTTTCTCATCTTGAAGAGCTAAATGATGATGAATACAAGGAGTTGTTCTTGTTCGCTAAGAAGTTGGGGCTGAGAGTTATCGAGGCATTTGATGATGTCAATGATTATACATTGGTGGTAAACAATGGAACATATTCAGGACAGCATATTCCTCATGCTCATATTCACTTAATTCCACGACGGAAATGGGACAACATTAATTTTTACTGGCGATTACTTACAAGGTTTATTAACCCGACCGTTTCAAAAAGGCGCTTGCTAAAAGTGTCTCAAAAACTGAAAAGTCATTTTTGAAGTCGACGACTGTTTGTATCAAGCGAAACGCAATGATAGAGACAGGGTAGAGAGCAGTTCTGATAGAGATACAAAAACGTGTTTTCAGCGAACAAGCAGCAAATAAAGAAGGGATCTGCAATCTATTTCTAGTTACAGGTCCCTTCTTTATTCAATGTCAATTATGACGTGATGTTTGTTATTGCGTAAAGCCTATGGCTGTTGCTTAGTTGGCGCTAGAGCAATTTCACGGATACAAACGTTCTGTGGTTGCTGGTAAGCGAATGATACCGCGCGAGCAATATCGTCAGCTGCCAGTACGCCGCCCATGTCTTCTTTCCAAGAATCGTAACCGTCTTTGATCTCTTGAGAGGTAGTGTGCGACAGAAGCTCAGTTTCTACAGCGCCCGGTGCGATAGTCGTAACACGAACATTTGAAGCAGCCACTTCTTCACGAACGTTCTCAGAAATAGCGTGTACCGCGAATTTAGTACCACAGTAAGCTGCGTGGCTTGGGAATGTTTTCTTACCTGCGATAGAGCTGATGTTGATGATAGTACCTGTATTACGTTCCATCATCGGAGCAAGTACAGATTGCATGCCGTTTAGAAGACCAATTACGTTCACGTCGAACATTGTCTTCCACTCTTGAGCGTCTTGAGTATCGATTTGACCAAGAAGCATTGCACCGGCGTTGTTGATAAGCGCGTCTACAGGGCCAAATTTCGCTTCACCTTGTGCGATTGCTGCATCAAAAGACGCTTTGTCTGTTACGTCTACTTTCACTGATAGTGAGTTTGGTAGGTTCAGCGCTTCAAGGCGGTCAACACGACGAGCTAAAAGTAGCAGAGGGTGACCTTCATCGCTTAGACGACGAGCGATTGCTTCACCAATACCAGAGCTTGCACCTGTAATTACGATTAGTTTTTTCATTTTATTTCCTCTGTACTTTTATTGCGTCGGTTGGCTACGACGTGCTGTTTAAATGCATTCGAATCAAGTGCTTGTTGCCTTGTTTCGTTGCGATGGAGGTATATTAAGGAAAATAGCATTGTTGATATATAGCGCTTTACTTGAAACACTGTTGCTGTAGTGCAACAATAAAGATGTTCACTTTATAGATTTATAGCGTCATAACTCTATAGCTTCATCACTTTTTAATTTCACAAGTAAGCTGGCGACCATGCTCAATCAAATTAATCTGTCAGATATTCGCTCTTTCGTGCTTATCGCTCGTTTAGGTAACTTCACTAAAGCAGCGGAGGAGCTTGATGTGTCTCGTTCCCACGTATCACGCCAAGTAAGTAGCCTAGAAAAACAGATGGGAGTGACATTGTTTATCCGCACTACTCGAACCTTGAGATTGACGCACGCAGGGCAAGATCTATACGCGAGATGCGAACAAGCCTTAGATAATATAGACCAAGCGTTGATTGCTGCTGTGGACGATGTCGAAGAAGTGCGTGGCGACATAAAAGTAAATTGTGTCGGGGGTTATCTTGGTGAGGTGATCATCGCGGATCTGGTCAATGAGTTTATGCAGCTTTACCCAGACATCAGTATTAGCCTTGATTTCAGTAGTAACCGAGTCGACCTGATTGAAGACGCGTTTGATATCGCTTTTCGCATGGGAAGCTTAGAAGACGCGGGCTTTATCGCAAGAAAGCTATTAGACATCGAGATGGGAACACTCGCGAGCCCAGAGTACTTTGCTCGTAAAGGAAAGCCTAGTCACCCCAAAGATCTGATCCACCATGATTGCTTAACGGGCTCTGTTCGCAAGTGGAGCTTTCAAGCGCTAGATGACACCAAGAAAACGGTCGATGTGCATGTGACAGGTAGGCTGCAATGTAAAAATGGGCGAGTGTTGGTGCAGGGCGCGAAGTCGGGCAACGGAATTATTCGTGTACCAACCATCTATTGCTTGCAAGAACTGAACGACGGGCAACTGCTGCAAGTATTTGAAGAATGGGTGGTGCCTAAGGTCGACTTTTCAGCGATCTACCATCGAGACCGCTATCAACCGAGCCGAATTCGAACCTTTATTGATTTTGTAAAAGGTCGCTTTGAGCAAATGCCAGTGAGCTAAATAGTGCGTACTTTTTACGCCTTGCGTTTTTTGGCAATAGTTGGGCTGGCTTGGGCTTACATCTCGTCGATTTCGTTTTGTAGGTTTTCCAGCTGGTCTAGAATCAACAAGAACTTCTCGCCGAACGGCGTCACTTGGTACTCAACTCTTGGTGGCAGTTCGTTGAACATCTGCTTATCTAAAATCCCAAACTCCACATTTCGCTTCAAGCATTCATTCAATACCTTGGTCGATAACCCTTCAACCGAGCGCACCATTTCACCGGGGCGATTAATGCCGTTTGCCAATAATTGGTAAACCGTTAGCGACCATTTACAGCCGTAGATGGTTTCTACCATGCGAGCTGAGCGCTCTGGTGCCGATTTTCTTGAAAAAAAGTTTTCCTGATTTTTCATAAAGATGTACCAATAAGTACCTACCTAACCGATTTGTACTTACTATTCATAGTGTTAGTTCAAAGCCTAAGATTACCACGTTCACATGACTTAGGAGATAACAAAATGAACTTCACTAAAAATGGTATTGCAGTAGTAATCGGTGGCACAAGCGGTATGGGCTTTGAAACAGCGAAGCAATTAGTCGCTCAAAACATCCATGTGTTGGTTGTCGGCAATAACCCAACTAAGTTAGATAAAGCGGTGTCAGAACTTCAATCACTAGGCCCCGCTTCTGGTTGGCAAGCTAACCTTTATGATGGTGCGAGTGTGTCTCGCCTTATCGAACACCTTGAGTCGTTAGATGAAGGTATTGGTTACCTTGTTAATGCTGCAGGTTATTTCAACCCTAAAGCGTTTATTGAGCACCAAGAATCTGATTACGAGCAATATATGCAGCTGAATAAAGCAACCTTCTTCATCACTCAAGCGATAAGCAAATTGATGATCAAGAACGGCGGTGGCAATGTGGTTAACGTTGGTTCTATGTGGGGTAAGCAAGCAATCAAAGCGACGCCATCTTCTGCCTATTCAATGGCTAAAGCTGGTTTGCACGCATTAACACAACACATGGCAATGGAACTGGCTGAGCATAACATTCGTGTGAATGCGGTGTCCCCGGCTGTGGTTAAAACGCCAATTTACGAATCTTTCATTAAGCCGGAAGAAGTGGATCAAGCGTTAGAAGGCTTCAACGCGTTCCACCCTATTGGTCGAGTAGGTTTGCCGAAAGACATCGCTAATAGCATCTCTTTCTTATTGTCAGACAGTGCAGATTGGGTAACAGGTGCAATCTGGGATGTTGATGGCGGTGTGATTGCTGGCCGCAATTAATTAGGATTCTTTTCAGAAGGCTGTCGCGCAGGAAAATAGCGGCGAGATGGCCTCCTTGATGAGTATTCGCGTAGAATAGAAACTAGAAAGACAACAATAATAATTAAAACGATAACAAGAGTAAGGTCGCCATTATGTTCAACATGGACTTTTCAAAAAAGCTGGTTATTGAAACCGAATCATTAGACTGGATTGCAAGCCCTGCCAAAGGGGTATGGCGTAAGCCGCTAGAAAGAGAAGAGAAAGAATCGGGCCACACGACCAGTGTGGTGAAGTACGATCCTGAATCTTCGTTTTCTGAGCACCCGCATCCGCAAGGCGAAGAGATCTTCGTGTTAGACGGTATATTTTCTGATGAAACAGGAGACTTCCCTGCAGGCACTTATATCCGTAATCCGCCGGGCAGCGCGCACTCTCCATCAAGCAAAAATGGCTGCACGATTTTGGTTAAGCTTAATCAGTTTGATGAGGGAGACTTAACTCAAGTTCGCATCAATACTCTAGAAACGGAATGGCTTGCAGGTATCGGCGGTTTACAAGTGATGCCACTGCATGAATTCGAACACGAGCATGTCGCTTTAGTTAAGTGGCCAGTTGGCGAACGTTTTCAGCCGCATCGTCACTTTGGCGGTGAAGAGATCTTTGTGTTGTCCGGTACCTTTAAAGATGAACATGGCGAGTATCCAAAACACACATGGATGCGCAGCCCTCATATGAGCGAGCATTTTCCATATGTGGAAGAAGAGACCGTTATCCTCGTGAAAACAGGTCACCTGCCATTGGGTTAAAGGAATGCTCAATATAAAGATGAGAAAGCCGCATTGTTTTGAACAAGCGGCTTACATATGAGCTAACTAGTAAGCGACACCAATACGTTGGCGTGGGAACTTGCCTGCTTCTAGTTCATCAATCATCGCGATAGCGTAATCGCTGACGGATATTTTGCTGTTGCCAGCTTCGTCGGTGAGTAATTGGTCGCCGCCTGTGCGGTAGGTTGACAGTTTCTCACCCGGGAAGATTTCTGCCGCTGGGCTAATGAACGTCCAGTTAACCTGGCTATCAGACTGTTTGAACACTTCAAGAGCTTCACCTTGTGCTAGCGCTTCGTTTTTATGCTCTGCTGGAAAGTCCGGAACGGTAACTAACGGTACGTTTGGCGCCACTTCTAATGAGCCTGCACCGCCAACCCAAAGTAGGCGCTCGATACCAAGGCTTGGTAATGCGGCTAACAATTTAGTCGCAGTATTTTTTACGATGTCGTGATTACCCAGAGCACGTCCGCCAATCGAAGTAATTACTGCATCAACGCCGGATAGCGCGGTTGCAAGGCTTGCTGCTTCATCTTGTAAATCAAATGAACGAACTTCAACACCTTTGGTTTCTACTTTGCTTGCATCTCTTACTACAGCAACCACGTCGTGACCACGAGATTGAGCTTCTTGAGCGATGTGACTACCAATCCAACCTGATGCACCTAATACTGCAATTTTCATAATGTCTCTCCAATTATCGAATTTATTGAGTCGTTTTCTCGACAGCCATTGCAGTCTAATAGCTTACTGGGTTGCGATAAATATCGCAAAATGATGTAGATTGTATCTATATAGCGATCTAATAAGATTCGGTTAGCTGCTAAACAGCTCAAGGAGAGTGCGATGGATAGGTTGACGGCGATGCGCAGCTTTGTCGAAGTGGCAAATTGTGCCAGTTTTACGCAAGCGGCAGAGCATTTGGACATGAGTCGATTACAAGTGTCGCGCCACGTTCAAGAGATCGAAGCGTGGCTAAAACAAAGACTTTTGCATAGAACAACTCGAAAGGTGAGTTTGACGGCGGCAGGGGAAATCGCATTACAACGCTGTGAAAAAATACTCCATGAGACCGCAGAGCTAGAGGTTACTGCGCTTAATCAAACCGATGATCTTTCCGGGACAATTCGAATCGCAGCGCCGATTGGGTTAACTCAAAACATGTTATTGGATGTGGTCGAGCAGTTCACTGAGCGTCATCCAAATATTACGGTAGAACTCTTTGCTTCGGATCGTTTTACTCAGTTGGTGGATGAGAGGATAGATATTGCACTTCGATATACCGATCAACCTGATGAAAGCTTAATTGCTAGAAAGCTAATGGAAATCGATTCCGTTGTGTGTGCATCTGCTGCTTATCTAGACAAGCACGGTGAACCTAAAACGATTGAAGAACTTCGACAACATAATTGCTTTCGCCATCTGAGTGTGACGAAGTGGGATTTCGTGAAAGATAACCAATATTATTCGGTTGAGGTGTCTGGCACCATTAAAGCCAATGATGTTGGGGTGTTAACCCGCGCCGCACAGCATGGCAAAGGGATCGTGCGATTACCGTGTGACTTAGCGAATCCATTGATTGCCAATGGTAAGTTGAAACGGGTTTTGGAAGACTTTGTTTCACCGAGCAGTGTGCTTTGGGCGGTGTATCTATCTCGCAGTTATCAGCTTCCTATTGTTCGTCAGTTTATTGATTTTGCAGCGGAAGCTTGGTCTAGTGATATTAAGTCTGAGGGTGTTTGAGGTTATATATCTTAAGTACACAAGGCATAAACATATAAGTACAAAAATCCGATATCAAAGGTGATATCGGATTTGAACTCAATAATTCAGAGTTCCAGCACGCTCTCCTCTCACGAAGTCTTTACATGTAATGATGTACGGATAATCGGGTGTCTATCGCCTTTTCGTTAATGTCAGGTAAAGGTCGATACAAGCTTCTGGTAATGTCCGTCAATACTTGGTCGTATACTTTTGAAACGACGGTTGATATATCACTTGTTAATTCGTACATGCTATCTGCCGGTTGAGTTGCTTCGGTACTTGATGCGATCTCGGTGAGTGCATGCATCGCACGTGTACAAATGGGTGATCCACTGCTTATAGGGCAGATAATTGATAATTGGTTAAGTTTTCTGTGTGTCTGAGAGGCGTAGAATTTGAATCTCGCATACTCTTCTGGCTTCTCCATATCCGCCTTTTCTATTCCAGGGATAGACATTCTAAGCTTGGTCAAGATCTCCATGCAGTCTAAGATCTGTTGCCAATTCATATGGTATTCGCTACTCATGTCTTCTCGTTCAGATTGGATCAGCCAGATGATCATGACTTCATCCATCAAGAACATGCTGTGGCGAATGGTTTTACCGTGAATAGATTGGTTACGCACCAAGCTACGGTTTTGCCAATCGCTGTGCATTGCGATGAGTTTTAGATGGTAGATGCGATACATAGGACGGCTATCAAACGACACATGAGATTGAAGCAGTTCAGACACCTCAAGTATGTTGTCGTAAATCTCATTCACTTTGCGAATCGAGTCGCTAGACAGCTTATAACCAAGAGCATAATGCGTTGCGGCGCGATGTTTGCGTGATAGCAGCAATAGTTCTCTGAGTAGAACTAAGGTTTCAAACCTATGTGATAGCGCCGTTTGTCTCTTTTTGGAAAAATGAAATAGGGCAGCAAGTACTGCTATGGATAAACCAACTGAAATAATTACAAACATATTTAACTCCTAATATGTGCATACCTACTTAGTGGTAGTGCAGACACCGTGCCAAAATCAATAAGTGTTATATTTCAGTGGTTTATGTTTTTTCTTTATTTATGGGTGATCAATGATGGTGCATGACTTCACCATTCGAGTGAATGTTTCTCATATTTTGCAGGATTTTTTGAGAGGTTACGCTTTTCTTGTGATTAGGCTGGGGAGGTTTCGATAGGTAGGGACACTTCGGCGGTCAATCTCTAGCTCGTCTCAAAGTACGGAAATTAAAAAGGCCTCATTCTTTAATGCTATTAACTAGAAACAGCATTAAAAAGTGAGGCCTTTCAATATTTACTAGCGATCCAATTATCGCCAGCGCGGGACACTGACGATTAAACGTTACGCAAGCTTAAGGTCGAACTCAGTGCGGTACATCACCATATCTTCAATGGTCAGTACTGGCATGTTGTGCATTTTACCGAAAGCAACGATCTCTGGCGCTTTTGCCATCGTGCCGTCTGGATTGGTTACTTCACACAGTACGCCTGCCGATTGAAGACCTGCCATTTGCATAAGATCCACAGTGCCTTCTGTGTGACCGCGGCGTGCAAGTACACCACCTTTGCGAGCACGCAGTGGGAATACGTGGCCAGGGCGAGCAAGGTCAGTAGGTTTAGCTGTTGGGTTTGCAGCTGTCTTGATCGTCGTGACACGGTCAGCGGCAGAAACACCTGTTGTTACACCAACTTTTGCTTCGATAGTTACGGTAAACGCAGTTTGGTTTGCGCTGTTGTTATCAACAACCATAGGTGGAAGTTCAAGTTGATTTGCTTGCTCGTCGGTTAGACACAGGCACACAATGCCGCTGCATTCGCGGATCATAAGCGCCATCTGAGCATTGGTTAGGTGTTCTACTGAGTAGATGATGTCGCCTTCGTTCTCGCGATCTTCATCGTCAAGTAAAAGTACGCCACGACCTTCGCGTAGAGCTTGCAGTGCGTTTTCAACGCGAGTGATTGGTTCGCCAAATTCGGCAAGTAATGAAGACTGATTCATGGTTAAACTCCTAAAATATCACCAGAATCAGGGCTGTATGAGGGATCTCAACCGAGCACGACAAAGCTAACTCATTACAAGAGGCTTTAGCTCATTATGGTTTTATCCAAAACGAAATGCACCCGTCTAAGTTAGTGGTATGAACCCAGCTCACGCGGGCATGCCTTTCCAACTTAAACGAGTGTGTTTTCATTCTCTCTCATCCGGACTATGACCGTCGGCTCTGGCATCTCACCAGATCTGCTGACCTCGACGAATCGAGCGCTCGCGGGCTTATCTTTAGATTTTGCTAAGGACATACCGCCGGTGGGGAATTTCGCCCCGCCCTGAGAATAAAAATTAATAATTTGTTTTGCTTTGAAAGCAGACCAGATGGTAATCCTTTCAATAGTGGATTTAAAGGACTGACAGCAAAGTTTTTTAGATTCTGCTCTTTGAATGCGGTAAGTGCTCATTTTATCAACTAAACAGGCATCACTTGGTTTGCATACACAGTTGTGCGTAGATTTTTGATGTTTGAAAGGGTTTTCATGTGTCTATGAACATGAGTGTGTGTCCAATTCATATCGTTGATAAAGCAAATGTTTATCAAATGAATGCTAACGTGGCTTAATAATTCAATATTGTTACACCATGACGTCTTACTGACCGTTTTGACATAAAATTGATATTAGCGCTGCTAAGCTGCGATAGCATCCGGACACTTTACCTAAAAGATCTTAGCCATGACTTCTCTGTTCTCTAACAAATCCCAAGGCTTATTACTTCTCGTTCTAAGTTTGTATTCTCTCGTACCTTTTTTGATCTTTGGATCGAACTTTGACCTTGGAAGTGCGGTTTTGCCTTTCTATGGTGCCTTCATGACGTTCGTGACGTACTCAGCAGGCAATCAAGGATTCTTGGTAACGCTAGCTGTTTTGTCTCTGGCATTGCTCACGATGAAGTTTTCCAAAGCTAAGCTAGTCAGCCTGTGTCTGCAGCTTGGCCTGTTGTTGGTTCTTAGCTTTGCAGCGAAAACCTTCTTAAAGCATTCAACAGAAAGCCCTCGACCTTATTCTGAGTATTTGGTGACGCAAGAAGTTGTCGAAATGCCAGAAGTGTTTTATGAACTGCCACTGGTAGAAAAGAACGCAGCGATTGCATCTGTGCAAGATAAGGTGAGTGAGTGGCGAACGCGCCACTGGTTGGGTGAGACTGACTATTCTTTCCCATCTGGACACATGATTTTCGTCGGTGTGTGTTTGGCGTTCTTCGGTGGATTGTTTTTAGAAGCGAAGCGTTTTTATTTGATAGGTGGTTTACTGGTTTGGGCTGGTGGTGTCGCTTACAGCCGAGTTTGGCTTGGCATGCATCGCCCAGAAGACTTAGCCGGATCTATCGCTTTTGCAGGTCTTATCTATTTATTGGTGCCGCTTATCTCAGAGCAAAAAATAGAACGCTATTTACCTGCATTTTTGAAATAGACTTCTTAGGGATCCTTCCTCATTCCGAAAGAGGGCTCAGATTAGCAATACGTGATAAACGTTATTGATTGAGCCCTAGTTCTGCTTGTTTCTTTTTGGTTAGCCCTAATGAAACAATTCGGTGTGATTCAGTGAGGTAGTATCTCAGCTCCTCATCCCTTTCTGATGTGCTTTCAAAAAGCTGAATCCACTTCATTCCGCGCGAAGCAAAGTAGGGCGCGGGTTTATAGCCCAGTTCCTCTTTCAGAAAGTCGAAGTTCTGATCGGATGCCTTAAAGATAAACGCAGGCTCGTCGTTAGGCCCCCAACCACCAATCGCAAACACCTTCCCACCTACTTTCCAAACGTGAGAGTTATTCCACTGCATCACATAGCTGGTGGCAGGTAGTGACTCGCAGAATGCATTGAACTCGTCGTATGTCATAGGAGTGTCCTTTCAATAGATGGGTGTGTTGGAACTGTGCTTATTTATCAGCGTTTTCGTTATGAACTAGCCAGCTAAGCCCTGCCAGATAGCAGTAAAGCCACTGATAGAACATAACAATAAAGAACCGATACGTATCTTCTCTTTTGGAATGCTTTGCGTGGTCATTAACGCCACTTTGTAACCCAACCAAGCCGCAGGAAGCAACGGGATTGTGATAATCAAATGGTGCATCGTGAAGAAGCCAATTGGGATCTGTACCAGTAATGAAATGATAGAACTAAACACGAAAAACGCAGAAAGGTTACCACGAAGTTGATTGGCATCTTGGTGCTGAAGTAGTAACGCCATTGGTGGACCACCAATACCTGAACTGGTGCCAAAGAATCCTGAGAAGAATCCAGCAATGCCCATCTTGGTCGGTGTTGGCTCTAACCTAAACGGCAGCAAGCTGACAATCACCGCAAATACCACTAATAAGCCTAACCACAGAGACAACACGCTCGTTGAAACCATCACTAACAAAGCACCACCTGCAATCGACCCCGGAATGCGTCCAAGCAGTGCAATTTTTAATCCGCCGATAGAAATGTTTGCTCGGTGTTTAAACGCATTGAATATAGAAATGAACAGGCCAACGAGACAGATAGGCGCGGGTACGTAGTCAGGTGAGACTAAAAACAGCAGTGGGGCTGCCACAATAGCCAAGCCAAAGCCGATTGCGGTTTGCACAAACGAGCCGACAAAAATGAGTGCCATCGCGATAAGTACTGTCTGATCTATGTATTCCATAAGCCTGCGGATTAATTTTAAAGGAGCTAACGAATACTATAAATTAAAACGAAAAGAATAGTCTTATTATTCAGTGAGGTTTATGCAAATATCGACCTTTATTATTGTCGATATAACGGGCAACGAAAAAGAGAGCGAATACCTCAGGATGTTATCCTTCAATACTCACTCTCTTTATTGGAATGACTGTTGGTTTTTAGCTGATGGGGGAGTCAGCGTTAAACGTTAAGCCATTGCCAATTTCAGGCGTTCAATAGGCTTGTCATTAATTGGTAAGTGGATAAGCGCAGCCGTAAATGCCAGTATCACTGTTGACCACCAGATTGGCTCGTAAGATCCGTAGTAATCGTAAATACGACCACCAACCCAAGCGCCTAAGAAACTACCCACTTGGTGAGTAAAGAACACCAAACCGTACAGAGTAGATAGGTAACGCGCACCGAAGATCTGACGAACTAGTCCAGAGGTGAGTGGTACCGTTCCTAACCAACAGAAACCAATCGCCGCACCAAAGATAGCAGCCGTTGATTCAGTTACTGGAAGAGTCACAAACGCACCAATAACTACAGTACGAACTAAGTACAGTGCCGACATTACATGACGCTTGCTGAACTTATCGCCCATCACACCCCAGAAATAAGACCCGAAGATGTTGAAAATACCCACATAAGCCAATGCCATTGCTGCACTGCTCGCGGGTAGGTTTTTGTCGGCTAAGTAACTCGGTAAGTGCGTCGCAATGAACATCACGTGGAAACCACACACGAAGAAGCCTGCGTGAATTAACCAATAACTTTTGTTCGCAAATGCTTCAGACAGCGCTTCTTTTAGTGTCTGAGTGTCTTCTACTTGTTTATTGGTTGCCGACTTCGGCGCTCGCATAAACAGGGCAAAAGAGATCATGAAACAACAAAGCACGCCAAATACTTGCATCGCACTTTGCCAGTCGAATTCGTTCAACATGTATTGTGCGCCTGGAATCACAGCGAACATGCCAAACGAACCTGCTGCTGTGGTTAAACCAAATGCCTTAGCCGCGTGCTCTGCAGGTACTACTTTTGCTACTGCACCTAACACGATCACATAGCTTGTCGCACTCAATCCAAGGCCAACGAGTGCACCCAATGAAACGTAAAGCATGCTTGATTCGGTAGAAATTGAGGTAAGAAGTAAACCCAAACCGTAAGCACATGCGCCAGCAATAATGATGCGTCTTGCTCCCCATTTGTCTGCGGCCATACCCACAAAAGGTTGGAACACACCGAACAGCAGGTTTTGTAGAGCAATAGCGAAGCTGAAAAACTCTCGCCCCGTGCCGAAATGCTCTGAAATTGGCATCATGAAAATGCCGAATGATTGTCTGATCCCTAGACTGATAATAAGTGTGCCGATCCCAAGCCATACCAGTAAAGGAAAACGGAAAATGCTCATTCTAATACTCTTAAATTAATGGTGGTGATGTGAGTGGTCTTGCGCTGACATGTGTTGGTCAGTCATCTCATGGTGATGTTCGTGTCCAGAATGCTCATGCGCTGACTGCTGGTGGCATCCACTGCTCACGGCATGCTGAGCCGAGAGATCAATCAATGGCTGACTGTGATGAACAATAACCAAACTAATGACGAGGAATAGCGTCATTCTGGCCAGTTGGGCAAAAAGAGATTGTGAAAACATAAGGTGTTTACATGCGCTCAATGTTGTAAGAAGTCGCGCATCATAATGACGAGTAGTGTATGTATCAAATGACCTTTTGTGATTTAGTCTATGCGTTTTATGCATAGATTTAAGCATCGTTAGAATTAGGGCGAAACGTGACCAATAAAGAGGAAAACTCGAAGTTCACTCATTCAGCGATAGAAGCATGCAATTAATAATGAGAGCCTGACTGCAGGTTTTTAACTATCTGTTTAATTGAAGATTTCACAAAACTGTAAAAACTAATATACAAACTAATCACTAAGCAACATTAGCCGTTCACTCGACTTATCTGTCAAACATCGTAAATTTGGGCGTAAATCGTTTCAAAACTACTGAAACGCGATGTTCAAAGATTCAGGGAGAGTCATTCACATGGATAAAGATCATAATCTTCGCGAAAACTTACTGGCACTGCTCTTAGGTAGCGCACTGGTTTCACTTGGCGTTATCTTTTTCAATCAAGTCGGTTTGCTCACCGGAGGCACTGCTGGTCTAGCGATCTTCATTACCAAAGTAACAGACCTAAGTTTTGGTCAAGTGTTCTTCGCGCTCAACTTACCTTTCTATATTTTGTCGGTTGCTCGTATGGGCTGGCGTTTTACCATCAATACCTTTATCGCGGTTTCGATTGTTTCGTTCGCTGTGGACCATTTGTATCACGTGATTCAGATTGCCGAAATTCATGCACTGTATGCAGCTTTAATCGGTGGTGGCTTGATTGGTACCGGCATGTTGGTGATCTTCCGTCATAAGATGAGTTTGGGTGGCTTCAACATTTTGGCGTTATTCTTACAAGAACGTTTTGGTCTTCGAGCGGGCAAGGTTCAGATGGCGTTAGACTGTACGATTGTAGTGCTTTCACTGTTTATTGTTGACGTGTCACTGGTTCTACTGTCTGTGCTTGGTGCGATAGTCACCAACTTGATTCTAGCGATGAACCATAAACCGGGGCGCTATCAACCGGTCGTAAAAGCGGAAGCAGCGTAGTAAGTGGAAGCAGAGTAGCTAGGTTCGCCCAAGTATTAGATTCGCTTAAGCAAGTGATTTGCAGATTCTAAAAACAACAAAGCCAGCATCAATTGCTGGCTTTGTTCATTTCAATAACTATTTCGATGTAGCCATTAGCAGTTGCTGCAATCGTTGTCTGGCTTGAGCTCGCAGTCAATCACATTGCCTTGTTGATCAAGTGACAGGTTACAACACTCTTCAAACAGGTTTTTAAGATCCCCGCGACTTTTCTGAACACGAGACTTAACGGTCGAGTAGCTGATGTTTTGAGCTTCTGCGATCTCTTTTTGGCTATGGCCTTTGATGTCGACCGCAAGCAGCAATGATGAACTTTGTTCAGGTAGCGCCTGAATAAAGGGTTCAATACATAATGAAAGTTTCTGTTTGAACTCGGAGTTATGGTCTAAATCGGTGAACCATAGATCTTCAGCATCAATTTGGCTGTCACGTTGTTGTCTAGCATGCTTACGATAGAAGTCGATAATAGTGTGATTGGCTAATTGGAATAGCCACGATTTTACGCTGCTTGTATCTTGGACTTTGTCTAGGTTTTGATAAGTCTTAATCAAAATCTCTTGAAGCAAGTCGTCTACATCGGCGGTGTTGCTGACCTTAGAATGCAAGAATGACTTTAACGCTTGCTGATACTCAGCCCAAACCTGTTCTAAGTCCAAAGATGCCCTATTCAAAGGTGCTCCGTTCAAAGGTGCATTAGTTGCATTGTTCATTTACGCAACACTCGTCTTGTAAGAAATCAATCACGCCTTCTAGACATTCATACTCCGCCACGCAGAATAACGTTCTTCCTTCTCGTCTTTGGCTGATTAGTCCTGCCGATGCCAAGCTTGATATGTGGTGAGAAAGGGTAGACCCCGGAATTCCGAGCTCTTCTTGTAGGCCGCCAACCGCAATGCCTTGGTAGCCAGCTTTAACGACACTCTTATAAATAGTTAGGCGAATAGGGTGACCCAACTCTTTAAGTGCTTTCGCAACGACTTCTAAGTTCATATTAACTCCTCAAGATTTAATTTCGATATTAGTCGAAATGTAGTCCGAATACAAATGTAAAAATAGTGATTCTATAACTTATTGAAAATTCTTCCTTTTAAAAATCAATTCGATTTTTATCGAAATAAATCTTGATCTGTTACGAAGTATTTCTATAATTCGAAAATATTCGAAATTAAGGGTTGGTTACTTTCCTCATAGAGTCCCGCCTTAAATCCAGTTTGGAGTTATTATGAGCAATGAAATGTTAACAATGCTAAAAGACGCACTTGATATGTTCGCTTTCTTAGCAGTAGAGCTAATCATCCTTTTTTTGGCGATCAGCTACATTGTTGGGATTCTGCAAGAGTTTCTTACGCCAGAAAAGATTCAATCTATCTTGAGCTCACGTAACGGTAAGGGCTATGTGGTTGCTGCACTATTGGGTGCGATTACGCCTTTCTGTTCATGTTCGACGATTCCTTTCCTAAAAGGATTACTGCGTGCAAGAGCCGGTTTTGGTCCAATGATGGTGTTCCTATTCGGTAGCCCACTCTTGAACCCGGTGATCATTGGCTTGTTCGTGATTACGTTCGGCTGGCAAGTGGCTGTGTTCTACTTCTTAGTAGCAATGACGGTATCGGTAGTCGCAGGTTACGCACTTGAGAAGCTTGGCTTTGAGCGTTACGTAAAACCTGAAGCGTATGAATCGACAGGTTCTTCTTCAAGCTGTGGGACTAGCTGTGATGATTCTGCTCCTAAGAAAGCAGCGCCAGCGAAGGCAGAATCTTCATGTGGTACAAGTGCATGTGGTGAACCTGCACCTGTAATGGCTAAAGAGACATCTTGCTGCGATTCGAAAAAAGAAGAGCCACAAGTCACGGTTTCATGCTGCTCAACGGATGGAAGCGCAACGGCTGAAATCGTAGAGAAGAAAGAGCCTAGCCGTTGGATGAGAATTTGGTTCTCAACTTGGAAAGACTTCAAACAAGTTTTCCCTTACCTAATGATGGGTATCGCGATTGGTTCATTCATCTACGGTTTCATTCCTACAGACCTAATTGCACAGTACGCTGGTGAAGGTATGTGGTATGCGATTCCTGTAGCGGCTGTGATTGGTATTCCACTGTACATTCGTGCTGAAGCGGTAATCCCACTAAGTGCAGCTTTAGTACAAAAAGGTATGGCGTTGGGTTCAGTAATGGCATTGATCATTGGTAGTGCAGGCGCAAGTTTAACGGAAGTTATCCTGCTTAAATCAATCTTTAAGAATCAAATGATTGCAGCATTCCTATTCGTTATCCTAAGCATGGCGATGGGTGCAGGCTTCCTATACAGCTTCATCTTTGGTTAATCAGGCCTGATTTCGAGATAACACCATCGATACTGAGAGGTAAATAAGCAAAAGAGCTCAACTAAGTGAGCTCTTTTTTTGTTTAGATAATTAGCTAGGAGGTTAGAAACCGCGAATATCAAGCTCATTGTTGATCAACACTACACACTGAGAAGCAAACAACATGTTTGGACCTAAGCTGATTTTCTCTGTCCCTAAACGCTTCAAGCTGTTGTAGCTTTTCTTCGGCATAGGGATATGGTCAGTTAGAAGGAAACATGGGTTTTCCGCAATCTCGGCATCACGGATAAAATCGCCTTTCTTATCCATCATGTACAGCTGATGGTCTTCAGCCAGTTCTTTAACTAATTTTTCAAAGCTCATTGTACGAACAGTGATGCCAGCTTCAACCTGACGTGTCTGTTCTTTTGTCATACCCTGAGAAGCGTCAACCGCTCTTACTACCGCTGATAACAATGCCGATTCATGAAAGCCACCAATGTTGGTGATCTCGTTTGAATCGAATGTAATGGTACGTGAAAAGTCTTTAGTACTTTCTAGCACAAGGTGCACGGTGACATTCTTACGATGAGATTGAGCAACGAAGATCGTGTTCATTAGAGTATGAGCCAGAATCTCAGTATGAGCATCTTGCCCAACACCTTCTAAGATAAGTTTGCTCTCTGTAGGGGCTGCGCGAGCGCGTAATACAAATGAACGCATGGAATGTACCTTGTCAGTATGTGATAAAGCGAAACAGACTTTATCAACATGAATTGATGAATAACCAAAATTATGGCGGTATGTAACTCTTTTCTATTAATGAAGTCAAATGGAGTTATGTATAGTACTGACCAGAAGAACTCTACGTATTAAATAGAGAGTGACCACATTACAAGATGGTAAAGGTTGAAGCGAAGCAAGGTTTACATAGATAGTATGCGCAAATTATTAGGTGACTTATACCAATCACAGTAAGTAAGTGATCATAAATAGTGCAGGAAAAAGGCTTGAAAACAAGGCGGCTCTATTCGACAAAGAGTTTCGATAAGTAGTTATTCTACAATCAAAATTTCTAACGCAGTTATTGAGCGTTTTAACCAGCTAGGATGAACAGTTATTTACTACGATTGGTATTATATATAAGGAAGTAGTCGATGAAGTTACAGAAGATTAATAAAGAAGAATATAGAAAGAAGATGAACCTGCTGTTGGTTTCATTGGTTGGGTCACTCGCCTTGTTTGCTATCGTATTCGGTAGCATTCTGATTGAACTTTTTGGTTCAGCTGGATCCGTTACTGGGGAAGCGACAGGTAATTTCCATTTGAATGTACTCGGGGTGATTTTATCAGTCGCCTTGAATGGGTTTATTGCGAGTCGTGTGAAGGGGCATGATTACTTTAAAGAAGCACTTTATGTGTGGAACCTTAAACAAGTTCACAATCAAATCTATCGTAAGCTTAAACGTATTCAACCAAAAGCTGAGCAAGGCGATCGACAAGCATTAACGATCCTTTACTTCTATTACACTACGCAAAAACAGGTATACGACCTAGATAATAATACATTGACGATAAAAACGGTTCAGCAATCGCTAGATAACATAGTGGAGCTAAGTGAAAAGTGGAGTATCGAACTGGATATAGAGGCATTCTCGAAAGATCTAGTCGCAAAATTCTAAGTTATATGCTCTTGATTGTATTAACTTTGGCCTATGAAAGAGGGTTTTGACGTAAAAGTAGACGCTTAAGCAACTTTTTTGAATTTTTATCAAAAAATGGGTTGCCATGTTTACGATGATCTCTATAATGCCGCCTCACTGACACGGCAGACGCCACAAGGCTTCAGCGGTAATCAGTAAGACGGAAAGTTCGAAAGAAATTAATTTTAAAAAGTGTTTGACACTTAAGATTAAATCGCTAGAATTCACGTCCGCTTTCAAGGGTTTCTTTGTAAAAAGAAAGTTTCGATAAGCAAAGCTCTTTAACAATTTAAACCTATCAATCTGTGTGGGCACTCGTTGATGAATATCAAAACGTTTTATCTTCCCTTTTTATAAAGAGAAGTAAAACAGATTCCTCGGAATCAACTTTGGTTTCAATGAGCTGAGTGACCAATACGAATAACTACTTTCTCTTGTAGAAAGAAAGTATTTGGCACAGTCAATTCATTATCTTTCTGTTGGAAAGATAATAGCTTTAGAATTACTTTTTGTAGTTTTGAAGTCAGTATTCATTGAGCCGACAAAATCTTAAATTGAAGAGTTTGATCATGGCTCAGATTGAACGCTGGCGGCAGGCCTAACACATGCAAGTCGAGCGGAAACGACACTAACAATCCTTCGGGTGCGTTAATGGGCGTCGAGCGGCGGACGGGTGAGTAATGCCTAGGAAATTGCCTTGATGTGGGGGATAACCATTGGAAACGATGGCTAATACCGCATAATGCCTACGGGCCAAAGAGGGGGACCTTCGGGCCTCTCGCGTCAAGATATGCCTAGGTGGGATTAGCTAGTTGGTGAGGTAATGGCTCACCAAGGCGACGATCCCTAGCTGGTCTGAGAGGATGATCAGCCACACTGGAACTGAGACACGGTCCAGACTCCTACGGGAGGCAGCAGTGGGGAATATTGCACAATGGGCGAAAGCCTGATGCAGCCATGCCGCGTGTATGAAGAAGGCCTTCGGGTTGTAAAGTACTTTCAGTTGTGAGGAAGGGGGTAACGTTAATAGCGTTATCTCTTGACGTTAGCAACAGAAGAAGCACCGGCTAACTCCGTGCCAGCAGCCGCGGTAATACGGAGGGTGCGAGCGTTAATCGGAATTACTGGGCGTAAAGCGCATGCAGGTGGTTCATTAAGTCAGATGTGAAAGCCCGGGGCTCAACCTCGGAACTGCATTTGAAACTGGTGAACTAGAGTGCTGTAGAGGGGGGTAGAATTTCAGGTGTAGCGGTGAAATGCGTAGAGATCTGAAGGAATACCAGTGGCGAAGGCGGCCCCCTGGACAGACACTGACACTCAGATGCGAAAGCGTGGGGAGCAAACAGGATTAGATACCCTGGTAGTCCACGCCGTAAACGATGTCTACTTGGAGGTTGTGGCCTTGAGCCGTGGCTTTCGGAGCTAACGCGTTAAGTAGACCGCCTGGGGAGTACGGTCGCAAGATTAAAACTCAAATGAATTGACGGGGGCCCGCACAAGCGGTGGAGCATGTGGTTTAATTCGATGCAACGCGAAGAACCTTACCTACTCTTGACATCCAGAGAAGCCAGCGGAGACGCAGGTGTGCCTTCGGGAGCTCTGAGACAGGTGCTGCATGGCTGTCGTCAGCTCGTGTTGTGAAATGTTGGGTTAAGTCCCGCAACGAGCGCAACCCTTATCCTTGTTTGCCAGCGAGTAATGTCGGGAACTCCAGGGAGACTGCCGGTGATAAACCGGAGGAAGGTGGGGACGACGTCAAGTCATCATGGCCCTTACGAGTAGGGCTACACACGTGCTACAATGGCGCATACAGAGGGCAGCAAGCTAGCGATAGTGAGCGAATCCCAAAAAGTGCGTCGTAGTCCGGATTGGAGTCTGCAACTCGACTCCATGAAGTCGGAATCGCTAGTAATCGTGAATCAGAATGTCACGGTGAATACGTTCCCGGGCCTTGTACACACCGCCCGTCACACCATGGGAGTGGGCTGCAAAAGAAGTGGGTAGTTTAACCTTTCGGGGAGGACGCTCACCACTTTGTGGTTCATGACTGGGGTGAAGTCGTAACAAGGTAGCCCTAGGGGAACCTGGGGCTGGATCACCTCCTTATACGAAGATAGTCACGATGAGTGTCCACACAGATTGATTAGGTTTAGAAAAGCAAAGAGAAGAAGAACTCCCAAGGTTCTTCAAAGTTTGTTTCTACTTTTTAAAGTAGAGATAAATTGCAGTGTCCCGTTCGTCTAGAGGCCTAGGACACCGCCCTTTCACGGCGGTAACAGGGGTTCGACTCCCCTACGGGATACCACTTCCTTCAAGAAGTAAAAAGGGTCGTTAGCTCAGTTGGTAGAGCAGTTGACTTTTAATCAATTGGTCGCAGGTTCGAATCCTGCACGACCCACCATTTCCTCCCAAGGAAATAAAAATTTGGGGCGATTAGCTCAGTTGGGAGAGCACCTGCCTTACAAGCAGGGGGTCACTGGTTCGAGCCCGGTATCGCCCACCATTTCCTCCCAAGGAAATAAAAATATGGGGCTATAGCTCAGCTGGGAGAGCGCCTGCCTTGCACGCAGGAGGTCTGCGGTTCGATCCCGCATAGCTCCACCATTCTTTCTCCATGAAGAATGGCTTTTATTTTCACTTTTTGAAAGTGAAGACAAAAGAACTATCATGGGCGATTAGCTCAGTTGGGAGAGCACCTGCCTTACAAGCAGGGGGTCACTGGTTCGAGCCCGGTATCGCCCACCATCTTTAAACATTCTTTGATGACAACAGTCTAATGAGAGTTTTTAAAAATGGTTTTGAAAGTTTAAAACTCGAAAAACTCTTGCTCTTTAACAATTTGGAAAGCTGACTGATTTGAATAACGAAGTTATTTAAATCAAATTTAAAAGTTCTCAATGTTTATCTGCTCTTATTTAATAAGAACGGCATAAACAAAACAAACACATTCAAGTGTCTTGTATTCGAATGATCAGAAATGATTGTTCATTTTTTGATTCTACTTTTTATTAAAAAGTGGAAACAAGAAGTAAATTGAGTCCGGCAAACAGTTATCAAGAATTAACCCTTCTTGATGACAACCAAAAACCTTGGTTAGTTGCCATACGCTAAGACCCTTTCGGGTTGTATGGTTAAGTGACTAAGCGTACACGGTGGATGCCTTGGCAGTCAGAGGCGATGAAAGGCGTAATAACTTGCGATAAGCCCAGATTAGGTAGTAATAACCTTTTGAGTCTGGGATTCCTGAATGGGGAAACCCACTTGCATAAGCAAGTATCCTGTTGTGAATACATAGCAACAGGAGGCAAACCGGGGGAACTGAAACATCTAAGTACCCCGAGGAAGAGAAATCAACCGAGATTCCGAAAGTAGCGGCGAGCGAAATTGGATTAGCCCTTAAGCTTTTAATGAGACAGATGAAGGCTCTGGAAAGTGCCGCAGTAAAGGGTGATAGCCCCGTAGTCGACATCTCATAATCAGTGAAAACGAGTAGGGCGGGACACGTGATATCCTGTCTGAATATGGGGGGACCATCCTCCAAGGCTAAATACTACTGACTGACCGATAGTGAACCAGTACCGTGAGGGAAAGGCGAAAAGAACCCCTGTGAGGGGAGTGAAATAGAACCTGAAACCGTGTACGTACAAGCAGTAGGAGCACCTTCGTGGTGTGACTGCGTACCTTTTGTATAATGGGTCAGCGACTTAATTTTAGTAGCAAGGTTAACCGTTTAGGGGAGCCGTAGGGAAACCGAGTCTTAACTGGGCGTACAGTTGCTAGGATTAGACCCGAAACCAGGTGATCTAGCCATGGGCAGGTTGAAGGTTGAGTAACATCAACTGGAGGACCGAACCGACTAATGTTGAAAAATTAGCGGATGACTTGTGGCTAGGGGTGAAAGGCCAATCAAACCTGGAGATAGCTGGTTCTCCCCGAAAGCTATTTAGGTAGCGCCTCGGACGAATACTACTGGGGGTAGAGCACTGTTAAGGCTAGGGGGTCATCCCGACTTACCAACCCTTTGCAAACTCCGAATACCAGTAAGTACTATCCGGGAGACACACGGCGGGTGCTAACGTCCGTCGTGGAGA
Source organism: Vibrio sp. QJM3NY_21 (assembly GCF_057785975.1). Classification (NCBI taxonomy): domain Bacteria; kingdom Pseudomonadati; phylum Pseudomonadota; class Gammaproteobacteria; order Vibrionales; family Vibrionaceae; genus Vibrio; species Vibrio sp. QJM3NY_21. The sequence continues at coordinate 230,313 of NZ_CM173514.1, forward strand.
GGGAAACAACCCAGACCGCCAGCTAAGGTCCCAAAGTATAGCTAAGTGGGAAACGATGTGGGAAGGCTCAGACAGCCAGGATGTTGGCTTAGAAGCAGCCATCATTTAAAGAAAGCGTAATAGCTCACTGGTCGAGTCGGCCTGCGCGGAAGATGTAACGGGGCTAAGCTATACACCGAAGCTGCGGCTACGTATCTTAGGATATGTGGGGTAGGGGAGCGTTCTGTAAGCCGTTGAAGGTGTGCTGTAAGGCATGCTGGAGGTATCAGAAGTGCGAATGCTGACATGAGTAACGATAAAGGGAGTGAAAAACTCCCTCGCCGGAAGACCAAGGGTTCCTGTCCAACGTTAATCGGGGCAGGGTAAGTCGACTCCTAAGGCGAGGCCGAAAGGCGTAGTCGATGGGAAACGGGTTAATATTCCCGTACTTCTTACAATTGCGATGGGGGGACGGAGAAGGCTAGGTGGGCCTGGCGACGGTTGTCCAGGTTCAAGTACGTAGGCGGAAAGTTTAGGTAAATCCGGACTTTCTTAACGCTGAGATACGATGTCGAGCTACTACGGTAGTGAAGTCATTGATGCCATGCTTCCAGGAAAAGCCTCTAAGCTTCAGATTGTAAGGAATCGTACCCCAAACCGACACAGGTGGTCGGGTAGAGAATACCAAGGCGCTTGAGAGAACTCGGGTGAAGGAACTAGGCAAAATGGTACCGTAACTTCGGGAGAAGGTACGCTCTTATCAGTGAAGTCCCTTGCGGATGGAGCAGACGAGAGTCGCAGATACCAGGTGGCTGCAACTGTTTATTAAAAACACAGCACTGTGCAAAATCGTAAGATGACGTATACGGTGTGACGCCTGCCCGGTGCCGGAAGGTTAATTGATGGGGTTAGACTTCGGTCGAAGCTCTTGATCGAAGCCCCGGTAAACGGCGGCCGTAACTATAACGGTCCTAAGGTAGCGAAATTCCTTGTCGGGTAAGTTCCGACCTGCACGAATGGCGTAATGATGGCCACGCTGTCTCCACCCGAGACTCAGTGAAATTGAAATCGCTGTGAAGATGCAGTGTACCCGCGGCTAGACGGAAAGACCCCGTGAACCTTTACTACAGCTTGGCACTGAACATTGAACCTACATGTGTAGGATAGGTGGGAGACTATGAAATTGCGTCGCTAGATGTGATGGAGTCGTCCTTGAAATACCACCCTTGTAGTTTTGATGTTCTAACGTTGGTCCCTGAATCGGGATTACGGACAGTGCCTGGTGGGTAGTTTGACTGGGGCGGTCTCCTCCCAAAGAGTAACGGAGGAGCACGAAGGTGGGCTAAACACGGTTGGACATCGTGTGGTTAGTGCAATGGCATAAGCCCGCTTGACTGCGAGAATGACAATTCGAGCAGGTGCGAAAGCAGGTCATAGTGATCCGGTGGTTCTGAATGGAAGGGCCATCGCTCAACGGATAAAAGGTACTCCGGGGATAACAGGCTGATACCGCCCAAGAGTTCATATCGACGGCGGTGTTTGGCACCTCGATGTCGGCTCATCACATCCTGGGGCTGAAGTCGGTCCCAAGGGTATGGCTGTTCGCCATTTAAAGTGGTACGCGAGCTGGGTTTAGAACGTCGTGAGACAGTTCGGTCCCTATCTGCCGTGGGCGTTGGAAAATTGAAAGGGGCTGCTCCTAGTACGAGAGGACCGGAGTGGACGAACCTCTGGTGTTCGGGTTGTCATGCCAATGGCATTGCCCGGTAGCTAAGTTCGGAATCGATAACCGCTGAAAGCATCTAAGCGGGAAGCGAGCCTTGAGATGAGTTTTCCCTGGCACTATAAGTGTCCTAAAGGGTTGTCGTAGACTACGACGTTGATAGGCAGGGTGTGTAAGTGCTGCGAGGCATTGAGCTAACCTGTACTAATTGCCCGTGAGGCTTAACCATACAACACCCAAGGGGTTTTGTGGACTCAGATATACCAGACCTTGAATGAGTTTGAAGAGAAATAACTTTTAGATTAGCTTTCCAGATTATTTTGCCTTCAGTTTTTAAAAAACTGAAAGTAAAAGCAAAATTTGCTTGGCGACCATAGCATTGTGGACCCACCTGATTCCATGCCGAACTCAGAAGTGAAACACAATAGCGCCGATGGTAGTGTGGGGTTTCCCCATGTGAGAGTAGGACATCGCCAGGCTTTCTTTATGTTTTCAGTTTTCAAAAACTGAAAGCAAAACTAAAAGCAGCGCACAAGTAAGACTGATTTTAGTGACAATTTGTTGGAGGGATGGCTGAGTGGTCGAAAGCACCGGTCTTGAAAACCGGCAACCGTTAATAGCGGTTCTAGGGTTCAAATCCCTATCCCTCCACCACCATTGAAAAGCCCGCTGAGAAATCAGCGGGCTTTTTTTCGTCCAAAAAGTGTATAAAACAAGTATTCATTGTCCTAACTATGTCTTATACCAATCCGGAAAATTAACTGCTCAGGTCTATCCAATCTCTTTAGCACGTTTTGTTACGCGATCTTGGTAATCAATAAATCTATTCCAAGCGCAACAAACCTTGGAAATAATGTCATTATAATCAATGAAATTTTGGTTCGTTAGTAGGGTTGTTGTAATTCCAATAATTAACCTATCAATCGAGCCCAATATCTAAAGCTGAGAGATTGAACTCAGCGTTTATCTTCACAAAAGCTTTTCCAAGTACTACATACTGAGCTAACTATATCGTTATAGTTTTCAAAACACCTATTCGCTGCTTGTACTGACGAAGCCATTGCCAAACTTGCCCTATCGGGTTTAATTCTGGTGAATATGGCGGGATATGGATTATCGTGATGTTCTTAAAGTGATTGGCTAAGTGTGTTTGATGCCAGTTCGCTTGATCCATGATAACTACGGAATGTTTACCAGTAGGTGTTGCCGTTGAGAGCAAATCAACGTGCTTCGTCATTGCTCCCATGTTACTTTTGAACAGCTTTAGGTCGAGTTCCTCATTCAGCCCAAATCTTGGTTGTGGTATTACGTTGACCCAATCTAGCTTCCTCTTGAAACCAAACAAGTACTTTTTTAAGTGGATATGCGCAGGGATCTTAAGGAGCGTTTCTATTTGGAATTTTTAAATCGTCGTGGATTTACTGTGATTGTTTGGATGTATTGAACGAGAACTTATTCACGACAATTCCATGTGCTCAAGTAGTTAAAAGGTAGGGTTAGGATGATAGTGTTTATCAAAATGCTTAACGATGTAGTTATATACATCGGCTCTCGACAAGGCGTCGCTCGCCAGAAGGAGAATCAGCATCTTTCTTTATGAAGGTATTGAGTTGTTGGTGTATACGATATCGACAGATACTCTGAAAAAGGTTGTGCCTCGTAAATGCAGTATTTTTGGGAGATAGTCATCTAAGAAACTAAGCTGTGAAATACCTTAATAATGGTAAAATAGCAGAGTGGAAAGTCCAGTTTTGTTATAACGAACGCTCAAGTGAGTTAAATCATAGCGAGTGTCAACCCTATAAACAAAGTTATAGATCTAGATATGCTAGTTAGAAGCTAGCTATATACTGTGTGGCTTTGTCTCTAGGCTGATTTGATCAACAATGTCTTAAGGATGAAGAGCAAATTTAAACTCCACCATTGATTTGAGGGTTATTTTTAATTAATGCCTTGAATTGTTCCAATAGATCAATACTTTGTTTATTTTGCAATTTATCTTTGTGCAGATACGCGCCAATCGTCGCGTTACTAAAGCACTCTTTCATTTTAAGTGGGACAATATCAAGGGTATTGAAATAAGATCTCATGTTCATTGGGTAAGGCAAAATAGCATCACTGTTTTGCAGTAAATCAATTGCTGTTAACAGTGAGTTCGTATTGTAGATAACCTTTTCTTGTAAATAGTGACGTTTTTGAAAGGTTGTTAATTCTTCACTCTGTTGTTGAACTAAATGTGAAAATCGTTTTTTTGCCGCGCCTAAATCAACCGATGGAAAGCGAGCAATATCTTCGTTGCTACAGGTTATTTCAAGCAAAGGATGACCTTTTCTTACATAGACTTCTTCACTGCATTGAAAAAGGGGATGGAACAGTATGTCTTCATATTGTGCTAGGCCGAGTATTTCATGGCCAACAAAGATACTGATTTCGTCGCTGAGCAATAAGTTCATTAATTGTAGGTGATTCCCTACGTCAACAGAGATATTGCTGTGAGGATAAGAATCTCTAAAACCTTGTACGCAGTCTCGAATAAACAAATGCCACCATGCATCTCCACAACCAATTTTAAGTTCGGTTTGATGTCGGAGCTTATTCTTCTCTAATTTATTAAGGGTGTTTTCATAGAGGTTTTGCATCATTTTTGCTTGTTCGTAAAGTAACTCGCCACTAGAGGTTAGGGTGATCCCTTTTGAGTTACGATTAAACAACTTGCTGCCTAGTTTCTCCTCTAACTTCTGCATGTTATGACTTAATGTCGGTTGACTTAAGCAGAGATTATTAGCGGCTTGGGTGACGTTTTGAGTCTTAGCTACTTGAATGAATTGGATCATTAATTTAAACATAATAGCTCTTTACTTGAATAATAAAGAGCTATTTTATGTGGCTTATTACATGATATCTAGCGATTACTTCTTATTTTGATACATGGAGAAGCTAAAGGGTTCCAATGTTAAGGTCTCTTTTAATTTGCAAGCAGTATCGTTATAAATATCAGTGACATAATGATTTGACAATGAATCAGGAAGAGTAATATTAATCGTGTTTACACTGTTATTTATAACAATAGTAATGCACTCGTCTTTTAAGGTTTTTTGGTAGATAAGACATTGCTTTTCATTGTCGCTCATTAACCAATTAATGTGATGAGCACGCAGAGCTGGGTGCTGTTTGCGTAATTTGATGATCTGCATAATATGTCGTTTCATGTCCATATCATGTTTGCCCTCATCCCAAATCATGCATTTACGATTTAATGGATCGGCTCCGCCATCTAAGCCAATTTCACTACCATAATAAATACACGGTGTACCACTGTGAGTAAATTGGAATAAGTAGGCCAGTTTCACTTTCTCTTTATTGCCATCACAACGATGAAGAATACGAGCCGTATCATGGCTATCTAACAAGGAAAATGCCACTTCATTAACCGCAATCGGGTAGCTTGTGTTGACATCATTTACCGCATATTTAAACTGATTCGCATTGAGGTTACCATGAGCAAAAAATCCTATCATGGCATCGGATAATGGGTAATTCATTACGGCATCAAATTGATCACCAGCAAGCCAATTCATTGAATCATGCCACGCTTCACCTAAGATGTAGATCTCAGGTTTAATCGCTTTTAATTCATCACGGAAGCGTCGCCAAAAGCGTTGATCAACTTCGTTTGCGACATCTAAACGCCACGCATCGATATTGAAATTACGTACCCAATAGCGACCAACTTCAAGTAAATACGCCATCACTTCTGGATTTTCGGTATTTAACTTTGGCATGTTCTGCGCAAAGGCAAAGGTGCGATAGTTGAGATACTCTTTACTGTGCTGATCCTTTTTAGACTCGTCTAAAAGTGGGAACTTCTCAACATAGAACCAATCAATGTATTTAGAGTCTTTACCGTTTTTGATGACATCTTGCCATTGAAGAGAATCGGCACCAATATGATTGAATACGGCATCTAACATGACTTTCATGCCACGCTTGTGGGCTTCTGCTATTAGGGTTCTTACTGTGTCGTCATCACCAAAAGCACGGTCAACTTTTAGATAATCAACGGTGTCGTATTTGTGATTCGTTTTACCTTGAGTAATTGGTGTGAAATATAAGCCTGTAATACCGAGATCTTGTAGGTAGTCAAGATGGTCAATGACACCTTGTAAATCACCACCAAAGAAGCTTTTAGTTTTCGGGTCTTCAGAACCCCAAGATAGTACATTTTTAGGTGAGATTGAGGGATCACCATTGGCAAAGCGCTCAGGGAATATTTGATACCAAACTGTCTCTTTTACCCAATGTGGTGGGCTAAATACATCGATGGGGTTCATGTATGGGAAGCAGTAAAAGTTGAGTAATTGGCTTAATACAGGATCTGCATCATCGGTGATGGTAAAAATTTGTTTTTCAGTAACGAGCAGTTTTTCGCTCTCTTCACCTTCAAGAATAAAAGCATAACGAGCACGGAAAAATCGTGGTTGTGCTTCGCAGAACCAGTAATCAAACAGTTCTGTTTCACACTCTTTTTCCATCACAAAGTTTTCGCCGCCACTCCAACCCATTGCATCTTCTGCATTTAGGTTGCCGCCACCGCCACCTGACGTCCAATCGTATGGATCACCAATTCTTAACGTAGCGTTATTGACTTCGCCTTTTGCTGTGCGAATACGCAAATGAAGTGTTTCTTTATCATAAGTATAAGAATAACTTGAGTGAGATCTATGATAGATCGCTGCTTTTGTAATCATGATTAATACCGTTTAATGAAAGTACCAACCAGAATAACTATCTGACGTAATAGCCACCCAGGTTAGTATAATTGTTTAAATATGCAATTCTATTTTTGGTGTATTTGTTCGTAATATTTCACGACGCGTAATACCTCACTCACGCTCCACGCTTGGGCGAAACAACCACGAGATTGACTTGGTGCGTAACCATCATAGATTTCAGCCAATTGACCAATACAGCCTTCGTATAGGCCATCTTGGTTATGCTCAATAAACTGCTCCACAATACGAAATAAATCTTTATCTTGTGGGAATTGGCGTAAGATCCCCATTAAGAATTGACCAATCATAAAGCCCCAAACTGTGCCTTGGTGATAGGCCATGTCTCGGTCAAAATGCGAGCCTGTACACACGGCTTTAAATTCAGGATCACTCATTGCAAGCGAGCGTAAACCCAAGGGTGAATATAGCTCTTTATAAATGGTAAGAATGACCGAACGTGCTCTTTCTTGACTTAATATTGGGAAAGGAAGGCCAACGGCATAAGCTTGATTTGGGCGAATTTGTTGGTTTACTTCACCTTCTTTAATCCAATCATTTAAATAACCAGTTTTGTTGTAAAACTCATCGTTAAAGGTGGTTTTTACTTGCTCTACCAGTGCAGGTAATTCTGGCATTGGTTTGTTCAGTTTTTGATTAAAGAAATCAAGAATAGACAACGCATTAAACCAAAGTGCATTGATTTCTACAGCGCAACCATGTCTTGGTGTCGGTACGATATCTCCGTAACGAATGTCCATCCAAGTAAGCTGATCAAAACCGCTGCCGCCGCTGATCAAGCCGTTATCAAGCATCTTAATCTCAAAGTCAGTACCGTTACGGTAATGCTGATAAATGTTAGTCATGCATTGATACGCTTCATCACGAATAAACTCTAGATCACCGCTTGCTTGGTAATATTCATATAAGCTAACAATGAAGAGTAGCGATGCATCAATGGTGTTATACATTGGCTCAACCCCAGCTTCAGGGAAAAGGTTAGGCAGTACACCACGACGTTCGTAACGGATAAATGTACGGAAGATCTGTCTTGCGTCTTCAAATTGATTGGTTGATAAATTGCAGCCCCATAATGCAATCATGGTGTCGCGACCCCAATCGGCAAAGAATGGGTAGCCTGCAATGATTGATTTGGATTCTGTTGAGTCACGGTCAACGACAAACTGCTCACTGGCACGAACCAATTGCTTTCCAAATAGGCTCTTTAGATTAGCGCGCTTGATGTACTCCTGTTGGCGCTTAATTTCTGCGTTAATCATTTTATCGGCAGTCTGTGTTTCTAGAGAAACTGCGCGATCTTCTTCAGCTTCAAACACTATCGAGAATTGTTCGTGCGTTTCAGTCCCAACAAAAGCAATGGTATGAAGCGCTATTTGAGCATCTGTTGCAGGACGGCCATCGCGAGCATCATAAGAAAAGTACAGACCCGACTCATAGCGAGGGGCATCCAATGCTGAATCAGCACCATTGTGACGATAAGTAAGTGCTTGACCGTTACTGGTGATTTTCCCATCTTGGTGTGCAAATTCTTGCTGTTTTGATAGGTTCTGTCCTTTTGCACAGAAGTGGTATTTTGGCGTTACATTTAATGTGAATGCTTGTTTTAACGGATTGAATATTTGATATTTTACAGCAAGGCGATTTACACCTTGAGCCATTACAATCGTTTTGGTGATCTCAATACCACGGATACGATACGTGAACTCTGGAAGATGAGTTTGAGTAAAATTATCAAACAGTAGGGTTGAATCTACAGTGTCATAAGGATTTACATTCGCTTGTGAAGAAAGTGGATGGGAGTCTCCGCTTGGTAAGGTAATACGGTCATCTAAGTGACGAACAAAATTAAAGCGATTGTTTGGTGCAACAAGACTTGCCATAAACAACGCGTGATCACTTCGACTGCAAGAGCCTGCAAGGGTAAGAGAAGAATAACCACCTAATCCATTCGTTAGCAGGTAGTTCGATTCTTCAAGGCGATCCATATCGCGAAAATTTGCTTTAGAAAGAGAGATTTTCATGTGAACCTTACAATTAAATATCAAATGTTATCTCGTGTTTATTTTATTCACGCTGTAGGTATTAAATAAACGAGGGAGTTTATAGTTAGCTTTTAATTTCGTTATAAATGAGTAATAGTTTTTGCACTTCACCTTGGGTATACGCGAGATCTTGGCTCTCTTCGTATCCCCACAGCGACGTAATTTGGACGTCATCTTTAGTCGGTGTTACTTTGAATGCCGCAATGCGTTCTTGCTCATTATCAGAAATGAAAAACAGATAAGGCTGAGGCTGTGTAAGCAGTGCGTTGTATTGAGAAGGCGTGGTATACACTGCATTCACGGCTTTGACGTTTTGAGTGCCATAAAAGCGCTGGGCTTCTGCTAATACAGGTAATGCCATTTCTTGCAGTTGTTCGTAACTGCTTTCTACATGAAACGATCCGCAATCACTTGGGATCTGATTACGCAGTGCTTTGTATTGCGTATTTATGATTTCTAATGGCAGCGTTAAATAGTCATTTTCAAACTGTTGTGCAGAAGCAAATAGCTCATCATTATTCACACATTGTTTAAAAATCTGCTGCTGCTCAATAAAGGTTGAGTAGTCAAATGATGGCTTAGGCAGGCTGCTGTAAGCAATGATAAAGCCGGTAATGAAAATAACGACAGCGACTGCAATATGAAGCATATAGTCGTGAATGCGTTGAAGTTGGCCGCGAAAATTCAAAATGTCACTCCTTTCTTTACGGTGTAAATATGCTCTATAAGGCATGGTTTATTACCCTCAATGAGATGAAGGCAATAATGGTGGTTGTGTTCTATTTCTTAAATTCAGCAGATTTGATTGAGTACTTGATGGACTCTTCCGTCTCAGTATCAAAGAAATGCAGCTTGGTATTGTCGATAACCAAGGTGATTTTTTCGTCGATATCAACGTCTGGTTCGCCGGTACCCAATGTGCCTACAAACATGTTCATTGGTGCGGCATTAAAGAACACGTTAATCGCATCGCCTAAGTATTCGCTGTTAAGTGCGGTAACTTCAAAACAACAATCAGGGAACGCATCGCGGTATTTTTTGCCAGAACGAATGGCACTAGAGCGTGCGCCCAATGTGACGGGTTTTCCGTTGTAGCCTGCATCGTTTAGGATCTGCTGGTCACTTTCATTCAAGGTAATAGTGAAAGAGTGACACATGAACTGGCCCCCTTCGTACATTCCTTCAATAAGGTTCATTGATGGCATACCCATGAAAGTCGCTACAAAACAGTTTTTAGGGTTAGTAAATAACTCTTTTGGTGAACCAATTTGCTGAACTTCACCCATCGACATTAATACGATGCGATCAGCCATGGTCATTGCTTCAACTTGGTCATGGGTTACGTAAATTGTGATTGCGCCCTTAGCTCTGTGCATGCGAGAGATTTCAGTACGTGTTGTGGTACGTAATTTCGCATCTAAGTTACTTAACGGCTCATCCATTAGGTACAATTTAGGCGTACGAACCATGGCACGGCCTAAAGCCACACGTTGACGCTGTCCACCTGACAACTCTTTTGGCTTACGCTCTAGGTACTCTTTTAGAAATAAATCGTCAGAAATACTATCAACCGAGTTTTTGATGTCATCACATGGGTAATTGCGTAATTTTAAGCCGTAACCAATGTTGTCACGTACTGACATGTGTGGGTAAAGTGCATAGCTTTGGAATACCATCGCAATATCACGATCTTTTGAGCTAACATCGTTTACTACTTCACCATTGATGATAAATTCGCCATCAGTAATGTCTTCTAAGCCTGCAATCATGCGTAGCGTGGTGGATTTACCACAACCCGATGGGCCTACAAGAACAATGAATTCCCCTTCTTCAATATCGAGATTGAAATCACGTACCGAGCAGGTATCGGAATTGGGGTATTTTTTATTGATGTTTCTTAATGAAATTTTACTCATTAGCCTTTTACTCCACCAGACGTTAAGCCGCCCACGATATAATCTTGAAATTTATAGAAAACGATAACAGGCGGAATTGCTGCTAAGACCGCGCCTGCTGCGAATACGTTGTAGCTTGATTCTTTAATATTATTGATAAGACCCATAAGGCCAACCGCCAGTGTTTTCGCTTCTGAATCCATACTTGCAATCAGGAACTTAGGCATGATGATGTCGCCAATTGGACCTAAGAAACAGAATATAGCGATAACCATGATCATCGGTTTAACTAAAGGCAGCAGTATTTCTTTGAAGATCTGCATTTGAGTTGCACCATCAATTTTTGCTGATTCATCTAATGCACGAGGAATCGAATCGTAATAGCCTTTCATTAGAATCGTATTCATTGTGATGCCACCTGTCGTGTAGATGAGGATCATAAAGATATACGTATAAAGTGTGGCGTTGGCAGAGCTGTAAATGCCGATAGAGTTTGCAATCGCATACAGAGCAATTAAGCCACTGCCTGATGGGATGATTTGAATGATCAGCAATGACATTAATGCACTCTTACGAGATTGGTAACGATAACGAGAGTAAACAAACCCCGAAATTGTCACGATGAATGTAGAGAGGATCATGGTGATTATCGATACTAAGAACGTGTTTCGGTACCAGCTTAAATAAGGCGTATCATTAAAAAGTCGAACAAAGTTTTTGGTTAAACTGAAATTTTCAGGGAAGAATGACGTAGAGTACAGTGAGTTACTGACGTTAAACGCACTCATTAATGTCACTAATATCGGGTATAGAATGATCACTGCCATCGAGATCAAAAACGCATAACAAAAAGCCACACCCATGTTCTTAGTGATGACATGACGATTAAAACGCTTCGCTTTGATTTGGCGTGCTAAAGGGATTGCTTTGTCCATTACATCACTTCCTCATTTTTAAAGGCACCTGCTTTCAACCATGAATACAAGACCACGGCACCAACAACAGTACTGGTGATTAAGGTATATACCGCCGCTTCGTTGTATTTAGCATCCATCATTAAGCGGAAACCAAGAGATGAAATCGTATCGAGTGGTTTGTAGATTGAGCCCACCGTTTGAACTGTTGCTTCACCTAACATGTAAACGATGGTGACGTTATTAAAATTGAAGGTAAATTGAGTAATGAATACCGGAGCAACACTTATTAATATCAAGGGGAGAGTGATGTCGAAGAAGTTGGTCCATGCGTTACCGCCATCAATCGCACTGGCTTCATACAAGTCATCAGGGATAGTTTGTAATACGCCTGTCACCAAGATAAATACGTAAGGGAAACCTAACCATGCTTGAATTAATATGATGGTGATTTTGGCGTAATCTGCGTTTAGGAAGAAGCCAATTGCTGTGCTTACATCATATTCGTTACCGGTGAAAAATGGGATAACCATGGTGTTCATGCCGCCAATCTTTGAGAAGAAAAGTTGGAAAACAAGAATGGTTAAGAAAGCAGGAACTGCCCAAGGTAGAATGTAGACAGTACGGAAGAACTTCTTCCCTCTGATATGTTTATTGTTTGCAACAACCGCAAGAACGGTACCTAGAACGATGGTGAGTGCAGAGGCGCAGAAAGTCCATGTTAGAGTCCAAGATAAGGTTTCTTGGAATGCGGCAGCTGTTCGTTCGTTCGTAAACAAACGCTCAAAGTTGGTAAAGCCTTTCCATTCAATAAGAAATGCTGGTGGTAAAACAGGGCGTTTGAAGTTAGTAAAGGCAACAACGATAGAAACAATCGCTGGTAATAAAGCAAAAACAAACAGTAATATGAACTTAGGTGCTGTAATTAGATTAGGTATAATTTCGTGTGATAATCCATGTACTTTTTCAGTAAAGGTAATCGCAAAACCAGACTCATCTATTTGTCGTTTTACGTCTTTTGCATCGCGAGCAAAAGCGTAATGCAATGCGAAAAAGACTAAAATCATCATTGCGCCAACGGTTGAACCCACCATGATAAGAAAAGAATCATCCACAAAGCGTTCTGCGCCAATAGTGATTTTTCCATTAGGTTGTTCGACAGCTAAAAGACGGAAGTTAGGAAGAGTGAATTGTATAAAAACCAATATCTCCAAAGCCAATATCGAGAACCCAAATAAAGCCTCTCGCATTCGACGTAGTGCAAGGTGTCCACTACCTGGAATCAGCATAGAGAACCAGAATACAAACTGTTGACTCATGTAAATAACCTACTTATTTATTAGTGTTGTGTAGATATGTCATGCCTTTGTATTACACGATGCCGGATGTACTCGACATCGTGTAGTTGATTTGAAACCTAGTTGATTTGAAAACTAAGTGATCTGCAAACTAAGCTAGCGGATTACATGTCTTCAATATCAACTTCAATCGTATCAACGGCGGCGTCTAATACCGCTTTGACATCTTGACCTTGTGCGATTTGAGCAAGACCCGTTTTCATTGGTCCCCACACTTTCATGAACTCTGGGATGCTTGGCATAGGTTGGCCGATGTTTGTCGCATCAAATATGGCTTTGTGTAGAGAGCCTTCTTTGTAATTAACAGACAGGCTAGGTGAGACTTCACGTGTGTCTGAATACCACTTGTTTGCATTCTCAGGAGTCGCTAGGAATTCAATAAAGGCACGAGCGCCTTCTTTGTTGTCACTGTAGCCGTTAACGGTCATCCCTTTTGTGCCTGTTAGAGCTTTATATGGATGACTGCCATCCCAACTTGGGATAGGTGCTGCACCAACATTAATGCCGGCTTTTTCGATATCAGCAATTGCCCATGGACCATTGATAATGGCTTTTACTTTTCCTTCCATGAAGTATTTCATCATGATGTCATAAGCAACGGTATCATCTTGCATTAGGGTCCAATGGCTCACACCACTTTTATATAACTCTTGGGCAGCTAAACCTGCTTTGATTGCATCAGGTGTATTTAAGCCGATATCTTGTGGATTATTGTCTTTGAAGATATAGCCGCCATTAGACATAAATAAGCCGCCAGTGAAGTAAAAATCAGTAAATTTTGCAGCCCACTCAGAAGGTGGAATTTCTTTAAGTGTTTTTGGTGCTTCATTTATCATGTCTTTGTTATATAGAAATAACGTTGTATCTGTAGACATTGGTAACATATAAGTTTGACCATTGTAGATTGATGCATTGGTAGCGGCATCTGTATAACCATTAACGGTAAAATTGGTTGGAGCAATTAAATGTTGATCCGCTAACTCACCGATTCGGTCGTTTGGGATCATGAAAATATCAGCAATATTACCTTTTTGAGTTGGTAGCGCTGCCAGTAAATCAAACATGCTTGTTGCTGCTACTTCTACCTTAAAGTCTTTCCCTTTATTGAACTGCTCTGCAAGTTCGGTGAAGTAAGGGACATAGCTTTTTTCAACGCCAATAACGATGTTTTCTGCAGCCATTGCAGTGTTACTTAGTAATAGGGCTGCTGAAACAGCAAGTGACAATTTCTTAATCATTTTATTGCTCCTGAATAGGGTAGGGTACTAGGTTGACAAAATAAATAAGGCATAAATTAAATAATATCAACAGCTTATTCTTTTTGTTAAGCGATCTCTCTAGAGTCACTCCGGTGACACATGTTTGTTGGTTTATAAGACTAACGTCATTCAAATCATCATAGGTCTTTGGTGGTAGGTGGTGAAATGCTATTTATATTTGGTGGCCATAGAAAAAATGCATATCACATAGATAAATGTTATCTAACGCAACGATATCTAAGGTATTCATGGTCTTTGATAAGTTAAAAACGTGAAGACAATAACAGTCTGTAGGACGAGATAAATAAGAGAAGAGACTGAGTGGTGTGCTTGCAATAAAAAGGGGCATTATTATCTTCACCTTTTACGCTAATATGATTTCTTGTGGGGTTACACTTTTGTTTAATCACTTTGATTAACATAGGACATATCCATTCGGCCCAAATCTTGTTCTTGAATATTGCTGTATTCGTGATCGACTTATTCTGTTAGTGGCAGTTTAATACCATCAGATTTTGCTTCATCTAGACAAATGCAAAGGTCTCTTCTCATTAGATCAATGACAAAGTCAAAATCGAATTTATCTTTTTTGTGATGGCACTTGCGCGGTTTTCTACTCGCCATGAACCCGCTGCTCCGTGTATTTGCGTATCAACCACTAGAAAACAGCCAGTATTATGTTAGACGGTGCGCTAGAAAATATAGCGGTGCTTAGACGTTTCGTTATCAACATGTAAAGCAATAAGATTACGGAGCGGCAAGCCAGAAAGTGAAGTTGAAGAAAGCGGGATGGAGCAACGATTATCTGGCGCGAATCTTGTTCGGGTTGTAAACCCATTGAAGTATGCTCGCGGCCCGCTATGACTGGTAAGATAACGCCAGAACATTGAGGCGGGAATTGCTAGTAGAACCTGAATTTGTAACCCTTTAAACCAAATAGAGAAATAAGAACGGAGATGAATACAAAGGTTTACATTACAAGGCTGCCGGCAAAACCTACCATGACCAAGTTAGTTTTTCTACGGTAAGTGTCTTTGTCTATATTTGAGATCTTCATGGTATTTCAGTGAAACTGAGAATAGTAAATCTTTGCTCAACGGGGCTTTTGGATATGAGTAACATACGTTATACCACTTTACAGTTAGCGCATGGGGTCGAGCATAAACTCATGGTTTTGTGTACTCATGTAGCTGATATGACTGTTTGGTCTGCCTATTGTAATAATATCGTGAGCGATTAGAAATCCTAGCAGAAGCATTGCCACTTTTCCAAAAAGATTGCGGTGAGTTTTTGAGTCACTTTGAGCAAGCTTAAACTCGATGTTCTTTAAATCTGAAAACTAAAAAAGCAGCCTAAGTGGCTGCTTTTTCGTTTAATAATTTTCTGGCGGTTTAGTTGGTAAGCCGTTTAGTTCGCTAGTTAATTAGCTAGCTTAGCCTCGACTTGCCCAAGTGCGCGTTGGCACATAAACCATGCACATGTTCCGGCAAGCACATTACCTACCATTGCGCCCCAGAACAGGCCTTCAATACCAGCAAGCTGCGAACCAACCCATAAGCAAGGTAAGAAGAAAGCGAACAGGCGTAGCGCTGAAATCGTTAATGCGGTGTAAGACTTGCCTAATGCGTTCGAGACAGAAACCATTAACATACAGATTCCCAGTGGCCCTAAGCTAATAGGTACGATCAGTAGGTGATAGTTCAAAATCGTCGATACTTCGCTTTCACTGGTCATAAGGTTTGCTAGCCCACCAGAGAACAACCAAGTTACTAGTGCTATCACCAATTGAAAACCCAATACGAACATCACAGCAATTTTAACGAGCTTACGTATGTTTTCGAGGTTGTTCTCTCCTAACATGCGGCCAATCATTGGAGGCATCGACATAGTAAGTGCTAACACGGCAACAATGGAGAAAAACTCAAAACGAGAACCCAAAGCCCAAGCTGCAACGGCTGCAGTCCCATAGCCAGCAAGTAGCTTGGTGGCGAACATTGATGAAACGGGGGGTAGCAATTGACTGATCATGGCAGGTCCCATGATGTTACCGATTGAACGAACACTTTTGCCGATGTCGAGATCGTGCCAGTCGAAGGTCATCCAATGCTTTTTCGTAACTTTTGGAGCAACGATAAAGATACCCGCACCGAACGCCAAAATGGTCGCAATGGCCGCTCCATTGATGCCCATGTCGAAAGTGAAGATGAAAATCGGGTCCAATATCAAGTTGATGATACTGGTCGCGATCATCATTGATCCGGGCAGCATGGTATTACCATTGGCACGACAAACACTGTAGAAGAAGTAGAGTAGGGCTCCTGTCCAAGAGCTGATTAGCCAATAGATCCAATAAGAATCAATGATCGGTAATACCGTCAGTGGCGCATCCAACAACTGTAAAATTGGCCCACGAAGCAGATAAATGATGACCGAGAAAAGCGCAACACTCACGCTACCCATCGCAATCACTAATCCACCAAGCTGCTTAGCGTAGCGCGTTTCATTCGCGCCAATGGCTCTTGCAATTACCGCGGTTGTTGCGATTCCCAGCCCGACCTGAATACCAATGATGATCATCTGTATTGGAAGTGTAAAACCTTGAACAGCGAGCGGCAGCACGCCCAATTGGCCAATAAAAGCACTGTCTACAAGCTGGAAGCTCATAAGGGAAAGCACCCCAAACAGCATTGGCCATGTCATTGTATAGAGTTGTCGGCCAAGAGAAGGCGAGGGAGTTGCGGTAGTAGAATTCATAACACTCTTATAGGTCTTGAAGTTAGGCTTGTGTTGGTGACAAACCTCTCAATGAAGAATTGCGTAAAGGATAACGTAAGGTCAGCTCGATACCAATAATTGTTCTTAGATCTATCGATATTACCTTTGCACAGTTTCATCGGTATGTGAGCATTGTGCGATGTAACTTTATGCGGTCGCTTATTGAAATTTAAGGTGTCGTATCTTGTTTCTGAGTTTTATATTGGCGGATTGGGCCTAAAGGTTTTCAAATCGATTATTTCTAAGGTTTCGCTTTATGCCGATAATTTGGTGCTGTGATACCAACCCAACCTTTGAAAGCACGGTTAAAGTTGCTCAAATCACTGTAACCAACTTGCCAACTGATCTCTTGCACTGAAAGATCGGTCTCTTCGAGTAGCTGTTTTGCTTTGGTTTCACGAACCTGTTCTTTGGCTTCTTTAAAAAGAATTCCTTTGCTCTTCAGGTTTCTCTGTAGCGTTCGTTTTGTCATGCCGAGCATGGTCGCAAACCATTCAATATTGAACCAAGGTAAAGTCGAATAAGTGTTTATCAGTGTCTTTACGGCTTGCTCCCAATCTTGGGTACTATTTTGTTCTGAGATAGCGCGATAGTCGTCGGGCAGTGGGATCGCAAGCGCCCCATATTGTTGCTCAAACTGAATATCAGAATTAAAAAAGTGTTTAGGTAACTGACGCGCACCGTTGTTGGTAGAGACAAGCTTAGCGTGTGATGGTTGCCACTGGTCGTCTATAAACTTACGGCATAGGGTAATCACTGTAAGGGATCTAAACCATTCGGATTGTTCAAATCCAGAGGTTGATGGATGATAGCAACTGCGATGACATAGCCACCACAAGCCATCTTTTTTCTCGGTCCATATCGTGACGTGGTTGTTCAAACTAGGCATTTCAGCGATCAAACAACGAATGGCTTGCTCTAACGAACTGCATTTCTCTATCTCATGGTGTAGCTGTGGTGAAAGTTGTTCCAGAGAGGTTTTTCGCCCAACTTCAATACCAATCGAATAACCAAACTTACGCTCAAGTCGATGAATAAAGAGAATTAAATCTTGGGTAGGAAGCCATTGGTTAGATTGTGTTAGCTCAATTGGTAAACCGCACTCGATAGCGACACTGCGCCAGTCAAGCGATCTCTTATCACAATACGCAATGTACGGGGCAATATTACTGGTAGAGCTCAATAGTATGTTAGTTATGTTCGATGATGCTTTCATTGTTGTTAGTATTACCTATAAATGTCACCAAATGACCTAATTAAGTGTAGCGTAACTCCATATACTTCTTCTAACCCAAAGAGGAGAAGAACATGAAACTTACACCCATTGCCTTAATTATTTCATCACTCACGATTTCATCGCTTGCTGTGTCATCGACTGTATTTGCAGAAAACCCAGTAGAAGCCGCGCTTAAGATTGAAGGCGCGCAGGTTACTCTACCTGTAAAAGATGCTCACCAATCTTTTACTCCTGGTTTCGTTGATTCAGCTCGTGAAAATTTCAATAATTTCCATTGGCAAATGGGTGGTGATCATAGTGTCTATTACAACATGCACATGAGTGAATTTATGCCGACCGCTCTTGCCGCTCCTAATGCTGAATATAAGCCACTGGTTAAAAATATCGATTCACGCCTTGCTAAATTAACCGTAAACACCGAAACCAAAGGTGAGCTGACAATGGAGCAATACCTAGCGGATGAGCAGTTCAGAACTCAAGGCTTCATGTTAATTCACAAGGGTGAGATCGTTTATCAGGCTTATCCAGGCATGAGCCCAACAGACACCCACGTTTGGGCCTCAACAGCGAAAACGACGGTAGGCGCAGTGGTCGCTATGCTGGTTGAAGAAGGTAAAGTCGATCCTGAACAGGACATTGCTCACTACGTTCCTGAACTCAAAGAGACTAACTGGGAGAGCATCACTGTCCATCAAGTGCTCAACATGTCGACTGCGTTAGACAACGAAGAAACGCTTGAATCGATATTGAATCCGGACTCTGACGTAGTACGTTTCTTTGCTGCGTCATTCAATTCACCAAGAGCAAAAACCGGTGAGATGGAAACATGGATGGACGTGGCTAAGGGCGCACAAAAGCTAGAGGGCGAGAAAGCAGGTGATCATTTCCGCTATGCCTCAATCAATACCATGGTTTTGACCAAACTAGTCGAAAACATTGAAAACAAGACTTGGACTGAGGTATTTGAAGACCGTGTTTGGTCTAAGGTACATGCTCGTCAGCCTATGCAGATCAACCTAACACCTGATGGAATGGGCATTGCTGTAGGTTTGGTTTCGACGACCTTAGAAGATATGGCGCGTTGGGGAACGTTATTTACACCGAGCTGGAAAGCCGTTGCTGATGAGCCTGTGATTTCACAAGCAGTGATTGACCGCATTCATACTGGTGGCAATCCGAAAGGCTTCGTAGGTACTAGTAAAGAGAGCAGTTCAGTGCACGCTTTTAACGAAAAGGCTGACTACAACGCTTATCAATTCGACTATATCTTCAATGACGGTGCGATGTCGAAAAGTGGCAACCTTGGGCAGTTTATCTATATCGATCCAGAGCGTGATTTTGTAGGCGTGATGTTTTCAACCAACCCATACCACTCAGGTTTTGGTGAGAATAAAGGTCCAGCATTGATGCGCTCTGCAGCGAAACTACTTGCCGACAAATAATCTACTTATAACCCAACAGGATGTTCCAGGCTTCAAGGAGGAAGCAAACGACTTTCGAGATATATAATGAAAAAGTTTGCTCTATTGATCCCTTTGAGTTTAGGTTTAGCGCTGCCTGCGCATGCAGAGTCCGAACGTGTTATCGACCCTGCTGATGTCACCAAAGTTTATACTCAAGCTGCATTGATGTTGAACGGTAGCTCAGATATCCAATTTCAGGGACAAGTTTCTGGCGGTTTAGAAAACGGTCAACAGTTTGCCCTACTTGCTGAAGCGACGTTTGTCGATGAAAGTAACACAGCGCTTCGCGATCCAGACAAGTTTGGCACTGAGTACAGTAACTCTAGAGTCCAGTATTTCCATGTATTTGAGACGGGTACTAAGGCGACGCCTAAAGTGGGTCTGTCATTAGATTACATTAATACGCGTACTAACATTAAAAACGATTTGTTGTCGGTTGGCGGGGTTGTTGCGATTAATCCTGCTTACACCGGTGGTTTCCTAGTATTTCCAAGAGCAGGACTGATGACGGGTAGTATGGAGCTTCCTGGTATTACGTCATCTAAAGATGATTTAACGGGATACTCGCTTGGTTTGATTACCGCGAAGCATCTCGGTGACTCTGGCGCCTATGTGTCTTTAGTACCTGAGTGGCAGGATCTGTCTGGTGATGACATCGATATGCAGAACTTCTCTTTCAAAACATCGTTAAATGTACCGATGAACAGTGCAAGAACTTGGTGGTTGAATACGCGTTATGACATTACCAAAGCAGATGTTGATGTGAAAGGTGTGTCAATGCCGAATGATTGGCAAACCGAGGCTTGGATTGGTGTGAGATACTACTTCTAACCCCCTAGTTTGCTAACATGCAAAGAACCTAAAAAAGCCAGTCATCGTGACTGGCTTTTGTCGTTTAGGCTCGCACGAAGCGTTATTTATTTGCTACGTTACCAAGCTTCAACCACGTGTCGATAACCGTATCTGGGTTTAGTGAAACAGAGCTGATGCCTTGTTCCATTAACCACTCGGCTAGGTCGTCATGGTCAGATGGGCCTTGGCCACAAATACCTACGTACTTACCCGCTTTCGCGGCTGCATCGATAGCCATTTTCAGCATCGCTTTAACTGCAGGATTACGCTCGTCAAATAAGTGCGCAACATCGCCTGAATCTCGGTCTAGGCCAAGTGTTAGCTGTGTCATGTCGTTTGAACCGATAGAGAAGCCATCAAAGTACTTCAAGAACTCATCTGCCAATATCGCATTCGATGGTAGCTCACACATCATGATGACTTTCAGACCTTGGTCGCCACGACGCAGGTTAAACTTAGCCAGAATGTCGATAACCGATGCCGCTTCGCTTGGAGTACGAACGAATGGAATCATGATTTCAACGTTCTTCAATCCCATTTCGTTACGAACACGTTTCAGCGCTTGAGTTTCAAGCTCGAAACAGTCTTCAAAGACTGGAGAGATGTAACGAGATGCACCACGGAAGCCCAGCATTGGATTCTCTTCATGTGGTTCAAACGTTTTACCGCCAACAAGGTTACTGTACTCGTTCGACTTGAAGTCAGACATACGTACGATCACACGCTTAGGCCAGAATGCAGAAGCGATAGTCGCGATACCTTCCGTTAGCTTGCTTACGTAGAAATCGATAGGATCTTTATAACCACGAATGCGTTGGTTGATTTCTGCTTTGATCTCATCCGTTTGCTCATCGAAGTTCAGCAGAGCTTTAGGGTGAATACCAATCATCTTGTTGATGATGAATTCAAGACGAGCAAGGCCAACACCTTCGTTCGGGATCTGAGCGAAGTCGAAGGCACGATCTGGGTTGCCTACGTTCATCATGACTTTGGTTGGCAGCATTGGTAGCTCATCAACCTCAGAACGTTTGATTTCAAAGTCGAGTTCGCCGTTGTAAACGTAGCCCGTTTCACCTTCTGAACATGACACTGTCACGATGTCACCATCATTTAGGCTGCTTGTTGCGGTACCACAACCAACAATTGCAGGAATGCCTAGCTCACGAGCAATGATTGCTGCGTGACAAGTACGGCCACCACGGTTAGTCACAATCGCAGAGGCTTTCTTCATCACAGGTTCCCAGTCCGGGTCTGTCATGTCAGTTACCAGCACGTCGCCTTCTTGAACCAGTGACATTTGGTCTAGAGAATCAACTAAGCGAACAGGGCCTGAACCGATGCGTTGACCGATAGCACGGCCTTCAACTAGTACATCTGCCTTGTTGTTTAGTTCGTAACGCTCGATAACGTTTTGGTCGCTTTGAGAACATACGGTTTCAGGACGAGCTTGAACGATGTAAAGCTTGCCGTCGATGCCATCTTTTGCCCACTCAATGTCCATCGGACGTTGGTAGTGCTTCTCGATGATCATCGCTTGTTTTGCTAGCTCTTTGATCTCTTCATCGTTCAATGAAAACTCGTTACGCTCTTGAGTATCGGTGTCGATGATATCAACTTGCTTGCCGATCTCTTGGTTGGTTGAGTAGATCATCTTGATCAACTTAGAACCAAATGTCTTTTTAACAACTGGGTAGTGACCCGCTTCTAGCATTGGCTTGTGAACGTAGAATTCGTCTGGGTTCACAGCGCCTTGTACAACCATTTCACCTAGACCCCAAGAAGAGGTGATGAATACCACTTGGTCGAAGCCTGACTCAGTATCAAGCGTGAACATCACACCTGAAGAGGCTTTGTCTGAGCGAACCATACGCTGGATACCCGCAGACAATGAAATGCCACGGTGATCAAAGCCTTGGTGTACTCGGTAAGAGATAGCACGGTCGTTAAACAGAGATGCGAACACGTGTTTAGTCGCTTCGATAACCGCATCGATCCCTTTCACGTTAAGGAAGGTTTCTTGTTGGCCTGCAAATGAAGCATCTGGAAGGTCTTCAGCTGTTGCCGATGAACGAACCGCAACAGACAATTCTTCGTTGCCTTCAATCAGTTCGCGGTAGTTATCACGGATGTCTTGCTCTAGTGATTCTGGGAAGGGTGCGTCTAGAACCCATTGTCGAATCGTTGCACCTGTCTTACGCAGTGCGTCAACGTCTTCAACATCAAGTTCATCAAGGAGTTGGTGAATGCGCTCATCAAGACCTTTGTAGTCAAGAAAGTTATTAAACGCATAAGATGTGGTAGCAAAACCATTAGGTACTGATACGCCAGCGTTGGCTAGGTTAGAAACCATCTCGCCAAGTGAAGCATTCTTACCGCCGACTTTGTCGACATCTTCCATGGAAAGGCCATTGAACCATAGGGTGTTATTTTGCATTTATTTCTCCAGAAACATAGCAAGCATTGTAGGGATTTAAAGGCAAACGATTACGTATCAGTTTAAAAAAATGTAAATTATTTTCTAAAGCTGTGGGGGACGTAATAGTCAGCAGGGTTTCGTTATATATATTATGGTTCCCATCCTACTCAAAATAATTTTAAACATTAAATAAAAAATGCAAATTGATATCCAAAGTCGTGATGTATTCTATGTTTCTGATGGAACGGCCATAACATGTGAGACTTTAGGGCATGTTGTTCTAGGTCAATTCCCATTCGAAGCCAATGAAAAAACCTTCCCGTTTGTCGAAAGTGAGGACAAACTTTCTGATTTATTAAAAGAGATCGAAATTTCGTATCGTGATACGGGCAACCACCCGTTGGTCTTTTTTTCGATTGTGATTCCAGACATCAAGCAGAAGCTCTTGGAGGCACCAGCGCATTGTTATGACGTGCTAGAGAGTATTGTGCAGAAAGTGCAAGACGATACCCAAATGGCCCCTGTGCCTAAGCTGCAGCGCTCACGTAGTGTTAATAAAGATTCAGTGAAGTACTTCGACCGTATTGCTGCGATTGAATACACGTTAGCTCATGATGATGGCATTACGCTGAAAGGGCTTGAAGAGGCGGATATCATCCTATTGGGTGTGTCTCGAAGCGGTAAGACACCGACAAGCTTGTATATGGCGATGCAGTTTGGCTTGCGCGTAGCGAACTATCCGTTTATTCATGATGACTTGGCGCGCTTGAAGCTGTTACCCGAATTTGAGATCTACCGACACAAGTTGTTTGGTTTAACCATTGATGCGGAAAGGTTGACTGAAATTCGAGAGAACCGTTTAGCCGGCAGTGAATACGCGAGTGATTCGCAATGCTTGTATGAGTTGCAAACGGTAGAGTCGATGTTTCGCCGAGAAGCGATACCTTACATCAACACGTCTTCGTTATCGGTTGAAGAAATTTCAACACGAATCTTGGAGCGAACAGGGTTGAGAAGGCGCTTGTTGTAGAAAAAGACAATTGAGTCATAAAAATCGAAGCTCGTACGAACAATGGTTCGGGGAGCTTCTATTTTTCGTTTAGGCTAGTTGCTAACGACTAACGACTAACGACTAATGTTTTAGCAAAGTAGCAAAGTAGCAAAGTAGCAAAGTAGAAAATTAGCGAAGAAGCTTAATGCCTAACGTTTGACTCTGTTTTTCTAACCAACGCTCAAGTGTTGGTGGCCATGTGATACTTGGTTCGACACAGAAGCCACGAAGCATTGAGAAATAGAGTGCTTGATCAACCAAAGGTAGCGATGACTCACCATTCTCTAGATTCAGTAAAAGCTCGGCATCTTTCAGTAATGGGTTAATCAGTTGAACGTATTGCGGGGTCTTTTCTAAGAGCTCTTCAAAATTAAAGCCTTCGGTCTCTTTACTAACACGCCAAGCTTCTTTGGCTCCAGCAGAGCGATATTCAGCCAAGTCGAGGTTCCACCAACGTGGGCGTCCTATCTGTTGAGTAAGAGGGAAAGCGCGGCTTTGAAAAAGCGCAGCCTGCTCAGACGGCTCACGTTGATCGTCACTTGATTTTAAGTCCATGAAGTATGCGATGATATCTAGGCTCTCAGCCATGATAGAACCGTCGTCTTTTTGTAAAACAGGCACCATCTTTTTACCGATAAGATCGATAAGCGTTTGGGCGTCATCATAATCGACAGAGACAAGCTCTATGTCCAAGCCTAGAGATTGAGCAATGTAGGCTACTCTTGCGCAAAAAGGGCAGTGGTCGTAAATGTAAAGCTTCATAGCTTCCCTCATTCATGGTCATTATTAGTATAAGATGATGCTAATGTATCAGAAAGTATTACGAACATTAAGCGTCAATAAACGCTAAGTACTGATAAACAGCAAGCATCAACAATACACAATAAGTGCTTGGCATAAATGCTCTTTCATTAATTCTATTGTCTGTTGGATTCGGCTTTACTGTAATGAGTAGACTAATGGGAAGGCTAGTGAGAAATAACGGGCACAAAAAAGGCTCTGGCGGCTCACTCTAATGCAGAAGAGTGAAGTCAGCCAAAGCCTCAATGTTGTTACCTTTAGCAGAGTGACTACTAAAAGAGCAGAGTGGTTAAACTATGCTTTTTTAAGGTCTTGTGCTGGGTAAGTAAGCGTCATTGCGCCTTCTACCGTTGTAACGTGAACGTAGCCGCCACCAGCACTTAGGCCAGTCACTTCCATTTCACCAAGCTCAACACCTTTTGTTGCTACAACGCGATCGTCAACTGAAAACACTTTACACACCTTCAATAAATTAAATAAATACGATAGATATCGAACGCGGATTTAAACAGATGACACCCCAATCAACTAATCCGGTTATTTGTCGTAAAGATTAAATTTAGTTATGCATAAACCAGTATTTCTTAAAAATCAGTTTGTTAACTCATTCAGCGATGTTATTTGTCTGCCGGATAAACGACACCAACTTGCTGGCGCATCTCTGTAATTAACTTAGCAACCGTTAAAGCGCGCTGTTGGGCTTGCGTTTGAGTTGCTTGATCGCCACCAATGCAGTCTGCAAAGGCTTGCGCCTCGTAACACATTGAATTTTCGCTTTGCGCTTGAGTTAGGTTCTCAATACTACCATCACGGTAGCGGATCTTAACGTCAGTACATTCAGCGATGTGATCGATGATGATCGCTCCTAGTTCACCTTGGATCTCGCTTGGCGCATAAGAGTCGCTGACTTTGGAGTGAGCGAGCGTTACGTCAAACTCAGGATACTGGAAGATCGCACAGCCATGAGCATCGACACCTGAATCCAGTAGCTTTGCAGAAGCCTGTGCATTTTCAGGTTTGCCAAATAACGCGACTGTCGCGGCAACACAGTAGAAGCCAATATCGACCAATGAGCCGTTAGAAAAAGCTGGGTTGAAGGTGTTTGGGTTCTCGCCGTTTAGGTATTTTTGGTAGCGCGATGAATACTGGCAGTAGTTGATGTGTGCCTTATGTACCTTGCCAATCTTCTCTAACCCTAGTTGAACTTGCTTAAAGTTCGGTAGAAACTGAGATTTGTACGCCTCAAACATCACCACACCGTTCTTCTGAGCAACCTCAAACATTCGGGTTGCTTCATTAATATTCGATGCGACAGGCTTTTCACAGATGACATGTTTGCCGTGCTCCATCATCAAGATGGACTGTTCGCAATGGAGTGAGTTCGGTGAAGCGATGTACACGGCTTCAACTGTTTTGTCATTGGCCAATGCGTCGAGTGAGTCATACCTCGTTTCAACGTCAAACTCTTGGGCGAACTGTGCCGCGCTGTCTAGATTTCGAGAGTAAACCGCAGCAAGTTGCATTGATTGAGATTCGTGAGCAGCTTGAACAAACTTTTGTGTAATCCAATTGGTTCCAATTACAGCAAACTTAATCATATAGGTGTCCAATAGTTAGTGTATTGATTCTGCAGAGATAGTAGCACTCAACGGCTGGCAATGTGCCTGAGATTTACGGAACAATTTCCCTAAACATAGTGCCTAATATTAATAATCAGCCTTCACAGAACGTCTGGGTTGACCAGTACAACGGTGCACAACGAAGTCATTTTTGCTAAGGTATTAGTGAATTCAAATAAGGTAATGATATGCAAATTCGGACTGCCAAGGTCACTGATATAAGCTCGATCTTAGAGCTCTCAGAGCAGATAAATCGTCAACATCATCTTGGTGCTCCGATGGTATTTGCGCCACCTTCATTGGGTTTTACTGACAGTGAAGAGTACTGGTTAGGGTTGATGATCGATCCTGTAGGGGCTTTCTTCGTTGCTGCTGATGAGCAACAAGTGGTTGGCTTCTTAGCCGGGAAGGTGACACAAAACAAAGGGGTGAGCTTTATTCAGCCGCATAAGGTGGCAAGAGTGAATACTATTGTGGTTAACGATCAAGTTCAAAGCCAAGGTGTCGGTCGAGCTTTAATGAAGTCATTCAATCAGTGGGCTCAAGCGAGCGGTGCTATCGAGCTTAGGTTAGAAGTGATGGAGTTCAACCAGCAAGCTCAGGGTTTTTATGAGTCGTTAGGCATGGAAACTCAATCTCGAACCATGTCCATGCGTTTTGAGGAGATTTAAAGGTGCGTTTGATTTGGCCTTTATCGTTATGCTTACTCTTTTCTACTTCGCTCGCTTATGCGGAGAAGCTCGTCGTTGATAAAATTGTGTCTGATGCGACCGCTATCGAAACCATTGTATTTGAGTCAGCACCTTCCCATTCTAGTCGCACACCTACGTCATCGGTCACCTCGAATTCGAAGCATGTCATTGTTATGGACGATGCTCTTGAAGGGGACTCTCAACAAAAGGTCACCCAGCTTTCTCAACGCTCTTCACTAGATCCATCTCAAAGCTCTTCATTAGGTCAACCTCAAAGTTCCTCTCAAGAGTTTTACACTCTACCTGACGCGTCTTCTGGCATAGACCCGTTATTGCAAGTGGTCACCTTAGTTAAAGTCGACAAATCTAAACGTAGAATGTATCTGCTCAAAGGGGAGGAAGTGGTTCAGGAATTTCGTATTGCGCTAGGTAAACAACCGAGAGGGCATAAGCGCTTTGAAGGGGACAACCGAACGCCAGAAGGGCAATACCAGCTCGACTATGTTATGGAAGAATCAGACTTCTACCGCTCGGTGCATATCAACTACCCGCGATCATCAGATATGCAGTGGGCACAAAAAAATGATGTTGATCCTGGGGGCAATATCAAGATCCACGGAATCAAGAATGGTGAGCGTCGTTCACCTAGTTTTATACAAAGCTTCGATTGGACGGATGGTTGTATTGCATTAACCAATCAAGATATGGATGAGTTCATCCAACTCGTAAAAATGGGTACCCCTATCCATATTGAATGGTAGTTATCGGTACCCATTTTCCTGAACAATTCTCGAAAACAACTCTCGAAAACAATTGCCGAAATCAGCGCTAGAGCCAGTTACAGTATGACTCGACCTGCACTGAAGATAGCAATCACAATGAGCAGTGCAATCGTGACTGGCTTGAACTTCGCCCCACCAAACCTCTCAAACAATTTTGAACCGACATAGCCGCCAAACATGCTGCTTGGTAAGAGTGCTAGAGTAAGCCAGACCACATCACGATCGACTAACCCTGCGATAGAGGCCGTAACAAAGGCGCTAGAATCAGCTAGTACAAAGAACGCAATCAGGCCGGCTCTGGCAATGTGTGGTGCGACAGGACTTGCCAATGCATGCGTGCCAACCGGAGGGCCAGACATTGAAGCTGCGCCATTCATTACCCCCGCAAGGCTGCCTAGAATATAGGGAGCAAATCTAGGTTCGCTTTTGTATTGGAACCCTTTGTAGATCATGATTGCTGACGCAAAAATGAAGGCACTGATGATCAAGATGATCGTGTCTTGGCTAACGGATTTGAGTAACAGCAAGCCGACGGGCGTGAAGGCCAAACAAGGGACAAATACCTTTGAAACCCATCGCCAATTTACGTGATGTTTAACCTTCGGCAGCAATTGGATATTGCCTAACAGGTCGATCAGCATGAAAACAGGAACCAGTTCGATAACAGGCACGAATAACGCACTCAATGGCAATGCCACTAAGGTGAAACCAAAACCTGAGAAGCCACGAACAATAGCGGCGAAAATGAAGATTGCACCCAAAATTGGGAAGGTTGGACTAAAAATGAGATCCATAAATTAAGTAACCAATGAAGCTGTCTAATAAGGCGAGCTAGTGAAACCAAGTGAGTAGCGGAATGTACTCCTACTCACTTGTGTTTGCTACCTAATTTTCAGGTTTTTCAGGGTTAATTTTAAAGTCTCTCGGGGGTGCTTTTTCGGTATTTACGAGGTCAATTTATAGGGTTAAATTGATTCGGAAAATCAGTAAATACAGCGTCTACTTTTGAGATAAGCTTGAAGTGAGACGGATCATTGACGGTGTAGCACCATGCTTGAATGTTCGCTTTGTTGAGAGTGTCAAGATCGATCTGATCAACGTGTTCATAGTTCATGTGACAGCTGAACGCTTTGACCTCATTGATGAGCATAAGATCATCTTGAGTCAGTTGCTCTGTGATTACTCCCACTCGATATCTCGGTAAATGACGAGCCATTTCAGTAACCACCTTATGGCTGAAGCTCGAAAGTAAGACCTTATCGGTGTCTAGATTTGAGCGAATCAACTCGTCGTGCAGCAAATCAACCACATAAGGGGCTTGATGTCGGCTGTCGACTTTAATTTCGAGGTTGACGCTAAGATCATGCTGCTCAACAAGTGCGAGTAACTCTTCCAACGTCAGTATTTTTTCTCCAGCGAACTGCTCAGACTTCCAACGGCCAAAATCGAGCTGACGCAGTTCAGCAAGGGTGTGTTCATCAACTCGACCCTTGCCATCGCTGCAGCGCTCAAGCGTGTGATCGTGACAAACGACCAGTTGGTCATCCTGAGTGGGCTGAATATCAACTTCAATCCATTTCAAGCCGAGTTTAGCCGCTTGTTCAATGCTTGCTTTGGTATTTTCTGGGTGAGTACCTGCGACACCCCGATGACCTACGATGATAGACGACATAATTAATCCTTCTTAAAGACGCACCGTAAAAACGCATTAAATATCAGTGTACTCGATTAAGCTAGAGCCGTCGTTAAGCTTGTCGCATCTTCGTGTGACTCCTGTGATGTGAAGTTATTTGGGTGAATGCGTTTGCCAAGATTGTCAAAAATATGCAGGTTGGATTTATCGATGCTTAGCCCGAGAGGGACAGCTTGGCACAGCGTCGTTTCGGGTGTCACTGCAATAAAGGGTTGTTCGTTTACAAGGCCATGAACCAATTGATTTGGCCCTAAAGGCTCAACCACGCTGATGCGTAATTCAAGCGGCAACGTGTTCATGACTAAATCGGCACAAACCTCAGAGTGTTCTGGGCGAATACCAAGTGTGATGGCTGTATTTTTTACGTGGGCGTATTCGGGCAAGTACATTTGCTGGTCGCCAATCTCAAGGTAGCCGTCGTCGAGTGTTGCTGGTAAGAAATTCATCGCTGGGCTGCCAATGAAGCTTGCCACAAAGGTACTGGCTGGCTGGTGGTAGACCTCTCTTGGTGTTCCTACTTGCTCTATTTGACCGTTGTTGAGTACCACGATTCTGTCAGCCAGTGTCATGGCTTCAACTTGATCATGAGTGACGTAAACACTGGTCACACCAAGCTCGCGTTGTAGCTTTTTGATTTCTAATCTCATGTGAGCACGCAGTGAGGCATCTAGGTTAGACAAAGGTTCGTCAAACAGGAACAGTTGCGGATCGCGAACGATTGCTCGCCCCATAGCAACACGTTGACGTTGACCACCAGAAAGCTTGGCTGGCTTGCGGTCTAGGTATTCTTCGATTTTCAGCGTTTTGGCAACTCTCTCAATTTTCTCTTCAATAAGGTGCTGACTGACTCCTCGATTCTTTAAGCCATAAGCTAGGTTTTTGTACACCGTCATGTGAGGGTAGAGCGCATAATTTTGAAAGACCATCGCGATATCACGCAGGGCAGGTTTCTCTGTATCAACCCGACGGCCACCTAAGTGAATCTCGCCACCAGAGATGCTTTCCAAACCCGCAATGGATCGCAAAATAGAAGACTTGCCACAACCAGAAGGACCCACCAAAACAAGGAACTCACCTTCATCGATATCAAGCGAGACTCCTTTGACGGCTTGATGGCCGTTTTCATACGTCTTGACCAAGTTTTTGATACCCAACATGGTGGCAGCTTTACGCGTACGATCGTGAGTGGCTTGGTTGTGCGCTAGCGTCTGCTTTAAGTTTGGCATCGAGGTGTCCTCTGTATTTTTGTGAATAGTTTGGTGAGAAGGCAGCTGAGACGTCTTGTACTCATCAAGTGATTGAATGCGGTTATTGTTCATTTGAGTTGTGTCGTTATTATTTTTCACTTTCTACTAGCCCTTTTACAAACCAACGCTGAAATACAACCACCACTAAAACGGGTGGCAACATGGCTAAAATCACCATGGCGAAAGCATAGTCATAGCGCGGTAAACTGGTTTCATTGATGTTGTTGAGTACTTGTTTTATGCCCATCACGATGGTGTTGTAGCCTTCATCGGTAGTCATCATGATCGGCCATAAGTATTGGTTCCAACCCACAACAAACATGATGATGAAGATCGCGGCGATCATGGTTTTAGATAGAGGCAGCAAGATATCGACAAAGAATCGAAATGGACCTGCGTTATCTAACTGGGCGGCTTCTAACAATTCATCGGGGATGGTTTTGAAGAACTGTCTAAAAAAGAAGGTCGCGGTGGCTGATGCGATCAAAGGTAGAATCAACCCTGTGTAGCTATTAAGAAGCCCAAGCCCTGCGACAACTTCATAGGAAGGGATAATACGAACTTCTAATGGCAGTAGCAGCGTTACGAAGATCAACCAAAACCACGCCGTGGCGTAAGGCAGTCGAAAGTAGACCAAAGCATACGCCGCCATCATCGAAATGATGATCTTACCGATCGCAAAACCTAGCCCCATGATCATTGAGTTGGCGATCATTTTACTGGCGGTGACTTCGCCACTGAAGCCCATACTTTTGTTCCAAGCTTCGCTATAAATAGCCGTAAAGTTATCGCCCGGTAGCCATTGCAGGCCTTCGCTGACAATGGTGTTTGGATTGTGGGTTGAACTGGCAAAGATTAGCCAGATAGGGACTAACATAAACAGCATCCCAGCAATTAAAATTAGGTGGTCAGAGACCTTATTACTTTTCATAAATAACTCCTGTCGCGTTAAAACCTAGCTGTCGTGGGCTAGTAATGAACACGCTTTTCTACAACGCGAAACTGGATAAATGTAAGAGTGAGGACCAGTAGTAACAACACAACAGACTGTGCAGAGCTGCCGCCTAAATCTGCGCCAACAAAGCCATCTCGATACACCTTGTAGACTAACGACGTTGTGCCTCCGCCCGGACCGCCATTGGTCATGGTGTCTATCACGCCAAAGGTTTCAAAGAAGGAGTAGGTGAGGTTGATGACCAACAGAAAGAAGCCAGTAGGGGCCAGTAGTGGGAAAGTGATGGTCCAGAAACGTTTCGAGTCACTGATACAATCCAACATCGCTGCTTCTTTTACGGCGTAAGAGATCGATTGAAGCCCAGCCAGAAAGTAGATGAAATTCACCGAAACTTGTTTCCACACGGACACCAAAATCAGAGCAAACGTGGCATCAACAGGATCGGTCTGAAAGCTAAAGTCCCAACCTATAACCGCAAATATTTCGGTAAACACGCCAATGTGTGGGTTAAACAAGAAAGCACCGATAACGCCTGCTATCGCGGGCGCAACCGCATAAACCCAAGTGAGGGTGACTTTGTATACGCCTTGTCCGTGAATGATGTTGTCGGCTTTCACGGCAAGCAGCAGAGCCAAGGCAAGTGATAAGAAAGAGACCACAATCGCGAACATCAAAGTAAATCCAATCGAGTTCAGGTACTCGCTCGATTCGAATAGCATTTGGTAATTCTCAAACCAGACGAATATAGATGAGGTGCCCCAAGGGTCTTCCAGCATAAATGAAAGGTAAACCGCCTTTGCTGCTGGGTAGATAAAGAAAACGGCAATGATGAGGATCTGAGGCGCCAAAAATAGGTAAGGCAGCGGAGAGTGAAAGAATTGCTGACGTCGTTCCACAGGGTAATCCCTAAAAATAGTTACAGTGGCCACTATTTGCGACCGTTACCACTAGCGCGATATCAAGGCATGCATCCCGTTGAGTTATCGTTGTTGGAGCAACAAATGGCGCTAATGAAGAACCTCCTCACGCCTTGCCATTACGTTTTTAATCGCAGTGACAAGTGGTGAGGAGCAATTAACGGCTTTTGGTGTGTTAAGCCTTTAGTTCAGTTATCTGCTCTAGCTAAAAAGCAGAATTAGTTCATCGTTCGAGCGAAGCGTTTCAGTAGTTTGCTGCTCTCATCTTCGACCTTGTTTAGGCTGTTCTCGACACTAGATCGGCCTGCGAAGATGTTATCGAACTCACGGTGCATCACTTCACGGATCTGCGGGTAATAACCTAGGCGGTAGCCTTTAGTCCACTCGCCCGATTTCAGGCTAAGCTGCTTTACGCCCACTTCTGCATCTGGCTGGTCTTTGTAGTAACCAGACTCTTTTGCTAGTTCATAGGCAGCAGTTGTTACAGGTACATAGCCAGTGGTTTTGTGCCAGTAAACTTGAGTTTCAGGCTTTGTCAGGTAATCAAAGAACGCGGCAACACCTTTGTCCTGTTTCTGGTCATGGCCATTTAATGCAAACAGAGCGGCACCACCAATGAAGGTTAAGCCGGCATCTGGGTTAACCGATTTCCAGTATGGAAGGTAAGTTGTGCCTAGCTCGAAAGGTACGCGGTTACGTAAGCCACCGAATGAACCTGAAGAACCCATCCACATTGCCACTTCTTGACGCTCGAAAGGCGTTTGGTTTGCATCCCAATCGCTGCCGTAATACTTGTAGTAACCTAGATCTGACCACTCTTTCATCTTGCTAACGTGCATCATCATATCTTTGGTGTTGAACATGATTTTGGTGGACAGGCCGTCGTAGCCGTTGTTCTGGTCAGAGACTGGTAGGTTATGGCGAGACTTAAAGTTCTCGAACATAATCCATGGCGTTAGAGATTGAGAAAACGCGATGTGCCCTTCGGCCGTCAGTTTCTTAGCAACCACTTCGAGTTCTTCATAAGTTTTAGGTGCTTCGGCTCCCACTTCCGCAAGAAGATCTTTGTTGTAGTAAAGAACCGGTGTCGAACTGTTGAAAGGCATACCAACCATCTTGCCTTGGTTGTCTGCATAGAAGTTACGAACGCCCGCTAGGTAGTCGTTCGAATTAAAGTTGTAGCCAGACTCAACCAGAATATCTTGTACCGGTTTGGCGACGCCTTTAGCGTTCATGATGGTTGCAGCACCGGCATCGAATACTTGTAGAATGTTAGGAGCTTCGCCTGCTCGATATGCTGCGATACCCGCTGTTAAGGTCTCTGTGTATGAACCTTTATAGATTGGCGTGATCTTGTAATCATCTTGTGACGCATTAAAGTCAGTCGCAATCTTATTGACGGTTTCTCCAAGTTGGCCGCCCATTGCGTGCCACCAAGTGACTTGAGTCGTTGCGAACGCTGGCATTGCCGCTGTTGCGGAAAGAACGCCTGCCAAAATTAGCTTATTCATCTTCTTTTCCTTTTGGATGAAATCTATGTAGAGGTATTGAATTAGAGTATTAACGAGACGGTAGGGGTGTCGTTTGAAGCTATCTTGAACAGGCCATATTTCACTTACGTGGCTAAACCGTTTCACTGATATGAAAGATTCGTTGCGATTTTATTTAAGAGAAAAGTTATTGATGGTTTTGATGTTGAACATGTTTGGTTTTTAAGACGTTTTATTGGACAACTGTTGTTCAATAAAAAAGCCTCTCGATGGAGAGGCTTAGAAGAAGGTTCGATGTGGATACAGTTTTAGTGCGCGATGTCCAATTGGTTGTCTTTCACGCCGTTAATTCGGAACCAACCAGCGATACTGAATCGCTCTGTGTTGGTTGGCAGAACCTCGTGTGGGAACTGTTCAGAGAAGAACACAGATAAGCGGCCTGACTTTGGTGGAATAGTCGCAATGTGATTGTCTTTTAGATCGTAAACCACGAGCTCTCCTGCGTCTTCCTCAGACCATTCGTCATTCATGTAGAACACGGTAGTTAGACGGCGGTTTTCATTGCCTTTGAAGCAGTCTAAGTGCTTCTGGTAGAAGTCGCCTTTTTCGTATTTCGCAAAGTGCGCTTCGTACTCGAACAGACCCAGAAAGAACGCTTGGTTTGCTTCTAAACGGATTTGTTCCATTTTATCTAGGAACAAAGATGCGGGTTCGCCCATATCGCGGCGCACCCACTGAATTTTGTCACTACGGATGGCCGACTCTCGCGTTACTTCATCATTACGGCCAATCCTAGCCTTTTTCCAGTTTTCTGGAATGCAATCCCTCAATGCCACCACTTCTTCGTGAGTTAAGAAGTCGTCCCAAACAAAATAACCTTGGGTAGAAAGAGCATCGATCAATTGGTTCATGTATAGCACTCAGACAATAAATTAGAGGCGCATATATAGTCCGAATAACTCAGGTCGCCAAATCACATGTTTTGTCGTCACGACAAATGATGCTCAGTGCTTAAAGCGCAAGGCTTGTTGAGCAAGGTTTTCGGTAATGTAAGCATTCGATAATGCTGAAAAATATCGGATGGAATTGATGCTCGTCTTTGTAATGTATCTTCATTGTTCTGAGTTAAATTGGACTTGGGTAACATTGGTTTTGAGTAACGTTGGATTTGAATAATTTAGTGGATACCAATGGAAATCTAGATGCGAGCAATCTATCTGGTTTTAGATTGTTAATTTTAACAAAATGATCACAATTGAAGGTGGGTTTGCTATTGTATAGGTCTGACCAGTTGTTTTATCACAAGGAGTGGGTTTGCAGCTGCATACCATTAAAGGCTATATCCAAGACATGTATCTCGTAGAGTACCCTGACAGGTTGTTGTTACTTGATGGTGCGTGCCGAGCCGACATCCCGCATCTTAAAGTTTTCATTGAAGATGATCTTGGCCGTGAATTTAGCGACCTACACACAGTGGTTGTTACGCACATGCATCCAGACCACGCAGGGGCAGCGCACAAACTCAGAAAGCTCACGAATTGTAATTTGGTTGCAGCAAATCGAGATAAGGATTGGTACCACGGCATCGATGGCATATTGATGCATTTGACCGATCTGGCATTGGCACGGTGGATGGCAAACCGATTGGGTAAGCCCAAAGCAAACCTATGGTATTCAAGAAAGTTGAAGCCGGACTATAAGCTGTCTGATGGGGATAGCATCCCGGGGTTTGATGACTGGCTAGTTCTAGAAACGCCAGGTCATACCGACAGAGATCTTTCGGTTTATTGCCCATCTCACAGCGTTGCCTATGTGGCAGACCTAATGGTCGAGGTTAAGAAGAAGCTGATTCCGCCGTTTCCTATCTTTCACCCTAATAAGTATCGAGCGTCAGTATCGCGCATTTATGACATGAAGCTCGATACCTTGCTGGTGGCGCATGGGGGACAAGTGAATTTGAATGAGCAAGCGTTTGAACATCTGTTGATGAGTGCACCAAGAAGGCCAGTGACACATTGGCGAGTGACTAAAATCAAACTCAAAGGTTTGGTTAAATCTGTTTGGCGGTTTGGATTTAAAGATAAAAAAAATTGCCATAAATAATAAAGGCCAGTCTCAAAGACTGGCCTTTATTAGTGTGTGTTGTTGACTCACTATTTGAGCTGTGGAGCAGTTCAATTAGTGAGAAATTAGAAACTCACCTGCTGGGTCAACAATCACTTTGTCACTCATGCCTTGACGACCAAGCAGCATCATATAAGTCATATCCTGACGGTTGCTTAGCGTGATATCGATAGGCCATTCTTGACCACCGATTTTTAGCATGGTTTCAATCACACAACGATGTTCAACTTCGCCGTTAGATGATTTGATTCTTTTACTCGTTTTCAGCTTCGCCTTGCAGCGCACAGTCTCTTCTAGGTGGTAAACGTCTGGGTGAAGATCGAACTCAACGAAGTTTTCACCGTCTGTTTTTACACATAGTAGATTGTCTACGTGCAGAGAAGAGGTTTGAGCCCCTGTATCAACACGCGTATGTAGTCCAGTTATCCCTAACTCTGGTAAGCAAAGTGCTTCTGTATTCCCTATGATCATTTTATTGTTCATGTTTTTTCCAATCATGAGTAAACGGCGTTTAATCAGCCTTTGCCACGAGTACGGTTAGCGTTTGGTTTTGCATTTTTCTCGATGAATCCGAAAATCATATCTGCTACATCTTTGCCTGTCGCTTTCTCTATACCTTCTAAGCCTGGAGAAGAGTTCACTTCCATTACAACAGGGCCATTCTTAGATTGTAGAATATCGACACCACATAGGTTTAACCCCATGATTTTAGCTGCATTGATCGCTGTTGCGCGCTCTTCTTTGGTTAGTTTAACCAGTTGAGCTGTACCGCCACGGTGCAGGTTAGAGCGGAATTCACCCTCACTAGCTTGGCGCTTCATTGCTGCAATAACCTTGTTACCCACAACAAAACAACGGATGTCTGCGCCATTAGCTTCTTCAATGAACTCTTGAACCAATATGTTCGCTTTTAGGCCCATGAATGCTTCGATAACGCTTTCAGCTGCTTTGTTTGTTTCTGCTAGAACAACACCGATACCTTGAGTGCCTTCAAGAAGCTTGATAACCAGTGGCGCGCCACCTACGTTTTTGATCAAGTCTTGAATCTTGTCTGGGCGGCTAGCGAAACCTGTTTTTGGTAAGCCAATACCTTTACGAGATAACAGTTGTAGTGAGCGCAGTTTGTCGCGAGAACGACTAATAGCCACTGACTCATTGATACAAAAAGTACCCATCATTTCGAATTGGCGAACAACCGCAGTGCCGTAAAAGGTAATGGAAGCGCCAATACGTGGAATAACAGCATCGTATTGAGGTAGCTCTTCACCCATGTAGCGAATCTTCGGATTGTTACTCGCGATATCTATATCACAGTGCAGCGTGTCGATAACATCGACCTGGTGACCACGAGCTTCACCTGCTGCTTTTAAGCGAGAAGTAGAGTATAGATTTTCGTTGCGAGAAAGAATTGCGATACGCATGGCGTTTCCTTAGTTAATACCTGATTGGTAACTGCAAATAAATGAGTTGTTAGCTGAGCTTTCAGTTTTTCTGAGGCTCTTTGCTTGCTTCGGGGCGAACCTTAAGGCTTTTCGTTTAACTAAGAAAACGAATTAAATTTGTCGAGTCGATAACGGAAATTTATTAAGTGTGTGAGCTATTGGTACAACAGGGTTTAGAGGGAGTTTTGAATGGAAAAGCGAGTTGAGGCCTAACTCATATTGGGGGTAGGAGCCTATTAGGTTGTACTCAACTCGCGTTAACTCGGTGTTTAAAAGTGTACTAATAACGCCAGTTACATAGCTCTATAAGTGTTCGTAGTGCTTCTCTTTCGAGCTTGCTACAGGTGCTTTTAAGCTTATTAAGATAGTATTTTCTCATGATGATTACTTCTCTTGTATTAGGCTTTGGTAGGAACTTTGAGTTCCTTGCTGACCTACTAATTATGGTTATTTAATAGGAAGTAATAAACAGATGGGTTTTTATTAAAGCGTTCCTGTTTTTGTCTTTTATCGTCACTTTAAGACAAATGTGTTTTATAATTGGCTTTATGAGGAAAGATTATTTCTAAAAGGTTTATTATTTGTCTGATCTAAACATGATGCGTTACTACACAAGGCTGGATTCGTTCGAGCCTAACATCTCACATTCGGTTACCCTAACTGAGGTTGCAGACAAGCTGTTTACTAGTTTGCGCCATGCACGAACCTTGTTAGGCAAGATGCATCAGGCTGAGTGGGTAGTGTGGGAGCCTAAAGTGGGACGGAATCAGCGTTCTAACCTGACATTGCGTTTTAGCAATCAAGAAATGACTCAACATGTTGCCAGTAAACTGATAGAGCAGGGCAAATACGAAAAAGCACTTTCTATTTTGGAAGATGACCGGGCTGTATTTGGCGCTCTTCTCCAAGAAACTTCCGGTGCGACGATTCGAGAAGGGTTACTGCACGTTCAATTAACTTACAAACGTAAGTTTGAGGACTTGTTCCCGCATCATATTCACCGCAGTAGTGAACGGTTTTTGATCAGGCAAGTGTTCAGTTGCCTAGTCACTTGTAATGGCAAGGGCAAGTTGAAGCCTGAACTGGCGCACCATTGGGAATATGATTCTGAGAAGTTGGTTTGGACTTTCTATTTGCGCCCCGGTCTCACTTTTCACGATGGTCAACCCGTCGACGCCAAACAGCTAGTATCGTTGTTTACCGCTTTACAACCGCTACCTTTCTATCAGACAGAGCTAGCTCATGTTGCTTCGGTTTACAGTGAGCAGCCGTTAAGGATCAGCTTCCAACTGACCAAGGCCGATACTGGTTTTGCTGGCTTGCTTGCTGGCGTTAAGTATTCAATTCAACCTGCTGCGCAAGTGACCCGTGAGCCATCGCCATTCAATTCGGTATCTCATGCTGTTATTGGAACAGGGCCCTTCAAAGTGGTTGAGACCAATAATGAACGTATCAAACTCGCGGCATTTGAACATTATTATGGCTGTCGTTCTTTAACGGATGAGGTCACCATTTGGCAATTTGAAGAATCAATGTCGGGCAGTGCTCGTTTTGATGACAGCCAAATGCAAGTGTCACCTTATGAAGACTCGTCTTGTTTTCATCAACTCGGAAAAAGCGATGCGGAGCTGGTGTCTACAGAGACTGATGGCCTTCGTAGCCGGATCGAAGATGGCTGTTTGTTTATCCTGTTCAATCAGAACTCAACGGCAAACTCGTTGAGCGATGAGCAGCGTAAATACCTCTCCGGGCTCGCCAGTCCGCAAGCTATTTTGTCTCAATTGGAACAAAATCAAGGGTTGTTCAGCGTGTCTTTGGCTCAGAATATATTGCCAAGCTGGCAAAAGTTGTATCGAACGCCGTCGAAAGAAGTTCAATTACCTAAAAAGATGACCATAGCCGTTTACAATTACTACGCCCTATATAGATGTGCTATTTGTGTATCTGACATATTGAAACGATATGGTGTCGAAGTTGAGGTAAATACCTACAGTTTTCGAGAACTGGCTCAGCTATCTCAGAGTGGTGACCTTAAAGAAGACTTGGTGTTGTGTAACCTCAATCTCGATGACAATGCACCTTCTTCACTGTTCTCGTGGTTGATTAATGATCCTGTTTTGCACTCTGCACTAGGAGAGATGAACAGCGATTGGCTGAAGCAGCGCTTAGATCATCATAAGGCATCGGTTGAACTGCCGAATTACTTGGCAGAGTTGGAGCCCGTTGCATCGACGCTGATCTCGGATTATTGGTTAGTGCCTATGTTCCATCACCTACAAACCGTGCGTTTCCAAGGTATTCTGAAGAATGTCGCCATCACGAACTGGGGTTGGCCAGATTTCAAGAATGTATGGTCTGCGGATTAATATTTCTAACTAAATAGATTCACTATTCTTTTCTAGCCGATCTCGGCAGGTCCACATATAGCCAAAATATAAATTACACTAACCGGTTTACTTTTTTCGTTTTGATATGTAAACTAATCAGTGTAGTTTTTGCGTTGGGATAGACCCAATGATTAAAGAGATACCAATGAAAAAATATCTATTACCGATTTTAGGAGTACTTGCCGTGGTCGCTATCGTAAGCACAGGTTCACAATCAAACGACAATCTAGATAAGCTTCCGAAGAAGTTTATTAACAGTGAGTTGGAATACAAATCGGGTATGTCTGATATTTTTTCAATCTTGAAAGCTTACGTGACTGTGGAAAGGAATGAGCCGGTGCCACGAGCTGCATTGCCTCTGAAACCGATGACAGCCGAGCAACTGATCGAAGAACAAGACGATGTTGCTTACCGCTTGGGTCACTCTAGCGTGATGATGAAGCTGGATGGCAAGCTAGTGATGACTGATCCTGTGTTCAGTGATCGCGCATCGCCAGTGCAATGGATGGGGCCAAAGCGCTTCCATCCAACACCAATCTCATTACAAGAACTGCCTGATATTGATGTGGTAGTGATCAGCCACGATCACTACGACCATTTAGACAAAGGTGCCGTAAAGGTATTAGCAGACAAAGTAGGGACATTTTTGGTGCCACTCAGAGTCGGTGCTCTACTAGAAAAGTGGGGCGTGGATAAAGCAAAGATCATTGAGTTGAACTGGTGGGGGTCGGCAACCGTTGCTGATATCGAGTTCACTTTGACGCCGACACAACATTTTTCTGGGCGTGGCTTACTTGATCGTGACCAAACACTGTGGGGGAGTTGGGTCATTAACGCTTCAGATAAGAAAGTCTTCTTTAGCGGTGACTCTGGTTACTTCAACGGCTTTAAAGAGATTGGTGAGCGTTTCGGACCGTTTGATTTAACCATGGTTGAAACGGGCGCGTATAACTCACTTTGGGCGGATATTCATATGTTCCCAGAGCAAAGCGTTCAAGCGCACATTGACCTTCAGGGTAAGGTGATGATGCCAATCCACAACAGCACGTTTGACCTTTCTATGCACGATTGGCAAGACCCAATGGAGCAAGCACTGACGATAAGCAAAGAGCGAGACGTGCAAATGGTGAGCCCTGTGATGGGTGAACGCCTAGTGATCGCAGAGCCAGTACCCGTTCAAGCGTGGTGGAAACTAGCATCGAATTAGAGCTGTTACCTAATTAGAACTGGCATCTAATTAAAACGGTCATCTAAGTTAGAGGTAGCCATACTGCTAATCTATATCAAATCAGCTCATACAAAAAACGCCACCGATCGTACGATTCGGTGGCGTTTTTTTCATCTTTCTAAAGATCGGCTTTGTTTCAAAGAGCCGATCTATTTCTAATCACTCATTCTCTAGATCAGTTTTCTAGATTGTGAGCCATCTTGCTCGCGATTTTTCGAAACTGTTCTAACTCATCGTCGGCCATGCCTTTGGTCATTCTCTGCAGCATCTCTCGGTCAATATTCGATACCTTACTCATGATCTCTTGACCCTTATCGGTCAGAACCAATAACTGGCTTCGCTTGTCTTCGGGATTAGGCGATTTCTTCACAAGTTCCTGACTGATCAACGCGTTAACGAGCCTAGTGACTTGCGCCTTATCGCGGTTTAGGAAGTGTGCAATATCAATAGAAGTACATGGAGACTTCTTGGTAATGATCTTCATTACACGAATATTCATTGGCGCGATGTCAGAGTCCAAGCTCTCAATCTGCTCGCTCATTTGACGTTTCAAAGAGTGCACTAAGCGAAAGATAGACTCTAGCGATGTGTTATCAGACATAAACGATCCTCAGGAAAGTAGTTGACAATATCAACCACTATATTTATAGTTGACATTATCAACTTAATTGTTCGTAAATTCAAGGCAGGAAATAGATATGACGATTCAAGCAACACTAACGCCAACTCTTCCTGAGCAAAAAGGCACACCCGTTTTATACAAAATTATGGTCATGATGAGCTTAATGCTAACCATTGGCGGCAGCTTAACGGCCGTGATGACCTACATGAATGTCGGATTCGGTGAGGCATTCATCGGCAAATGGCTCTCTTCGTTAGCCCTAGTTGTCGTGATTATGATGCCAATTGGCATGGTGATGATGACTTTGGTGACTAAGTTGGTCGCCAAGGTATTACCCAATTATGGTGAGAAAGATCGCAACCTAATCGTGGGATTGATTATGGCTTTTATCATGGAGTCCATCATGGCATTGGTAACAGCGGCAAATAACATTGGATTTTCGGATACATCGGCGTTTACCAGTGGATGGTTTAATGGATTTATTGCTGCGCTTCCTATTGGCCTTACGATCATGGTCGTGATGTCGATGACGGTTAAACCTAAGCTCGAACGATTCATGAAGAGCTAGCCAACACACTTTTTAAGTATTGTAGGAGATCCACATGACAGCATTTACAGGCAAACATAACAACTACCGCATCACTATCGAAGAAGTGAACATCAAAGAAGATCGTGAACTGCAAACCATGCAGTTTGAAATAGAAGACAGAGAAAACATGTTCGCGATTGTTGAGAAGATCAAACAAGACAGCGGCTTAGACGAACAATCAGCAGCACGACTGGGTGTGAGTATCCGCTTACTCGGTCCATTAATGATGCAAGATCGCAAGCATCCTCTTTTTGTTGATTTCATGCCTCACTTCAGAGACTTCATGCAAAACCTTAAGAAGACCTTGAAAGGGCAGTAAAGCCTAATCATCAGTAACACATCGAAAAGCCAGTAACGAACTTACTGGTTTAAATCAACATAATTTCAGTTGTTTGCGGCTAGAATGTGCGAAAATTGATGATTGAATTCATGGTGTTGTTTCGCTATTTAATTGTCTATTCAAGCTTCAAGAAATCCGATATTATACTGGTCATAAAAATAAAGGTGATATTATATGACAAATGTATTTAGGCAAGCAGCTGAAGAACTGCTAAGTCGCCGCGTTGCGGGAACCAAAGCACCAAGATTGGACGAACAGTACCGTCCGAATAACTTGGAAGATGCGCTAAAGATCCAATCATCAATGATCGATCTCAAGAGCGACAAGGTCGGTGGTTGGAAGTGTTTGCTTCCTTTGGCTGAAGACAAGTTCATTGTTGCGCCTATCTTTTCGGGTAGCGTTCAACAAGGCGAAGTTTGCGAACTGTTTGCTGACAACGACGTAGTACGTGTTGAGCCTGAAATTGCCTTTACGCTTGCAAAGAGCCTGCCTGCAAACCCAGAAGGTTACAGTGAAGAGCAAATCAATGAAGCGATTGGTTCTTGCCATATGGCTCTTGAGTTAATGCAATCTCGCTTTGCTGATGACAGCGGTGCCGAGTTCTATGAAAGACTTGCTGACGGCCTAGTAAACCAAGGCTTGTTCATCGGCCCTGAGATTGATCGCGAAAAAGCGTTCACCTCTGCTGAGATCAGTATTGAAGTAACTCAAGGCGAGCGAGTTCAAGCATTTGACGGTAAGCACCCGAATACACTGCCACCAAGCCCAATCTACTGGCTGATTAACTACATGACGCGTCGTGGTGTTGATTTCCAAGCGGGTGAAGCAATCATCACGGGTTCTTACTGCGGTATCGTAGAAATGGAATTCGATAAGCTAACGACATTCCATTACCAAGATATTGGCGAATACCAAGTAACGTTTAAGCAAAAGTTGTAAAGCTTGTTACCCACATGATCTGTTATCTAAAGGCTGCTTACTTGGTTAGTAAGTAGCCTTTTCTATTTTCTGGAGCAATAAGAGTCAAATACGACTCTTATTTTAGTGCTCGTTACCATTAAAACGAGTGAATGCGAAATTTAACTACTTCTAAAACCTAGTTACTACCAAAACACAGATATTTAATGTCCATGTACTCATCGATGCCTTCTTTGGCACCTTCACGGCCAATACCTGATTGCTTAACACCACCGAAAGGGGCGACTTCGGTAGAGATCAATCCATCATTGATGCCGACCATTCCGTACTCAAGCGCTTCTGCGATTTTCCATACACGGTGGATATTCTGGCTATAGAAGTATGATGCTAAACCGTAAATTGTATCGTTTGCCATCTCAATAAGCTCTTCGTCTGTCTCGAATTGCATCACAGGAGCGACAGGACCAAAGATCTCTTGC
The DNA here is from genome assembly GCF_057785975.1 of Vibrio sp. QJM3NY_21. Lineage (NCBI taxonomy): Bacteria > Pseudomonadati > Pseudomonadota > Gammaproteobacteria > Vibrionales > Vibrionaceae > Vibrio > Vibrio sp. QJM3NY_21. Next base: position 274,392 of record NZ_CM173514.1, read on the forward strand.
TGAACAATGTCCATGCTGTGTTTAACATTTTTAAGAATGACAGGCTGAAGGAAAAGCCCATCAAGCTCTTGAGTTGGCGTCACAGGTGTCGCGCCTTGTTCTACCGCTCTGTCTATTAATGCTTGGATGTTGTTCTTCGCATTCTGACTGACAACAGGACCAATGGTGACACCTTCATCTAAGCCGTTACCAATCTTAAGCTGTTGAACCGCTTGATCGAATTTAGCCACGAACTCATCGTATACTTTACTGTGAACATAGAAACGGTTTGCACAAACACAGGTTTGGCCTGCATTACGGAATTTTGAAGCCATTGCGCCTTGAACTGCAGCGTCAATATCCGCATCGTCAAACACAATAAAAGGTGCGTTGCCACCCAGTTCCATTGAGGTACGCTTGATTCCTTTCGCCGCTTGAGCCATCAAGATACTGCCGACTCGGGTAGAACCAGTAAAAGAGATTTTTTTAATCAGTGGGTGTGAGGTGAAAAGACCACCCACTTGCTCTGGGCTTTCACCGAGTACGACTTGAAGTAGATCTTTCGGAATGCCCGCTTGGTAAGCCAATTCAACCACAGCAAACGCAGACAGTGGTGTTTCATCTGACGGCTTCACGACAAAGCTACAACCCGCGGCTAAGGCAGGTGCGGCTTTACGCGTGATCATCGCCGTGGGAAAGTTCCATGGGGTAATGGCACAAGCCACTCCAATAGGTTGCTTGATCGTAACTAAGCGTTTACCCGCGACTGTACTCGGGATTGAATCGCCATAGGTTCGCTTCGCTTCTTCAGCGAACCATTCTATAAAACTCGCACCATAAACGATCTCGCCCTTTGCTTCGGCTAACGGTTTGCCTTGTTCAATCGTCATTAGCCGAGCAAGATCATCTTTGTTTTCAAGGATCAGCTGATGCCAGCGATGAAGTAATGCGGCGCGAGATTTAGCAGGTACTTGAGCCCACTCTTTTTGTGCTATGTGGGCGCGTTCGATAGCACTTGTTAATTCAGACTCAGATAAAATAGGTGCGTGCCCTACGAGTTCCCCAGTTGCCGGGTTTGTTACCGAAACAGCGTTTGTTGGTTCTGTCACCATAAAAGAGAGTAAGTGCTTGTTGTTAATGTTTAGCATCGTGTTTCCTTTGTCGTGATTACTTAAGTATGTTGCTGTTTATGATAAATGCGGGCGTTAAAATGATTTCGACCAAACATCGTTTGGTCGAGTACCGTTTAGCCGAATACAGTGACAACGGGGCAACAGGCTTCAATATGTACTTAAAGCCAGATCCTACTGTTAAGCTGAAATTATCAAAACTAACCCCAATTATCAGATTCTATTTTTGCTAGCGCTTTTGCCGCTTTTTGAAGCGCCGGTAAGAATTTAATCGCTTCATCTGGTCTTAATCGAATGACAGGTGCTTGTATTGCGAGGCCGAGGTTTGATTGACCCGTAGATGACGGGATTAGCACGGCGATACAGACTAAGCCCGGCAAAAATTCTTCGTCATCAATCGCAAAGCCTTGGATTTTCGCTTCTTCGATGTCTTTCTCTAACATCGAATAGTCTGTAATGGTGTTCACGGTGTATTGAGTCAGTGGCACGTTTTCAATCAGTCTTCGACGCTGTGACTTAGACATGTGCGCTAAAAACAATTTCCCGCTTGCTGAACAATGCACTGGGACGCGAGAGCCTGGGTGTAGGTGAAAACGAAGGGGGGCTTCAGTTTCTGCACGATCAAGATAGATGATCTCGCCACTTGATAGCGCCGTTAGGTTACAGCTTTCACCAACTTCTGCCCTCAGGTTTTCAAGAATCGTGCGTCGGGCACTGTGCATGGTGCTATTCAACAGTAGGTTTTCGGCAAGCTTTCTGAGTCGAATACCTGAGCTGTAGTGCTTCTCATCGCCGTCTCTTTGAATGATGCCTGCTGCTTCTAACTGCTGAAGCATTCGGTGCAGGGTCGGTTTTGGTAGTCCAGTTTCTTCGACTAACCCCTGAAGAGAAATAAACTCGTCTTTTTGCGCTATCACCTCTAATAGTGCAAAAAGTCGGAGAGTCGGTGTATCCCCTTGAACTGGTGGTGTTTCTGTTTGCATATAATGATCCATCCTTGCGATATGTCTATGCCTAAGAGTGTACATACCAAATCATTATTCTTCAATTATCTGAATAAAATTTGACCTTTTTTATTATTCCAATAATATAAATATAAATTATGGAACAATTAATCTCAATAAATGGAATTTAAGATGAAGGCGATTGAACGGATTATTGATAAGGCTCACTTAGATCGTAAGCGAGTGGTTTTGAGTGAAGCTGAGGACCCGCGAGTACTAGCAGCCGCAAGAATGGCGATAGACAAACAGCTCGCTCACATCACCCTAGTAGGGGATGAACCAGCGATCATCGCTGCTGCAGAATTACAGCACATTGATCTTGTAGGCATTCATATTGTTTCCCCACAGGCGTCATCACTCAAAGAAGTGCTCGCTGAGCGGTTGTATACGCTAAGAAAAGCGAAAGGTATGACTTACGATGACGCTCTAGAGTTGGTTCTAGACCCACTCGTTTTTGCCAATTTGATGGTCAGAGAGGGGCTGGTCGATGGCACAGTTAATGGTGCGGTTTACACCACGTCTGATGTAGTACGAGCGGCGCTGCAGATCATTGGGCCAGCACCAGACAGTGAATTGGTATCGAGCTTCTTTCTGATGATGTTGTGTGAGCCTTTCCATAACCTTAAAGGTGGCATGATTTTCAGTGACTGTGGTTTGGTGATTAACCCCAATGAAACCGAGCTAGCATCGATTGCAGTGGCCGCATCAAACAGCGCTCAAACGCTACTGATGGAAGAACCTAAAGTCGCAATGCTGTCGTTTTCGACCAACGGCAGTGCCAAGCACGAATCGGTCGATAAGGTTCGTAATGCCGCTCAGTTAGTGAAGCAACGCTGTCCCGGAATAGCTGTCGATCAGGATGTTCAACTCGATGCCGCGATTGTGACTGAGATTGCCGCGAAAAAGTTGCCAGATTCAGAGGTGAAAGGTCAATCGAACGTGTTGATATTCCCCAATTTAGAAGCCGGCAATATTGGTTATAAGCTTGCGGAGAGGTTAGGTGGGGCAGTTGCGATTGGACCGTTATTACAAGGCCTGAATCAACCTGCCAATGACCTATCGAGAGGGTGTAGCGCGCAAGATATCTTTAATGTGATCGCGGTGACCGCGGTACAAGCGCAGCAAGGGAAAGTGTCTGATTCTAACGCTGATATTGATATTGATATTGAAGCTGATGTTGAAGAAAAAGAAGAGTCGACGTTTGATTTTAGGTATTAACATTTAGCTCCCGAAGCTAATACTGAATTTTGCACCCAAAATAAAACCCTAAACAACCTAATTAGGATTGCTGATGGAGTTACCTGTTTTACTCGCCATTCTTGCCACCATCGCGGTGGGTACCTATTTCCAAACCGTCACGGGGTTTGGTCTTGGGATCATTGTAATTGGTTTAACGGTCAGTCTTAATCTGGTTTCCTTACCCGTTATTGCTGCTGTGGTCAGTATTGTGACTTTGTTTAATTGCTTTGTCGCTTTGATGGGTAAGCCATTGCTTGGGGAGCTCAAAATTCTGGTGGTGTTAGTCATCGGTATTATTCCCGGTGTATCAATGGGGGTGTTCTTGCTGGATGAGTTGAGTGACTCTGCGACCAATATCTTGCGGGGGCTATTGGGTGCGATGGTGCTATTCGCAGGTTTGAGTTTTATGTTCAAACCTAAAACCAGAAAGGATCGTTCGGCAACGGTATCATTCCTTATATCAGGATTTAGCTCTGGTTTAGCGGGCGGGTTATTTGGGATGGCGGGCCCTCCGATTGTTTATCATCTCTATCGGCAACCTTTTACACTCGATCTGGTGCGAAGCACACTGCTGATGGTTTTCGCTTGTACGTCGATGTCGCGTACTGTCAATGTCTACGCTGCAGGCGACATGGAACAGAGCATACTGTGGTTATCTGCTATTGCTGTTCCCTTGGTAGCGCTTGTCACGATGTTTGCTCGGCGCTTTCCACCGCCGCTGTCTAATGATCAACTCAGAAAGTTAGTGTTTATTGTGTTGATGTTGATAGGCGGGTATTTGATGGCGGTCTCTGCATGGTCGTTGTTTTTGGCTTAGAACGTTTTCTTTATCAAAGTTATCTTTGAAGGAGGAGGGCTTGATTCTCGTTTAATGCTTGATGACTCCCTCCTCACTGACACGTCAGCGCTTTAGCATCTCAAAGATGTTCTTACATAGCCCGAACAAGCAGCTCTCTTGTACGTCCAAGGTAATGTTGTTGCGGTAATATGGGCTCAAATCCACTCCCATCCCCACGCCATGAATCTCAATTCCGTTTTTGGTCGACTCACGTTCAATGACTTGTTTGAGGTGGTTATCCAAATAGAACTGATCGTTGGCGGTGCTGGTGGCGGTATCCATTGGGCAGCCGTCTGAGAACACGATCAAAACCTTTCGTTGTGCACTGTGCTGCTTTAAACGCAGGCTAGCGAACTGCACTGCTTCGCCATCAATCCCTTCTTTAAAGATGTCTGCTTTACGAAGGCTAGCAATCCCAAGGCGAGATCGTCTCCAATGTGTATCAAAATCCTTAAACACGATGTGCCGAACTTCGTTCAACCGGCCTGGGTGCTTTGGTTGGCCTTGTTTAAGCCACTGTCGATAAACTTTTCCACCGTTCCAGTTATTGGTCGTGAATCCAATGATCTCAAATGGAATGTTGGCCAGTCCAACGGATTTAAGAATCGTATCCATCAACAGGCTTAACTTGTGACTGTGCTTTTGCATTGAACCTGAGCAATCCATTAAAAACGTGATGGCACATTGATGAGATGCGCCGATGTCAGGTTGATAAAAGGCTGTGCGATCCAATGGCGAAGTGATGAGCTTGGTGATGGTAGTGGCGTTAACAATGCCTTCTTCTAAATGATCCTGACGTCGGTTCCTTTGTGGCGTGGCAACAAAGCTAGTGAGCATAGCGGCTAAACGGCGAGTGTTTACTTGTCTCGCCATGATGTCATCAGTCAGCTTTTGTCTTAGTTCGAGTAATAGGGCGCGCCTGACGAGTTTGTCTGCCGCGATGACTTGATCAAATTCTGAATTAAAGACCTGATAATTCGCGCCCGAAAGCTCGAATACCTTACTACTGCCCGTTATGTCGCTATCGACGTCTTCATCTTGAATGTCACCATCAACAATCAAGGCAAGCTGCGCAAGGATCTTAATGTCTTCTTCGACCGTTGGAGTGGGCGAGTTATCATTTTCTTGTTCTTGGATGACTAACTCTTGTGCAAGGGCGGCAAGCTCGTTAGCGCAGTGTGCAAACTGTTGTTGGTCGGCTCGATGTTGCTTTAAGCGCTTCAGGCAGTGACCAAAAGTAGGTACGATGCCGGCGCGAGTCGATTCAATGGTTTCAGCGATAGGCTCCGAAACTGGGACGCCAGTTAAGCGGGTGTGGATGACCTGCATCAGTGTAAACAGCAACATGCCTATTCGTGATTCGGTGAAGCCATTCTGATGATACTGGTCGCTCCAATACGCAAAGTTGAATTGAATACTAGTGATCACGCCCTTCAGATAAGACGGGACTTGCGATTCGATTCGTACCTGTTCGCAGAAATCATATAACAGACGTTCGACTTCGTTTTTCGGTCGCAATGAGTAATGAAGAGCAGCATCTGAAAGCAAGAGTCGTAATGCCGATGAATCGATCTTACCTTGCATCGAAAGCTTGCTGTTTTTCAACTCATGGCGAGACACAAAGGTGAGATCGTTAGTGTGTGCAGACTGGTAATAACAGGGGATATTGCCTTTATAGAGACGCTCCCCCCGATAATTCAGATTCAACTCACCACTGATCGCTCTGGCGACAGACACGCCAAGATCAAGGATCTTTTTCTGCTGAGAAGAAACATTGGCCATGATTTACGACTCCGAGTGCGAATAGTTTTGAGCATGCGTTTCTAGATCTTCACCAAAGCAGCGGAAATAGTATTCACTGACTAGCTCTTTCTCTTCGTCTTCGCAGCGATTTAAGAATGACAGTCTAAATGCCGTTGCTACATCGTCGAATATTTGGATGTTTTCGGCCCAAGTGAGCACCGTTCTCGGAGACATCACCGTCGAAAGGTCACCAGCTCGAAACCCGTTACGCGTTAATCCGGCGGTCGCGATCATTTTCTCAACCAGTTGTCGGCCACTTTCATTATTTAGATCTGGAAGCTTGGATAACACGATCTTAGTTTCATGTTGTGGATCTAAATAGTTGAGTGTAGCGATGATGTTCCATCTATCTAACTGACTGTGGTTAAGTACTTGAGTACCCGAATACAAACCTGAAAAATTACCCAAGCCAAGCGTGTTGCAGGTAGCAAACAGGCGGAAAGAAGGGTGAGGAGTGATCACTCGGTTTTGTTCTAAAGAGGTGTATTTGCCGTCTTGCTCTAATAGCTGTTGAATCACAAACATCACGTCAGGACGACCAGCGTCGTATTCATCTAATACCAGTGCGATGGGTTGTTGAATGCTCTGAGGAAGAATGCCTTCTTTAAACTCTGTTACTTGCATTCCGTCTCTAATGACGATGCTGTCTTTACCTATGAAATCCAAGCGACTTAAGTGTCCGTCTAGGTTGATCCTCAAACACGGCCAATTCAATCTTGCGGCAATTTGCTCAATGTGAGACGACTTGCCCGTTCCGTGTGTGCCTTGTATCAATGTGCGACGATTGGAGGTGAACCCCGCCAATATAGCCAACGTCACTTCGGGGTCGAAACAGTAATTTGGATCGACTTTAGGAACATATTCGCCCGCATGTTCAAATGCCATCACGGTTAGGTTGCTGTCGATCCCAAAGCGTTCTCTCACACTTACTGGTTGCGTTGGTATCAATTCCGCCTCTTTCATCATTTTTCCCTCTATATAACTCATCACTTGTCGCTGCTATCGCGATATTTCATCGATTATTAACAGCTCCGCTTAAGTTAACGGCACTTTTTGTACGAATAACTACCAATAATGTGATCTAGTTTTATTAATTAGAATGAATTGTTCCAATTTAATATAAAAAGTTGACGCGCAAAAATTCTACTACTAAGGTGAAAATGAATTCGAAAAAGAGACGATTCATTCCGAAAAGTGAAATTTTGGTTAACTCAAGGAGAGTGGAAGAATGAGCGAGCAAGAAAAACGTACGGTTGTTTCCGGCACAGTAACAATGACACCATCAGAAGCGTTCGTTGAAACTATGGTTGCTAATGATGTTACCGATATGTTCGGCATCATGGGGTCGGCATTTATGGACGCAATGGATATCTTTGCTCCTGCTGGCATTCGATTGGTCCCAGTAGTACACGAGCAAGGCGCTGCCCACATGGCAGATGGTTACTCTCGTGTATCTGGTCGCCATGGCGTGGTTATCGGGCAAAATGGCCCAGGTATCAGTAACTGTGTGACTGCGATCGCAGCGGCGTTCTGGGCACATAGCCCGGTCGTCATTGTGACGCCAGAGACAGGCACTAAAACGATGGGCTTAGGTGGTTTCCAAGAGTGTAACCAGCTTCCAATGTTCCAAGAGTTTACTAAGTATCAAGGACACGTAACGCACCCAGATCGTATGGCTGAATACACGGGTCGATGTTTTGACCGTGCAATGAGCGAAATGGGTCCGACTCAGCTGAACATTCCACGTGACTACTTCTACGGTGAAACTCAAACCGAGATCCCTAAACCCGCGCGTTTAGACCGTGGTCCAGGTGGTGAGAAATCTCTAAATGAAGCGGCAGACCTGATTGCTGAAGCGAAATTCCCAGTCATCATTTCTGGTGGCGGCGTGGTAATGGCAGATGCAGTTCAAGAGTGTGCGGCGTTGGCGGAAAGACTAGGAGCTCCAGTAGTTAACAGCTACCTACACAATGACTCTTTCCCTGCTAGTCACCCATTATGGTGTGGTCCTTTAGGCTACCAAGGTTCGAAAGCAGCAATGAAACTGATGGCTCAAGCGGATGTGGTTATCGCTTTGGGTACACGTCTTGGTCCATTTGGTACCTTGCCTCAACATGGCATGGACTACTGGCCGAAGAATGCGAAAATCATTCAGATTGATGCAGACAACAAGATGCTGGGTCTGGTTAAGAAAATTTCGGTTGGTATCTGTGGTGATGCGAAAGCAGCTGCGGTTGCTCTATCTGAAAGGTTGGAAGGCCGCGCACTGTTGTGTGATGACAACAAAGGCGCTCGCCAAGATACCGTCGCTACAGAAAAAGCACTTTGGGAAAAAGAGCTTGATGAGTGGACACACGAACGTGATTCTTTCAGCTTAGATATGATTGAGGAAAACTCACACGAGACTCCGTTCTCTGGTGGTGAATATCTACACCCACGCCAAGTATTGCGTGAGCTAGAAAAAGCGATGCCAGAAGACGTAATGGTCTCGACGGATATCGGTAACATCAACTCAGTGGCAAACAGCTACTTACGCTTTGAAAAACCACGTAGCTTTTTTGCTGCAATGAGTTTCGGTAACTGTGGTTACGCATTCCCGACCATCATTGGTGCGAAAGCAGCTGCACCTCATCGTCCAGCTATCTCATACGCAGGCGACGGTGCGTGGGGCATGAGCCTGATGGAAACCATGACATGTGTTCGCCATAACATTCCAGTGACAGCCGTGGTATTCCACAACCGTCAATGGGGTGCAGAGAAGAAGAACCAAGTCGACTTCTACAACCGACGCTTTGTTGCCGGTGAACTTGAAAACCAAAGCTTTGCAGAGATTGCACGAGCAATGGGCGCTGAAGGTATCACGGTTGATAAGCTAGAAGATGTAGGTCCAACCTTGCAAAAAGCCATCGATATGCAGATGAACGAAGGCAAAACAACCATCATTGAAATCATGTGTACTCAGGAATTGGGCGACCCGTTCCGCCGAGATGCACTATCAACACCGGTTCGTTTCCTAGATAAATACAAAGACTACGTATAAGTCATAGGATGTTTGTCCGGCCACCGTATCATCGAGAATGTTGTCGAGTGCGTGGTCGGGCAATATTAACGGGTATTGGCAAAGTGCTTAAGTGAAGAACGTAAACGCTTAGTTCAATAATTTCTCGTTAAACATTAGAACACTAATTAAATGCCCCATGAGTATTTAAGTGGTTCTAGCTATATAAATTTTGTCGCTCGTTATTATTAATAGATTCTTAGTGGATGGATCTTTAAATACTAGTTAGTAATGAAAATATATATCTACTATCATTTTTTGAAATTATTTTCACCACTAATCACCGTGATCGTTGATTAACAAGATTATTGAGTGTTGATTTTTGGATTGTGCCAAATTTAAATTAAGTGACTTATTGCATGCATGTTATGAAGCATAAACGTTATATAAGTTCTATCGAAGAGCTGTATGAAGTAATCGATTCACTCATTACAGAGTGTAGTGGGCACCGTGGATTAATTTATAACGTGTGTGATTATGAAAATAATAACTTGATGCCGAGTTTAGGCCGATCAAATCGAAAGAATATTCGCCGTGTCGAACAAGAGCTTCTCTCGACCGTGAGAGTTTATGGTGGGCATTCGTTGAGTGCACACGAGATAAACGATTGGTTACTGATGTGTTTAGCCAAGAAACAGGGGTTTCCAACTCGTTTACTTGAATGGACAGATAACCTGATTAATGCGCTGTGGTCTGTATGTCATAGCCAAAGTAAAGACTGTATCAATATTATTAAAGCCATTGATTATCATAAAGTTAGTGTTTTCAACTCACCATGTGACCTCAATAGGACTCAGATATTCAATGTGGCTGATTGTGATCAGCAAGAGCAACGAAAAGATAAGTGGTATTCCATTCACCCATTTAAGGAAGGTGGCAATGATGCCATTCAGCCTTTGTACGATGAGAAAGAATATTCAAACGGTCTAGTATCCGTTCATATTCTTCCATCAGCGAAAGTAAACCTGATAAAGGAATTAATCTCCATGAATGTTTTAAATGAACCGACAGAATATATTGAAGAGGAACTGGCTGATTTGAAAAATGAAGCTCATGTAGATGGTAATCAAGCAATTAATAAAGGTGAGGGTAATATCGAATTACAAGTTAATACTCATGATCGCCAGCTTGAGCAGTATGGCCGAAAGTACCATCAAGATTTTGACTTCGACTAAAGTCTAATATTTATAATTATTTTATTTAGACCTCGTATAAATATAGTGAGTGACTGTGTAAATAAAATTAGAACGCTAATTAATTTATAAAAAAATGAAATCTGTGAGCTTAAAGATTGTTTATAAAGTAACTCGAAGTTAGAGTGGCGAAGCTTGTTATCAAGTTGTTAAATTTCACAGATCTAGTTTAAACACTCTAATAAAAAAGTGGCGCAAAGCTACTGAAATTTAAACCAATAACGAAAACATAAAGGATTCTGGAATATGAATATGCAAACCAATGCAGCAACATTCGTGCTGGAAAACCAAGTCGACACCGCCTTTTTACAGTCTTTTAGTGATGCATGGAATAACCATGATATTGAAGCGCTAATGTCGTTTATGACCGAAGACTGTGTCTTCCACACCGTGGCAGGAGAAGGCGAACTTGGAAACACTATTGAAGGGTACGAAGCCGTTCGCAATAGCTTTGAATTGGTTTGGCAGAACTTTCCAGATGCAGCCTGGAGCGACCCTGTCCACTTTGTGTGTGGTGACCGCGCGGTAAGTGAATCAACGTTCTCTGCGACTAACCCTGATGGCACCGTCATCGAAGCTCGTATGGTTGATGTGTTTACCCTGAAAGATGGAAAAATCAGCGTAAAAAATGCCTTCCGTAAAACACGACCTCTTTTGACTCCCAACAATACTCCCAAGAGCTAGACACGAAACCACAACCCGTTCACGTGTTATGACTAGGAGAGTCGAATTATGAGTTTAGTAATGGAACAACCGGCAGCCGATGTGCCGCCAAAGGTGAAAAGCACCCAAGTAAAAGAAAGCACCCAAGCACAAGATAATTACGATCCAAAATACGATCCACTTAAAGACAAGAGCCCAGGTAACGGCAAGGAATACGCCCCGACTTATTGGGTAGATACCGCAGGCGTACCACCTGAAGATGATGGTCCAATTACATCGGATATGGATGTCGATGTGGCGATAATCGGTTCAGGCTACACTGGCCTAAGCACCGCGATACACCTTGCTGAAATGTACGGTATTAAAGCGACTGTGATTGAAGCTAACCGTTTGAGTTGGGGCTGCAGTACCCGAAATGGTGGTCAGGCTCAGTGTGCGTCAGGACGTTTGAAGCGCTCTCAGTGGATTGAACGCTGGGGACTCGAAACCGCACTAAAAATGCACCGCGAATGCGTCGACGGCATGAACACATTTAAGTCTCTAATCAAAGACATTGATTGTGACCCACAACCGGGTGGCCACTTATACGTTGCTCACCGTCCAAAAGTGATGGCAACGCTCGAGAAAGAAGCCAAGTTGCTGCGTGACACGTTTGATTACGATGCGCAGATCTTAGATGCGGAAACCGTAAAGCGTGATTACGTTGGTGACCAAGAAGCGGCAGGCGCAATGCATGAGCCAGAAGGTATTGGCATTCATGCAGGGAAACTGGCATTTGGTTATCTAAGAAAGGCGAGAGCACTCGGCGTAAAAGTTCACCCAGCAAGCCCTGTGATGGGATGGGAAACTCGCAACGGTGTGCATTACCTGAAAACGCCTGGTGGTGTTGTAAAGGCTCGCTCTGTCGGTGTTTGTACAGGCGGATATACCAGCCAAGGTTTGCATTCAGAGCTTAAGAATCGCTTATTGCCAGTACTTTCTAACTCGATGGTGACGCGTCCGTTAACTCAAGACGAAATCGCTGCGTGTAACTTCAAAACCAATCAGGTGATTACTGATACTAGGATCTTGCGTCATTACTACCGTTTGTTACCCGATAACCGAGTGCAGATAGGTACACGCAGTGCCATCAGTGGCAAGAACGCACCTGAAAAGAAATACGAAGATATGTTGAGATCGGATTTAACCCGAAAATTCCCTTCTCTCGATCAGATCAAAATCGATTATTCATGGTGGGGTTGGGTTGATGTTAGCCACGACATGATGCCAAGAATCTATCAGCCGAATCCAAAGCAATCCATATTCTACGCACTAGGGTATGGCGGCAATGGTGTGATGTACTCCGCTCAAGCAGGCAAGCGCCTTGCTCAGTGGATTGCAGGTGAAGGTCATAAGCTTGACTTGCCAATATTTGAATCAAAACTTCCGTTCCCCAACGTGAGGGAAGTGGTGGAATCTGAGATGTTTGCACCATTTCGAAGAGTAGGGCAACAGTTCCTTTATCAGTGGTATTCGTTAAAGGATGAAGTGCTTTAACTACTCGAACATTGTTTCCAAAATAGGGAAATAGAACTACGACCAGGAAAGTTGTACCAGGTCACCTTGTGAGCAAAGTACAGGCAGGAAGTCTGTATGATATGAAAGGTTAAGACTATGAAATTTATTAAAAATAAAATTATTGCTGGCGTCACAATTGTAGCAACAGCGATGCTATCTCATACCGCGGCAGCAGCAAATTTTAAAATGGCTATCGGCGATGCTGCTGGTGGTACTCAGTGGGAATTAGCGACCTCATTTTCTGAATTGATGGAGCAAAAAACAGACGGTAAAGTCAAAATCGACCTGTTCCCGAATGGTCAATTGGGCAATGAGCAAGACACCGTAAACGACGCGGCAATCGGCCTTCTCGACTTCTCTGTATTGGCGATCAACAACGTGACGCCTTTCTCTCCAACGGTTGGTCTACTGACCATGCCTTATGTTATTCAAAGTGCAGAAGAAGCGGTGCTATTAACTCAAGGCCAAGTCGGTCAAGACCTTGTCGACAATACTATCCGTGACGCAGGCGTTCGCATCGTAGGTTGGGCTTATTCTGGTTTTAGGGTTTTGACTAACTCGAAAAAAGCCGTAGCTTCGCCAGCCGATCTAAAAGGGTTAGTGATTCGTGTCCCTCGTAACGAAATCATGATCGCGTCTTACCAAGCATGGGGCGTAAACCCAACACCAATGGCATGGTCAGAAACCTTTACTGGGCTACAACAAGGTGTGGTTGATGGTCAAGACAACCCATACATCACTGTTCATGCGATGAAGTTCAATGAAGTACAGAAGTACGTAACAAACCTCCGTTACATCTTCTCACTTGAGCCGCTAATCGTGAGTGAAACGGTCTTCCAACAACAGACACCTGAGATGCAAAAGATCATTCTTGAAGCGGGTCAGGAAGCAACAGAACACAGCTTTGCTTATCTAGAGAATACTGAAAACAAGATCCGTGAAGAGCTACAAGCGAAAGGCATGGTATTCACAGACCCAGCAGACAATGAGCAAGAGTGGATTAGCAAGGTAACGAAATCAGTTTGGCCTAAGTTCTATTCAAGCATTGGTGGCAAAGACAAGCTGGACGACGTTCTTGAGTTACTAGGTAGAAAGTAACGATTAGATACGCCCTATCTGCTGTTCTCCGCTACTTAATCACCTAGCGATAGAACAGTGAGATAGGGCCTTTACATGGCTTTACTCGTTGATCTGTTCAGTACCTGATCTTTTTAGTACCGCGAGCGATTGGTTGTCATGTGGAAATCAACATTGGAGGTTATATGTCAGTCGCTAAAACGATAAAAAAGCATCTTAACAACATCGAGGAATATACCTGTTGTCTGTTGCTAGCAAGCTTTGTCTTATTGCTGTTCACACAAATCCTTACTCGTCAGTTTTTTGATTACTCCATACCTTGGGGTGATGAAGTGGCTACTTACATGTTTGTTTGGTTTGCTTATTTAGGAGCCGTTGTGGCGGCCAAAATGTCGGCACATAACCGAGTCAGTTTTCACTTCAAGTTTTTCCCACCGATTGTTCAGACCGTCTGTGAAACTATCGCTGACTTCTTATGGTTGCTGTTCAACGGTTACTTTGTCTACCTCAGCTACGATTTCGTGTTCAACAAAATGAACCTGTTTTGGAAGTCTCAGACAACAGGCATCCCAATGAAATACTTCTATATGATTTTGCCTATCGCGTTTTCGTTGATGATGATTCGAATTATCTGGAACAACTATGAGCGTTTGTTCAAAGGCGCTAAAAACGAAGATCCTGAAGTCAAAGAACTGCGCAAAATGACGGCACAAAAATCATCACAGTAGTCGTCATAGAGAATAGTCGTAATAGAGAGATGTAATAATGGAATCCTATTTAACTCTAATTTTATTTGGTGGCTTCTTAACCCTGTTAATTCTGGGTGCACCAATCACCGTATCACTGGCCGGCGCTTCAATGGCAGCCTATATGTTGCTCGACAAAAATCCTATCGCTTTAGTACAGATCGCGTTTACTTCGGTGGGTAACTTCCCGTTAATGGCGCTGCCGGCCTTTGTTCTTGCTGGCGCATTAATGGAGGCGGCGGGTATCTCCAAACGTCTGGTAGATATTGCAGAGAGCTTAGCCGGACCCGTGACGGGTGGCCTTGGCGCTGCAACCGTGATGGCGTGTTTGTTTTTTGGTGCTATCTCAGGTTCAGGCCCTGCAACCACAGCTGCGGTAGGTATGCTAATGGTGCCAGCAATGGTTAAGCGAGATTATGATAAGAGCTACGCCTCCGCGGTGACTGCTGCTTCAGGGGGATTGGGTATTATTATCCCACCCTCAATTCCCTTGGTTATTTTCGGTATCTCCGCAATGGGATTAATGGCACCGCCAGAGGCCATTGCTCAACACGGGCAGTTTGCCTCTTTATCTATTCCAAAACTGTTTGTTGCTGGGGTTGTGCCTGGCTTCATTATGGCGTCGACACTCGTCGTCACTAACTACTTTATTGCTAAACGTGAAGGCTACAAAGGGTTGACTGAAAACTGGTCATTTAGCGAAGTAAGACACTCGTTGCGCCGAGGTATATGGTCGATACTGGCT
Organism: Vibrio sp. QJM3NY_21; assembly: GCF_057785975.1. NCBI lineage: Bacteria > Pseudomonadati > Pseudomonadota > Gammaproteobacteria > Vibrionales > Vibrionaceae > Vibrio > Vibrio sp. QJM3NY_21. The sequence goes on from NZ_CM173514.1 coordinate 289,424, forward strand.
CCGTTTTTGATTCTCGGAGGTATCTACAGCGGTATGTTCACACCCACAGAATCGGCGGTTGTGGCTATCTTCTATTCACTGTTTGTCGGAGTGTTTATTCACCGAGAGTTATCGTTCAAAAGCACGATTAAGTCATTGTCGACAACGACATGGATCACTGGACGTGTGTTGCTGATTCTATTCGCGGCAACGGTATTTGGTCGCTTGTTAATCGAACAAAAAATTCCGGTTGTGGTGGCGGAGTCATTGTTAGGGTTCACTGACAACATGTACATGGTGTGGGCATTGACTATTGTGTTACTGCTTTTCGTTGGCATGTTCATGGAAACCTTGGCCGCGATCATGATCATCGTGCCGGTCTTGTTGCCAATCATGTACATGCTCGGTGCGGATCCAACGCACGTAGGAATCGTGGTGGTGTGTACGTTATCGATAGGATTTGCTACGCCGCCGCTCGGTGAAAATATCTTTGTTGCCTCGGGGATAGGCGGAGCCACGGTCGAACAGATCACCGCTAAGATCCATCCCTTTGTGCTTGCATCCGTTATTGGCGTGTTCGTTATCGCTTTCTTCCCGCAAATTACACTTTGGCTACCGTCCTTGGTGGGCTATTAGGAGAGGTCACTATGAATATATCAAGAATTATCCTTATTGGTTGTGCCGTATTTGCAGTGATCAGTGGCATTGGGTTGCGTGCCGAACATTCAGAAACAGCGAAAGAAAACGAGCCAGTCAATGTGCTCGACATTTCAGAACCACATGTTGTCAGTGACGCTGAAAGAAGAGCCAAAACCCTGCTTGCGAAGGCGGTGATACATGTGCAAAAGGATGGCGATGAGAGTGTGAGTGACTTCATGAGCGACCCTGAATATACAGACGGTGAGCTTTATGTGTTTGCTTTAGGGATTGATGGCCAATTCCTCGCCAGTGGCGGATCTTCAATGGTGTTGGTGGGCGACAGCGTTTTGGACACTCAAGATGTTTATGGCAATCCTTTTTTCCGAGAAATGATCACTAAGGCTGTACATAACGGTTTTGGCGAAGTTCAGTACCATTGGACAAATCCGACTGACCGCATGGGTGAGCCTAAGACCACCTTCTTTGAACGAGTGGGCGATGTGATTGTGGCTGTGGGTTACTACCCTGAACGCTCAAGTGCCGCAGAAGCTAAGCGATTGTTGGCAAGAGCCATGACGGCGATAGTCGAATCCGAACAAGACAGCATTACCGAGTTCAATAATAGCGAAGGTCGCTTTGTTGAAGGAGACTTGTATGTGTTCGTGATGGACATGAGCTCTGGAAAGCTGCTCGCACACGGTGTATCTCCTGAACTTGTCGGGCGATCACACAACGAAATCCTAAGCCCTGACGATAAACCGATTCTTACTGAGATGTTGAACCTCGCAAAAGAAAACGGGCGTGGAGTTTATACCTACCGATGGTTGAATCCGCTGTCGAGCAAAGTCGAAACCAAGCATACCTATTATCGAGTAATCGACAATAAGTTGGTTGGTGTCGGTTATTACACAAAATCAAACAACACGTAATAGTGGTTCTAGTGAGCCCTCAGCCCAGGGAAATCAAGGGCTAGGGGCTCAAAATGCCGGTGTGTGTAAAAAAGCAATTTAGTAAAATTCACAGTGTGAAATTTTTGTTGTGAAATTGTTTAGAAAATACAAGTAGTATGAAATACATGGAAGCAACACAGTAAAGAACAATTTTGAAAAGGGTCAATCAGGATTTTTGACCTACATGAAATTCAAAGCCGTAAGAGGGAAAAACTATGAATATGCTGACACTAGACAAAACAGAACTTCACAGAAACCATTCAACATTTATTGCTGAAGCTGTCTTTGCCGTCGAAATGGTGAAAGCAGACAAGCAACTCGAAAAACAGAAAATGGCGAAGCAGTTGCTTGATACTTTATTTCCTCTTGAGGCGGGTTCACACGAAGATGCAGTGAGCTACGAGATTGATTATCGACATGTTCAGGTTTACTTCAAAAACGGTGAACACACAGGCCTGAAACGAGCTAAACACTTTGTGGCTTACACAGGTGATAAGTCAAAACCATCAGCAATCTTATTCCGTGACGAAAGCGGTACACACGTTGAAGTGACAATCGGTGCTCGCAAAGGTACTGGCCACTTGGAATTAGTTGATATTCAAGATATCCAACTAGAGACATGCACTACGTTTGGCCAAACAGAGGCGAACCGTTCTTCAGGAATCCGTCACTGGGTAAGCCTAGTAAAGGGCGATGAAAGCGGTAAACCGAACGCATCGAGTGAAGACAAAGAATTCACAGAAAAGAATGGTGAAGACTATAACCTAGGTTTTTGCTTCGCGATCTAATATTGCTTCGGACTTAAATGTCGTGCATCTGTAGTGAGCTGTAATTCTGTAATTCTGTAATGAGCAGCACTTGTCTGGTACGAAGTACGTAAAGCAATGTAGCACCGATATTCGAAGATAGATTTCTCTTTTACCTTTGGTAATTTCCCCGCCCTATAGCGGGGCTTTTTTATTAGAGCTATAAATAAATCAGGCTGTTGTTAATATTATCTGTAGAAAGTTTGAACGAGAATTTACAGTGCGCCATTTGAATTTAAGGTGCTGTATTTAAAGATTTTTATTTGTTTATTTTATTCTGTGTTTATGAGTTTAACTATCGTGATTCACGGTAATTTGGGTGACTATTGAGCTAAAACTCAGTCAAAATGCTTTGAGCTGTGCTATAATCCGCGCCTTGGGATTGAGCCAATAAGTCCATTTATCACCAATCATTGTGATTTTTATCGCCTCTATTTAGGTGGTGCGGCGAGCCAATCAAGTAGTAACTGGATATGGAGAGCGTCCTAATATTCGTTGAATCGGATATACGAACATCATAATTTATGAGTTTTAAATCAAAAAAATACAGTATTGATTCTACTGACTATCAAGTTGGTCAAGATAACGTCAATAAATGGGGCATGGATGTCCACAACACCGTCTTCGTAGCCTCAGTAGGCTTATCTCTTCTCTTCATCATCACTCTTCTTGCTCTTCCTCCGGCAGATGCTAAAGCTGCTATTGATTCTATTAAGGGTGCTGTTCTATCAAAGTTTGACTTCCTGTTTATGTGGGGAGCCAACATCATGCTAGCGTTTGCTGTTGTTCTCGCATTTTCGCCGTTGGGTAAGATTCGCCTAGGTGGCGAAGACGCGACAGCGGACTATTCAATGTCATCTTGGATTGCGATGTTATTCGCAGCAGGTATGGGTATTGGACTTATTTTTTGGGGTGTTGCAGAGCCAACTGCGTTCTTCACGAACTGGTTCGGAACTCCATTGAATGCAGAACCTTTCACAGCAGCTGGCCGTGAACTGGCGCTAGGCGCAACAGTATTCCACTGGGGTTTTCATGCATGGGCTATCTATGGCATGACGGCGCTTTGTCTAGCGTACTTTGTTTACAACAAAGGCTTACCGCTATCCATGCGTTCAGTGTTTTACCCAATTCTGGGTGAGCGTGTGTGGGGCAAAACTGGTGATGTAATCGATGTGCTAACCGTACTGGTTACTTTGTTTGGCCTTGCGACTTCATTGGGTTTAGGTGGTACACAAGCAGCAAGTGGTATTAGCCACGTGTTTGGCTTAGAAAACAACATCTACCTTCAGCAATCTATTATCGTTCTTATTATGGGCTTGGCGATCATCTCTGTTATGCGTGGCATGGACGGTGGTGTTAAGTTCCTAAGTAACCTGAACATGGTTATTGCATTCATATTCCTTGGTCTTATCGCTGTATTGAACTTCACAACTGTGCTTGATTCAATGGCAACTGCGGCAACGGGCTATGTGAAAAATATCGTAGCGTTGAGCCAAAGCTCAGGCCGTGAAGACACAACATGGCTGCATGGCTGGACTGTGTTCTACTGGGCATGGTGGGTAGCGTATGCACCTTTCTTCGGTATGTTCGTAGCGCGTATTTCTAAAGGCCGTACGGTTCGTGAGTTCCTACTTTGCGTATTGATTATCCCAACGTTAGTAACTTCAGCTTGGATGTCTATCTTTGGTGGCGTGGCTATCGAGCAAGTAATTAATCAGGTGGGGCAACTTGGCCTCGACCAAGGCATTACAGACGTATCTCTAAGCTTGTTCTACATGCTAGATGCTTACTCGTTTGGTAGCATTCTGTCTGTTCTCGCAGTTGTGCTGATCATCGTGTTCTTCGTTACCACGTTGGACTCAGGTTCTATCGTTATCGATGGCATGACGGCAGGTGGTAAACTAGAAGTGCCAGTGAAACAGAAAGTCGTTTGGGCTGTTATCTCGGGTGCTATCGCAATGGTGATGCTGTGGATTGGTGGTACTCAATCAATCCAAGCTCTGCAATCTATTACGATTATTGCAGCACTGCCGTTTACGATCATTCTTCTGATTGGTTGTGTGAGTTTGGTGAAAGGCCTACTTACTGAGGTAGATAAAGGACAAGCAAACGTTAGCGAAACAGCGAAATAAAATAGCTAAGTTTCTGAGTAAGTAATTAGGTAAAGAACTACTTATTCCGGATGAAGCGTTATTTCAAAGCTCTCTTGCACAATGTGCATGGGAGCTTTTTTATGCTCAGAAGAAACCAAAGACAAGCAGAAAATACAAAAAAAGAGCCACAAGTGAATCGTCACCTGTGGCTCTTTTTAGTTTTAGGGGTTAGCTTTAGGAGACTAGCTATTAGGTGCTTGGTGCGAGGTTTTAAGTAGTCGCTTAAGCGTTTAATTCGTGTTGGATTACGTAATCCAAAGCACCGACTACGGCAGCAACTTGAGCGTCATTACACTCTTCATCTGTTACTTTATCGCTGTCTGGGTAAACTTCTGTGGTTGTTCCGTACTTACAGTCGGTCACGCCGCCACATAAGCCTAGCTTCTTCATAGGGTAGTTGATCACGCCGTGTTGTGTGATTTCAGAACCAATGATCTTGCCTTCGTCATCTGCAGGCGCAATGTGCGTTACTTTTTCTACTGAAGCAATTACTGCCGCTTGGAATTCAGGCTGCGGGTTTTCAGTATCACCAACCGTGTAGAAACCGTCTGGAATCATACCTTCGATGTACTCAATGCCATCACGTGCTGCGAGTGCTGGTCGGAATTCAGTTTCATCAGAGTCTGTCGTTTCATGCAGGTCAACGTGAACCAAGACTTCTGGTAAAGAGGCCACTAATGCACGCAGGTTTGCTGATTCTTCTGCTGGCGTACCATCGTAGAAAGAGCGATTTGGATCAACGGCATTTGGGTTCCAGCGATTGATCACTTCGTAACCCCAAGGGCTCACACAAGGTGCTACAACAATGTTGAAGTGCGCCGTGTATTTTTCTGCTTGGGTCGCTGCAAATTTGATAGCGCCATGCACACCACTGGTTTCGTAACCGTGAACGCCACCTGTAACGAGAATGGTCGGCTTTGACTCGTCCCAGTTTTTGCTTTTGATAGCGAAAAGTGGGAAGCGATCTTCGTCGTAGCTCAGTGCGCCGTATTGCTCGATGTCAAAACGGTCAGCGAGCACCTTAATCTTTGGTACAACTTCTTGTTGATATTCACGCTTAACCGTTCTTTGAGCGAACCATGCTTCACGTTCTGCTTGTTGCCACTTTTGTCCTGGCTTACCAATTGGGTAGGTAGATTCACTTTTCATCTATACTTTTTCTTTTATGTTCGTGAAAGATTAAGACAGATTATTCCTGTCTAACAGAGACAGCAATAGAAAACACAATTTGCGACTTTATTTTTTACAGACTCATAACTTTGATGAGTGAATTGATGATGTTACATTTCATCGATGGTTCAATCCTTTATAAAGAGACAATAAAATGGCTGGAGCAAGTTTATTAACACTGTTAGATGACATTGCAACCGTGTTGGATGATGTTGCACTGATGTCTAAGGTGGCAGCTAAAAAAACCGCAGGCGTATTGGGTGACGATTTAGCCCTTAACGCTCAGCAGGTATCCGGTGTTTCTGCTGAAAGAGAAATCCCAGTGGTATGGGCGGTCGCAAAAGGCTCATTTAAAAATAAGCTGATTTTGGTTCCGGCGGCATTATTGATCAGTGCATTTATTCCTTGGTTGATCATGCCACTACTCGTGATTGGTGGTCTGTTTCTTTGTTTTGAAGGGGCAGAGAAAATCTTAGAGAAGCTTTTTCCTCACGCTCATCAACATGACGAGAAGGAAGAGGATACGGGTACTGGCGAATCCATTGAGGAATATGAGAAGAGAAAGGTATCAGGCGCGATTCGTACTGACTTTATCTTATCTGCAGAAATCATTGTGATTGCACTGGGGACCGTAACGGGAGCAAGCATCATGACTCAGATTCTTGTCGTGAGTTTGATTGCGATAGTGATGACGATTGGTGTTTATGGCTTAGTTGCAGGGATCGTTAAGTTGGACGATTTAGGTTTCTATCTCCAGCGCATATCGAATGGGAGTGCCATTAAAACCCGTTTGGGTAATGGGTTAGTCGCCTTTGCACCCAAGCTAATGAAAATGCTTGCTGTTGTTGGCACGGCTGCGATGTTCTTGGTTGGCGGCGGTATTGTGGTTCACAACGTTCCCGTGATTCATCATTTAATTGAACCGATTATTATGGATTTTAGTGGACATACGATAGCGACAGCGGTGGTACCGACGCTATTAAATGGTGTGATTGGTGTGCTTTCAGGGTTGATTGTCGTCGCGATTTGGAGTTCTATTGGAAAAATTCGTGGTAAATAATCGTTAATTATTTTTTATAATAAGACAGTCTTTCATCGAAACAAAAAAGGGTCACCATAATTATTATGGTGACCCTTTTCGTTAAATGGAGGGCGTTTACTTAACAGCCCAAGCGCTTATTTTACAGACCAAACGCTTATTTAACAGCCCAAGAAATCGTCTCGCCGCCACGGATTGGCACAACGATGTCTGAACCGAAAGGCATTGTTTCAGATACATTCCACTCTTCTTTAACGAGTGTGATTGTGTCTGAGTTACGTGGCATGCCGTAGAAGTCTGGGCCATTGTGGCTCGCGAACGCTTCTAGGTTCTCAATCTTGCCTTCTAAATCGAATACTTCAGCGTACAGTTCAACCGCAGCGTGTGCAGTGTAAGAACCTGCACAACCACAAGCTGACTCTTTGGCGCCCTTTGCGTGTGGCGCAGAGTCTGTACCCAAAAAGAATTTATTGCTGCCACTTGTTGCTGCTTCGATAAGCGCTAATTGGTGCGTGTTGCGCTTAAGGATTGGTAGGCAGTAGAAATGTGGCTTAATGCCGCCAACCAACATGTGATTGCGGTTATAAAGCAAGTGGTGAGCTGTAATGGTTGCCGCTACGTTCTCGTTAGCGTTCTTAACGAAAGTCGCTGCATCTGCAGTCGTGATGTGCTCTAGAACGATCTTCAAATCAGGGAAGTCGTTAACAATCGGCGCTAGAACTGTGTCTAGGAACTGCTTTTCACGGTCAAAGATATCAACATCGTGAGCCGTTACTTCACCATGAACAAGCAGCAACATACCCACTTCTTGCATGGCTTCTAATACGTGGTAAATCTTTTGAGCAGAAGTTACGCCAGAATCAGAGTTTGTCGTCGCGCCAGCAGGGTAAAGCTTGGCCGCTACAACAGCGCCAGACTCTTTCGCTTTACGAATTTCATCAGGAGTTGTGTTGTCTGTTAGGTAAAGTGCCATTAGAGGCTGGAATTGTTCACTTGGCTGCTCTGCCATGATGCGTTCACGGTAAGCAAGCGCCATTTCGGTATCGGTTACCGGTGGGATGGTGTTTGGCATGATTAACGCTCGACCATTGTAGCGGCTGATATCGCGCACTGTATCTTTTAATACGTCGCCATCGCGTAGATGAACGTGCCAGTCGTCAGGACGAGTAATCGTAAGTTGTGTCATTGAAGGCTCCCACCATTTGAAGTGTTATGTAGTTGGAGCCTAAACTCAGCGAAATCTGTGAAAGCAATCGCTTACGTTTAGGCGACAGGATGATAGTGGAAAAGCACTTTCATTTCATCCTATTTTTAACCCTTCAGGGTTAGGAGCTTGTTTTTATGAGTATTTTATTCGGTATTAATTCTCGGAGATGGTCAGGGTTAGCGAGTGGCTACCCACAATCCGTGGATCATACCTGGTACCCAGAAGAAGAAAGTAAGAATGATGTTAATCAGCAAATCTTTACCTGCGCCGCGAGCGAAGAACACGCCAACAGGAGGGAGTAGTACACATAAGATGATAATGACAAGTTTGTTCATGATAAATCCTTTTTATTCAATGAAAGTTCAATGCGGTAACCGTGTTCAAATTATAGAACGTATGGAGAGTGTTAATACATTGCTGTCTTTATGTAGATAAGACACTAGGATAAACATCTCAAGATATTAGCTTAGTATCAAGTGTTTAATGCCTGCTAGTTTATCTATTTATAACCATTTGTTAGCATTGGGACAAACAACAAAACATTGGAATCGTTATGTCGCAGCTACCTTTAGATAAAAAAGCTCAAGATCAAAAGGCTTCAAAGCACGTGTCTTCTCTATCTCAAATTAATGTGTTTCCGGTTAAATCTGTAGGCGGGATTTCACTCTCTTCTGCTTGGGTCGAAAAACAAGGCCTAACTTTCGACAGACGCTTTATGTTGGCATTGGCAGACGGTTCAATGATCACGGCGCGTAAGTATCCGAAAATGGTCAAGGTATCTTCAAGCTTGCAACCAGACGGTTTGATCTTCACTTATGAAGGCAAAGAGCCTTTACGCCTAAAGTATGCGAATTTCAAGATGCAAGAAGCACCAGCAACGGTTTGGAAAGACAGCTTTACCGCTTACACCACCAATGATGAAGCTGATGATTGGTTTAGCGATGTGTTGGGTGTCCGAGTTGAACTCCTGTTTTCAGGTGAGCAATCGAATCGTGTTCGTGAAAAGCTCGGTCACAACGTGAGCTTTGCCGATGGTTACCCAATGCTGGTGATCAGCCAAGCCTCTCTTGATGAGTTAAACCGCCGCAGCCCTGAAACTCATTCAATGGATCAGTTCCGCACTAACTTTGTTGTTTCCAATACCGAAGCCTTTGCTGAAGACAGTTGGAAGCGTATTCGTATCGGTGAGGTTGAATTCGAAGCCGTTAAGCCTTGTGAGCGCTGTATTCTAACAACGGTTGATGTTGAGCGTGGTGAATTCAGAGAAACAAAAGAGCCGCTTAACACCTTTTCTAAATTCAGAGCGAATGAGCGCGGTGGTGTTTTCTTTGGTCAAAATCTAGTTGCTAAAAATGAAGGCTTAGTTAAAGCCGGTGATGTTGTTGAAGTACTAGAAACCAAAGAGAAAGAGCACTACCAAGATACTTGGGTAGAATCATTGCATTTAACCTGTGTTGAACGTGAAGAGATCGCTCGTGACTTTACAACTTTTTGGTTAGAACCTGCGAAAGAGAACCACTCACTACCAAGTTACCAGCCTGGGCAACATCTGCCGATTGAGATGGTGATTGATAGCGAGACGATTTCGCGTCGTTACACGTTATCTTCTAGCCCATCACGAGCGGGTCGTTTGGCGATTTCAGTGAAGCGAGTGGATGATGGTCAAATATCTAACTGGCTCAATGATCATTTCCAAGTGGGCGATACTCTAGTCGCTCAAAACCCAGATGGTGCGTTCTACTTAGAAGCAAACCCAACCCATCCGTTACTGCTTTTGTCTGCAGGCAGCGGTATTACCCCAATGTTGTCGATGCTTCGTTACTTAGCCGACCATGGTCAAATCGATGATGTGGTTTTCTACCATCAATGCAGTAGCGAAGAGGATATTCCTTATCAAGCTGAGATTGATAAGATTGCCAACGAACATAAAGGGTTACGTGTGATTTACTCGTTAAGCCAACCAACTAAAGAATGGGATGGTTTATCTGGTCGTTTGAGCGTGTCGCATATTGCTAAAATTGAAGCACTACACAAGCGTCAAGCGTTTGTGTGCGGCCCAGACGGCTTTATGGATAACGCAAAAAAACTGTTAATCCAAATGGGGCTCAACCCTCAACATTATCATCAAGAAGCATTTGGCGTCGCTCAGTCTACCGAAGAGGCGGTGAAGCAACTGCAATTGAGTGTCAATGGCTACTTGTTCGAAGGTAATAATCAGTCAACGCTACTAGAACAGGCTGAATCGGCGGGTGTGTCTATTGCTTCTAGCTGCCGTGCTGGTTTTTGCGGAGCGTGTAAAGTGACCCTTGAGTCTGGGCAAGTTCACCAGCCAGATGTACCTGCGTTGCAAGATCATGAGCGTAACATGGGGCAGATACTGGCGTGTTGCAGTGTTCCGCAAACTGATATCGAAGTTGTGGATTAATAGCTCGCTAGATCATAAAGAAAAATGCATTAAATAGAAAAGGCCGGAAGCTCATTGAAATGAACTTCCGCCCTTTTTAATTCTGAGACTAATTCAAAAAATTAATCGTAGATCGTTGGGATTGGTTGACGCTTGTGCTGAGTTGCTTTGTAGATGTTTACTAAGCGATCTGATACGTCTTGAGAGACTTCTTTGCCTTCAAGGAAATCATCGATCTGATCGTAAGAAAGGTTCAATGCTGCTTCATCGGCTTTCTGAGGATCAAGCTCTTCTAGATCAGCAGTGGGTACTTTCTTAACAAGTTGCTCTGGAGCGCCCAGCGTTGCTGCAAGCTCACGAACTTGGCGTTTGTTCAGGCCGAACAAAGGTGCTAAATCACATGCGCCGTCACCGTGCTTGGTGTAGAAGCCTGTGATGTTTTCCGCTGAGTGGTCGGTACCGATGACAAGACCACCAACGTAACCTGCGATTTCGTATTGCGCGATCATGCGAGCACGTGCTTTTACATTCCCTTTCACAAAGTCGATTTTTGCAGAATCTGTTGGTAGCAAGCCTGTGCTTTCTAGAGCTACGTGAGATGCTGCGTGGAGCCCATCAACACCGGCTTTAATGTTTACAGAAACGGATTGAGAAGGCTGAATGAAAGACAGAGCAAGCTGTGCTTCATCTTCATCTTTTTGCTCACCATAAGGCAGGCGAACGGCGATGAATTGGTAGTTGTCGCTACCAGCGCTTTCATTCAGGCTATTAACAGCCATTTGTGCTAAACGGCCACAGGTCGTTGAGTCTACACCGCCACTGATACCAAGGATCAGAGACTTGCAGCCTGACTGCTGAAGTTTAGTTTTGATAAAGTCCACACGGCGAGTCACTTCGAAGTGAGGGTCAATTGAAGGTAGTACGCGCATTTCGTCACGAATTAACTGTTCCATTCGTATTCCTTTCCTGCAAGCAAATTAAAAATCTAGTGTTATCATACCTAAATCATCCGATTTAAAAACCTCTTTGCACAAGCTTAGAAAGAGAAGGCAGTAATAAATAATGGAAAAAATAGCCATTTTCGGTAGTGCGTTTAATCCGCCGAGCTTAGGGCACAAAAGTGTGATTGATTCGTTGGCTCACTTTGACAAAATTTTACTTGTTCCAAGTATTGCCCATGCTTGGGGAAAAGAGATGCTAGACTTTGATACGAGATGTCAGTTAGTTAACGCATTTATTAGCGATCTTTCACTGGATCAAGTTGAGCTTTCTTTGATCGAAAAAAGTTTGTTTACTCCAGGTGAAAGCGTGACGACTTACGCGGTGCTCAGTGAACTTCAGAAGTTACATCGTGACGCCGAACTGACGTTTGTTATTGGCCCTGATAATTTCTTCAAATTCTCATCTTTCTATAAATCCGATGAGATAACAGAGCGCTGGTCTGTGATGGCTTGCCCTGAAAAAGTAAAGATTCGTAGTACCGATATCCGCCTTGCTTTGCAAAATGGGAGCAATGTTGCGAAATTGAGTACAAAGTCAGTTACAAAGATATTGCAAGATGATGAACTGTATACAATAATGTAGATTCACTAATTTAAGAGGTCTGATGACTATGCTAAAGCGCGCGATACCAGCGACGATGATCATTGCAGCATGCAGTATGCCTGCTCAAGCTGATTGTGATTTCTTTAGTTTAGATTCGATCATGCTGACTTCTGATGATGACAACAGCTGCTTAGACTTCTCTTCGAGTATTGAGTCTTTTGGCCAACGCATGATGGAAATCAGCGGGCTAAGTGATGAAGAGCCTGAAGCTCCAGACTATTGGTCTGATTGGGTTCTTCAAAGCAAAGACACGCCACTGTTAACTCAGAGCCTTGAATCCAACTATGTTGGTTTGGGTATGTGGTTCCCAGAAGATCTTGAAGATGAGCAGTATGATATGTCGACTGAAGAGTGGTTGATGAATCATGGCCTTCAGCTGAGCATAGGTTTTGGCGAGAAAGTCGACGGGCAACCTCGCATGCGCTTTGATTACCGCTGGCATGATTCACGAGACGCTGACCTCATGATGCAGGTTGAATTGCCGTTCTAGACCGTTAGGTTATTAATTGATGCTGAGACGCTAAGAATTAAAAAAGCCGCAAAAACTGAGTTTTTGCGGCTTTTTAGTATCTGGTTTTCTGCTTTCAATATTAACAATAACTTAGCGCTAAGCTATAAATCTTCACCAAAAACAAGCATGCACAGCTGTTCAAACTCTTCTTCTTTTCCAGAGAACAAATCATCAATCACAAGTGCACGTTTCTGACCTGACTGCATTCGTTTCTTTGCCTCGCGCATTACCATCACCAAGGTGTGCTCTTGCGGTAGGTTCGAGTCATCGATGTTCCACTGATTGAATCGCTGAGACAAAGCACTTTCGCAAAGTAGTGGCTTAAATGCCAACACTTCTTGCTTGAGAACAGAAAGCATATCTTTAAACGCTTGCTCCGTATTATTGGCATTTGAAGCGCGAGCTTTGGTTAGCTCCAACTTTTCCAGTAACGCAGAAGAGAGGTTGGTTTGCGTGATGTATCCTGCTTGTCTCGGGAATGAGTCGGTCAAACGAACTGAGAAATCGACACGATTAACCTGGGTGTTTGGAAAGTAGGTCAGTGATGTTAGGCAGTCATATGGAATCCATACACTCTGGCCTGGCTCGACGGCATACTCTTGTTTACCCAGCTTTATCAAAACCAAGCCACTTTGAACCGATACAAGGCTATGTTTAAGTACTTTTTTGCGAGGTGTAATCACCAAGTGTGAAAAGTAAGCCGATGTATATTCAATAGCGAAGTTCATAGATAGTACCTTAATTTTGGGGCGTCAAGATTACCGTTAATTTTAAAGAATGCCAACAATAACAGGGTATTTTCAATCTTTCTGGTCTGACCTTGTCAAAAGTATGGACTCTGTAGCTGCGAGAAGTCAAAACAACGCGTAGAATGAGCCAGATTTTTATTATTTGAATTAAAAAATGACCTCTCCGACCGATCCATATGTTGATATTCGTCCTTACGGCGATGATGAAATTCCAGCGGCACTAAACCGTCTTATTAATGATGAAGAATTTATCAGTGCGATTCTGCACTATCGTTTTTCAAACCATGCGTCTTGGTTTAAAGCATTAATGAGCCCGATCTTGCGCGTTTACTTGAAAATGAAATGGAGCAAGCTGACCAGCGTTGAATCCATCCAGATTGAAGTTAAGAAATACTTGCGAGATACATTAGCGAAAACCACGAATGGTGTAACATACACAGGTGTAGAGTCACTGGACGCTAGTCAAGCTTACCTGTTTATTTCAAATCACCGTGATATTGCTATGGATCCAGCATTAGTTAATTACGCATTGCATCACAACAATCATCAAACTTGCCGAATTGCAATTGGTGACAACTTGTTGAAGAAACCATGTGCGACTGAACTGATGCGCCTTAATAAGAGTTTTATTGTAAAGCGTTCTTTGAAAGGGCCGCGTGAGATGATGAAAGCGCTAGGGCAGTTGTCTTCGTACATCAAGCATTCTTTGGAAACGGGCAATTCTATCTGGATCGCTCAAAAAGAAGGCCGTGCAAAAGACGGCAATGATTTTACTGAGCCAGCAATCTTGAAGATGTTCCACGTTGAAGGTCGTAAGCAAAAAATTGCATTCCCTGAATACGTGAAGTCGTTGAAGATCGTTCCTGTGTCTATTTCTTACGAAAACGATCCATGTGATATCGCGAAAGCGATCGAGCTTTTTGAAAAAGACGTAAACGGCAGTTACGAAAAGGGTGAATTTGAAGATATCGAAAGTATCATTCAAGGTATCATCGGCAATAAAGGACGTGTTCATGTTGGTTTCGGTCAGGTTATCGACCAAGATTTTGATACGCCTGAAGCGCTTGCTCAAGAGATCGACCGCCAGATCCACGACAACTATAAACTGTTTCCAGTAAACTTGCTGGCAGCGGAAAAAGAAGACGAGTCGATTACAGCAGCGGTTAAGCAGGAGTTTGAAGATAAACTATCTGGCTTGCCACAAGGTGCTCGTCAGTACTTAATCGACAGCTATGCGAATCCAGTGAAGAACATTGGTTAACGAGCGTTAGTTAGCTTGTTAGCTGAGTAGTAACTTGATTGAATTGAAAAAGGAGCCTTGGGCTCCTTTTTTGTTTCTGAATTACTACTTGCTGCTGCATTAGAGTTTTAGAGCAATAGAGCAATAGAGCAATAGAGCAATAGAGCAATAGAGCATTAGAGCTTTAGGCTAAATTAGCGAGCGACAGCGCCACCGAGCTCTAGGCTGGTCGGCCACGTGGTAATCGTGTTACCACCGAGGTAGATATTACCTTTGACTGTCATGGTGTCAGGAAATGTTGTAATCCCAGAACCGCCTATATATAAATCGCCATCAATGACTATCCCGTTTGGTAGCTCTGTCAAAGGCGTACGAATCACGCTCAGGTCGCCTTTCACTCTAAAGCCATTGGGTAGCCTCTGGAGGGGAGTATCCGTGAGGTTAATAAATCCGCCCACTCTCACACCTCTTGGCCAACTGGTAATCTGACTACCAATCAAGTCAGCATAGCCTTTTATCTTCACTCCCGAGGGAACCCGCGAGAGTTGGCTGTTACCGCCTTTAAGACTTCCGTTTACTTCCAACCCTTTGGGTAGGCGGGTAATCGCAGTGTTCTCAATATTGAGGTTGCCTTCAACGATTAACCCTGTTGGCAGTGATGTGTATGGCTTATTTCGTAAATATAAGTTTCCGTAATTATCCAGATGGTTCAATATTTGATACTGATCGAGTGGTTCAGCAGTCACATTTGTTATGGTTAAGGAACCAATAATAAGTGCAATTATTCGGAGCATAACAAGCTTCTTATTACGATAGACGTTAACACTATAAAGAAAAAATTATTCTCGCATAGTGTTTTACTCATTTGTTGGTAGGTAGAAAGGAATAAGAGACAATGAAAGGTAAATTTTCGGTTCGAATAAAGCATCAAATTCTAAAATGCGTTGTGATTCTGACCTCTGCGTTTTGTTCAATATCAGTAAGTGCTAATAAAATAATATCAACGCCTGCAAAAGCGGCAGTGGTAGTCACTCAGAGTACTTCACAGCAACGAGTTTGTTATTACAATGATAAGGCATATAGTGTTGGTGCTATCGTTGAGGTCACAGGTGTTGTGATTAAATGTGCGGCTGAAAATGACTTTGAGACCAATGGTGCTCTAGGTTGGGTTGAAATAATAAAAAAAGACGAGTAATAAACTCGTCTTTTAATTGTATGAGTGTAAGTGCTTATATTAACGCGCTAGAGAGCGAGTCTTAAGTTCGAAAATAATTTTCTCAGCGCTTACTTCAAATTTAAAGCGTGCGTGCAATTCTGTGCTGTCTTCAGTCATCTCTGATGCTTCAAATTCAACATTGCTAGACACTTGCTTTGCTAACTCAACGTACTTAGCTAATTCAGCTTCAATAAGTGCTTTGGAGTTGCCGTAAACCGTTACCTCAGCAACCTCGTCGCCTTCTTTAATGATGAAGCCAATTTCACCTGCGCAACCGCAAGCCTCACATACATCGTTGTTACCAATATCTTGGCTCATAAATAATCCTCTTACAAAGTCTGAGGTTATTCTAACGAGCAATTTGAACTGTATCTACAAAAATTAAAACCTTTGAACTAATTTATACTGGTATGCTATGTTGTTTGTTAAGGTGTTTAATGAATATCTACATTCGCGCCGATAAATATGTATGTGATTTACCTCACGTTTTGTTGAAAAGGAATGTTATTAATTTGTCAGAATATCATTCACTTAGTTGCGTCAGGAATGATTTTATAAGACTATCTATCGCTTGATAGGTATTTATACAATGAATTTTTCGTTGGGTATTTCATATTCTAAGTCGTTATTTAAAATTATCGACTTAGGATTGTAAGGTGATTTTCGAAGAATAATTAGACAAAGTGTCCAAAGAGACATCACTGTAAAATTGTTCGTACATAGTATTTGTGTGCATTTAGTTCTAAATACTTGCGAAAAAACATCTTGCTCACATAATGCTGATAACGATTTTCATTCTGACTTCATTTGATTGAGTTAGATGGATTTACAAAGAGAAGAGCCTGAATATGCCAAAGCGTAGTAAAGAAGATACAGAAATCACGATCCAGAAGATCATGGATGCCGTTGTGGACCAGCTATTGAGATTGGGTTACGACAAGATGTCATACACGACATTGAGTCAACAAACAGGCGTTTCTCGTACAGGTATTAGTCATCACTTTCCTAAGAAAACGGATTTTACTGCTGCTTTAGACGGTCGTATTTTCAAGATGTTTATGGAACACATTGACTTTGAAAATGGCCTTGACGCATTTTCAGCTAGCTGGGTTGCAGCACTTGAAGACGCTGAGTTCCTAGCAATTTTACGTTTACTTTTCCATCATATCGTTACTGCTGAGAGCGCTCATGAGTTCGCTGCAAACGGTATTGACCGTCTATACAAGCTGACTGAAACTCAGTTTGGTGATACTAGCGGTAAAGAACTAGAGTGGTTGATTGGTAAGTCATTGATTCGCATGAGTCAGTAATCAACACACGATAAAAGAAGCTCCTACGGGGGCTTTTTTTGTGTCTGCAATTTCTCTTTCTCTTTCTCTTTCTCTTTCTCTTTCTCTTTCTCTTTCTCTTCCGCTTTTTCTCTCGAACTCATATAGCTTCTGCTATCTTGCTTTGTGCCAAATGAAGTTATTTCTTTTCTTTTTATATGCTTACGCTCGAGTCTTACATTCCACCTAAATTGCGAAAAGCTTAGCAACACTAACTGATTATGTTTATTTCTAGAGCCTCAAACGCTCTGGGTGAGCCGTTTGAGAGCTTATTGCTATGGTTACTAACAAAATTGAGTTTAAGGCGAGAGAGAGGCTGTGAGCCAATAAAAAGCCTCGACTAAATCGAGGCTTTGAATGGTGTCGGCGTTAGAAGGAACGAATACTTTAAGTGCGCCAGTTTTTGATTGCGTTTATTGTGCGGGATGAACCTGAGGGAAGCTCATGGTTGGGTGTTTTTCGACGATACTTTTGTATCCGTATACGTCTTCAATCATTGACGGCTTTAGCGCCTCCCAAGGACTTCCATCGCAAACTAAGTGTCCATCTTTCAATACCACTAATCGGTCGGAATATTGAGCGGCTAAATTTAGGTCATGCAACACCACGATAACCGCGGCATTGTGGTTGTCGGCGAGATCTCTCGCGATCTTTAAGGTGTTGTGCTGGTGGGCAAGATCCAGTGCTGATGTGGGTTCATCAAGCATCAAGATACATTGGTCACCAGAATAGTGAAGCTGGGTTAGCACTCGAGCCAAGTGAACACGCTGTTTTTCACCGCCGGATAGCGAAGGGTAGAGCCTTTCACTCAGGTGAGTCACATCGGCAACATCCATTTTTTGACTAGCGATGTTGGTGAGCTTCTTGTTGGACTCTTGCAGAGGAATGCCACCAAGCTCGACAACTTCATGTGCCAAAAATGGGAAGGTCAACGTACTGTGCTGAGGTAGCATAGCCAGATGCTTCGCCAATTTTTGAGAAGGCCACTTGTCTTTGGTGTGTCCAAAATATTGGATATCGCCGTTGCTCGATATCTCTTGGCACAAGGCTTTAAGTAACGTGCTTTTCCCTGCGCCATTTGGCCCAAGCAGTGTTGTTACCTTTCCTGCCTCAATCTCAATAGAAACGCCATCTAATATCACTTTGCTGCCGAACTTCACTTCGATATCGGTCGCTTTTAACGCTGAAGGAAACATTAAAGGATTCTCCCTTTCTGTTGAAATAGAAGGTACAAGAAGAATGGAGCGCCGATAATCGCGGTAACAATGCCCACAGGTAATTCTGCTGGTGCCAGTACCACACGAGAGAACATGTCTGCGGCTGTTAGCAGTAGTGCGCCTAGTACTGCTGACAATGGTAAAAGAACTCGGTGATCTGGGCCTGCCAACATACGACCTAAATGAGGAATAACGAGCCCGATGAAACCGATCATGCCAGACAGGCTCACTGTGATACCAACGCCTGCGGCTGTCAGTAGAATGAGCTTTCGTTTGAGTTTTTGTACTGGGATGCCAAGGTGTTGTGCTTCTGACTCGCCCAGTAATAGAGCATTTAGAGACATCGCTTGGCGGTAGAAAACAACAAACAATCCAACGAGCGTGACAGCAGCCAGCAAAATCCCTGACCACTTAGCGCCTGCCAATGAACCCATCGACCATAATGAAAGATCGCGCAGCATTTGGTCATCAGCAATGAAATTCAAGAACCCAATACCAGCACCGGATAGCGCACTGATCGCCACACCCGCCAACAACATGATGGTGACAGAAGTGCCGAACTTACCCGTGCCTAGTTTATAGACCAAGAGTGTGGTTAAAGCGCCACCTAAAAAGGCAAACACAGGAACGGCCGCAAAATTCATGAAGGCCGGGTATTGCAATGAGAGTTCAGAGAAAAGAACAATAGCCAACGCTGCACCTAATGCCGCGCCTGCAGAGACACCGATGATCCCAGGCTCAGCAAGCGGGTTGCGGAATAGCCCCTGCATAACCGTACCACACAAAGCGAGAATCGCGCCTATTAGCATGCATAAAATGGTTCTAGGTAAGCGAATCTCTTGAATCACTAAATTGATGTGTGGGGCTAAATCATTGTTTGGTTGGAGTAAGCTCGCTGCACTGTCAGCTAAGCTAATGTTCATTGGCCCAACGGTAATTGAGAACAGTGCGACGAAGACTAGGGTAGCTCCTAGGCCTAACATCGATGTTTTCAGTGGGACGGATCGTAGCAACATAAAGAGCCTCAATGTCTATCACCCGCTTCAATACTTATCACCGACTTCGCAAAAAACGAGACGGTGATGAGCATTAAGCAAGCAACAGTGGAAATAGGGTAGTTGAGTTATAGCGGGTAGATAAGTTATAACGGGTAGATAAGTTATAACGGGTAGATAAGAGCGTTTAATCGCTTGGCTTCTGAAAGGCTTTCAAGACCAAGTCCGCCAACTAATGCACTGCCTTTTACGGTAATGATTTGCTTGTTCATGCCAGCAGGAGTCGCTGCTAACATAGGCAGCGATTTAAGAATGGCGTCAGCGCCGCCCATTTTTTGGTAGCTGCGGCCACTCACCAAGATGACATCAGGCTGCATTTCAACGAGTGATTCCATCGATAGTGGTTTGTAAGACGTCAGGCTTTTAGCCGCAGGGTTTACACCGCCAGCCAATTCAATGATCGCGTTTGGTGACGTTTCACCGCCAGCAACGTTCGCCGGGCGACCTTCATGCAATAATAAGAACAGAACTTTCTTCGCTTCGTTGCTTGGTACTTGGTTTGCTTTTAGTGCCGCAATCTTCTTATTTACTTCAGCTTTGACTTGCTGTGAGTGAGCTTCGGTGTGGGTAATTTTTGCGATTTGGTCGATACGCTTTAATAACCCCTCAACGTTTGCTTCGGTATTGACGATCTCGACATCGACACCGGCAGATTTCAGTTGAGAAATGGCGTTGTCTGGCCCCATTTCATCCGAGCCAATTAGTGTCGTTGGCTCTAAAGCAATCAAGCCTTCTGCTGAAAGGTTTCGGTGGTAACCAATCTTCGGCAGATTCTCTGCTTGAGGGAAATGGCTGGTCACATCAATTGCCACTAACTGCTCTTCAGCGCCTAATGCCAAGACCAATTCAGTCACAGCACTGCCCGCACTGATGATTCGAGGTTGCTCAGCGTCGTTAGCATTGGCGATAGGTGCTGTTAGTACCAAGCTCATTGCAGCTACTGAAAGGAGATGTCTCTTGGTCGTTAATTTATTGAGCACGTTTAAGTTGTTCATAATCATTTCTTTATATTATCTACTTGTTTCGCGAAGATTCTCAGTGAGCAGTCCGTTCGCATTGTGAGTTCGAATCTATAGAGAGGTTTAGCTCTGGTTATTTGGTCTTAGTAACTAGAGCTTAACTTCATGAAAATAGAGAGTTGTTCTAGCCATCTTCAGTGAGCAATTGAGTCGCTGGTATTCCGTTCTCTTGAAGGAAAGACAGCAACTTCACTAGGTTCTCAACGTTGGCGGCTTTATCTGCACCAATGATGATCGGCTTCTTGTCTGATGTGCCTGTTTCTTCTAGCAATGCAATCTTGAAGTTTTCCCAGTCGATGTACTCTTGGCCGTTAATCGCCCAGTAGGGTTCGTGGTCTAAGATATTGACGCTAATCGAATCTTTATGAACTTCAGAAACGTTCTTAATATCAGAGCTCGGCAGTTCGACTTCTAATGACTCCAACTTCACCGATGCTGTCAGCAGCAGGAAAACCATCACGATAAAAATGATGTCGAGCAGCGGTGTTAAGTCCGGAGCTAAACTTTGTGTTTGAGATGAGTGGGGCGTTTTAATCATGCTTGTCTCGCATCACCGACAGCGACTTTGTTTAATGATGAATCTTTAGTTTCGTCAGACTGATTAGTTTGAATCGACATGCCTTCTAACCACACATTCACATAATTCAAAGTATGTTCTAGCTGCGCCAAAACCCTATCGGCCCAAAGCCCAAGCAGTTGAGACCCTGATATTGCAGGCAGTGCAATCATCAAACCTGCAGCTGTGGTTCTCATTGCTAAGCCAAGGCCGTCAGCTAGATCATTTGGTGTGATACTTCCGGTGGTAGCAGCTACACCTTTGAACATCTCGATAAGACCAAGCACCGTACCAAGCAAGCCAATTAGTGGACTGATCACGCCGATCAAACCAAGCAACCTTAAACCTGCATGAAGCTGGTGGCGTTTTTCTTGTAGCCAGATGCCTGCCGCATCTTCACGTAGTCCTTTCGAAAAAGAGTGGTGAGCAAGCAACATCGAGACGCCCTTGTACAGCAGCGGTCGTTTACCAGAAATAGACTGAGCGAGAGCCTCAATTTCTTTGCTGTTGGTTGGTGATATTTGATTGAGCTCGCGACGAATGGCGCGTTTGCCAACACCAATGCTTAACATCACTTGGAAGACACGTTCAGCGATGATCATTGCGGTTAATGCTGAACAGATAAGAAGAGGCCAAGTCATTAAGCCAAGTTGATCTTGTAAGTAACTGATTTGTTGCATGATTATTCCAACCTAAAACGAACAGGTAGTTGTACTCGGTGAGCAATCGCTCGACCATTGACAGTGTGGGGTGAGAACTTCCATTTTTTAATGGCGTCTAAAGCGGCGTTGTCGAGTATTAGTACGCCTGATGAATTTACTAATGCTTGCTTAATTTGTTTGCCTTCCGCGTCTAACCAGACCTCATAAATTGCGACCCCTTCAATACCACGACGTCTTGCCTGTCGAGGGTAAGTCGGGGGAGTAGGGGGAGCTGAAAACGAAGGCTTAGTGACTAGCACAGGCTCTTGGTTTGATACGCCTTGGTTTACTTGCTGAGGTTGGTTGGCAGACTCGGCCAGGTTTCTATCGACTTTCTTATCGGCCAGTTTTTCTGGTTGAGGCGTTGGTTTGGACTTTGGTTCTGGGCGTTCTTTCTTAACGACCTTTTTCTTTGCTACTGGCTTCTTTTCAACAACCTTTTTCTCTACTTTCTTGGGTTGAGGCTTATTGGTGATCGCTTTTTTCTTTGGTGTCGGTTTGGCTTGCTTTGGCTCAACGGCCTTGGGTTCGACAGGTTTAGGTTCAGCTTGTGAGACCGTTTCTTTGATTGGTTCTGGTTCAACCGGCTCTGTGATGGTTTTTTGTTGAGCCGGGGAAGGCGTGCTCTTAGGCGTGAAGTTGATCGATACCGTGTTCGATTGGCTACCTGCAGGCATCGCGAATACTTTGGATTCTTGAGCGACAAACAATAGCGCTGCATGAATCACTAACGATGCACCGCCTGCAATAACATATCTAGGAACGTTCACTTTCAATCCTTTACCAAATCTAAAATCTGTACCGGATTATTGCCCAGAATCTAAATAAGATCAATTATCAATTGCATTATCATTTGCGTCTATTTATGATTCTCTCAGTTTTAGCGAATAGTCTTCCAGACTTTGCTATGTAAGTGTTTAGAGAGATTATATGAGTCTTGATATTTATAAATTTGACGAATCAATCCTGGGTGTTTCTAGCCCAGATCCGCTTCGTTTTGCGTTTGCGAAAAAGCATTCTGCACATGCCGGAGGAAGTTCAATTCCGGTCGACCCGAGCAAGAAGTTGGAGCTCTTTGATGAGCTGATGCTAAGCGAAGGGAAGAAACAGGATAAGCGTTGCTTGTATATCCATATTCCTTTCTGCCGTGTGCGTTGTACGTTCTGTAACTTCTTCCAAAATGCCGCAAGCCGCAAATTAGTGGATGAGTACTTTGATGCTCTGATGGTTGAGTTGAAGCAAAAAGCCAAAACCCCTTGGGCTCAGTCTGGATTATTTCATGCCGTCTACATTGGTGGCGGAACACCTACTGACTTGTCTCCTCAACAAGTCGAACAGTTAGGTAAGGCTATTCGCCAATATTTCCCACTGGCAAACGATGTGGAAATGACCTTGGAAGGGCGCATCAATCGCTTTGGCGACCAAATGTTTGATAGCGCGCTTGAAGGTGGTTTCAATCGCTTCTCATTTGGCATTCAAAGTTTCAACACTCAAGTTCGACGCAGTGCCAAGCGCTTAGATGACCGAGAAGTTGTATTGGAACGTATCAGTGCTCTGAGCCGAACCGAGCAAGCTCCCATCGTTCTGGATTTGCTTTACGGATTACCATACCAGTCTATGGAAGTGTTCCAACAAGATTTAGAAGACTACATGTTTACTGGTGCACACGGTATTGACCTCTACCAACTGATTGTTGGGGGTAATGCACCTATGCTTAATCTCGTTGAGAAAGGAAAAATTCCACCACCAGCGAATACGCCAGATAAAGCGAGCATGTACTTGGCGGGTGTCGAGTTCATGGCAAAAAATAAGGTCAAGCAACTGAGCGTGAATCACTGGACTCGAGATAACCGAGAACGCAGCATTTACAACAGCTTAGCGAAAACTTATGCCGAAGTTCTGCCGATTGGTTGTGGTGCTGGTGGCAACATTGGTGGTCATGGTGTGATGCAACATCGAACTTTAGACAGCTACATGGAGTCTATAAAGCAAGGTCAATTGCCAATAGCCATGATGACGAAGCAAAGTTCACTAGAGCCAACCTTCTCTTCATTGAAGGCCGGTTTTGATTCTGGTGTTGTTAGAAGAAGTACGTTACCGACCTTTATGGGACAAGACACGTTCGATTATCTGAAGCCTCTGTTTTCGCATTGGGATAAGAATGGTCTGGTTGAGCTTTCAGAGGATTACTTGAGCCTGACTATTGCTGGCAGCTTCTGGGCAGTAAGCCTGGCTCAGAGTGTGATTCAAGTGCTTAACGCTGAATATCAGGCTATGCACCCAGCACCGAAAGCGTCAGGTTCGGGCGTTCACCCGCACGCAAGTTTGAAACACGCTTGATATCGAATTTTTAGTTTATACCTAGGGTGTGTTGACCTTTCGAGGTTAAATTTTGTTCGAGATAAAAGCGTTTTAATCGCGGCGAGGGGGAAGTAGCCTAGTCATTCTAAGCAAATCTCCCTCAACAAAGAGTAGAACGCTTTTAGCCGAACCCTTCGGGCAGCGTTTGCTGGTCATTTCTACTACGTTATTGGCTTCTCATGTAGGCTAGCTACACATCAAAGCCTCTGCCTTGTATAAATACCCAGCAACTCGCTGCAAAAATCAGCTCGAGAGATCAACACGCCCTAATGTAAATTACTCGTTTATACGGAACATATTCAATGACAGATACAACATTAGAAATGACAGAAACTCTAGAACAACGTGTCGCTCTTATTCTAGAAGAAGAACCTAAGCTACTTCCTACTGCGATTGCTGAGAAGCTAGGCGTTTCAGAAGTTGAAGTAGTGGCTGCTTTTCCAAACGACATGGCGGTAATGCTAGATGGCGGCCGTGCTCAAGAGATTCTAGAAGGTTTAGTGGGCTGGGGCCCGGTGACCACAATTATGCATTCATTTGGCTCAATCTTCGAAGTAAAGGCTCCGTTCCCTAAAGGCAAAGTAGCACGTGGTTACTACAACTTAATGGGCAAAGAAGGCGAGCTTCATGGTCACCTGAAACTCGACAACATCAAACACGTTGGTTTGGTGAGCAAGGCGTTCATGGGCCGTGAAAGTCATTACTTCGGTTTCTTTAGTGAAACTGGCGAGAACATTTTTAAGATCTACCTAGGCCGCAATGAAAAGCGTGAGCTTATTGCCGACCAAGTAGAACGCTTCAAAGCACTAAAAGAACAAGCTTAAGCACGATTAACGGCAAGCCTAACTAAGGTTGCCAACTCGTTTAAACAGTACATCAATGCTCGAGGATCGTTTAGTTCGCCAATGATCGCTCAACCTCGGGCAAAAATAATAAATCAGAGAAAGTGAAGAAAGGAATTACCCATGGAACAGCAAGTAAAACAAGAACGTCTACAAGGTCGCCTAGGTCCAGAAATTAAAGAATTTCGCCAAGAGCGCCGTACCCTTCAACTTGCAACGGTTGACGAAGAAGGTCGCCCGAACGTAAGTTACGCGCCATTCGTTCAGAACCAAGAAGGTTACTTTGTTCTCATTTCTGATATTGCTCGTCATGCTCGTAACTTGAAGGCTAATCCTCAAGTGTCTCTGATGATGATTGAAGATGAAGAGAGCTCGAAGCAGCTTTACGCACGTAAGCGTTTAACGTTTGATGCACAAGCGAGTGTTGTAGAGCGTGAAACGGAGCTTTGGACTCAAGTGATCGGCCAGATGCAAGAGCGTTTTGGTGAAATCATTGATGGTTTGAGCCAACTTCAAGACTTCTCTCTGTTCAACCTTAAAGCAGAGAACGGCCTATTCGTTAAAGGCTTTGGTCAGGCATACCAAGTGTCAGGCGACGATCTGGTGGATTTCGTTCACCTACAAGAAGGCCACAAAAAAGTATCTAACGAGTAATCTCGTTCAACCTATTTTTTCAGGAGCCCTCCAATGTGAGGGCTTTTTTATGTCTAAATCAAAGAGTTTGGTATATTGGCGTTTGATTAACATTTATGAGTAAGGATCGGTACGTGAAACCAGTAAGTCGAGATTGGGATGAGTTCTGTTACCCGTTTATTTATGAAGACAGTCCTATCTGTGATTTTGAAATTTTGTCGGACGAACTTTGTTGTCGAGTTGGGTTGGTACTGTCTTTGGAGTTGGAGCCTCAGGTTCGCGAGATACTGCAACGCCTGCAGCCGAACATCTATCACTTGAATGGTTCTGTACGTGGGAAATTAGCCATCACCGAGTCTGAATTGGTCGAGCTCAAGCAAGACTATCATCGTATCCGTGAGCAGCTAGAAGGCGGGTTCAAAGGTTTTGTCTTACCCGGCGGGCATCGAGTATCCAGCGAGCTTCACTTATGTCGCTGTCAGGCTAAAAAAGTTGTGCGAGCGCTGGTGAGTATTGAGCATCATGAAAGTAAAAAATCGCCAGATCCGATTCTTTTTAAATACGCTAACTTAGTCGCGAACACACTCTATGCATTGGCGTCTTTTACCAATCATGTCAATGAGGTAGAGGAAGTGGAATTTGTGAGTAAGAGCTATTCTATGCCAAAGAAATCTTAAGGAAGAGTTCTACATTGATTCATCTCTAATATCTAATCTTTAAGAAGCTAAGAAGCTAAGAAGCTAAACCATTAAGCATTATGCTAGGTTTAGCTTCTAAAACAGAGCCTAAGCAGCCGTAGATGCTTCGTTTAAGACTTTTGCGCCGCGTAGCATGGCTTCGATTAATTCGCCCGCATTGAACTTCTCAAGCGCTTCATGTGCACCTACCTGATTGGCTCGGTCGACACAGATTTCACTGGACAGTGAGGTATGCAAAATACAGTAGGCATGACTCAGTGCGCTGTCATTTTGTACTTCAAACGCAAGCTCATAGCCATCGAGCCCAGGCATCTCAATATCACTCACGAGAAGATCAATTGCATTGCCAGCGCTGGCTTGGCGTCGCATTAGATCGATCGCATCTAAACCATTATTACAAATGCTATAAGGGATGTTGATGCTGTCTAAGGCATCAGATAGCTGTTTCCTCGCGATTAAAGAGTCATCAACCAATAAGATATTCAGCGCTTTGAGACGCTCCCTTTCTACATCGGTCAGCATTGGAATATGTGCGTTTTCATAAGCCGGGTAGATCTTAGAAAGTAATAACTCTACATCGAGCATTTGCACGATACGATCTTCAAAACGCGTAATACCCGTAACAAACACATTACGACCCACACTGACGGGTGGCGATTCAATGCTTTTCCAATCACATTCAATGATTTTATCAATCGAACGAACCAAAAAGGCCACTACTGTTCTTAAACAATCAGTGACGATGAGCACACAATCTTGGTATTCAGCGGGTGTTATCGGTCGAAAGCCAATCGCTGCAGACATATCAATGACTGGAACGGTAAGATCGCGGATGGTCACCGTACCAATCACGTGATGATGGGAGTATGGGATTTGAGTCATCGGCTGAAAAGGCACTATTTCTCTTACCTTAAGCGTGCCAATCGCAAAACTTTGAGTAAGGGATAATTTGAACATCAACATTCCCTGTGACTGACTCGCTTTACTGATCGGTTTGGCCATAAGTGGCTCCTACTTAATACGCGCTTAATTTATAAGGATTAATTTAAAGGGAAACAGGGGTATCGGCAAGTCACTATACGGTTTTTAGGGGCTTTAAGGCAGTTGTTTTCGGTTATAGAGTGAAGATTGACAGTTCTTGGGTTAAAATCACGCTAAACGCGCGCTGTCGATGGTTTTATGTCGACAAGTCGTTAGCGATAAACAGAATTACAACAGTCAGTTCATTAACGATGTTCTAAACCGTCGTAAGTAAACTGACCGCAACACACTGAGAATTATCATGGCAAGAACAGCAGCAGCGCTTCATATTTTGGTGAAGCACAAAGAAGTAGCAGAAGACATCATCAAGCAGCTTAAAAAAGGCGCTAAGTTTCAAACGCTAGCGAAGAAGCATTCAACGTGTCCATCTGGTAAAAAGGGCGGCGACCTAGGCGAGTTCAAAAAAGGTCAAATGGTGCCTCAGTTTGATAAGGTTTGTTTCTCTGGCGAGACGCTAGTACCACACCTTGTAAAAACAAAATTTGGCTGGCACGTCGTGAAGGTTCTTTACAGAACTTAGTCATAAATATGTGTTAGATTGAATAAAAGGAGCGTATATACGCTCCTTTTTTGTCACTTTTTTGTCACTTTTTTGCGCATTTAAAAGCACTATGGCTGAGTGTTCATCCCAGACGTTATGCGATAATTGGCACTACGCCCTTAACTATCCACCGTGACTAATCGGTGGGAGGAGGAGGGTTTTTAATGAGTAACTCATATAATAAATACCATTCTTAAGGAAATTTATGCAGCTTTGCCTTTTAGCCTTTGTATTTATCTAGAAAGCTGTAAACAAGTTTGGTAGGAGAACAACATGGATAGTTCAGCTATGTTAAGCAACCCAGCGACAGATGTGATATTGCATGCCTTTGACTGGTGCTACGCTGACGTAATGAAGAACGCCCCACTGATCCAAGAGTTGGGTTATAAATCTGTTTTAGTATCACCGGCAATGAAGTCGTTACGCGGACCTAAAGGTTGCGACCGTGATTCTGGCACCCAATGGTGGCAGCGCTATCAACCACAAGATTATCGTGTGATTGATAATCAGCTTGGTGACACGCAAGATTTCACTGCGATGGTGAACACGTTAAAGCAACACGGCCTTCGTACCTATGTGGACGTCGTATTTAACCACATGGCCAATGAGTCGGGTATCCGTGGTGATTTAACGTATCCAAATCAGCAAGACATGGCGTCTTATCAAGAAGATGCTGACTATTACGAATCCATACGTTTGTTTGGCGATCTTTCTAAGCCTTTATTTGATGAAAACGATTTTGTTGAAGCGTTTGGTATCAAAAACTGGAAAGACACTTGGGAAGTACAGAACGGACGTATTACCGGTGGAGTTAGTGACCCTGGCTTGCCAACGCTGTTAGACAACGACAATGTGGTCGCGCAGCAGAGAGCTTACCTAAAAGCCTTAAAAGAGATTGGCGTGAAAGGGTTTCGCATAGACGCAGCGAAACACATGACACTGTCACATCTACGCAAGGTGTGGACTGATGATATCTGCGAAGAAATGCACATCTTTGGCGAGATCATTACTGATGGTGGTGCGACCAAAGAAGAGTATGAGTTGTTCCTTGAGCCTTACCTCAAACACACTCGCTTAGGCGCTTACGATTTCCCTCTGTTCAATACTATCTTCAAATCCTTTGAAGAGCAGGGTAGCTTTAAATCTCTGATCAACCCTTACTGTTTTGGTCAGGCGTTATCGAATATGCGAGCAATCACTTTTGCCGTCACTCATGATATTCCAAATAATGAAGTATTTTTGGATCACGTAATGGGTGAAGTTGACGAGCGATTAGCTCATGCCTTTATTCTTGGTCGAGACGGCGGTGTGCCGCTTGTTTACAGTGAGCTAAGTACCAGCGGCATTCTGGATCAGAACGGTCAGCCTCGTTGGCTTAACGATTGGCAAGCGCCTTACATGAAAAACATGATTCAGTTCCATAACCATGTTCATGGCGAAGCGATGCGTGTGGTTGAGGCAAATGATGATTTGCTGGTGTTTGTCCGTGGCGACAAAGGCATTGTGGTGATCAACAAGTCGAAGCGAAGTAAAACGGCATCACTGACTTGGACTGGTACAGTAACGGATTTGTTGTCTGGTGCAGTGTTTGATTGTGTCGATAAGACGCTAACCATTCAGGTTGAATCTAATCAGTGCATGATGCTGACGACCAATGAGTTCGAACTTGTGATGAGTTAAGTCTGATCGGTTAGAAAGAGAAGTCGAAAAAAGAAAGACCCGTTTACTAGCATCTAGTAAACGGGTCTTTTGTTTTTTTGGTTCTTGGCTGAACGTTGGTTAAGCTATGCGTTGATTAAGCTAAGCGCTGATTAACACATACTTCTGTTAAACCGTGAACTTGTTCAATAGTTCATCCTGTGCACGAACATTGTCAGTTTGTACCTGCATTGCCGTGTTTGCTTCTTGAGCCGCGTTGGATACTTGTGTTGAAAGGTCTTTGATCTTAACTGTGTTGTTGTTGATCTCTTCCGCTACTAAGCTCTGCTCTTCTGCTGCTGAAGCAATTTGAATATTCATATCAGAGATACGCTGAATCGCGTCACGGATGCGGTCAAGTGAAGAGTTTGCTTGCTGAGCACGTTCAACGGCGTCAGTGGCTGTGTCTTTACTTTGGTTCATCGCGTTCGATACTGAGCTTGCACCCGCTTGGAGCTGCTCAATCATGTTGCGGATTTCAGTGGTCGATTCTTGAGTACGTTGTGCCAGAGTTCGAACTTCATCGGCTACGACTGCGAAACCACGACCAGACTCACCAGCACGTGCCGCTTCAATCGCTGCGTTCAATGCGAGTAGGTTAGTTTGGTCTGCAATATCGTTGATTACTTTAAGAATCGTTTCGATGTTGGCTGTCGCTGATTCCAGTACTTGTACTTCTGCAACCGCTTGGTCGATACGTGCTGAAAGGTTATCAATCGCTTGAGTGGTATCACTGACTACAGATGTACCGTCTAGCGTTGCTTCGTCAGCTTCACGAGCCGCTGCTGCTGCGCCTTGAGCGTTGTTTGCGACTTCAGTTGCGGTAACCGCCATTTCGTTCATTGCGGTTGCTAACTGCTCTAGTTCCTGCAGTTGCGTGTTCATCGCGTTTGCTGATTCGCCTGCGCCTTTAACCGTGATTTCAGTACCACGCTTAATCTCAACACCAATCGCTTTTGATTGAATGATTTGGTTTTGCAGGTTTTCAGTAAAGGTATTGAAACCTTTTGCTAGGTCAGAGAACTCTTGGTCTGTGTTGGTATCTAGGCGCTTAGTTAAGTCACCTTGACCGCTCGCCACATCTTGAATTGCTTGGTTAAGTACATCAAGTGGACGCATTAACACACGAATCAAAACAGTCAGTGCAATGATGCTGAGAATAACCGCAATCAACGAGTAGATCATTGAGCTGTTTTTCAAATCTTCAACGGTTTGGTAAGCGATCTCTTCATCAAGGATTGCACCTATGTACCAATCTTCACTTGGGATGTGAGTGAAGTTCACTAGGAACATCTTGCCGTCGACTTCAATTTCTTGAGAGCCTTCACGAATGCTTGCTTGTGGCATGTAGCTTGAAAGCATTTCGCCATTGTTTTTCG
The DNA here is from genome assembly GCF_057785975.1 of Vibrio sp. QJM3NY_21. Lineage (NCBI taxonomy): Bacteria > Pseudomonadati > Pseudomonadota > Gammaproteobacteria > Vibrionales > Vibrionaceae > Vibrio > Vibrio sp. QJM3NY_21. The sequence goes on from NZ_CM173514.1 coordinate 320,161, forward strand.
CATTCGGGTGAGCAATCGTTGTGCCGTCGGCAGTGACTAGGAATAGGTAGCCCGCATCAAACAAGTTCACTTGGTTTACCAATGTCGCAAGGTTAGTCAATTCTAGGTCGTAGAACATACCTGCCGTGAAGCGGCCGTTGTCTTTGACTGGCGTACCTACAGAGATGATGACTTTCTTACTTGATGCATCCACATAAGGAGCGGTAACAACTAAACTGTTTTTGGATTTAGCATCAATGTACCAAGGGCGAATTCGTGGATCGTAATCAGGGCCAGCTTCCCAACCGTCATCATTTTCAATAACGAAACCGTTTGCTTCGTAACCAAAGCCAACCGCTAGGAAGCTGCTTTTAAGCTTTGGCTTTTCTAATATTTCTTTTACGTAAGTACGATCTTCAGGGTTGATCTCGATGACTTCAGTCGTCGATTGAGCCAACGCTTTCTTGGCGTTCATCTCTGATTCGACGGTATTTTTAACGCCAGAGACCATTTCTTTCAGGCTTGCATTGACGTGGTTTTCTACAGCACTTCTTACAGTGTAAAGTTGTTGTATTGAAAGCAATGATACTGTCACTAGCAGCAAGGCTGATGATGCAGCAACCACCTTATGGCTAAATTTCATTGAGTTTTCCCCTTCTCACAGACTTTGCGAAGACTAAAGTTAATCGTATTTTTGTAATTATATATATCGACTAGATTGAAATTAACTTGAATGTAATTTCACAAAATAGACTACAAAAATACAACAATCTAAACAATACAAAATTCACTAAATCACATATTTGTTACTTTTAGTATTTGGTTCAATGAGTTGAAGATACACGCGAGCCTAGAGCCTAGGGGTATTGATAATTTATTAATTAGACGTTTATGTGTGTGGTTTTCTATTATAAGACGAGAAGGAAGGTAAACAGATATGAAATTAAATGATATGCCAATTTTATATCTTGGATGTATTTTTGGTGGGTAGGTGAATGTATTTTGAGCGGATAGGGAATGTCTTTACTGGCAATAAAAAGCCCCACAAAAGTGAGGCTTTATAAAATAGTTCTTAATTACGCTATATCAGTAGGGTCTAATTTAGAATATTAGATGTGCTACACCAGCGATAACCGGAAGTGTAATTAACGTACGCAGAATAAAGATAATAAACAGTTCGAGGATGTTCACTGGAATCTTACTGCCTAGAAGCAGAGCACCTACTTCAGACATGTAGATCAGCTGAGTTACCGACATTGCTGCAATAACAAAGCGAGTCATCTCGTTGTCGATAGAAGCCGCAAGGATTGCCGGGATGAACATGTCTGCAAAACCAACCACGATGGTTTCAGATGCTGCAACCGCTTCAGGAACACCAAGTAGCTCTAGGAATGGAATGAAAGGTTGACCTAGGAATGAGAATACCGATGTGTATTCTGCAATAACCAGTGCCATCGTACCAAGGCCCATAACAACAGGCAGTACACCAAATACCATATCTACGGCGTTACGGATGCCTTCAGCAAATACTGACTTAGCTGACTTAACTTGTGATGCTTTGTTTACTGCTAGCTCAAGACCCCAAGAGAATGTCGAGTGACCCGCTGGGATTGCATCAGCATCTTTGTGAGGCTTGCTGCCATCAATGAAGGTGTCTTTCTTCATGCTTAGTGGCGGAAGGCGAGGGATGATTACCGCAGCCACAATACCCGCTAGACAGATTGCTGCGTAGAAAGGTAGGAATAGGTGCTCTAGCTCTACTTGAGCAATAACCACAAGGCTGAACGTGATAGATACTGCAGAGAAAGTCGTACCAACTACAGCGGCTTCACGCTGGGTGTAGAATTTCTTCTCGTATTGTTTGCTTGTAAGCAGGATACCGACACTGCCGTCACCTAACCAAGAAGCCATACAATCGATAGCACTACGACCAGGCAGGTTGAAGATTGGGCGCATTACTTTACTTAGTAAGGTGCCAAACAATTCTAGCAAACCAAAGTTAAGCAGTAGTGGCAGTAACAAACCAGCAAAGATAAACACTGAAAATAGAGTAGGCAATAGGCCTTCTAGCACGAGACCGCCGGTGTTTTCTTCCCAAATAAATTCAGGGCCGACTTGGAAGAAAGCCATGAATGCTGCAGCACCGCCGATAAGACGAACCAACAACCACAGTGGAGATGGGTTGAAAAGGCCGTTTAAAAATGAGTTCGATGTAATGAATGCAGGTTTGAAAATGGTGCTTAAAACGGAAGCTACAGACATGAAGGCAACGATTGCAGTGATAATAGCAACTAGAGACTCACCGAAAACCGCTTGAATTGATTTTGCTAGAATAGCGACAGGGATCGTTAGATCACCTTGGTAGCTGATTGGTGCCATGAAAAGGAATAAACCAATCAGAGATGGGATTAAGAAAACCCAGAAACTGCCTTTAGATTTCTCTGGTTGAGCAGTATTCGTGTTGTTAGACATGTTAATTGTTCTCGTATTTCTACATGTAAAAAAGCCACATCCTTGGCGTTTTTATTCTCTAAACATCCGTATTTTCTCACTGGCTGCAAGATTACCCAGTATTGATAGTGCTTGCAATACTATTCATCAAATATCGCTAACTATTCACACTGGTTATTCTGCAACTCATTAAGAGTTTAGAATAAAGTGTTGCGGATGTTACGTAATTTGAGGATATATTGCCAGATATTTATAAATTGACTGGCGTTTCAGTTCGATAGGTCAGGTAGAGCCAGTAGCTAAATGCGATAATGAAAGCGAAAGAGGCAGGGAAAGCCAGCGCCAAAATTTCAAAGCGCTGGAACAGACAAGCACCGCTTAAACCACCAAACAGAAAGCCAACCACAATGAACATCAGCAGTTTGGCTTTACGACGGTCAAAAGGCATCCCTTTTAAGCGAGCACCAATCATGATCCCAAGATCCGTGATGATCCCGCTCATATGCGTTGTTCGAATGATCGCACCGCTGTAGGTCGTTATCATCGCGTTCTGCAAACCACAGGCTGCTGAAGCGAAGTATTGACCTGAAGTGTAACCCTGTAACAGTGCCCAAAGTGCTAAAAATAGCAATCCCCCTTCAATACACAGAGCAACGCCGTAACGACGCCCTAACTTCAGTGCTTGGTTCTCAATAAAGAACCCGCTGAAGGCTGCACCTAACATAAAGCTCATGATAATCAGTAAAAGATGTAAAGAAGCCGAAGTTGGTGTGAGCAGGCTACTGCCTAATAAAGACATGGTGCCTGAAATGTGGGAGATCGCTTGATGCTGAAAGCCGAGTAAGCCAATCGCATTAACGCTGCCAGCAAGGCCTGCTAGCAGCAAAGCGCCGTATTCAACCCAGCGAGGTAGCTTAGAAATCATGTGGTCACCCTGGGTTAAAAAGAGGAGCAGATTATAACGCTAGCGAAAAGATACGCTAGCGCTGTGGTGCGTTGATATTTGATCTTAGGCAACAGTATTGCAGTTTGTTCTAATGCAGTTGCTTTATCGAGATAAAGGTCAGTAACAGGCTAGTTGTAGTGACTCATTTGATGGTCAAATTTGACCCACCCGTGTTTGCGTTCTTCGTAGACTGAAAAGCTCGGTAGCGGAAAGTCTTGCTCTTTAAATAATCCGAGCGGGACGATATAAAAATCGGCAGCAGCAATAGATTGTAAGAGCATGGTGGTGCCACACTTAGGGCAAAACTGATAGGTCACTTCACTGCCCGTATCACTGATGCGTGAGAAAGAAGTGACTTCTCCGTTTAATGTGACTTGTTCTATTGGGAACCGAGCCTGAACACCAAACACACTTCCGGTGCGTTTCTGACATTCATAGCAATGGCATACAGAGGTGCGTTGAGGCTCGCCTCTGCATACTAGGTTGACTGCTCCACAGCGGCATTCGCAACTTCTGATATTTCTATCTTTAATATGATTGATATCCATCCATGCTCCACTTCTGGTTAACCCTGTATTGATAATTATACTAAAGCCCTTTATGGTCTGCACAACTGGATGAAAACAAAAGAATATAATTGCTCATGAAAAAGAAAATCTTACCTATTCCTCTGATTTTACTGATTCCAATTGTCATGCTGGTTGTGGTGATACTGGCGGGTATTTATCGCTTTAGCTTAAGCGACGAAGAGATCTTGGCGAAGTTTCCTTCTTCTCAAGTCAGTTATGACCCTGTTGTTGAAACCGTTTTTGATTTGAAGACGACCAACCCGTGGACAATTAAAGTACCCGAAACCAACGCGTACGCTTTTATTAATGAAGTCGATGAACCTAGAGCTATAGCCTTTGGACGCTATGACTCGGGTGTTGAGCGTGGTGTGGTAACGGTAGACACCAACAACCTTTCAGCGGTCACGTTGGGCAAGGCGAGTTTCTTTGTCGCACCGATGTGGGTATCTAACCAAGGCAGTGGCGTGTTCTATTATCTTGGCTTGTTTAAACATGACCAGCAGCGAAGCCGTGTCGTGCTAGTCAACCAGCTTTTTCTAGGCGATAGAGTGCAAATTCAGACTTTAGAGGTCGCTCAGCAGCAAGATTTACAATCCGCTAGCAAACAAACAGGGGAAGGTTTTATCGGCTTTACTCAGCATTCTGCGGAACAATCATTTGCAGAATCCCCTTCTGAAAAGGTGTTAATGAGCTTTTCTTTTGATACGCAATCAATTGGTAAGCAATAACGTTTTCGTTAATGCAAGGATCTGTTGTTTATGTGAGCTAAATTACATATTATCTTAATTAGATGAATGAAATTTAGACACTCCTTATGCTTGGTGTCTGCCTATTTTTACAAATGGAGCTTGCGAATGATTAATAAACGTTTTTTTAAGACGAAAGATGAAGTTGAAGTGACCTTCGAGCTAGAAGCTCAAGAAGCGAACTCTGTATCCATCGTTGCTGACTTTCTTGATTGGAAAGCCACCCCAATGAAAAAACTGGCCAAAGGGAAGGTTTACAAGTTTAAAACTCGCCTACCTAAAGATGGCGAGTTTCAATTCCGCTACCTGGTTGATGACCAACAATGGGTGAACGATGCGAATGCTGATCGTTATATCCCGAATGAGTTTGGTGAAGACAATTGCTTGGTATCGACGGTTAGCGCTTAATCGAGATGAAGTAGCGTGAATCAATAGAAAGCAGAAACTAACCGTTTCTGCTTTTTTATTTTTTATTTTGGCGGTTAATATTATTTATCGTGAAGCGGGTTTCCACTTACGGTAACTCAATGACTTAGTCTAAATTGGGCAGATTCACATCATATTATGACAATGCAATGATGATTTATGCGTTTGAAAAGCATATCCTATGCCTTTATATCGTAGAAAGACCTGTTTACCGTGTATTCAAAAATATTTTCCTCTCCGTTTGCTGAGCTTTCACCTGTAAAAAAAGTAGCTATTTTAGGACTGCCACTTATTGCAGCGTTTGGTATTGCTTTGCAATCTTCAGAATCGGATCTGACGAAAACGATCGATCTTGATTTACCTGACTCAACCGTTATTGAGTCAATCCTATCACCTTCTTCTGTCGCTATTATCGAACCGCCGACGTTTGAGTATCAAATTCAAACGGGCGATAACTTGAGTAGCATCTTCACTCAACTTGGATTTTCTTATAAATCGATGATGAGCGTGATGGAAACCGATTTAAACTTCCTTGCCCTAGACACACTTCGTCCTGGTAACACATTACGTTTTTGGCGTGATGAGGCGACGGGCAATCTTTCCAAAATGGAAATTCAATTTAGTGTTGCGGATAAAGCGGTTTACCGACGACTTGAAGATGGCAGCTATGAATTTGAAGATATTTCTATTCCTGGTGAATGGAAGCAAAAGCCTTTAGTGGGTGATATTCACGGCAGTTTCTCTATGTCGGCGAACAAGGTTGGCCTGAATAGTCTTGAGATTGACCATATTGTGACGCTTCTTAAAGATAAGCTGAACTTTAGCCGCGACCTGCGTGCTGGCGATCAGTTTGAAGTGCTTCAGAAAGCGCAATTTGTTGATGGTGTCGCAACCGGAAAGCGTGAAATCGAAGCGATTAAGATTATGAATCGTAATCGTGTTGTTTCTGCGTACTTACACACTGATGGGCAATATTACGATGCCAATGGCGATAGCTTACAACGTGCTTTCCAACGCTACCCTGTGAGCAGTGGATGGCGTCAGAGTTCTCAGTTTAATCCTAAGCGCTTACACCCTGTGACAGGCCGAGTCTCACCTCACAACGGTACAGATTTCGCGACGCCAATTGGTACGCCAGTTCAAGCGACGGGTGATGGTAAAGTGATCATGACCCGTAAACACCCATACGCCGGTAATTACGTGGTTATTCAGCACGGTAGCACTTACAAAACGCGTTATCTCCATTTGAGTAAGATCTTAGTTCGTAAAGGACAAACGGTATCTCGTGGTCAGCGTATTGGCTTGTCAGGTAAAACTGGCCGAGTGACGGGGGCACACTTGCATTATGAGTTAATCGAACGTGGTCGTCCTGTGAATGCGATGACAGCGAATATTCCGATGGCTGATTCAGTGCCTAAAAAGGAAAAAGAGACGTTCGTAGCGTCAAGAGATGAAGCTGATAAGCTGTTAAAGGTAGCTTTAGAAGCACAATCTAACAACAGTTAATAGATTTCTCTAAATTAGGCCGATTAATCAAGCCGCGAGAGCTTTTCTAAATACTTCAGTATTTAGTCATGCTTCGCGGCTTTTTAGATTTTGGTCTGGCTACTGCTTTATATTTTAATTTTTATGGGCTTTGAATGAGCGCTTCTGAATGAGTCACTAAACTCACGATAGCTTCAGGTCGCATAGGAGGCGAGTATAGGTATCCTTGGATCTTGTCGCACCCCATATCGTGAAGTTTCTCTAGCTGTTCACGCTTTTCCACACCCTCTGCGACAAGTGATACGTTGAGTCGATGAGCAAGCTGGATGATCAACCAAACAACGCTCTCTGATGTCGAATTGGTGAGTAAATTTTGAATGAAAATTGCATCAATTTTAATGCAGTCAATCGGGTAGCTGTGAATGTAATTCAAGCTAGAGTAACCGGTGCCGAAATCGTCTAGCGCAATCGTAAAACCTTGTTCTCGCAAAAAGTTGAGTGCGTCTTTGGTGTCTTGAGTTGGAGATAGCAATACTGTTTCGGTCAGCTCAATAACAAACTCATCAGCCTTAAAGTGATGCTGTTCAATGGTCCGAGTGAGGTAGGAAATGTAACGCCTAGAGTCGGTAAGCTCATGGGCGGAACAGTTTATTCCGAGCTTAACCTTGTATCCTAAACCTTGTTCTAATGTCGTTTTAGCTCGGCATACCAGTTCGATAATGCGTTCACCCAGCTCGACAATTAGCCCGGATTCTTCTGCTACCTGTATAAACTCAACTGGGGATATGTCGCCGTGCTTTTCTGTTTTCCAACGAGTGAGTACTTCGAAATACTTCCAACGTTTGTCTTGTTGACCAACAATCGGCTGAGCCACAACATACATTCCGCTGTTCAGCGAGATAGAGTTTTCAAGTTCATTTCTCAAGGCCGCAATTAACTCGGTCTTTCTCTGATATCGAGATCTTAAGTGGGTGTCATAGCACTTGATATGGGTACCCGAGTTTTGCTTACATTCTTTTAACGCTAAGCTGGTGTTGAAGATGATTTGCTCTACGTCTTTGCTATCTCCGGCTGATCCTGCGATGCCTATGCTGATATCAAAATCGATCCTAAGATCAATACTGTTATACCCCTGTTTTACTTTGGCGATGATTTGTTCACAAATTGCGGTTGGGTCGGCGTAATAGGTGATGAAGGCGAATTCATTTCCTGCCGTTCTAAAGGTGAGGTTATTTTCTGGGAGTGTTCGTCTCAAAATCTCAGCCAGATGTTGCAGTACTTTGTCTCCGATATAGTTGCCGTGAAGATCGTTAATCGCTTTAAAACTATTAATGTCCAGTATTGCTAACGTAAACGGTGTTGAGTTTTGCTGAGTGATTGATTCTAGCGTATCGGATAAGCAACTGCGGTTAAGTAAACCTGTTAAGCTATCGTGTGAGACCTCATAACTGAGTTGATTGACCAATTGCTCAGAGCGATCGTTGAACCACATCTCACGCAGGGTGTGGATGATGATATCCGAAAAAAGTTGATGATGTTTAATCGCTTCTTGTTGCTGAGCATTACTCATTGGGGAAGTAAACGTAGAAAAAAGTACCCCCATGACTTCACCGCTTTGAGTCCGTGTAGGAATCGCAATGGAATTCTGTGAGGTAATCTCTTGCCGAAAGGCAGATGTAGGTAGTGATTTGACAACGTATTGAGCAAATGAGCAATCAGGGTGGTTTTGATTAACGGCTTGCTGATAGATTTGCCCATGACGAGGGTTGATTCTGTCATGCAAGACGTGATCAGAGTGAGCAATAACTAAAGGAACAATTTGGTCTGGAAAGTACTTTTTCTCAATGATAGTGGTGTACTTAGTATCGAACATTTGGTGTAGAGTAAGCACTGCTGATTCTAAAAGGTCGATACCTTCCAACTTGAGCAAGCGCCCTATACGCTCAGTGTCTATCATATTGTTGTACGTTTGTTGAGTCATAGCTACCATCCCTAGTTAACCAGATCCAGCGTGTAAGCCTGTGTGTTTAGTTTGTACGCATCTATTTCTATATGCGCTTAGTTTATTATTGGCCGCGTCGTATCATTTTTCAAATTAAGTTGAGACTTATTTCACAAAATTTGGTTATTTCTCTCTTTATCTAGCCTATCTTTCAAATGGTCCAAAAATAACTTGGTTCGCGTATGTGAGTAATCAAGTTTAGGGTAGTACGCGTAAACCATCACTTCGTCGGCGGTAATATTTGGCAATACTGGAACTAATGTCCCTTGTTTAAGATCCTCTTTGATCATTGCTTTGATGGTTAACAGCACACCCATTCCTCGTTTCGCCGCGTGAAACAAAGCCTCAGGGTTGGTGGTCGCAAAGTTGCCGTTCAAAGTGATGCGCTGCCCTTTGGTGAGTGTGACTTCACGGGTAGGGCGCTCTCCCCATATTAAGGAGTTGTGTTGTTCTAAGTCTTGCTCGTTGGTGGGATAACCATGTTTGGCAAGATAACTCGGCGCAGCATAGAAACTGGCCTTGTGTTCAAACAGCGGTGTTTTCTTGAAGCTTAATGAGTTGAGCTGTTCCAGTTCACGACTGATCACCAGATCCAAGCCAAGTTCAGGTAATTGACCAGGAGTCGTGGTGATCAGCTGTACCTTAATGTCTGGGTATTTTTCTAAGAAATCGTCCATGTATTGCACCAGAAACTTAGAGCCAACAGCAATCGTCGCGCCTATCTTTAAGAGGCCTGCCGGGGTTTGGTTAACCGAGCGAGTCTCATCAATAATTGATTGCCAATTGTCGAGTTGATCCTTGGCCCGCAAGTAAAAGAGTGCTCCCGCTTCGGTTTGGTTAATCGAGCGAGTGGTGCGTTTTAAAAGTTGAGTACCGATACGCTCTTCGAGCCAGTTTACTCTTTTGCTGATCGCTGAGCTGGTGGTATTAAGTTTACGAGCGGCGCCATTGAAACTGCCTTCTTCTACCACTCTAACGTAGCTTTTTACGTTGAGAATCCAATCCATATTATTTCCTGCTAGGACTTAATTAAATTCCAATTTGGTTAATTATCAATTACTGGTTTTGAATATAAACTTATATCATGAACAAATATCAAACGAATAGGGAATTTTTTGAGCCAATCGACCTTTAAAAAAACGCCGTTACTTTTAGCAATGATGATTATTGCTACAGGGCAGGTGGGTGTGAGCATCTACTTGCCATCATTGCCGTTAATTGCTTCTGATTTAAGTGTGACTCAGGTAGATGTACAGCTGCTCGTCACGCTGTTTCTTGTGGGTTTTGGCCTGTCACAGCTATTTTACGGGCCGATGTCCGATGCAGTGGGAAGAAGACCTATCTTCTTGTTAGGTCAGGGTGTTTATTTGATTGGTACTGTCGTTTGTGTTGTTTTTTCTGACAACATGACGGCGCTAGAGGTTGGTCGCTTGTTGCAAGGTTTAGGGGCGGGTAGTGCCTCGGTTCTCGGACGAAGTGTGCTTCGCGACAGCTATGATGGCCCTCAACTGACCAAAGCGTTGTCTTATATTTCGATCACCGCTTCGATCATGCCGATCATTGCGCCCGTATTTGGTGGTTGGATTTCATTTCACCTAGGTTGGCAGGCGGTGTTCCTGTTTGTTCTACTTTATCTACTGGCAATATTTACGCTGGGTTACTTTGTGTTGCCTGAGACTTTGCCATATGGAAAGAGTCGCTTTGATGCCTGCCAAGTAGTGAAGAACTACGGACGCTTGTTGACTAACCGCCAAGTGTTGACCAGTGCCAGTTATAACTGGATGAGCTACATGGCAAGTTTGGTATCTTTATCGCTGTTTCCATTCTTAATGCAAGAGCAATTGGGGCTGACCGCCGCTGAATATGGATCATTGATGATTGTCCCTTCGGCAGGCTTACTGATAGGTAGCGTGGCTTTGAACTTGCTCAATCGTAGGTTTAGCACTCCGCAATTGATGAGCCTTGCGATTTTGATTATTTTGGCTTCGGGAACTTGGCTTCTTACTCATGAGTTATCCATCTTTAACTTAGTTTGGGCGTTTACTTGGTTGGCGATAGCACAAGGCATCTCGTTCCCACTATCAATCAGCATGTTATTAGAACCCCATAAGAAACAAGCGGGCGCAGTGTCTGCATTGTCTGGCTCAATTCAGATGTGTTTAGCGGGTTTATTGGGTGGGTATCTAGTAGAAAGTTGGGTCACGACTCATCTACAGTTAGGCGTGTTTTATCTGATTATTGGTGCTTGCATGGGCACAGTACTTTGGTCTTCAACCAAAATGAATAAGAAAGTCGCAGCTACCGAAGTAGAATACAGTTAAACAGCTGAAGTAGAGTACAGTTAAGCAACTAGCTCGCTATAGTTCAGAGTACAGTCGTTAATACGTTGTATTTGTATGGATGGTTTTCTACAATACCTGCGTCCATTTAATAGGTAATAAACATGCAGCAAAATGAATTTGAAGTACTGGTAAAAGCTATCTGCGCACTAGATAGCCTGCCTCAAGCGCTTGAGCTATTGAAATCCAATGAGGATACAGAAGTCGCTGAGGCTGCTGGATCACTAACAGGTCAATTTGCGTTAGCTGAAGTAGAAGGCGAAAAGCGTATTTACCACGTGACGCTTCAAGAAAATGAACAAGGCGAAGAGCAAGAGTACATCGAACATGTCATGAATGAAGGCGATGACTTAATCAAATTTGCAGCTTGGTTCTTTGAAACTATGTTCGAATTAAAACAAAAAGACACATACCAAATTGCGGGTAAAACTTACAGACAGCCAAAGCGTAGCTAGTGTTTTAGTCACTAACTATTAGGCATTAGCGAATAGTGCCCTTTTTAAGGTCAGCGTTTCTAAGCTAAGTATTTAAAAAGCAGCTCTCTTGAGCTGCTTTTTTTATGGGTCTCTAAACCAATGTCTTGGATTGCAAGTGGGTATGGTGAATCAAGGTTAGATGGGCTTAACATTAACTCATGATATAACGATACAATGCTGACTGATGCAGAGACAAGGATACGGATTTTGCAATAGGATGGTTTGCTTGCATTAAAGTGTGATTTAGATCTTGTTTTTGAGCGCTTTAAGTGTAGAATCCGCGCATAAGAAAATCGATTATGTGCGGAGATAAGCATGAATTACGAACTAGGCCACGCATACCTTGGTCAAATGGTAGCAAAAAACATGATGCACGAAGCATTGTATGGCAAGCCAAAGCCAAAAAAAGCATCATTCTTTAAGCGAATGATGAAGAAAATGGCGAAATAAGCATTTTCAGAAACGGAATTTAAAAAGGCCTTAAACTCGATGAAGTTTAAGGCCTTTTTCGTTTTAGCGATTAATGAAGGTCATCGCTCGTTTTGTTGTGGATGGACACAAAAAACACTGATTAATTCACGATCGGATTTGTAACTCTGTGTGAGTTTAGCCTGCCGATTGGTTGGACAGGTCGACAACGTTATTTGGAATGGTATCTAAACCATTTTCTTTCATCCACGCTTCTAAGTTGTCTGCTCCACCGATGTATTTACCATCGAGCCAGATCTGAGGAACGGTTACTGGTGTTTTCTCACCAATGTGCGCTTTAACCTCTGGAATCATGCGATACAAAGCTGCGCTGTCTTTTACAACATCGTGGTATTGGTATTCAACACCCGCTTCATCAAGCATTTTCTTTGCCTTAACACAGAATGGGCAGGTCGCTTTACCATAAACGATGTTGCCTTTTAGGCTGTCGCGTTTGGTCCACTCTTTGATCACGGATTGAACTAACACACCGCGGTTAAGCGCTTCGCCTTGGCTTACAACCTTGCCTTCAACAACAAGGATTGGAGCATGCCAAGAGCCCAGTTTTAGAGGCTCCCACCAGTGAGACAACCAATCTTTCACTTCCAGTTCGACATCGACATCTGATAATTCATTCTCAAAAGTATCCTTAAGAATGTCTTTGGTAAGGGTACATTCCCCACATGGGATATTAACTTTAAATGGACCCCAGCTGCCTGCCCAACGGTATAGTGTAATCTTGACTGGTTTCTTCATGGTTACGGCCTCGTTTGAATTCTCTTATCCATATAGAACGGACAGTTGAACTATTTATTTCACTAACCCTAAACTTTCTTCAGTTTTGACGGCTTTTTCGTTTCCCAGTGCGTTATAAATGCGACTGACGCAATAATAATAGCAGCCCCGAGCCATAAACGACCCGGTGGAACCCAGCTAAATACAATCCAACCTGCTAGGACATTTAGCGGTAATTTTGCGTGGTCAAATGGTTGTACGAATGAAGCATCAGCGACTGAGTAGGCTTTTACAATTGCCCATTGAGCGAGTGCCGTCATAACACCGATGACAATTAAGATAGCCCAAATCGTACCGCCGCTTGGAGTCTGCCAATCTGGCGCAGCAAGTAGGATGTTAAATGGCGTAATCAATAGTAAAAGGTAGACCACCATGGTAGAAGGGCTGTCTTGTGAAGAGAGCTTTTTCACCATTAGTGAGTAGCATGCCCAAAAGAAAGCGGCGCCAATCGGTAGTAGCGTTGCCCAATTAAAGTCCTCAGCCCACGGCTCTAGAATCACCATCGCACCCACGAAACCTGCTAAGGTCGCACCCCAGCGAGCAGCTCCAACTTTCTCTTTGAGAAAAAGCCCTGAACCTATGGTTGCAAACAATGGCGACGTCATGAGAAGGGCAATGCCTTGCCAAATAGGAACAGGGTAAGCCAGCGCCCATATCCAAAGTTGAATACCAATTACCGATAAAAACACACGGAATACATGCAATTTGAGGTTGTCGGTTTTTAGCGCGCGGCGAATGCCCAGCGTTTTCAGATAAGGAAGAATAGCGAACAACGCGATGGCGTATTGAATGACGGCAACGGTAGTAGAAGTAAGTCCGAAATGAATGCTAGCGATTTGAGTTAGGCTGTTAATGACGGCAAAGGCTAGGCCTGCGGTTAGCATCCAGCTAGCGCCTTGGATCGGATGGTGTTGTGACATGATGCTTCTAATTATTTGATGTGGTTCACCTATGATACGGATTTAGCACCACTTAACCAGAAAAAGCATTGATGAAGTTAGTCAGAATATTTGAATATGAAAAAGGTTGAGCTATTGCCCAACCTTTTAGTCTGTATCTAAAGCCGATTTAGATTAGAAGTCGTAGCGTACACCTAGGCGAAGAGTGTCTTCGCCAGCAGCTACGATACCTGCGGTTTTCTCTTCATCTAAGCCATTGATGTAGTATGCAAGGTATGTACGGAAATTGCTGTTCAGCTTGTAGTAACCCGCTAGTTCAATACCGTCAACAGCATCTGCTTTTGAACCGTTTGCCGCTTCGTCTTCTTGGTACGTGTACACTACAGCAGCAGAAAACTGCTTAGTGAATTTATACTGTGCTGCGAATTCCATTGCAGTGAATGACTCAACATCTGCGCCAACTGCTTTATCGTCTGAATCACCTGTAGAGTAGGTTGCTGCAAGGTATAGGTTATCTAGAGAGTATGCTAGACCCGCTAGGATTTGGTTTGCACTACCTGCACTAGCACCTAGGTCCTCACCAGAGTACGCTAAACCAAGGTCTAGGCCGAATGGTAGTGAATACACACCAGAAATTCCGTAACCATCAGAGTCTTTTTCGCTGTTTGTTTTGTAAGTTGCTTCTAACTGAAGAGCATCAAAACCGCCACGGTATGCAATAACGCCATCTTCTTTATCAGATGCTGCATCGAATACTTGTTGAACACCAGAGAACTCAGTGATATCCGTAAAGTCAGAAACGATTACTGAAGCCATGTCTTGGCGACCGAAAGAAACCGCTTGGCCATCAAAATCAACACCAGCGTACATGTAACGGTTTTTGAATTCGTTACTTCCAGTACCTTGTTCCGCTTCATAGAAGCCGAAAGCAGAAACAGAGTCAGTTAGTTGAGTTTCACCGCCAACGTTAAGACGGAAGCGAGTTTCATCGCTCATCGAACCTTCAATTTCAGCGCCTTTTGACGTACCAATGAAATCGCCACGGAATTCCGCACGACCGCCAATTTTAAGTTCTGTACCATCAGAGCTGTAAACTGTTGCTGCTAGAGATGAACCTGAAACTAGTGCCGCTACCACTGCAGAAGCTAGAACTGCCTTTTTCATAATCACTTACCTTGTATTTTAAAATCCGTGAGCAATGTGCTCTCCGTTTCGATATGAAGCTAATTTAGAGCAGCTAAATTAAGCTTTCATTTCTATAAAATTACATTTTCGTGAATAGGGAACTTTTTAAGTGTTGATTTTATTGCACTTTTATTTCAATAGACTGAGTGGTTTGTGAATGGTTATATAACTTATCTGTTCTTGAGTGCTGACTTTCACAAGCTTTTATTTAGGGGAAGTGATGATGATATTAGTGAGTATTATGGGGAAGTCAGAGCTTGTTCATCTTATTAACTGTTTGTACTGATTAAGATATCCTCTATGATGCAAAAACTTAGAAGAGAATAGATTTTGCTCAACAAGATGGAGACGTTGGATGAAAACAGAGTACTTAGGCGATGTTTTACAAGGTAGGCAGGTTATTGGCTCCTTGAATGTTGAAGACCTACCCGTTGGAGAGCACCAGTTTTGGTTTCAAGTAACCAGTGATGGGCTAGGGCAACCCAAGAACATGCCGGTTTCTGTTTTCAAAGGCAGTCAAGCAGGTCCTAAGTTGATGATCACCGCTGGTATTCACGGTGATGAGCTCAACGGTGTGTTGGCTGCTCAGCAAATTATCAGAGACTTAGTCGGTAAAACTCTCAAAGGCACGGTAACGATAGTGCCTACTGTGAATTTGTCGGGTTTGCTTAACCATAGCCGCGATTTTATCTCTTCGGATCCGGGCTCTTGCCCTGCCAACCTTAATCGACTCTTTCCAGGGGATGCGAATGGCTTAGCGGCAGAGCGCTTTGTTGCGTCTTTGTGGGATCGCTTACTCAAACACAATGCGACATTCGCCGTTGACCTGCATACCCAAACTCGTGGCGCTGTCTACCCACTTTATGTTTTTGCTGACTACCGAATTGAACAATGCCTTGAAATGGCAAGGTTGATGACGCCAGATTGTGTTCTCAATGATCCCGGTGACCCAGGTATTCTTGAAACGGTTTGGAATCGAAGTGGAATTCCGAGCATTACGGTGGAAGTGGGGATGGGTAAGTTTACTCAGCCTGACATGATTCAACGAGCCGTGGACGGTGTTTTTAATATGCTGTCTTACTATGAAATGCTTAATGGTGAAGACCCGTTAGAGGCAAAGCAGCTGCCAAGTATGGACTGGATAGAAGGCAACAACGTCGTGTCTATCCGCGCTGATATTGGTGGCTTTGTGCTGCCTCAGGTCGAGCTTTTGCAAAGTGTCGAACAAGGTGATCTGCTCGCCATCCAATATGATGCGTTCGGTAATGAATGTCGCCGCTACCACGCACCATCTTCTGGGCGTGTACTCAGCTATAACGTGGATGCATTAAGGGAACCGGGCGCGCTTGTTTGTCGCTTGCTGAGTTAAGCAAAAAAAAAGACCAAGCAAAGCTCGGTCAAAGGACAGTTGTCTTGAGTTAACACGTCTTTGACTCATCGACAGAACAGCTTTTAGAGTAGCGAGGGTAAATTAAGAATCCATTGCAAGATAGTGACACTTCGATTGCTTTTCTGTTTCAAAAATAATATTGAAAACATTATCTTAAGCTCATTAAAAAGCCGACTGCGGTTTGCGCGAGTCGGCTTTTATTCACTTCTCTTTCGAGTCTTTATCTCTATCTACACTCGATTAAAAAGCGTCATCCACGATATCTTTAAGTCGGTCGTAAGGCACATATCCTGGTAAAACATTTCCGTTCATCATCATGGTTGGAGTGCCCGTTAAGCCGAGTGCACTGAACGTTTGGTGGTTAGTGGTTAGAACCTGGTTTTGTTCTTTAGTTGTTTTTAGTTCCGCCTCTGTTCCCGTCTTCTTGGCAACGGCTTCTAGTGAGCTTTTCGAGTGAATACCGCTTTTGGCCATCAGCAATCTATTAACTTCAGGGAATGCTTCTGGGTTATCTTTCCATACTTTCATCGCGTATAGCGCCGCGTTGGTGTCTAGCCCTGCAACTTGTTGTTGTTTAAACGATAAGTACACGTTGATCACTTTGATGTCGCTATTTTCAGAGGCTAATTGAACCAAGCCTTTTTCCAAGCGCTTACAGTAAGGACAGTTATAGTCGGTAAAGTTAATGATGACTGATTTGCCATCCGGGTTGCCCGTGATTGGGTGAGCGTCATTGTTGTATAACCAATCATGGCTTCCTGCTTGAGCTTTCTTCGACTGTTCTTGCCCTGCTACGTACTGCTCTAAGCTGGTATGTAAGCCAGAGATCGTAGAAGGGTTCTCTTTCAGAAATTGGTTAATCTCTTCAAGTTGCTGGGTTTGCTCTGTACTTAACTCAGCGAAGGCAGCGGTGCTCATTAGTGAGCCTAAAATCAGTGTACTAATCAGATGTTTTTTCATGCTATATATTCTCTAATTCTTGATAATCGTGAGCGCTCATTGGGTCGCGCTCACGGTAATGCTGTTCGTTAAACGGGCTAAATCGAGTTATTCGCCTTGCTTTGCTCAGCTCAGTTTTTCTTTGTAAGCGAGTTATGCAAAGTAGGTTCTTAACCAGAGCCCTATCGGGGAAGTAACGCCTGTTGCGATACTGCTAATCTTTCCATCTTTGATGATGACGATGCTTGGAGTGACATTAACGCCCCAACTTCTGCTGATAGATCCAGAAAGATCATTGATCACAGGAAAGTCATACTCTTTTGCCTCTAAGTAGCGCTGAACACGTTCGTTTGGGCCCGATGAAAGAGCGACTGAAACCACTTGATGGGAGTCGTTGAAGCTATTGACGGTTGGGCTCACAAATTTGCAGGCGCCACACCAAGTTGCCCAAAAATAGACAATGACTGGCTTACCATTTTTGCTTAGCTCGATAACATCAATATCTTTGCCTTTGACTGATTGACCCACAATTGGAATCGCGTCGCCCTGAGGCATGCTTCCGCTGTGATAAAAGTCCATCGAAAATGAAACCACGCCAACGATCAATATCATTGAAACCAGTTCCTTTCCCCACTTCTTAAGACGACTTGGCTTTTTGGTTTCACCCTTTACAGCGCTGTCTTCAGTCGTGCTAGATTTATCTTCATTGTTGGGAGTCTTCATTAATTATCTCGCAGCGTTGATGGCTTGAACGACAGTGTCACTGTCGAGAATGACAGGCAGTGGAATACCGCTTTTATAGCTTGGGCCGTAGACGATATTAAATGGCACACCAAATCGACCATTACTTTGTAGGTATTGAGTGACACTTTCACTTGGTGTTGTCCAATCGCCTTTCATCAAAACAATGTTTTCTTGCTGTAGGTGGCTGTAGACAGGGTCTTGGAGAACGACGCCGATCTTGTTGGCCTTACAGGTAATACACCAATCAGCGGTCACATCGACAAATACCGTTTTGCCTTGCTCAACCAATTGAGGGATTTGTTTTGCATCTAGCTTTTGCCAAGCGAGATCGTCAACAATCGGTGTCGCCCAATTGTCTGCGGTCACACTGCCTACGATTAATGCAGCACCAAACACCAAGGTTGTGGTTGCGACGATAGGAATAAGTACCTTGCGACCCAACTTACGGCCAATCCAAATCAATACTATAATCACGATAAACAGTGACAACAGGATCGTCGGGAATTTACCAATGAATGGGCTCATTAGGCTTGCTAACCATAGACTGGTAATGAACATCATTAAGCCAAATACCAGCTTAACTCTGAACATCCATGCCCCAGGTTTTGGAAGCAGTTTTGTAAGACTTGGGAACAGCGCGAAAATCAACCAAGGTGCACTCATACCGATGCCGAGTGCGATAAAGATAGCCCACAACTCTTGGTAGCTTGCCCCAAGTGCATAAGCGACTGCGGTTCCTAGGAATGGAGCGCTACACGGTGTTGCCAACAGCGTAGCAAACATGCCTTGAATAAAGTGGCCTGAATGTGAGTCGTCGCCTTTAGTCGCCATCCAAGTGTTTAAACCTGATGGTAGTCTGAATTCGAATAACCCAAGTAGGTTAATCGAGAACAGCAAAGTGATGATCAGCATGAACCCGATGAACCAAACATTTTGGAACTGGATTCCCCAACCAATCGCATTGCCACCCATTTTTAGAGCGGTCATGCCAAGGGCTAGGAGTGCAAATGACGTAATGACACCTGACGCAGAAGCTAAGAATGAGAGTCGGATATGTCGATTGGATGCACCTTGATTTTGAATGATGCTATTTAACTTCATTCCTAATACAGGCAACACACATGGCATAATATTGAGGATCAAACCGCCAATCAAAGCAAAGCCGATCATTGCAAGAAAACCGTTGTTACTTGCTTGATAAGCGATAGGTTTTGAGCCGACTTGAGCCGTCATCTCTTCGGCAAAATTAGTGTCTGAAACTGTGACACTAACGGTGCGATCCGTTAAGTCGACTTCGCCTATCCAGTTGCTGACGTCAAATACCGCGGTCATCGTATTGCCGGTGATATGGACGGTTGGTTGAGCAAAGAAGTCATCGATGACTTCTTGCCCGTCAATCAACACCATCGGCTTATCCCAACCTTCGTTACTGGTTAGTTGAGTGACCAGTTGTTGCTTGCTTTTGTCCCAAAATAGACCGTTCACTGAAGTCCGGTTCGCTTCTCTTGGAGATTGGCTCATGCCTTGGTTGAACAAGAACATTGCTTCTTCATCGAACTGCAATTGCTGCGTGTCGATAGGGAGTTCGATGTCATAGTCAGTCAAAACACAAATATTGGTGCACGACGGGAACGAGAGAGAAGCCCTAAATACAGCGGGTTGCGTTTTGTCTTTCAACGTTAGGGTGACAGGAAAGCTTACGTGCTTTTTGTATCCCAGCGTCATTACGTCAAGTTGTTCGTAGTATTTAGGGATCGGCCAATGCCAATCTACAGACTCTATATTAGTTGAATCAGACCAATCCCAGCTTGGCGGAATGCCACCTTCACCTGGGCTGCGCCAATAGGTTTTCCAGTCACCGTCGAGTGTAACGTCCAATACAGTTTGAACGGTACCGCCGTTATCCGACTGTTCACCCGTCGACATCATTCGCATCTTAACTGGCGGATGCTCAGGCACGCTTATCCAGCCCGTGGTTTGAGCCAGGGCGGTAAATGACGTCATGACTAAGATTGCAGTGACGAAAGCTTTTGCGCATGTGCGCATGCAGAATGCCAACGAATCGACAAACTTAGTTAGTAGTGTGTTGTACACAAATGTATCTCCAAAAAATAAATAAAAGGGTGGAATAGCCCGGTTATTTACTCTCTAAATATACAGTGCTTAAGGTGTAAGCGGTGTTTTGTAGGTCGAGCAGAGCGATGATTGTCTCTAGATAATCTCGAGATGTGAGGAGGTAAGTTAAATGCAACAGCAATAATAAGTACGAATGGTATCAGCCAGCCGGTTTTCGGGGCGGCAAAGGTCAGCATTTTCGAACTCAGGCTGCATGAACTTGAATTTGGTGTTGTCAGAGCTTTAGATGCTTCTGAACCAAAAACGCTGGCATAGAGCTCAGACATTTTATCTAAAGATGCGATGACAGCATGTGGGTTGCTGGTTTCTGCGCCGACAAATATTGATTGTCCAACTAAGGAAGCTGAAGCCGTTACTTTATTTGCAGACAGCGTACTCGCCAGACAAGTTACAATAACCAGTCCGGTAAGGAGAAGAGCCCAAAGCGATTGCTTTTGTTGGCGATTCTGTGTGGGTAAGAAAAGTAGCGATGTGTTCAGCAAATTAGTCAGTAATCAAATCAGTTAATAGTTAATAGTTAATAGCTAAAGCGAGCTCATTGAATTGTGGCTAGCTTAGATAAGTTCTCTTCGCGCCACAAGTCATAAAATGGTTAAAGTGAAACCATGTATAAACTAGAGAAACTATATAAACGCGGGAAACGGCATATACACGATAAAAGACGTATAAACATCAACTCACGCGAGTACGACATTGGGCTCTGGTTAAAGTTCACAACAACCGGCAATTAGAACTAATTTATTCTGTATCGATTTGTTTATTCACGATGAGGATATGCAAAAAGCCCAACAGATCTTAGAGGAACTTATTGGGCTTAATCGTTGGTTTTATTGGAAAGGCTTAGTGAGTACGGCGAGGGCCATTACGTACCAAGTCTTTACCATTTTCGAAAACTTCTTTGGTGATCCAGCGAGCGAGCAGAACTTTGTGGCTGCTGTTGAATACAGCAACGAAGTGACGACCATCTGAATTATTGGTTGCCATGCCTACACCTTCAACGCCTTCAAGACCCAAACCGCCAGCTTCCACTGAGATTAGGAACTTTTCTAGTTCTTCTAAGGATTCGATAATATCAAGTTCGTTGTTCATTTCTATGCTCTCTTGCTGTTAGCTAACATCGGATTTAAGGCGTTTTTGTGCATGTGCTTAAGTGACGATATTGGCTGTTGTTCTTTGTTGGTTGCGTACTCTACAGATCATAAGAGGGGATTGGAACTCTCAAATATTAGATACGTACTGATATTTTGCGAATTTTTAACACAACATACGTTTAAATGCTTGTTATCCATATTCTTTTTACTACTATTTAAGGGGTCAATTTAGACATTCATAGGAATTAACATGATAAAGGTTTGGCGTTGTCTATTTTTAATGTTGGCGTTTGTTGCATCAGGGAGTTTTGCACAAAGTGTCGATAAAATAGCAGAAGTACAAGACCAGCTAATGCTGGACCTAACAACATTAGAAACAGCGCACGATGCTGAGAAGCCGTTTCTAGAAGATATATTAAGACGAAAGAACCAAGCACTACGTAAAGAAATTTCCTCCCAATTATCATCCGATAAGAAAGAAGGCTTAGACGCTGTTCTTGCCCAACAGGTAGATCTTTTACAACATTTACTGTCATTGAACGAAGTTAAAATTGTCTCTATGAGCAAAGACAACCGTTCCGCTGAAGGTGATGCTAAAAAGCGTCTTGAATTGTTGATTCAAAAACGTATCGGAATGATGGATGATTACTATCAGCAACTCTCTAAAACCTTAAGTTGGTCAAAAGATCGAGGCGTTGATGTATCGGCTGCGGAAAGTCAGTTAAAAACCGCATTGGTTTCTCGTTCTCAATATCTGACCAATGCGATCCTGTATACAGACACGCAGCGTCAAGATCTAGAGCGTCGCTTGTCTTTTGTTAGTGAAGACGAAAAGGCGACAATAAAAACTGAGTTAATACGTTTCAGCGAACGAACCAGTGTAATGGTTGCCAGCTTAGAGACAAGTATCTCTATGATGGCCCCGTTTGGTGTGGATGTCACTTCGTACAAGCGCATTCTATTAGCGACGACTGGGGACATTAACGCCGATGTGTTGGATGTCGATGTTGCACTGGATCTATTGGATAGCTGGCTTCGATCGTTCAGTTCATGGGCGTTTGACAACACGCCTTCATTTATCGTTAAACTCGCTCTGTTTCTCGGTATTTTATACGTAACTCGCCTTATTGCTAACGTGGCTCGTAAGACCGTTCGTAAGAGTGTCTCGCACTCTAAAATGGACTTTAGCGTATTGATGCAGGAGTTCTTCGTATCCATCGCATCTAAAGCGGTCGTGTTTATTGGTTTGCTTATCGCTCTGTCTCAAATTGGGATTGAGCTAGCGCCACTATTAACCGGTTTCGGTGTTGCGGGTGTCATTATTGGTTTCGCATTGCAAGACACACTATCTAACTTTGCGTCAGGTTTGATGATCTTGATCTATCGTCCTTATGATGTGGGCGACATGGTTAAAGTGGCCGGCGTTCAAGGCACAGTAAAAGACATGAGCTTAGTGTCGACGACCATTCAAACCATCGATAACCAACGCTTGGTGATCCCGAACAACAAGATTTGGGGTGACGTGATCAACAACATCACTGCAGAACGTGTGAGACGTGTTGATATGGTCTTCGGCATTGGTTACTCAGATGATATCGATAAAGCGAAAGCGGTATTGAACGACATCATTCTTGCGCACCCTCTAGTGTTGAAAAAACCAGAACATATGATCAAGCTTCATACCTTGAATACCTCTTCAGTTGATTTCGTAGTACGACCTTGGGTTAAGACTGATGACTACTGGGATGTGTATTGGGATGTGACGGAAACCGTGAAGAAACGCTTCGATGAAGAAGGCATCACGATTCCATTCCCTCAACGAGATGTGCATATTTACAATCACGAAGAGAACTAAACGAAAGAGCTAAGTACGAAAAGCGATTTCGACAAAGCTAAGCGCAGCTTAGAGTCGACATTCTTAATGTGATATCAAATGGACGCTGAATAAGCGTCCATTTTTATGGGCTGTCAGTTTATATTGAGCCTCATTCTTTTATGTCACTTCACCCACCTTAGAATTACGTTATGATGGGGCAGGCTCAGTTTGGACAGTTGAAATCGAATGGATGATTCACAGCAAAAAACGAATAGTAGAAATACAACGGTAAGAAAAGCAACACGAATTGAAAGCGTCATGAACTCTGCGATGTGGCACCTAACCCAGAGAGATATGACGGAAAGCGAGTTGGTTGCGAAGCTCAAAGTGAAAACCGACAATCAAGAATGGATCGATGAAACTCTAGGGACACTGAAAGGCTTCGGGTATCTCAAGTCTGACCAAGTGTTTGCAGAACAATTCGTGGAACAAGCTTTTTCTGGTGAATTCGGTTCTCGATATATTGTCGAAAAATTGAAGAAGAAAGGCCTGACCGATTCAGTGATTTCTGATGCAATCCATAAGGTGTCTTTCGAAAAGTCTATTGATGAGCAAACCATCTTGATAGACCGTATCAACCATTACTATACAAGTTTTACCATGAGCCGTGAAAAGCTTGTCGCGACCCTGCAAAAGCGTGGTTTTAGCTACCAGCAGGTGAAGGTAGCGATTGACCAGCATACGCAGTCGCATGAACTGAAAAGTAATATTCAAATTAAGGCAGAGAAAGCTGATTTGGAAAAAGAGGTGCTTAAATATGCTCGTAAAGGCAAAGGCTTGACTGCTATTCAGCAAGAGCTCAGACAGCGACAAATCGACACCAGCGAGTTGTCATCGTTGGTCGACCGATTAACTAATGAGGAGCAACTGGATTTCTATTCATCTTGTTTGGAACAGCTGCAGAAGAAATCATATGACCTAAACGATCACAAAGAGCGTTCAAAGGCGTACGCAATGTTAAGTCGAAAGGGCTTTTCGTCGGATGAAATCAAATTTGCTCTGAGTGAAGGCAACGAATAACAACCAATATTATGCGTAAAGAGTGCACATAGCCTTACTTTAACGTGTCGTGTGTAGGTTTTCTGTAAGACCTAGGCCATTGCGTAAGGCGAATTGAATCAGGTCATTGTGACTGTTTAAATCGAGCAATCCAAGCATTCTGTATTTATGCGATTCTATCGTTCGAGAGCTAAGGTGGAGCTGTTCTGCACACTCTTTTGCACTAAACCCTTGAGCAATGAGAGCCAAAACCTTGGTTTGTTTTTTTGTGAGTAATAATAGCTTCTCACTATCATCTGCTAGCCGATTCTCATTTTGCTTTAGTGTCCTCGCTAGCGTTGAGTGCTGCCAATAACAGAGCCAAAGTTCACAGACTAACTTTAAGCGCTGGATGTCTTCGAGGTCGAAGGTGGTTTCGTTGTCGTGAAAGTTAGTAAAAGACAATGCTCCCCAGCGTTGGTTAAACAGCTGCAAAGGAATGATGCAGTGCCATCTTCCCCCTTCTTTATAGATCTTCTTTAACACATAGTTTTTGGTTGAAACGAGTTCGTCACTGGTAAAGGTGAGATATGTTTCATTGGTTTTCAATAGCTTTAGGTAATCAAGGTAGTTACCGCCAACCAAACTTTTCTTATCGACAGGAGGTATGTTTGCTTTGGATACTGAACAAGTTTTCCCGTCTTCAAGTAAGACCATTGAATTCGGGTATAGCGTTAAACGATCAATCCCGAACCAATCGAGTACGTCAAAGCTTGCTTCTGACCACGTTGTTTGAAAGTTTTTAGGATCGCTATTAATAAGAGAGGTTGATTGTTTCATTAATAGCTGTTCAAAACTTAGGCTTAAAGCAGACACGTTTTTCCTTTCTCGATACATTCATTAGGTCAATACTCAGAAGATATTCGTTCGAGTGGCTCAGTGCAAGATAAGATTCTTATATATATCATAGGTTCTATTTTTAAGTTTTTTATAACTCTTAGTTCTAGATTGTCGAATGATAAGCAGTACATTTACTGCATTAATTGAACGGTGTTTTTTATAGGCTCAGGATTTTAATTCTGCCTAACAAACCCCGTGATGATTGAGAACATCCGGAATATGGATAACAGCACGGATATAGGGTTTACGCTCGGCTGCGATTCTCAATATAAAAGCCATATCAACATATCATTATGTAATTTAATTGACCAAAGCTATAAAATTTTCAGTAAATTTACGGTATATCAATAACGTATTTTTTTGAACAATAGCGCCACTCCAAAAGGCCGGACTAACAAGGCCGAATCAATATATAGGTAGTGGTTATCATGAAAAAGACATTAGTAGCACTTGCGATTGCGAGCATTTCAAGTTCAGCTTTCGCAGTAAGCACAAGCAGCCAAAACAGCCAAAACGAAGACATGTTTGCATTCGATTCAATGCACAAAGATCAATTCTCAGTATCAGGCTCTTTCGGTGTTGGTGGTTACTACGACACTGGCTCTAAAGCGTTCTACGATGACTGGGCAACGGGTCTTACTCTTGCCGTAAACTACCGTAACAACCGTATTGTTGGTTATTTCGAAACTGATTTGATGGTGAACTACACGACAGACAACAACGTATCTGCGAACGACGCAGCAACAGCTGGTTGGACAAACGGTATCGATACTGGTCCAGCAACAGACGTAGACAAAGCATGGTTAGGTTTCGATACTGGCTACGGTATTGCTTCATTCGGTTGGGAAAACGACACAGCACTAGACAAAGTGGATGGCGCTGGCGATAACACTTACGAGTTTGGCGCTTCTGCTGGTGATGCATCTGACGGCTTCAATGTTGTTAAATTCCAAGGCGCAACAAACGGTATCGCTTATGGTATTTCTTACTTTGAAACAGGTGACGATCATAATGATGCGGATAAAGGCATTAACGGTTACATCGGTTTAGAGCAAGAGGTATTCAACCTATACGCAGGTTATGAAGCTCGTGATGACGATGCTGATTACGAAGTTTACACAGTGACAGGTAACGTTAAGGTTGGTGCTCTTAAACTAGGCATGAACTCTTGGATTGAAGAGAGTGATTCTGCTAAGAATACGGGTTACTACGTTTCAGGTGGCTACACAGTTTCTGAAGACCTAACAATCGCAGCAGGTTACGCGTCTAGCAGCAATGAATTAGATGGTCAATCTGACGTAGATTCTTCTTACATCAATATCGCTGCAATGTACCGTATTGCTGACAACGCTGACATGGGTATTGATATCAAGCAAGACTTAGACGGTTACCGTGTGGGTAAAACTAGCGCGCAATACGACGAAGAAACACACGTATTCGCAGCAGCTTACTACTATTTCTAAGAACTTAAGAACTTAAGAACTTAAGAACTTAAGAACTTAAGAACTTCTAAGAAATTTGATGATAATGGTGTAATAGCTTGCCCGGTCTTTACACCATATTCTCTTCTTTACGCAGTTTAAATATCCACAGTTCGACATGTGGTATGCCACTCAGGTGTTACGAGTGGAATTATTATTTGGAGAAATGTAATGGTTAAAAACATTACTGCTAAGGGTAGTATTTACGGAAATGATACCCTGTTTACGTGTAAACCGAATCGTAATGGATTATTTGAATTGGCGCGCAAACATGGAAGAGTAGCAGGTACTCGCCCGCAAGATCTCAAGAACAAGGTTTATGCTGAATCTCTTGATGAAGCTTGGAATCTACTCAAAACAGAGAAGTTTTATATTGTTTTGACGGGGCAAGTGTTTGGCATTCATCGAAAATCATTGCGAAGTGTTGATTCTGTTGATGTTGAGTTTAATTGTGAAACTCGCTCGATATGTGTCACGGCATAGATCCAACGCTGAATATAAAAAAGGACGATAAATTATCGTCCTTTTTTCGTTTGGTCTTTTGGTTCAACCTTGGCTATAGATGCTCAGCACCCGCTATCGGCCGTATTGCCCAACGATAAAGTGTTCAAACTCATCACACATCTGATGGTTTGACTTATCATTATTCGCCAACTCGGTGGCCCCATCAACGATCGATATCTTCGCATTCAAATCAGCGACTGGTGCACGTTCTCTTGTCGACAGCTGTTTGATTTTTTGCCCCTCAATAGCCCAAGCTTGCTCTGGCGATAAGTTGCACTCGTCAGCGAGGTATTTGGCATTAAAACCTTCCCCTGTCAGGCTTTCGATTGTCCCATTATGATTGATGCTATTTCCTTGGTGCCAATAGTGCTTAGCTAATAAAGGGCCGATCTCTGGGTTATCCGTTAAGTAGCCAAACTTATCGGTGAAATACGCACGAGTCTGATACACCGCCATATGAGCCAGCAGGTAACCTTGATACGCGCAAGAGGCTTCATCCGATAAGAGATGCGGGATCGCCATTAATGGACGAGGGCTACAAGCCAATCCAAGAATCGTTTTCTCACTGCCACGAGCAAGCGCGGTGATCTTTTCAGGTGTCAGATCTTCATCCGCCAATTCGTAAAGTGCTCGCTCGAAATACGGAACCACTAAAATGCTGCGTTCTTGATAAGCTCTGAAGGGTTGTTTGTTATCGATGATTGCTTTGATTAACTCATCAGGTACTGCTTGGCCATCTGCATTAAGCGCGTATTGTTTGAGCCAATCGGCGTCATTTAACAAGCTGTCACAGAACATGGATTGCGTTTCGGCATAAGCCATCGAGGTTGGTGCAAACTCTTGCGAGAAACACGGTGCGTTCATTTTAACGTTAGCAAAATGGGCCGCATGACCACCCTCGTGAAATAGTGTATTGATGCCATCATAACCGCTACCTACTTGATCGGGCTTTGCGTTGCTCGTGAAGTTAACTTGAGCCGCTACCCAAGTGTCTTGATCGTAGAAAGATGGGATAGGGCCATGGCAGAAACCATTAGGGTACTTACCTTTACGATCAAGCAGATCCAATTTTAATGTCGCTTGAGAGTATTCGATGTTTAGGCGACCAAAAGATTCAATCCAGCGTCGAAGTGACTTTGAGAACGGAACATAAGGATCAAGATCATTCATAACGTCACCTGCAAAAGAGTAGGTAAAGTTATGGGCTTGAAGTGCATTCTCGCCTTTCTGCTCAGCCAAATTGGCTAGGCTTTGCTGATGGCTATCACGCGTGCGTGCTTCGAAGTCATCCAGAATCGTAAACAGTTGTTCTGTCGTCATCTGTTCGGTTTTCAGCACCGAGTAATCAAAGAAGGTTTTAAATCCCAGTGATTGAGCAAATTGGTTACGTTTCTTGATCAGCTCAATAAAGCCGTTAGTCAGCAGCCACTGTTCTAAATCTAATAGTGCTTGATGTGCAGAAAGCCTAACTTGTTCATTTCCATTACTTCTAACTGCTGAGCCTAAAACGGGCAGTGATCCTTCTGTTTCATCACCCGTTTCATTTACGTAAGTCATCACATGATTTTGTTTTTTCTCAAACAGTTCAGCCTCAAACTTTATGAGATCGGCTTTAAGCTTCTGTGACTGCTCAGACTCAATAGCGTGAGATCTAAAGGTCGCTAACCAACCATTCAAGCCTGTTAGCGTACTCTCTTTTTCTAGGGGATCTTGAATTTTATCGATAGCAGCTAGTTGCGTTTCGATAGCAGCAATCTGTTCGGCAGAGCTTAGAAATTCAGTCCACTGAGTCTGCGCGAGTGTCGAGCCATCGTGGTCGTCACTGATGCCCATATATGTATCCCAAAAGAAGTCTTCTTTCGCTTTATGAGTCGCAAGGTACTTTTGATTCAATTGGTTGAGATAGTTCGTTGCAGTCATGACATTCCTTGAAATTTAACCAGTAATTTCAACATTATGACACATTGATTGAATGTATTTTGTGACGATAGATATAACAGAATGCAAGTCTTCTTAGTATCAAGCTTGTTAATATTAGCCATTACCAATAATTTTTTAGCTAAAAAGAGGTCAGTCGATAAGTTGTTTGTCGGCTGGTCACGTATAATGAACGCTTCATACCGCGCGAAATAAGCACAATTAATGAGAACTCTTCCTGTCTTAATCCTACCTTTGTTATTGGCTCTGAGTACCCTTTCATTTTCTGTGCAAGCGAGTGAAAGCTGGTGGTTGCGAACGGTATTCAATAGCAGTTCAGCTCAACCTAGTTCTCAAAATTATGTTAACGATAATGACCTAATGGATTGTGGTGAGATCGAAGGTGCTCTTCTGTGCAGTGATTTGACGCGGTATTACGATCTGAATGTTTATGTTGAATTGGAGTTGGGCGACTCAAGCGTCGAGGTGGTTCGCTTAAACCTGCCATATTCGAACCTAAGTTACACAAAGCTTCAAGCCTACCTTCGCCAAGATGGCTTTGCTCTCAGCTCAATTCGTATTGGAGAGGATGAGTTCGATGTCGTCGCTCTACTTGAACAAGTGAAACGTGAGGGCGTTGGTTACGAGAAGGTAGATAAACAACTCGTTGAATTCATCAATGCGCCGCATCATTCCTCTGAGCAAATGAGTTTATGGAATGTGCCTAGTTCTTCCTCATCTTCTTCTCGTTCTTCAGCTCCTTGGATTCAGTTACATAGTGATGGCGACAACTTAACGGTTGAACTAAATCGTCTTTAATTGCTCAAATTTATAGATAGTTTCGTCATTCATCAGAGTAAACAAGCCTTTCAGGAGAACGGTTGACGGGCAGACAGCAAGCTATTATTCATTTAAGTGTTCGTTTTTCTGTGGCTCTCACATTTTTTATTAAGCGTTCACCTTTGCCATTTGTTATACGTTGAGCCTTCGGTAAAACGAGCTTAGGATACGTGTAGTATTGATAAAGGAGACAACCCATGGTTGCAAGAGTAACGACAGCGCCACAAGGCCCAGAACTTTCTGAGTTGGTGCAAGGATACTGGCGTACAGCAGAGTGGGGCATGACCCCGCAACAACGCCTGACTTTCCTGAAGCAGCACATTGATCTTGGTATCACAACTGTTGATCACGCGGATATTTACGGTAACTACCAATGTGAAAAGTTGTTTGGTGAAGCATTAGCGCTTGAGCCAAGCCTTCGTGATGATATTCAAATCGTCACCAAGTGCGACATCAACTTGTGTGGTGACCACACTCCAGATCGTAAGATCAATCACTATGACACCAGCGCGCACCATATTTACCAATCAGTAAATAATTCTCTAGAGCGCTTGGGTGTAACCGAACTGGATGTATTACTGATTCATCGCCCTGATGTACTGATGGATGCAGATGAAGTAGCAGAAGCGTTCGCTGAACTGCATAAGGTAGGTAAAGTTAAGCATTTCGGTGTTTCTAACTTTTCACCGCGTCAGTTCGACTTACTGCAATCTCGACTAGGTAAGCCACTGGTGACTAACCAAGTTGAAATCAATCCATTGAACTTCGAAGTCGCCCATGATGGTACGCTGGATCAACTGCAGATGAACCGTATTCGTCCAATGGCGTGGTCTTGTCTCGGTGGTGGTAGCATCTTCAGTGGCGATTCAGTACAAGCAATTCGCGTTCGTGATGAGCTAGAAGCGATTCGCCAAGAAGTGGGTGCGGACAGCATTGACCAAGTGATTTACGCTTGGGTTCGCCGTTTACCGTCTAACCCGATCGCGATTATTGGCTCAGGAAAGATTGAACGTGTGAAGACGGCCGTTGATGCACTGAAAATCGAACTGACTCGCGAGCAATGGTATCGCGTATGGGTTGCATCTAAAGGCCACGGTGTGCCATAGAGACCTTTGGGGTCTGGCATTTATCCACAGACTTAGATGTTTCAACGTAAAAAACCAGCACCCCAGCTGGTTTTTTTGTATTCGCCTAACATGTTGCTCCAAAACTGTGATTAAGGTGGAATAATTTTCAAAAACACTCATAATGCACTCTGTTTTTCACCAGTTGGATATTTCCATTGAGCACTTCAAAATTCTCTTCAATCGCCCTTAAGCCAGAGCTTCTAAATACGTTAGATTCTCTTGGTTATACTGAAATGACGCCTATTCAAGCGTTAAGTCTTCCTATTATTCTGGATGGCAAGGATGTTATCGGTCAGGGTAAAACGGGTTCAGGTAAAACAGCTGCCTTTGGTTTAGGCGTGCTGCAAAACCTACGCGTTAAGCGTTTTCGTGTTCAATCTTTAGTGTTATGTCCGACTCGTGAGCTTGCAGACCAAGTAGCAAAAGAGATCCGTACTCTTGCTCGTGGCATTCACAATATTAAAGTGCTGACACTATGTGGCGGTATGCCAATGGGGCCACAAATTGGTTCATTAGAGCATGGCGCACACATTCTTGTGGGCACTCCTGGTCGTATCCTGGACCACCTAGAGAGAGAGCGTATTGACCTGTCTGAGTTGAACACACTTGTGTTAGATGAAGCCGATCGCATGCTGGAAATGGGTTTCCAAGATGCACTAGATGCTGTTATTGAAGCAGCACCAAAAGATCGTCAAACGTTATTGTTCAGTGCAACTTTCCCTAAACAGATTAAATCTGTTGCAGACCGCATCATGAATAACCCTGAAATGGTGAAGGTTGAATCAACGCACGATCACTCAAGCATCCAACAACACTTTTATAAGGTTGAAGGTACTGAAGCTCGTGATGACGCACTAGAGCTAATGCTTCTTCATCATCAACCAGAGTCAGCGGTTGTGTTCTGTAATACTAAGAAAGAAGTACAGAACGTAAATGATGAGCTAAGCCACCGTGGTTTCAGTGTTATCGAGCTTCATGGCGACATGGAACAGCGTGAACGTGACCAAGCTTTGGTTCAGTTCTCAAACAAAACCATCTCTATCTTGGTTGCAACCGATGTTGCCGCTCGTGGTCTTGATGTTGATAACCTAGATGCTGTGTTCAACTTTGAGTTGTCTCGCGATCCTGAAGTTCACGTACACCGCATCGGTCGTACTGGACGTGCAGGAAGCAAAGGCGTCGCTATCAGCTTCTTTAGCGAAAAAGAGATGCACCGTGTTGCTCAAATTGATGAGTACATGGATATGCCAATCGAACCATCTCAGTTGCCAGCTAAACCAATCGCTAAGCCGTACTACTCAAACATGGTAACCATCCAGATTGATGGTGGTAAGAAAGCGAAACTTCGCGCAGGCGATATCCTTGGTGCGTTGACAGGCCAAGGCGGTATTGATGGTAAGTCAGTAGGTAAGATCAACTTGTTCGCGATGCGTGCTTACGTTGCTGTAGAAAGATCAATGGCTAAGAAAGCATTAGGTAAAATCGAATCAGGTAAAATGAAGGGTCGTCAATTCCGCGCCCGAATTCTGAAGTAATTCGAGATTGTCTCCCTTTACTGCTAAGTCATGCTAGTGATAATGCAGTAAAGGGTGTTCCACAGCCAGTAACGTATCAAACGTTTATTCATCAGGTCTGATCGAATAGAAATCGTTGATATGTCTTCCTTCGCTAAGATACCAAATCATCGCTTCCTGTCGATTATTAGCGGATATCGTAATTGTGGTTAGTCTTCCATCGTCAAAATAACAAAGCTCGTACTCTAACTCGCTTGTATAATGAGGAGTAGCGGCCATAGCTTACCTCCCAAATATTAATCATTTGAAAATAAATAAACCATTCGTTTATAGGTTTCGTTTACATCAAATGAGCAATAAAAATCAAGTTACATCACTGCCATTAATTATTTTTAGTTTAATCATTTGCCGAAATAGCTAGATTAGCAAGTCTGAGTCTCAATTTATCTCAAAGTTTTTACAGCCACTGCTTATTAAGGCTACTTTTATAAGAGCTAGAACGAGCGTTATAAGAACTAGAGCTAACCTTAAAAGGGTGAGTTAATGGATTGTGGATTTGTTGAATATCGTGAGAGGGTTAAATGAGAAAGTGTCGATGGTTAGTCTTATTAGTCTGTTTTGTATTCGCTGGTTGCGGGACTAAATTTGCCTACAACAATATAAGCTGGTTTGCGGTTAGCTATATTGAAGACTTTGTTTCTCTATCCAACAGTCAAGAATCAGAGCTCGAAGAGCGCCTCGACTTATTACAGCAATGGCATAAAGAAACCCAACTTCCGCTGTATATGTCGCAACTGCAAGCGATTCAAAACCTAGACCGTTCTGATATGAATTCAGCTTTTATCATTGATCAAAGTGAACAAACTAAAAATCATATTCGCTTAATCGTTAACAAGTTCTCTCCTGATATTTACGCATTAAGTATGCAGCTTACCCCTGAGCAAGATAACGAATTCTTAAAGAACTTTAGAGAAAAGCAGCAAGAGTATTACGAAGAAAGATTATCATTGAATGATGAAGATTCGAGAGAACGATATCGAAGTCGAATAGAAGATAGGCTAGAGCGATGGCTAGGGTCGGTATCGAAAGAGCAAAAACAGATTATTTCGACTTGGTCTCAAGAGTGGGTAAATACCAACGAGAACTGGCGCCAATATCAAAATAATACCTACCAAGATCTCACAACTCTTATGAAAAAGAAGACTGACCTACATATTGCGCAGCCAATTATTATGAACTTACTTTTGAATAATGAAGCTTATTATCCGCAAGAACTGGAGTCTAAGCTTGATAAGAATATGCAGACATCAGCGAAGTTTTTGGTGGATATCGCGGCAGCGAGTAGTGATAAGCAATGGTCTTATTTCATGAATGAGTTAGAGAGCCTCAAGTCAACGCTGGTGGCATTGCAGGAGTAGGGCGGTTCTAAGTAACACCCGTATATAATAAGGCTGATTTCGCGAAACGAATCAGCCTTTATTTCGATCTATGGTTTGTAGTTTGTAGCTGAGAGCCGAGAGCTTTAATTGCGATTGCTCATTAACAGCTTTGGAATCGAGCCTTTAGCGGTCTTAGATATTTTCTGCATCAGTTGAAAGCTTGGCTGTTGAATGCCGTGGTCATTTTGAAGTTCATCAATCATCAATAACCATAAGCGTGTTGTCATTTCTGAATCGGCTAACGCTCTGTGAAAAGTACCATCGTTGTCGATATTTTTGAAACGTACAAGGTCACCCAGTTTATGAGTGGGTGCGTCTTGAATCAGGCGGCGAGCAATCAACATTGAGCAAGCGAACTTGCCTGTGTAGTCTCGGCCAATAAAGTCTAATTCCGCATCTAGAAAGCGTTTATCAAACGACGCATTGTGAGCAACCAGTTGGCTGTCTTGGATAAAGTCGGCAAACTCATCCATCACTTCACTACAACTAGCCGATGTGCTTAACATACGGTTACTGATTCCGGTATAGCTTTCAATGAACCCGCTAACACGAAACCCTGGATTCATGAGCTGCTGGAACGTGTCGACGACTTCGCCGTTAACGAGTTTAACCGCACCGATTTCAATCGCTCGGTCACCCATGTTTGGTGATAAGCCTGTGGTTTCGAAATCGAGAACGATAACGGAGTCTGCGGAGTTTGGAGCCATCGTGTTTCCTAATTACTATTGGGTTGTATAGCTTTATATGGAGCGCTTAGTGTTACTACGGGGCGATCTATTGCGTGTTCTCGCTGATCGTGAGCTCAGTGTAACCTGTCGAATCGTCATGCTCTCTGTTGAAGGTCAAGGTATCGTAGCGGTGAACAATCAATTCAGCAGTGGTCGCGATAATCGTCCCTTCAAGCAAGTGCCCACCAATCACATCGCCATTTTCATCAGCAACGGATATATGAACATGCTGGTGGTTTGGGGTTAGCGTCGCCATCACAGACACAATTTCGAACGGAGCTTTGATTAGCTTGGTATTGTTCGCATTAGCCAGACGAATATTGAGTTGTGAAACACACCCGACACAAGACGCAATAGAGCCTGCCGAGATATTGTGCGTTGTCACTAGTTTTTGGAGCTCAAGCTTTAGATCTTGGCCTCTAGTTAATCTCGTTACGATAGGGGGGATCATCTAGTTACCTGCCTTTATTCGTGTTTCAAAGAACAAAACGAAGCCGTATTGGGCTTCGTTTCATTTGTATTTTGGTTAACGCGACTCTCGCATTGTCTAAATTTGAAATTACTCAGGTTGCTGCAGGTCTCTTTTCTTTTTAGGCACGAAGTTCAATACAGAGATTGGTACTTCTTTACGTGGTTCGAAACCTTCAACTACACGTCGTTCAATCAAGTGACCAAGACGTTTTTCAATAATACATAGGTTCTTGAAGTTGTCTTTCGATAGGAAAGAGATCGCTTCACCAGATGCATCAGCACGGCCTGTACGACCAATACGGTGAACATAGTCGTCTGCTGGGAATGGGATGTCGTAGTTCACTACGCGGCTTAGGTTATCGATATCGATACCACGAGCAGCAACCCCTGTTGCAACTAGATATTTTAGACGACCTTTTTTGAAATCAGCCAGAATCTTTTCACGAATCGCTTGGCTACGTCCACTGTGGAAAGCTTCCGCTTCGATACCACGCTTTTCAAGTTGAGCAACCAACTTAGCCGCGCCGTGCTTAGTCTCGATAAAGATAAGCGCTTGGTCCCACTCACCGTCAGTGATCATGTGGCTCAATAGTGCAGACTTACGGTCTTTATCAACTGTTACCAACCATTGCTCGATGTTCGCTTTAGAAGCGTCAGTTTTGGCAATTGAAATCTCTTCCGCTTCACTGATTGCGCTTTTCGCTAGCGCACGAACTGGCGTTGATAGCGTTGCTGAGAACAACAGGTTTTGAATGTTTTGTGGCAAACGTGCGATGATCTTGTTGATGTCTTCGATGAAACCCATGTCTAGCATGCGGTCAGCTTCATCAAGAACCAGTACTTCGACTTCATCAAAGTGAACGGCACGTTGTCCGTACATATCGATCAAACGACCTGGTGTTGCCACAAGAATATCGACGCCTTCAATAAGACGATCTTTCTGGTGTTGGTAAGAGACGCCACCGTACATCGCTAATGATGTTAGGTTTAGGAACTTCGCGTACTTAGTAATGTTCTGCTCAACCTGAATCGCAAGTTCACGAGTTGGTGTCAGAATAACAGCACGAATACGCTTTTTACGTTGTGTTTCACCTTTACTTAGCATTTCTAAGATAGGGAGAACAAAGCTCGCAGTTTTACCTGTACCTGTTTGTGCAGCAGCAATAAGGTTCTTACCAGAAAGTACAATTGGAATTGCTTTTTCTTGAATAGAGGTTGGCTTTTCATAGCCTTGTTTTGCAACGGCTTTAACAATAGGTGAGCTTAATCCAAGCTTGGAAAATGGCATAAGTTTCTCGGTATGATTTGGCTAAATAGCGATGGAAAGGTTCAACAATCTTATACAAGGATAAGATTAATGGCGGTATTCTACCATGTTGCTTGTGTACCGCTAGTAACATAGACACTTTAGTTGGATAATACTGGTTCAATAAGACGATAAGACAGGGATGTATGGAAATTACACCGAATGAACGCGATGCAGTATATAAAACGATTTTTTCTCGCCGAGATGTTCGTGGTCAGTTTCTTCCTGATGAGATCCCTGAAGACGTTTTGATGCGAGTGTTAACCGCAGCGCACCATGCTCCCAGTGTCGGTTTTATGCAACCTTGGGACTTTGTCGTCGTTCGTGATATCGAAACCAAGCAACAGATCAAAGCCGGCTTTAAT
The DNA here is from genome assembly GCF_057785975.1 of Vibrio sp. QJM3NY_21. Classification (NCBI taxonomy): domain Bacteria; kingdom Pseudomonadati; phylum Pseudomonadota; class Gammaproteobacteria; order Vibrionales; family Vibrionaceae; genus Vibrio; species Vibrio sp. QJM3NY_21. The sequence continues at coordinate 356,673 of NZ_CM173514.1, forward strand.
CAGGCTCATGCCGAATCCGCAGAAATGTTCACCGATGAAAAACAGGCGATGTATAAGCGTCTAAAGCTTGAAGGTATCGTCGAATCGCCTATTGGTATATGCGTGACTTGCGACCGCAATCGAACCGGAAAGGTTGTTCTAGGTAGAACGATCAAACAAGAGATGGATCTGTACAGCACCGTGTGTGCAGTTCAAAATTTGTGGCTTGCAGCAAGAGCTGAGAATCTAGGACTAGGTTGGGTGAGCATCCTGCACGACTCAACATTGCGAGACGCATTAGATATCCCAGCAAACATCGATATTGTGGCGTACTTATGTATCGGCTACGTTGAACACTTCAAAGATAAACCCGAACTTGAAACCATGGGCTGGTTACCAAGAAGAGACGTCAATTCTGCGATTCATGAAGGGAAGTGGAACTCAGGCCAAATCAAGTCAAACGAAGAGTAATGGTATCTACTCACATCAATCTCAGCGGTTAGTATCAAGATCTAAAAAAGGGCTCATTGAGCCCTTTTTGATATTTGCTAGTTGTTATCTAATTTAGATATACAGACCAATTTAGATAAGCAAATTGAGAGCTTAAGCGATCTCAATCTTCTCAGCTTGGTTCTGTTCTACCATAGACAGTGCTAGTGCTTCTGCAGCCTTAATACCATCGATACCAGCAGACAGGATACCACCCGCGTAGCCTGCGCCTTCACCTGCAGGGAAGAAGCCCTTAAGGTTGATGCTTTGGAAGTCTTTGCCACGCTTGATACATACAGGAGAAGACGTACGCGTCTCAACGCCTGTTAATAGACCGTCTGGCGTAGAGAAGCCTTTGATCTTCTTCTCGAACGCTGGAATTGCTTCACGAATTGCTTCGATAGCAAAATCAGGTAGTGCTTTTGAAATGTCCGTTAGGTGGATACCCGGCGTGAATGATGGTTTTACTTCACCGATTTCACTTGGATCACGACCTTTCAGGAAGTCACCGATTTTCTGTGCAGGGGCGTCGTAGTTCTCGCCACCTAGAACATAAGCGGCACTTTCTAACTCACGCTGTAAACGGATACCTGCTAGTGCGTCACCTGGGTAATCGCGTTCAGGGTCGATACCCACAACGATGGCACTGTTTGCGTTACGTTCTGCACGAGAGTATTGGCTCATGCCATTGGTTACTACGCGGCCTTCTTCAGAAGTCGCTGCAACCACAGTACCACCCGGGCACATACAGAAACTGTATACAGTGCGGCCATTTTTACAGTGGTGAACGAGTTTGTAGTCTGCAGCACCTAGGATAGGGTTACCCGCGTTCTTGCCGAAGCGAGCTTCATCGATCATCGCTTGCTTGTGTTCGATACGGAAACCAACAGAGAAAGGCTTAGCTTCCATGTAAACGCCACGTTCGTGCAGCATTTCAAACGTATCACGAGCACTGTGGCCAACAGCCAGTACTACGTGACGAGTTTTAATCTCTTCACCGTTAGAAAGCATTAGGCCAGTGATTTGACCGTCTTCCATATGAACGTCGTCTACGCGAGTGCTGAAACGGATTTCGCCGCCTAGCTCAATGATAGAAGCACGCATTTTTTCGATCATAGTAACCAGTTTGAAGGTACCGATGTGCGGCTTACTTACGTATAGAATCTCTTCTGGTGCGCCAGCTGCAACGAATTCTTCGATTACTTTACGGCCGTAGTGCTTTGGATCCTTTACTTGGCTGTAAAGCTTACCGTCAGAGAAGGTACCAGCACCGCCTTCACCAAATTGTACGTTTGATTCAGTGTTCAGTGTACGCTTACGCCAGAAACCAAAGGTATCTTTAGTACGTTCACGAACTTCTTTACCGCGCTCAACGATGATCGGGTTGAAGCCCATTTGAGCAAGCACTAGGCCAGCGAACAAGCCACAGGGGCCAAAGCCGATAACGACAGGGCGCTCGGTTTGGTTCTCAACCGCTTTCGCCACAAATTTGTACTCCATGTCAGGAGTCACTTTTACGTGTGGGTCGCTGATGAATGGCTCTAGCAGCTTAGCTTCGTTTTCAACGAGAACGTCAAGCGTGTAGATAAGTAAGATTTTTGATTTCTTACGAGCATCGTAGCCACGTTTAAAGATATTAAAAGAAAGTACCTGATCAGCGTTAATGCCAAGCTTCGCTTCAATCGCGTCTTGAATGGCTGACTCTTCATGGTCTAGTGGGAGTTTAATTTCGGTTAAACGTATCATTTTGATGTCTCGTTTTTATAGGTGTCTTAGCTAGATCGTTTCTTAATACAGAGTTTGATAAAACGCTGGTGTTGAAAGAAGCGATAAGCTCACAATGGCGCGCATTTTACGAGAAATTGATTTATCTGTCATACTAATTTGGAAGCATCGAGCAAATAGACACGATATTAGAGTCGTATGATGTTGAATTTTGCCTTGGGATGAGTATTATCCCCCATTCTTCAATTTTGACTAACTTATAGAGCAGAGCATCATGGCATTTGTCGTAGGCGATAACTGTATTCAATGTAAATACACAGACTGTGTGGCGGTATGCCCCGCAGATGCGTTCCATGAAGGCCCGAATTTCATGGTAATCAACCCAATCGAATGCATTGATTGTGGTTTATGTGTACCTGAATGTGATGCTCAAGCGATCTTCCAAGAAGATGAACTGCCAGAAGATCAAAAGATCTTTATTGAAGTGAATGCCGAGCTTGCCGAGATTTGGCCGGTACAAACGGAAGTAAAAGCACCGATGGATGAAGCTGAAAAGTGGAATGGTGTGTCTGATAAGTTGGCAATGCTAGAAAAGTAGTTGTTGAAAAGAACTCAAATAAAAAGGCGTACTGATTTAATCAATACGCCTTTTTTAATATCTGAACACTGTCGATTGGCTCGTTAGCTTATGAAATCTAGCTATGTTGACGACGCATATTGTCGAGAATGATACCTGTCGCCATTGCTACATTCAGAGACTCTGCGCCACCGAATGCAGGAATCGTAATCTTATCCGTTACGTATTTAGCCGCATGTTCACGAATGCCGTGAGACTCGCTGCCCATTAGCAAAATGCCATTGGCAGTAAATTCTGTCTTATGAACACTTTCGCCTTCTAAGAACGCGCCGTAAACCGGTAGGTTCGCTTGTTCTAAATAAGCCGGTAAGTCTGTTTGGCTTACGTGTACTCGGCCAAAGCTACCCATAGTTGCACTGATGGTCTTAGGGTTGTATGGGTCTGCACAATCGCTGCTCGCAACGATATGCTTAATACCATACCAGTCTGCTACGCGAATAATGGTACCTAGGTTGCCCGGATCAGATACGCCATCCAGTGCAATCATCAACCCAGTTGCTTTTGGCAGTTCAAATGTTGGGATCTCAACGACAGCAATCGCGGCATTGTTACTCACCAAAGTACTCGCTTTGGTTAGGTCATCCAGCGAGGCTTCAACACAATCAAACTCAATAAGTGAAGCGTGATTTTCAGATAAGAAATCAGCGGTAGCAAAGACGTTCTTCACGACTAAGTCACTATTGAAAAGCTCAAGAACGTTCTTTTCACCTTGAACTAGAAACAAGCCGTGGGCTTTACGTTGTTTCTTTTGGCCCAAAGCACGAAGGAGTTTTAATTGGTTTTTTGAAATCATGTTTTTATCCTAGATATAAGCCCGCGCATTATAGAGCAAAGGTTGGAGAACCAAAAGCGTGATAGCTCAATGCGATCCACATAAAAAGCAAAGCGACCCACTTACAAAAAGAAAAGCGTACTAAATAGTACGCTCTTATCTGATTTACTTACCAAAGATTAAGCTGAACAGGCTAGACAAACTGAGAAGGCTGGGTGAACTACAGCTTAATATGGAACAGGATAGCGCTTAAACACTGTGTTGATATCGGTAAGAATCTCTTCTGATAATGGCTTACTGAAAGCAGCCACGTTCTCTTTTAGCTGCTCCATCGTGGTCGCCCCAATGATGGATGAGGTAACACCATCGACTTGATTACACCATGCTAATGCAAGCTGGCTCGGCGTAAATCCATGAGAGTTCGCAACTTCGACATATCCTTTTACGGCTTCATTGGCAGACTCAGTGTCGCGGAAAATGCCTTTACGCTGCATGTAAGTCCAACGGCTTCCTTCTGGTCTCGCACCATCAATGTATTTGCCACTGAGCATTCCTCCAGATAACGGTGACCAAGGCAGGTAAGCGACATCTTCATGCACACAGTTCTCAATCAGATACGGCCAGTCTTTTGCGTGAAGTAGGCTGAATTCATTCTGAATCGAGACCATGCGTGGCAAATCGTGTTTTTCGCTCAGCTTGAGATAAGTGTTGATGCCCCAAGTGGTGTCATCAGACAAACCAACATGACGGATTTTTCCTGCTTTAATGCAGCTCGCTAGGGCTTGAAGGATCTCCAACATTTCCCCTTCATGCTGCTTTCGGTCGATATCACTGAAGCGAATTTGATTTGGGAACTGTTTTCCAAAGTGAGGTGTATTTCGATTTGGCCAATGCAGTTGATATAGGTCGATATAATCAGTCTGTAGACGCTTTAATGACGCATCAACCGCTTCGATTACGGCTTCACCCGTTATAGGACCACCATCTCGAACCCAAGGAAGACCTGGGCCTGCAATCTTACTCGCTATGATCAGTTCTTGGCGGCGCTGCGGGTGGCGCGATAGCCAGTTACCAATGATCGCTTCTGTTTTGCCGTAGGTCTCTGGGGAAGGCGGAACCGCGTACATTTCTGCAGTATCGATGAAGTTAATACCTCGGCTTAGTGCGTATTCGATCTGTTGGTCGGCTTGTTGCTGCGTATTTTGCAGCCCCCAAGTCATGCTACCAAGACAGATTCGGGAAACGGGAATTTGACTACTTCCTAGTTTTGAGTATTCCATTAAATTCGGGATTCCTGTGGTTAAGTTCTCTGGTACTCGCATTAGAGTTTTTGAAAAGAGAGCGAGTGAGGAATGAAAACGAATATAAATTATTAGCACAAAATGACACGACAAGGTATGGCTGAGGGAAGTTTAATGAGTCATTTCTCAACGTAGCGAATGAGCTAGCTGCATAGTCGTGGAGCTATAGATATAAAGCAGGGGAGTCACAAAACGTGAATGGGTTCGACGCCTGAATAGGACATCATAGAAAGAGAGAAGAAGAGTCAAAGACAAAAGAGCTCTACATCATAGAGAAGTAGAGCTCTTTTATTAGGGGTTCTTAAATATGTTCTGAGTATTGATTAAGTTACGAGGTCGCGTTGGTGTCAAACCCACCTTGAGATTGCGCCTGTCTTAGAGCTTCCTGCCTTTGAACTTCTTTCTCAGTTAATGCTGGTTGAAGCGTTTCCTCAGAGGCTTGAGGAGATAAAATGAAATATTTATTAATCGTCATAACTGTGTCTCCGTGTAACGTATGACAGATTCTGCATCAAGGATAAATTGTGATCATCATCCACTTTGTACTTTTTTTAGGCTGAGAGCGGAGGGCGTAGAATGCGTACAAAGCGATCTCTTATCATCCGTATGCAATGTTGAACTGACGAAACCCTCTTATTTCAAGTATAGGAAGCTCGTCTAATTTCGCACAATAATGATGTAGAGCAATTACATACATGGTCAGGGGCGTAAGATGAAAAACCTCGCTACTGACTCTATGTTCGTCTTAATTTAACGATGTATCGCTTATCGACATAATAATTAAGTCAGTAAATCAATTACTTAATCCATGGTGAGATGAATTATGGAAAAGCTTGTAGAACGTTTTCTGAATTACGTTACTTTTGATACTAAATCCGATCCTTCTAATCAGCAGTGCCCAAGTTCACCGGGTCAAATAACATTTGCTGAAGCCTTAAAATCAGAATTGATCGCATTAGAGTTAACTGATGTCTCTTTAGACGAAAATGGCTATTTGATGGCGAAACTGCCGTCGAATGTCGATTACGATGTGCCTGCTATTGGCTTTGTCGCACATATGGATACCGCTCCTGATGCTTCCGGCGCGAACGTGAAACCACAGGTGATTAAAGATTATCAAGGTGGAACGATAGAATTAGGTGCAAGCGGTGAATGCCTGAATCCAAGCCAATACCCAGATCTTAATGCCTTGCATGGCCATGACCTCATCACTACCGATGGTACGACTCTGCTTGGGGCTGATAATAAGGCGGGTATCGCTGAAATCATCAGCGCGATTGCTTACCTTAAAGCAAACCCAGACGTTAAACATGGCGATATTTGTATTGGCTTCACGCCAGACGAAGAGATCGGTCGTGGTGCTAACTTGTTTGATGTTAAGAAGTTTGGTGCCGAATGGGCGTATACCATTGATGGTGGCCCGGTAGGGGAGTTGGAATTTGAGAACTTTAATGCCACGAGCGCCGATGTTGTCTGTCATGGCGTGAACGTTCATCCGGGTACCGCAAAAGGTAAAATGGTGAACTCGATGAACATCGCGGCGCAATTCCAATTGATGATGCCAACGCAAGAAACACCAGAGTGCACAGAAGGTTATGAAGGTTTCTACCACCTGAAATCAGCTGAAATGGGTGTGGCTCGCTCTGAACTGGGTTACATCATCCGTGATTTTGAACGTGAGGGTGTAGAAGCGCGTAAGGCATTCATGCAACAGAAAGTGGATGAGCTGAATGAGCGTCTTGAGAAAGGCCGTGTTGAGCTGGTGCTAACCGATAGCTACTTCAATATGAAAGAGATGGTTGAACCGCATCAACATATTATTGAATTAGCGAAGCAAGCGATGATCGAGTGCGATGTTGAGCCAATGATTAAACCGATCCGAGGCGGTACAGACGGTGCTCGCTTATCTTTCATGGGGCTACCATGTCCGAATATCTTCACTGGCGGCTATAACTTCCACGGTATTCATGAGTTCATTACCATTCAAGGCATGGAGCAAGCGGTAAAAGTGATTGTCGAATTGTCTCAGCGTACGGCGACTCATTACCAAAAATAGGATATCAAAGCGTTATATCTCTTTGTATTTTTAAGAGTATTCAATAATACTCTCTTTGAGCATAAGGGAGTACGCGATGAAAAAGTTAGTTTTACTTTGCACCCACTTAGCCGTGGGTGCTTTTGGTTTTGGGCTTGGTGTCTATGCATTACCTATCTTGATTGAGCCTGATTCTCCTTCCTCAAGTTCTGTTGAAGCGATCAGTCAGCAGGCTATCTATACAGGTGAGTTCACCAAAGACCGACAAGACAGTGACTTTTTGCATTGGGGAGAAGGCATCGTTTCGGTTTCTGAAAGTGCGATAGCTTTTGAAGGTGAACTGGCACCGGGGCCTGATTACAAAGTTTACCTATCACCTAAGTTTATTGAAACCGAACAAGCCTTCAATGATAGTAAAAGCGATTTACTGAGAGTCGGAGATGTAAAAACATTCGACCGATTTATGGTTGAGTTGCCTGAAGGTGTTGATCTCAATCGATTTAATACGGTTGTGATTTGGTGTGAAACTTTTGGCCAATTTATTACTTCTGCCAAGATAAAATGATAGCCTTACCTAAGCTGAATTAATCATGAAAAGGGGCGCTCTATTTTTGAGCGCTTTTTTATAATGCGTTTTTTGGGTTGAGTCAGTCGCTGTAAAGCTCATCGTTATAGAGCTCAATTGTTTTAATGCTCGTTGTTATAAAGCTTAATTGTTGTAATACAAAGGAATACGTAATGGAAAAGTTGTGGCAAGTGATCGATTTCTTACTCGCTAATAAGTTTATTTTTAGTATGCTGATCATCTGCATTATATTAATAATCCGACGAATCACTCTGTCTCGAATCCGTGGTGATGTCGCTTTTCTCAGTGAAGATCAACGTAACTGGATGTCACGTACCAAGAACGGTACGTTTGCCATTATTATGGTCACTTTATTTGTGCTGTGGAAATCTGAAATCAGCGAGTTTGCACTGTCGGTTACGGCCATTGCTGTTGCTATAGTCGTTGCGTCGAAAGAGATCATCTTATGTTTTACGGGGTCGATTCAACGCGCAAGCTCTCGTTCATTTCGAATTGGTGACTGGATTGAAGTAGGTAAAATCAGCGGTGAGGTGATTGAGCACAACTTGATGGCGACTGTGATTCAAGAAATCGACCTATATCATGGGCAATACCATTTCACAGGTAAGACCGCTACGCTGCCCAATAGCATGTTCTTCACCTACCCGGTCAAGAACCTTAATTTCATGAAGCGCTACGTTTATCATAACTTTTTTGTGACGGTAAAAGACTTCGTTAACCTATATCCAATGGTGCCGGGCCTTATCGTTAAAATTGAAGAGCATTGTGAAGAATTTATCGATGTTGCCCGCCGTTATAACGGTGTGATCGAAAAACACGCTGGCGTTGATCTTCCGGGATCTGAGCCTCATATCCATATCACGAGCAGTTCGACGGGTGAGCAAGAAGTGCACTTTATGATCTTCTGTCCGACCGAAAAAGCGATTCACCTTGAACAGGATATCCGTAAGGATTTCATGGAAGCTTACGCTCTTGCATTCCCAAGCAACGATTAATTTACTCGTCAGTCTATTGCGACCAACCTACAGCGTCTAAACTATAGTGTCCAAACTATAGCGCCCGAAAAAAAGAAAGCCGAGAGCGATATATCGACTCTCGGCTTTTTTGTATCTGAAATTCAGCTTCGATATTAGTCCAGATCAGCGAGTGGTAACCAGTCTACTTCCACACCAGCTTGCTCAAACATATCTTGGCTTATCTTGATTTTATCGCCCCAACGAGAAAGGAAGTCTTCACTTTGCTCTGGGCAATGTACCGCTGAAATCCCAGTTTGGATGATTTTTGCTGCACAGTTCGGACAAGGGAAGTGAGTCACCCAAACTTCACAACTGTCTAAATCACGTTTAGCAAACAAGATTGCATTTTCTTCAGCGTGAAGCGTCTTAAGGTACTTCATTTCCCTGTCATCAGTATCCGCACTATCAGACACGCCATGTGGGTAGCCATTAAAACCAACGGAAACAATACGGTTGTGCTTAGTGATTACGGCGCCGACTTGAGTTGAAGGATCTTTACTCCAAGAACCGACCAATTCCGCCATTTGATAGAAACGTTTAGCCCATTTTGAAATCATGAGAATTCCTTAACAATTAAATGTGAATGCTTATCTGTCCGACAATACATGATGTTAGACAATATCCATAGAGAACAAAAGCTGAGAGGTTGATTTACTTAGGAATTGTAACGCGTTTGTAATCACTTTATAAGCACTTGGTTTCAATTAACATATTGATACACTTTGGCTAGTTATAATTGATATTCCTCGGACAATGGTGACGAGTGTGTTACGTAAATTTTATGCTGTTCAAATACTAATAAGTGACGGTATAACCATGCGTAAAAAGTTGATCCTTACGGCTCTTGCAAGCTCTCTTATTCTTGCTGGGTGTGGGCAAGATGCTCAAAATGCCAAGCAAGCGCCTCTACCTCTCGTAGCTGTACAGGATGTTAGCGTTGTTTCTCACCAGCAAAGTAAGTCGTACATCGGTCGTATTGAAGCCGTTGAAGACACGGCTATCACCGCGCAGGTTTCAGGCTATCTACAAAGCCGTCATTTCAATGAAGGTCAAATGGTCGAAAAGGGCCAATTGCTTTACTCGATCGAGCCATCTTCTTTTGAAGCTGAAGTCGCAAGCGCAAAAGCGTCTGTTGCTCAAGCGAATGCAAACCTTAAAAAAGCCGAACTTGATTTCAACCGCGGTAAGAATCTGCTTCCTAAAGGCAGTATTTCTCAATCGGAATTTGATGCATTGACGGCAAACTTATTAGGTTCTCAAGCGCAACTTGAAGCTAGCCATGCTCAGCTAAACGCAGCCAATGTTCAGCTTTCCCATACCCAAATTACCGCGCCTTTTTCTGGAAGAATCAGCGACACCAAAGTGAGCACTGGTGATCTGGTTTCGCCGTCTTCAGGTGTATTAACTACGTTGGTTAGCCTAGACCCAATCCATGCGTCGTTCAGCATCAGTGAGCGTGAGCGTATTGAGTTAGGGATGGATCGCATTGAAGGCGACGGCAGCAGTGATTCTGCAGGGGTTGAAGTTCAGATCATACTTGAGAATGGTGAAGCGTTTGAACATCTAGGTCAGCTTGATTTCTTGGGCAACCGTATCAACCTCAATACAGGTACAATCGCGATGCGTGCGATTGCCGATAACCCGAATCAGCAACTACTTCCGGGTCAACACGTTCGCGTTGACCTGCGTGAGAAACAACCTATTGATGTTGTGACTATTCCGCGCCGTGCAGTTCAAACCGACCTAGAAGGTGACTTTGTAATGGTACTGGTTGAAGGCGAAGCTGCACCAGTCGCTGAGCGTAGAAATATTGAGATGGGGCGACAAGTTGAAGGTGGCGTGATTGTTCAATCTGGATTAGAGAAAGACGACGCGGTGATCACTCAAGGCCTACAGCGTGTACGTAATGGTATGTCTGTTCGTATTCAAGCTTCTGCTGAACAAGCTGAGTAAGGGGGCTATTTATGTTAAGTCGTTTCTTTATTCAAAGGCCTAAGTTTGCCCTTGTCATATCCATAATATTAACGCTGGCGGGTGCGATCTCTCTCGCTATCTTACCAGTGGCCGAATATCCAAAAATTAGCCCACCATCGGTCAGTGTATCGGCATTCTACACGGGTGCCAGTGCTGAAGTGGTGGAACAGGCGATAGCCGACCCCATAGAGACGTCGGTGAATGGCGTGGAAGATATGATCTACATGTCTTCTAAAAGTGCTAACGACGGTTCATACAATCTTAATGTGACCTTTGATGTCGGTACTGATGCTGATATGGCTCAGGTCAACGTTCAGAACCGAGTAGCCCAAATCGAATCGAAGCTTCCACAAGAAGTTAGAATGGTCGGCGTAACGGTTAAGAAACGTTCACCTGACCTTTTGATGGTATTGAACTTTTACTCTCCGAATGGTGAGTATGACGACCAGTTCCTGATCAACTACGTAAACTTAAACATTAAAGACCAACTGGCACGTGTGTCGGGTATTAGTGAAGTAAACGTGTTGGGCGGCGGTGAGTATTCGATGCGTGTTTGGTTAGACCCTGAGAAAATGGCTAACCTGAACCTAACAACATCTGATGTGTATGGCGCATTGGCTGAACAAAATGTTCAAGTCGCTGCCGGTCGTATTGGTGCTGCACCATACGCCAATCCACAAGAAGTACAGTTCAACTTGGTGACAAAAGGCCGCTTAGAAACGGCTGATGAGTTTGAAAATGTTGTACTTCGTGCAAATCAAGATGGTTCAACCGTTTACTTAAAAGACATTGCACGCGTTGAGTTAGGTAAAAAATTCTACGATGGCAATGGTAAATATCGAGGACAAGATGCTTCAATCGTAACGCTGTCACTTCAGTCAGACGCAAACGCGTTGGAAAGTGGTAAAGCGGTCATGGCGATGCTCGACAATCTAAGCACTAACTTCCCTGAAGGTGTGGCTTACGAAGCGAGTTATGACACCACGGTATTCGTTGCTGAATCGATTAAAGGCGTAGTCAAAACACTCATCGAAGCTATCTTGCTGGTTATCGCGGTGACTTACCTGTTCTTGGGCAGTGCGCGTGCAACCTTGATTCCTGTGGTTGCGATTCCGGTGTCGTTGATTGGTACCTTTGCCGTCATGCAGATGACCGGCTTTACCATCAACACGGTAACCTTATTTGGTTTGATATTGGCGATTGGTATCGTAGTAGATGATGCGATATTGGTTATCGAGAATGTCGATACCACGATGGCTAAAGACCCAACGATTTCACCGCGTAAAGCAACGCTGATCGCGATGAAAGAAGTAACGGGACCTATCGTTACCTCAACCTTGGTTCTGTTAGCGGTGTTCATCCCTGTAGCGATGTTGCCGGGTATTACTGGCATCATGTATCGTCAGTTTGCTCTGACTATTTGTATCGCTGTTGTTATCTCTTCTATTAATGCTCTAACACTGTCACCAGCATTGTGTTCACTGGTTCTCAAGCAGGGCGGTGGCAACACAGCTCGTTGGTACCAAGCGTTCAACCGTGGCCTAGAGTCTGTTACTAACAAATACGGCCAAATCGCCGGCTTCCTTGTGAAAAAAGGTGTTCTGCTGTTCACCTTCTTTGTTGTGGCGCTAGCAGCGGTTACTTACTTCGCGAAAACGACGTCAACCGCGTTTGTACCTCAAGAAGATAAAGGTATTTTGCTGGTTAACGTGCAGCTTCCTGACGCGGCATCACTGTCTCGTACAGAAGATGTGACTGAGCAGTTGCTAGAGATGGTTGAGCAAGAGCCGGGTGTTGATGGTGTGACACTGGTAAACGGCTACGCATTCATGACAGGCGCTTCTGCTTCGAATGGCGCGTCGCTATTTATCAAACTGCATGATTGGGATATGCGTAACGCACTGGATGGTCAACATTCCGCACAAGCTATCTCACAACGTATTAATGGTCGAGCGGCCACTGAACTGCCTCAAGCTATTGTGTTTGCAATGGGACCTCCAGCAGTTCCGGGTATGGGTGCTGCTTCTGGTTTCGAATTTGTTCTAGAAGATACATTAGGTCGTAGTCGTACTGATCTGGCGATGGTAATGAATGACGTGATTGCTGAGGCGAACAAACAGCCTGAGATTTCACATACGTTCAGTACTTTCCGTGCCAACGTTCCTCACTATTATGTCGATATCGACCGTGAGAAAGCGCAACAGTTAGGTATTCCGTTGTCGGAAATATTCCAAACTCTGCAAGGTAATCTTGGTTCACTGTACGTGAACGATTTCACCATGTTTGGTAAGAACTTCCGCGTGACCATGCAAGCTGATAGTGAACACCGTAGCAGCATGGATGATCTCCAACGATTCCACGTGCGCTCGTCTAATGGCGAGATGATCCCGCTCAGTACATTGGTGACTTACGACCAGATATTCGAACCAGATGTCGCATGGCGTTACAACATGTACCGCAGTGCCGTGATTCAAGGCCAGCCAGCGCCGGGTTACTCAAGTGGTGATGCGATTGCTGCAATGGAACGTGTAGCCGCTGAAGTCTTACCTCAGGGTTATCAGTACGAATGGACAGGCATGGCCTACCAAGAAGTATTGGCTGGCAACCAAGCGATCTTTGCTTTTGCACTGGCTCTGATCTTCATCTACCTGTTTATGGTGGCTCAATACGAGAGTTGGACAATACCGATAGCGATTATCTTAGTGGTACCGGTTGCAACCTTAGGCTCCTTCTTAGCGTTGAATCTAACAGGCACACCGTTGAACCTCTATGCGCAAATTGGTTTGGTTCTCTTGATAGCCTTGGCCGCGAAGAACGCAATCTTGATTGTAGAGTTCGCAAAAGTGGAGCGTGAAGAGAAAGACGCATCAATTGAAGATGCGGCAGTGAAGGGCGGTACGCTGCGTTTCCGTGCTGTGAACATGACCTCTTGGTCGTTCATTTTAGGTATCTTCCCGCTTATCTTCGCAGCGGGCGCAGGTCACGTGAGCCAGAACTCGTTGGGTATTTCATTGATCGGCGGTCTGCTATGTGTGTTGTTAGCGGGTACGTTCCTAATCCCAGGCTTCTATGCATTCGTGCAACGTAAGCGTGAGAAGGCACACGGTGGCACGACTAAGTTGATTCCACTTGATGACGAATAGGAGACTTAACTCCGGTAAGATTAACGCCTTGCAAGGCTAATCCCTTACAGGATTAAATCCTTATAAAAACTGAGGCTTAGCATTGCGCTAAGCCTTTTTTATTCCGCTTGTGAATAAAAACGCCATTTATATAATCAAATGTTCGTTTTGTGATAGAGCTAACACTCTAATTTAGGTTTTGTAATAAAATGATGTTTTATTGTTAAGTGTCTGTTTACTATGGAAATAACACGGTTCAGCTAACGAGTGTATGCTCGAAAACATTTGCACAATAGTGTGAAGTGTTTCAAAATTAGCTAGTTATATTGAAATTTTTTGTGCATTGAGGTTCTTATGAAAGTCATTGATTTATTTAAACACCGAGGCGATAGCGTGTCTTCGCAACACTCAGAGTTTATGCAATGGATGTCTCCAGCTCTTAGAGATTACTGGGGTGACTTTCTGAATCGTACGCAAAATAGCCATTTCTTTGCTTGGGTTCGTGATCACCACAAACCTGCTGTAAATGAAGATGCACCAGAGATGCCAATAGAACAGCCGCTCGTATTAACGCGAGAAGCACAGCTTGTGTTTGATGAGCTTAATCAGCAGATCGGTGAAGTTATTCATACTGGCGACTGGATCAATGTTAGTCAAGACCGTATCAACCAGTTCGGCCTTGTTACTGAAGATATGCAATGGATCCATACTGAACCTTCTAAGGCTGAAACAGATTCTCCGTTCAAAACAACCATCGCACATGGTTTTTTGACTTTGTCTCTGCTTCCTAGACTGACTGACAGTGTTGATCCTGATAAGTCTCAATTCCCAACAGCGAAGATGGTTGTAAACATTGGTCTTAACCAAGTACGTTTCCCATATCCTGTCAAATCGGGCAGTAACGTTCGTGCTAAAAGTACGCTAACAAAAGTAACGCCAATTAAGAAAGGCCTAGAGATTGAACGCGAAATTCGCGTAGAAATCGAAGGTATTCGTCGTCCTGGCGCTGTGATTGTTTCGGTAATCCAACTTCACTTCTAGAGCTTTTTTATAAGTGGAACTGCTTTTAAGCGAAGATTATAGATTCAAAAAAAAGAGAGAGCTTAAGGCTCTCTCTTTTTGTTTGTGTCTATCAAGGCGACATCATCAGCATCCTAATAACATCACTAAAAGTACTTATCTTACTTAATACGTGAATAGCTACTTAATACGTGTGTAGCCGTACTCTTCGATAAGATCTTGCCCTGGCTTTGACTTCACGAACTTGATGAAATCTTTGCTCTCGTCAGAAACTGATTCAGTTTTGTGTAGCAACAAGAATGGGCGAGCCAATTCATAGCTGTGGTTAGCAATGTTCTTAGATGTTGGCTCTACACCTTCAAATGTAATTGCCTTAATCGAACGGTCGATCGAACCTACAGAGATAAATCCAATCGCGTGCGGGTTATGGTTAACAATCGTTTTAACCATGCTGTTGCTGTTTACAACCAAGTTATTTGGGTTGATGTCAGAAACTAGACGGTCATTAATGATTTTCGTTAAACCAAGCAAGCTTTCGAAGCTATAGCGTGAACCAGAAGACGCTTCGCGAGTTACAACTGCGATAGGCTGATCCGCACCACCCACGGCTTTCCAGTTCGTAATTTTGCCTTTGTAGATATCGAATAGCTGCTCACGTGTAACGTTGCTTACAGCGTTTGAGCGGTTAGTTACGACAGCTAGGCCGTCAAAGGCAATTGGAAACACCTTCAACTTCTCGTCCTGTTCGCGGTCGGTTAAATAACGCGAGCTCATACCGATATCAGAGACACCTTTGTTAACCATGGTAATACCCGCTGTAGAACCGATGCCCTGAACCGCAATATAGTTATCGGGGTGAGTCTTGTTGTACTCCTCAGCTAATACATCCATCACTCGTGATACTGAAGTGGAGCCCGAAATAGTGGTTTCTTGTGCTAAAGCAGCTTGAGAAGACAGGGCTAAGGATAAAAGAGAGGCAAGCGCGACTCGTAACATAAACAACTCCTAGTTAATAACATTTGTTGGCTATGATAGGTCGGTTATATGACACTTTTGTGAAATTCTATACGGATACGTTATAGCAGTTAGTCTGGTTAGTGAAAGACAGTGTGGCTGCCAAAATGGCACTGGTTAATGAAATTTAGACGGCTTTGCCCTTTTAGAATGTGTTTACTGAAGAAGGATTCGTTTCTGGGAGCAGGGCGGGTATTTTGTTTGCACTTGTTCGCTAAAATGATCGTTGAGTCCTAAGCTAAGTAGAGGAATTCACTACTTAGAAGTTTCTATGAAGTTACAAGGGGTGTTATGTCCGTTATTCATATAGAACTGAATCGTCTTTTAATTGGAGCTGAGAGGCTCTGTACTTCACGAAATCGCAGTTTACCTGTAGAGCTAGGCAAATCCCTTTATGAAGAGTGTGAGGGTGGTGTGCTGTTTTCTCAGGCGCATTATCTACTCGACTCATCTCATAGTGATTATACCAACGAGATCGCCTGCGTTACCTTTGATGAGTCGTTATCTTGCTGGTTGGTGATGGTGCCACTTGAAGATAATGCGGAAACCGACTCTGTCAATTGGGGACCTTACCCTTACCTTCCTCAATCCAAGGATCTTGATGCTATTTTGGCTGAAATAGAAAAAGACCCTAAATCTTACTTCTGGTCGTGACCATTTTACTTAGGTGTTCGCTGGTGGTTTGATACCAAAAACGAACGACCTTCGTAAATTCCCACCAACACATTTCAGATTTATACTTTTATCGGCATGTGCATCTGCACTCGTACTTTCTAAGACTGTTCAACCAATAAGACAGTACAGCCAATAAGATTGTGCAACTAATAAGACTGTGCAACCAAAGAGCGGAAGTCTTTTGGAGTCTTGCCATGATAGGTTTTAAAGGCTGTACTGAAGTGTGCCGCGCTTTTAAATCCAGATTCATAAGCGATTTGAGTAATAGATTTATTCGATGTTCTGAGCTGTGTCGCTGCGTGGGCGATTCGCTTTATCTTTAATAGATTTGAAAAGGAAAGGTCTTCAGCCGATAAACGGCGTTTAAGTGTGGCTGGTGACATCCCCATATAGCTGGCTAGGGTATCGAGTGAGATATTATTCTCAATGTTCTGTTCAATGTAATGAATGACCTTTTGCGTCACGGTTAACCTTGACGCTCGGGCAATAATAACTAATAGAGCAGGGTGCTGCTCGACCATTAGAGAGAGCAAACCTAAACCTAATTGAGTGAGTGCGTAGTCATTCTGAGTCGATGAATGAACGAGCGACATGATGAGCTCTTTCAATTGGCATATTTCGGTATCAGTTTGATTAAACTTAATGTATTTATCTGGGACTCGTGTGGGTTCTAAGTCGCTGAACTGATTAATGAATTTCTGAAAAATAGCTAAATCAAAATCTACACAGGTTGCGCTGAATTCGCCATTCTCAGTGTCAACGGTGATGTCTTTAATCTGACCAGAATTGTAAAGAGTAAAATCTCCGGCTTGCAATGAGGCTTCAGTCCCATCAGGTAGCACGAAAGAAATACTGCCTTTAGAAACGATGAAAATACCGTTTTTAGAGGCGGGGTAACGTTCCCGTTTCCTGGGAATGAAGTTTCTGAATTGAGTAACTGTGATTGATGACATAGTGCGCTTCTTTGACGTTGTAAACTGATTGCTTATTGATTATTTTTTTTAAGTATTGTTTAAGCATGAGACATTTACAAAAAAGGCGCTAATAATTAGCGCCTTTAGAAGTGAACCTTTGAAGCTTTTGACCTTGAAAGCCTTAACCTTGCAAGCTTTGACCTTGAAAGCCGTAACCTTTAAAGCTTTTAAGCTTCGGTTTCGTTTGTCGTTTCAGGCTCGCTAGGCAAGTCCGCAAATACTTGAGTAGGTTTTGCTACTAAGTTACGGTTTTCCTGATTAACTTCGAAGAGAACTACTTCTAAAACGTCTCCCAGTTTGTATACCATTTCTTTATCGATAGATACAGTACCCATATCACCGTTGCACTCTATTCTCTCTTTATTATCAATAATGAGAGAACCAGGGATAAATGCAGCTGCACCATTCTCAAGCAGACGCACACGCATACCAGCACGGTTAATGTCGAAGATCTCTGCTTGGAAGCGAGTCTCTTCTACAGGAGCGTTTACTAGAGTACGAGCGTACAACCAATCGCCAACATTGCGCTCAGCCATACCGTGGTGACGGCGGTGCAGGGCAAGTTCATCACCAATAGTTTCGTCTGGTGTTTGAATTGGCGCTTTACCTAAGATGTGTGCTTTAAGCATACGGTGGTTAATCATGTCGCCGTATTTACGAATTGGAGAAGTCCACGTCGCGTAAATGTCTAAACCCATCGCGTAGTGTGGCGCAGGTTCATTGCTGATCTCGCTGTACGCTTGGAATTTACGAATACGGTTGTCGTAGTAGCTGTTGTCTAAAGAGCCTAACCAACGACGCAGAGTAGCAAAACCTTCCAGAGAAACGATCTGCTCTTCTGTAAACGGTGTTTCTGCTTCTGGGTTAACCAGTTCTAGAACGTCTGTTAATTTCTCAGCTTTAAAACCAGAGTGACAGTTAAAGACACCTTGGTTGAAGCTCTCTTTTAATACTCGGCCTGCACAGATGTTCGCGCTGATCATAGACTCTTCAACCAACTTGTTTGCAGTACGACGCATGTCTGCGTGGATAGCGACAACATCGTTATCTTCGCTAAGTTCAAAGCGGTAGTCAGGGCGGTCTGGGAATACAACAGCGTTTGTTGAGCGCCATGCTGAACGTGCTTGTGCAAATTGGTGAAGGTCAGAAACAATCGCAGCGATCTCTTCTGATGGTTGCCATTTGTCTGATGCACCGGTTTCTAGCCAGTCAGATACGTGGTCGTAAGCAAGACGAGCGTGAGATTTGATGTTGGCAGCGAAGAAGTTAATGTCATCACCGATAACACCCTCTTTAGACACTGTCACTGTGCAGCAAAGTGCCGGGCGAACTTCGTTTTCTATTAGTGAGCATAAGTTATCAGCTAGATCACGAGGTAACATAGGAATGTTACGACCTGGAAGGTAAATAGTGAAACCGCGCTCACGAGCCACTTTATCCATCGCATCATCTGGAGAGATGTAAGCGGTAGGATCAGCAATCGCAATAGTTAGCTCAAAATCACCGTTCTCTTTCTTCTTAGCGTAAAGCGCATCGTCCATATCTTTTGTGCTTTCGCCATCGATAGTCACAAAAGGGACGTGAGTCATGTCGATACGTTCAAGATCAGCGTCGTCTTTGATCTGCCAGTCGTCGATGCCTTCAGGTTCGCTGTTTGGTAGGTCGTTTTGTGCAAGCGTTACCCACCAAGGTGCGATCTTGTCGTCAGCATCTGTGATTTTTTCAGATATTTGAGCCAAGAAGCCGTTGTCACCTTTTAACGGGTGTTGAATGATATGAGCAACAACCCAGTCGCCTTCTTTTAGCGTTTCAGGGTTTAGCCCCTTTTTTGCTTTCGCTTTAAGTTGCAGCTTTTTCAGTTGTGGGTGATCTGGAACAACGTTCAAACGACCTTTAAACAACTTCACTCGAGCAATAAAACGAGTAAGGCCTTGTTCAATCAATTCCTCAGGCTCTGCTACTTCGCGATCTTTCTCGGTGCGAATGATGGCAATTACCTTGTCACCGTGTACACATTTCTTCATGTATGGAGGTGGAATGAAGAAGCTGGTCTTGCTATCGACTTCGAGAAAACCAAACCCTTTTTCAGTGGCTTTGATTGTACCTTCCTTTTTAGGGAGGGTTTCTTGGATTTGCTGTTTGAGTTGAGCGAGTAGAGGATTATCTTGAAACATTTTGACTTTTATCTATCGAGGACAATTGAGCACACTATAATCATTGCGAAGCTTGATTACTACTTAAAGGCGAAGTGAGCGTTAATTAATTGCCCTCTTATTTAACTAGGTCAATTTGCTAGAAGATGGGTGCTGTGACGAGATATCCATCAAGTTTTGACGATATGATAACCAGTATTGATGTAAAAGCGAAAAATATGTGATGTATTTCAATTTTTTCTGGATTTTTTTATGCATTTAGGGAATAATCCGCCTCCCTTAGACGTCCCTAATGGCTTGAAGTGTTTTATTACTGCTTCGTAACTCTGAATGGAATCAGTATCTGATTGGATCAGTATTGGAATTGATAGAGCTCCCGGGACCTTTTGTTTACTTATATATAGTGGGATCCCAATGTCCGAATCTGTAATTCAATTTAATGAATTAGCCCTTAACGATAACATTCTTTCAGCTCTTGATAGCATGGGTTTCGTTTCTCCGACTCCAATCCAAGCAGCAGCTATTCCTCTTCTTCTTGAAGGCCGTGACGCACTAGGTAAAGCACAGACTGGTACTGGTAAAACAGCAGCATTCTCTCTGCCTTTGCTTAACAAAATCAACCTGAACCAACACAAACCACAAGCAATCATCATGGCTCCTACTCGTGAGCTAGCGATTCAAGTTGCTGCGGAAATCAAAAACTTAGGTCGTGACATCAACGGTCTTAAAGTTCTTGAAATCTACGGTGGTGCTTCAATTGTTGACCAAATGCGTGCTCTAAGCCGCGGTGCTCACATTGTTGTTGGTACTCCAGGTCGTGTTAAAGACTTACTAACTCGTGACCGTCTACACCTAGATGAAGCGCATACATTTGTTCTTGATGAAGCAGATGAAATGCTAAAAATGGGTTTCGTAGATGACGTTACTTGGATCCTTGAGCAAGCTCCAGAATCTGCACAACGTGTACTTTTCTCTGCAACTATGCCTCCAATGGTTAAGACTATTGTTGACCGTTACCTACGTAACCCTGCACGAGTTGACGTTGCTGGTACTAACCACACGGTTGATAAAGTAGCGCAGAACTACTGGGTTGTTAAAGGCGTAGAAAAAGACGAAGCAATGTCTCGTCTTCTTGAAACTGAAGAAACTGACGCGTCAATCGTATTCGTACGTACTCGTCAAGACACTGAGCGTCTAGCTGATTGGCTATCTGCACGTGGCTTCAAAGCTGCTGCATTGCACGGTGATATTCCTCAGTCTCTACGTGAGCGCACTGTTGATCACATCAAACAAGGTGTTATCGATATCCTAGTTGCAACTGACGTTGTAGCACGTGGTCTTGATGTTCCACGTATCACTCACGTATTTAACTACGACATCCCATTCGATGTTGAATCTTACATCCACCGTATTGGCCGTACTGGTCGTGCTGGACGTAAAGGTAAAGCGATCCTACTAGTTCGTACTAACCAAATCCGTATGCTTCGCACAATCGAGCGTGTAACTAAGTCTCAAATGGAAGAAATCCAACTTCCACAACGTGACGAAGTTGCTGCTGCACGTGTTGCTAAGCTTGGTGCTGAGCTTGAAACTGAGAAAGAGAGCAAAGCTCTAGAAAACTTCGCAGGTTTAATCTCTACACTACAAGAATCTCTAGAAGTTGATGCTGCTACTCTAGCTGCAATGCTTCTTAAGCGTCAGCAAGGTAAGAGCCCACTATTCTACGTTGGCGAAGACCCAATGATCGCTGCTATTGAGCGTGATAAGAACCGTCGCAAAGAACGTCGTGAAGATCGTGACAATGGCCGTGACGGTGGTGGTCGTAACTTCAATACTCAAGATTGGGATACGTACCAACTACAAGTTGGCCGTGAGCAAGGCGTTCAGGTTAAAGACATCGTTGGCGCACTAGCAAACGAACTAGGCCTAACTAAAGGTTCTATCGGTGCTATCAAGCTAGACCAAGGTTCTACTTACGTTCAACTGCCAAAAGCAATGAACTCTGAAACTGCTGGTAAGCTAAGCAAACTTCGCATTCGTCAAAAAGAAGCTGGTGCTGTAGTTGTTGATTTCAACGACTTCCGTGAGCCTCGTCGTGGCGGCGGCGGTCGTGATGGCAACCGTGGCGGTCGTGATGGCGGTCGTGGCGGTCGTGATGGCGGCGGCTACCGTGGTAACCGTGAAGGCGGTAATCGCGAAGGTGGTAACCGTGAAGGTGGCAATGGCGGTCGTGGTGGCTACCGTGGCAACCGTGACGGCGCACGTGATGGTAACTCTGCTGGTGGTCGTGATGGCGAACGTCGTTTTGACCGTAACCGTGGTGGTGATCACCGTGGTAACCACCGTGGCGAACGTGGCCATGGCAACGCAGCAGCTGGCAATGGCGGCAACCGCGGTCGTCGTCCAGAGCGCAGCGAAGGTTAATCAACCTTTAGTTTAAGTTGAAATTTACAAGTCAAGTGCTTATAGACGAATAGCTTAAACAGTGAAATTGGAAGCCGAGTATTATGCTCGGCTTTTTTGTGCCTGCTATTTTATTCTTTACGCCTGTAGCACGTCCTAAGCCCTGATTAAGATAGTGCCTCGCATCATAAGGCTGCCACAGTGACATGTGCGTAAAGCGCCGTTTAGCGTGTCTAGTCTAGATGTATGGGAGTCGAGCGATGTCTAGCAAAAGAAATGCACAGCTATAGTGAAAAATGAAAATAGATTTTGAAGTAAGAGCTGCTCAACAGTTCGAGCCGAATAAGTGATCTCTTTATAGTGCTGAGGCGACGTTAAACGTCTTAAAGTCTATTAGCGGGTATTGGCAACCAACAGCTCTATATTTAAGTGTCGTGCTGTATTTTTTAAGTCGCAGTGTAGAACGCCAGCTTGTTTTTTTGCTTTATGGGCTTAATTTATGAATTGGACTCTTGGGTAATATTTCAATCCAAGGTGACTTTGCTCTCAATGTGGTTTGTATGGACCTATCAGTTTCATAAGTGCATTTACTTCATCTAATTCAACTATTTTTTAATTTTCGTTCTCGAAAGAAATGAATTGATGACTAAGATCAACTTAATTGTGTTCATTTGGTGGTTTTTGCAAAACAAAAGTTGAAAGATTCAAAAATTATTGAATAATAGACTTAACTAAAATTGAAGCGCAAACTTCACTAAATTCGTACTGAAACAGGATCCATATCCAATGTCTAATTCGTTTGTTCTGGTTATTAACTCGGGTAGTTCTTCCCTTAAATTTGCTGTCATCGATTCTGTTTCTGGTGACGCAGTATTAAGTGGCTTAGGGGAGTGTTTTGGTCTTGAAGATGCTCGCATGAGCTGGAAGCATCAAGGTCAGAAAACAGAAATTGCTATTCAAGGCGAGGGTAACCACCACAAAATTGCCATTGGCAAATTGGTTGGCCTGATGGAAGACTTAGGCTTCACAGCTGATATCGTGGCGATCGGTCACCGTATCGTTCACGGCGGTGAGAAGTTCACTCAAACCGTTCGTATTACTGAAGAAGTAACGAGTGAGATTGAAAGCCTATCTGACTTAGCTCCACTTCATAACCCAGCAGGTGCTATCGGTATCCGTGCTGCAATTGAAGCTTTCCCTTCTCTACCTCAGTTCGCCGTGTTTGATACTGCTTTCCACCAAACGATGCCACAACGTGCATTTACAGGTGCAATCGCAAAAGAGCTATACACAGACTTCGGCGTTCGTCGTTACGGCTTCCACGGTACGAGCCACTACTTCGTTAGCCGTGAAGCTGCGAAAATGGTCAACAAGCCAGTAGAAGAATCGAGCTTCATCTCTGTTCACCTAGGTAACGGCGCATCTGTATGTGCTATCAAAGACGGTAACAGTGTTGATACTTCAATGGGCTTCACACCGCTTTCTGGCCTTATGATGGGCACTCGTTGTGGTGACTTAGACCCAGGTATTATCGAATACCTACTTAAGAAAGGTTGGTCACAAGAGCAAGTATTCAACTCTCTAAACAAGGAGTCTGGCTTCCTTGGCGTGTCTGGTCTTACGAGCGATGCTCGTGGCATTTTAGAAGCAATGGAAGAGGGCCATGAAGGCGCTAAGCTTGCGTTTGAGGTGTTTACTTACCGCGTATCAAAGTACATTGCTTCTTACCTAGCAACGCTAGATTCCTTAGACGGCATCATCTTCACTGGCGGCATCGGTGAGAACTCTCTACCGATTCGTCGTGAGATCCTAAGCAACCTTAAGATTCTTGGTTTTGTTGAAGATGTAGCGGGCAACGAAGCAGCTCGCTTTGGTGCTGAAGGCATCATCGCTAAATCAGAAATGCTTGGCGCAGTAGCAATGGTTATCCCAACCAATGAAGAGTTAGTTATCGTACGTCAGTCGATTGAAGTGATGAATCGCACTAAATAGTTTTAACTACACTAGATATTAAGCCGCTGATTTACAGCGGCTTTTTTTTGTTTTAACAAAAGTGGAAGGTGGAGAATTAAGAAGATGAAACCTATTTACTGAGTTAGAAATACAAGATTAATTTGCATGAATATTCAATTTTTGTATATTCAAAATCTGGTTTTCAATATATATAACTTTTGTATATTATTGTTTCTTATAGGGTTTTTTTTGGATTTGTCGTATTTGCTCGTTGACTCGTCATGTGTTATTTGTTGAAATGTATTCAAATTGACAGAGAAACAATATGAAGAATGAAAGTAAAATTACAAATCAGAACACTGCTCGACTAGCGTATATCTACTCAAGAGTAAGTAAATCGATACAAGCTCAGAATGGACAAGGTATTAGTAGACAAATTGAACGTGGAAAGAAGTTTGTTGAAGATTTGAATGCGAGAGCAGGTAATTCTGGACAAAAGTATACGTACGAAGTTGCGAACGAGATGATAGTTGATGAGGGGTTATCAGCGTATTTGGGAAGAAACACTGACGAAAATGCTGGTTTAGGAGCATTTTTGCAAGCAGCCAAAGAAGGTGAAATTCCACCCCATTCTCTACTCGTAGTTGAAGCTGTTGACCGAATCAGTCGCTTAGACCCTAACCAATCAAGAATGATCTTCCTTGAACTTGCAAAACATAAAA
This sequence comes from Vibrio sp. QJM3NY_21, assembly GCF_057785975.1. NCBI lineage: Bacteria > Pseudomonadati > Pseudomonadota > Gammaproteobacteria > Vibrionales > Vibrionaceae > Vibrio > Vibrio sp. QJM3NY_21. The sequence goes on from NZ_CM173514.1 coordinate 381,223, forward strand.
TTGATGTCGCAATTCAACGGTTCAATTTAGTCGTTTATCACGACCGAAAAGCGGATTTAGGTAGTGATTTGCTTCTAACTGTAGGTTTTCATCTTGCATACATGGAAAGTCAGCAAAAATCAGAGCGTATAAGGGCTACATTTGATAAAAAGAGAGAGAAAGAGAGAGCGGGGGGAGCAAGGCGAACTTCAATTTGCCCTCCTTGGATGAAGCTTTCCACGTGTAAAACAAGGTTTGAACTGATACCAGAAAGAGCTGAATTACTAAAACGTATTTTTAAAATGCGCATTAATGAGAAACGAGGTTCAACTTCTGTTGCAAAGCAACTTAATAGAGAAGGATTATTAAACTTCAATGGTCGACCATGGAGTTCTAAACTTGTCGAAAAATATTGGAAAATGCAGCAATGTTTAGGTGTTTTTCAACCGCAAACAGATGACTATAGTACAGGTAAACGCCGTAAAATCCCCTTGGGTAACCCAATAGCTGATTATTATCCGTGTGTGATTAGCAAAAGTGAATTCTCGCAAGTTCAGGCAAGTTTCGCTATGTATGAAAAAGGGGCTAAATCGCACAATTGCAAAAATTTGTTTGCTGGAATCTTAAAGTGCTCGGTATGCGGTGGAACATTGAGCTTTGCGCAGTCGAACAGAGGTCAACCTAAATTACGTTGTCGAAACTACTTAGACGAAAGAGGATGCACACAAGGGCAAAAAGGATCATTGAATTACCGTCCTGTAGAGTTGTTGCTAATAGATAGTTTTGAGTGTATCGACTATACAAAGCTTTATGGTAGCAGAAGTACAAATAGTGACGCTAAAACGCTAGCAGGCATAGAGTTTGAAATTAATGAACGCACGAAAAAAATTGGCGAGTTGAGAAAACAACTTAAGAAAATGAATAATACTGATGCCATCGCTATGATAGCAACAGGACTCGATAGCACTTGTATTGAAGTTGAAAGCTTAAAACAACAACAAGCTATATTGTTAAAAGCACAGTCAACACCAGACATGTCGCAAGTTACAGGATTAGATTTCAGTAAAGAAGTCGACAGACGTAAATACAACAGTTTTATTAGTAGCTTTGTAGAGTACGTGGTTGTGTCAGAGAATGACTGTATTGTGACATTCAAAGGAAACCTAGGTTCTGTTCAATTGTATCTTGATGATCGCTTAGAGAGACTAAGAGAGCGCGGGTATAAGTTTGGGAAGGATATTATTGAATCAAAGTTCCAAAAACATCAGGAACATGACATGAAAAAAGTGATTCAAGTTGATTTAAAAGAGCTTGCTGATAAAACAAATCAGTTGTTTTCACAACTCACAAGGGCAGCAATTCCAACTGATTCAGATTACTTATCTAGTGTGAAGTTTTCGTTTAATGCACAGTTAAATGCAGGTCTTTGCCCCAGTAAAAAGAATATTACAAGTATTATGCTTAGAAATGGATTGTTAGATAAGAGTGCATAAACTTCCCAACATGTAGTTTCTACTTAATATTAGTTATATATAAATGAATTTCTAATTTATATATAACTATTTTATTGGTTGTAATTCCTTCGGATGTGTCTATGTATTCGTTAATAAGCGTGCAATCTTCTTTGACTATAAGTTTTATATTTGTATTATATTAATTTGAATTTTGTTTTTTATTGCGTGACAACGACGAAAAGCCACTATAAGTGGCATGTTGTTTTTTTACATATTTCAAGTTTGATGTGTGTGCTTTTTACTATTTTTGTTGCATATTTTGATTTTGTAAGATAAATCAAATATTAAATAATTTAGAAACTCAATATGCGAATGTTCTCTAGACTCTCCAATATCACCTGGTGTTACTTTTTCCAGATTATATAGTTTGCTTTTTTTGTACTCTAGGAACTTTTTTTGAATGCCTGAAATGTGGTAGGCACGTATTCTATTATACTTTCTCCAAGCAATGACCCGTTCCGTTTTTTTTGTATCACGTGTAGTTTCAAGTATAAAACAGTGCTTTAATATATAGTTAGATATGTAAGATAAGTTATGTGTTCTTTTTCTTTTTAACTTACTTGATGTGAACCTTTTTATATCTAAATTAGCGAAGTCATTTTTGAAGTACTTTTTATATGACTGAATATATTTATTAGTTAGTGAACTGTCACAAAATAAAACGATATGGTAATGCGGACAACCAGAGTTAGTTGGTTCTACAGTCTTAATACTAGCGCTTTTTTCTAGATTAATACTTAACTTGTGACGATATAAATAGTTCCGATGAAGTTTAAATTGATAGTTAAATTTTTCGTGTGTCGCTCTGACGCTTTCACCATTCCATTGGTGGTACATAGTGTTGTGTAGAGTGTTAGAGTGATGCTCTGGTGTTGCAGAGATCGTTATGAACAGGAAATCGTAGTCTCGTGCAATAGCAATATCTTCAAGTGTTTTTACTTGTTGATATAAAACACTACTTCTAAGCTTATCTTGCTTTTCTAAGAATGATTCAACGCAAGTTTTATCACCAAGCACACTTGTCAAAAACTTATTATTCGCACTGTCTTGTTCTTGAACTCTACGCAGTGCTTTGTCTGAAATATAAGGTTTATTTTTACCGCCGACAAGTCTATTCCTCATATCGAATAATTGCTCTTCTTCTTTTACATATTCGAGAAATTTACGAGACAAATATTTATTAGATTTAAGCTGTTTTAATGCAGATTGTCTTATTCGATTAGAGCGCACTAAATCACGGAGGGGGAGTTGTTTTATTAAATTGGCAGGAAATGTCTTACTTATATCATCAATTAGCTTTAATACATTCGATTTACTGTCTAATGTGTTTTCTAATAGTGTTGAATAGTTAATTAATATGTTTTGCATTTGTTGGTGAAAATAACAATACCCAAATCTCTTTATGGAAGAATTTGAGGAATTAATGAATTTGTGAGCAAGAAGTTCTTTGTTTAATATATTTGTCATTTTATTTTTATACTACCATTTATTTGAAATGACTGGCAATAATATGTTGATATTATTTTAAAATTAATGGTAGTATAAAAATATACACTTAGTGACCGACTAAGCTTATTGTTTTTTGTTCCAAAAAACAATAAGCGTCGGATTTAAATAAATTTAAATAGGTAAGATAATATGTATCAATTCATTCATTATGAATTATACAGTCTTCTTCCGAGTAAAAAAAGAAAGTCTTATATTTCCGTTGCTAAAGAGTTCATGAGACTCGAATATGCCTGCTCTCATGTAAAAAATCCATTGCAGCCACAAGTGTTGTATGGTGTAGACGCAATGCAAGCAAATAAAATAATTGAAAATAGACAGTCTAAGGCTAGAGATAAAATAGGAAGAAAACTAAGAAAAGACGCAAATGTTGTACTGTCGGGGGTTTGTTCATTACCTCCTGATATCTACGTGTCTGATATGGAAAATAAAACACATGTTACAAGTGCATGGATAGAGCGGAATATTGAATACTTAAAAAATAAATATGAAGATAACTTGCTCTCAGTGATTTTGCACCTTGATGAAGGGGAGCCTATCCACCCTCACTTGCATTTTGTAGTTGCGATCCCTGACACGAAAGAGCATGGGAAAGCTAATTTAATGTATTTACATGAACCGTTGCTAGCAAGACAAACGAGTGAGGGAGGGAGGAAAGCAAAGTTTGATGCTTACAAAAACGCTTATAGAAAGTTGCAGGATGAGTATCATCGAGAAGTCTCCGAGAAATTTGGGTTGTTGAGATTGGGTGCAAAACGGCAGCGACTGACAAGAGCTGAATACAACGCTAGAAAAGCAGAGGCAAGCCGCATTCGTGATTCATTAGATACAATTGAGCACCAAAAGTCAGTAATTAAAGTCAAGAAAGACGAGTTAATTAAACAGAGTAAAGCAATCGAGAGCTTTAAGATGCGCCTAAAAGTAAAAAACAAGTCTTTAATCAAGAGAGAAGATAGCATAGAAACAGCAATTAAAGACAAATTTAGGAATAAATCAACTGTAAAGTTTTACTCTGAAAAAATAGAACGATTAAAATCAAAAAATAGAAAGTTGAGGTCAATAGTTTCTTTACATATGAAGGAACAGTCTGAAAGTAGAAGTAGTAAAATGAAATATAAATTAAAATTGTCAGAAAGAGAGGCTGAAATACGCTCTCTGAATGAAAATATTTTGTTTAAAGATGAGCTTATAAAGAAAATAAGAAATGCCAAAACTAAAATAATAACTAAAGGTGAGTTTGAAAATGAGTATTAGACATGAAGATAGAAAAACAAACATAAATGAGATAATGAAGTTAAGTTTAAGGTTGAAGAGAGAGTACTATGCAAAGCATGGATGTAGTGACCCTTATCTTGATAATATAATTCGATTGTTAAAAGTTTTTGATAAAGAAATTCTTTCTGACGAAAATGAAAAGAAATTTACTTCTCACATTGCTAGTAAAATCTATGACTTTTTTAGAGCTGTAGAGAAAGTGAATAAAAAGAAAGTAAGTAAAAGTGAAGCTTTGAAAGAACTTGATAAAAAGTAGAACTCACTAAGCTTGGATTAGTGTTATTTAAGCACACTCAAGTAATACCACTTTAAAATATACAGAAAGTGGTATTACAAAGACAAAATTAACCGATAAACAATACCAGTATTATAAGAGTATCATTTAAAGATACCGATGGAGTCAATATGCAATTTATTTATTCTCGTGTTTCTACAGTAGAACAGAATGTACAACAACAAACGGATTTTCTTGCACAATCTTACAAGCATGACGCAGTTTTTGAAGATAAGTTTTCGGGCAAGGACTTGGAAAGACCAGAATTTTTGAAGATGTTGAGTAAGTTAAGGAGCGGGGATTCTGTAGTGTTCTACGATATAAGTCGCCTAGGAAGGAATACACAGGGAGTTTTGGAGTTCTGCGAGAAGATGAATCAGGAAGGTGTAAAAGTCATTGTCCATACACTTGGTGGTATTGATATTACTTCTAGCACTGGAAAACTTGTACTCACTACGTTAGCCGCTGTGGCAGAGATGCAGCGAACTGAGATGCTCGAAAAGCAGAGAATAGGAATAGAGCGAGCTAAACGAGAAGGACGTTACAAAGGAAAGCAAGTAGCAGAGTCTTCCGTAGTGGAATATCGAAAGGTTATCGAGTTAGTTGATTTAGGTATGAGTCAAACAAAAGCGATTGCCATCGTAGGCATGAATAAATCAAAGTATTATCGACTCAAAAGGAAGATAAGAGATTGAATTTACGTTGATTTAGGTTGTATTCTTAGCCAAAACATATTGAAAGTTGTGTTGATGTTGCTGATAATAACCATATTTTTATTATGCGGATAATCAGTTGAAACGAATGAAACCAAGGAAAACCCACGAGATCATCAATGGTGTACTCAAGCCTACGCGTTTCTTCGGAAGCAAGGCAGAAGCTAAAGATCAAGCATTTCATAAGTTCATAATTCAAGCGACTGATGATGAGTTTGAGCGAGCAATTAATGTAATAATTAAAGATGACGAAATATTTTCAAGCCTAAGTCAAAGTAAATTAGATATTAATAATATATTTGAAACCCTAATATATGGTGAGCAAGATATAAATGGGCATAAAGCTATATATCTATATGATGCTATTTTTTCTCGGGAAATTGATAAGTTAGCCTTTTTTAATGACAATAAAATTATAATTGAAGATCTCTTTGTAAAAGGGGAGTACTCGAAGGTTGAGAAATTATTATTAGATTTAAATGACAAGGTAGGTTACTCAATTTGGTCAATTAATTTGCAGTTTAACTTATATACTGCAAAAAAAGAATATTCAAAAATTGATGAATTTCTAGATAATTTAAAGTCTCAGAACGATCATTCAATTTTTTCTGATATTGTTAGAGTGTCAGGTTGGAAATTACAAACAGTTGATTCAAAACTTATTCTTGAGTCAATGGTAAGGCGACCAAATAAAGAGTTCATCGAAGGTGGTGCATCTAATATAGCTGCTTTTTACTCTCTGCTGTGTTTACCATCGTCTTTATATGAAGATGTAGATTTATTACATAGTATTAACTGGCTTCAAAGACTTCCTTTGGTTGATTTGTTTGATTGTTTCTGTAAGGTTATAGAGAGCGCCTTAATTAAAAAGTCTTTAGAATCAAATGACAGAACCATACTTCTTAGAGTTTTCAAAAACCTAGAAAGTAAAATCAGTTCTATAAAAATATCAAATATTATATCTTCACTAGAAGAGCGGGGTTTTGATGATAGTCAAGTAAAGTTTGACCAACAAATAAATGACTATTGTGAAGGGAAGTATGATGCAGTTATAGACTACTTAGAAAATGATGTTTCGAGTAATTCAAATATAATCACTAAGATTAATATGTACGCGAAATCTTACATATATACAAGTAGGAAGCCTGCAGGTTTACCTGATGTTCTCAGAGAGATAATTAATAATCTTATCTCAATATATTCGCTAGAAGATGCTAATCAATCTGTTGAACAACTAGTTGATTTAGCAATAAAATATTCATCTTTAGAACTGTCTGAACATATACTTATAAGTATTGTAAAATCTGCACCATACTTCTTTTCATCGGAGAATAAGAAAAATATAGTTTTAAAATCAAACTTTCTTAATTGTCCATTAACACCTTTATCATATAATCTTCATACACCTCCTTCAATGTATGTAAAATCTAATAGTAAAGATCTTCCATTACATCTTAAGGTAAAGAAAGACACGATTGAATCTATCACCTCTTCTTCTTCAACCGCACATGAGTTAGTTGACCAATATTATAATTTATCACCTATCAAAAAAGATGCTATTGAGCTAAAGGTTCAGTATTTATTACAAATAGGTGATATTGATGAAATTATTGATTTTTCTGCATCGGAGCTAATTAATAATCCAAGTTCAAATGTTTGTATTCCTCTTGAATATATTACTACTGAAATAGAGAACGATTCGATTTACACTATCGATTCTGTAATATGTGGATATTTTCATAACCACTTTTCTGATCTTGATGGCAGTGCTCTTCTAAACGAAGTTTTTGAAGAGTACTTTTTCTCATTGGGGATCGAAAGACCGAGTGAATTAGTTACCAAAGAACTGAATAGTAAAAATATTTTCCTATTGAAGAATATTTCTAAAATAGATGTTATGGATTATTTAGGAAGTTTTGATGATGATAATGACCTCAAGATTGAACGAATTAATATTTTGAATAAGTTGGTTTCTCATAATTATGTTAATCAATCAGATATTGATATGGAATGTAAGTCAATTGTCGATGATATTATAATAGAAAGTGAAGCTGCTAAATTTAATGACTCAAAAATTTATGTTGATACTCGTTTTATTATAGATAAAAGACGAAGCGATATCGAATCTTTGGTCTTAAAGTACCACTCTCATAATGGAGATAATCATGAGGATCTTGTTACACTTGAGGACATGACAATACTGAAAGGTAACAAAAATGAAACTCTAACTCGATTGTTCAAAATGTTATTAGTTGAGTATATGGATAATAAAGAAATAGGTCTAGACAAGAACTTGAGTTCAGAAATAAGACACGGTTTCTTCAGTAACTTAATGTGCTCTAATCTTCAAAAACGACAGCTGATAACTGAGTTGGATGAGAGTGGGAATTATAAATCGAATGATTATTGGAAGAATTATTACAAGATAGTAAATAGTAGTATACTTGATGAAGTAGACGGTGTTTTGATTAAATTTAGCGATGACTTTAATAGTTTAATTGAATCTGCGGAACAATGGATGAAAACATCATTAAATGGTGATGAACCTGAAAGGATTTTTAGGTTTGACTTTACAACCATTGATTTCAATAAAGTACGCTCAGTGTTAGATGCACAAGGAAGTGTCGATGAGGTAATCAATGAAATTTTTGATGTATTCAATGTTAAACTGTTGAAATGTTTAGAGGAAATGAAGAAGAAGCTTAATGAAGAATTCATGTTTAATGTAGATTGTTTGTTTTCTAGTCTTATTGAAGATATTAATCACTGCAAACACGGGACGGCATTAAGTGATTTGTTCAGTGAAATTAAACTAGCAAACACTGAAGTTAAAGAAGATATCCGAACAGTTTGTGAGTGGTTCTCTTTAAGGAAAAATGTAGAAATAGATTCATTTGAAATAGACAAATCAGTTAAATTATCTGAAAGATGTTTTCAACAAATTAACAATATTGATGTAAATGTTGATATAGATTACGAGGATAGTCTTTTCGTTGAAGGAAGTCATTTATATGCTTTGGTTTTTACATTTATTAACTGTTTTAATAACTGTCTCAAACACTCATTTGGCAACAGTAAAATAGACGTAGCTATAAAAAGATTTGGTTTGTCAGGTTTTCTCATAAATATAACTAATACTATTGATACTAAATCCAAGCAGGCTTTGTTGGATGGGAAATTAAGTTCTATTAGCAAGCAATTAGTTAGTATGAATAATCATGAGTTACTGGTCAATGAAGGTGGTTCTGGATTATATAAGTCTTTGCATGGCTTGAGGATGGTATCTGACGATTACACAATCACTCCAAGTATTGTGGGCAACCGTTTCAATGTGGAGGTAAAGTATGCCAAATGAAATTCTAATTGTAGAAGATAATGAATATAAAAGAACTAGAATAAAAGAATTAATTAGTACTGAGTTCCCTGACTGTAAAATATCAGAATGTTATTCTTTTACTTCTGCATGGAAGTTGATTTCAAGTAATAAATTTGACCTCATATTATTAGATATGAGTATACCAACTTTTGATAAGACAGACTCCGATCTTGGCGGAACATTTAGGGTTTTTGGTGGACGGGAACTGGCAAGAAAAATTAAACGACGTGCTATTTCTACCAAATTTGTATTTATTACACAATACAAAAGCTTTAGTGATAGTACTAGCTCTCTTTCTTTCGAAGGTTTAAAAGATGAACTACTATTACAATATGAAGATGAATGCCTTGGTCTTATTCTATATAGTAATACAGCAAGTGATTGGCGAGAAGAGTTAATAATGCATATGAGAGAGCTATAATAATGAAAGTGTTACTTGTAGATGACAATCTTTCCAGATGCGAAGAAATAAATAAATTATTGACATTATCTGCTGGCATTAACGTTCAAGATATATACACGTGCCACAATACTCAATCGGCAAAGAAAATGATGAGGAACATTAATTTTGACTTTTTAATACTTGATGTTGTGTTGCCAAAGAGAGATGAAACTCCATCAGCAAAATTTGGCTTAGCATTGTTAAGTGAAATTAAAAATAGACCTCAGATTTTAAAGCCAAGTAAGATTGTTGGTATAACTGCACATACTGACGACATTTCTTCTTTTAAAGAAGAGTTTGATAAGTATTGCGAAGTGGTGATTGAAGCTTCGCATAAGAATAGAGCTTGGAAGGCTAAAATACTAGATTCGATTAAATTTGAAACTGTTAAAAATATATCTAAGCACACTACAAATAACAAGGTTACGTGTTTGTCCGTACATGGGATAAGAACCCTTGGTAAATGGCAGCAAGACTTAAAGAAAACAGTAGAGTCTCATATTAATTCTGTTGGTTTTCAACATTATAAATATGGTTACTTCACCGTTATCTCTTTCTTTGTTCCATTCCTTCGTATCCTCGAAGTTCGGAAGTTTGAATCAGCTCTAGAGAAAACCTTGGGAAATGATGATGATGAAATTATAATTTTTTGCCATAGTTTTGGGACGTATATTGTTGTAAATGCAATAGAATCTCTTATCAAAAAAGGGGTTGATTGTAATAAAATAGCTAAATTGGTTTTAGCTGGGAGTGTTCTGCGGTCTAATTATGACTTTTCTAATATTCTTACGTCTACGAATATGAAGATTGTGAATGATTGTGGCTATAGCGACAATGTCTTATTATTGTCAGAGGGTTTTGTACCTAATACAGGCATGGCTGGGCGTGTAGGGTTTTACGGTCTTAATAATCAAAGGTTTTCTAATAGATATTTTTCTGGAGGACATAGCCATTATTTCGAAGGCGGGAACAACTTTATCGAAAATTATTGGCTACCTCTATTTTCCAATGAACTAGAGTTAGAGTTAGTTGATGATAGGTTGGGTAGTGGTTTCTTTACTCGTAATCTGGAAAAAGTTGTTCATGCTCTGGGAAAAATAAAGGAGTTAGCGTATCTAATTTTGATAGTATGGTTAGCTAGATACCTTATTATTTAAATAGGTATATTGACATGTAATAGGAAGCCTAAATGACAATAGTTATCTAACCGAGCCTTTTAATGGTTAGTTTTTCGTGATTAATTTCACAATCTTGTGGCTTTTTTTACTAAAGTACATGAAGAATGATTATTCACTAATTTTGCTTGCAGTACGAATTCCCCCCCAACCAACGAAGAGTTCGTGATTGCTCAACAGTCGGTAGAACTTTTGTAATCTGAACTGAAGTCTAAGCAAGAAAAAGACAATCAAAAGCGAGCCTAAGTGGCTCGCTTTTTTTTGGACGTTGAAATGTTTTAGTAGCTAATAATACGCAAACAATATGTGCTCACCTTAAAATTTGTCTTACTAACTGAGCGTTCATTATCTTTCTCCTATTATGTAGTGGGAGAAATAATATGAGTTTATTCGATTGTTATCTGAGGTATGCGATAAAGCGCTTCGTGGCCGAGTGAATGAACGTATTTAGGATAAATTAATGGGTTCATTGTTTGTTGTTCTAAGTTTTTATCAATATTTCATTGCTATTGTTAAGCTTGGCGAATGATTGGTGTTGGCGAACTACTAAATGGTTTCATTCAACGATATCTAGGTTAACAAATAAAAATGATAATAGATAAGAAATTGTTTTACAGCGTGGATTGTCAATAAAAGACGGCTAAATAAGCCTTATAAAGTCTGCATTACTAATAAATAAGGAATGCAGTGATGAGTGTTTATTTTAAATTGTTCGTTGTCATTATATTGGGGACACTATTGAGTTTGTTGATTTTCCCTGAGCTCTCTTCCTTTTCTTTTACGCCTGATGTTGAACATCACTATCCAATAGGCAGTTTTGAAGTTCATGCTTTTTTTGAACAGCACTGGCATTCCTTATAGTTAAAAAATTCATATAAATCATCGTCTTTATCTTTTTTTATATCGCAATTTTATTTCATCATTTTATTTCATTTTAAAATTCTCGAAACGAAATACAGGTTAAGGCAAGTTGAAGAGGAACAAAAATTACAATGAACCCTACACATCTGGAGTTTAACTATGACAACTAAAACAGCTCTTAAGCCTGGTATTCAATACAACGCCGAAACCGTCCTTTACACAGGCAACTTTATTACTATGAATGAAGAGCTTCCAAAGGCAGCAGCGACCATTGTACAAGATGGGAAAATACTATTCGCAGGTACTAAAGATCAGGCTGAAACATTTTTAGCCGATAAAAGCTTAGAATATCGCTTAGATGCTCAGTTCGAAGGCAAAACAATTGTGCCAGGTTTTATTGAAGCGCATATGCATCCACTGATTGCAGCATTGTTTACAGGTATGTTTGAATATGGCGGACAATACGACCGTCTAGGTGTAGAAGGTAAGTTACTAAAGGGGTGTGCAACTGCTGAAACATTAAAAGCGCACTTACAAGATCTTAAAAAAGAGCACGACAAGGCAGGTAAAACAGGAGAATGGATCAATCTTTGGGGCTTAGACCCACTGTTGATGACTGATGGGACCATTGTGAATCGTGATTTCTTGGATTCTGTTATTGATGACTCTCCGGTGTTTTTTATGCACGCAAGCTGCCACTTAGCAGGACTCAATACATTAGCGCTTGAAATGTCAGGGTTCAGCTTGGACGACAATGCTGAATTTGTATTACGTGAAAATGGTCGATTGACAGGCGATATTGCCGAAATGAAAGACATCTACCGTGCACTCAATGTTGGAGCATTTAACTACGGAACTGACCCGGCCGTGATCGGAAAGACCTTGATCGATTACGCGAATATTGCCCACTCATTGGGTGTGACTACAGTCTCGGATTGTGGCATGGGCTTACCGTCGAATCCATATCCGCTTTACCAAGCATTGAGTACCAACCCAGCGTTTAAGCTTCGTATTACGGCTTACCCTTTGGTAGGGCCTTTCAATTTGGAAGACGTAAACACCATGAAGCAGAACGATACAGACAGGCTTTGTATCGGTAGCGTGAAGTATGTGAATACCGATGGGTCCATTCAAGGTTTCACTGCGAATCTGTTAGACGGCCAAACTTACTACAATGGCAAGCCGAGTACCTCGCTGACTCGCGACGTGGAAGAGATCTACGAGTCTGCTTTGCCGTTCCATAAAGCGGGCTACAACATCTCGTTCCACTGTAATGGTAATGGCACCACAGAAAAACTGCTAAATATTATCGAACGCATGCAGAAAGACACACCAATGCCAGAAGCTCGTCACTGCTTAGAACACAACCAAATGGTGACTGACGAGCAAATGGACAGAATGGTCAAGTTAGGCGTGTGTCACAACCTGTTTGGTACTCATATTCCGGTTTGGGGTGACGTACACGCAACACAAACCGTTGGACCTGAGTATGTTAATCGATTGAACCCGTTCCAAACTTCGGCGAAAAAAGGCATCCCGTTCTCTATTCACTGTGATGATGGCGTAACGCAGGTTAACCCGTTGTTTATGATGTGGGGTGCAATGAATCGTAAGTGCATTTTCTCAGGTAACGTGTATGGAGAAGAAGAGTGCCTAACCGCTGAGCAAGCTCTGCACGCTGTTACACTAGGTGCGGCTTATCTAATGGGGCACGAAGACAGTAAAGGCTCGATTTGTGCTGGGAAATTGGCTGATTTTGCTGTGCTAGACGCAAACCCACTAGAGACGCCAAAGCTAGAGGTAAAAGATATACGAGTACATGCCACAGTGTTAGGTGGCGATGTTTCAGTACACAAAAATGCAACAACGTCAGTGAAAGAACCAGAAATGGCTTAATCATATAAATACAACTTTCACATCAACTCAAAGAGCACGTAAGTGCTCTTTTTTTGTGTCTATAGAAAGCCCTTAAAAGTATTCACTATAACGTGAGGGCTTCACGGTACTTCTTAAAACATGCTGTAAGAAGCCGCTTCAGAGCCAGCATTGGTGGCAAGCAATATAACCAAGGTCTGTAATGGCAGATATTAGCGCCGCTATGGATTACTTATAAGTGGACAAGAATACAGCTGAAACCCTAAATCTAAATTTTCGATTAACGAGCTGAGGGTTATAGAACGCCATTATTCACAAATGTATTTTCTAAAGTTGGATGAGTTGCCAATGGAGAGGGGAATGTCGAGAGAAACAATATTAGGGCGTTGATACTGGACTATCGTTTTCACAGTGTTTAAGGCGCTTTAATCGATGAGTGGAGTTGTCTCTAAAGGCTTGATAGCTTTGCCTGATGACCTGATGACCTGATGACCTGATGACCTGATGACCTGATGACCTGATGACCTGAGCAAAACTTAAAAAGCCAACCCGTTAAGGTTGACCTTTCACTAGATTTTTAGAGAGTGTTTGAGAGTGGGGGGACGAGGCTGAAGCTTCGGTGGATCGATTCGAGAGCTGATATATCCACCGAGGAGTGAAATCAACACCAGAACCATCATCGCTAAGTTGAAACCAAAAACGCGAGCGTTTGCATTTTCATTTAATAGATATTCAGCTTGATGGTTATCTAACTGATAATTTTTAATCAATGTGTTAACACGGCTATCATCAACATAGGGTACATGAGAAAGTTGGTTCAAATCCGAAACGAAATCTTGAGGGTAGTAGGTCGCGATCTCATGGTTAGAGCGAATGTTGTGGTCCATTGCACCTTGGTTTAATCCGCCAAATAGACTGATACCTAACACCAAACCAATGTTTCTTACCGTTGCTTGTAGGCCACCAGATTGCTCCGCATCTCTTTCACCTAAGGCGCTTGTAATGATGACGGGACATTGGGAAGCCAAAATACCCATCGCAGCCCCTAGCAACGCCATACCCAAATAGAAAGGGGCTAATATTTGTTGGCTTTGGCTCGATAATATCAATGTTAACCCGGCGAAAAACATTGTGATGAAAGCAATTTGGCAGAGTTTTTTCTGTGATTGCTGTTTAAATATGATTGGAGTCGCCACTGATAGAACAATCATACAGGCAGAGAACAGAAGAATAATGCTACCAGAGTGAGCAGAAGAGAGCGAGATGGCGACTTGCAAGTAAGTGACGGTGACAAAGCTACTTCCGCCTAGTGCAATGTACATCAGTGAAAGTACGATAAATCCCGTTCTTGACGCACTATTTTTAAACCAGCTAAACGGTAAAAGCGCAAAGCCGTGCTTCCTTTCAAACCTAATTTGCTGAATAACAAACAGCGTAAATAGCAAAACGCCTAGGCTGAGCAAAAACAGGGCAGGGCTTAATGGGTAAATCACGTTCAGCCAGTAAGGAACCTTTGCGCCATTTAAGACTGTGAATACGCCCCAATAAGGCATCTTAATTAGCCCTAGAAAAACAGCGACCGTGCTTACTGCACCGAGTATTGCACCAACAACATCGAACTTAGTCGGGCTGTTAGTATGAATAGGACGAATAGCAAAGATGGCCGCCATTAAGCTCGAGAAATAGCACACTGCAATAATAACGAAAGACCAATACCAATCGGTGTTGTCGTGCAGCCAGCCGCTCAACAAGGGGATGATGGCTGCTGCTAATCCGGTGGCAGCGGCCATAAAGCCGAATCCAACAGCGCGATTTTTCCCCGGGAAATGCGCAACCACAAGCGCCAGAACAGCGGGAAGTATGAGCGCAGAGGCAATGCCCGCGAGAGGGCGGACTAAAAGGGATAGGGTGGTTATATCATCGATTGCGATAAAACCAAGTGTGGAAATAAAGCCGATGCTTGTGCCAAGGATCAATAATCGTCGCCAACCAATAATCAAACCGAAAATGCTTGCAGAAAGCATCAAAGCCGCGCCAACAAGTGGTTGAACACTGCTTAGAAACTGGATGTTCGAAATGTCTGTTTGAAAAACATTAACCAGTGCGGAGGTGGAGATAGACAGGTTGGCGACATCTGCCGAGAGTGTGAATTGTGCTAAGCAGAGCGCGATGAGTAACCAAGTTGTTTTGCTATCGTTCTTCTTATCCATAAAATCTCATTAGGTGATTGAAATTACGTCGGGTGAAACGAATAAAGCCCCGGCATTGCCGAGGCTTGAAATGTTACTCTTCGCTCTTCATTAATGAACGTTGGGGAAGTTTAGAGCACAAGGCTAACCCACCAAGCATTAATCCAATCAAAGTAAATAGCGCATAGTGAACCGACTGTAAGCGAGACTCCGCCATGACTTCGATGACAATGCGTTGCTCTTCTTTATCTGCAATCAGATTCTCCATAAGGTCAACTGCCATAGCGTTTGATACGAATGGTAGCGAAGGTTGCTCAATAATGATTTGCTTCGTTTCTGCTGATAGCGCCTCATGTTCTGCTACGTTTGACTTAATCGCACCAGTTAAAGAGAACAACATCACTGAACCTAGGATAGCCACACCAAACGCTTGGCCCACGTTACGAGACGTCGCTTGAATACCACCTGATTGTTGAGCCTCACGCTCACTAAGTGCAGAGGTTACAACAATCGAAGCTTGAGAGGCTAGAAGGCCAGCACCTGTGCCAAAGATGGTTAGAGAAATGTATTGCCAGAAGGTGATACCTTCAGTGGTAAAGCCTAAGAACATCAGCGCAGTACCTGTCGCAGCAATACTGAAGCCTAATTGGCAAATACGCTGGCACGTTAAGTGAGCCAATTTAACTGGAGCACCAAGGGAACCAATCATCATGCCAAGAGCGAACGCACATAATGCCATGCCAGATGAGAATGCACTCATACCCGCGACAAGCTGCATGTAAGAAACGTTGATGAAACCCGTAGCGCCAAACAGTAAGAAGATCGTGGCACACAAGACTAAGCCGACCACAACTTGTGGGTTTTTAACATAAGAAGAAGGAAGAAGAGGTGTGCCACCTTGCTCTTCAAAACGGCGCTCCCACACCATCAACACTTTAAGTAGTGTAGCGCCTAATAGTACCGTTGGAATCGCTGGAGACATGCCCAAAAGGTTGAAGTCAGTTAGGGGCTTGATCAATCCCCAATCAGAGATTTTAAGCAAACCAGTCACGAAACAAAGAAGGCCAACACCTGCTAAGGCGATACCGATAGTGTCGAGTTTACCTTTGAAAGGGCTAGACTCAAGCGTTGGTAGTTTCATGCTACCGAACATCACAAATAAGCAGTAAATGCCTAAGCCACTGAAAGCGACTTGGAAGCTCGCGACATCCAAAATAAAGCCAAACAACAATGGCGTAACTGCACTTGCGAGGCCAACCAGAGCTGCAATCGCAGAGAACGCGATCGCTTGGTCTTTACCTTTGTAAATACCTGCCACGTTTGCCAGCACTGCAGGGATCAGCAAACAAGCACCTAAACCAGAACCCACACGAGCTCCATAATTTAAGACTTCCATATTTGGAGCTAATGCGGCTGCAAATGACCCCACAGCAAGCATGCCTGCTCCGATGATCATTTGACGCTTCCATCCAATAATCAGACCGATCAGGCCACCAGCGATCATGCCGGCGCCTGCAATAAGCGGGTACATTGCATTAGCCATTTGAATTTGCGGCATGCTTGCACCGTGAAGGGCTATGAGTGCCTCAGTAGAAATAGCCAATCCAGAGTTATCGGCCATGGTTGAAAATTGGGCTGCGAGGAGAACAATCAGAGGGAACCATTTGGCTAACCCTGATTTTTCTTCCGGAGTAGGGAGTGTGGTTGCGGATACCGTCATTGTAGATACCTTTATGTTGAAGAGCGAAAGCTCAAGTCGTTATAGTTATGAAATAATCTTCATCACCATTTAACCCTGTGAGTTCACTTACTCTCCAACCAAAAAAAGTATCTTTAGAAGAAAAAAAATTGTATTTGTAAATTGAGAGGTAAAAAAAAGTAAATTAGTGCTAACTACCTGATTTCTTGTCTAAAATATAAGATACATCTAAGCCTGCACTTTGCTCGACCTCAATGAAAATTCGACCTTCATCGAGGTTCCAAGCATTCAGACGGATCAAATTACTACCCAGTGGTATGTCAATATTGGTATTTTCGATAAACGCTTCTAAACCTCGCACTTCTCTCTTCTTTATCTCGAAATCGGTACTGACGTGATCAACACGTTTCAATTCTAATGTAACATCGTAGGTGTAGTTAAATTCGTTGTACCGATTGCTTATTGAAAGTCGAATCCCATCGTTTGCGACTAACATCATTGCATTACTGTCAATCCTTGAGTCATCAATATAGACAGCCCCTTTCCCTTCCCATGCCCCTTCATTTAATCGGAGAGGATTATTTAAATATTGATAAGCTTGTGTGCCAAGTACGCCAGAAACGACAATGGCAATGACTATGGATAAAAGGGTTAAAGTTCGACTTGCTGGCATTCCAAAACTCCTCTTATCTCTGAACAAATTCGATAGAACGACTTATTCTTAGACACATATTTTGTCGAGTCTCCGGGTTGTATAGGTAACGAGCTGAGCTCCTGCTCTGTAGCATTGAAGAGTATCCAGTGATTGCCATATTGGTGGCTAATACGCTCAGGTTGATCAGTAAAAAGGCCAGATGCGCAGAGGGCGAAAGTAGCGATAGAGATAGCCAGTAATAGAGTGATTGAATTAACGATACTCCGTGGTGTGGCTTCTGTTTTGGTATTATTAGTAGTTACTGAGTTGCTCTGTTCGCTGGCGGTGTCAACTGTCTCTACCTCAGTACTTGATATTGTCTGGGCAGTTATTGATACGTCTACGGCCAACTCGTTAGCGTTTGACTCGTTGAGTTTTGGTACTGTGTTGTTGTCAATCTTTGGTGCAACTGCCAGAACATAGCCTTGCTTCGGGATGGTTCTAATCAAAGTTCTATCAGTGTCTTCTAAAGAAAACCTCAACGCTTTAACTGTTTGATTAATTGTTGCGTTTGTCGCGTAAGAGTCTTTCCAAAGTGTTTCTTCGATCGACGAACGTGAAAGGACTTCAGGGAATGTCTTGATGAGTTCGTGAAAGAGGTTGGATTCTCGTGCTCTTAGGCGACTTCGCTCTCCCTGGCTATCTATCACAGCAGAAGTTGGTGAATAATAGAGTTCACCAACTTTATATACTGGTGGCTCTAGGCATAGTTTGAGCATTTAGTCTTCTCACTTACGTAACGTCTTTAAATATGCTAACTGGTATATGTGGTTTTTCATTTTGATCCACAGCAATAAATGTTTCACATCGAAATGCGAATATTAAAAAATGAGAATTTAAGCAGAAATAAAAATAACCATGTGTATTTAAATATTAATGAAACTATATCTAGTGAATGTGTTTTGCCTAAATATAAATTTATTGAATATTAAATTAGAGGAGGACGAGTTTCATGTATGGGAAAGAGTGACAAAGCTAACGTTATTTAAGGTTTTGTCATTTGATACTTTTAGCCCTACTTTTTTTTATTTTTTGTCTCTTTATTTTGTTATCTAGCGGGATCGAATTTCTCTAAAGTGTTTTGGAACTTGGCTTAACTAGGCTAAGAGCCCAATAACGTATAATAGGTTTTTGATCATGACTAATTATAAAAAAATAACACTCAGTAGTGCCCTTATTCTTTTCTCATCTCATGCATTGTCAGATGACCACATCACACCAGATGATGCCCCAGACCCCGGCGACCACACCAAGGTTTCATCTGTTATCAACGTGACTTACGGCAAGCAAAGTTTCAGAGAAGAAGATAACGACTTCGCGCAAATCCAGGCTCAGATTTCAGGACAAAAGAGCAATGAGAATTTGTTTCTTGGGCAGTTAACAATACAAGGTCAAGATAATGGAAAAGTAGGGAGTGAAGACTTTAATTTATCTCAAGTTCGCGCTCGTTATTTCGAAGTAAGCCGAACCGATTGGCAGCATGCGCCAATGGTTGGTGTATCACTCGATTATATAGAAACCAGTTTTACCGATGCTATCTCAGATCGTTTGTTCGCAGTAGGTGGGTTGATTCGTGTAAATACTCCGTTTGATAACTGGTTATCTTTCCCAATTTTGGCCGGTGCAGTAGGGCAAAACAACAGCGATTTTAGTCGATTAGGCCTTACCGATGACTATACCTATGGCGTTCAATTTAATTTCTTGAACTCGATTTATTTGCATGAAAACGGCACTCATGTACAAATAAATCCGCAGTTTAGCTCGCTTGATTTCGGTGGCAGTGTTGGGACGATAAATCAGTTGCAACTTGACCTCGCATTTCAAGGCCCACTATCGGACAACCGCAAGCACTGGGGTAAAGTGACGTATACGGAATTCTTCGATGATACGGAGCAAAGCTTTGGTCACAATAGACAGGGAACAGAATTAAAGTTTACCTACAGCTATTACTTTTAACTGGGTATAAGGTAAGTCTTAGTGAGCTATTTACTTCATCTAGTGCTGTTTCTAGGTTTATTTAAACAATGTGAGATCGCAAGACTTCATTCTTGTTGTTCCGTTTTCCTCACTGAATTTCAAGACCATAAACAAATTGCTCTAGTTTTCTTTATCGCTAGAGCATCTACATATGACACATTATATCGTGGCAGTTACGAGGCTTCGTTTATCGTCTTACAGTAAGTTTACGAAATGTATTGGTCGTCTAAAAAACAACTGAGTTACTTCACTCATTACCTTGTTATGTGTTTAGTATAAATTATCAACGACCAATCCGTCTTCGTTGTTGATTGAGATAGTATTTTGCTACAAAACGCGCATAATCTTGCTATACAACACTTAACGAAGAAATTACCTATGACTACCTTTCAATACTACTTCCACCAACTGCCTTGCTTCGACTGTAAAAAAACAACAGTAAGTACTGATCTTGGTTGGTTAACGCCTGCGATGAAAGAGGATGCTCTCGCTCAACTGACAGCGACTCTTGCGCAAGGTGAGATTACACCTGATCTTTCAGCAAACGTGGTCTGTACTAAAGAGGAAGCTCGTGAGTACCTACTACTAAACTTCTTCGGTTATTCAGAGGAAGAACTAGCAAGCGAAATTGAAGCTGATGATGAGAAAGAAGTCGCGGATGAAATAGCTGAGCTACTGGAAGAAGGCGAAGACACCATCACCTTCGAACATGAAATTGCTCTTCAGTGCTGTGCAGGTTGTGACGTTGTTGAAGACGAGTCAAACTAAACTCTTGTATTAAGGTTATTAAACCAAGTACTTGTAATAAAGTCAGTATGTTCATCATACCCATATGATGTTCAAATGATTAAAGGCGTTAGCGAATTGAAGTTCGCTAACGCCTTTTTTGTATATCTACTTTTTATCTCTAAGCTGTATTAGATCCTATGATATTTTGCTTTCTATAATGCCTTGCTCACTAAGTTGCGAAAGGATCTCTGCGGTCTTCTCTCTGAATAAATCTCTCAGTAGACGCACAGTAGGGGTGATGGATTGACGACTTGGGCATACTAACCACAACTCTGTAGATGTTGGTTTAAATTCAGGCATGACTTTAACTACTTCGCCTGAAAGCAGATGAGGGGACATGTCTAGACAAGATTTTATTGCCACTCCTTTACCCGCGATACACCAACGTCTTACAAGGTCAGCGTCGTTCGAAGCGCGGTTCCCTTTTAGTTTCACTTTATGATCTTGAGTGCCATCGTTGAATATCCACTCGTCTTGCAATATGTCATGAAGTTGGTAGAGCAAACCATTATGTTGAGTTAAGTCACTCGGGCGTTTTGGTGTTCCCATTTCAGCCAAGTATTCAGGGGCCGCACACAATATTCTGGGTACATCGCAGATTTTAAAGCCATACATGTTGGCATCTGTCGGGGAGCCATAACGCAACGCCATATCAACAGAATCACGGTAAAAATCGATATTGCTGTCGCTGATGCTAGTACGTAGTGCGACGTTAGGGTATTCCAGTAAAAATTCATCAAGCCAAGGTGTGATTAAGTTTCGCCCTAGATCCGATGAAAGCGCGATACGAATTTCACCGTCAACAATACCGAGCTCCTCGCGCATGTTGAGTTTCGCTTGCTCCAACATTTTTAAGGCTTGTTCACACTCAGGTAAATAGCGTTCGCCTGCTGAAGAGAGCCTTAGGTGGCGTGTGGTTCTTACAAACAATTCTGCCCCCAGTGCAGCTTCAACACGTTTGACGGCAGCGCTTGCGGTGGCAGTGCGCATATCAAGGTTGATGGCTGCAGCGGTGATACTGCGAAACTCCGCCACTTTCAAAATGACCTGTAAGTCTTCAAGAAGCATGTTATCTACCTGTATTGAATTATGTTCTAAACGTGGGGTTGGGATATTTCCCGATCACAATCTGCAAATGGGTTATCTCTACTTATCGCTTCTAAGTTAGCTTCAAACACTTAATTGTCAAAATTAATTTGATAATAATTCAAATGTGAAGCTGTTTTTCATTAGTAATTTTCTCACTATCATTTCCCCTATCGACAACGTAGCGCAGTACACACCGTATGGACGAAGCCTACGATCTAGGGGGATAAGATGACTAAGATAATCACAATGGGTGTAACGGATTTGTCGTTCCACCGTACGACCGCTTCATTGGTTGCCAATGTATTGAAAACCATGGGTTTTGAGGTAGAGCGTATATTCTCTCCACATCAAGAGAACTTTGAAAAGCTCAAAACAGGCCAAGTGGATATGCTTTCTTCTGCGTGGCTGCCATCAAGTCACGGTATCTACAAAACGGGCGTTGAGGAAGTTGAGCCGCTTATCGAGCTTGGGCTTCATTATGAACCTTATGCCTTGTGGGGCGTACCAGACTATATGCCTGAAGAGGCGGTTTCTGAAGTCTCTGATTTATTAAAAGCCGAAGTGATCGAGAAAATGAACTCGACCATCCAGGGTATCAACCCAGGTGCTGGTATCACACGATTCTCTATCCAGATGATGAAAGACTATGGCCTGAGCGATGCTGGTTACCAGTTCTTTCCTGGCAGTGAAGACGATTGTTTCAGAGCCTTTGAAAGTGCAGTCGCAAACAAAGAGTGGGTGGTAGTGCCACTGTGGAAACCTCAGTTTTTACACCATCGTTACGATATTCGAGAACTTAAAGAGCCTAAAGGCTTACTCGGAATCGTTGACAGAGCGGTACTGCTTTTAAGAGATGACAAGAAGCACTTGTTTAACGAAGAGCAGATTCAGAAGTTGGATTCCCTACGCTTCTCGAATGACATTATCGCCGAGCTGGATTACAAAGTTTGCCGTGAAGGTAAACCACAAGATCAAGTCACACATGATTGGTTGATTGAGAAAGGCCTGATTTAACCTCTAAGCCCTTGGCAGTGCAGTTAGATGTCTGCATTACCCAGATAGCGGCAATACCATTATCAAAAATTATTTGATAATCATTCAAAAGCTAGACTGTTTATCTAGAGTGAGAGTTCTCTAAGATTAACTCATCAAATTTACGGAGAAAGCACCATGTCAGTACCATCAAAAATGAAAGCTATCGGATTTACTCAATCACTTGCGATTACAGAGCAAGACAGTTTATTTGAGTTTGAAACGAGTCTGCCAGAACTAAAAAATAATGACTTGCTGGTAAAAGTGAGTGCGACTTCTATTAACCCTGCTGACGCAAAAATTCGTATTCGTAGTGCCAAAGACAAAACACTCGAACAACCAAAAGTGTTGGGTTATGACGCAGTCGGTGAAGTTGTTGGCAAAGGCGCTGACGTTGAAGGCTTCGAAGTCGGTGACCGTGTGTACTATGCGGGTGATGTAACACGTATGGGGGCTAACGCAGAATACCAAGCTGTGGACTACCGTATTACGGCTAAAGCGCCTACGAGTCTTTCTGATGAAGCTGCAGCCGTTATGCCACTAGCAACTCTTACCGCTTGGGAAGCATTGTTCGACCGCTTGCGTGTTCGCCCTGAAGAGAAAAAGTCTATCCTGATCATTGGTGGAGCAGGCGGTGTAGGTTCAATTACGATTCAACTGGCTAAGCAACTGACCAACCTAAATGTTATCGCTACAGCTTCAAGACCTGAAACGGAGCTGTGGGTAAGGGATATGGGGGCGGATCATGTGGTGAACCACCGTAACCTTGTAGAATCAGCGCGAGAGCAAGGCATTCAGCATGTCGACTACATCTTCAATGTTGCAGACACAAAAGGGCACTGGGATGCAATGGTTGAGTTGATTGCACCGCAAGGCATGATCAGTTCGATTGTTGAATTTGACGGTGGCATTGACTTATCAGCGCTGCAAGGTAAATCAGCAGGCTTTGTTTGGGAACTGATGTTTACACGTTCACTGTTTAACACTGAAGATATCCAGAAGCAGCAAGACATCTTATTTCAAGCCGCGAATCTGATTGATGCGGGCCGTATTAAAACGACGCTAACCACGACCATAAATGGCTTTAGTGTGGATACAATCAAAGATGCACATCAACGTATTGAAAGCAGTGCCTCGATTGGTAAAACAGCTATCAAATACTAATTGCTGATGTTTTAATCCGCCGTTGTTTCGAATTGTTGACGGTTTAAATAGAAGAAGCCCCTGATATCTGATTGCTAGTCAAAAGGTATCAGGGGCTTTTGTTTGTGGTTTAGTCTGCTTCTGGTGATGTCATAAGTTTCGATGTTTTGAAGTGAAGCTGTATTAGGTCTAGCTCAAAAGGCGAGGGCTGTTTGTCTGCAATCAAAAAGCCGATTTGTTGGATGTCTTGTGCCTTAAGTTCCAGCGCTCCGCTCAGCAACCGACCTCTGAACACCGCTTGAAAATCATTGAAGTGGAAGACCTTATTGAGCTCCTTTCCCTTAATGGTATCGAAATCGTGTTTATATTGAACTCGATTACCCTCCTTCGATGTTGTGAACCTCAGTTGGTAGGTGCGACCGTCACCAACGAATATCAGCTCTGCACTATCTATTTCATGGTCAGGTGATTCAATGGAGCGCTTTACAGAACTGAAACCACCATTATTTTCTAACGAGAGCTCTCCCCTAAATCGACTCATGTTATTAAGATAAATGAGCTCGCCTGTTGAGATGCCGCCCATTACATCGTCGTTAGTCACTGTCCAGTTTTGATGCTCACTAGCTTGTGTAAAGTCGATCATGTTTGTCCCTGTTACATCTGCCTTAAGACTTAACGAATGTAGGCTGAGTAGAAGGAGTAAAGGTGTCGTTAACCTAAGGTGTAACCGCGTTTTACAATTGGTTCCGTTCATGAATTTCTCCACTCTTTCCCTGTAGACTGTGCGTTATTTACTCGATAGCGATGTGTAACTTATGAAGAAGGTTCCGTTTCAAGCATAGCTAAACAACGCTTGATGAAGTCTTCATAGTTCGATGCTTTGTCGTATTCGATCTTCAATGAGCCGTGGAACATTAGGGTCACGGTAATGTCTCGGTAGCTTAACCAACAGGTGTAGCCGTCGTAATCGTGCCAGGCTACCATCTCGCCAAATTGATATTTGTTATCCAATTGCTCGCCAGATGAACGAATGCAATCGAACACTCTGAGAAACTCAATAATGGTGATTCTGTTGTCCATGTACCACTCCCGTTGCGCAGTCGATGAAAAATGCTAAGTGCTTGTATTTGAATTAACTACGGTTTGGTTCTACATTGCGATCACTGTGGGGAGTCGAGTGTTCAATCACCTTAGCTGTTTGGCAAAAGGGTTACGATAAACATAAGAAAGGCGTGAGCAGACCTGAGTTTGCTAACGCCTTTTTAATTTAGCGCCTTTAGTTAACTCTATGGCGTTTTGACTCAACCCGTAAGTTAGAAATCATAGAGCACTGGAGAGCTTTAGAAGTAATGAAACACCGGAGGTTCATGCATTAAAAAGTTTTGATGCGATATATTCCATGCGTAAGCGCCTGCTAGAGTGAACACCACATAGTCACCGATATCGAGCTGTTCGATATGTTGATTTCGTGCCATAACATCTTTTGGAGTGCAAAGCTGGCCAACCAACGTGGCTTTAGCATGGTTTATTGGATGTGAAATGGTGGGTTGTTGATTACTTTTCACGATAGCAAAAGGGTGGTCATGGCTTTGCGCTGCCGGAGTACGGAAATGATGCGTGCCACCACGGGCAATCACAAAATGCTCGCCAAGATTTTGTTTAATATCCAAGACCTCCATTACGTAATAGCCACAAGGTGCAGAGATGTAGCGGCCACATTCAAACCGCAGCTTCCAATCTTGTAAATGTTCCTTGGAAATCAGGAACTCCAATTTGTCGCAAAACTCCATCCAAGGAAAATGTTGTTTAGGGTTTTGGTAATTGATCCCCATGCCACCACCGAGGTTGATGATCAACTCATCGAGTGAGAACGTTTTTTTCCACTCTTTGACCACTTGGAAATAGCGTTGCATCAAGGCGAGGTGGCGATCAACGTCGAGTTGATGTGACATCAAATGGAAGTGAAAGCCTTTCAACTTTATTAAGGGGAAATCGCGTAGGCACATCAGCGCGTTGTTTAACTCACTTTCATCTAAACCAAATGGGGTGGGCTTTCCGCCCATGGCTAATTTGCTAAGTGTGATGTCTCCAATGTCGATGTTCATACGCAGGAAGATCGAAGCAGGCCGATTCAATTTTTGTGTTAAAAGACCAATGCGTTGTAACTCAGTGAGGCTCTCGACATGAATCGCATCAACATCGAGTTTAATTGCTTGCTCCAGTTCACTGGGCATTTTCCCCGGGCCACCAAAGATCAGTGGTTTATTGAGTTGTTGCTGGTGGAGGTGTGTAAGCTCTCCGCCTGATGCAGCTTCGAAGCCATCAACATAAGGAGCTAAAATCCGCAGTATCGGCGCTGAAGGATTCGCTTTCGCCGCGTAAAATAGCTCTACGTTTTTTGGCAATACATGGCGCATCTGCTTAATGTGCAGCTCCAACGCATCAAGGTCATAAAGATAAGCACATAATGGCTGCGTTTGTTGCTTGGCCAATTGCTGTATTTCTTGATGGATAGAGGCAGAAAGTTGAGGAGAATTAAGCATGGTGAACTCCTTTTGAATGAGTTGGCCACGGTGCTGCAACTTGGGTGTAACCGGACTCTTTATCGGCATTTTGCATCAAACGTGTTGTGAAGTTATTTTTGCTTGGGAAATGACCATCGTTGAGCAATGCCATTAGCTCAGGTTGCTGACCATTGATCGACTGCCAGCGGACGATAGCGTCTTTTAAAGTTCCCCATAACGAGCTCTCAAGTGCCGAATTACCCTCAGCGATAAAGAAAATGGCCTCACTGATATTGTTTATAAAGGTGCAATAGCCAATACGGTTCCAACCTTGCTCACGACTGTAGTACACCGATTGACGAGCACGTTCTGAAAGTTGCTGAAGTGTTTCTGATGGCCAAAACTCTTGTAGTAGCTTAGTACCTTCTAAGTCTCGAATCCATACACAGCAAGGCATGCCTTTTTCAAATCCAATCAACGTATTTTGTAAGTGAGGTTCAAACGCAACCCCATGTTTGAAGTAGTAGTTAAAGACGCCCGGAATCAAACAATGCAGATAACGCTCAAACCACAGTGTGGCGACATTTTCATATTGGCTTTGGGTTGTTTGCGCTTTTTGTTTGAGCTGAGTGGCGATGCAACTGTTCCCGTCTGTATCGTAAGCAAAGAGGGCACCCGCTAACGTTGGTTGCAAAATATCGGTTTCGCTTAAGGTGAAATTCTCTCGATACAAAATACCAAACGACTCGCGAGCTTTAATAACATCAGTTTGTTCCTGATCGGCAACCGACTCTAGATCCAATGTGGTCGCGTAAGGTTCAGTCATTACCTTGAATACTGGATTACGTAACTGTTCGCTTTCTTTGATTGGATGCAGAATCGAGGTTAATTGAACGGCACTATCGAGCTCATACCATGCGTTTTTACGTACGCAGTTGGTTAAACGTACATTGATAGAGAACTTAGCAAACCAATCCATATCTGGGTGGTACAGAGTGCGCACGGATGAAGTGGGTAAGAGTTTTTCACCACCTAATCCAAGCGGGATGATTTTGCCTTGTTCAATGGCCGTTTTGACCACTGGGTTTTGCAAAAGTGTGTAAACTTCCCAAGGGTGACAAGGGTAAAGCATGGTACCTGCTGAATTGTTTTCATCAGGTGCAAGCTGTTCAAGCATCGTAGTTGGTGAGGTTCGGTTATCTGAACTCAAGACGTCGAGCAACGTGGTGTCGACCTTAAACCAATACAGGGGAACCTTAGCGCCAACCTCAGGGGAACACGCGAGCAGATCATCGAGACTGACACCTGAACGACTCTTTGGCGTTGGATGAAAAGTATGTCCCCAAAGTAACGATTGCTCTGATGCGATAAACGCGTTGTGATGCTGAGGTGAGTTGTCTGAGTTTAGGAACTGCTCGGTAATCAACAAACTGTTTTCCATTTGCTCGACCAACTCGTGATTGAATGGAATCGTCAGCATTTCTTTTAGGTAACTGAGTAGAAGCGTCAGGGTTTGAGTTGCGTCCAATTTGCACCAAGCTGCACCGGGCATTTTAGCCCAAGGTGTATCACTGAGCTTCACTTTCCCCAGTTTACTGGTGTACTCAACGGGTAAAACCATCAGACCATTTTTCTGAGGTTGATCTTGGTGAGGTAGGTGAATGGCCACGCGTTGGTGAGCGTTGTAGTTTCTTTTCAAAGTTTGAGGAAGAGAGGCCGAACTGTAGCGCCAATTAACCTGCTTCTTTGGTATCGCGTATTCACGTAGGTAACAGTTCACCACGCCCATGATGGTATTGAGTTGGGCTTTTTCTCTGTTTAGCAGTACTTTTTTACGGCTTTGAAGAACTTGGTCTTCAGCGTAATGTTCACTTGGAGATAATTGAGTCTGTAACATGTTGATGTCCAAATTTTGAATGGATGATCAGCGCGATAGCAGTAATGCCACTGACCAACATAGAAAGTATGAAAGGAACCTCAAGCCAGCCCAAGCTTGATATGAAAGACGCGCTCAATCCAGCCGCAACGCCACCCCATTTAGACATGGCATCAAAGCGCGAAAATACTTTGCCGCTTTGTCGTCGATCAATTTGGTTTGCTAACACTTGATGCAAGCCGTGATAACAGCAAACCATGCCAAGCCCGAAAACAATACGAGCAATAATCAATACTTCTTGATAAGAAGTGAGATGCATTGCGGCACTCAGTGAAAGCAAACCAAAGCCTAGCCATAAAGTACGCTGCGCTTGATTGCGTTCAAGCTGATGGCGATCAACCCATTCTGAGAACAGATGAACTTTCCCTGCAGAGAGCAGATAAACACCATGTGGGAGGGCATATAAAAATCCAATCCACGCTTGGCTTGTCACGCCATATTGCTGCACATAAGGCGAGAAATAGGGGAACGTGACGACCATGGCGAAAGCAAAGCTGCACTGCGCGCCAAACACCCAATAAAGAGTATTTAACGATTTGGTTTGGCTGCTTTGAGCTTTATTCGATACCTGATCTTTTACAATCCCCTTCGATTTCGCTAAGTCATCGATGGGTAATGTTAAGGTGATCAATAGCGCGAATAGCGGCAAAGCGGACAGCCACAGATACGCGTTCAGCGGGTTTGTTTCTGATAAGCTCCAGCCAAGCCCTATCGGAGCAATAATTAGCGCCAGACGAGCAGAAAGCTGAGTTTTATTGAGTGACTTACCGAGTGATTTTGCATCCTTGATTTGGCTGGATAAGTAGCTGTTTGAGGCGGCCATGGTGCCACCAAAGGTTCCTTGAACGAGAAGACCAAACACAAACATTGAGAGATTATCGGCTAAGCCACACAGCGCGAAGCCTGCTGCAAGCCCGAGTTGAGCACGTAATAGAGAGCGACGTCTGCCATATTTATCAGCAAACTGCCCCCAAAAGCGCGCCGCAACGGCAGTGCAAAAGGTCGGCAAAATGAACAGTACCCCCGCCCAATCCGAAGTAATGTTTGCATCCAGTGTTGGCAATACCATTGGTAAAAACAGCGGCATGCCTAAGGCTGCAAACGCGGCGATAAAGTGGCTTAAAAGCACACAATAGATGAGTTTGGTCATGATGGGTTAACTCACGCTCTGCTTGATGTCTTCAAGGTAAGCGTGTTGTGCTTCTTCGCTGGTTAGCAATAAAAAGTTCGGTGCCGACAAGCCATAGAACTTATTGATATCGCTTGCGCCAGACGCCTCTTTAGACAATAAGCTACCCGAGCTCAATAGATACTTAGCGTATAGGTTAGGTGATTCAAACAACATCTCGTTTGCAAGCTTGGTGTTGTGTCCTCGTTTGTCCAACTGGCTAAGCTGTTGGGAGAGGCTATTGGCGAC
Source organism: Vibrio sp. QJM3NY_21 (assembly GCF_057785975.1). NCBI lineage: Bacteria > Pseudomonadati > Pseudomonadota > Gammaproteobacteria > Vibrionales > Vibrionaceae > Vibrio > Vibrio sp. QJM3NY_21. The sequence continues at coordinate 410,682 of NZ_CM173514.1, forward strand.
CATTTCATACAGATAAGCTGAAGTGGCGATTCCTTTCGTCGCCATTGCTTCCACAATTGCGGCAATGTCTAACTGCAAAGTAATAGTGGTAAACATCTGACCAAGAGCAAGCTCGTTATCTACAGTGATACGTTGATCTAAAAGGTGATCGCATTTTACGGGCGATTGTTGCTCAAACGTTTGGAAACGCTCTGGCCAAATACGCGCTGCATCGTTGTCTTTCATGGCTAAGGTCATCTTGCCTTGCTCATCGAATGCAATGATGGCGTTTTGTTGGTTAGACTCCAAAGCGATACCGTAACGAATCCACAATGTAAGGTGCACTTTGCAAAGCAGATCAACGTAATCTTTAAACCAAGTCAGTGTATCTTGCTGATAATACTGTTCGGCGAGGTGTTCCAAGAACAAGCGTCCATCAGGCATTGGACTGGCAAGGGCGGCCACAGGCACCAGTGCTTTGTCTTGGAAGTAACTTTGCGGGTATTCGCGCACAATGTAAGCAAAGGTTTTATCGTCTCCAACGTGGCCGCCATGTTTCTCATAACAATGGAAAAACGTGCCGTGTAAGTCTTGATCTGTTTGCTCTAAGTGCGTCAACAAACGTTCAAACCAATGCCCATCATAGAGCGTAGATGGTTTGATTAGGCGAATGTTTTTAGTACCCAAAGATCGCATGATCAGCGGCACCTTGATGTGGATCTGTGGTGCTTGATTCACGACCACAGTGCGCACTGACAGGGTAGGAGTCACCTCAAGACACGCAACTGGCGCTTCAATGACACCGTCAGGAATTTCATCAAGACTTCTTAGTGTTAATGGGTGTGCGGGGAATAACTCATGGCTAAGAGCAAAATCGGCGGGCAGACCCACTTGCTCCATCGTTGGCCAACATTCTGGTTGTGGACTGGTCAATGTAACGAGTGACTTCTCGATTGCGAGCCAACGAAGTTCAAAGCTTTGTGCAAATTCTGGCGCGAATTGCTCTAGGTCGTGATCGCTTAAACCGAACTTAGCACGTGCTGTCGGGTAGTAAGGGTGGTCAAGATAGGATGCGATTTGATCGGCACGTAATAGCTTTTTCTCCCAACGTTCTAGTTGAGAAATCGGCTGCATGAGTGATTCGGATTGCTGACTGAAGGCGCTGTCACACAATCCTTTGTGTTTTTCTGCGCATTCGAGTTCTTGCAAATAACCATCTAATAACGAATGCGAGCTTTCGTGAGCACTTGCTTTCAATAATTCAATCCAATCTTGATAGTACTGCTGGCTTTCAACGACACCATTTCTCTCGATGAACCAACCATCACCTTCCGAGCCATCTGGTTGGCCGTATACCCAACGCTGCATGTAATAGCTGGGAGTAACGGGCAGGTAGAGTGTAAAGTCTAAACCCGCAAAAATAGCCCAAATTTGATTACGAGGATAAGAAGATAGTTTGAGTGTATTTGGTAGCTGAGATTTAAATTGGCTTTGAGAAACTAATCCAAACAAATCTTCACGCAAGCAAGTATCGACTAGTCGTTGAGTGAGGTATAACGCGTTTTCATTCATGCTGTTACCTCGTTTGTTGCTGTTAGATTGAAGCGAGAGATTGCCTGTTGTAGTGCGGGTTCTAGATTTTGACCAGAAGGAGAAACGACCGAAATTCGCGCTAAGTAATCCTTGTTGGAGAAACTTTGTTGGAACGTATCACCAACCTTTTTAAGGACTTGCTGCTGAGTGACAATATCGCCCTCTTGGTGAATGAAAGAGGTTGATGATCCTTCAATCAAACCGCTTTGTTTGGCCACTAAATAGTGCACATGGGCGCTGCCATCAATACGAAATGTAGGATCAAGCTTGTGACCCAAGTGAAGATTTAAGATGGTATTGAACCAATTCCCGCCACTGAGGTTATTAAGCAAAAACTCCCGGCCATCACCAATACTTCGATAGTTGATCTCGACCAGTACCGGCCCTGAATCTGTGATGATGAACTCGCTATGACAGACACTAAACCCCACCCCGAATTCTTTAAGCTGACGTATACATTCATCACGGTAGTGAACGCTGTTAACACCATTCCAACTCGCAGCTGTTTCGATGAAGTAGGGTGGTGCTGAGAGCTCTACATCAAACCCACCAAGCGCGACCAAATGATCCCCGTCGCCAATGGTTTCGACAGTAATCAGTGGGCCTTGCAAAAACGCCTCAACCAAGATGGGAGTAGTAGGGTGCTTTTGCCAAAACGTATCGCAATAGTTATCCAGCTCAGCCGCAGAATCGCAGCGCTGCACGTCTAAACTAGCCACGCCTTCCTTGGGCTTCGCAACGACAGGAAAATCGAAATCGAATACAGGAGCGCTCTCTCGACTTAACAAAACACTTCGAGTATTAGGTAACGATTTTTCGTTGAGAACCTGACGAGTTAAGTATTTGTTTTTCGCCTTAATCGTCACGTTCCAATCTTTAGCGGGTAAACCAAAGAACTGTGCACAGATTGCAGTGGAAGTTTGTAGGTGGTCGCTATTACTGAAAACAGCATGAGGTGCTAGATTTTTCTCGGTGATGATTTCGATGAGTTCAAGAGGGTTAAAGACATCGCATTCTAAAATTTCATCGGGATTAAAGCGTTCATCATCACTGCTCAATTTCAGGTGATTGAGCTTGTGATCTGTGATCAAAACGACGTGAAGACCCATCGCCTTTGCGGTAGGTACGAAGCCGTGAGTGACTGCATCATTCACGACGTGACTTACGATAATAATCGTAGATTTCATGGGGCTTTCCTAATTTTAAAACGTTGTTGTCGCCTGCTCACAACTCGCTTTCAAGTGCTCTCTTTCGGGGTTAAAAGAAAGAGAATTTTTCTATCTTATTGTTTTTATTGATTCTTATGTCATTAGTAGTGTTGCATATTGCAAAGCAAATATAGATCAAAAAATATATATTGCAAATATAAATGATATTTGTTCTTATTCGCAATATTGTTATTTTATAAACTAAAACGGAATTAGAAAATGAACATGAGATTGACCTTGTCCCCTCTTGCTTTGGCAATTGGCGGAGCCTTGGCGGCGGTGGCTGGTGTGTCAACTGCAGTGGCGGAAGAACAAGCCACTGTAGATGAAACAGTGCAAATTATTGGCCATCAATACGAAGGTTATGCAGAGCATATGCCTCAGTCAGGAACCAAAACGGATGTCGAGTGGTTAGATGTGCCACAAGCGGTATCGGTTGTTACAAAGACAGAAATGGAAGACCGTGGCGCGGTACGTTTAGTGGATGCACTTGATGGTGTCGCAGGGGTTAACAATACCCTGGGTGAGGGAAGCCGAGACCAATTTGTGATTCGTGGTTTTGATGCACTCAACGATATCTACCGTGATGGTATGCGTGATGACGGGACTATGCAATCGTACCGAAGCCTAGCGAATGTCGAACGTGTCGAAGTGGTAAAAGGCCCTGCGGGCGCACTTTATGGCCGAGGCTCCGCGGGCGGTATCATTAACTTGGTCACCAAGCGAGCTAACGGTGATAACTTCACCAACGTAAATGGCAGTGTTGGCAGCAACAATTTGTTTGTTGGTCAAGTTGATAGTTCGATGGCGTTTACTGACAAGGTCAGTGGTCGTATCAACGTGGAAAGTCGACAGTCTGATTCCTATGTAGACCATGTCGACTCTAATGATTTCTTTATTGCGCCAACAATTCGAGTGATGCCTTCTGATGGACACATTATTGATCTCGATGTCGAATATGCTCACCAAGAGTTGGTGCCATATCGTGGTGTTCCATCAAAGAATGGTAAGCCTGTCGACGTCTCTGAAAGCACGTTTTACGGTGGCACGAACGATTATCAAGAGTCGGACAGCATTCGTGTTGGCGTTAATTATGAATGGCTTTTGAATAGCGAATGGGCATGGACAAACCGCGCAGCATACAACCATATCGAACTTGAGCAAAAGGGTACACGCCAAGGGACGGTAACTGGGAATGGAGTATCTCAGAGTGTAAATAACCTCGGTTACGACCCTCGTACCACGACGACTCTTCAATCTGAGCTAGTTTGGGAAACGGATTCGAACCAAATGATGATCGGTGCGGATTATAATCAGATCAATATCGACCTAATGCTCGCAAGAGATGAAACCTTACCTCCGAAAGATATCTATAACCCTGTAGCAGGCCCAACGCCTGATCCGGGGTTTAAACCTTCCCGTGATAACACCACAACGACGACAGGTGTTTACATTCAAGATGTTTATACCTTTGGTGATCTTTCAGTGATCGGCAATGTGCGTTACGACTCGATGGAGCTTGAACAGCAAAAAGCGGGCTCAGCAAAAGAAAATCTAGACGATGACAAAGTGAGCTACCGTGGTGGTTTAGTCTACCGTCTCAACAACGATATGTCAGTGTACGCAAGCTTAGCTCGCTCATGGCAATTGCCTTACTCGGGTATTTATATCAATCCTAAATTGGCTGAATTCTTCCACACCGATCTAAAAGAAGTGGGTGCAAAAGCTTACTTACTAGATAACGCCTTGATGCTTAATGCCGCGCTCTTCCAAATTGATCAAGAGCAACCAGAAACGAATATAGACGGAGACGTTGTTAACAAGATCGAAGCTCGCCACCAAGGTATTGAGCTAGAAGCTCGCGGTCAATTTACTGAGCAGTGGGATATTTCTGTGGGTTATAGCTACCTCGATGCAGAAAACAAAGAGACAGGCAAAAAGCCAAATGATGTGTCTGACCATCTGTTCTCACTTTGGAGTACTTACCAGCTAGACGACAACTGGCGTTTAGGTGGCGGCGTGAAATACGTTGGCGACCGTTACGCGGGTAATGACGAAGCCGTTGCACTAGGCGATTACACCACCGTTGATTTGATGGCAGCGTACACCACGGGTCGTCACAAAGTCCAAGCGAACGCTTACAACGTGTTGAACGAGGAATATATTCTGGGAGCAACCAACGGCACGTCTGGCACAAACCAGATTGGTTACGGTGCTCCTGCTGAATTCATGCTCAGCTACGGCTATCAGTTTTAAAAGCTAATTTAGTTCTAAGAGCGAATTCAGTTCTAGGAGTTAGTTCATTTCAAAGAACCATTTCAACTCCAAAAACGATTGATTTGTTCGCTACGAATGAGTGAACAGTTGGCCTTATTTTGAGGCCGTTTAGCCCATAGGATCAAAGCGCCGAATTGTAACCACGGCCTTTGATCTTAACTTGCCTACTTAGGAGATTTTCATGCCTTACCAGAATTTGGATGGTAAACCCTGTACTCAATCACACCAAAAGTTGCGTCTAAGTACCCTTGCAATGGCCATCGCTTCAGTGACTTCCATGAGCGCATTTGCAGCGTCTGATCCTCAAACAACGACTATGGAAACGGTTGTCGTGACAGGTAGCTTGATCGGTAACTCAGAGCTAGAGGATGTGAAAGAGTATCCGGGAGCGCGTACCGTTCTAACTAACGAACAAATTAAAAAGACTGGCGCACTTTCGATTGATTCGGCCTTCCAAAGTGTACCGGGCATTAAGGTTCAAGACGAAACGGGTACGGGTGTATTGCCTAACATCTCGGTGCGTGGCTTGAAAGCCAGCCGCAGTGGTCATGCTCAATTTCTAATGGACGGTGTGCCACTGACTCTTGCGCCTTATGGTCATACCGGACAATCTATTTTCCCTGCGACTCTGTCGATGCTTGACCGAATTGATATCGTGCGTGGTGGCGCTGCTGTGCAGTATGGGCCAAACAACGTGGGTGGTGTGATTAACTTGGTGACTAAGCCTATTCCACACGAGTGGCAAACGGAAATAAGTAATCGCTTTACTGTATTCGAGGGTGGCGATACGCCACTTAATGATTTTTACCTGCGCACGGGTGGCTGGTTAACCGATACGCTTGCGCTTCAAGTCGAAGGTAATTTTCTAAAAGGTGAAAGCTTCCGTGAACATTCAGACACCGATGTCAAAAACTTCCAAGCTAAGTTGCAGTGGTTACTGAGTGATACTCAAGAACTACAAGCTTTCGTGCAGCGTTATGATGCCGACACGCAAATGCCGGGCGCTTTATCGCCAGAAGATTACGAGAATGACCGTACCCAATCTAAGCGCCCTTATGATGAGTACCAAGGTAAATCGACACGTTGGAGCTTAAAGTACTTACATGATTTGAATATTGCTGATAGTGCAGAGCTAGAAGTACTGACCTTTGGCCATCGTTCTGAGCGTTTCTTCCAGTGGGGTTACAACAGTACTAAAGGTGTGGAGTGGTCTGATCCGTCGCAGCCATCTACTGATATTCGTACGTCACCACGTGAATTTAAGGTGTATGGGGTAGAGCCGAAACTCGCGATGTATTTTGACGGTAATACCGTGACGCAAAATGTGATTGTGGGTGCGCGCTATGTTAACGAAGACATTGATTACAAGCTCACTCAAACATCAATTTCTAGTGGAGTAACCACAACGCCACGCGATTGGCATTTAGATACTGACGCTTTCGCAGGCTATATCAGCAATGAAATTGGCTTGTTTAATGATGTATTAAAGGTAACACCTGGTATTCGCTATGAATCAATAGATATGGCATTTTACGATCTAGGTAAGGCAGAAAAGACAAATAACAAAGTGACAGAATGGTTGCCTGGTTTAACGGTGGCGTACCATCTAACTGAACAATGGGTAGGTTATACCAATGCTCAGAAATCTTTGCGAGCACCACAAATTGCTTACATCCGTGGTAAAGGTGAAGAGGGCAGTGAACTGGCATGGAGTTATGAGTTGGGTGCTCGCTACAACCAAGATTCAACCAGTTTCAATGTAGCGCTTTACCGAATCGATTTTGAAGATCAGCTTCAATGGCAAAAAGCGACTGAAACTTTCGACAATATTGGTAAAACCCTCCATCAAGGTGTTGAACTCTCTGGTCGTTATATTCCTCAAGCGATGCAAGCTCTGAGTTTAGGCGCTGGCTATAACTACTTAGATGCAACGATCGAGGAAGAGGGCGTAAACAAAGGTAATCAACTTCCTTATACGTCTAAACATCAATTTAGTTGGGATGCGACTTACGCCTTTAGCAAGGTAGATACGACTTTATCTGGTTACTACTTTAGCGAATCTTATTCTGACAATGCGAATACAAGTGCCGAAGATGCAACGGGCGCGACAGGTAAAGTGCCTGCCTACATGGTCTGGAACTTCAACCTAGGTTCGGATTTGTACAAGGATGAAAACAGTAAGCTGCGCATGAACTTTGCGGTGAACAACTTGTTTGATGAGGACTATTACTTCCGTGGTATTGATACCAGCCCAGTTGGTCGTTATCCAGCACCAGGACGTTCTTACACTTTGGATCTGAATTATCAGTTCTAATACGTAATTTATTGAAAGTAATAACGAATAAAAGTCGCCAATACTCTTGGCGGCTTTCACGGTTCTAGCGTTTAAGGAAAATTAAATATGGAAAACAGCTCCCGAATCTTGTTTTCGAATCCATTGCAGCTGTCGAACGGACTGCTGTCATTTAATCGGCCGTTTTTATTCAGCAGGATAGCAATAACCTTAGCTTTGCTGATCTTAAGCTTGTTCTCATTCTCCAGTTCAGCACAAACGAGGATCATACAAGACGATCAGGGTCAGTTTGAGATAGCGACTACCCCGCAACGTATTGTGGTGTTGGAGTTTTCATTTGTAGATGCACTCGCTGCGGTGGGTATTTCTCCTGTTGGTGTTGCTGATGACAATGATGCTTCGCGAGTGATTCCGGCGGTACGTGAATTGGTTCAACCATGGGAATCAGTTGGCATGCGTTCTCAGCCCAGCCTAGAAGCCATTGCGGTATTAAAGCCTGATCTAATCATTGCCGATGCAGAGCGTCATCGTACGGTCTATCAAGATCTACAACGCATCGCACCAACTCTACTGCTTAAAAGCCGTGGTGAGACTTATCAAGAGAATTTGGAGTCTGCGCTCAAGATTGGCATCGCTCTCGACAAGCAATCGTCAATGGAACAACGAATTCAACAACATCAACACGTCATGGCTGAATTTAAAAGTCATTTCTCGCTCAAACAAACCGTCCAATTCGCTGTCGTGTCGGATAAAGGTATGTGGTTACATAGCCCTGCATCTTACGCAGGGGGCGTGCTGACCACATTAGGCATTGCGAGCCCTATTGTGAAACCAACAGAGAAGGCATATTTACCAACCAGCTTTGAGTTGTTGTTGAAAACCAATCCGGATTGGTTGCTCCTTGGCGCTTATTCTCATCCTAATATTGTTGATGATTGGCAGAAAAATCCGTTATTCAATGTACTAACCTCTGCAAAAAGTCAGCAAGTTGTAGAAGTGTCACCAGCACTTTGGTCACTGAATCGAGGCATGTTAGCGGCAGAACAAATGGCGAAAAATCTTGAGCAGATCTTGGACCCATCATGAGTACGATGTTGTTCTCTAAAAGTAAGCGATCCTGGCCAATACTGTCGTGGAGAGTCACGTTATTTACGGCATTAGTGTCGTGTTTGGCACTATCTGGTTACGCGGCCTCTATGACCGGGTGGTCTAATTTCTCTCTAACATTGAGTGACTTAATTCACTACTGGTTTGCGTTTGATGAAAGCAGCATGACGCATCAAATATTGGCGACGCTAAGAGCGCCAAGAGCTTACGCAGGGTTGTTTATTGGTGCGAGTTTGGCTGTCGCTGGGTTATTGATGCAAGGCTTGACGCGTAATCCACTCGCGTCTCCGTCGATTCTTGGTATTAACGCAGGCGCGGCCTGTTTTATGGCGTTATCTGCAATAGGTATACCTGTGGTTAGCGAGCTAAACCCAATCCTTAATGCGGTTCTTGGTGCATTGCTAAGCGGCGGTGTCGTAATGCTTCTAGGCGGTTTTTTCTCCGCACGTTCTCATCCGTTACGTTTGGTTCTCGCGGGGATCGCCATTACGGCGTTATTGCTAGGACTGACACGAGCGGCGCTGATTCTTGCTGACGACATGGCTTATAGCGTCTTGCATTGGCTTACTGGCTCACTGTCTAGTGTGGATGATGGGCAATGGCAACAGCTTTGGCCGCCTGTAGTGATTGGTTTGGTGTTGGCAATGAGTCTTGCTCGCAACCTCAACTTGCTGGCACTTGGCGAAGAGGTAGCTGTGGGGTTGGGCAGCAACATCAGGTTTACCCGCCTCGTGAGTGGACTGACGATCGTGTTGCTTGCCGGAGCAAGCGTCGCTATCGCAGGGCCAATTGGCTTTGTAGGACTGTTAGTGCCTCATTTGGTTCGACCTATGGTTGGGCACAATTACCATTTACTGATTCCTATTTCAGCATTGGCAGGCGCAGCATTAGTGTCTTGGTCAGATGCGCTGTCGCGAGCGATTGCTTTCCCGACTGAAACACCCGTTGGTGTTATTACTGCTTTGCTCGGGACACCTTGTTTTATTTTGATTGCTACGAGGAGATCTTAATGCATCATCACACTAAGATAGTTTTGTTATCAGGGATTCTCATATTAGTGGCATCTGCTGGTTTGTTTGTTGGCGCAGCGTCACTTTCTATCCCTCAAGTCATCGAACATTTGGTCGCGTTTTCCAGTGACGACTTTGTTATCCATCAGTATCGGTTACCACGTATGTTGCTCGAGATAAGCGTGGGCGCAGGGTTAGGGCTTTCTGGGGTATTAGTGCAAGGCGTGATACGTAATCCGTTAGCATCGCCTGACCTTATGGGTATTAGCGCTGGGGCAGGCCTTGCTGCGACAGCGAGTTTAGTTTGGTTTCCCAATGCACCAGTCAGTGTGCTTCCTGTTGTAGCTATGTTCGGTGGGGTATTGGCTGCAGGGCTGATTGCTGTATTGGCATGGTGGTCAAGGCCAACACCCGCCAAGTTGGCGCTGATTGGTATTGCGGTGAGTGCGTTTCTGGCCAGTTGTATCGACTTCTTGCTGGTTACCAATCCGATCGAGATCAACACGGCCATGGTGTGGTTAACTGGCAGCCTTTGGGGACGAAACTGGCAGCAAGTTCCCTTTATTTGGAGCGTACTGCTCTTGTTGTTACCCATGGCATTGTGGCTTGCTTGGCGATTAGATGTGATGGGGCTTGGCGAGGAAAGTGCGACCACATTGGGTACTAAGCCAAAACAGATTCAGGCTCTTGCGCTATTGGCCGCGGTTTTGCTTGCCAGTGTTAGTGTTTCTGTTGCTGGAACGATCAGTTTTGTGGGTTTATTGGCACCTCACTTAGCACGCTTGTTGTTTGGGCATAATCATAAGTTGTTAATCCCAGCCTCTGCACTGGTGGGGGCAATCCTGGTTACCAGCGCTGATGGGTTAGCCAGAGGTCTACAACCACCTATTGAATTGCCAGCAGGCGTTCTCACGTCTGTGATTGGCGCACCATATTTCATCTTTCTTCTCTATCGTTATCGAGGTTGGTAACCATGCTTAAAACGCAGAATCTTTCCGTCGCGTACGGCAAACAAACGATCATACCGAACCTGTCGGTTTCTATCCCTAAGGGAAAAATCACCGCATTGATAGGACCTAACGGGTGCGGTAAATCCACCTTGTTAAAGACGTTAGTCAGAATTAACAAGCCAGTGGCTGGAGAGGTGTTGTTTGAAGACAAACCGCTATCAAGCTATGGCGATAAAGCGCTTGCTCGTTCGTTGTCACTTCTTCCGCAAATCTTGGTCAGCCCTGAGGGGATCACGGTAAGAAAGTTGGTCGAATATGGCCGTTCGCCTTATGTGTCTCATTGGGGGAGGCTAGGGCAGGACGATCAAATGATTGTCGAACAAGCTATGCGTGATACAGGTGTGCTTGAGTTTGCTGATAAGCCGGTTGAGTCTCTGTCTGGTGGGCAGCGTCAAAGAGCATGGATCGCGATGGTAATTGCACAAGATACGGATGTAGTGATGTTGGATGAACCGACCACATACCTTGATATGTCTCACCAAGTGGAATTAATGAACCTGATGCAACAGATGAATGCCAAAGGAAAAACGGTGGTTGTTGTGCTGCATGATCTTAACCAAGCCAGTCGTTACTGCGACCATTTAGTGGTTTTGGAAAAGGGATGCGTAATAGCAGAAGGCTCGCCTGATGAGGTGATGACCGAAACTATGCTCAGTAACGTGTTTGATCTCAAAGCGAGCGTGTTTCGTGACCCTATTTCAAATACGCCAATGTGTGTTGCTATTTAGGAGACTATCAGGCAGCTGGAAAGGATGGATACTTATTCCTTAATACCTTTGGTTTTTGGTAATAAGTATCCGGAAACTTTGTTCTTACTTATTTTCCATTCTCATGTATTATGCCTGCCCATAATTGTATGACAAATGTGTAGCTCTGTTTCCGTATGAATAAAGTCACCAACCACGCCATCTTGCTTTTGGTATTTGCAAACCTATTGGCGTCTTTTTCCGATGTCTCACTAAAAATACTTAATGGTGAAGTTCCCACATTTCAGTATGTGTTTATCCGCCAGCTATTGAGCGTGATCTTACTGCTTCCTTTTTGGCTAAAGCTCCCTAAAGAAACTCGCATGCAAGGCGGTTGCCGCATCAATTTTTTACGGGCTCAATTTATATTAGTGGGCAGTGGTTGTGCGATGATTGCCATTACACACCTTACTTTGGCGACAGCGAACGCGATGTTCTATGTTGGGCCAATCCTGATGCTTCCTCTGTCTATTGTGTTGTTGAAAGAAAGGCCGACATCATCAAAAGTGATCGCGACACTGATAGGCTTCGTGGGTGTGCTAATTGTGTTGCGTCCAGAGCAATTTCACTGGGCGGCGATTGCAGGGCTAGGCAGTGCGCTTGCAATGGGTGTTGGTAATATTTTGATCAAGCGTTTGAACGCCGAACAACACATTATCTCGACCTTATTTTGGACTAGTGTTATGACTCTGCCACTTGCACTGGCGTTTGCATTGCCGGCATGGGCCGAGATTGAATGGCGTCATGTGGGGTGGATCATGGCAATCAATCTATTTGTTCTTGGTTATCATGCATTGGTGGTGGTCGCGTATAAAAAGGCTCCAGCAAACCAAATTGCGCTCGCAGAATACTCGGGGTTAGTGTTTGTAACCTTGTTTGGCGTGATGTGGTTTGACGAGATCCCCGACATTCTGACACTGGTTGGTATCAGCCTCATTGTTATTCCAATGATGCCGATTAAATGGAAGAAGTTCTTTAGTCTAGGGAACAGAGCATCTCTCGATGTAGAGGTGGATCAGCCAAAGTCATAATATCTGTGGCTTAACCGCCGCGTATTGCAAAGACGAAACGTGCTAGATGAAAGAAAAGCGAACCTAAGTGGTTCGCTTTTTTGTTTATGAATCATTAAAGACTTAAGAAACGAGCTTAACAAGCCGCATGATTAGGAAGTCAGTTTGGGGTAGGTCGTCTAAACTTAACGTCTATTGTTTAAAACTTAGGTGATTAAAGTTCTCATGCTTAAAGTTTGTATAGCATCAAAAAAATAGAACAATTTGGACTCTAAAAACGTTCTCGAAAATAAACGTAAATTAACCCTTTACCTCAACTTAACTTGAGGTATTAGCATGTACAACGTTGCTTATGAGAATACTTTAAGGAGAGAAGAATGATCCAACTTGAACATGTAAATTTAGTCGTCAAAGACATCCCTGAAATGCTGGTTTTCTATAAAGCGGCGTTCCCTCATTGGTATGTCCGTGATGAAGGGAAAGGTGAATGGTCAGGCAAGCCACGTAACTGGCTGCACTTTGGCGATGAGTATCAATACATCGCAATGAGTGATCATGGAGAGGGTGAAAATAGAGACTTAGCCGGACACTCTGTTGGTCTCGCTCACTTCGCTTATGTGACCCATAATATTGAGAGTGTGATTGAACGCCTTATTGATTCGGGCTTCCCAATAGCCAAACCCGGAGCGGAAGAACCTTATCGTAAAAACGTCTACTTTGTGGATCCGGCAGGTTTTGAAATCGAGTTCGTAGAATACCTGAGTGATGATCCTAAACTGCGCAATGCCACGTAATAAAACTCATTAATCGAGTTGGTGTGTTAGAGCGAGTTTGTTCAAATAAAACGTCCAATAAAGGGTGCTAGGAAAGACTTACAGAAAAGGGCATTGCGGAATACTCCGCAATGCCCTTTTTAGATCTATTTAATCGCTGATTGGCTAACTGGTATTCAGCTCTGTTATTTGGCTATCTACTTAGCTTTAAATGGCACCAATAACTGTTTACCAAACACATTGATTAGTGCGCCTGTCACGATCAGCCCACCACCTAGATATGTCCAAACTGATGGAATCTCATTGAACACCCAAACACCTAATAGTGCTGAGAATACGATCTGAACGTATGAGTAAGCTGAAGCTTTACCAGCCGCTTGAGTTTGCATTGCTTTGGTCAAACCGTACTGGCCTATTTGTGTGAAAATCCCCACCAGAACCAGCATCATGGTCAAGAAAAGGCTAGGCCACACAAAGTCGTTCCAGATAAGGGCGGTCGATATTGGCAGAGCGACCAGTGGGAAGTAGAAGATGATGACTGAGCTGTCTTCAGTTTGGCTAAGCTTTCTTACAATCACATAAGCAATTGAGCTACCAAACGCGCCACATAACGCCAGCATAATACTGAATAGCGGCAACTCGCTGCTCGCGCTGCTGTTCATGCTTGGCTGTACCATTACGGATAACCCCGCTAGGCAGAATACAATGCATATCATGGTCGACTTTTGGACGCGTTCTTTCAGGAACAGTACGCCAAGTAACGCAGTAAATACGGGATGCACGTATTGTAGAATGGTGGCTTCTGCTAACGGAAGAGTGGTTACAGCGTAGTAAACGCACATCAAGGCTGCGGTACCAACAGCGCCACGAACAAACAACAGAGGTTTGTTATTGCCCCAGATAGAAATGCCTTTTCGTTTAACGTCGATGTAGCTGATGATCAAAGACACCAAAGCCCTTGCTGCAACAATTTCAAATACAGGTATGCCGTAATTGCTAACGTATTTCACACACGCTGACATCAGTGCGAATCCAAAAGCGGAAAGGATCATGAACCGAACCCCTACAGGGATCAGTGAAAAAGAGAAAGAAGGCATAAAAATATCAATTGGTTGAGGGGAAAAGGAATCATAACGTAGTTTAGAAGAGCCGACCAAAGTCTTTGTCTTGTTCCGGTCAACTTGATTCAATTAATTCTCATTTCAGTTCTTTTCAAAATTCATCCCGCATAACATCGGCGATAGCTCAGTTTTATAAAATCACCATCAACAGAAGGTGACGCTAATTCAACTCTGATTTATCCGTCGTTTTAATTGTCTTTCTTATTCATATCATTCTTGTGAATTTATAATGAGAGATATGTTCTATGAAACCAATCAATACCCTACTCATATCCGCACTTGCCGTTTGTTCTTTTAGCTCAGCCACTTATGCTGACACTATTTTGCATGCTTTCAATTGGAAGTATTCGGACGTAACGGCCAACGCGAATCAAATTGCACAAGCTGGTTATAAGAAAGTACTCGTCGCTCCGGCAATGAAATCGAGTGGCAGCCAATGGTGGGCGCGTTACCAACCTCAAGACCTTCGTGCCATTGATTCACCTCTCGGCAACAAACAAGATTTAGCCGCAATGATTACCGCACTTAAAGGTGTGGGTGTTGATGTGTATGCCGATGTGGTGTTGAACCATATGGCGAATGAAAGCTGGAAGCGAAGTGACTTGGATTACCCTGGCACAGAAGTGCTAAACGATTATGCGAGCCGTTCAAGCTACTTTGCTGACCAGACTCTGTTTGGCAACTTAGCGCAAGGTTTTGTCTCGGCTAACGATTTCCATGCCGCAGGTTGTATTTCAGATTGGAACGATCCTGGTCACGTTCAGTACTGGCGTTTGTGTGGTGCCGATGGCGATGTAGGTTTACCTGACCTTGATCCGAATAACTGGGTGGTTTCACAGCAACGTTTATATCTGAAAGCGCTAAAAGATATGGGGATCAAAGGTTTCCGTATTGATGCGGTAAAACACATGAGCCAGTACCAAATCGATCAGGTATTCACGTCTGAAATTACTGCGAACATGCATGTGTTCGGTGAAGTCATTACCAGCGGTGGAGCAGGGAACAGCGGCTATGAGTCATTCTTAGCGCCGTACCTGAATAACACTAATCACTCCGCGTACGATTTCCCGCTGTTTGCGTCGATTCGCTCGGCATTCTCAATGGGCGGTGGCTTGAATCAGCTGCATGATCCTAAAGCCTACGGCCAAGCATTGGATGATAATCGCTCAATTACTTTTGCGATCACACATGATATTCCAACCAATGACGGTTTCCGTTACCAAATTATGGATCCACAAGACGAGCAGCTTGCTTACGCTTACATCCTTGGCAAAGATGGCGGTACGCCGTTGATCTACAGTGATGACCTTCCTGATTCTGAAGATAAGGATAACGGTCGTTGGGGCAATGTTTGGAATAGCTCGAATATGAAGAATATGCTGAGCTTCCATAACGCGATGCAAGGTAAATCGATGACGATGATTTCCAGCGACCAATGTACTTTGCTGTTTAAGCGTGGCAAAGAAGGCGTTGTTGGTATTAACAAGTGTGGTGAAACTCGTGGCGTGACGGTTGATACCTACCAACATGAGTTTAACTGGAATGTTCAATACAAAGACGTATTAAGCAGCGCGACAGAAACCATTTCTTCTCGCTACCATACCTTCAATTTACCACCACGCAGTGCGCGTATGTTTAAGCTTTAATGCTCACTAAATAAAAGCAATAAACGACTGGTAGAAAGCATAAGCCGCAGCAAGTTCTGCGGCTTAGTTGTATCTGGGCTTACGGCTTACCGTTACTGATGATCGCTTATAACACCAAACCAATGATTCTGGTGAGCTAATGATTTCAGCAACTCGATCTCTTTTGCTGTCTCTTCCCTAAGCCATTCAATAAGGTCATTGATGATAGGCGTGTGAGTACGCTGATGCATAAAGTAAGTCCAAGCACTGTGTTGAATCTTTGCATTCTTAGGGCAGTACAAGAAGCCTCGTTGGAGCTCTTGTTGTACTAGCAATAGATCTGTGACCGTAACGCCTTCACCGGATAAACAGGCACTGAGCGCCATATCTAAGGACAAGAAACTGGTATTTCTGACGGGTTTCTTTGGTGGGAATTCAACATCGGCCAACCACACTTTCCAGTCGTGGTGATCTAAGGTTGGATGCAGCCTTGGCAAGGTTAAGATCGAATCGAGGTCGGTGTCTTTATTCGTTAAGTTGGTCGAATTAGTTAAATTGGCAGAATTAGTTAAGCTAGTCGAGCAGACCGGTGCCATAAACTCTTCACGCAAGAAGGTGATGTCAGGTGCTTTGTCATAGCGCTTTTTGAAGCGCGTGTGGAAGATCAATAGGTCATATTCGCTACTATTAATCGATTCGTCTTCCTCAATCACAGGAACAATGACGATCTCATGATCTTGGTAACGCTCGTTTAATTCCCGCACTTTAGAGATCAATACTCGCGTCGCGAAACTCAGGGTCGCTTTGATCACAATACGTTTCTGCTTGGGCTCACTCCAAGAGGCAATGACAGCTTCGATATTGCCGTAGCTTTCACGCAAAGCCACATACAAATCATGACCTTGTACCGTTAATTCGATCGCTCGATGCTTACGAATAACCAGTGATGCGTTTAACTCATCTTCAAGCTGTTTGATCTGACGGCTGATCGCACTTTGTGTCACATGCAGCTCTTCGGCAGCCAGAGTAAAGCTCATCAGCCTTGCTGCAGCTTCAAAGGCTTTGAAACCATTATGTGAGGATGGCAAGCTAGGATATGGGGTCATAATTCGTTCGCATGAGTTTATGGAATGTTAGAGTCGCAAATTTATCAATTGAACGCTAGTCTCATCGATCGTATTTTGGGCGAAATTACCTGAGGCGCTCATGAAAAAAATACTCACTCTTGCATTCCCTTTGATCATTTCACAGCTGATCTCCATGGCTTTAGTCCTTACTGATGTTTGGATGATGTCGCGTATCAGTGTGTCAGCCCTTGCGGCTGGTGGCTTAGGCGCCTCTATCTACTTTTTCATCTTCATTATTGCGAGCAGCACCGTGGGTTGTGTCGCGAACCTGATCGCGATCGCTTATGGTCAGCGCGTAGCTCGTCCAGAGTTTGGTAACACGCAAATTAGATTGGCTGTGAAAGGCGCAACTATGTTGGCATTCGTGCTCAGTGTGACCTTAATGGCCAGCTTCTGGTTTGCTCCGTTGGTATTGGAAGCAGCAAAACAGCCGCCAGAAGTGATCACCTTAGCCATGGAATATGTACACGCCTTGAAATGGGTGATGCTGCCTTCGCTTATTTTGTTGGTACTACGTGGATTAACCAGTGCCTTCGGTAATGTGCGCTCTATTCTGGTGATGTCGATTATCACCGTAATTCTGAATGTGCCAGTCAGCTACTTCTTAACCTTCCAATTAGATATGGGCTTAACCGGTTTGGGCTTAGGTACGGCTATCGCGGCATTTATCGTGATGGTTGGATACACGGTTTGGGTATTCAAACGTGACGAATTCAGGCAGTTCGCCCCTTGGTTAAACACAGAAGAGTATTCAATTAAGTTGATGAGTCCGCTTTTAATGATGGGTTTACCTATCGGATTAGCAGCATTACTCGAACATGGCCTTATTTACGGCGGCACCTTGATGGCGGGAACGATCAGTATTGCTTCGTTAGCCTTACACCAAATCCTGCTGCAATGCTTAAGCTTTACTTGGAACTTCAATTTCGGTTTCTCACAAGCTGCGGCGATTTTGGTGGGGCGTGATTTCGGTGCGGGAAACTACGAAGGTATCAAAAGAACCTCAATTCTCAGCTTTATCTTGGTGTCGGTGTTGAGCGTTGCGTTGTCTGCCGTGTTCATCATATGGCCGGAAATGATCGCGTCTATCTTTAAGCTGGACGATGGCACGGGCGCGATGACTTCGTTATTGGCTTCTGTTATCTGGGTAGTCGCGTTGTGCTTCATCGTTGATGCTTGGCAGTTACTGGCAATTAACCTATTGAGAGGGATGAAGATTGTTTCAATGCCAACCGTGATGACAGCCATTGGTTACTGGGTATTTGGCCTACCTGCTGCTTGGTATTTGATGCATAAGTTCCAGCTTGCAGGGATTTGGGGCGGAATCGGCGTTGGTTTAGGTGTAACGGGTATTCTATTGCTTATCCAATTGATGCGTGTCATTCAAAAGAACAACCAATCTCTAGATTTGTCGAATCATGCTTATACGTGATTTGCTGATGCTGTACTGAACACAAAAAAGCCGCAGTCATCATAATGACTGCGGCTTTTTGTTATCTATTCAGATTCTCCCTTTTGGGGGAGGGGGAAGAATCAATATCAGGATTAGGGGCAGCTATTTTCTGCCAGACGATTTATTGCCAGGCTACTTTCTACCAAACTGCTTTCTACCAAACTATTTTCCACCAGACAGCGCAGACTTCATCATGGTTTTGAATTGCTCTTTCTGCTCTTCAGTTAACACATTATAAATGTTGTTCTTTAGACGCATCTCTTGCATCACCATCGACTTCTCGGTTGCTTGAACGGTGTCGATGATCTTTTCCATCTCGGCTTCATTGAAATCAGGTTGAGTCACAAGGCTGATCTGTTTCTTCTTGAGCTCGATCGCGCTATCCATGTCAATCTGTGTTCTATCCGATTGGTAGCCTTCAACAAGGGAGATGACTTCCGCGTGTTGCTCTTCGCTCAGGTTTAAAGAAGCAATAACCATTTGCAGTGGGCTCACTGCTGGCTGTGGCGGTTGTTGTGGTGATGAAGCACTCACAAACGGAGCGGTAACGAGTAGAGCTGAAGCAGTTAATACACAAAGCGACTTTTTCAGTGATTTCATTGAATTTCTCCTGTTAGTGGAAACATGAGTATAGATGGCGAAGCTGAACTCGATATGAACACGCTGTTCAGTTAAGTACACGCAGCTAACTACGTTCAACTAAGAGCGTCCAGATTGGTATGTTCAGATAGTATAGGGCGGGTTAGACCTTGGTCTTACAGAAACCGAGCGCAAAGGTGACTAGAATGATTTGAGTTGCTCACCGTTTTATCAAGGAATACACAAATGGAAGTTGGATTGTTCTGGGCTGAAAAAGGAATGTTAGTGCTTGGCGCACTGTTTGTTTTGACTAGCATGATGCAGTACGGAAGACGCAGTAGTGATTGGAAGGGCGTGATTACGATGTTTTATAAGCGTATCCCAATGAGTATCGCGGAATACAAATGGTATCGTTTGGGTATCGCTTTATTGGTGTTTGCTGTGGTCATTCGTTTCGCTTTACTGATCTTATGGCCTTCATACCAGTTCTAGTTCTTCACACTGCGTCTCTTATCATGGCTACATAAAGCCGATAAATGAATGAGCAAACCGAGCCTTAATAAAGTCACTTATTAAGGCTGCCATTTCATAAACTAGTGCTGTTGTTTCATAAAAAAGTGCTATTACTCTATAATGACGAACGGTTATTACCTTTGTAGCATATTGTTTTTCATGAAGAATAATGCCAGATAATAGCTTACCTGCTTGTTCCATCATTCTTACTAATAATCTACACATAAATCCATTCACCCCGTACCTGATACCATAATGTTCTGTTACACTCGTCCGAATTAGCTTTAATTTGTCGGTGGTGCATTTATGTCGTTCCCAGTTCTTATATGTGATGATTCTGCGTTAGCAAGGAAGCAGATGGCTCGATCACTGCCTAGTTCTCTAAATGCAGATATAACTTTTGCTGTTCATGGGCTCAATGCACTTGAAGAGCTCGCTCAAAACCAATTTAAATTGATGTTCCTCGACCTCACCATGCCGGAATTAGACGGCTATGGCACATTGGAAGAGATGCAACGTTTGGGTGATACCACACCTGTTGTCGTTGTTTCGGGTGACATACAACCAAAAGCACAACAGAAGGTGTTGGATCTCGGCGCCAAAGCGTTTTTACAAAAGCCGATCGATAAAGAAGCGCTAAAAGCTATTTTACGTGAGCATGTTGAGCCGCCAAAACAGCCTCAGATCATTACTCCAACCGCTTTAGAACTGCCAATACTTCGCAGACGCGATATCTATATGGAAGTGGCGAACGTAGCGATAGGCCGTGCTGCTGATGCACTGGCTCGTCACTTTAATGTATTTGTCCACTTACCACTGCCGAACGTCAACATCTTCGAAGTGAGTGAATTGCACATGGCGCTTCGTGACCTAGCAGACAACGACCAAGTGTCGGGTGTTTGCCAAGGTTTTAGCGGAGAAGGCATTGCAGGCGAAGCATTAGTCTTGTTGAGTGATTCCAGCGTGAGCGATCTTAAGAAGCTAATGAAAGTGCCAACCGAAAGCGAACAGCTTGAAGAATTAGAACTGCTGATGGATGTATCGAATATCCTAGTTGGCTCTTTCCTTAACGGGCTAGGGGAGCAATCTGAGGTTCGCTTCTTCCAGAGTTCGCCTGTTCTGCTTGGGCAACACATCTCGATTGATTCGGTGATTGAAAATACCAGCGGCTCGTTCAAAAAGACCATGACCTTTGAAGTCAGCTACAACATTGATGGCACTTCTATCCGTTGTGACCTTCTGTTTATGTTTGTCGATGAGTCTCTGCCTCTTCTAGACAACAAATTGGCCTACCTAATGGAGGAGTTTTAATATGCTGAATCTTCCTGCTGAATTTGAACAGTTCCACTGGATGGTGGACATGGTTCAAAACGTCGATATGGGGCTGGTGGTCATTAACCGTGACTTTCAGGTACAAGTTTGGAATGGCTTTATGACGCACCATAGCGGTAAGCAATCGCATGATGCGATCGGTAAGTCGATCTTTGAGTTATTCCCTGAGATCCCTGAAGAGTGGTTTAGGCTCAAAACCAAGCCAGTCTACGATCTAGGTTGCCGCAGCTTCATTACATGGCAACAAAGGCCTTATCTGTTTAAGTGCCGCAATGTTCGCCCTGTAACTCAACAAGCCGATTTCATGTATCAGAACGTGACGCTGAACCCGATGCGCTCACCAACAGGGCAAGTCAGCTCATTGTTCTTATCTATTCAAGATGCGACCGCTGAAGCGTTAGTTTCTCAAAAGAACTAGCACTGCTCTATTCACTAAACAGCACTTTTCTATGTACGTATTAGTGTCAGTCTGATCAGCGAATAAAAATGGCTAAGGTTAACCACTTTAGCCATTTTTTTGCTTTCTATTCTTTAAATCTTGTCTTTCCCCTCAGTTTTACACGTTAACCAATCTTCTTTTTCTGTGCGCTTTGCAGAGTCTTCCAGGTTAAATGAACGAAAGGGCAGCCACGAAATGTGCTTTTGGAACGGTAATGCTACGGGTTAATAGAAATTAGATTTATAAAGTTTGAGCTTGAAAGCATTATTTAATGGAGTGCGAGGGCTGGATTCTCAAACCCAAGTGAATCTCGACCTATAAATCGGCCCCATGGCACAGTGCTTTTCCAAATTGAGGCGAACTGACAAGGTGATGAGATTGCCGGATTTGGTCGAAAACAAAGAAAATTTGGGAAAAAATCGAATTTATTTAAGAAAAAAGACATTTTTTTGTTGGAGAAAAGTGTGATTTTTATGTGATTTCGAGGCACTTTCTTCACATTATTGCTTAATGAGGGTGATATTGAGTGAGATAGGGAGGAAAACGATTGCGCAATAAACCGACAGCGTTTGCGTGAATAGTTCGCTAAGTTATTAATTAATAAGAATTTAGTGGAAAAGTAAAGCTGAGGGGTTTGAAGCAGGTATGGAATCTTTGAGAGGATAGCACAAAAAAAAGTGAAATATCAGACTTGCTGTTACTAAATCACGACCTATAATGCTGAAAACCGGAGCGTCTGCCAACGCTCCGGTTTTTTTGTGTCCGAAGGAAAGTAAACTCGTCTGCCAACGGTTTTACTACGCATTTCGCGAGAGACACATAATTTTATGAATCAAGGAAAACACCATGCGTATCGAACAAGAACTTAAGTTAGGTTTCAAAGATGTACTCTTCCGTCCGAAGCGTTCTACCCTTAAAAGCCGTTCTCAAGTTGAATTAACCCGCGATTTTACATTCAAGCATAGCGGTCGTCAATGGTCTGGTACTCCAGTAATTGCAGCGAACATGGATTCGGTAGCAAGCTTTGAAATGGCAGCCGCTCTAGCAGAGCACGGTGTTATGACTGCAGTACACAAGCACTACACAGTAGAGCAGTGGGCTGAGTTCGCTAAAACAGCAGACAAGAAAACACTGAACAACGTATTTGTATCAACAGGTACATCTGAAGCTGAGTTCGAGAAAGTTAAGAAGATCATGGCGCTTAGCGAAGAGTTTGTATTTATCTGTATTGATATTGCTAACGGTTACTCAGAGCACCTTGTTGAGTTCGTACAGAAAGTACGTGCAGAATTCCCGACTAAAGTTATCTCTGCGGGTAACGTTGTAACGGGTGACATGGTTGAAGAGCTAATCCTAGCGGGCGCAGACATTGTTAAGGTTGGTATCGGCCCTGGTTCTGTTTGTACTACACGTGTTAAAACAGGCGTAGGTTACCCTCAACTTTCTGCAATCATCGAGTGTGGCGACGCGGCACACGGCCTTGGCGGCATGATCATCGGTGACGGTGGTTGTTCGTGTGCGGGTGACGTATCTAAAGCGTTCGGCGGCGGTGCTGACTTCGTAATGCTAGGCGGCATGCTAGCTGGCCACTCTGAGTCAGGCGGTGAAGTTGTAGAGCAAGACGGTAAGCAATACATGAAGTTCTACGGCATGTCTTCACAGTCGGCTATGGACAAGCACTCAGGTGGTGTTGCTAAGTACCGTGCTGCGGAAGGTAAAACTGTTTTACTTCCATACCGTGGTTCAGTTCACAACACAATTTCAGACATCCTTGGTGGTGTACGTTCAACTTGTACATACGTAGGCGCAGCAAAGCTTAAAGAGCTAACTAAGCGTACGACTTTCATCCGTGTACAAGAGCAAGAGAACAACGTATTCGGTAAAGAGTAATCTGAACGAGTTCGAATAGTTTGAAAATCAAGAGCCGCTTTTAGCGGCTCTTTTTTTTGGAACTTATAAAAACATATTTGGTAATTAATCGAAACCTACTACGTCATACAAAAAGGCCACTATGTAGTCAGGACGCATCAAGAACGAAAGTTGTATATTTTTACTGTTTGCTGGACAGCCCACACCATGTGATCAAAGCAAAATAAAACGTATGAGTTGTTTCAATATTAGACCTTCACCTAACACATTGCCCCAAAGTGAGTTACGCCTCCAAATCACATAATTATGCTCGGTCAACTTGGATATACAAAAAGCAATAAGAGACAAAAGACAAGATCTGCCCCGTAGTTTCAATAGCTTCTTCTTCGGTTGTGCAAAAATTGTACAAGTGTAACTTTTTTACAAAGCCTCATAACTACACAGATCAATATTCAACAGGTTTTACTTGCATTAATAGTGTATTTGTACACAATTAATCCTTTCTAAACGTATGGCAATTATCGTAATTTTATTTGCTTCGACCTAGTATGGTGGCGAAATCGGTTTCGAGAACATAACGAGATTGCGAGTTTTTCCCAGTGCACGAAGTTAATGTAGAGTAAATCTAGGAGTAATCGACAGGATGACAGAAGGTTTTGCCAACAACGCTACACCAAAGTATTTAGGTTATGTTTACCAAGTCTTAATCGCCATTGAAAAGTGCTTTGATGCAAAACCCAATGAGACTGTGTGGATAGAGTGCTTTGGGGATGTCTATGATGGTAAGACGTTCACAGAGGTAAAACACCATCTAGAAGAACATAACTTAGCTAGTAACTCAAAAGATTTCTGGAACACTTTGAAGAACGTGGTGGTTGAAGACTCCTCTATGTTTGAGAAAATTGTTTTGCATACGACATCTTTCATTTCCGAGAGCTCAATATTTTATGGTTGGAACACACGAAGTGCTCGTGAAAAACTCAACATCATAAAGTCTCACGTGCCATCATCTTCGATTAAGCATCTCTATGACAAAATTTTTGAAGATGCGTTGGATGCCGAGCTATTGAGCATATTGTCTAGATTTACAATTGAGCAATCTCGGGAACATATAGAAGAGAAATGGAAGAGTTTATTGGAAGCTCGCCAATTGAAGTGCGTGTTAGAGCCTTACAGAGAAAGCATTTTTCATTGGATATACTCATACGTTAATAAAAATGCAATTGTAGACTACCGACATTGGAAGGTTAATATTAATGATTTTGATGATGCTTTTCAGTTTCAAGTTAACAGATGGAGTGGAGATAGTATTCCTTTTCCTGTAGACCGTACGGAGTATAACACGGAACAGCAGCATGCTGACGGTTACTTGTTTTTATTAGAGTATAGAGATATTGGTTTGAAAGGCAGGGATAGAGGTGTTGCTCTCAATGATTACTTCAAAGCTAAAAACAGTGAAGAAAGCCTTGTAGATCTTAAACCAGATATTATGCCCGAAATTATGGACAACTATTTAGTAGATGCAGTAGAGAAAGCTACAGGGTATAAAAGACAATACTCTTATGAAATAGATCATGAAGATTTAGGTACATCTAAATCTAACAAGGCAGCTTGTGAAGCATATTTTGAATTTCATAATAGTTCGGTGTTAGAAGTGCCAGAGGTAAGTGGTACGAAACCTTACTTCATGAGAGGTAAGGTACACGAGGCTATCAATAACACCTCTTATACTTGGAAATATAATGAAGAGGATGTTGACTAATGAATCCTCGGGTTATTAGAGATTTGAAGTATTCTCCCTCGTTTGTTGCTGAAATACTATACTCATTTATTGAAGGGGCTAGACGAATTGATGAGCGTGGTGCAAAGTTTGAGTTGGTTTATCTTGTTGTTCCTTTTGTTATGGATGATGTTTTAAGGCGGAAACTGAGTAGGTCTAATGCTAGTAGTACATTTCAAACTGCATTCCTAAAAGATGATGAAGTTAAAGAACGATTGTTTTTTATTAATGATAAAGTTAAATACTCAAAGTCTGTGACTAATTATGGGATAATCTATCTCAATTCAATTTGTGAAACTATAATTGATTCTTTTATTTTTAATAAAAATAATTTAGAAAAAACATCAATAACGAATGATTATAAAAAAGACTTTCTAAAGGCGTCTTATAACTTAGGTATTATTTTTGCAAAAGAAGGATATGTGAATGTTCTTCTTAAATCCAAGGTCACAAATATATGAAAGCTTTTTTGAAAAATATAATTCTTATTGGTCATGATGGTGATTTGAAACGCCTTGGCTTTGATCGAGGATTAAATATAATAACAGGTGATTCTAAAACAGGGAAAAGTGCTTTAATAGAGATTGTGGATTTTTGCTTGTTTTCAAAGCGATCTACAATTCCAGTGGGAAAAGTTACTGATTTCACAAATATATTCTGTTGTGTGTTTGAACACAACAATAAAAATATAATCATTGGACGATCAAATAATCAACCAACAAAGTGCTATTTTTCTGTTGAATATTCAGCTGATTTCAATGTTGAGGATGAAATTAACACTAACTATTTTAAGTCCAAAAAAACTCGAACTAGATTAGAGGTTCAAAAGGACTTCGAAGAGCACTTGGGATTATCGGTTGAAGATACATCATTGAATGATGATGACGATTATAAAATTAAGAAAGGGAAAGTCTCAATCCGGAATGCTACTTCATTATTTTTTCAGCATCAAAATCTAATAGCCAACAAACATAGCTTGTTTTACAGGTTTGATAACTTCATTAAAAGTAGAACGGTAATTGATCAGTTCCCCATATTTATGGGGTGGGTTGACAGCAGATACTATAGATTAAAGAAAAGATCAGAAGATTTAGAAAAGCAAATAAAAACGATAGAGAAAGAAGAAAAGAAAGCTCTGCTAGGTATTCAAGAAAAAAGAGAAAAATTACTTACACCAATTAGGCAGTATTATAGAGTTTTAAATCTTAGATTTTTGGATGAAGATGCATCATTAGAAAAGCTGAAAAATTTAGCGAGAAACCTGCCTTCTGTACCATTGAATGCAGAGCAAAATGTTGATTTCAATAAGCAGCTAAATGCCTTAGAGCAAGCAAAAGATAAAGAGCTAACGTCTTTATATGAATGTAATCAATTGATAAGTCTCATTAAGGCAAACGAGGAGGAGTCAAAAGATTACTCCAACTCGATGGCACGCCTTGCAGAAGTATCGCAAGATGAGTCTGTATCTAAAAACAGTGTAAGTTGCCCGTTATGTAGCACAACAGTAACTAGTGTTGTTTCTAAAGTGGAAGAGGTTAAGCACTCTAGAGCCTTACTTCTTGATGAACTGTCCCGAATTGGTAGTTATAAACAGGACAGCTCTAAGTCTCTTAACTCATTACTTTTAAAGCGAGATAAGCAAAAACAGGTCGTAGCCAATATAGAGAATGAAATAAGGCAATTAAGAAAATTGTTTAGAGTTAAAAGTAATCTAGATATAAGGGACTCACTAAATAATATCCGTGGGAGAATAGAGAATACCTTAGAATTCTTTATTGAAGGACAAAAGTTAGAAAAAGCTAACCACGATCTTTCAACTATGAAAGATGAGTTAGAAACCTGTAAAGGACTGATTCGAGGCTATGGTCTTGAACATAAATTTTCTGAGGCTAATGCGCTTATCAATGAGACAATGAATGAGCTTAAAAAAGACTTAGACTTTGAAGATGATTTACGAAATGGTGAAATGAAATTCAAAACAGAAGATTTCACATTCGCTTATTACTTTAAAAAACAAGAAATACTACTATCAGAAATGGGTAGTGGTGCGAACTGGTTAGCTTGTCATCTAGCGGTTTTCTTGTCAATTTTAAAACTAACCTCAAGCTCAAACTCTGTAATACCAGCAATATTATTTCTAGATCAACCTAGTCAGGTATACTTTCCAAAAGTAACAAGAAGATTTTCTTCTAATAATAAACAAGAGTTATTGGGTGAAGATGAAGTTGATGAGAATATTAAACAGGTCATAAATATATTCAAGGTTTTTGAGCGGTTCTTAAATGAACTTGAAAGAGATCCAAAAATTGGATTTAAACCACAGATTATAGTTTTAGAACATGCAGATGAACCTGAGTTTGATCAGTACGTTAGGTATAGATGGTCTTCAAATGGACAAAAGTTAATATAATATTTTTAAGGTTAAACAGCAACGTTTGACCTTAAAATTAACTGCTAATGCCATCTATAAGATAAAGACTAACAATGCTCAGGGTTAGGTCTTTATTTATGCCCTAGCAAATTTTTCTGAGAGTCTGGCACTCACCAGAAATCGTAACACTGAAATGTCCAGAAATGTGTTTGAGAGGTGTGGCTAGTTACGAATATCGAAGTTTGGTATCAAAATATCAACTTGTAAATTTTCAACATAAAGAGCCGCTGTTTAGCGGCTCTTTCTGTTTGAGTTCTAGCTATTACTCAGAAGAGCTAGAACTTTCAAATTTTCTACTTCGCATAATTCGAAGGAAAAAGTGCTCGCTTCGCTTCTTCATCACGTTCGGTTTTAAATTCAATGCCTTTACCAATCTCGCGAGCGCGCAGTGCAGCAGGGCGGGTGTTGATTGCGTTAAACCAACGCTTCAAGTTCGGGTAAGGTTCTAAGCCTTCTTCACCAAGTACGAAAGGTGCTTTATCAATCCAACCCCATGCAGCAACATCGACAATGGTGTACTCATTTCCGACGATAAATTCACGACCTTCCAGGTGCTTTTCTAACACTTCGTAATGACGTTGTGCTTCACGTAGGTAACGGTTCACAGCGTAGTCTAGGCCTGCTGGCGCAGCATGACGGAAGTGTACCGATTGGCCAGAGTATGGACCAAGGCCGCTCGCGATAAACATCATCCAAGAGAGCAGTTCGGCTCTGTCTTCTGGCTGACCACCAAGCTGGCCTGTTTTCTCTGATAGGTACAAAAGGATGGCATTAGAATCGAACACGCGCTGTCCATCGTCTTCAATGGCTGGTGTTTTACCGTTCGGGTTAATCAAACGATATTCCGGTGTGTGTTGCTCGCCCTTTAAGGTATCAACAGGAACGAGTTCAAAATCTAAGCCTGTCTCTTCTAGAAACAGAGCGATCTTCATGGGGTTTGGTGTTTGGTGAAAATAGAACTTAAGCATGGGGTAACTCCTTGTATTGGTCATTCATTAAAGCATTGCTTGAACGATCGTTCAATAATTGATTTTAAATTATTTGAAAATATGTCGATTCGCATTTAGCGGTCATATGTTTAGAAGTTCGTTATTTGTGGGGAGGACTAACATCGAACAATTCAGTGTGTTGGATTTTAAGTTGTTGAAAAAGTGAGCTTAAAGTTGCTGTTTGGGCGTGTTGTTTTCTGCGGAGTTCGGGTTTGTGATGGGTGGTTTTCGGTGGAATAGGGCGTATGGAACCCGCAGTTAGATATTCCAAAATGATCGGTGAATTCCCCTTTGAACCAAAATTATCTCGATGCGCAGGCTTACTGGTAAGTTCAAAATCGTGATCTGTTGCCACACCTTATGCAACAAATGAATATTAACCTCGGAGATTCTGGTGTGGTTCACGGTTTTTTAATCTTAGGGGCTTACATTGGGGAGCAAATCTGATGTGAACACTTAACGACACAGGATCTTTCCATGAAAAAGAACATTATCGCCCTCGCTCTTGGTGGCATGCTCGCTTTTGGCGCAACACCTTATTCTTTTGCCGCTAACGATGGCGCACTGCAAGCTTCAGCGGATTACGCGCAGTTAGTGACTAAGCGACAAGTTGTCGACCAATTACTTCTTGATGCGTTGCAGGCGTTTAAGTCTCCGGCAAGAATTTCTCACGCGGGCTTCACGGCAAAAATGCCAAGCAACATGGAAATTGTGACTAACCGATTGTTAGAAGCGTACCAATTAGAACCTTACCGTACTGACTTGTTGATCTCGGCAGCGAACGCTCAGATCTACAACAAGAACGCAGAGCGCGCTATTGAGTTATTTGAACAAGCACTGACGGTTGCACCAGACGATGTCGACCTTCACGCTTACCTTGCGGTTTGGCAGCGATTTGAAGGCAATGACAGTGAATCGAATAAGCACATGGACAAGCTGGAAAGCCTGAATAAAGGTAAAGCAGAAGATATCAAACGTATTTTTGCAACGGTCGACCGCGTGTTAGAAACACCGTTGAAAGAGTCTGCGGATAAGGGACTGTTGAGCGACCACGGTGCCATTGTTACTTTGGGCTACGCGCTTAACCCTGATGGTTCTATGCATGAGATCTTGATTGAACGTCTTGAAACGACATTAGCAATGTCGAAAGCTAACCCAGACGCGATGATCGTGTTAACCGGCGGCGTGCCTAAGAACCATAAGACAGAAGGTAAGTTAATGGCGGATTGGCTTATCTCAAAAGGGGTAAGCAAAGACCGCATCATTGAAGAGAACTACGCGACCAGCACGGTAGGCAATGCCTTGTTCAGTAGCTATGCGCTTGCTCGTCATGATATTAAACATGCGACCATTATCAGCTCAGCAAGCCATGTTCGTCGTGGTCAAACTCTGTTTGAAATCGCGAGCTGGCAAACTGGCCCTCAGGGCATTACCTTCGATACGGTTTCTTACCCAGATAAGCCGTTAGAAGATCTTAAGAAAGCGAGCAGTGGTGAGCTTCTAGGCATCTACCGTGACGCACTGAGAACGTATGGTATGTGGAGCTACCGCTCTTACCCATTAGAGTCTCGCTAAGCCCAAGCATTATTTGCGTTTGGGAAAAGAACAGTTCGTGTTAAACCAAAGCTTCACTTGCTAGTACAATCAAGCACAGCTAGATGGTATGCTGTGCTCCTACTTAATTTAGTGTTTCAAAGGCAAAAAAATGAACCCGATTTTAGCAATGTTGAAAGAGAACAATATCAGCGACGAGCAGATCAGCGAGATATTCAAGACGTTGACCGAGAACCCTCTTGCAGCAATGGCGACAATCAGCCAACTTGGTTTACCACAAGATAAGCTTCAAATGCTGATGGGTCAGGTAATGCAAAACCCTGCGCTAATCAAAGAAGCAGTTGAAGAGCTTGGCCTAGATTTTTCTAAGGTTGAAGCCGCTAAAGAGCAACTTCAAAAATAAGTGAGTTTGAATGAGCTGATATCGTCTTAGCTTAATCAAAATTCAATGAAAAGGTCGTTTAAGTTCAGCAACAGGCTGTCTTAACGGCCTTTTTTGATCTTGGTGGCGATTATTCACTTTGATCAAGTTGCTTTCAATCCCTGCCTCCCATTTTCTACTCAACGACTATTTCAACACAATTGACAGCACCTTTGCCAAATATGTGTTGCTACTGACAATTTACTTACTAGACTTAATTAACCTATGTGCGACTTGATATGTGCACCTTGATGAACAGTGATTTTGGATGAGGAATGCCCTGAATAGTAGGGATATAAACATCAAACAATAGCGCTGTTTATTTATGGGTCACAACAAGAAAAAGAATAAGAGGGCACTCGAATAAGCCCTTTATTGAGCAGTGATTTTATAGGAAATGAGTTATGAAATATTTAAAGGAAACGGCTTTAGCGAGCCTTGTGTTGGCAGGGCTTGTTGGTTGTGGCGGAGACTCAGGATCATCAAGCAGTACGACACCAATTACCTTGAGTGTGAGTGATGCGCCCGTCGATGATGTTAAAGATGTGACGGTGACATTCAGCAAGGTGGCTTTACTTCCTCAAGGGGGAGGTTCGCCACTGATTTATGATGTGTATAAAACGGACGAAAACGGCGACTACGTTGATGAAAATGGCGATCCATTACCTGATGGCGCAGATCCTATTCCGTTAAGTGTTAATTTATTGGATTACCAAGGCAGCGATGCGCTCCCTTTGATTGAAAATGAGGTAGTTCCAGTAGGTAGCTATAAGTTGTGTGTGTTTGCGAATGATGGCGATCACCCGAAGCATCCATCTTATGTTGTAGATGATCAGAATGACGAACAAAAGTTAACAGTGAAAGGTGAAGGCGCGTGCCCGCAAGGTGTGGGTAAAGAAGATAATGCTGGCGTACTTTATTTCAATAACTCATTTAATGTGAACCAACAAAGTAACGATTTTGTTGTCGAGTTCGATCTTCGACGTGGCCTAAAGAACAGTTCGACATATCCTGATTACACTATTCAAAGAACGTCTGTAAGCCTTATCAATACGGTTGAGACGGGAAACATTGAAGGTACTGTTGCGAAGCAAACCTTTGATGCTTGTAGGCTCACAACCGATAATACCTTTGTTCAGGCGGTCTACTTGTATGAAGGTAACATCGACAAAGATGACATGACACCGATTGGTGGTAGTGAGGAAGTAAAACCAGTCACTTCAGCTTCCGTTGTGCTTGGTGAAGACCAAACTAATTTTGAATTCTCATTGGGCTTCATTGATCCAGGTACTTACTCATTGGGTTATACCTGTACTGCGCAGTTCGACAGTGATGAAGACAATGCAGCGCCATTAGCTGCTGGGTTCGCAATATACGAAGCTCAAAATGGCGTGCAAGTAACTGTTGGTCAAGACATCCAAGTGTCATTCTAACCTATATGTGAATGACGCTTTTTAATCAAAACGGCCTCTCATTTGGGGGCCGTTTTTGATCACGTCACCTAGTTAGCATGAATTTGATGCGCATTGAGTGTGACTCTAGGGAAGTGATAATGTAACGTTGTATCTCTTACTCTAACCTAGCGAAATGTACTCCGGCGTTGATTATGAAATCTAGCTTAAGCATTCGATCTTATACCAAGCAATTTAATACTCATGCTCATGATGACCATCACCAATTGGTGTTGCCGATCCAAGGCAGTATCAATATCGAGATGGTGGGGTATGTCGGCAAAGTTGCCGTGGGCGAATGCGTGGTGATTCCAGTAACCACAGCGCATGCCTTTAAGGCGGATGAAGCCGCGCGGTTTATTGTCGCGGATATGGCGGAGTTGCCGCAGCACTTGTTAGAGCATGAGCTCGCGGTTTTCACGATAACGCCCCCTTTAATGAGCTTCCTGCTGTTTGTAGAGAAGCAGTTGGAATATCAGGTCGATAGTGGCATTGAGTCATCAATCTTGGATGTGTTTTCACTGCTGTTAGAGCAACAACAAGTGAGCAAGAGCATCGACCCAAGAATCCGTGCGGTACAAAGGCTGATCTCGGATAACTACACGCAACCGTTATCCATATCACAACTTGCAGAAACGGCCTGTTTGAGTCCTACTCAATTCAAAAAATGCTTCAAAGAATGCCTGGGTATCAGTGCGCTTAAATACATCACTCGATATCGTATGGAGAAAGCTCAAGCCTTGTTAACCCACACAGATTTACCTGTTCAATTGATCGCTGAAAATGTGGGATATAGTGATGTTTCTGCTTTCAGTCGCCGCTTCTCTCAGCACTTTGGAATGTCTCCAAGGGCGTTTCTAGGCTCAATGAAAGACAGTCTTTAGAAACAACAATAGCGTCCTTTCGGCAAACTAACTTTTATCAATCTTCACTATTATCTATTTCAGAACTGAAAATTGGGTAATAGAAATGAATCTTGCCATCAATCGCGTTAACGAATTCCAAACGGGCACTTTAGCCATCTTGTTTGCTTCTATTTTATGGGGTACGACAGGCACCGCCGCAAGTTTTGCGCCTGATCTAAGCCCATTAGCGATTGGTGCTTTCTCTATGGGCGTTGGTGGCCTAATGCAAGCAGGCTTGGCGTATCGAAAAATCCTATTCGCTTTCGACAAACTTATGCAGAACAAGAAGCTGTTGACAGTGAGCGCTTTGGCTTTGGCGATCTATCCTTTAGCTTTCTATTCTTCAATGAAATTATCAGGTGTGGCGATTGGTACAGTGGTTTCGATTGCAACCGCACCTTTCTTTTCAGCACTGTTAGAGTGTCTGATTAGCAAGAAGAATAATATCAACAAACGTTGGCTCACTAGCTTTGCGATTGGTGTCGTGGGTATTGGGTTGTTGGTGTTTTCAGAATCTTCATCGACGAATGAATCCGGTGATGATCTAAAGCTGTTAGGTATTGCTTTGGGTTTGCTCGCTGGGTTGTGTTACGCCATTTATTCTTGGGCGACAAAAGCACTGATCGATAAAGGGATTAAGTCGCAAGCGGCGATGGGCAGTATTTTTGGCCTTGGTGCGATGCTGTTGCTGCCAACGCTCTGGTTTACTGGTGAGAACCTGTTTTCCTCGCAGATTAACGTATTAGTCATCAGTTATCTGACGATAATCCCACAATGCTTGGGCTATATCGCGTTCAGTTTTGGTTTACGCCACGTGACTGCGAGCAGTGCCAATCTGCTGACTCTGTTTGAACCAGTAGTCGCAGCGGTGCTTGCCGTCTGCGTTGTCGGTGAGCTGATTCCTTTTATAGGTTGGTTAGGTATGTTTCTGATTGTGCTGTGCTTGTTGATACAGTCGAAGCCATCTAAAGGAACGTTATAAGTATTTGTTTTGTTGAGCCTAATTGAAATTTATTCATGCGTAATTCTTATAATTGAATAAAATCAGTACCTCAGTTGTGAGAGTGCTGTTACTATCGCTATCAATAGTCGGGGGGCATATACCTTATTTGGTGTTTGCTGAGATCGTTAATCGAGACCCGTTGAACCTGATTCAGTTAACACTGGCGTAGGGAACTATAAGCACTCGATCTACGTCTGCACCCATGAAAACTTTCATGAGCCTAATGCGACTTCTCCTTCGATCAGTGTTCGTTCTCCTACGTCTTGTAAGATAGTAGGAGCGACAATGACACACAGTTCTATTTCAAAAGATTTAACGCCAAAAGCCTCAACACTGCAGCACTCTGCAGGAGGCACGATTCGCACGAATACTCCGATTGTTTTAACCATCGCGGGTTCTGACAGTGGCGGCGGTGCAGGTATCCAAGCTGATATTAAAGCCATGTCTGCTACCGGTAGTTTTGCTTGTTCTGTGATTACCGCTATCACATCTCAGAACACTCAAGGCGTGTCAGCCATTTTCCCTATTCCACTCGACCATGTCGCTAGTCAGTTAGATGCAGTGTTTACTGATCTCAATATCGTGGCAGTAAAAGTCGGCATGTTGGCAGATGCGCAAATCATCAAAGTCGTTGCAGACAAAATTAAGCAGTATCAACCTAAGCACTTAGTGATTGACCCTGTGATGGTCGCGACAAGTGGTGATCTGCTGTTAGAAAACTCGGCAATTACCACGCTAAAACAAGAGCTGATTCCGCTGGCAGACATCATTACTCCTAACTTGCCAGAAGGCGCTGCACTGACAGGTAAAGCTGTCCCTGAAAGCGAAGCCGAAATGCAGGGCATGATTGAAGACTTACGCGCACTAGGTGCTAAAGCTGTCCTGCTAAAAGGCGGACATTTAGAGAAGGATGAGAACAGTAACGACTTACTGATTCTGCCAACCACATCTGCTCTGATTAGCGCGAAGCGCTTTCCTACTAAAAATACCCACGGCACGGGTTGTACGCTCTCTTCTGCTATCGCTTCTTTCTTGGCTCAAGGCAACACGCTTACGCAAGCTGTCGACCTTGGCAAACAATACATTTCTCACGCGATTGCTCATGCTGATGAGTTGCAAGTTGGCCAAGGCCATGGCCCGGTAAACCACTTCTTCGCTGGACACGGTAATGTCCGTTAATACGGTTGGTGTTCAACTCCGCAGTGCCTCCTTACGTTATAACGACAGTGAGCACGCGACCTTATCTGGGTTGTCGCTTAGCTTAAACGCAGGTAAGTGGACGGTATTGCTCGGTCGAAGTGGCTGCGGAAAAACCACGGTATTGCGTTATCTGGCAGGCTTACTGGACGATAAGGTGGAGTGGCAGGGCACATTGGCAACCTCTGATGAATTGCCTTTAACGGATCGCATCGCTTACATGGCGCAGCAAGATTTGTTACTGCCATGGTTGTCGGTTATCGACAATGTTTGCCTAAGTCATCGCTTTCAAAATTCCCCAGACAAGCATCAAAGCCAAGCATCCAATAAACAAGCTCAAACCAATCAAGCACTAGAGTTGTTAGCTGCGGTTGGTTTGGCCGATTACGCGAATGCGATGCCGGATCAATTGTCTGGTGGCATGCGTCAGCGTGTTGCTTTGGCTCGCACCTTAATGCAAGACAAACCAGTGGTGTTGATGGACGAGCCTTTCTCAGCTCTGGATGCGGTAACAAGGCATAAGCTACAAAGCTTAGCGTGTGGACTGTTAAGAGATAAAACTGTCGTGTTGATCACCCATGATCCACAAGAAGCGGTGCGTTTGGCGGACAATTTGTATGTGTTGCAAGGCACACCTGCAAGCGCACAGTCACTGTCTGTGCCAAATACAGCGACACCAAGAGTGTTAGATGGTGAATGTGCTGAGTTACAACAAGCGATCTTAGATCAGTTGGAGCGTGATTATGAATGATCTAACGCGAAGCGAAGCTACTGATAGCT
This sequence comes from Vibrio sp. QJM3NY_21, assembly GCF_057785975.1. Lineage (NCBI taxonomy): Bacteria > Pseudomonadati > Pseudomonadota > Gammaproteobacteria > Vibrionales > Vibrionaceae > Vibrio > Vibrio sp. QJM3NY_21. The sequence continues at coordinate 446,257 of NZ_CM173514.1, forward strand.
CCAAGATAGAAAACTCAATGGAAGAAAGTTCAACTAACACACAGATCACGACTAAGCGCTCTCGCCAGATGAATCCCGTAATGCGTTTGCTGATCAGCAGTGCTGTGATTCTCGGTTTATGGCAACTGGTGGTCGTTATCTTCGAGATGCCGAGCTTCATTCTACCAGCGCCTGCAGAAGTCTTTATTAAGCTAATCGAACGTTATGATGTGTTACTCAAACACACTTGGGTGACGGCGCAAGAGATCTTACTTGGGCTGCTACTCGGTTTGTCGATGGGGCTATTTTTCGCCCTGCAGATGCTGATGTTTGATCCGTTGAAACGTTGGCTATTGCCTATCTTAATTGCCAGCCAAGCGATCCCCGTTTTTGCGATTGCGCCAATGTTAATGCTATGGCTTGGCTATGGCATTGCATCAAAAGTCGTTATGGCGGCGATCATTATCTTCTTCCCTGTAACCACTTGTTGTTACGACGGCCTACGGAATACACCGACAGGTTATCTCGATCTTGCTAAAACGATGGGTGCATCGAAATGGCAATTGTTGCGTTATATCCAATTGCCTGCTGCATTGCCAACACTGGCGTCTGGTATTCGTGTGGCGGTGGTGATTGCCCCAATAGGCGCAGTAGTCGGGGAGTGGGTGGGTTCGAGTGAAGGGCTAGGTTACTTAATGCTACAAGCCAACGCGCGCATGATCATTGATGAGATGTTTGCGGCCTTGTTTATCTTGGCGGTGCTGTCTATCTCGCTCTATTTCATCACAGACAAGTTACTCAAAAAAGCCATCCCTTGGGAGAACCAGTGATGGCTTGCTCAATAACACTTTGTTTAATAAGGCTTCGCTCAACGCTATTTATCTAAACAAACCTCATTAAAAATTAGCTCTATAAACACAATAATAATATTCAAAAGGAAAGGTTAACTATGAAAAATACAAAATTGATAGGTGCAGTGGCACTGCTTGCTTCGCTAGTTTCAGGTCATGCATTAGCGGATTCTGAACAAAAGAAACTGACATTGATGTTGGATTGGTTTGTGAACCCGAACCACGGCCCGATTGTGATCGCTCAAGAGCGTGGCTACTTTGCTGACCAAGGCTTAGACATTGAAATTCAAGAGCCAGCAGACCCAAGCACGCCAGCAAAATTGGTTGCGGCAGGTAAAGTCGATTTAGCGGTAACTTACCAACCAAGTTTAACCATGGATGTAGCGGCAGGTTTACCTCTCGTTCGTGCATCTACTCTTATCGCAACGCCACTGAATACGTTGATGGTTTTGGATAATGGCAAGAACGATTCACTAGCAGATCTGAAAGGCAAAAAGATCGGTATTGCGATTGCGGGTAACGAAGAAGCGACCATCGGCACCATGCTAGCGCAAGAAAATGTTGCATTTACAGACGTGCAAACCATCAATGTCGGTTGGGCACTTTCATCTTCATTGGCATCAGGCAAGGTAGACGCAATCTGGGGTGGCTTACGTAACTTCGAGACCAACCAGTTAGCTCTTGAAGGCTTTAAAGCAAAAGCATTCTTCCCAGAAGAGCACGGTGTTCCTGCTTACGATGAGCTTATCTTTGTTGCGAACGCAAAGCAGCATGATGATGAAGCGATCAAAGCGTTCAACAAAGCATTGGAACAAGCAACCACTTACATTGTGAATCACCCACAAGAGTCATGGAGCGAGTTTGTTGCGTATTCACCTGATACGCTGAACAACGAGCTTAACCAACGTGCATGGAACGACACGCTGACTCGTTTTGCACTTCGCCCTTCAGCGGTTGACCTGAAACGTTACGACGATTACGCACAGTTCATGTTCGACAAAGGCATTATCAAATCACTACCAAAAGCCGCTGACTACGTACCGACTTTTGACTAAGGAATCTCATGAAATACCAAGACTTAATCCAAGCCTGTCAACAAGATTGGCAAGATTACACCGAGCATGATTTTGTTAAAACGCTGGCGAACGGCACTCTTGCTCAGCCGTGTTTTCTGCATTACTTGAAGCAAGATTTTCTGTTTTTGAAGCAGTATGCTCGCGCTTATGCATTGGCAATTTACAAGGCTAAAACCTTGGCTGATATGCGTCGTGCACTGCCAAGTGTTCATGCGCTGCTAGATTCTGAAATCTCTCACCACGTGACTTACTGTGGTCAATGGGGTTTAACCGAGTCGGATTTAGAAAACGAACCGGAAGATTTCGGCACTGTTGCTTACACGCGCTACGTTCTAGATGCGGGTATGACAGGTGATCTTGTCGACTTATATGCGGCATTGGCTCCGTGTTCAATTGGTTATGCCGTGATTGGTAAAGCGCTGTTAGAAAGCAGTGATACTGTATTAGAAGGCAACCCATACGCAAGCTGGCTGCAACTGTACGGTGGAGAAGAGTTCCAGTCTGGCGTAGCAACGGGCGCAGAATACTTCAATCAACTGCTTGCTGAAATCGAGATCAACAGCGAGCGTGGCCAGAACATTGTTCATATCTTCAAAAGCGCAACGCGTATGGAAGTGGCTTTTTGGCAGCAAGGTCTGAATGCACTTAATGACTCAACCGCGGCTTAAAGCGACTTTAACGAATAAGGATTTATCCATGCTAACTGAACAAATCATCCAATCGCTGCGCGCAGTACGGGAGCAAAAACCACTGGTTGTGAACATCACCAACTACGTCGTGATGAACAATACTGCGAATGCGTTATTGGCGATTGGCGCTTCGCCTATCATGGCGCACTCACAGCAAGAACTGGCTGAGATGATGTCTTTCTCTGGCGCGCTTGTGATTAACATCGGCACGCTCGACAGTGCTTGGACGCCAAGAATGCGTTTTGCTGTTGAACAAGCGAATACAAACAACAAGGTTGTGGTTCTTGACCCTGTGGGTTGCGGTGCTAGTACGCTGCGTACCGAGACTTCTCGTGAAATTGCCCGTTTAGCCGATAAGTTGATCATTCGTGGTAACGCGTCTGAGATTATCGCGCTAGCGGGTGAGCAAGCACAGAGCAAAGGCGTTGATGCACTAGATAGCAGTGACGCTGCATTAGGCGCAGCGCAATGCTTAGTCGCTGAATACGGTGCGAATGTGGTGATTTCTGGTGAGACAGATTATGTTGTCACTAAAGACTGCGTTGTTACGTTAAATAACGGACATCCAATGATGCCGTATGTGACCGGCATGGGTTGTACCTTAACGGCATTGACGGGTGCTTTCGCAGCTGTTGGAGATGAAAGTGGTTTGGCGGCAGCGGCGGTATTGGGTGTGGTTGGTGAAATTGCTGCTGAGAACTCTCGCGGCCCGGGTAGCTTGCAGATGAACCTGCTTGATGAACTTTATCAGTTAGATGAAGAGACACTGATTCAACGTCTGAAGATTCAGTAGGCTCAATCTAGTTCTAAGTTCTAAGTTCTAAGTTTGCCCATTATCGAGTTTAAATTATCTCGTTTATTAAAAATCCCCCAATACATAGGTGCTGGGGGATTTTCTATTTATGACTCGGAACTATGTCAGCTGTTTTGCTAGGTTCTAAATCGATTTACTTGGCTTTCTAAGTGATGAGCAACTTCGGTTAAGTCGCTCGCTGCGCCAGAAATACTGCTTACAGACTCTTGGTTACTTTGTGCGATGGTGTTTGCACCTTGCGCATTTTCACCCAGCGACTTAGTCAAGCAGTCCTGTTCATCAACCGATACTGCGATCTGGCTGTTGGCCTGGTTCAAATCTTGAATGTGTTGGTTAATCACATGCAGGTTCTGAGAGGCTTGTTGTGCCTGAGTTGATGCATCGGAAACCGTGCTGTGGCTCTCTTTGATCGACTCTAACGCATCTTTAGCGCCACGCTGTAGCGATGTGATGAGTTCATCAATTTGGCTAGCAGAATCTTGAGTACGCTTAGCTAGAGTTCTTACTTCATCGGCTACTACTGCAAATCCACGACCTTGTTCACCCGCACGAGCGGCTTCAATAGCTGCATTCAATGCCAATAGGTTGGTTTGTTCAGAGACGCCTTTAATCACTTCAAGAATGGCACCAATGTTCATCGACTCTTTGTGCAGGTCGGTCACTTTCTGGCTACTCACCTGCATGCTTTCATCGGCGCTGCCAATTTCATGCAGTGTCTTGTCTACTTCTTTAAGTCCCATCGCCACATTCTCGGTTGCTTGGTTTGCAACTTGAGACGCGTGGTTAGCACTTGCAGCAATTTCTGATGTGCTCGAAGCCAATTGATCAACGGCAGAAGAGATATTGATCATCTCATTGTTCAACTGTGTCGCGTTGGTCGAGCTGTTATTGGTCACTTGATTGAGCGACTCCGACATCTCACCAATACGCACGCTAGAGCGGTTCACTTGGCCGACAATATCGCGCAGAGATTCAATGGTGATCTCCATGTTGGTCAGCAGTTCGCCAATCTCGTTTTTGCTCTCGATGTTCACTTCAACATTTAAGTTGCCTTGAGAAAGCTCATTGGTGATTTGTTTAACCTGTGCGATGCCTTTGGTAATAGAACGAGTCACCAACACAGCGCTCGTCATGCCAATCACCAAAGCCACACCCGTTAGCAAGAAGATGATTTGAATCGAACGTTTTTCACTGGCTTGCAGTTCAGGCGTTAATGCTTGTTTCTGTTGCTCTAGAATACTTTGAGCATCCGCTACTGCGATAGCCAAGCTGTCACCAATCGAGGCAAGCGTTGCAGTTCTTTGAGTGTTTTCAATCATCTGCTGATGAACTTGCTCAAAGCCTTTTGCATACGCTTCGCGCTGGTTTGAGAAGTCTTCAATCAACTCACTTTGATAAGGGGATGATTTAAGAGATTCAATATCGCCTTCAATACCTGGCAACGCGTATTCAAAGATATCTTTACCCGCTTCATAGGTTTTTAGGTCGTTGTTGTTTGAATAACTGAGCACGGTGATCTTGGCTGCGAGGAAATTCTCCATCAACATGCCCGCGTATAAGCTCGCGTTTGGATCGTTGTTGTTGTACGACTCATACAACAAGCTCTGAGCGGCTTTGAGGGCGTTGGTTTCTCGTTTGACCATCTCGACATTCACCAATTGGTCGATGAGTAGCTGGCTCTGTTTCATTGAGCCATAAGCCGTGTCAAATGCTGCCACGCTGTCTTGCACTAATTGCAGGCTAGCTAGGCTATCGGTTTTGGTGGTGGTCTGAATTAAGCTGTTCAGCAGTTCATCAATCGCGAGTTTGCTTGATTGATAATTCGTTTCGTATTGCTCATCCAATGACTCTAAGTAACGTTCAGAGGCTAAGCGCATCTGAAGAAAATGCACTTGAATGTTGCCTGACAGTGTCGCTTTCTGGCTGAGCTCACTGTACTGGCTAAAGCCGTTCGACAAGGTTTGGATACCTTTGTAACTCACAAAGCCAGAAATGACGAAAAAGAGTAAGCAGATGGCATAACCTAGCTTGATCTTAAACGCTATAGAAAGGTGGCGCATAACTATCCCTATATTTACCTGATTCCTTCATAGCGAAGTATTCCATAAAACAGCGTTCTGGGCAGGCTTAAGTGAATAGTTTGTGTAATAAGTAACGCTTTAGTTAAAAATCTCAGGGTTTTCGGCATGCTTTCAACGAGTTGTATATTCAATGGCACGCGCTTAATTGAGCTAATTTAGTATTAACTTCCATGCACATGATGCGATTTGTCGGTAAAATGGTAGCAACTCTATTTAGACTCCGACTCCAAAGGCAGGATATGAACCCTTATAAGCTCTACTTAGTAACGGATGACCAACAAGATTTAGAAACGCTTAAGTTCGTGGTTGAACAAGCGGTCGCTGGTGGTGTCACTATGGTCCAAGTGAGAGAGAAACATGGGGATGTGAGAGCTTTCATTGAACGAGCACAAGCTGTTAAGTCGATTTTGGCAGGTTCTAATGTGCCGTTGATTATTAATGACCGAGTGGACGTTGCGTTGGCTGTGGATGCTGACGGCTTGCATTTAGGTCAATCAGATATGCCTGCTGAGTTGGCCCGTCAGTTGATTGGTCCGGATAAGATTCTTGGGTTATCAATTGAAACTGAACAACAGCTTCAAGAAGCCGATAGTCTGCCGATTGATTACATTGGCCTCAGTGCGCTTTTTGCAACACCGACTAAGACAAATCTTAAGAAACATTGGGGTTATGACGGCATTAAAATGGCGTTGGAGACAACGAAGTTACCGATTGTCGGTATTGGTGGAATTAACGAGTCGAACATTCCAAAATTGGTTAAGACAGGCATTCATGGATTGGCTCTGGTGTCAGCGATATGTCACGCTCAAAGCCCAAAAAAAGCGACGCAGGATTTGTTGTCTCTAATGGGAGAGTGAAGGGGGATCAGCTAGAAAACAAATGAGGTTAACCATTTGTTTTCTAGTTAAACAACAGCCTCATAGAAAGGCTAAATTGGCCTATCGCTTGAGCTTTTAAGACAATTTATTGAATACACAGTTTGGTTTACTGAGCGCATAAAGCAACAGTACCGATGATCATAAGAACGATCGCGGCATACCAGCCGTATTGTGCGGTCTTATCAGCAACAAACACCTTAATGTAGTTAAGTTCTTCATGCGCCATTGCAATGAAGTCTGTGTAGTTTATCGATAACTCGCGGCTCGCTTCTTTCAAGTCTTGCTGAAGTTTGTTGAAAGCCTCATCGATGAAGCCTTTTGTTTCTGAAACAGACGGAGTAGCAACCAAAGTTAAGCTATTCCAAACTGCCATACGCGATTCATATTCGCTTTCACTGACACAATTAAGTACGCGTAAATCATACTCTCGTTTGTTACGCTCTTTGCCCATTTTCTCAGGGCAAATATTTCTTAAAACGTTCACGACAAATTTTCCAAAAGGTTCATTTAGATATAAAAAAGCACTCGAAGAGGGCTCATAAACTGGGTGCGAATCAATATTCAAAAGTGATCTATTTGAAGCTTTCACAAGTGGTTACAGGGCAGGGGCACTTATGTGGGAGATTTGAAGTTGGGTCAGTGGTGTTAAAGAGCGATTTGGTTTTGTCGATATCAGTTTGATAAGACAAACCCTTTGGGATCGCATACTAGTTATGTCACTTTGGGATATCAACTAGGGTGTTTTATCCACACGACAAAGAAAATTATCGGCACGAAAAGCGGAAATGAGGTAGTGCTGGAGAAAACACCACCGTCATTGGTTTAGGATTCCGTTGCTGAAATAGGCTGAACTCAAGGATTGGGGAAGATTAGTTGGCTTGCCATTGATTGTTCTCTAATGAGTGGCCCTTTAGTTTTTCAAGTAAACTTGTTAACACTGGCCCATTGATATGGCTGCGAGACACTAAGCAACCCACTGGAGTAATCCAACCACCATGCTCGTGTGCCACTGGCAGTGCAACGAGATCGCCTTTCCGAATTCCTTCCATCACCATCATTTCAGGCACATTTGCCCATCCTACGTTCTGTTCAACGAGATCGATGATCGTTTTGTGGTTGTTGGCATACCAAAGCATGGAGCTGATGCCATAGGTGAACCACAATTCGTGCTGCTTCGAACTACGATGCACACATTGGCGGTAGCGCTTTAGGTCTGAGTCTTGAACGACGGGCATTTGGCTCAGCTCGTGCGTGGCAGAGCTGACAGTAAGAAAGCGCGCTTGGCCAAGTAGGAAAAAATCCATATCCACCTTAAGCTCACCATCCGCATAGATGATGCCAATCTGTGCTTTTCCGCGCCTTACTAAGTCTTCAACATCGAAGGTAGATGTCGTAATAATATCGAAGTGTGTGATTGGAAACTGATCGGCTAGTGAGCTGATTATCTTAATGAAATTCTTATCTATGATGCTCTCATCAATGGCAATGATCAGTTCGTGTTCATCTTCTTGCGTCAGCGATTCTACTTTTTGGTCGAAGTACTTTTGTTGGTCGAGAATCGACTTGGCAACAGGCAATAAGGCTTTGCCTGTGTTGGTCAAAACGGGGATGTTTTTCTCGCGGTTAAACAGCTCTTGGTCGATGGCTATTTCGAGATTGGCGATCGATTGGCTGACGCCGGATTGAGCGCGTTTCAGCTTGCGTGCAGCAGCAGAAAAAGAGCCACTTTCACACACGGTGACGAAGACTTTTAATTGCTCAAAACTGTACATTCTATCTCTCGCTCAATACCAAAGGGGGGGATAACTCCTAGGCTATCACTGTTCGTGATGGCTGTTAACTTTCTCTTATTATTTTCGATGACATAATTCGAGCTAACCCAACATAGACTAGATTATTTAGAGGAATGTATGAGTACATCAGAAAGAGTGTTCCACTCGGTGTTATTCGAAGTTTTGGCCGTAACACTTTCAATTATGGGCTTGGCGATATTTACCGATCACGATGTGAATGCCTTATCAGGAACCATGATAGTCGTTGCCACTATCGCGATGATTTGGAACTACTGTTTCAATCGCATTTTTGACCGTTATTTCACAGGTGAAAAATCAAAGCGTTCGCTCAAGTTACGTGTTTTTCATGTCGTGTTATTTGAGGCAGGCTTGCTGGTGGCGACGATCCCTGTGATGGCGTACTTGCTCAACGTCGGGTTATGGCAGGCATTTTTGATGGACATCGGCGTGACCATTTTTATTACCATTTACGCGTTTGTGTTTAATCTGATTTACGACCATGTGCGAGCATTTTGGGTACGAAAAGGCGATTTAGTGGCTCAGTAAACTACCAAGTCAGTAAATGTAATTTGAGCGACTAACCGTTTGTTTATTCGTTATTTTGACGGGTATATTCGGTTAGTAACTCTAGGTAACGCGGCGTTTGTTCTGCTATCTTAAAGAAGGTGATAATTTGAGTTCGTGAACGAATAGATAAGAGGAAAGGATGCCAAATACCCCTCAGGCAATGACGGTTGTTGATAAGAAAGAAGTCGAATTGTTCGCGGAACTGTTCAAACATATTGATGGTGAAATCTACACCTTACTACGCAGTGCCCAAATCCCTAACGATATTCTCATCAGTAATGACCATTACGATTATCTCCCTGAGACCACTATTAAAAACGTGGTCAAGATTATGGGGGAATCTGCGTCGAGAGAAGAGTTTTCGCTGTTTATGTGGAGTTTTTGCAAGCAAACCTATGTGCCAAGGTTTGTGGCTAAGCTAAGCCAGCAGGGTTCATTGAAAATCGCGCTAGACCAATTTGGTGAGCAGCTTAAGCTAGTATCCAATGGTGCGAATGTCTATACCAAGCAATCCGGAGGCAAGTGGTGGTTGGTTCGTGAGAAGCCATTTACTAACGCACCTTGGTTTAAGTTCGCTGAACTGTTCTCTGTTATTTTCATTAACGAGCTACTTTCAGTATTAACGCAAGGTCGTTGGAAGCCGTCTGAGGTCGGAATTCAGAATGGTGATCTCGAATGTTTTCAATCTCTACCACAAATGGGCAGTGCTCAGTTTTATACGCATAGACCGGTCACTGCCTTTGAGATCCCTGAAGACATCATGCTTGCACCGATTGTTTTACCCAAAATTGCTCAAGTATCAGACCTCACTAAGCCTTTACCTAGCTCATTCCTGAGCGCTTTTAAGCTTGTTATTAAACCTTATCTCACGATGGGGAAACTCCCAATTAGCTTAGCATCTGAGATTCTGAATATTCATGTTAGAACGATCCAGCGTCGGTTGGAAAGTGAAGGGGTGGTCTACAAAACCTTGATTGAAGAGATGGTTCTTGAGCAGGTTTTGGAATTGCTTAAGCATTCAGATCTATCGATCACGCAAGTAGGCGCGAAAATGGGCTATTCCGATTCTTCCCACTTTACCCGAGCCTTTAAACGACAGATGAACATGACGCCAAGACAGTACCGAAAAGAGCACAGCTAACGTCGGTAAGCAACAGTACAAAGCTATCAGTAAGAGATCCGGCAATAACAGTTCCGCCACGAAACTCTAGCCAATAAGTAATAACTCCAGCCATTAAGCCGAAACCGGAGCCTGAACGCAGATTTATTTATTGTCACCAAATGGCCATTTGTGAACCTTGAACACTGGCAGTATCACTACTAAGTTATTGAATGTTGATGAGTTGTTTTTTCCTCGATTTTTCTCGGAATTTTGATTAGATTTTTGTGATTATCGCGGCTAATAAAAACACCTTTGAAACCTCATAACACTCATTAGTAGTTACGGAATCGTTATGGGAAGTGGATTCCACTCATTTATGGATAACAAGGTGTAAAAATGAAAAATACTGGCTTAAAGCTCTCTGTTGTGGCTCTTTCGTGCGCGTTTGCTCTTTCTGCAAATGCGGCGTCAACGTTGTTTACTAACGTCGACATATTCAATGGTACAGAAGATAAACTGTACGAAGATCATCACGTATTGGTTGAAGATAATCTGATCAAGCAAATCTCCGCAACGCCAATTGAAGCAGGTGAAGCTGATGTGATTGATGGTCAGGGTAAAACCTTAATGCCGGGTCTGATCGATGGCCATGCTCATATCATGATTAATTATAATTTTGGTGATATCGAATCTAATAAAGACCTGACTGACATTTCAATTCATGCGACTCAAGTTGCTAAACGCTTCTTAGATGATGGTTTTACTACTGTCCGCGATATGGGCGGTCCAGCCTTTGGTCTAACTCGTGAAATTGAGGCGGGTAACGTTGTCGGCCCGCGTATTTACCCTTCTGGTACATTTATTTCTCAAACCTCAGGTCATGGTGATTTCCGAGACCGAAGTGACTCAGGTTTTTCTCCAAATTCTGTGGGTGACATTTCTAACTTTGAACGTATGGGGATTGGTGCAGTTGCCGATGGCGTTCCTGAAGTATTGAAAGCAACACGATTGAACCTACGAAATGGCGCGACTCAAATCAAGATCATGGCTGGTGGCGGTGGTTCATCTCGATTTGACCCAATAGATACCACTCAATACTCGATCGATGAGACATGTGCGATTGTTGAAGCTGCTAAAGATTGGAATACCTATGTCGCGGCACACACTTTTAACGATCGATCGGTAAATCGCCTATTGGATTGTGGCGTTAAAACCTTTGAACATGGGTTCTTTATCAATGATGACACGATGAAGAGAATTGCCAAAGAGGGCGGATATATTGTTCCACAAATGTGGGGATTATCACCAGACCTAGCAAAAAATCCGCTGATGCCTGCTGAGAAATTGCCAATGGTGGCCCAACTTCAAGAAGAATACGGTGATTACGGTAAACGACTGTTAGAGAACAATGTGAAGGTCGTTTTCGCCTCTGACTATGTCGGAGCAGATTCCGATGCCGAGCGAGCTCGTCGTTACGAAATTTATTGGCGCACACAAGCTTTCGGCAGCAACTTTGAAGTGTTGAAACAAATGACTTCAACGGCTGGTGAAATGTTGGCGATGTCAGGCCCTAGAGGCACCACACAAGGGAAATTAGGCGTTATTGAAAATGGAGCGGTTGCAGACATCTTATTGATTGAGGGTAACCCATTGGAAGATATGGCAGTGATAGGCGCGACTCCGGAATGGTTTGACGCTGATCCTGAATACAAGACTATCGATACTATCAAATTGGTAATGAAAGATGGCGTTGTATACCGCAACGAAATGTAATTTACGATTCGATTTTTAATCATTTGGTAGAGGAGCTTTTCCTCTACCTACTTCCTTTTTGTTGTGTTTGGTTGGAGTAGATTTTGATGGTTGATTTAAAATCAATAGGCTCATTTTTTATGTTCTGTTGTTTGTCATTTTCATCATTGGCTAGTGAAATAAAAGTGACGTACTGGGATGAGTTAGTTCCGAGTATGGAGTTAATGGAGGATCCATTTCAAAAGTTAGATAGAAATCAGATGTTTGACATGGCGACTATTGCTCGCTTTAAAGAGGCTCAGGCTGAAGACGGTTTTGTGGCAAGTGATAAAGCGAGACAAGAAATCGTCGAAGTTACTGAAAGATTAAAAAAGCAAGATATAGATGTAGAAGCATTGTTCGTTGCTCGTGCTCAGATCATGAAGCAACGCGAAGCGTTAGGCTCGAAACCCAATACAGAGGTAGTAGGTAGTAAACATCGTATTCCTGGTTACATCACGCCGATTGAAATGGATGGAACTAAGGTGACTAAGTTCTTTTTAGTGCCTTCTGCTGGAGCGTGTATTCATACACCACCGCCTCCAGCGAACCAGCTTGTATTGATTGATTTTCCTGAGGGCATTGAATTGGTCAGCTTAATGACACCAGTCTGGGTTGAAGGGCAGTTAACGGGTCATCAATCGAAAGAAAATGTGAATTACTCTGACGGCGCAGCCAATGTGCAGTCGGTGTATGCGATGAAAGCGGAAGGTATAGAACAGTATCAACCTTAGCTAGTGCATTTAGTTGAATCCAATCTCTTGTTGGAAGTATCTAAATAACTCAGTGTCATCAAATGACAATTTTCAATGTGAGTAATGAATAAAATAAAACTAACTTAAAAAGCACTGGTGGCATGATGAACTCAAGATTCTCTAAAGTAAGTATGGTTATTGTGATGGCGGTTAGCCCAATGAGCGGCGTTGTTTACGGCGCTAACTTTGAAGGCCCAGATTCTGTTGAAAATACAATTGCAGAGCAGAAAGCACAAAAGAAATCTTGGAGGGAGTCATTAGCTGAAGATGGTTTTACATTTGGTGCAGATTACTTTGCTTTGGGGCTGACCTCTGGGGATGGGGTTGGCGGCGATAGCGTTGATGCATCGTCGGGTGTGGCACGATTATACGGTTCATGGCATCTATTAGGAAACGGCACACAGAACTCAGGTAGCTTAGTTTGGAAGGTGGAACATAGGCATGCTTATGGTGATACTCCGCCAAAAGACTATTCATTCGGCCCTCTTGGTTATGTCGGTGCAATTGGCCCGGCATTTAGCGATCAAGGGTTTCGTGTTACGGACTTAAATTGGAAGCAAAAAATCAATGATGGCAAAGGCACCATTGTCGTCGGTTGGCAGGATGTAACGAACTATGCGGATGTTTACGCTCTAGCAAGCCCGTGGTCTGGCTTTACTAACTTGGTATTCTCGACAGGCTCAGGTGCGATGGGCTTACCGGATGACGGTGTATTGGCCCTTTCTGCCGGTCATATGCTAGGCGAAAACTTTTATGTGGTCGGTGGTATCGCTGATGCAAATGGTCAGTCAGATGATATTTTTGATGGCTTTGATAGCGCTTTTGGTAGTGATGCATCTTACTTTACAACACTTGAATTAGGTTGGACGGCTTCACAAGACCTGATTTATACAGACAACTTCCATGTGACGTTCTGGGATTTTGGTGACGATACTCGCCACAGTAATAGCCTTGCAACTGAAGGTGGCTCAGGTGTCAATTTCTCATGGAGTCAATTTATCACGCCTCAAGTTATGCCGTTTGTGCGAGGTGGTTTCTCAGAAGGTGATGTTGCCCTTTACGATAAATCAATCTCGGTTGGTATGGGATATTTCGGGTTAGGAAAACCGACGAACAACCTTGGTGTTGCGCTAAACTGGGCGGAAGTGAATGGTGATTCTTTTGCAGCTGATGCGAAAGCAATAAGCGGTAATACAGAGCAATGGACGGCTGAAATTTACTACAACATGCAACTCAACGATTTCATCCAAGTGACACCTGATATTCAATACATTAAAGATCCAGCTTTCTCCAATGAAAGTAGCGCTTGGGTGTTTGGTATTAGAGCGAGAGTCTTTATCTAACTTCTCTGTTTGTTAATCGCTGAAACGTAAAGAATAGATGTAAAAAGTGAGCCTGTTTGGCTCACTTTTTTTGTCTTAGGTCTGTATCAAAAGCGGCTATGCTTTTTCGGCTTTGGGCGTGTCATCGAGTGCGAAGTAGATTTTTGAAACAATAATCTCTGCGACCAAAATCGTGAATACCACAGCGAAGAATGCCACCACACCATTCCATGGGCCTGTGAAGTTTACCTTGTCGCCAAACAAGATATTGATGGCTTCCAACATCACAAACTTAGAGCCCACCAAAATCACGTAACTGGATAAACCGCGATAAATCTTAGGCGCTGTACCCGGTTTAGATTTGAAGTAATCTGCGAGCTTATGTTCTAAGCCAATAGACAGTTTGAGCAGGAGTTGTAGCAGAATCGCAGCTGCAAATGAGATGGTGAAAGACTCGATATTGACGAAGTCCCAGTATTCATCAAAAAAATTAAGAACCGTTAAATCGACGAGTACCGCAAGCGTGTATCCGACAAAGAGTCGTTGGGGCGTATTAAATCCATATACTTTTTCTATATTGCTCATCTACTTCTTCCTGAGTAAAGGGTTATAAAAAACTTAGGAGATAATTCTATAATTTTCAAGCGCTTATTGTTTTATATGCGAAATAGGTCTTAAAGTCAGTTTGGCGCATTATGGTAAGTAAGCGTTTTAAGAATGATTCATGATAAGACTTCAATTTAGACAGAGGCGCATATGATTATTCATTTTAGAATCCAAGACGTAGAAGAACTTTGGGGAGCCATCGATTTAGCAACGCTCTTGCAGCTGGAACTGAGAGCAGTATCAACCACACCGTTAACTCTCTGATTGAATTAGTTAAGTTACCAATTACACTTGAAGCATAAGTTTGAATGGAGTCAACTTAATGCTTTCACCCCTATCGCACTATCCCCGTTCTATTATTCTGCTCTTAATGGGCCTCAGTTCTTCCTTGGCCTATGCATCCAATGAATTGATTCAGAACCGCTTAGAGAAGATATTTTCTGTGTCAATTGCGCTGACTGACAGCGATGCCATTTCAATTGGCTTTGTGGATTTTGATCCTAATTCGTTTATCAATTTAAACGACAGTGGTTTTGGATCCGATAAAACCATCGATACTCGAAGCCAAGTGAGTGTGGGCTCCATCCCTTACTCTTCCGTGATTAAAACGGATGACCCTGACTTCGACCTTATTTGGTCTGTGCGAGGGTCTTATGCGCTTTCTGAACAGGATATTGAGATCTCATCAGATGTGACTCCTGACCGTCGTGTTAACCCAAATGAAGACTCGGTATTGGGCCTGTATGGCTTTTTCGGAGGGCAAAACCATTTAAACCAGCATTGGTCTATCGCCTATGGGTTAGGCACTCACTTGCTCTATTACCGCAATAAATACGAATACAACAACAGCTACTCTCAAGCATTTCAATCTCAGCTAGATGGCTACGCATTGAATACATCAGCATGGGCGCTTGTTGCTGAACCTTCAGTCAAACTTCAATACTTGCAACCAAAGGAGTGGGGCAGTTGGAATGTGTCTTCCAGAGTTCGTTACTTTTATGGAACAGGCTGGGGCGAAGCGAACGATGGCGATATCGGTAACCCAGAAGGGATGCGATTCATTAATGAACTAGAGTTTAGGCAAAACGTAGCGCTCGATGCTTGGTCGCTTAATAACCCTCAAATCCACTATAACTTAACAAGAATCGATGTCGCGGGTGATTTGACAGCTCCTTTAGATACGCACTATTACTATGAATTCGGGGCCGGATTAGTATTTGATGTGCCTTACGATTCTTACTTTTTTGACAACTTCGGGATTGGAATTAACTTCAATTATGGCAGCTCACTCAGTGGTGGTAGCTTGCTATTCTTACTCAATAATTAGCATAAGTTATTGATCTTAATGGTACTCATATAATTTGAATTTGTATGTGTCGTAAAATGGTAAATATCTTAGTGAAAACTTAGCCATCATAGTCATTCGCCCATCACTAGAGCAGACTATGAATAAGTTAAGTTTGGACCGAAAAATGCCGCTATACGTGGTGTCTACACTTGCCCTTAATATGGCAGTTAGCTTGTGGTTATTGACTATGGCTTCTTCGGCAGTCATGGCTTTTTCTGTGTGCGCGTTGTTTTTGCTCAGCACCCTCATTACTGCACGCCTATATCGACATGAAATGGCTCAAAGCAAGAATAGCTTGTCTGAAGCGATCATTGATGGCGTCGCGGGTTTTATTATCCTCGATAGTCAATTGAGGGTAATACAAGTTAATCAACAGTTCTCTAGAGTTTCAGGCTATGCCTTTAATCAAGTCGAGTCTCGCCCGATTTCTGATCTCTGTTTTATGAATAACAGCAGTTTAATATCGACCATTACTCGCTCACTCAAGGAAAACCAGAGATGGAAGGGTGAGTTGAGTGGAGTCAGTCGACTTGGCGAACATTTTACTGTGAATGTGGTTGTCGAAAAGTTAGCTGAAATACTGTCGCACAATAATAAATATGTGGTGACCTTTACGGATATTAGTCGACGCAAAGTATTAGAACGTCGATTAAGAATGTTGGTGGACACAGATTCTCTCACAGGGTGCTGGAACCGCCGCCGTTTTGATAAAGAACTTAACCATTATTCAAACTTAGCGGAGCGTTATGGTTATACACACTCTTGTTTGGCGTTGATCGATTTAGATCATTTCAAGGCCATCAATGATAATCATGGTCATGACCAAGGTGATTCAGCGCTGAAAGAGGTCGCTGAACTGTTGAGAAATAACAGTCGAGACACCGACATCGTCGCGCGAGTAGGCGGCGAGGAGTTCGCTATCTTAATGCCCGAAACTAATTTGGCAGAAGCGTTTGAGGCGATGTATCGATTGAAGGAAGTGATTGCCAAAGGAACAACACTGAACCTGACTGTGAGCAGTGGTGTGTCTGAAATACAGGCACAAGCTGAAGCGACCTATCGTAGTGCGGATAAGGCGCTTTATCGCGCTAAAGGTAATGGGCGAAATAGAGTGTGTAGCTCTAGTTCTAGCTCTAGCTCAGGCTCGGGCAGTGCAGCGCCCATTGTCCTTGGTTAGGCGTGTGTTGCAATTAACTAATCGGTGAGAGCGGTATCTAAGCCGAAATCGAGCGTTGATAGATCTTGGGTGTTAACCCTGAAACGCGCTTAAACGCACGAGAAAAATGCGAGATGTTGGTGTAACCGAGCTGGCTAGAAATGTAGGTCAGCGTGTGGCCTTCTTCCATTAGTTCGCAAGCTACCGAAAACATCAGGTTCTCTTTGATTTTTCGATAAGTGGTGTTTTCGTTCTTGAGTTTGCGTTGGAACGTTCGCACCGAAAAGTTGAGTAGCTCAGCGGCTTCGTCAAGAGAGAGATCTTGTTCTTTCATGTACGGCTTTAGAAGCTCATAAACGCTATCGGTAAAGCTGGTGTGCCACTCAATCAGCGTCGGTTTAGCACTGAGTTCTTTAGAGGTTAGGCGAATTGGGAGTTGTAAGATTTCTTCAGGAATAAGCACAGCCGTCGACGACTGATCAACAAACAATTGGCAGCTACTTGGCACCAGAGTTTTGACGACATCGATGTCATGTCCTTGCAGACGCACCTTATTAGGTAACCATGGCGATTGGGATAAAGTGGTTATTAATTCAATGATATATGTAATCGCAAAAGCTTCCCCCCATTGAAACATAGGGGAATTGTCTTCGGGGGCAGTTCGGCAAAACCAGCTCTGACCGTGTTCTTGAATAAACTCGACTTTGCTGCCTGGGGAGTCATAGGCAAAGATTGAATTGATCTGTTTTAGTGCATCACCAATGGTTTCGAATTCGGTAAATTGATGCAAGACATTTGGGATGATTCGACGTCGAAATGCGAGTCCAAGAATATCGGTGAACCGAGATACGCCGAGTTGTGCTGATGTTAGATAAATCAAACGCTTAA
Source organism: Vibrio sp. QJM3NY_21 (assembly GCF_057785975.1). Lineage (NCBI taxonomy): Bacteria > Pseudomonadati > Pseudomonadota > Gammaproteobacteria > Vibrionales > Vibrionaceae > Vibrio > Vibrio sp. QJM3NY_21. Next base: position 463,953 of record NZ_CM173514.1, read on the forward strand.
TGGATTCCGATGGCACAAAATCACTTTCTGATTCGATAAGGTCGGGTGGTAAACCGGAATCTTTAAGCAACAGATGTAAATCAAGACCATAGTCAGAAAAAACCTGAACCAGAATTTTAGCGTAGTTCGTTTGAATTACCGGGACTTGGTAGTGACTAGAGGTCATTGGAATACAATCCTGTATATATTGTTGCATTATTAGACGTGCATATCATTTGCAACGTTTTGTTTACTAAATCTAACCCTATTTACTTGAGTTTTCCATCGCTGGGTTTATTTTTAAAGTATTAATTTTGTTGATCTTAGTTATCTAGAAGGGAGTCCCATGTCAGAAGCCAAAGGGAATAAGCAAGAAGCCAATGAAGAAGTTGGCCAGCAAGAAAATGGAAAAGACAAAGTAAGAAAGGTCACAAACTACCTATTGTTGTTTGTTGCATTCATGTTGATCTTCAGTGTCATTTCAGACCGCATCATCCCTATTACTGATAATGCTCGTGTAAAAGGTTATATCGTTCCAATCAAGCCAGAGGTGTCGGGTAAAGTACTCGACATACTGGTTCAACCTAACCAACTGGTTAATCAAGGCGACAAGTTAGCCATTTTAGATGAGTCTGATTACAAAATTGCAGTACAACAAGCCGAGCAAAATTTAGAGATTGCAGGCCAAAATGTCGGTGCTCAAACCGCGAGCATTGCTTCAGCTCAAGCGAAACTTACTTCAGCGATTGTTGAAAGACAAAACACCAAGCTGCAAGCCAAGCGGGTTTTAGAGATGGCCGATAAAGGTGTGGTTTCTAAATCAGATGCAGATAAAGCGCGAGCAGCATTAGCGACCTCTCGGGCGGCTGTTGTGAATGCAGAGGCTGATCTTGAAGGTGCGAAGCAACAAATGGGTAAAGAGGGACAAGAAAACAGTCAAGTGAAAGCTGCGTTGCTGGCACTTGAACAAGCTCAATTGAACCTAGAGCGCACCGTGATTACCGCGCCGACACAAGGTGGTGTTTCTAACTTTAGCCTGTCTGAAGGGTTTTATGCATCGGCAGGGCAAGCAATCATGACCTTTGTTTCAACCGAAGATATTTGGATTGAAGCTTATTATCGAGAGAACAGCCTAGGTAATGTAACGGTCGGTGATGAAGTTGAAGTGGCGTTAGATTTCGCACCGGGCAAAGTGGTAAAAGGGCGCGTAAGTAGTATCGATTGGGGTGTTGATTGGGGGCAAAATGATCAAGCAGGTAAGCTTGCGCAAGCTAGCCAACAAACGGGTTGGTTGCGTCAAACTCAGATGCTTCCTATCACTATTGAATTTGAACGAGATGAGATGCAAGGCATGCTTCGAGTGGGTGGCCAAGCGGATGTGATTGTTTATAGCGGCGACAACTTTGTGTTCAACGCGATAGGCAAAGTTTGGATTCGTCTGATTAGCGTATTGTCTTATGTCCGATAAGCCGATTCTTGACCAGCAAACACAGCAACGGATCCTGAGGTATACGGTTGGGGTCACGTTGGCTGTTTTCTTGGCGGCATGGATAAACTGGCCACTTGCGTTTGTGGCGCCAGTGTTCACTGCTAAGTTCCTAATTGATAAACCAAATCTCCATAAGGAAACGGTCTACGAATTGCTCTTGGCAGTTGTGGTGACTATGGGGTTAGGTTTATTGCTATCGCGAGGAATTACCCATTACCCAATCCCATTGCTGATTTTAGTGGGGCTAATGATGCTTTGGGGTTACTACTTGTTTGTCGACCCTAAATGGAACCTGTTTGCCACCATATTGTTGATTGCTGTCTTGATGTTGCCATTCATGGCGATTGATAACCCTGGCGTTTCGGTAATGCTGGCATCTGGCTTAGCAACTTCTGGTGTGGTTTCAGTGATGATCTTTGCGTTAGTGCATGTATTTTTCCCTGAGCCTAAATCGGAGTTCTCAGGTTTTGCTGCTGCACCACTCGAAAAGAAACAGCGTTGGTATGCGGCCTTTAGGGCGATGATTATCTCCTATCCAGTGGTATGTTTTTTCTTTATTTTTCAAATATCTGAAGCTTTATTGACAATGATGTTCATTGCGCTGTTATCGTTGATGATTACGTCAGAGAAGTCGATAAAGTTGAGTGCTTTTCTAGTGATAAGTAACGGTATCGGGGGATTGCTCGCGATAGCGGCTTTTTCAATCCTTTCGATTGTTCCTAATATTATCTTCTACTCTTTATTCATAGGCTTGGTCGCTATTGTGATCGCCAAGAAGATCTACACAGTTCCCGAAAAAGCGCCGATTTTCGCCACTGCATTTAGTACGTTGTTAGTACTTGTCGGTAGCACTTTGATGAGCTCAGGCGACATCGATAGCAACACTCTTATACGCATATTCCAATTAGTGTTAATTGGTATATATATGATTTTGGCTTCTTTATTCCTAGAAACTCGGAATTGGAAGTTCCTACAAAATCAGCCTTAATTATGTCTTACAAGGACGTCTCATGAAGTTAACCGATGATTTTTCAAAACAGGCGATAGACGCTGCCATCAAAATCGCAGCGATTGCCATGCTCGTGTATTGGTGTTTCTCGATTTTGCGCCCATTCATTCTATTGGTTATTTGGGGGGCGATCATTGCAACTGCGCTCTATCCAGTTGCTGTCGCCATTTCAAATAAGACGGGAATGTCGAAAGGAAAAGCCAGCGCGTTACTGAGCTTTATCGGAGTACTGTTACTACTCATTCCTTTAGTCGCGCTCTCTTCCGGTATTTACACCAGTGCTTCGGACCTAATGACAGGGCTACAGGACGGAACCTTGTCTCTGCCGAAACCCAAAGAGTCCTTGCAAGATATCCCATTAGTTGGCGAAAGAGTCTATGCCGCCTTGGTCCATGCTTCTTCGAATATAGAGGGCGTGTTTATCACGTATGCAGACGAACTTAAGGTATTTGCTTCTAAAATGGCATCGATCTTAGGCTCATTGGGTGGTGGTTTTGTCCAATTTATTATCTCAACCATCATTGCAGGTGCGTTCATGAGTAATGCCGATAAATGTCAAACCGGAGTGACTCACTTAGTGGTTCGTTTAACGGATGGCAAAGGTGTAGAGCTCGTGCAGTTATCTAAATCAACCGTGCGCAGTGTTGTGCAGGGTGTGATAGGCGTTGCTGTGATTCAATCTATCATGTCGGCAATTGGTTTGGTTATCGCGGGTGTTCCAGCCGCGGCATTGTGGGCGCTAGCGGTGTTACTGGTCGCTATTATTCAGTTGCCTCCGATTCTTGCTTTGTTACCTGCCATTATTTACATGTTCAGTGTTGAATCGACATTGGCGGCGAGCTTGTTCTTAGTGTGGTGTATTTTGGTGAGCGGCAGTGACGCTATCTTGAAGCCAGTACTACTGAGCCGTGGCTCTCACATTCCAATGTTGGTGATTTTGCTTGGTGCGTTGGGCGGAATGGCGATGTCAGGAATCGTTGGTCTGTTTGTTGGTGCTGTGATACTGAGTTTAAGCTATGAGCTGATGATGGCGTGGCTTGGGCTTGAAGAGAAAAACCAAGAAGAAACTGAGAAAAAACCAGTAGAGGCAGAGGAAAAATAGATGAAGCCAGTCTCTAAAGACGACAACTTCTACTTCTTATTCTATGCACTGTTGGTGTTGTTTTTTGGTTGCGCGGTGATGCAGCAGTTTTATCCGCAAGGCCAGAAAACAATCCTATTTCTCATCATCATTACTCTAGCGAGTTCAATTGTTGGTATCCATAAAGAGCGAGCTTTGTATCGCTCTTGGTATGGGCTGTTATTGATTACGGCGCTAGTGTCTGGTGTGTTTTCGTTTTTGGAAGGCTATAACCTGTCGATAGTGACGCTATCAGCGTTGGCTGTGTTCTTGTTTTCACACATTTACTCGGCGTTGAAACAGGTGATGAAAGCCAAAACGGTGACGCCCAATCACATTATTGGGTCAATCTGTATTTACTTGTTGTTGGGGTTCGCTTGGTCGACCATCTACTTGTTGATTTTAGAAATATTTCCCAACGCCTTTAATGGGTTAGAAGAGCAAATCTGGCTAACCAATTTGTTTAATGCGATGTACTTTAGCTTTATCACGTTGACTACGGTTGGTTATGGTGACATATCACCGGCATTACCTATTGCTCAGTTCTTCGTGTTTATGGAATCCATTATCGGCAGTTTTTACTTGGCTATAATGGTGGCAAGTTTGGTGAGTATTCGGCTTACACAGTCTCAATCCCAATAGAGCGGATACAAATAATAGAGCATATACAAACAAGCCCGGCAATTGCCGGGCTTGTTCTGTTTTACGCTCTTTAAAGTCAAACCTAGCTTTGAGATTGAACTCCCTATGGGCTACGAATCTTATGCCTTAGTGTGAGCTACAAACCTTAAGCTTCAGTGCCTTGAATTTTCTCTAATTCAGCAATGGTCGTTTGTGACACAAGCTGACCATCCATGTAATAGCTAACGTTTTGACCCTCTTTGATACCTGTCAGAGTTGCCGTTTCACCAGAGGTATAGACGATGTCCATTTGAACCGTGTTTTCGTCAATCTTAATCATCTCACCCGTTTCAATCGTGCGATTGTTTGAAATTGGCCCTACAGGTGCTTCTTTCAAGCTTGGGTCTAGGTCGTCGTTCACTTCGAAGTGTGTATCTGTTTTTGTATCAAATACGTGTGGCGAACCACTGATTGGGTTTTTACCTGTCCAGAATTCAAGTGAGTTGAATACGACATAGTCGGCTGCGGTTGTAATACCGTACACAGGCGCTAATAAGAAGTTTACACCTGCACGAGCATAGCGGTTATCGACAACTTCAACGTTAAATTTCATCACTTTCCCTGTTACGGCGTTGCTGCCGATACAACCAGTTAGCGCAGAAGCCAAAACCGTTAGTCCTACAATTTTAAGTGCAATCTTTTTCATTTTAGTACCTGTATAAGTTAGAAGTCTGTTTTGTTGGAACAGGTGTAGTATGGTTTTTATTCGATTCAGAGTTTTACCATTTAGCGCCACTGACGATAGAAAATTGGTTATGTACTTTAAGTATCAAAAGCTAGATCTAGAAAACCGGACATAGAAAAGCTGGCTACAAAAATCGGAGCATAAAAAAAGCGCGACCTAATAGGGCGCGCTTTTGGGTATTTGGATAAGTCGTAATGAAAACAACGACTCCAACACAGAATTACTTCATCACATAAGAATAGGCCGATACGACAAGCCAGCGGAAAAATCGAAATAAAAGGGTAGTGGCTTTAACGGTAAACTTGGCGATTGATACCGTTGCTTCTGCACCAACGCTAACGCACTTATGCAGATCGGATTCTTTGTATTCTGAATAGGTCATATGTTTTCTCATTTCTCGCTGTTGTCTTTGATATGTATGTAATGACTCCTGTCTGGCGATATACCCTGTGCAACTAATGTACGAATATTCATCGATAGAAACTTACCATTTAATGCCAAGTAGTGTGAAAACTAGCCAAAAGATAACGTGTTGAGAGAAATTAAGTACGTACCTAGATGTAACCTATCAAGTTACCGAAAAAACGAGGTTATATAGTGTTATGATCGCGGGCTCAGCACCATAAGTGATAAAGAATAGGAAACAGAATGACTCACCTTACCGATCAGCAAGAAGCTGCAATGGCGACGTTTAAGGAAAACTTACACCTTCCAAATGGTGGTTTTCATAAACTGATTATCGATCTAAGTAAGGAATATCAGCTGCCTTTTCAAAAGGTGCGCGCCGTTTTAAAGAAAGCTCAAAAAGACGTAGAGCGACAGATACGAGAAGACTTTACCAGCGTTGATGACGCGGTACTGAGCCAAGCCAATTGGGTCAATATCATTAAGTCGAAACTTGTTGAGCTAGCAGAACAAAACCAAACGGTTATGGATAAGCTGCAACAAAATCTGAAGTATCAAAAAGTGTTGTCGGCAACCAATGGTTCAATCGCAAGTGAAGACGAACGTGATGAGTTGATTGAAGAATTGATTCAAGCTTATGAAAAAGAGGTATTCAAACCTTTACTGGCGATGCTGCATACAACAAAGCTGTATTGGAAATTAATGCTGGTGGATGAGACATGTAAGATGAATGAGGAGAATCGTGAGAAATTCAGTGATTACCCTCAACACATGCAAGCTGCAGAACACTTATATACTCTTGATCAGAAGTTAAGGTCGATACCGTTAACGCAATGATAATGACTCATTGGTGATTCAGAGTTTGATATAAGTTGGTTTCAATAGAAGTACGATAACCTAGCTAGCGTTAGCCGCGTGTGAAATGCAAAAAGGGCTAGGTTTCTGTTCTGTTTTACTTCTACTCTATTTTGTTCTGCTAGAGCGAATTGAGGGTGACATCTTTTACATCTTTGGGACTAAACGGTGTTTCTTTTTGTAGCCTATGGGAAATGCTATAGGAGTGTGAAATGTCCTAGGGTGTTTCCGTTGCCTGAAACAATAGTTCCGATGCTTTCTCGTTCATTAAATTCAAAATCGATGAGATAACTGTGATGTTGTAGCTTGGGCAATATGTGGCGGTGGAGTATATCGCTATTGAGCTGTCGAATCTCTGTGACCCATGAAATTTCTTCTTTGTGTAAGTCTATTTTAATCTTGAGCATTTATTACCTTTTAGTTTATTGACTGATTTGTCGCGTGATAGTTGGTACCAATGGGTTTGTCGTGTTGTTCTGCGTGACATAACTGTGCCTTGTGTTTATTACATTTATATTTAAGTGATCGATCTATTTTGACTTCGCTATCAAAAGAGCGAATGACGATAGATCGGTAGTGAGGATCGAATTTAAAAGCTATTGAATGACTATCTAGGTGAAAGCTGACGCAGAGATGGTGTAACGAGGAAATCGAGAACTGTCTTTGAGGAACTTGGACTTACTTTAGCATTAACAGCTCTATAGATTAGAGCCAAGTGGCGAACTATACGCCTAGTTTTTGAAATTACAACCCTATTTTAAATTAAATTCAAAAATATTTTTGAATGATTTGCCGTCGCTTGTTGAGAGTTAAATGAGCGATGGGCAGGTGATTCACCATGATACCTGACAGATGTTTGGCTTTGCACCGCTTCGTATTCTTTGTCATTAGTGGTTTTAATTGTTTAGCTAATTTATTGATGATTAAGTATCTGTTATATATGGTCTTTACATTGTAAATTACAATTCGTGACTCTGAGGTTGAGCGTTGTAATTCTGGGGTTTGGCGTCGTAATTCTGTGATTTAGCGTTGTAATTACAGGGTTTTCGGCCACTTTCCCCCATCATTTTATTCTTCAGATTAATGATCATTTTCCTCTTCGCGTCTTTTTGCTATTTCTGATCCCTAGTATCTCTCCTGACTACGCAAAATATGAATACTCACTTTTACATTTCTGAATAATAAAGTTGTTGTGTTGCCAGTTTAACGCAAATATAATTGATAATAGTTCTCACTTGCGTTACGGGTTTGTTATCAAAGCAATGACAGACTTTAAATTATCGTTATTTAGCCGTTGTGTTCGCCCCATGCTCGCCTATGAGTAGTGTGACTTTCATTGTCATGAGTGGTGGTTAGTATCAATGGCAAAGGAAGAAACATGAAGAAAACAATCAATTCAGTTCGCCAGTTGTTAAGCGGGTTTGCCATCATTCTTGCATCATCATTACTGATGACCGCTCAAGCGAAAACCGTGACCATTGAACACGTAAAGGGCACGGCGCAGTTTACTGAAGTACCACAGCGCGTTGTGGTACTTGGCTTTGGTAGCTTGGATGTGCTTGATCAAATTGGTGTACAGCCAGTTGGTGCGCCTCATAGCTTGCTGCCCGATTACCTAGCTTCGTACAAAGAAACGACAGCAAATACAGGATCATTGAGTGAACCGGATTTTGAAGCTATCTACATGTTGAAGCCTGACATCATTATCGCGGAAAACCGTATGCTTAAGGTTTACGACAAGCTGGCACAAATCGCTCCAACGGTCATGTTCTCTATTGAAGGTGATAAATACTGGGCTGATGCTCAGCAAAACTGGCGCGCGCTAGGTGACATCTTTGGTAAGCAAGCTGAAGTAGAAGCGATAATCAAAGAGACTCAAGCGTCTATCACGGCGGTAAACGACAAAGTTGCGTCTGACGAAACGTCTGCAATGATGCTGATGAACAACGGCAACAACATTGCGATGTTCAATAAGGGCAGTCGCTTCTCGATCATTTTTGATGATTTTGGTTTCGAGGAGTCAAAGAGTGCGACAGTGGCTCCAATTAAAGGGACTCACGGCAACCTAATCTCGTTCGAATACATTGCTGACGCAAAACCTGAAGTGCTTTACGTTCTTGACCGCGAAAAAGCGATCGGTAAATCAGAAGGGCGCGCACAACAGCTGTTTGATAACCCATTAGTTGCGGCGACACCTGCAGCGCAGAAAGGCAACATCGTTTACCTTGATTCAAGTGCTTGGTATTTGGCTGGTGGTGGCGTGACAGCGATTCACAGAATGTTGGGTGATATTGAACGAACAATTCAATAGTCATCAATCATCAGATTTTTGGGCTTATAAGAGCGTTCTTATAAGCCCTTTTTCACTTTTCATACGGACTCAAAGAGCCCTACCTTTAGTATTATTTCTATGTTGAAACCCATTGCCGCTGCTGTATTTCTTGTTGTGTTATGCATTATGTCATTGATGATTGGAGTCGCTGAAATCAGTTTTAGCGACTTCTTCAATGGCAACCAACACGCCAACTCTATTTATGTTGTTAGTCGAATCCCTCGACTGTTCGCGATTGTACTTGCCGGTGCGGGCTTGAGTGTCGCTGGCTTGATCATGCAACAGATCGTGCAGAACAAGTTTGCCGCGCCTTCGACTATGGGTACCATTGACTGCGCCATGCTTGGCTACATAGTCGGTATTCTGGTTCTGGGCAATGCAGCGCAATGGAGCTACTTAGGTTTCATTTTCGCGTTTGCGGTTTTCGGAACCATGCTATTGGTCCGCTTCCTACAGCACCTCAAGTTCAAGAATGCGGTGTTGGTGCCTTTGATTGGCATCATGTATGGCAACGTTGTTTCGTCTCTAACAACCTTTATTGCTTACAAGTACGACTTAGTACAAACCATGTCGGCATGGACAATGGCGAACTTTGCGAGTGTGTTGCAAGGCAGCTATGAAATTCTTTACCTCGCAGTGCCTGCTTGTGTGTTGGCTTACTACTTCGCGAGTCAGTTCAGTGCGGCGAGTATTGGCGAGAGCTTTGCGAAAAACATCGGCTTGAATTATCAGAAGATCGTCTTCATTGGTGTTGCATTGGTCGCTATCTGTGCCTCTTCTGTGGTGATGATCGTTGGTGTTATCCCATTCCTTGGCCTTATCGTGCCGAATATCGTCTCGCTAATGATGGGCGATAACATGAAGAAGATTCTGCCTTGGACAGCCTATTGGGGCGTGATCTTGGTATTGGTTTGTGACTTGTTAGCTCGAATCGTCATCTTCCCTTATGAGATTCCAATCTCGATGGTAATCAGCATCTTTGGTGGCTTGATTTTTATCTACCTAATCATGAGAGACAAGTCGAATGCGTGATTCAGTAAAAATTGCGATTCTGGCCATCGCGTCTTTATGTATGGCGGCAGTATTTGTGGGGCAGGGACTTACGTGGGATAACTATGAGTTCTTCTTGTCTCTGCGACTACCAAAATTGCTGTCGATTGTGTTGGCGGCGGTGGCGATCTCGGCGTCGTCATTGGTTTTCCAAACCATCACTAATAATCGAATTCTAACCCCATCCATCTTGGGCTTTGACAGCTTGTATATGCTGGTTCAAACGGTGCTTCTGTTTGTGTTTGGCAGTACAAGCTTCTGGGTCATTGATTCAATCGCAAACTTTTCGATGTCTGTAACCGTGATGATCTTGTTCTCGTTTGCTCTGTTCCATTTCTACTTTAAGAGCAAGCGAAATAACGTATTCACACTGCTTCTGATTGGTATCGTGTGTGGCAGCGTATTCTCGAGCTTAGCGAACTTCCTTGCGATGTTGATTGATCCCAATGAATTTGCGGTGTTGCAGAATGTGATGTTTGCAAGCTTCAATAACGTGAAAGGCGAACTGGTTTACCTCAGCCTTATTCCATTAGGTTTGAGCTTGCTTGGCCTGTGGTTGTTAGCACCTAAGCTTGATGTGCTTTGGCTTGGTGTCGATAACGCAACAAGCTTGGGCGTGAATACCAAGCGACTGACTCAGATTACCTTGGTTATTGTGTCAGTGATGGTCGCGGTATCAACTGCCTTGGTTGGCCCGGTACTTTTCTTCGGTTTAATCACAGTAAGTTTGGCTCGTCAGATATTCAGCTCTTATCAGCACCGTACTCTAATCATCGCTAGCAGCTTGTTAGCGGTAGTGTTGCTCGTGTCTGGTCAATGGTTCATCGAAAAAGTAATGGCGTTTGAAACCACAGTGAGTGTGATCATTAACTTGGTCGGTGGTTTGTATTTTATGTTCTTGTTGTTACGCACCAGAATTCAGTAAAGGTAGTAAGTAGTGATTAAATTAACAGGTTTAACTAAGAAGTATGGCAAGTCACTCGTGGTTGATGATGCCAGTGCTATGTTCCCGAAAGGAGAAGTGACTTCTATCATTGGCCCAAATGGTGCGGGTAAAAGTACACTGCTTTCAATGGCAAGCCGTTTAACAGACAGTGACGCGGGTGAAGTGGTCATTGGCGATAAGTTATTGGCTGAGTGGGATACCAAAGAGCTAGCCAAGCACCTTGCCGTGTTAAGACAGTCAAACAACATCAATATGCGATTTACGATTCGTGAGTTGGTTTGTTTTGGTCGTTTCCCACACTCTCAAGGTCGCTTGAAAGACGAAGATCATAAGATCGTCGATACAGCGCTAGAACACCTTGGCATTACCGATATCCAAAACAAATACCTTGATGAGTTGAGTGGTGGTCAGCGTCAAATGGCGTTTATCGCGATGGTTGTGGCGCAAGATACAGATTATGTGTTCCTAGATGAACCACTGAACAATCTTGATATTAAACACTCGGTCGAAATCATGCAGACGCTGCGTCGTTTAGCGCATGAGTTCAATAAAGCGGTGGTGATCGTGATTCACGACATCAATTTTGCTTCTTGCTATTCAGATAACATTGTGGCGATGAAGAAAGGAAAAGTGGTTAAGTCAGGTAAGGTTTCGGAAGTGGTTGAAAAGTCCGTGATGGAGTCTATCTACGAGATCCCATTTGAGATTCGCGAGTTCGATGGTGTTCGAATCTGTATGTATTATTCAGGTCGTTAGGTCGTTAGGTCGCTGGGTCTCTAGCCTGCTTAACCCCTTAGTTACCGAAATGAAAAGAGCTCCCATATGAGGAGCTCTTTTCGTATGGTTCATATGTCCAAGACAGTATATTCCCTCTTGTGTTATACGCTAATCTCTGCCGTATTTTTGACATCAGACGAGGATCAAACCGTTAGTTTGATGTCACTCGAAGATCGACTCTTCATTTTTAACAATCATTTGTCATTTTCATGTTGAGAGGTACGAAAACCCATCTACACTATGTTTATAACTGTTTGATTTTTATAAGAGGTGTCAATGAGTCGTAAACCTATAGTGTTAGTCGTGGATGACACCCCAAGTAACTTAGATGTGTTAACGGCAATCCTCAAAGATACCTATCAAGTTAAGGTCGCGATTAACGGTACTATCGGTATCAAAATAGCGAAGATGGTGCCGCAGCCAGATCTTATTCTCCTTGATATCATGATGCCTGACATCGATGGCTACGAAGTGTGCCGTCAATTAAAAGCTCAGCCAAATACTGCGCATATCCCCATTATATTCGTTACCGCAAAGATTGGCCCTGAAGCCGAAGTAAAAGGCTTGTCCTTAGGTGCAGTTGATTATTTAACGAAGCCAATTACACCTGAAATTGCACTACAACGTGTAAAAACCCATATTGCTCTTTATGACCAGCAACGAGCTTTGTTTAGTCAGGTGAAAGAGAAAACCCAAGAGATCAATCTCGGCAAACTAGAAACGCTCAACATATTGGGTAGAGCCGCTGAATTTAAAGATAACGAAACAGGCATGCATGTTATGCGCATGAGCCATTATTGCGAGATATTAGCCAAAGCCTTGGGCATGACAGACGAAGATGCCGAGACCTTGCGCGATGCAGCGCCGATGCATGATATTGGCAAGATTGGCATTCCTGACAGTGTGTTACTGAAGCCAGGCAAATTGGATGCCGGTGAATGGACTACCATGCAGAAACACGTCGAGTTCGGTGTTGAAATCCTTGGTAGGCAGGGCGATTCCAAACTGATGCGTATGGCCATTCAAGTCGCGCAGTATCACCATGAGAAATGGGATGGCAGTGGCTATCCAAATCAGATAGCGGGTGAAGCTATACCTTTGGTCGGTAGAATTGCGGCTGTCGCTGATGTTTTTGATGCGCTTACGGCAGAAAGGCCTTACAAAAAAGCGTGGAGTGTTGAAGAGGCGCTTGCTCTAATTACGGAGCAGAAAGGCAAACACTTTGACCCGACAATAGTCGATTTGTTTCTCGTCAACTTGCCCGAGATACTAGCGATTAAAGAGAAGTTCAAAGATGAATAAGCGCTTTATTATATGGATTAATCAGTGTTTTATTCTCATTTCTAGCTTATCGCTTCTGATCGTTGGTTTACCACATGCTTATGCTGAAAGCGTCAGTGAAGATGATTTAACCCAGTGGTTAGAAAGCAAACCAACAGTGACCTTTATCGCGCTTTCCAGTCATTATCCTTATTCATTTATCGATGATGAAGGTGAGGTATCCGGTATTATTCGAGATTGGGCGAAAGAGTTTGAACTCAATTATGGAATTGAAACGAACTTTATAAGTGTGAACTCTCATTCCGAAGCAAAGCAGGTCCTACTTGATGGGCGTGGCGATGTTTTTCCTTTCCAGCAATTCGACCCAAGCGAAGGTGGTCGATTTCTCGCTACTAGCCCTTATATTCCCTACCAAATCGCGGTGATTCTCCCTACCGACGATCCTACTAATAATAACATCGAGCAATCTGATAAGCGTCGTATCGCCATGGTGCGAAATAGTATCGATCTAGAAAAGTCAGGAGTACAACTCAGCTCGATCGAAAGAGTTCAATTTGATACTGCTATTGATGCTATTCGTGCTCTGGAAGACGGCTCAGTCGATGGCATGCTTGCTGAGCCAGTCACTACGCTAGATCTCGCTCACAAGAGCGGCGTATACAGTTTAGCGGTTAATTACGTTCTCGAACGCTGGAAATACATAGAAGCTTCAATGGTTGTCCGAACTAGGGACGCCAAACTGCTTGCTTTGTTAAACCAACAAATCGCAACATTTGATATTGGGAAGAAAAACCGGATTTTATCGCACTGGTTAAAAGATTCGCCCTATCGCACTCCAGTAAAAGGTGTGTTTGGATTTGGTAACCCTCCTTACATGTACCCAGAAAGTACATCTGTAGGGATTGAGCATGACATTATGCAGCGCGCGCTCAACAATATGGGATATCGACTTGGTGACGTTGTCACTCTTCCTCGTAGCGCAGCCAACCAGGCTATTGATAATAATAGTTCGATATCGTTTGTTTCAGGAATACAGGCTGATGGGGCTTCAGTACATTTTTTGAGTGATAAAATCATGGATGTTGAGTTTGTACCTATTTCGCTAAAAAGGCGCAACTTGAACCTCAACTCTGCCGAAAATTTATCGCTGGGTGCTTTGCTATTTGATGATACCTCGCCAATAAAAAACTCCGTTGAGATACTAAGAAACAAAGTCAGTATCGGTAGCCTTGAGGATATTGACAGCCTAGAATCTGCATTTTCTCAGCTACGTGCACAAAACGTCGATCTATTAATGGTTGAGAAACGGGTGCTGAGGTGGTTTGTCATGAATACCCGTTTCATTGAGATGCGTGAAATTGAACTACATGAAGATTTTAAAGTCGACTATCCGATTTATGTGGATTTTAGATCAGCTAAGCTAAGAGACAGCTTCAATGAAGCGATTAAACATCTAAAGCAAACTAATGACGAGTTTGAGCAGATACTTGAAACTCAAGTTAGGAATGATCTTACTCCAGTGCTTAGGAAGGCCGACATCATTGCTCAAATATCGGCTTATTTTATTGTGAATGACCGCTTTGAAGAGCTCCCTAGGATCTTCGATATATTCGATGCTGAGCATACTTTTAGAGTGATTTCCGCACAAGCAGATAACAACAAAAGGCCTATTGAGTCTTGGTATTTAGGCGAAGATCTAGATTCCTCACTGAGCAAAAAAAACACCTCTAAATTATCATCTGTGACTAAAGGCGCTGGCTATAAAACGCAAACAGGAAGTGTTAATGCAGGGTTCATGACGTTTTACTTTGATGTTAGTTCCGTCGAAAGAAATTATGTATATTTCCCTTCCATTGAACAATTTGAATCGTTTGGAGAAGGAGCACAGCGTTATATCGCTGGTGTCTATCAATCAAACAACTTGACTGGTGAGCTTCTAAATCTCAGCCAAAAAGAGCGTCAATGGATCAAGGATCATCCCGAACTAAAAGTAGGTATCGACCCCAATTCATTACCTTATGAAGCCTTGTCTAGTAAGGATGAATATATTGGAATGATTGATGATTACCTGACGTTAATTGAACAAAAAACTGGGTTACGATTGAGTCATGTTGATGTTGAAAACTGGCAAGAAACTCGCAGACTTGTTGATCACCGTCAGGTTCATCTAGTGTCTGCTGCTGTCGAGAACCGCTCGTTAGGTGAAAATGTAAAACCAGCAAAAGCGCTATTTTCTAGCCGTCTTGCTATAGCTTCACACCGAGATATTAATAGTCTTGTGCTGGAAGAAGCTTATGGATGGAAGCTTGGAATATTAGCAAATGGTGCCAATACTGAAGCTATTGTGGAAAGTTACCCAAATATTGAATGGGAGCTTGTCGATTTTACGAGAAAAGGGTTGGAGCGAGTTGAGTCTGGTGAGCTCGATGGAATTATTGACACTGTCGACGTGCTTAATTACTTGATCGATTCGTTTGGTTACCGAGGTATTGGGATCATTGGGCGATTAGATTTTTTCTTGTCACCAACATTTCATGTCATAAAGTCTGAGCCGTTATTGTTGTCAATTATGAACAAAGCGATTGAAAATATATCGGCTGAAGATCATCAAAAAATATCAGCTAAATGGGCGGCACCTAAAGCGATTGAAAAAATTGATTACCAACTGGTTTATACCATATCGGTATTCTCGATCGTGATAGTGTTGCTGATTGTATTTTGGAATAGAAAGCTATCCAAACAAATCACTATTGCCAATAACGCGACCGAAGCACTTCGCAAAGCACAAAATCAACTATACAACATCCTGAATACTTCGCCTATCGCGGCGAGTGTCATTGTTGATGACCAAGTGCGTTATGCAAATGATACGGCCAAACGCCTATTTGGGGTGGGACGAAAAGAACTCTCTTCTATCGATGTTGAAGTTGTTTATGACTCTTTGTCTGATCGTGATGCGTTTTACAAAGAGCTAGATCTTAACGGTAAAGTAGTCAACCGGGAGTTAGTGCTGAGAAAGTTTGATGGAGGCCGCTTTGTCGCGCTTGTGAGCTATTACCTATTTGAACTTGATGGGGAAGTCGCGACTCTATTTTGGGCTTTTGATATCTCTGAAATGAAGCGCCTAAATGAGCAACTTGAAGAAGAGAAAGAGAGAGCCGATCTGGCTAGCCAAGCTAAATCTGATTTCTTAGCTAACATGAGCCATGAGATCAGAACACCGATGAATGCGATTATCGGTTTGTCTTATTTGGCTATTGGCGAAATATCTAATCCTGTTGCTCGAAATTATATCGAGAAAGTGCATCGTTCAGGACATTCACTGTTAAGTATCATTAACGATATCCTCGATTTTTCTAAAATAGAAGCGGGGCAGCTATTCATTGATAGCATCCCATTTAACCCTATGGTGACCTTTAAAGATGTCATAGAACTGATGGAGTCTAAGGCGTCAGAAAAGCAACTTAACCTATCGATGTCTGTTGACCCAGAGTTAAACAGTCCAATGCTCGGCGACCCGTTAAGGCTCTTTCAAGTCATTCTTAACCTTATTGGTAATGCCATTAAATTCACAGAGTTTGGACATGTGACATTAACCGCTGTTCTACTGGAGTCTAACGATTACAGCGTGAGTATGAAGATCAGTGTATCCGATTCGGGAATCGGGATATCAGAAGAGAATCGACACAAGCTCTTTCAAGCATTTAGTCAAGCTGACAGCACCACGACCCGGAAATTTGGTGGTACTGGTTTAGGTTTGAATATTAGTCAGAAACTCGTGCATGCTATGGGCAGTAAAATTTCAGTCGATAGCGTGTTGGGTAACGGCAGTGAATTCTCTTTCCCTATCACGTTACTTAAGTCGAATGCACAAGAACTTGACCAATTTAAGTCCCAAGAATTAAAACTTGATTACCATGTTGAATTTAAAGGGCAAAGGGTACTTTTGGTTGAAGATAATGAACTGAATCAAGACTTGGCATTGGCGTTCTTGGATCGTTTCAAGCTAAACGCAGATTTGGCCGAAAATGGTCAAGAGGCCGTTTCACTAGCCAAAAATAATGATTACGAAGTCATTTTAATGGATCTTCAAATGCCAGTTATGGATGGCTTTGAAGCGACACGGAAAATTAGAGAGTTTGACATGCAAGTTCCTATCATTGCGATGTCGGCCAATGTGTTCGCTGATGCCAAACAGAGAGCAAGAGACGCAGGGGTAACGGATTTCTTAGATAAGCCGATAATCATTGATAAAGCGACCTCTTTGCTTATCAAATACATCGTGCCAGAGGTGATGGTAGAAGAGAAGGCAGCGCCGTTAGATGGGCAGGCAGAGCAACTCGAAGGCCTAACAAATCAACCTAACAGCATTGATGTGATCAGTGTGTTTTCTCAGCAACGATTTGAACAGCTCACTCATCATGATGCGGAACTTCAAAACAAACTGATTGGAAAGTTCCATAGCAGTGCCCCAAACATGATGGTTGATGCGTTTGATAATTTGGCACAAGACGATTGGATTACGCTTGAAAGAAACCTGCATACTTTGAAAAGTATGGCAGCGTCGATTGGCGGCCTCCGGTTTGCTGATTTGATGGGAGAGTTAGAAGATAAAGCTCACAATCGTTTGTGTGATGATCAAGCCCTCAGAGAAGGTGAGGCGAGGTTAGTTGAGCTTATTGCAGCAACGGAAAGCCAGATTGTGAAGCCACAAGTAGAATACATGAGTGAAGCAAGTGCGATGGGAACCGTGGTCAAAGAAGATCAAAGGGTTAAGCTACTCTCGCTGCTGGAAGCTTATGATAACGATGCAACGCAATACGTGGCCGAGTTACTTAAAGAGTATCCAAATTCTGTTGCGCTTAACGATGTGCAAAGTGCGTTAGATAATTATGACTTCGAGCGAGCCTGTCAGGTTCTCAGTACCTTGGAATAAGCCGCTTTGCTTAGTCGGCATATAACAGTTGCTGTCTTATCGCTATTACTGTCTGAATAATAAGTGCTTCAGTACTAAAGCCTTTAATCTTCTGGGTTAAAGGTTTTAAATTTAATCAACTAATCAACTAATCAACTAATCAACGCTTCTAACCACTCACGTTCTGTTTGATCAGATCGATAACCGTATCGTATCGGTGCGGCAGTTTTCGGTTTCGTTTTTGAACCAGATACAGTATTTCCTCAACCTCTATTTTGGGTGGCACAACGTGCAACTTGTCTCTTTCCGGGAAGTGCTCAACTGCACCTGCCGGTAAGACGGTAAAGCCTAACCCTTTCGATACTGGCAGCAAGATCTGGTGAAGCTGATTGATGTAGCCAGATCTTGGTATTTCATTAACGTTGATGTTCGCGAGATCCTTGTCTCCACACAGATCGAAATACAAAGACAGGTAGTGAGCAGAATCTGGATGCGCAATCAGGCCAATGTCGTGCAGTACTTGTGGAGTTATCTCTAAGTGAGCCAGACTGCTGTGAACGATGAGGCAGAGTGCTTCTTTACCAATGACTTGGCTCTGATAGTAACTGTCGTTTGGGGAGTGCCTAACAATGCCGATATCGGTGGTGCCTTGGATTAGGTCGTTCAATATCTTTTTGTTTGGAGCTGCTTCTAAGTTAATGCTCAGATCTTGGTGTTGCTGCTGAAGTTCAAGAAGCTTGGGATACAGACGTAAAGAGAGTGAACCCGAACAGGATAGATGACATTGCCCAGCATAAGGATTGTCAAAACTCAGAGATTCGAATAAATCTTCTTGGTCTTTTTCTAGCTTGAGCGCATAGCGATAAATAATCCGACCCTGTTCGGTCAGCTCGAAGCTTTTATTTTCTCTCGATAACAGGTCACAATTGCAAGCTTGTTCAAGCTTCTTGATGTGCTGGCTGACCCCTGGTTGTGTCATGTACAACTTTTCTGCGGTTTGGGTGAAATGTCCAACTTCAACCAGAGTCTTAAATGTATTGAGCCAAAGTGGATTAATCATACTCACCTTCAAATGCTAAAGCCTATAAATAATAGAAAATTATTATTATCTTAAGTAATGATAATTTCAACCCTAGGGCGTAAAGCAGCGAAGATCAAAGTATGCTGGATTGAATATTGTTCGAGGCAGAGCCTGCGGTTGTTTGCTGGAGTTCTTTTGAGTAACAAAGTGTTGCGACTTTGTTGATTATTTGGTCTATTGACCCACTGTGCTCATATTTAGGAACGAAGATGAATAGAAATGTTTGGCTGCTCTCACTGTGTCAGGCCTTATTGATGACGGGTAACATATTGTTGATCTCGGTGATTGGTTTGATCGGTAAGCAGATTGCGCCCAGTGTGAGCATGATTACCTTGCCGGTAGCACTGCAGTTTTTGGGTTTAATGGCAGCCACTATTCCTGCATCTTTAATTTCAGGAAAATTAGGACGAAAACGAGGGTTCAGTATCGGTAATGTGGTTGGCATTACAGGGGCGAGCCTTGCAACTTACGCTTTATCTCAGCAAAATTTCTATCTGTTTTGTTTCGCCACGTTCTTACTTGGGATAGGTATTGGTTTTGGTACGCTTTATCGTTTCGCTGCTATCGAAGTGTGTGATGAAAATGCACGACATCGCGCAATTTCTATATCGATGGCTGGTGGCGTTCTTGCTGCAGTACTCGGGCCTAACTTAGCGATCATGTCTCAACAATGGTCAGCAGATGGCTTGTACATTGGTGCTTTTGCTTCTTTGATTGGGTTGAATATTCTTGCGTTACTCATCTTACAAACCATTCAATTTCCTAAAGTCTCTTTTAATAGTCAGGCTCCCAAAGCCGATCCTTTAGGTGTGATCGTTAAAGCACCGAACTTTATTGGTGCGGTCTTTGCAGCCATGGTTGCTTACGCTGTAATGAACATTTTGATGACTGCAACGCCATTGGCAATGATTGGCTGTGGTTTTGACTTTACTAAAGCTGCTGGCGTGATTGAGTGGCACGTGTTGGGGATGTTTGTACCTGCATTTTTTACCGGATCACTTATCGAGAGGTTTGGCTCAAGAATGATGATCTTGGCGGGCGGGATTCTGTTCGTCGTCTGTATCGCGATTAACATTCATGGAGAATCTATTTGGCACTTCAGAGCGGCCTTGGTTGTGCTTGGTGTGGGTTGGAACTTCATGTTTATCGCGGCAACAGGTTTGTTTAGTCAGTCCTACCAATCGCAGAATAAAGCTAAGGCACAAGCGTTTAATGAATTTATTGTCTTTGGCTGTGTGACTATTACAGCGATGCTCTCTGGCTGGCTAGAATCGACAGCAGGGTGGCAGAACCTTAATATCTACGTATTACCATTCGTGTTAGCTGTTATCTTGCTGTTCGCATTTAGTGCTCGTAAATCGCGTATTCAAAAGCAGCCTGTGTAATGGCTCATCGAATAGTGGTTCAGTAAATTCGTTACTGTGATTAGAACCCTAGTATCTCGAACTGCGACCAATAAAAAGCCCTACCAAATCGGTAGGGCTTTTGCTTACGGCTTAAATAATAACGTTTTCTTAAAACTGCTGTCTTGGGTTGATGCCCGATGACAACAGTGCTTAAGCTTGCTTGTAAGTACGCGTGATAGAGCCGCGTACTTATTTTGATGGTCTATCGTTTAAGACCTAAGACCTAAGATGATTTACAGGTCGACTAAAATTGTCTTAGTCGTAATCCCGCCTTGGTCATCGATTATCTTCAGTGTCACTTCGTGCTTTCCGTATGAAGGGAAGATCGAAGTGAATGTGCGACCTCGTTTCACCTTTCCGTTTGGAAGTGTCCACTCGGTATCAACAATACGACCATCACTGTCTGAACTTGTTGACCACATAGTTACCCAACGACCCAAGTGAATGTACTTCGCACTTGCTTCTGGAAGAGCGTTTGGAGATTCAACACTCAACACGGCGCTAAATGAATCGGCAGCGCCTTTGTTGTCGACAACGGTCAAGTTCACCGTGTATTCACCGGCTTGCTCGTAAGACCAAGTTGGTGACATTTCGCTACTTGTTGTGCCGTTGCCAAAGTCCCATAAATAACTGGCGATCTCACCGTCTTGATCAGAACTGAAGTTACGTGCAGAAACGTTCAGGCCAGTAACATTGAGCTCGAAGTTCGCAGTAGGGGCGACGTTGTGTTGGCTTACTTTCGATAAGCGAACCACGCCGTATTCGTTGTTGTCACTCTGATTCACAATATCAACGGCTAAGCCAAACTCCGTGAGGATACGTCCTGAATCAGGCGCTTGTGGAGACGTGTAATCTTGGTCGTCAGAGAAGCTAGCGTTGCCAACCAAACTGGTATCTTCCAGTACATCATTGTCGCTGTTCACAAGACGCATTGGGGTATGATCTTTGAGTGAAAACGCAGCATCACGAACTTGGTAACGAGTTTGAGCGACTTCGCCGGATTTTTCCCAGGTCATGGCATTCTGGTCTGCATCGACCACACCTAACCAGCCTTCACCTGGGTGTTTGCCTACCCAGTTATCAGTCAACGACTCGTCTACGTACCAAATGATTAAACCCGGATCGAATGAGATCAGTTGACCCATGCGTTTGATGTTGGCTAGACCTTCATCAACGTCCATATGGCTGCGCCATTGCAGTAGGTAGTAGTGCTGCGCTTGGTGGAATCCATTACTCAGCTTGTAGCCATTAAGGGCGAAGGTGGAGTTGCTTTCACCATCGTCTATTGAGGTGACTTCACCATCAACGACCACACTGAGGTTATCCAAATAGAAGCCTTCCATCGCCAAGCCACCATCGGTGATGTACTCAAATGACAGTTCTATTTCTTGGCCTACCCATTGTGAAACGTCAAACTCAGCGTCAATCCACCCGCCAGATTCGCCGCCAATAGCAGGGACTAGACCCGTGTTGTATGGGTCATCCATTGAGGTGATGTTGCCTGCGATGGCTTGTCCATTCACGAGTACCCGCGCAAAGTCGTAGTCTTTCTCGATTTGATACCAAGTTTTGAACGAAAGCAGTGCAGAATCACCGGCTGGAATCACCAACTTACGTGTCATGCTGTTTTTCAGGTCATCGCCTTTTTGAGAGTGGAATGAATACTCTCCCTCAAAGGGTTTCAGACTTTCAATTTGCTTTTCAGGAAGATCGACCTTAATCATGTTCGGACGGCTGTTATCCGTTGTTTGGAACAGTGTATAAACTTGTGGGTTGTCTTCTAGGTCATCAATCGAGATTTGATCATCGTTAACCCAGCGACCACCAATCGATTTTTGTAGGAAGTGCTTTGCCCAAGAGCTGAATGCCGTTGGTTGTGTGCCACCAATTTTGCCAGCCCAGCTGCCTGAGGACATGATTGACCAGTAAGATACTGGTTCACCCTTGCCTGTGTATTGTGTGTCGTATTCGTCTGGCAGACCTAAATCATGGCCATACTCGTGAGCACAGACACCCGCTGCCGCGTCAATCGGTTGAATGGTGTAATCAAATGCTGCGTATTGGCCACCAAAGCGGTCAGGAAGAGAGCTAGAGGTGCCTTCAAGCACATGTGTGCGACCAAGGTTGAATCGGTGAGACCAGATAGCATCAGGGCCTAATACGCCACCACCGGCTTCTTCGCCAACAGATGCGTGGAATACCATTAAGTGATCAATTACACCATCGGGTTCACGGAAGTTTCCGTCACCATCGTAATCGTAACGATCTTCAATATCGTAATCGGCTAGGTTGATGCTAGGATCTTGAGCCAGTTGATTCAACGCTTCGCGAACTAGTTCTTGTGCGTTGAGATCGTTGTCGGTCGTCGGGGAGTTACCACCATAGAAAGACGCAGGCTTAGAGGCGCGATACCAACCAGCAGCTTGACCTGCAACGCTGTAACTGTCACCCGATTCGCTTTGGTAATACTGACGCATCGAGATTAGGTTTTCGCCGTTTGGCCCTGTGTAGCCAGAGTTTGAAAACAGCAACTCTTGATAATGTTCTGGGTTGTAGCTCTCGTAGAGCATTTGGGTGTGCTCTTCGGTCAGCTTGTTGTCATCCCAGTTCAAATCAGGGAAATCCACCAATAGAGCGAGTACTTTATCGGTACGCTTGGTGCCGACTTCCAAAGCAAAGACGCTCGCCTTTTTAACGCCAGTTCCTTTCTCAATGGCTTTGAGTATTTTCGCTCGTTGCTCAAGTGCTTTTTTACCGAATTGAGCGTCGCCTTTAAAACCGGAATTGATCTTATTTTTTAAGTAACGGTCAAGTGCGTCGTGTTTTGCCACATCGGTTGCATCTTGGTCGACTAAGCCTTGTCTAACTAGCATTTCAATGAGTTTGTCTTCATTAACAACGCCTAAATCAATAGGTGTTTTTGCATAACTACTGACGCTAAATAGAGTAAGCATTGCTGAAGCCAACAATGTTTTTCTCATCATTTTCATTGTATTTCCTTTTTATATTTCCATGTCGATATCAGTATCAACTGCCTTATTCGAATCAGTTGTCCGAGTCTGGCCTAATACACTCTTGTGGTGTCTTATTTAACTGACGTGTGTTTGCTGTATGTTTCGTACTTTCTATCTCTTTTATACTTTCTATTTCTTTTGTATTGGTTGTCTCTTTTCTATTTTTTGAATCAAACGGAGTGCTCTTTACTTTTTTGGCGTTTAGATAGATACGCAAAGCTTCTTGATTGCCCTCATAGGTTAAGCCTGGGCAGATAACGCCTCCTTCAATCAATGACTTCAGCAATAGTTCGTCGTTCTCAATAGTGGAAGCCTGTGACAGTGAGGAAAAAATGAGAACCATTAAAGCCATTGTTTTGTGTGACATTCTTATACCAAGCCATCAGTTTTGATTATGTAACAAAATATATTTATAAAATTAACCAATCAAATAAATAATCATTACAAATCATTATTCGTTCCGGTTTCAACATTAAGAGTTAATATCAAATAAGGATGGTTATTTATTTTATTGTCAGCTACTTAATGGGTTTTGTTGAATGAATAGTTGATAGTTTGGATTTTTAATAACATTGGTTGGTAAGTGTTTATTATCTTGAGACCGCTTTATACAAGGTGTGGGGTGATAAATAATAAGATACGTGTTTTATTATCTGTGTTTAAAAATTGCATTTAATAATTGAGTGTTTAGTAAATACCCATACTGAAATTATTTTCACTCTAAATATCAATAATTGGGGTGTTGAGAATGATTTTTAGTGTTTCAAGGGCGTGAAATTTAACAATAGCGGAGGTGATAGGAGCACCAAGTCGTAAAAAAGAGCCCGTATTTGAGCTCTTTTCCTTTTATTCTCGTTGGCGATTTACTTATGACTGAGAGACATCACGATAAAAATAACGTTCACAAGTACGTGGATTCATGCGCTTAATGACGTTTGATATTAAGGCGATAACCAGCACTGAGAATACTAACCTTCCCCAAAATATGGTGTAAAAATCAGCCCCAATTAACATGATCAAAAGTGTATCTTCAATCAAACTGTGGAGTAGATTGAGCAGCATGATTGCTGTGAATACATCCCTCGCCGAGATATGTCCCTTTTTAGCTTCATTGATCAATAAGCCGCCGCCAAACGAAAGACCAAGCGTGATTCCAATAATGGTTAGGTTAGTCGCGTCCTTGCTGATTCCGAGTAGTATCAAGAATGGTCTTAACAATATTGCCATGAGCTTTTCAACGCCTAGAATTTTTAAAATCTTGAGTAGCAGTAATAGTGCTGAAATCACCATGAAGATGACGGCAAAGCTTTTTAGCTGCTCAATAGCCCATCCAAGATAGCTCGTGTCTCCAGATACTTCAGGCTGCCAAAGCACGGTTGCTGGGTAGTTGAGCAAATCCCCGTATTGATAACCGAGATTGAGTAACCATGCCAGCACCAAGCTACCACCGACTCTCACTGATAGGGTAGCCAGCCAACTCACACCCGCCTTTTTAGCTATTGCACCCTCAATCGGTAATGAATGCGCTAGTAGCATCATGCTGCCTAAAACCGAGGCTTGAGCAACCGTTAAGGGAGCATCGGAATTAATAAGAATAATCAGCCCCGCATAGATGTTAGTGAGTATGGTTGTTGCCCATACCAAGCCCATTTCTTTCGGTAATCCGACGCTTTCCATTATTGGGCTTAGCCATTCGCTAAGAATTACGACGCCGCCAAGTTCTTCAACGACCTTTATCACGATGATGATTGGAATCATGATTCGGAAAAGAGTCGAGGTGACATCGAAAATCTCTCTGAGGAGTTCTTTAAAAAATTGATAGATTGATTTCATAGTTACGACCATGGTTCGATTGTTTGGAATGAGAAGATCTTACCTTGATTATTGTGATGGTTATTTCAAAATCTATATCAAT
The DNA here is from genome assembly GCF_057785975.1 of Vibrio sp. QJM3NY_21. Lineage (NCBI taxonomy): Bacteria > Pseudomonadati > Pseudomonadota > Gammaproteobacteria > Vibrionales > Vibrionaceae > Vibrio > Vibrio sp. QJM3NY_21. The sequence continues at coordinate 488,893 of NZ_CM173514.1, forward strand.
ATTCGACTCCAATTTTTTATTTGTCGTATTATTAGAAATTATTGGTCACGAAATTAGAGCTTTGAGAAATTATGGAAATTGATCGTATAGATAGGAATATTCTCGTTGAACTGCAGAAGAACAACCGAATCCCAAACCTCACATTGGCTGAGATGGTTGGGTTATCGCCTCCGGCTTGCTTAAAGCGAGTGAAACGATTGAGAGAGGAAGGCGTGATTGTGAGTGATGTGTCTATCATCAACCCAGAACTTACAGGCAGTAAGATGACTTTGGTTGTGTCCGTAGAAATGGAACGAGACCGAGGGGATATTTATCAGATCTTTCGCCATTCTATTTCTAAGGCGTCAGAGGTCACGCAGTGCTATCAGATATCGGGCAGCTTTGACTTTATGCTGATTGTGACGGTCAAAGACATTCAAGCCTACGAAGATTTTGTTGAACGAGTACTGCGCAAAGATTTAAACATTCGCAAGTTCCATACCTCTGTTTCTATGAGAACCGTGAAATTTACCACTGCGGTTAACTTAGATGAGTCATGACCGTGAATTTGAGAAGAGAAAAGAAAAGACGTGAAGCTTTGAGCTTTGTGAGGTGTCAGGCGTATTTTTGTATAAATAGCAGGCATTTACATAAAATGTGACGTTCACATTTTGTCATAACTTTAATAATTGTATATATTCCTCGCCTAAAACAATAATTAACAAAAGTTAATATAAATGACTGTCAGTTCATCTTCTCAATCTCGTGAAACGCTTCTAAGCGAAAACGAACAACTTGTCTCGACTACCGACCTTAAAGGTGTGATTACTTACAGTAATGATGCTTTTTGTCGCATCGCAGAATACAGCCAACAAGAATTGCTAGGGCAACACCACAATATCGTGAGGCATAATGATATGCCGAAAGCGGCTTTTGCCGATATGTGGGTTAACCTAAAGCAGGGTAAAGCGTGGCGCGGTATCGTAAAAAATAAAACCCAATCTGGTGGTTACTACTGGGTTGATGCTTACGTTACCCCTATTTATGATGGCGGGAAGGTGAGTGGCTACCAATCGGTTCGTGTTAAGCCTAAAAACGAATGGGTACAAGTCGCGGATAAGGCTTACCAAAGCTTATTGAAGGCAGAGAGATCGGGTCGTCAATGGTCGTTACAGATCAGTGACAGTGTTCGTTACGCAGTGTTACTCGGTTCTATAGCAGCCCCTTTGATTTCAAACCTAATCGAAGTAGGGCAAGTATCGCAATGGTTATTGAGCTTACTTCCTGTTTCCGCATTAGCATTGCTTTTCCGACAAGAGCTCATTGATACTCCATTGCAGTTAAAAAAGCTGCAATCTAAATTCGATAGTGTCAGTCGCCTTGTCTATTCAGGCAATAGTCAGTTCTCTGTTGCCGATTTTCACTTAAAATTATTGTCTGCAAGAATCCGCACGGTACTAGGTCGCATGACAGACTCAGCCAAGCCACTGCAGGATTTGGCGGACAACCTGAATGCCACGTCATTTGAAGTATCTGAAGCTTTAGATCAACAAACAAAAGACATTCTTCAAGTGCGAGAGGCGACTGAAGAGGTTGAAGTCACCGCGAATGAGGTCTCTTCTCGTACAGAAGAAGCGCACCAGATTGTTGATGTAACTTTGCAAACCTGTGCTGGTGCTAAAGAGAGCATTAATCAAACCCATCGAAATTTAGAAAGCTTAGCTTCACAGGCTGAAAAGGCGACTCAAACGACTTACCAATTGAGCGATCAAGCGCAGAGCGTAAGCAAGATAATGGAAGAGATTGGTGGAATCGCCGAACAAACCAATTTGTTGGCACTAAATGCAGCAATTGAAGCGGCTAGAGCGGGCGTGCAAGGACGAGGCTTTGCCGTTGTTGCCGACGAAGTACGTGCGCTATCGGGTCGTACGTCAAAGGCGACGGTTCAGATCAAAGAGAGTATCGACACCATGCTAGCGACGATTGAAGGTTGGCAAAAGGATATTCTGGCGAACCGAGAGCAAACGGACGCGTGTGGCGATGTTGCGAAGGTGAGTGCAGATCGCTTGTCTGAAGTCGAAACTTTAATGCAATCGATGAACGATTTAATGCAGTCGGTTGAAAGCTCCGCGCATAAACAGCGTCAGCTATCGAGTGATGTAAACCTACATATGCAGTCTATCGCGTCTACTGCAGAGCAAAATTTAGTGGCAACGCATTCCGTGAAAGACCACTCCACTGAGCTAAAAGAGCAAGTGAATGAGTTCTATCACTTGGCGAAGCGCTTCGAAGAGAAATAGCTGCCAAATTCAAACCCGAATGAGAAATTAAGAAACAAGAAAGAGCCTTGCGAAGCTAGCAGGGCTTTTTTGTGAGCCAAAAGAACAGATAACAGATTAACAGGCAACAGATACAAAAAAGCCCTACTCAAAAGAGTAGGGCTTTCTATTATGTGCTTAGAAATCAGCTAACGGATTAACAGACTAAGCAAGAATCTCTTTCGCTGTGTTTACTACGTTTTCAGTAGTGAAACCAAACATCTTGAATAGCTCGCCTGCTGGTGCAGATTCGCCGAACGTTGTCATGCCGATGATCTTGCCACCGAAGCCAACGTACTTGTACCAGAAGTCAGCGATGCCAGCTTCTACTGCGATACGTGCTGTTACGTCAGCTGGAAGCACAGACTCACGGTATTCAGCGTCTTGCTTATCGAAAGCGTCAGTTGCAGGCATAGATACTACGCGTACCGCTTTACCTTCAGCTGTTAGTTCAGCAGCAGCGCTAACCGCTAGCTCAACTTCAGAACCCGTTGCAATGATGATTAGCTCTGGCTTGCCAGCACAATCTTTCAGGATGTAACCACCCTTCGCGATGTTTGCTACTTGCTCAGCGTCACGATCTTGTTGCGCAAGGTTTTGACGAGAGAAGATAAGTGCAGAAGGACCATCTTTACGCTCGATTGCCAGTTTCCAAGCAACAGCAGACTCAACTTGGTCACATGGGCGCCATGTGCTCATGTTTGGAGTCAGACGTAGAGAAGCGATCTGTTCAACCGGTTGGTGAGTTGGACCATCTTCGCCAAGACCGATAGAGTCATGTGTGTAAACTTGGATGTTCTGAGTTTTCATCAGAGCAGCCATACGCATTGCGTTACGCGCGTATTCCATGAACATTAGGAACGTTGCGCCGTATGGTACGAAACCACCGTGCAGAGCGATACCGTTCATGATAGCCGTCATACCGAATTCACGTACACCGTAGTGGATGTAGTTACCAGAGAAATCATTTGCTTCAAGAGACTTAGAACCAGACCACATAGTCAGGTTAGAAGGCGCAAGGTCAGCAGAGCCGCCCATGAATTCAGGTAGCATAGCACCGAACGCTTCTAGAGCATTTTGAGATGCTTTACGTGATGCGATGTTTGCTGGGTTAGCTTGAAGGTCAGCAATGATTGCGTTTGCTTTCTCTTCCCATTCAGCAGGAAGATCACCGTTTACGCGGCGTTTGAATTCAGCTGCCAGCTCAGGGTATGCTGCTTCATAAGCTGCAAGTTTCTCGTTCCACGCTGCTTCCTTAGCTGCGCCTGCTTCTTTCGCATCCCACTCTGAGTAAACTTCCGACGGAATTTCAAAAGGACCGTGCTCCCAACCTAGTTGCTTACGAGTTGCTGCGATTTCGTCAGCGCCTAATGGTGCACCGTGACAGTCGTGCGTACCTGCTTTGTTTGGAGAACCAAAGCCGATTACTGTTTTAGTACAGATTAGAGTCGGACGAGGATCCGCTTTAGCTGCTTCGATAGCCGCGTTGATAGCGTCAGCATCGTGACCATCAACCGCTGGGATTACGTGCCAGCCGTAAGCTTCAAAACGCTTAGGTGTATCGTCAGAGAACCAACCTTCAACTTCGCCATCGATAGAGATGCCGTTGTCATCCCAGAAAGCAACCAGCTTACCAAGACCTAGCGTACCCGCTAGAGAACATGCTTCGTGAGAGATACCTTCCATCAGACAGCCATCACCCATGAATGCATAAGTGTAGTGGTCTACGATGTCGTGGCCTTCTTTGTTGAACTGTGCTGCTAGCGCTTTCTCAGCCATCGCCATACCAACAGCGTTAGTGATGCCTTGACCTAGAGGACCAGTCGTTGTTTCGATACCTGGTGCGTAGCCGTACTCTGGGTGACCTGGAGTCTTAGAGTGCAGTTGACGGAAGTTCTTAAGGTCTTCAATTGAAAGCTCGTAACCTGCTAGGTGAAGCAGAGAGTAAATCAGCATAGAGCCGTGGCCGTTAGACAGGATAAAACGGTCGCGGTCAGCCCATTCTGGGTTTGACGGGTTGTGGTTTAGGTGAGAGCGCCAAAGTACTTCAGCGATGTCAGCCATACCCATAGGTGCGCCAGGGTGACCAGAGTTTGCTTGTTGTACGCCGTCCATGCTTAGAGCACGGATCGCGTTAGCTAGATGTTTGCGGTTCATAATTGCTTCCAAAATTGATTCGAAATTAAAAATTCGTGGATAGATGTAAAAGAGGAACGAAATTCGTTCCTCTTATTTATTCGGTAGTGATTACAGCTTAGCTGCGATCATGTCTTCTAGTTTGCCTTGGTCAACGGCGAAGTTGCGGATGCCTTCAGCTAGCTTCTCTACAGCCATTGGGTCTTGGTTGTGATCCCATAGGAACTCAGCGTGAGTCATTGCAGCAGGACGCTCTTTAGTACCGTTAGAGTCGATTAGCTTCTCTACTACTTCGCCTTCAGCTGCTTCTAGGTCAGCTAGAAGTTGAGGAGCGATAGTTAGACGGTCACAGCCAGCAAGTTCAAGGATCTCACCGATGTTACGGAAGCTTGCGCCCATAACAACAGTCTTGTAACCGTGCTCTTTGTAGTAGTTGTAGATGTCTGAAACAGAGATTACGCCTGGATCTTCTGAAGCTTCGAAATCGCGACCTTCTTTCGCTTTGTACCAGTCCATGATGCGACCAACGAAAGGAGAGATTAGGAATACACCCGCTTCAGCACAAGCACGAGCTTGAGCGAAAGAGAATAGAAGCGTTAGGTTACAGTTGATGCCTTCTTTCTCTAGGATTTCAGCAGCACGGATGCCTTCCCAAGTAGAAGCCAGTTTGATAAGGATGCGGTCGTTAGTGATGCCAGCGTCGTTGTACATTTTGATAAGTTGACGAGCTTTAGCAACGCTGCCTTCCATGTCGTAAGAAAGACGAGCATCTACTTCAGTAGAGATACGGCCAGGTACAACGTTAAGGATTTCTTTACCGATGTTCACGTTAAGCATGTCACAAGTATCTTGAACTTGTTGTGCTTTATCAGCGCTTTGCGCTTTAGCGTATTCGATAGAAGCATCGATTAGAGGTGCGTACTCAGCAATTTGAGCGGCTTTAAGAATTAGAGATGGGTTAGTTGTTGCATCTTCCGGAGTGTACTTGCTGATAGCTTCGATATCACCAGTGTCAGCTACAACAGTTGTTAGTTTACGAAGTTGCTCTAATTTATTGCTCATTTTGATCATCCTATGTATCGCAGAACACCCCTTTAATGGGAGGTGTGGGCATTTGCAAGCGAACTAATGAAGTTCCTCATGGTTGTACCAGTGAGCCTAACTTACATTAATTTAAATTTTTCTCCGAACGAACATTTGCAGAGAACATTTGTTCGCTCGATGAGTAAATGATGTAGCCATATTTATCCGATCTAGCCCCAAAGTCAACGGTAAATAGTGCCGTATGGTGACTTCAGTCAAATATATTTCGCTCTAGTAATCATGGGGTATGCAAGCAAACGTTTAACGAACAAAGTGAGGTGAATTAATCAACAACGAAACTATGGTTATGACGCTGAGCAAATGTTCCTTGTTGTTACATATGTTCAGGGTGTAAGCTTGTGTATCACTTACTGAGCTCTCCTATATTAGGAAGTACAGCAGGTAAAATAATTGTTAAATATTGGTTGAGTGGTATATGAGTAAGAATATCCAAGATGTTTCCGAAGAAAACACTGATCTCCTCACTGAAGTAGCGGTTGCTTACTATCAAGATGGTGCCACCCAGGAAGAGATCTCTAAAAAGTTCTCTATCTCTCGTGCAAAGGTTGGTCGAATGCTCAAGCAAGCTCGCGATGAAGGGATTGTCGAGATTACAGTGAAATACCATCCTGTATTCAGTGCGAAGATCGAACAACGTTTGATCGAGCGCTTTGGTGTGAAGCGGGCACTGGTTGCACTAGACCAACCGAATGAAGAGAAGCAACGACTGCAAGTGGCTGGTTTAGTTTCTAACTATCTGACTAGTACATTGAAAAATGGCATGGTGGTAACAGTAGGTCAAGGCCGTAATGTATCGTCAGTGGCGCACCATACTGGCGTGATCACTCCGCGTGATTGCAAGTTTGTGTGTGGTATCGGTGGCATTCACCCAAGAGGCGGCATGTTTAACGCCGACCATATATGCAGACAGTTAGCGAAAAAGTACGGTGGTTCTTCAGAAACCTTGTACGCGCCTGCTTATGCAGAGAATAAAGCGCAAAAAACTGCATTTATGGAAAACAGCACTGTAAAGCAAACGCTCGATCTCGCTCGTAAAGCCGATGTCGCTCTAGTGGGTATTGGTGACATGAGTGAAAATAGTTATATGGTCGACCTAGGTTGGTTTACAGCAGGAGAGGTTGTGCAATCAAGGTTACTTCAAGGTGTCGTAGGTGATTTTGCGGGTTATGACTTTTTCGATGTACATGGTAAAGCAGCAAATACTGTCATGAGTGACCGAGTCATTGGTTTGGCCTTGGAAGAGTTTCGTCCAATTGCTGATGTTATTGCCATCGCCGCTGAGAACAGTAAACCTCTCGCTCTATTAGGCGCACTAAGAACTGGTGTGGTGGATGTAATCGCGACTAGTGTAAGCAATGCATTAACGGTACTTAACCTTGATGAGCAGATGAAGCATGTTGAACTGACTGATAAAAACTAAAGAGCAGACAAAGGAGATACACTTTATTGTCCTATCCCTTGTTGTTCTTACGAAAATGAACTTCATTCGTTGTTAAAACGGGAATCTATCTAGGTTCCCGTTTTGCATTTCTGTTTAGGATTTAGGTATAAGATACTGATAATATTAAATTTATTATAGTCGGGGGTGACCTCTAGCCTATTGAAATACTCTGTTCTAAATTGAGCTTGAATAAGTCGATAAAGGAACGTGTCTTTTTTGATAAAGAATTGGCAGACGGGTAGAGCATGGTTAAGCTCAATTTTGGGAAAACAATATCGGGTAATACATGTACTAGGCTCGAATCGTCAACCGAACGTGTCAGGTATATATCAGGTAGAAAAGCAATACCGCGGTGTTGTAAGGCTAACTTGAGTAAGAGGTTTAGGTCATCAGATTTTAAGTGTATTTTAATGGACTTATCAAGAAAGTCTGCACTGTATCTATTGGATAAAATGCGATGGAGTTTTAGGTCATTTAACGTATCACAGAATGGGTGAGATTCTAGGTATTGTTTGGTTGCTACGAGCCGAGATCCGTACTGCAGTAAGTTAAACTGAATATAACTATCATCAATGACTTCAACAACATTAGGTAGTATTTGTAGATCAAAACCATATCGTTTTAAATCTACACTGTCTTGGTGATTTTCAATTTCTATTTGTACGTTGGGAAATTGTGCTGAGTAGTCATCAATGGTTGAGTTAAAGATGCTTGAGCTCATCAAAGCCGAAGGAATCGCAAGACGTAAAATACCATTAAAATCTCTCTGGCTCTCTTGTAAAGCTTCTACTCCTTGTTCGATATGATAAACCTGCTTAGCCACCAATTCGTAAAAATGTCTCCCAGATTCTGTCAACTCAATATTGCGTGTCGTGCGAATAAGCAACTCTGAACCTAACGAAAATTCTAAAGCTTTTAGGCGACGACTAACCTTGGAACGCTGCATATCGTTTGCTTTAGCTGCAGCACTTATTCCACCATGAAGTACGATTTGTGAAAAAAGTCGGATATCGTCAAAATTTGCTTTCATTGTCCTATTTTTAGCTCAAATGGGGGCTTTTTATGAGCATACCAGAATGACCTTGTTATGACTATAATTGCACAAAATCTCTAGGCTTAGGATAAATCATGCAGCAAAAGCAAGTATTTCAACGCGTCATGAAAATTTTGGGTAGCGTGTTTATTGTCTCGTTTGTGTATTTAATTGTCGCTGATCGTCGAGCTCCTTTTACGACAGAGGGACGTGTTTATGGTCAAGTTGTGCAAGTCGCGCCTGAAGTGACGAGTAAGGTCACCGAAGTCCTCGTCAAAAACAACGAAGCGGTAGAAAGGGACGATATCTTGTTTGTTCTTGACCCTGCTAAATATGTTATAGCACTAGAGCAAGCTGAACTCGCATTGAAAGCAGCCAAAGAGCAAGAAAGATCTCTATACGCTCAAAAGAAGATGGCGATGGCCAGTATCTCCAGAGCTGAAGCAGGCTACGAAAACGCGCGTGCAGATTACCAACGAGTTGCTGAGCTTGCTAAGAGCCAAGCCGTATCAAAATCGAATTTGGATAATGTGTTCAAGCAGTATCAAGTGGCAAGTTCAGTTCTTGAAATTGAGCAACATCATCTTGGTACTTTAGTTGCGCGCTTAGGAGAGCCGGGTATACCAATAACAGATGTATTGTTAGCTGAAAACCGTGTAAGACAAGCAAAGCTTGATTTGACTAATACGACGGTACGTTCACAAAGTGCTGGGGTAGTGACTAACTTGCGTTTAGAAGTTGGCGCAATGGCCAACGCGAATATGCCGCTGATTACCTTAATCTCTGACGGTTCTATGTGGGTCGCTGCAGACTTCAGAGAGAAGTCAGTCGCTCACGTACAAGAACGTTATCGAGCGTTGGTTACGTTTGATGCTCATCCCGGGAAGATCTTTGACTACAGCGTCGCGAGTCGAGACCTAGGTGTCGCTTCTGGACACCAAAATCCAAATGGTACTTTGACTCAGATTGAAGGGAACAACCGTTGGGTACGAGATGCACAGCGCACTCGAATTAATCTACAAAGCGATGATGCATTACCAAGCCCGTTATTCGTAGGTTCGCGCGCAACGCTCGCTTTATATTCAAACGACAACCGTTTTTGGCGATTCGTAGCAAAAACGCGTATCCGTTTTATTAGTTGGTTTCATTTCATCTATTAGGCGGTTGCGATGAAGACACTTCGAATATGGTTTGGTTGTTCTTTTGGTCTGGCTGTTAGTATGGCCATGGGTTGGGAGCTGGGTTTCTTGGCAATTTTGCTGCCTCTTTTTGTCCTTAGCATCAGCGATAGCTTGAACTTACCATTGTTACTAATCATTTTCGTCAGTGCTATTTGGTCAATCATTCAGGCCAATGTGTTGTGGGGAGTCTTAGGTAGCTATCCCCTTATTTTACTGACTGCTGTGGCCTTGATGTTCTTGTTTAAATGTATCGCCATGACAAAAAAGCAGACCTTTATCGTTGGTTATATGGGCTTAATTGTTGTCTCTATATTACTGCATCTAAGTAGCTATGACTTTATCGATGTCGAGCAGATCTCTATTACCATTGGGGTTTATTGCTTATTGAATATTGTTATCTGTTCAATAGCGTATTGGCTCTTTCCTGCTCCGGTTTGTGATGAGCAATATCAGCAACGGCAAGAGGTACATCAACAACAGCAAGATCAACAAAAGCAACCCACTAATAATCTGAAAGGTGAGGTAGAACTCCCCATTCAATATGACGTCACGCAAATCATGGTGATTTGGGTTGTCGTGATGCTATCTTTTATTGTTTTCCAAGTCGTCGATCTGTATGACTCATCAGCGGCTTACGCGTCAATATTGGTGATTTTGGCCCCTTTAACTTGTGCTGGCGCGGTCGATATGGCCAAAGTGAGAGTGATTGGCACTGCCGCAGGATGTGCTGCAGGCTTAGGGGTGCAGTTAACATTAGGGCAATGGTACGTAAATGCATTTTTATACTGGCTTTTATTCACGATTGCGATGGGACCATTTTGTTATTGGCACACACAAGGCAAGCTCAAGTCGGCCTTAGCATCTTCTGCGATGGCTTCATTAACGGTGCCGTTGACAACCGTGCTTATTCCCGGTGAACAAGATGCCTTTTTCTCGATTTTATATCGATTTAGCTCTATTTTTATCGCAGTAGTGATCAGCGCTCTATTTATCTTATTGATGCAGAAAATACTCGAGTATAAGGTGGTAAATCGTGCTGTATAAGCCGCCTGAAAGAGACACAGCATTGATGACACCAAAACCTGCGTTGTTCATTATCGTAATATTCGTGTTGTTGGTATCGGGTTGCGCCTATACACCTGAACGTAACGTCTTATTAAATTCCGAGCAGTTAAACCCCTTAGACACGCCGGGTTTGAGGTTTTGGGATGAGTCCGTTATCTCGACTGATAATTACGACTTTAGTCACGTTATAGAATCTCTTGTTGAGCACAGTAACAAGTCCGGGCAGGTAAACCATCTTGCGCTGTCAGGGGGTGGGTTTAATGGGGCTTTCTCCGCGGGCGTTTTGAACGCATGGAGTGAGAGTGGAACTCGACCCGAATTTGATGTTGTTACAGGGGTATCAACGGGTGCGATTGTGTCGATATTTGCATTTTTAGGCAGTGAATACGATCAAAAACTGAAGGGTTACTATACGCGAACGACAGCCGATGAAATGTTTAAACGTAACTCAATTTTTCAGTTACCTTTTCGAAATTCAATGGTGGATGTTAGTGGTTTTGAATTCAAAGTCCGTGATGCTGTCGACGCTATAATGGTCAATCAACTTGCTGTTGAGAGAAGCAAAGGGCGGATATTACTTATCGCGACAACAAGCTTAGACAATGAAAAAATGGCGATTTGGGACGTTGGAAAAATTGCCCAGATCGGAACGCCTCAAGCCCAACAGTTGATACAAGATATCATTATTGCGAGCAGTGCCGTTCCTGGGCTATTCCCCGCCACTCGAATTACATTGCCATATCGAGGGGGAACGGTCGATGAACTGCATGTGGATGGAGGTGTTTCAAGGCAAGTCTTTCTTATTCCACAGGGTTTCCAAAAAACCTTTGTTCCCAAAAATATAGAAAAGAACATTTACGTTATACGTAATGGTTTTCTTAAACCTGAGTTTGAAGAGATAGAGAATGGCTTAACATCAGTTTCTTATCGTGCGCTATCGATATTGATTCGTCGTCAAAGTATCGGTGATATTGAGCATATTTATAACTACAGTGAGCGTAACCAAATTGGTTTTAATCTTGCCTATATCGATGATGATTTTTCGAAGGATGATCTCAGTTCATTCAGTTTAGAGTATGTGCAGAAATTGTATGACTATGGGTATCAAAAAACGCTAGATAGTGACTTATGGCGTAGAAACTTACCGGATCCAGGTTGAGTTATATTTGAGTACCTCCATGCTTTTGAGGGGGCATGGCAGTAAGTTCACTTTCTTGGTTCATTAGACTCTGAGGTCGCAATAGCCAGGGGTAGAGATAGTGGTGCTATTGGTTAACTTGCGGTTTATGCCAGTTCGACTTCCTTGACTGAGGCTGGAGATAAAAATTCGTACAACTCATCGTAAGGAATAGGTCGCGAGAAGTAATAGCCTTGCATTAAATCGCACCCACATGCCTTTAGAATAGAGAAGTGTTCGTTGGACTCTACGCCCTCGGCTAATACCACCATGCCGAAGTTTTTGCCGATCGCAATTATGTTTTGAACCATCGTAAGTGATTGTTGGTCAACCGCAATGCTATCAATAAAGCTCTTATCAATTTTAAGTTCATCGATAGGGAGTGCTTTCAACATACTCAATGATGAGTAACCAGTACCGAAGTCATCCAAAGAGATCTTTATCTCTTTCTCTTTGAGATCTTCGAAAATGGGTTTTACTAAGGTTACATCTTCAATGAACAGGCTTTCGGTGATCTCCAATGTCAGACAGTTTGCCGAAAACTGATACTTTTCTAGTGTAGCGAACAAGTGTTCAGAGAACGATTTATGAGAAAATTGGCGAACGGATATGTTAATCGACAATCCGATTTTTTGTTCTGTGGTTCTATGTAAATGCGCGATTTGCATGACACTGGATTCAATGATGAAAGCGCCCAGTTTTTGCATTAAGCCAGTGCTTTCAGCCACCGGTATAAAGACATCTGGCGGAACGAAACCCAGCTCGTCATCAATCCAGCGAACGAGTGCTTCTACACCGTGAATACTTTCATCAGCACGGACCAGTGGTTGGAAAACCATGAACAGAGTTTGTTTTTCGATCGCGATACGTAGCCTCTGTTCTACTTTCATTTTGTAGAGGTGAGCGTCTTGCATTTCTGTTGTAAAAATACTGTACGAGTTTTGCTGCTGCTTCGCTTTGTACATTGAAATGTCGGCAGAGCGTAACAGGCTATCTAAATCTTTTCCGTGTTCAGGAAAACGTGCTACGCCAATGCTGCAACCTAACAAGAACTGCGCGCTTTCGACTTCATAAGGTTGAGACAGCACTTCAATAATCCGCTTGGCGAGTCGTTTAATTTCAACTTCATTCGATAAAGGCGTTAAGAATAAAAACTCATCACTGGATTCCCGCACTAAAAGGCTGACTCGAGAGCGGAATCTCATCAAACGTAAAGCGATTTGCTTGAGCACCTTGTCACCGAAGTCGTGCCCGTGGGTATCGTTGACGCATTTAAAGTTATCGATATCGATAAACAACAGTGAAAACGGTTCTGACTCATCTTCAATCCATTTACCAATGTTTCTACGCATGTATAAACGGTTGGGTAGAGAGGTTAACGGGTCATGATTCGCTTGGTAGATGAGTTGGCTTCGAGTGCGTTGTTCGTTCTTGGCAATCGATTTTACTAAAAAGTAGAAACCAAATTGAAGAAAAATAAAGGCAACAAAAAGAATGCCAAACTCTTTTACGAATATGCCATCGACGTGCGATAGGTCTGTACGGCCGACAACCCAAAGCTTGTAGTCTGGAATGTATTTAGCGCTAACGAGCGAGTGGTATGTGTCGTCACTGATACTGAAAGAGTACGTGTCTTTACCTGTTTTTGCTTCTTTGACACTGACATTCACTTGTTCTAAAAAATTTTTGGTAATGCGCTTCATCAGGTCGTTAGCAACAGGTTTCAAATAGGCGTCAAGAGATTCGATGTCGCTAGAAAAGAACTGACGATAGTTGTCTGTTCTAAGCAAGGTTAACGTGTTGTAGCTACCTGCGTGTGCGTTGCTTTCAAATACGATCGTACTGTCCAAACGCAAACCCGCAGTCATGACTGCATCGACGTGCTTGCCATCGATTGAAATCGACTTTCTTAGCGGAATTACTAGGCTGTTAAGTGAGTCCTGGAAATAGGTACGTCCCAACACCATTTTTTCGCTAGACATGGCCTCGAGAAATGAATCTCTGGTGTATGAGTCGTTAAGCAAATTATGCTGATCGGATAGCTGTAGGTTCGAGCTAATTGCAAGGTAATCACCTTCAGGATTAAGTAACCCAAATGCGGCTATCGCGGGGTGAGTATCAAGTAGCTTATCTAATATTGGTCGAATCTGGATAGAAGCCGTGCGAGTAAAGTCAGATTGTTGGGCTAACTGGTGCCCAACAACTTCAAGTAGTGCTTCTTGGCTGGTCATCAGCGAGCTAACAGAGCTAGAAAAAAGTTCTACCTGAATGTGCTGTTGCTCCGTGAAATCGTCTCTGTTTGCTTGCCACTTACTTATGCCCAACACAGCGAAAAGTATCAGGGTAAGCAGTACGATCAGAACATACAGCGACCAGATATTTTTCTTAAATAGAGCCATGAGATGCCTTTTGTTAATTACTACTTAAACAGAGAGCAAGTGACAAACTAGTGGATTGTCAGCGTGATTCATGCAACGAAGGATACAAATATCAATAATGAAAGTATTAATGATTAAATAGTGTAACGACTACGAGCAGAGATTCTTGAGCGAAATATTAGTATTCAGAATTTTGATGACGAATAACCCATGGTTAATCACAGTTTATAGTTAGCAAACAGTCGTCGTTTATAGCAGTAACGCTAATCGAGCTCTGGCTTCAAGCGGAGGTAGCCGTTAGCTACATAGTAAAAAGCTTACTCCATGAGGTTTTATTCTCACGGTGAATAAGCTTCTTATGCACATGATGCACGCTATGTCAGTAAGATTAACAGTAGCACTGAGTGAAGTTGAATTACTTTTTAGTCACGGCGATAGGGAGTTTGTCGTTAGCGCCCCATTCAGTCCATGAGCCATCGTAAACCCCCATTTCACCTGAGTAACCAGCAAGTTTAGCCGCTAATAAAATGATACAAGCGGTCACACCAGAACCACAGCTGAAGAACATGGGTTGAGAAGGGTTTAAGTCTAACGTTGAAAAGATGTCGATAAGCTCGTTCTTAGACTTCAACTTACTTGCATTTAATACTTGTGCAAATGGCAGGCAAACCGAGTTAGGAATGTGGCCGCTGCGTAAGCCTTCACGTGGCTCGGGCACTTCAGAATCGAAACGTGCTTGTGATCGTGCATCTACAATGTTTGCGCTCTTGTCAGTTGAGTAACTTTCAATCTGATGAGCACTTACAAAATAGTTGTCTTGAATATTGCCTTCAAAGTTGCCCGTTTTCACTTCGGTTCGATAGTCAGTCTCTGTCGCGTAACCGGCTTCGATCCACGCTGGTAAACCACCATCTAAGATGTATACATTGTTGTGTCCCATTGCCATAAACATCCACCACGCACGGGGCGAAGCGAAGGTTCCGGCGTTATCGTAAACCACAATCGTACTGTCTTGATTGATGCCAATTTCTTGTGCACGTATGTTGAAGTGTTTTTCTGTCGGGAACATGTGAGGAAGCAGAGTGTGCTTATTACAAAAGTCTTTGTCGTAATCAAAACGAATCGCACCAGGAATCATTTGTCCTTTGATCTTTTCTGATTCACTTGGAATTTGAAACTCGATACTGGCGTCTAAGATGATTAGGTCGCTTTTTAGCGGATGACTTTCTAGCGAATGGTTTTCTAGCAAACGTTGTTGAAGTTGTTCTGGTGAGATGAGTGGCTGATTCATTATTGTTATATCCATTCTTGTTGTTATAGCTATTGCGGAAGTTATACAGATTCGTGTTGATACATCGATTAGTGCCGTTATATCGATTCGTCTCGTTATATCGACGACTAAGGCGCAGTCCGGCAGTGGATGAACTGATAACTGCTTTGTCCGGTTATTTGATTGTTTAATGTATCAAGCGCGACCACAGAATCAAGAGGGCAGTCTGTTGTTGGTGGAATGGAAACGCGAAATATTTGGTTGTCTTGAGTTTCAACTGTGAGGTAGCGCCTATGTCCGTCTAGAGATTGAGTGAGAGTATTAGAAATCACTTTGGCTTGAATACGTTGCCCTGTCTCTGAGGTCAAAGGTAAGTAGGTGAGAGCCAACAGCACACCGACACCACACATTAAGATAAATAGACCTATTTTTAACTGTTTCATGAGAGTAAGTCTTTGAAGGTAATCTTGAAAAGATAAGTCAGATTGGCAGTAAAGTGAATGTAATCAATCAGAAAGTTTGAGTGGCTATCCATTCTTATACGATCAAAAAGTGAGCATCGCTGCTCACTTTGGATTGATACAGAATCAGTTTTTCATCTGTTTACGACCAAACTGTCTCCGCCGATTACCAAACGATCTGGGAATCACTACTTGATACCACTTGTTGTAATGGCGGTTGACCATCATAAAACCAAATTTCGACTAACAATGAGTCGTGATTGACTGGAGCCGTAAAGTTAGACGCGAAGACTCCGTTGTTTAATGAGCCAGCAATCACTTTACTGGAGTAATCTGGCTTCAAGGTTGAGTCATCTCTTGTACTAAAACGGCTGTAGACGGTCACAAAAGAACGGTCTGTTGAAATGCTGCTGATGTCGATGTCGAGATCAAACTGTTCAACAGAGTCATAATTGAATCCGTCAGGTACAACTAAATCCTCCATGGTGTAACCTTGTGCAGTCACTGTACTGACCGGAGTCGACGGTGTTGCAGGTGTCGTGGGTGTAGATGTCGATGGAGTAGATGCACTGCCGCCACCACCACCACCGCCACCACCCCCACAACCGACTAATACTAATGGCGCTGAAGCTAAAATAACGGCTAGTGACTTTTTCATGTTCCAAGTGCTTTGTACAGACATACGTTTTTCCTCAGAGAAATTGCGACTTGAATCAACGCAATGATTGTCTCGATATTGTTTAGTGTGAATAGTCATAACGTCTCTCCTTATGGTTCGTAACGTTGGTTGTCTGCAGGTGATTGATACCATGTTTGGTTCGTCTCACCGCCGGATTCTGCGTATTGTTTAAACTCTGGGTAAGCGGTAACAATATCGACGTACTCTAGAGGCCACTCCCATTCGTCATCCGATGTCACTATTAGCGCCCAAGGGTGGTTCTCTGCTGTTTTGAAGTATTTACCTGTTGATGGATTGCTGTCATCAACGCCTAATCCAGCTTCAAAGAGGTTAGTGGTATCAAATGCCTCGGTTGGAGCTTGGTCTGGCAAGTGAACCTCCCAGCTGCGCCCTGGATGTAGAGGTAGGTTTTCACCGTGATAATACCCAGGCGTTGCAAAAATGAACGGGTCGTAAGGCATATCGGTCCAACTGCCAGTACTCACACCGTCACCGGCTAAAGTAATACCAATTTGGAATGAGAACTGCTCATCCTCTTTACATCCATTACTGGTGCGGTAGAAGGTACAGCCAGTGCTGATTTTTTCTGTCAGGTCATTGGCGATAACAAAGATTGCTTCGCTACGTCCATCTTCTAGGTCAAGGTCAGTGAATACACCGTTGTGTTTCATGTAAGAGCTACCACTACTCACCAAGCTCGGGTCTAGGTTAGGAAGTCGAACAGCAAAACCATTTCTGTACGATGCCCCGACAGCAGCTAAGCGTCCGTCGATGGTGGATTTAACGACCTTTCCATCTTTAAGGATCTCGGTAATGCGATACATAAGAACAGCATCGTTCATGTCGTAATCTGCTTTATATGGCCAGTTATCTTCGTACGCGAGCGTTGCGTAGCCAGAAGCACTTGGGAAGTAACGAGCGGTGGCACCATCGTTAAGGACATCGACTTGAATATCGACCACCTCACCAGAGGTTGAACCGCCAAAATAACTTAGGTTGGTTTGTTGGCTGAATCTAAATCTAGCCCACGTAGTACCGGTTAGTGCGTTGATATCAACATTAAGGAACAGATCGTTTTCACCAGCATCGAGCGCGTAATCTGTAAACACTTGCTCGTTGGCGCCATCGAAGCTGCCATCTTGGTTCCAGTCTATCCAAGCTGAAAGGTAACCGGTTGTTGAAGCTTCAATAACCACCTTCGAATCAAGCCCGGCTTCAAGCGCAGTAACAAAACCGATACCGCCGTTTGCCCACTCATCATCAATGCCAACACTTTCATCCGACTGCGGAGTTACATAGCCATCAAGATCGGCGTCGGGCGCATCTGTACCTAACCAAGTCACCCCATCCAGTTCATGTCGAGGGCCGTTGCTTGCTAATAATGTTAGGTATGTATCTGGAGCGTCACCGAAGTCGATGTTGGAATCTTCATCAACAACAGGCGCATTCGCACAACGAGCGCCGTCATTTTGACCAGAAGCTGGGCCATTCGATACAAATTCAACAGCTGGAACAATCCCTGCTGCGATATTGGTCGCGTTGTCGGGAGATAGGTTGATTCGGTAGATTTTCCCGTCTTGATTTCGAGATACGTAGTAATAGCCGTTTACATCGAAATAACCCGCACCGAATGTGCCTGTTTCTCCGGTGTCACCGATGTAGGTTTCTGCACCAGTTGTAGGGTTGAAGCTGTATAAGCCACCCGAATCGTTATCAATACCATACAAAGAACCGTCACTTGGATGGAAGGCGAAATCAGTCAGTTTTACGGTTGCCGGGCTCCCAGCTATTTTGTTAACTGTAACAGTCGCGCTTGGGTCGGCGTCTAACGGCGATAGGTTAACGGTGAATAAGCCTTTCCCGGTGCGGTAAAGGTAGTAAACGTGATCATATACGTCACCGACATAGAAAGTGTGATCGGTTGGTAAGCCGCTCGTATTGATAACTTCTGCTTGGAAGTCTTTGCCAAGACGCACTAAGCGTTTGTTGGTGGTGTCGTAGCCATAAATATATCTGTCTTCGAAATCGAAACCGACGCCGTTGATGTTGGCATTCATACCCGTATCGTCTTCCAACAGGGTGGTTGAACCTGTCACTAGATTTACACCCCAAACCTCGACGGGTTTAGACTGAAAGAGGTAAGCCTGACTGGGGCAAGTGTCGAATGGTGTTGCGTTGGCGACTAGAGGCGCACTTAATAGCAAACTTAACGTTGTAATTCTCATATCTACATCCTTGTGATGGAAGGTACAGATACTTTTACAAGTTACGTGCCAATTTTAACTTGTTGATTTTTAGTGTTTTTATTTTTTTGTTTTTAGGTTTGTCATTGTATTCTCAAAATGAGAACTCAAATGAAACTAATTTCTCATAGAGTATTTCAAATTGATAAAGCGATTTGAAACGCTGATGTTGAGGCCTAAAAAAGCCCTGACTTTTAGTCAAGGCTTAGGTTCTCGATAGGAGGGGATATGGTTTAGTCTATCGACACACCGAACAATTAGGCATCTTCATCAAATTCATTTCGCGCCAACTGTGTGACATGGCATCGAGAATCAAAAGCTTGCCTTGTTTTGGCTGCCCGAATTTAGCAATCACCTTAATCGCTTCTAAAGCTTGAGCAGCGCCTACCATACCAACAACAGGTGCCATAACGCCTGCTTCAACACAACTCAGTGCTGCGTTACCAAATAGCGCGCTTAAACACTGGTAACATGGTGCGTTTTCATCTTGATAAGTGAATACGCTAATCTGTCCTTCCATGCGAATCGCAGCACCAGAAACTAATGGCGTTTTAGATGCGTAGCATAAGCGGTTAAGTTGATTACGCGTTTCAACGTTGTCACTGGCATCAAGAACAAGAGAGTGTGCTTCGATTAAACTTGCTAGCGCTTCATCATCAAGTCGGTGATTGACAGTTTCAATCGTCAGGTGAGGGTTTAAAACCTGTAAAGACTCAGCGGCAGAATCCACCTTCTTCTTACCAATGTCAGCATCGGTGTGAAGCACTTGTCGCTGCAGGTTTGAAAGCTCAACAACATCATCGTCGATCAGTGTCAGCTTACCAACACCCGCAGTCGCAAGGTATTGAGTAGAGGCACAACCCAAGCCACCGGCACCCAGAACCAAGATTGAGCTCTGTTTCAGAGCTTCTTGGCCTTCAAAATCAAACTGTTTAAGGATGATTTGACGGTTGTAGCGAAGCATCTCAGCGTCAGACAGTATTTCCATCAGTAAGCCTCGTTAGTAAAGCGTCGAGTTAAACAGTTGGATCTGAACCGTTTCACCGACTTCAACACGGCCACGTTCACGCTCTAGAACCACAAAGCAGTTTGCTAAGCTCATTGAGCGGAAAGCGCCTGAACTTTGGTTGCCTGTTGTTTCTACGACAAACTGACCGTTTTCAATCGAGTAAATACCACGTTGGTAATCAGTACGACCTGGGCCTTTTTTGAATGCAGATTTAGTAATAGCAGGGATCGACTCTGGTGCCGTCCATGCGGTGTGACCTGAAAGTTTAGCCAGCATAGGTTGAACCAACACGTACATGGTCATCATCGCTGATACAGGGTTACCCGGTAAGCCACAGAACCACGCGTTATCTAATTCACCGAATGCGAACGGTTTGCCCGGTTTGATTGCCAGTTTCCAAAAGCCGATTTGGCCGATCTCTTCCAAAATGTCTTTGGTGTAATCCGCCTCACCAACACTCACGCCACCAGAAGTCACAACCACGTCTGCTATTTGCTGTGCTTTTTCGAAGGTTTCTTTAAGCGTCGCAGGACAATCTGGGATGATACCCAAGTCGATAGCTTCACAACCAAAGGCTTCGATTAATGGTTTAATACCGTAACGGTTACTGTCGTAGATCTGACCGTCTTCAAGAGGTTGACCTAATGGCTTTAGCTCATCGCCAGTAGAGAAGAACGCGACTTTAGGCTTATGTAACACTGTCACGTGGCTCACACCCAGTGAAGCAATCATTGGAATGTCACGAGGTGTTAAACGCTCACCGCGACTAAGAACGATATCGCCTTGTTTGATGTCGTCACCAGTAGGGCGAATGTTATTGTTCAGCTTGATGTTGTCTTGTTGAATCTCGATACCAGCCTCAGTTTCGGCCGTATTTTCTTGCATGATGACGGCGTCACAACCTTCAGGGATCTTTGCGCCAGTCATAATGCGAATACAGGTATTGCTTGGCCATTCACCTTCGAACGGTTGGCCTGCAAAAGATTTGCCTGCTAATGGTAGTACTTTACCGTTTTCTAGATCTGCTAAGCGCAATGCATAGCCATCCATTGCTGAGTTATCAAAAGGAGGTACGAAAATAGGGGAAAGAATATCTTCAGCAAGAACATAACCTAATGCTTCAGCAAGAGGTAGAGATAAAGTCGTTTGGATTGGTTTAATTGGTGATAGCAGCTTATCTAGTGCTTCTTCAATTGGCATTAAGCCCGGAGCGTCGCAACAGCCCATAATTGAAATCCTTTGGTCGTTATTATTTTGATTTAGTGGTTGGCAATGGTGGCTCAATAATTATCAAATCACGGTTGTTCGCCAACGAAATTGCAGCCACTTTAGCATAGTTTAAGCCCCGTAAATAATGACCTCCCTTAAAATATGGGTGTATTTATTCAAAATTCCGAGTATCCTTGTTTGCCATCCAGAAGGGGCAATAAAAGAGGAAGTTCAATGTCAGGTCTTAGCGAATCAGCGAAGTTGGTTAAAGATGCGCTAGCAAGCCGCGGATTAGAGACACCAATGCGTCCTAACCAGGTTAGCCGAGAAGAGAAAAAGGAACGAATCGAACACCATATGCGTGAGATTCTCACTCTCCTTGAACTTGATCTTGCAGATGACAGTCTGGAAGAAACACCACAACGTATTGCGAAAATGTATGTGGATGAGATTTTCTCTGGTTTGGATTACGCCAATTTCCCTAAAATTACCGTGATCGAAAACAAGATGGGTGTTCGTGAGATGGTACGAGTAAAAGACATTACCGTAACCAGCACATGTGAGCATCATTTAGTCACCATTGATGGTAAAACCGCAGTAGCTTACATTCCTCAAGGTAAGATCATTGGTCTTTCGAAGATCAACCGAATCGTTCGTTTCTTTGCTCAGCGTCCACAAGTTCAAGAGCGCATGACACAGCAAATCCTTGTAGCATTGCAAACGCTACTAGAAACGGATGATGTTGCTGTCACCATGGATGCGGTTCACTACTGCGTAAAATCTCGTGGTGTTATGGACGCAACCAGCGAAACGACAACAACTGCACTGGGTGGTATCTTCAGATCAAACCCAGCTACGCGCCACGAATTTTTGCACGGCCTTCGTTAGAACTAAACCTATTAAGATCAAAAAACGGAGCATTATGCTCCGTTTTTATTGGTTGCTTCATAAGCCTACAGATTGACTATTTTATTAAATTCTTCCTCTGAGTATTTCTTCTCTGTACTTTTAGTCAAATCTGTAATCATTTTGTATCTAAGCTCAGTCGCCATATCTAAGGTACGCTTAAGCTGTCCGTATGAGTAGTCGGCAGCCATGTTCAGAGCCGCTTGTTTATCTACTTTATACATGTCTGTTAACGTTTTATCTAAGTGTGCGACCTGCTTGTATAGTTGAGTTTCTTCTTTGTCCCAAGTTGCTTTTAGTATTGGTAAATACTTGTCCGGGTTTGTAGAAGCGAGGGCGGTTAAGCTACGGAACTGCCAATAAGCAGAGTCATCGCTGTAGTTATCATCGCCTACTTGGTACGCTTTTGGGTAATCTTGTAGGGTTGAGTATAACGGCACTAAAACAGATTCTGGTAACACGCCGAAGCTTTGCCAAATAATACCTTGAAGCTCTTCTGGCATCTCAGGGCGAAGCTGAATAATATGCGACTCTAGTTGACGCTCAACTCTAATTGGTCGTTTCGATTTTCCTTCCAAAACCGTGTCTTTATAAGTCGCGCTAAGTACTTCCGCCACATCTTCAACTGAGATTTGTGTATCTGGTTTCATAAACAAAGGGTATTGCGTCATGCGACTTTGTTGATGCAGCGAAGGTGTCAGCATTTTTTGGCCTAGCCATTCACGATCGATATTATACTCATCACCAATAACTCCGAATGCTTTAGCAAAATTGAAAGATTTTTTATCTGCGTTATCAAGCAGTTTGTGCTGTTCTACAAACTCGAATATATCTTTTGAATGCAGTACCTCTTTGTTTGCCAAGTTCACATCATGTACACGCAAGCCATTTGCAATCATGGCGTAACTGTCATCTGGCACTTTTACAGCAATCCAATGGTGACCTGAACCAATTTCAAATAACCACGCCTCATTGGTGTCTGCAATATAGAGACTGTTACCTTCACCAGCACCATAGGTTTCGATGTAATGACCGAGTAACTCTACGGCTTGTTTTGCGTTTTCTGCCTGAGGAAGGATTAGCGTAGGTATAATGGCTTCGATTACGCCATTGTCGATTAAAGGATCTACCTTGGCGACTTTGTCGTTTATTTCTGCGCTGGTTGTTGCTGAAATGGCAACGTTGTGTTCATTAATCCCACGTTCTTCATAGAACTTTCCATCGCGATTAACGGTATCCGCATCCCAGTCTGGTATCGCAGAGTAAGCAAAGAAGTGTTTTGGCATTGGAACAATTAACCCGTTACCTAACTGCCAGTCACCTTCTTGGTTATCTTGCGCAGGTCGAAACTTTAGGTATTTGTTCCAGTTGTTAATGCCAAAATCTTCATTACGAGCAATCATAATGCTACCGTCGCTCGAGGCTCCTTTGCCAACAATAAGCCCAGTACAAGCTATCGCATTACTGCTTAGTGCGACAGCTACTGCAGTTGCAAGAAAGGATACAGACCATATTTTCATTTTAATTCTCCGCTTATAAAACAAGATAATTTAAAGTTAACGTTAGTTGTATTTGCAGGTTTTTTATTATCATTTTATAAAAGTCAGTGTACTTATCATCATAGGAAAAAATGCTTCCGCTCGTCACATAAATGATCATTTCCATTTGAGAATAATTATCTGAAAAATATGCACTTTTTGAATAAATTGATAAGTTACATTTGTAAAATAACCTTGCCATATACGTAGCTTTAATTCGTCGTTTTATGGGAAGTATCATTATCACAACAAAACTTTGTTCGTTTCTAACGTATGGTTTTTGGATTGCAATCGGATAAACAACGATGCTGAAGCGCAGGAGCTTGTGGGGGCTTTTTTGCGCTTGTAATGAAGTGTCGTCATTCCCTAAAGTGAGGGACGAGCGTAATAGGGAATCTGCATTTTCGATGTGGGTTGGTTGGAACGGAAATTAGATGCGCCCTACAGAATCTATAAAGCGCAAATTTGGGTACAGCCGCTGGTGGAATGCTTAAGTAAGATTAAACAAACGCTTAAAGTGGTGAACAAAACCGGACGGCTTATTCTCAGCTTGATAGAGGTTCAAACCATCATAAAAACTTGCCATGAACTCTACGCGAATCTCATCATCAGTGTTTCTCGATACGCGAGATAGCAACGAAGCGGCTACTGCTGCGTGATCATTAGCAAGGCTGTAATCCATTCCTAGTCGTCCCTGAACGAACAACCACAAATGAGTGATTAACTTTAACTGCTGAGCGTTAGGGTTTTGAAACTTGTCACTGTGCTCAGTGCCCACTGTATTATCGAATACATTTTGCATCGCCTCATTCGCTTCTTTATTGCTTTCAAAGCGATAGCTTGCATCGATATGTACCTTGGTTAACAGACCAAGCAACGTCTGACGTGCAGAGTTGTCTGGCTTGTTCTCGCAAGCGTGCTTAAACAGAGCATGGTTGTCATCAATAAATGACTTTAACTCTTTTTCATAGCCCGTCGTCAGCGCTTTGACTGAATCGAGACCTGCGATCTGCAAACACGCTTCGAGCTTAGTTTGGCGCTGAGGTTCAGTCTGAGTTTGGATCTCAGTCATTACTCTGTAGCTCTTCCCACGTTACTTCTGCTGATTGAGTGTCGCTGTTTACAAACGCAGAGTTACCCGACAGCATTACTGAAAGGTCCATAGTACGTTGTGTCATCGCTGCTAGTTGCTCAATACCATCGTTGTCTAGACGAACGATCTGAGCTTTCAGGTAACCGAATTTACCTTTGTTCTGTTCCCACCAAACGTTCGACTTGGTGTTGAAGCTGAACACGCTCACTGACTTAGATAAGCGAGTCGCCTTCTTAACGCGTTCTGGATCGGGTTCGCCAACATCAATCCACTCTAAGATTTGGTCATCTAACGACTTCTGCCATAAATCGGGTTCTTCAATGCTAGACAACCCTTTAGTGAACTCAAGTTCAGGAGATGCATTGATACAGAAAGCAATGATACGAGCCATCATGCGCTGTTCTGTTTCAGAAGGGTGTTGAGCAACCGTTAGATTAAAAGAGTCGTAATAGTCGCGATTCATATCGGTTAAAGAAATACGAAACTTATAGATTGTGGGTTTGAGAGCCATTGATAGGGTGTCTTAGATAGAAATAGTGGGAGGATGTTACCTTAAATCTCTGAATAGCGGGTAAAAAAATAGCCAGCAGAGGCTGGCTATTTTTAGAAAGCTTTAAAATACTAAATTAAAGTACTTTGATGCTGTCAGCTTGTGGGCCTTTTTGACCTTGAGATACAGTGAACTCAACTTGTTGGCCTTCAGCAAGAGTTTTGAAACCGTCGCCTGTGATTGCAGAGAAGTGTGCAAATACGTCTGGGCCGTTTTCTTGCTCGATGAAGCCGAAGCCTTTAGTTTCGTTGAACCATTTTACTTTACCAGTAACTGTGTTAGACATGATGATATCCTAAAATTAAATTTTTATTTTGAGCCAATTGTGGCACTGATAGCGCGGAAAAGTTTATTGCTATTGCGTACAACACAACGGGGTTACTAGTAATCCAACGAAATGTTTATATACAAAGAACTTTCTTTCTAGCCGAGATGAAGTCTAAATCAAATCAGGGGATAGTCAATCGAATCCATAGTGAAAGGTTGCAGAAACTTGGGGGTAGTCAAACTTTGCATTCCTTAAATATCATGGAGTTACAGTTGTATGGTGATTTGTTGTCATTTTTGTGAAAATGGTGGTCGAAATTGATGACGAATTTGGAGTGAATGCACTGTTTTAGCGCATTTATTTTTGCAAATTAGAAGCCGCTAACTGGGTGTTGAGCCCACTTTTAACGGCTTATATTTATAACTGTCGTTGTAAGGGAAATGTCTTTACTTGAACGAGAACTAGACTACTTTTTCAAGCGGTACAGGTTGCCATTATCGGTACTAAAAAAGATGTCGCCGCTTGGTGAAGTTTCGATGTCTCTTATCCTTTCGCCTAAGTCTTCTAAAATACGCTCTTCCTTGATTGCCTCACCTTGTTCATTGACTGTCACAATATTAATGTGAGTAAGCTTAAGTGCGCCAGCCAGCAACTTTCCTTTTAACTCTGGGTATTTATCGCCTTGGTAAACAATCAAGCTCCCCGGAGCGATTGAAGGAACGTAGACTTTTTTAGGCGCTTCAATACCATCTTTGGTTTTAGACTCGCCAATGCTGATAGGGCCCCAATACTCTTTTCCGTGTGAGGTGACTGGCCACCCATAGTTGGCACCTGCTTTTATTAGGTTAATTTCATCACCACCGCGCGGGCCGTGTTCAATCGACCAAAGCTTTTGAGTCGGGGCATCATAGAACAACCCTTGTGGATTACGATGGCCATAACTCCAAATCTCATTGAGTACTTTGTTGTTGTCAGTGAATGGGTTATCGCTTGGCGTGCTTCCATCGGCATTTAATCGCAATATTGAGCCAGCATGAGTCATGGTGTCTTGGCCGTTGTCCCTGTCACCACGATCGCCGATTGAAAAATACAGGTGGTTCTCATCAAAGGTGATACGGCTACCAAAGTGACGCCCTGTGTCCGTTCTGGATTTCGACACAAACACGTCTGTCCAATTAGTGATTTCATTATTACTGTAATTAGCAGAAGCCAGTGTCGTTACACCTTCACCATCGACGTCTTTACTATAAGTGACGTAGAACCTTCCGTTTTCAAAAGGGGAGAGTGCGATATCCAATAATCCACCTTGGCCTTTCGCCCAAACATTTGGCAGCCTGAACAATGTGTTTTGATCGCCGGTCTTTAAATCAATGTGTTTAATGACGCCTGATTTTTCTGTTACTAGCATGGAGTTGTCGTTGATATAAGCCAACCCCCAAGGTATCACGAGTCCGTCGGTGAGCTTTTCTGCCTGCCACGCAAAGGCTGACGTTATAGGAGCAAGGGCAAGCAACGCCAAAGCACATGGGAAAATACGGTGATGAGTGTTCATTGAAGTCTCTTGATTATGAGCGTCTAGTGTTAGTCTAGCGCCTGTGGTCGATAGGCGGAAAGTTGAGGTTACTGAAAAGTGACTATTCACATATTTAGTTGAACGTCTATTGTATGATTATACAAGCTCACGTATGTTTACTGAGCCTTTCTCTATTTGATCCAGTCGGAGCATTATGAACAACTCGCCAGCAGCGTTTCCACTATTCTCTCTGTTTTTATGTTGTGAGTTAGATACGCACGTTTTTTCTTCGAACGGACGTATTAAACGATGAGTCGTCGATTTGACTTTAAATCGATCCTACTTGCGTGTTTGGTCATCAGTATCGGCCAACTCAGTATGGGGTTGGTATTTCCTTCTTTACCATGGATAGCGAAAGACTTCGATGTATCCCTAGAGCAAGCCCAGCTATTGGTAAGCGTGTATCTATTAGGTTTTGGGCCTTCCCAGTTTATTTATGGCCCTATTTCCGATGCTCTCGGGCGCAAGAAAGTACTGCTGAGCGGATTACTAATCGCCATGCTGGGACTATTGATGATCATTTTCTTCAGCCATTCGTTTACCAATATGGTGATGGGGCGATTTCTACAAGGCCTAGGAACCGGCTGTTGCGCTGTACTTGCTCGCGCCTCGACGCGCGATAGATTCAACGGTGCAGACTTGCCTTTGGCGATGTCTTATATTGCAATGGTTGCGTCTATAACACCTTTGATCGCGCCTGTTATCGGTGGGTTTATTAACTTCCACTTTGGCTGGAGTATGGTGTTTATCTCACTACTTGGCTATGTCTCATTGGCTTGGGTGGTATTGGCGTTCAAGTTTAAGGAAACCGTCACTCAGGTTTCAGCTATCCCTTCACCGAAGAAAATGGTTTCTCAATATAAAGAGTTACTTACTTCTCGTTATTTTATGAGCTTTGCGAGTATCGGTTGGCTTAACTTTAGCTTGATGATCACCACCGTATCAGTGATGCCATTTATCATGCAAAACCAGATTGGCATGACGTCAGATGAATACGCGATGTGGGCGGTGATTCCTGCATTAGGCATGCTGGGCGGAACAAGCTTATGTAACCGTATTCGCCCTATGCTGGGCAACAAGAAAACTCTGTTATGCACACCTGTATTACATGTTGCTGCGGCGTTATGGCTTTTCTTTTGTCCACTTGAGCCACTGTATTTAATGCTTGGCCAGTTCTTGATGATTCTTGGCAATGGTATTGCGTTACCTTGTGCTCAGGCCTTGGTGATGTTGCCTTATAAGAAGAACGCTGGCGCGGCTGCTGCGATGTCCGGCGGAGGGCAGATGGTGGTGTCTTCAATGGTGAGTATGGGGCTAGTTCAATTAGGGCTAGGAGAAGCGTGGCATCTATCGCTTGTCATCATGTTGTTCACACTGATTACCCTGTTTAATATTTTACGTGGTTTCAGTAGCCAAGAAGCGAGAGAGTCCCAGCTTAGCTAGTTATTTAATTATTTAGCTAGCTAGCGAGCGAAAAACGAAAAGGCCATTGAAGTTTATGATTTCAATGGCCTTTATTATGCTTAGAGCTTAGAGCTTAGAGCTTAGAGCTTAGAGCTTAGAGCTTAGACTTAAACTGAAATGTTCGAACTATTCACAGACGACTGCAACCTTCTCACTTGCTGCAGTATTGGCTGGAACTGGATGATCGATCAGTCGGATAGGGGACTCATACAGTGCTGACAAAGCCTCTTCATCGAGTAACTTATCTGCGCTGCCTTCGAACGCAATCTGACCTTTTTTCAGGGCGACAATATGTGTCGCGTAACGAAGCGCTAGGTTCAAATCGTGCAAAATAACGATCACCCCAACATCTTCTTTTTTGTTGAGTTCAGACAGTAAGCCCATGAGCTGAAACTGATGATGAACATCCAATGCAGAAGTCGGTTCATCAAGGATCAATACCGGTGATTGCTGAGCCAGTAGCATAGAGACCCACGCTCGTTGACGTTCACCACCAGATAAGTCATCCGCTAATGCTTGTGAGAATTCAGTAACACCGGTTCTTTCCATTGCTTGCTGGATGATCGACTTATCTTCTGAATTCCAACGGCCTAGTGCGCCTCTCCATGGGAAACGCCCTAAACGAACCAGTTCTTCGACAGTTAAGCCAGCAGAGGCTGGGAGCTTTTGCGGTAAATAAGCAATCTGCTTGGCTAAGTCTTTGCTTTTGAATGAAGAGAGGGAAGCGCCCTCTAGTTCCACGCTGCCATGATCCGGTGACATCTGCCCAGAGAGCAAATTAACGAGTGTAGATTTACCCGAACCATTATGGCCAAGAACGACGGTCAGTTCGTTGGTCGGAATCGTGAGGTCTTCGATTGAGAGAATCGTTCGTTCATCACGAACAATTTTGATGTTTGAAAGCTGAAACATGTCAGTCCTGTGCCTAGGCTAATAAAGCGCTTCAGTGAAATTAAACGAGCTTTATTGGCTTTTAAAAATAGAGGGTGTTATTGAGCTGTTTTTTTGTTGTCGGGGTGTCTTGGGCAATCGTCGCAGTACTTTCTTGAATCACACTTATAAACCAAACAGCAGCTGATTCTGATCAGTTTTAGCATCCCCGAATCAGCGTCTATTTTAAGGCTGTCTAAATGATTTTCAGGTAACTGGCATGCTTCTAACCAAAGCTTAGCTTGTTCAGTGATATAATCGTTGGTTAGGCTCGGTTCGTGCTGCTGTAGTTTTATCAAGCTGCCTAGTAATAGATCAGCAAGTAGATGATTGGTAAACCCCGGACGAATACGTGTCCATTCACTAATCTGGCTACGATAAAACTCTGTTAGTGCAAGAATAGCTTCGCCTGCTTGTGGAATCAGTTCTTCTGGTGAGCCGTGTTCATGATCACCATTAAAGAAACGGTAGCCTGTGACAAATTCTTTGTACCTAAACTGGCCGATATTCTTAATATCAGGCAGTGAGTGAAGGCCGTAGATAGATATAAAGGTCACGTAGATTGGTTGCCAGCAAACCAGATCCCACGTTCGGGTTAACCAATAGGCTTTGCCTGCTTCTGGGTGGCTCTGCGCAAGGCCATCGTAAACGCGTTTGATTTCTTTATGGCTATCATCATTCGTTATTGCAATGCTCTTGCTATGCAGAGCACCAAAGCTTCCACTTAAATAAGGTGTCACTTGTTTTGAGTGAGCGAAGATTTTCTGATGTAGAGACGGGGCTCTCCGACGAGTGATAATATTGTGCAGCTGGGAAAGCATCATAAACCATTAAATGAGAATCAGTAGCGTTATCATAACGGACATGATCGAGGATAACCATACAAAATGGAGCATCTACTCGGTGCCTCTGTCTTTTGGTCATTTTATAGAACACACATGAGCGCTTCTTTTTTTGAGTGATAAAAGCCGTTTTAAATGATAAAAGTATTGATGAGTCGAATATGTCGCTGCCAACTATAGAGAATATGAAAGCTTGAATATGAACACACCTGCATTTGGTCGTATCAGTCGCGTTTTGACCTATATCCATTCGAACCTTAGCTCCTCGCTATCGTTAGAAGATATTGCGACACAAAGCTGTTGGTCTCGTTGGCAGCTTCAAAGAGTGTTTCAAGCCGAAACAGGGCTTACTGTGGCTAACTATGTGAGAGAGCTAAAGTTAAGCCAAGCTGCAGAACACCTGCTTGATGGAAAAGAGCGCGTGATAGATATTGCTCTTGGGCTCGGGTTCAATTCAGAAATAAGCTTTAGTCGCTCGTTTAAGCAGATGTTTGGGTCTAGCCCAAGTCAGTATAGAAAAGCAGGCAAAAGAGTCGGGCTAAGAAAGCCGATACAAGTATCTGAAACAGCGAGTACTTCTGAAAAAGGGGCGTTAAGCTTTGTGGAAGTGCGCATTGATGAAAGAGAGTCTTTCCTAGTGAAAGGTATGACATCAGAAATCAGTGGTTTGTTTTCACTCACGCAAGACTTCGCTCAGAAAGTCCCTCAGCTATGGTCACGTTTAGAAGGTGAGGTTGAGATCCCTGACGACAACGTGCTCCAGTTCATTGGCGTGGTTGACCTGACTCAGTCTTGCTTTGACGGGACTAATATTCACTATTGGGCAGGGGTAGAGCTTCAGGAAGGAATTTCAATCCCGCAATTACCGAGTATTATCTCTGAAAGGTTAGAGGTACTGACGGTTCCTAAGCAAACTTATGCTGTAGTGAAGCACTGTGGTCCAATTGAGAATTTACGACACACCTTGAGTTGGTTTGTGCTGAATTGGATGCCAAGTTCAGGTTATCGTGGCGTTGATGGATATGAGCTTGAAGTGTACCCGTTTGCCTACCAAGCACATGCCTCTGACGCTGAAATGGAGTACTGGGTTCCTATTATTAAATCGTAGTCATATTCCCGCTCACTCTCTTCTAGCAAAGCCTTCCTATCAATAGGGTCAATTGTCTTTTTAATCACCAATTGACCGTTTTCTACTAAAAATAGGTCAAGTTCTTTTTGAATTTGCACCAAATTGTTAATTATCCCACCTCTAGATACATACAATGCAAATGAGATTTATTATTATTTATATTAAGCATTGGTACCGAGGGAATTATGACCACTCACACTCGTTTTAAGTATTCATCATTGGCAGTAGCGTTGCTGACTGCGTTCTCAGCGCAAGCATTGGCGGAAGAAACCGTTACTGCGGCAGATTCGAATGTAGAAACTGTCACTATTATGGGTAAAGCCTATCGTAATACAGCAACTAAATCGGCACTTGAGCCAGAAGAAACACCTCAAGGTATTACAGTCATTGATGAAGAACAGTTAGAGCAACGAGGTGTAAAGTCTCTTAACCAAGCGCTTAGATACGCGCCGGGTGTTGTGACTGAGCAAAAGGGCGCATCAGTAACCATGTACGATACGTTCTCGATTCGTGGGTTTAGTAACAATCAGAGTTACTACGATGGCTTGATTCTGCCGTTCCTGACTGGATGGAACCTGCAACCTCAGATCGACCCTATTGCGATTCAGCAAGTTGAAGTGTTTAAAGGCCCTACGTCTGTGTTGTATGGATCGATGCCGCCGGGTGGTATGGTCAACATGATCGCGAAGGCACCGCAAGAAGACGGGTCGACAAAAGTGGGTGTATCTACAGGCTCAAGAAACTTGATGGAAGCGTCAATTGATACTTCAGGTCAGTTAGGTGACAGTGACTTTTCATATCGTTTAGTTGCACTCGCTCGTAAACAAGACAGCCAAGTTGATAACGCTGAAGAAGAGCGTTATGTGATTGCTCCATCGCTAGATTGGCAGGTATCTGATAGAACACTTATTAACTTCAATCTTTACTATCAGAATGATCCGTCAATGGGTACTAACTCTGCAATGCCGCTCGACGTATTGAAGGCAAGTGATCCATCTGTGTCTATGGGCGACAAGAACTGGAGTACTTTTGAACGTGAAGTCTTGATGTTAGGTTACAAAATTAACCACCAAATCAATGACAACTGGACTTTCCTTCAGAACGCTCGTTATTCCGATGCGTCGCTATATCAAGAAAACACCTACCATCGCGGTACGAATTTTAATGCCGCAACTGGTAGCTTAATTCGAAATGTATATAGCACGGATGAAGACTCTCAAAGCTTTGTTATCGATAACCAAGTTTCAGGCCGCGTCGAAATTAGTGGCTTAGAGCACAATTTACTATTCGGTGTCGACTACCTAAAGCTAACAGGTGACTCTTTGTACAAAGAGTTTGATGCAAACAGTAGTTTCGGTGATTTCAACGCATACAATCCAAATAACGACCTTTTGGATAAAAGTCAGCTTCAAGAGAATTACCGTGAATCCCACGACATTACTACCGAGCAACTGGGCTTGTATTTCCAAGATCAAGTTCGCTACGACGCGCTGGTTTTACTTGCTGGTGGACGTTACGACATGTTTAAAGCGAGTGACGATAAAACGAGCACTTACCCAACAAGCGATGGCACAGAAAAAGCGGATCACAATCAGTTCTCTTACCGCGTAGGCGCGTTGTATGAGTTAGATAATGGCATCTCTCCATTTGTAAGTTACGCAACGAGTTTTGAGCCAGCGGCAGGTACTGATATCAACGGTAACTCGTTGAAACCTCAGTTGGGTGAGCAAGTCGAACTCGGTGTGAAATACCTTTCTGCTGATATGGCACAGCAACTTACCGCATCATACTTTTACATTACTAAGAAAGACTCAATTGCTGCAGATCCATCAGATCCAACATATCGCTCTAAGATTCAGTTAGGTGAAGTACGTTCTCAAGGTGTGGAAGTCGAAGGCCGATGGTTTGTAACGGAAGATTGGGATGTGAACGCGAGCTACACCTATGTCGATATGGAAGTGACGGAAGATGCAAATCCTGAACTAGAAGGTACGACACCGATCTACGTACCAACACACGCTGCGAATCTCTGGAGTAATTACTATGTTTACGGTGGTGCTTTAGCCGGTACGCGTTGGAGTGCAGGCGCTCGTTACATGGGTGACATGGAGATGGATGCAACCAATACTCAAGGGAAAGTGCCGTCTTACACTGTCGTTGATATCTCTGTGGGTTATGACCTAGGGGAAGCAAGTGAAACTCTGTCAGGTGCAACGGCTAACTTGCTCGTTAATAACCTGTTTAATGAAGAGTACTACACCTGCTACGACCAATCGAACTGTTGGTTCGGTGCAGAGCAGTCAGTAGAACTCAGCGTGAACTACGAGTTTTAATTCATTTGAATACATAAATCTAAGCAGCCTGTGTAGGCTGCTTTTGTCGTTAAATAAACAATTAAAAAGTGACAGTGATTATATGAAAGCCAACTATTTTACTTCTCGTTTTCCTAAAGTGAGTTCGTTCATTGTCTCATTGAGCTTGTTGTTATCAGCTCAAGCGATGGCCAACTTTCAAGTTGAAGACAGTGAGGGTGTTAAAACCCTTGAAGCTCAGCCTATTAGAGTGGCTGCGCTGAACTGGGACATTGCTGAACAAGTGATTGAACTCGGTGTCACGCCAGTAGCAGTACCTGATATTGCAGGTTATACCGATTGGGTTGTTCAGCCTGCGATTCCAGAAGGCGTGGCGGACATTGGCACTCGAACTGAGCCTAATTTTTCTGCTTTGAAGAAGCTAAACCCCGATGTGATTCTTATTGCTTCGCCTCAGAAAGATCTTCAGGAACGACTTTCTGAAATTGCGCCCGTGCTTTACTACCAAACATACAGTGACCAGCACAGCAATGCAGCGGCTGCTATCGAGAACTTCAAGAAGATAGGTCAGTTGCTTGGTAAAGAAGAACAAGCGAACCAAAAGCTGGCCGCAATGGATGAGCGTATCGCTGTTCTAAAAGCTGAGTTAGATAAAGCGTATCCGGGCGACAAACCGAAAGTTACCTCTTTCCGTTTTGCGAGCACCACATCGGTGTTCATTTATGGCGATAACTCTATTCCACAATACGCACTTGAACAGCTAGGCTTTGACAATGCGATGGATCTTCCTGCAAGTCAGTGGGGCATCAGTCAAAAACGCATGACCGAGCTTAAGAACGTGAAGAACGGTATTGCGCTTTACTTTGAACCTTTCCCATATCAAGACAAGCTAGACCGTTCTCCGGTTTGGAAGAGCATGCCTTTCGTTCGCAAGGGTCAATTTAGCCCAGTCGCGGCAAGTTGGAGTTACGGCGGTGCAATGTCGATCTTGTATAACGCAGAAGCCATGGCGCAATCGTTGTTGACGCTAGCGGAGCAGTAATGAAATCCAGTGGTTTTATGATGGGGGCTGCGCTACTTTGTGCTGCCCTTGTTCATTTATGGTTAGGGCAGTCGGAATTTGGCCCTATTGGTGAGTTGCTTCAACAAGCCTCACAGATCAGTGACATCGTTACATTCAATAAAATGGTCGATGATTCATTCGAGTTGATGGCGTTAGCCTATGTCAATTTACCTCGCTTGGTGATGGCGATCTTGGTCGGCGGAACACTTGGCACTATCGGCAGCTTGTTTCAACAATTGACGCAGAACCGCATGATGTCCCCGTTAACTTTGGGTACATCATCAGGGGCGTGGCTTGGTCTGGTTATTCTGAATGTGGTAGCGCCGATGTTGGTCGCTCAGTATTCAGTTTGGTTTGCTCTAGTTGGTGCGCTGCTTGCGATGGGGCTGATTGTTTCGATTGTTGGCATCAAAAACATGAGCGGCTTGCCAATTGTATTGGCGGGTATGGCGGTCAACTTGTTGCTAGGGGCATTTGCGACAGCGATTATTCTGCTCAACGATCAGTACGCACAAAATCTGTTTGTATGGGGAGCTGGCGACCTAGGACAGAATGGTTGGGAACAAGTGCTTTGGTTGATGCCTAAGCTGTTGCCGATTTTTGCCATATTCTTCTTAGCTCCGCGAGTTCTGACTTTGCTTTCCATCGGCACAGAAGGGGCAGCAGCGCGCGGGCTCAATATTGGCACCACATTCTTTGTATTGATGGTGGTTGGCGTTTGGTTGGTTTCAGTATCGATTACCTCAGTGGGCGTGATCAGCTTTATCGGTTTGATTGCTCCGAACATTGCTAGACATCTAGGTTTTCTAAAGGCGAAATCTGAACTCATCGCAAGCTGTGTATTAGGTGCGTTACTGCTGTGTGTCACTGACAGCTTGGCGATTTTCTTGGCGCAATGGTCTTTGGACATGATTCCAACAGGAACGGCAACTGCTGTGGTTGGTGCTCCTGCGTTGATTATTATTGCGAGAAAGCAATTATCGGCTCAAGATCAGCTGTTTTTCTCGATGCCTAAAGGTCCAAAGTCTATTTCACCTGTGGCTTACTTCTTGTTGGGGACGATGATCTTGGGGCTGTTGGCGTTGAGTACATTGTCTCAGCCTTCTTCTGATATGGGCTACTTTGTTATTCCAGACGCATTTGAATGGTCTATTCGTTGGCCGAGAATGTTAACCGCGATATTCGCTGGTGGCGGCTTAGCGGTGGCGGGTGTTATTTTACAAAGATTGGTCTACAACCCGCTCGCAAGCCCAGATATTCTTGGTGTGTCGGCGGGTGCAGTTCTGGCGTTGATTTTCAGTAGCTTATTCATGGGCTATTCGATTCACTCACTAAGCCCGTGGGTTGCATTTTTAGGTAGTGCGATTGCACTTTGTTTATTGCTGTTTCTTGGAAAGAAGCATCAGTTTGCTCCGTCTATTCTAATTCTGACAGGTATCTCGTTGACCGCGGTATTGGAAGCTTTGGTGCAATTCTCTCTAACGCGAGTGGGTGAGGGGAAATACACTTTATTGGCTTGGTTAGCAGGGTCTACCTATCGTGTTGAACCTGAGTCAGCAATGATTATGGCCATAGTGATAACGGCTTGTATTGGTGTGGCTCTGCTGTTGAGTCGTTGGGTGACCTTAATTGCGGCGGGACGTCAGTTCGCGAGTGCCAGAGGGTTGAATATCAATATCGCCTACGTGGCATTGTTGTGTATTGTTGCGATCTTATGTTCGGTCGTGACAACCACCATGGGACCAGTCGCGTTTGTCGGCTTGTTGGCTCCGCATATTGCCGCAATGGTGGGTGCGCGTTTGGTTCGAGAGCAGATCATCTTGTCGTTTTTAATTGGTGCTGCACTCATGTTATTTGCTGACTGGTTAGGGCAAATGGTGGTGTTTCCGGCGCAGCTTGCGGCAGGTACTTTGGTCTCGATTATCGGTGGTAGCTACTTTATCTTCCTGTTATTGAAGTCTCGAAGAACCTAGATTTAGCGACTAACTGAAAGTTCTTGGACATCAAAGCTATTGTCAATAAAAGCGACTAATGAAAAGCAGTGATTGGAGTGATCCATCACTGCTTTTTTATTTGCGTCTCTTGGTTAACTCGGCGAGAAAATGAACAACACAGCTCTCGCTTCTCATACGCAAACTTTGCATGTGTTAACAAGATGTATAATCTAAAGGTCTGACCACTTATAAGGTAGCCACCATGCCAAACCTCGATCGTATTACTTGTTCTATCGATGAAAACCAAATTGCGACGGTTGTGTTGAATCGACCCGATAAGCTCAATGCTATTGATATGGCGATGTTTGAAGCCGTTAATGACATGATAAGTGAGCTCAAGAAGAACAGAGATATTCGAGCTGTTATTGTTAAGGGCAGTGGTTCCGATTTTTGTTCTGGCTTAGATGTTAAATCGTTATTGAACAGTAAAGTAGGGGCGATGAAGCTCTTGTTCAAATGGTTACCGACATTACCCAATGCTGCGCAGCGCTTTTCACTTGGTTGGCGAGAGATCCCATGTCCTGTTATTTTTGCGATTCATGGTCGTTGTTGGGGAGGAGGCCTTCAATTAGCCAGTGGTGGTGATTTTAGGATGGCCAGTCCAGACGCGACTTTCTCGATATTGGAAGCCAAATGGGGTTTGATTCCTGACATGGGAGGCGCCATCGCATTTCGAGAGTTAATGCGTAAAGATCACACCTTAGAAATGGCGATGACCGCTAAAGAGATCGACTGTGAAACAGCGAAAGACTATGGGCTGGTAACCAAGATTGCCGAAGATCCTTACGCTGAAGCTTATGCATTGGCACTTGAGTGTGCGAATCGGTCGCCAGATGTCGTCGCTGCTAATAAGAAACTCTACAACAAGACTTGGTGGTCAAGCCCTGGCATGGCAGTGTTCTACGAGACTTGGTATCAGATAAAGGTAGGGTTAGGCAAGAATAGAGCAATCGCTGCTCAACGTGAAATTCATCGAGACAAGCCACGTCCATACGTCGCGAGAAAGTTCAAATAGCGTTTGTACAGGAATAACGGATATTCCATTTGTTTATGGGGCTTTGCGGTAACCTTAGAGCAATTTAATGTCTAAGGCTAAATGAGCAATCTGATGAACAAAACTTTTATTTACTCGCTAGCTGCCACCGCAATTTTTACAAGCTTAAATGCTTTCGCAAGTGGTTTGTTTTTACAAGAAGCTGTCGTCGCCAATGCTGGTACTACCGGCGCTGGTGACGGTGTTTACACTCGCTCTGCCGCGGCGATGTGGACTAACCCAGCAACCATGTCTCACATGGGTGAAAGCAAAACCACGATCAATACCATGGCGTTCGATCTTGAGATGAAATATCAAGATAACCAAGATTCTAGCGATGATGGAAAAGGGCACTCAGTTCTTCCCTCATTTGGTGCCTTCCACGCGCATCAAGTCACAGACAAATTACACCTTGGTATTGCGCTTGGCGCTGTTGGCGGTTCAAGCCTCGATTATGGCAGTGATTGGGCGGGTGCTGCACTTCTAGAAGATATCACTCTCACAGCAATGCAAGTGAATCCATCACTGAGTTATAAGCTGAATGACCAGTGGTCAGTAGGCGCGGGTGTACAATTGAGCTGGGCAGCATTTGAGCAGTCAACTTCTGGGTTTACAGCTAAACAAGATACCGATTGGACCTATGGATATAACCTTGGTGTGATGTATACACCAACGGATAAACTTAAGTTGGGTGCCAGCTACCGCTCGAAACTAGAACATGAGTTTAAGAATGAGTTAAAAGGCCCATTACCTGGTAGCAATCGTTCTTTATCTACGGATATTGCGTTACCTGAGATTGTCGATGTCAGTGCTAGTTATGCCTTGAACCAACAACTTGACCTATTGGCAAGTATTCAGTTCCATCGTTGGAGCGCGTGGGACGAGACAGTACTAGACTTTGGTGCATCAGTTGGTGGTGACCCTACAGGCGGAATTCCAATCAAGCGTGACTGGGATGATGTTTGGAAATTTGCGGTTGGTGCTGATTATCAATTGAATTCAGACTGGCGTTTAAAAGCGGGCTTCTCTTACGAGACCTCGCCACAAGATGATCCGTCAATGCAATGGGTTGACCTCCCTGTTGGCGAACAGTATCGCTACTCAGTAGGTGCTTCAACGTATTGGGATGATATCTTGATCGACGTGTTCTACGAATACGCTGACTTGGGTTCGGTTGAAATGGATCGTCTAATGGTTGATGGTTCGTTCGACGGCCGTATCCACTTTGTTGGCGTTAGTGCGACCTTCTAATGACATTACGTAATCTATTACTTGTTGCTGTGGCAACGTTCGGATCGATGGATGCTTTGGCTGAAGAGAAGCACCCTGATGATCCGACTAAAATCGTGACAAAAGCTGGCGTTGCTTATAACGAAGATTTGCAGTTTTCAGGCTCTATTGGTTTAGATGAAGCGCGAATGATCAATGCTCGTGTCAATGCCGACGGTGAAGAGTGGCGATTAGGCGGTTCATGGCTGTTGCCTATGGGTATTGTGAACTTCAACTTTAGCCGTTCTGAATATGACAACGATGCTTATAAGAACAACTACAGTATTGGCACATTTATACCACTGAGCTATTTCGATATTGAGCCGTTCGGTTGGCAAATCTTCCCTATGGCTGGTTACAGCTATAATGACGGCGAAGTAGCTGTTTTCGATGATGATAACGTTGGTTCTGACTATGTGTTGATGCCGAGCTCAACACACGGTGGCTACATTGGTGCGTTTGGTTTAAAAACGATTACTGATGAATGGTCTATCATGGGCTTCGGTGGCGGTTCAATGGGGTCTGATGATTATTCAGGGTATTGGGCAGGCGTCGGTGCTAGCTACAAGTTGAGTGATGCTCAATCATTCAACTTCTTCACTATTTTTGCTGAGGATGACTTCGGTGAAAATAACAGTGTTGGCGCTTCTTATACCTATGAGTTCAAATAGCTTTTCTAACATATCGTCTTAGATAAAAAGAACTGAGTGTAGGCTCACTAATTTAGTGAATCTACACTCAGAACTTATCGCTCTTCTATGAGCTTTCTAGTGTTGAGGTCGTGTTAGCAAGCCGCTTCGTAACGTTCAACATAGCTTTGCATTACCGCGTTCATCGCTTTGGTGATATTTGCGTATTGTGCTTCCTCTAGATTCGCGAGAGACACACGCAGAGACCACGTTGGCGCATCAAAACCTGCCCCAGGCATCACAATCACACCATGTTCTACTGCAAGGCGTACCAAGAAATCAAGCGGCTCATACGTTTCTTCTAACCATGCGAAGAAATCGTTGCTATGAATCGTTTGAGCAATCTCTTTCAGATCAATCTCCACGTAATAGAATGCACCGGTTTGATCGCCTTCAGCAACGATTGGCGCGGCTAAGTTATTCTGCATTAGAGTGTGGTAGCGACGACGCACAATTTGTTTCGCGAGTCGTTTGTATTCTTCACCATCCTTCATCAAAGACAGTAGCGAGAACATTGTCATCTGAATCTGCTGAGGTGTTGAAAGACCGGCCGTATGGTTCAGTGCTACTGCACGGCTGTCTGCCACTAAACGATCAATGAACTTAATCTTACTCGGCTCAAGTGCAATGCCTTGGTATCTTGCCGTTAGTGTGCCTCTGGTTTCCTCTGGAAGATCAGCAATCATACGGTCGAAGTTGTTGTCTTCATGTACGCCAATCACGCCTAAACGCCAGCCTGTTGCACCAAAGTACTTAGAGTATGAATACACTAGAATAGTGTTCTTCGGAGCCAGCATTGCTAATGATGTGAAGTTATCAGCGAAAGTGCCATAAACATCATCAGTAAGAAGGATTAGGTCAGGGCGACGGTTAGCAACCTCTGCAATCTTATAGAGTGTCTCATCGCTTAATCTAACCGAAGCTGGGTTGCTTGGGTTAACGAGGAAGAAAGCTTTAACACTTGGATCGTTCAGTTTTTCTAATTCAGAGTCTGGGATTTGCCACGCAGACGCTTCATCCGCCATGATTTCTACTTTGTTGAGCGCGTAATCTTCAAGCTCTGGCATTTCAATATACGGAGTGAAAATCGGCGAACCAATCGCGATGGTGTCACCAGGGTTCAATAGTCGGTTGCTCTTTAGCGTGTTAAAGATGTAAACCATGGCCGCTGTGCCACCCTCAACGGCGAACAAGTCAAACTTTCCTGCCGGTAATGGCTGCGAGCCTGCCATTTCTTGCTCAATGTATTTGCGAGCAATGAGTTCCGAATATTTGAGCATGCGATCAGGCACTGGGTAGTTGTTACCTAGAATCCCCTCAACCCATTCATAAATAAGCGCATCACCGTCTACCTGGTATTGATCCGTAATAAACTGGAAGGCTTCAATGAGGAATTGCACACCTTCTTGGTCTTCGTATTTTTCACAAAACTGAAGAAAGCGCAGGCTAATATCTTGTTGAACTCCCATTCCACCAAAGCCTTCATATCCTGAGAAATTCGATTTTGATTCTTCTAGTGCAAACATACCTAATTGGAAAAAGGCTTCACGTGGCGCTGTCGCGACCCAGTTTGGGTTACCACGACCAGCGTTGATCATGGTTTTTTCATGTGAATGTTGAGCAAGGTCGATCAGTGTGTTTTTTACTTCGAATGGGCTTAGTGTTTCTAGGCGTTTTTCATCTGTGCGTTTCATAGTCGTTTCTCTTTAAATTTGTTTAAGATCCAAGTTTTTTGGATATATAAATGAGTTAATTTCTTTGAGCAGCTAGCCTGCTTGGCTAGCTACTGTGTTAAATCGTTAATTAATAAGTTGAATCATCAATTGGCTGATTCGGTGTTGATTACGAGATTTTGGTAATTAGGTTGATGATGATCGGACCCCATAAGGTGAGGAAGATATTGGCAACCGCATAAGTCATCGTGAAACTCGGTACTGGTGTGCTGTTCTGTGTTTTTTCTAGTAGCGATGCGAATGCAGGGTTTGCACTGCGGCTACCCGCGACAACAGCAAGTGCTTCCACTGGGTTTTTGATTTTGAGTACGTAGTAGTTAAATAGGAACGTCAGTATTTGAGGAATCAGAGTCACCAATACACCGAGTAGTAATAGCGTTATGCCATTCTCTTTGATTGCCGTCAGCGCTGGAGCGCCTGCATTAATACCAACAACCGCAACAAATACTGCAAGGCCGAATGTCTGCATAAAGTTGGCTGCGCCGTGGTTAACACTGCCTAAACGAGGTGTACGCATTCTTAGGTAGCCCACAAGTAGGCCGGAAACCAGACAACCTAAACCTGAACCTAGAGCGATATGAGAACCACCGATAGTGAAACCAATCTCGCCAATCAGATAGCCAAGCACCATGCCGAAAGACATTGTTACGAAGTCAGTAACACTAGGCTGTGGGCTGTTGTAACCAATTTTTTTGATGACTTTAGTTATGTCTTCTTTTTGTCCAACTAAGGTGATTTCGTCACCAATGTGCAGTTCAGTTTCTGGCAATGTCGAAATATCATGGCCCATGCGTGATAGCTGAGTGATATAAACACCACGACGAATACGTGCGTTCGTTTCATCGTGAAGCTTACGTAGCGTAATACCCGCTAGTTTCTTATTCGTGAGTACGACCTTCTGTTGTGTTTGGACAACATTGCTTTCTTCACTAAATTCACCGAGTTCGATACCCAATGAGGTCACTTTAGGAAATGCCTGAGTCAGACCAGTAAGGTAAACTTTGTCACCCGCCGCTAAAATAGGGTTCTTCGCCAAATCTAACGTTGATTCTGTGTCTTGGTGTGAGCGGTAAATAGCTTCAATTGTGAGGTCAGCATCGAATGCTTCTTCTAACTCGACAACACTTTTCCCAACAAACATAGAGTTCGCGGTCACTTGATAAGCACGAGAAGATACGCGGTTCAATGCAGAGAATTCACCCTCGTTTAGTTGCTTGCTGCCAGCGCCCATTTTTTCCGCAAGCTTCTTCGCTTCTTTGGTTATGTTCCAACCCATTACCATTGGAATGAGTGACATCATTAGAATCGGACCAAGAGAGCCGAAGATATAGGTGATTGAGTAACCCACAGCCACGTTTGTTTTAAGCGTTGAGGTGACATCTGGCGCTAGGTTCAACTGATCGATAGCATTACCTGCAGTACCTATGATTGCCGATTGTGTTAAGCCACCAGCCGCAAGGCCCGCCGCTAAACCTTTATCTAGTCCTGCCCATTTAGAGAGCAACACAACCGTGATTAATCCTACAAACGTCATCACAAACGAAGCGAATAAGCGTGTTAGCGATGAAAGGCGGAATGACGAGAAAAACTGCGGACCGCCGTTGTAACCCACCATAAAAATAAATAAAGCAAAGAAGATGCTTTTTACTTCGTTAGAGATCGCGATACCGCCGATCTGACCAAGTGCTACAGCAACAAGCAGTGAACCTGCGATTCCACCTAATTCAAACTTACCGATTTTAATTTTACCGATTAAGTAACCGAGACCGAGTGATAAAAAGAGCGCTATAAACGGATAGTCTCTAAGTTGTTCAATAATAAATGACATAGTAATCCTTGAATGAAATAGCATCATCATTGACTCGCTATT
Organism: Vibrio sp. QJM3NY_21; assembly: GCF_057785975.1. Lineage (NCBI taxonomy): Bacteria > Pseudomonadati > Pseudomonadota > Gammaproteobacteria > Vibrionales > Vibrionaceae > Vibrio > Vibrio sp. QJM3NY_21. Next base: position 531,832 of record NZ_CM173514.1, read on the forward strand.
TCATTTTTTAATTTGGTTTAACGTTTGATTAAGCATTAATCAAGGTTTGGTTGATGAACTGATCTAATGCTTTATTTTTTAATAATCTGGACTTCATCCAGCCTTCTACTTTTTATGATGCAGTCGCGATGATTTTTTATGGTCATGTATTTTATCTTTGTGATGTTTATCATGATGACCATCAGAATGGTGATTGACTAAATGCTTATGACCTTCTGGGGCGCCACCATGTTGACCAGAATGAGAAGGTTGATGCTCTCTATATTCTAAATGGTCTTTATTATGTTTATGGGTAACATCTTCTCCATATATACGTTTCATCTTTTCTTTAATAGCGACTTTAGTATGATTAATTTGATTCGACATAGTTAACTCGTTTATTTGTTTAAGGAACGATGAGAATTATATCGATCGAGAGAATAGATAAATCATGTTCAAATAAAATAGCAATAAAATAAAAATTGAGTTTCGATTGATGTTTTCATTGTAAGTGTTTGATTTTTAAGGTTTGATTTTTATTTTATATAAGATTGTCTGGATGTTATATGAGTTTGATTTATTGGCAGTGTCGATAGGTAGAATGACCAGACTTAAAAAACAAGGTGAACACATGAGTAAGTATAAAGGCGTTATCGTCGGGTCAGCTCTTTTTATATTACTGTCTTTTGTATTTGGTTTTCATTATGTAAAAGGTGAAATGATCAAAGAGAAGGTCGATAATTTTAAATTGCCAGCTATATCTGTAACAACGGAAAAAGTAAACCAAGATACTTGGGATAAAAGTTTAAAAGTCATTGGTAACATTCATTCTAATCAATCTATTGATGTGACGAGCCAAATGTCAGGCCAAGTAAAAGAGATTCTCTTTACTTCAGGTCAGCAAGTAAATAAGGGTGATGTTCTTGTTAAATTGGATGATGCGTTATTGAAGTCCAACTATAAGAGTCAGCTATCCAAAGTTGAATTGGTAAGAATCGAATTGATGAGAAATAAATTGCTCCTTAGAAATAACAGTGTTTCAAAAAATTCGGTTGATAAGCTACAAGCTCAATTTAATGCTGAAGGTGCAAAGCTGGAATATATTTCTACGCAAATTGACTACATGAAAGTGAAAGCGCCATTTTCTGGCAGCGTTGGGATTCGTAATATCGATGTGGGTGACTTTATTAATTCAAGCACAGCGATTGTCGAACTGGAAGACAAATCAAAGCAATATGTCGATTTCTCTATTCCAGAGCTTTATTTACACGATGTGAAGGTAGGGCAAGATTTACAGTTTAATTCAGAAGCAACGAACGACGAAGTCTTTCACGGCACTATTTCTGCCATTGAACCGAGCTCAGACAGCAACACGCACAATATCGAATTGAGAGCCATGGCTAACCAAGCCGTGCCGTTAGAGGCGGGTATGTATGTCGACGCTACGTTAATCACATCAGAATCGGACACTATTGTGGCGGTACCTTCCGTTGCGATCAGTTACACCTTATATGGGAACACCGTGTTTGTGTTGGATACGTCGACTAAAAAGGCCAGCGAACATTCGAGCAACGATGCATCACCATTTTACGAGTACAAGGTTGTGCAGCGCACTGTTGAAGTAGGCCCAAAACAAGGCGGTTATGTTGGTGTGGTTTCGGGCTTGAAAGAGGGGGATGTGGTTGTGACTTCAAACCAACACCAACTCAAGAATAGTGGATGGGTTCTGGTTAATAACCAACATCCGTTGATTACTGACAAAAGTACTAAGCAAAGTAACTAGGAAACTCCCATGACATTTACTGATGTATTTATCAAACGTCCAGTTTTGGCTACGGTATTAAGCCTTGTACTGTTGGTGTTAGGCCTTAAAGCCTTCACCTCACTGCAAGTGCGTCAATATCCAGAAATTGAAACAGGCGTTATTACCATTACAACGAGTTATCCAGGTGCCAGTGCATCCAGCGTTCAAGGGTATGTGACGCAGCCACTGCAGGCAGAAATTGCTCAAACAGCGGGCATTGATTACATGACATCGGATAGTGCTCTGGGTAAGTCGGTTATCACGGTTTATTTGAAGCTAGGGTACCCGTCTGATAGTGCTTTGACCGAAATTTTGTCTCTCGTGCAGCAAGTGAAATATAAGCTGCCGTCGGGTGTATTGGACCCGAGTATTCTTAAATCGACGTCTCAATCTCCGATCTTATATGTTTCATTTTCGAGTGACACATTGAAGACGGAGCAAGTCTCGGACTATGTGAGCCGCGTAGTTAAGCCGACTTTCTCTACTGTTGAGGGGGTGTCAAAGGTCGACATATTGGGGCAAGAAGATTTTGCAATGCGAATCTGGCTGAACCCTCAACGACTGGCTTCATATGGTCTGACGGCTGAAGATGTTCAAAACGCGCTTCGTGCAAATAACATTGTGAGTGCGGCGGGCAAGTTGCAAAACCCTTATATCGAAGTTGATATTAACGCCCATACCGATTCAAGTTCGGTAGACGATTTCAAGAACATGGCTTTGAAAGCGCATGACGGGCAACTGGTGCACTTAAAAGATGTGGCGACGGTTGAACTAGGCGCAGCAAACTATGACTCAGACGTTGAGTTCAATGGTGTGACTACCGTATCAACGGCGATCAGCAATACGGCAACATCTAATCCATTGACCGTTGTTGAAGGCATTTACGAATTGCTTCCACAGATCCAAGCAGGCTTACCTGAAGGTATTAAAGCGGATGTAATCTATGACTCGACTAAGTTTATCGAAACCTCAATTGATGAAGTAGCGAAAACCTTAATCGAAGCCGCACTGATCGTTGTCATCGTTATCTTCGCCTTTTTGGGCTCAATGCGAGCGATGTTGATACCACTTGTAACGATTCCTTTGTCATTGATTGGCTCTATGTTCTTCATGTTGAGCATGGGCTTCAGTATTAACCTGTTGACGCTGCTTGCCATGGTATTAGCAATATCGCTGGTGGTTGATGATGCCATCGTTGTTGTGGAAAACACATTCCGTCACTTAGAAGACGGCACTAGCCCAATTAAGGCAGCAATAGACAGTGCTCGTGAAATTGCAGGCTCGGTTATTGCGATGACCATTACATTGGCCGCAGTGTATGCGCCGATTGGTTTCATGGGGGGGCTCACCGGTAAGTTGTTTACTGAGTTTGCATTCACTTTGGCGGGTTCAGTACTAATTTCGGGTTTCATCGCCTTAACGCTAACGCCGATGATGTGTTCAAAACTGCTTAATAAATCGGTTCTCGACGGAAAACTGGTTAAGAAAATCGATGCGGTAATTGAAGGCGTAACAGAGCGCTATCGTAAAGTGCTCGAACATGTGTTGAATAACCGTGTTTATATTTGGCCTGTGGTAGGAACGTTGCTGATCAGTCTGGTGTTCATGTTTATGAATACTTCATCTGAACTGGCACCTGAAGAAGATCAAGGCGTGATGATTGTGATGGGACAAGGTCCTGCACAAGCGAATACCGATTACATTCGCCACTTTACTCCGGCTCTGATTGACTCTATCAGCAAGAACGATGAAGTCGAAATGACCATGCTAGATAACGGTTACATGAACAACAATGCGTTCTTTGGTTTGGGTGTATTGAAAGATTGGGATTCGCGTGACGCAACGGCAAAAGAGGTAATGCAACGTTTCGAAAAAGAGAGTCCTGTATTACCGGGTTTGCAGGTGTATACCTTCTCTCCACCGGATTTGCCAGGCACGCCGCAAGGTCTGCCATTCCAAATGGTTCTGAAAACGCCAACGGGTTCTTATCAGGATCTCTATCAGTACGCTGAAAAACTGAAAGAGTACGCACAGAAGAGTGGCAAGTTCATCTATGTGCAAAACGACCTGAATTTTAATAAGCCACAGGTAGAGATTCGCATCGACCGCGATAAAGCGGCTCAGATGAACGTGAACGCACAAGACATCGGTACCGTGTTGTCTCGCTTTATCAGTGAAGGCTTCGTGAATTACTTCTCGATGGATCAGCGCAGCTATCAAGTTATCACTCAGGTACCTAACGAGAACCGTAACTCTTGGGATGATCTGAAGAGCTACCACGTACGCTCTAACACCAATGAGATGGTCCCGCTGGCGTCATTGATTGAAATTAGCCAATCAGTACAGCCATCGAAAGTGGATCAGTTTCAACAGCTTAATAGCGCCATGATTGAAGCGAAAATGATGCCGGGAATCAGTATCGGTGAAGCCTATAAAGTGATGGAAGAAGGGGCAGCGAAGATATTGCCTAAATCTTATACGACGGATACTTCAGGCCAATTGAGACAGTTCCTACAAGAAGGCTCTTCACTGGTTACGACGTTCTTCCTTGCTCTTGTGATTATTTACTTGGTTCTGGCTGCTCAATTTGAAAGTTTGCGAGACCCACTAGTGGTATTAACCAGTGTGCCATTGTCTATCTTTGGTGCTCTGATGCCACTGTATTTAGGCATTGATACGCTCAACATATACACCGAAGTAGGGCTGGTGACCTTGATAGGCTTAATCAGTAAGCACGGTATTCTGATTGTGGAGTTTGCAAACCAAATGCAACAGGAATTGAAATGTAGCCGACGCGAGGCCGCTATTCGTTCAGCGACTGTTCGAATGAGACCGGTATTGATGACCACAGCTGCGATGGTTGTCGGTGTCGTACCGCTGCTCATTGCAAGCGGAGCCGGTGCTCAAAGCCGTTTCTCGATTGGTTTGGTCATCACGGTGGGTATGTCGGTAGGCACGCTGTTTACGTTGTTCGTGGTACCAACGATTTATACCTACTTGGCTGCGGATCACCGCGGGCAAGAGCAAGAAGTTTAGTCCGTTATCCAGTTTGTTATTTTATTCACTAGTATTTAGCTCACAAGAAGCACATCGCCTGTATGGGCTGTGTGCTTCTTAATGATCGAGAATTATAAACTCATCAATGCTTGATACCCAATTTGGATTCAATCTCGGTGATGTTACTTTTGAAAAACAGTGTTTGAGCTACTTTCAAAACTACAGGGTGGCCAGATTCTAATATCGCTTCATAGTAATACTCTTCCGCCATTGAAGGGTTGCCTTGAGATTCTTCAATTTTTGCCAAGATAATCATAGACATCACACTGTATTCATTCCTAGGGATCAAGCTCAGATAGTATTCGGCTTGGTCAGGGTTATCTTCAGTGAGGAAGTAGGCTGCTAACGCGTCATAGACTCGATAAGAGTTAGCATTGTTCTGAGCATTTAGTAACTGTTTTTTGAATTTCTTATTGAGCGCTTCAACCTGCTTATTCTTATTCTTCGATCTCATTATAAAAATGTCGGCAAGCTCATACATGTAACGGTTCGACATAACGAAGTGGTTGTCGGGTTCTAGCTCATTGGCTTGGGCGATCTTAGACAATGTGTCGGTTCTGTCTAATGTCATGAAGGTGAGTCCGAGCGCTTCAAGGGTGAGCTTTAAGGCTTCTTCTTGTTTGGGTAACTCAGAGATTTGTTGCTTTAATATCGATTTTTGAATATCCAAACTAAATGAATCCAACAGGTCATCGAGCATTGAACGCATGGTCGTGTGGAGTGAAGCTGGGTCAATCAGGTAATCTCGACCTAGGTGTCTGAAGTTAGAAATTCGGTTGAAGTAGGTGATATCAAGGTATTCTCTATCACCATCAATTTCACTCTTGAAACTGATCACGTTGGCTGAATTTGGCACCAAGGTTTCATCGATTACGACACGAAAATCGCGATAGGTGGTCAAGTAGCTCATTAATTTATGGATGATCCCACGCTTAAAGGCATCCGTCTTCAAGTTGTCATCGATACTTACGTAGATGTATCTAGGCTCTAAAGACAAGTAGTGCACAGATTCGTGTGCTTTGTGGGCATCTAGATTTTGGCTGTCTGCTGTTTGATTAAGACGATTTTGTTCCGTTGATTGATTTGAGTCAGCGAGTGGTTGGTTTGATTCATTAGCGGCGGTATTTAAACTGCTCAAATCGAAGGCGTCCGATGTAGGGCTGGTCGGTTTTAACGTCCACCAAATAAGTCCAAGCGCAATAACTATAGCGCCCCCAAACATCACAGCACGAGACGTTCTTTTCTGAGGTTTATTGGCTGCTATAGGCGCTTGTTTGTCGTTTGCTGTTTTATTTACAGGTGACTGTTGAATGAACTGTGCTGTACTCGAATCGGTATGGCTTGGATCGACATAGCTCGAATCGCTAGGTCTCGAAGCGCTAGGTTGCGGATCAACAGGCTGAACAGGCTCTTGTGAAGCAGGTTTTTCTAAGGTCGCATCGATTGAACTCTCTTTAGGTTCTTCGAGTACGGTTTTGGCCTCTGAGCCTTGATCGCTTATTAGGTTCTCACCAGTAACCGATTCTGCTTTTGGTTCGACTTGTTGTTTTTTATCCTCATCCAAAACTGGCGATGTATCTGGTGCGTCTGATTGAGTTGAAGGAAAGGAACCAAAAGCATTAGGTGCATGATTCATGTCTGCAACTGACACGGTATCTGTGGTGACACTTGCAGGTACTAAGATGGTTTTGTGTACATCAACATCGAGTTTATAACCGCGTTTGGGCACGGTGATGATGTGTCCCATGGAATGTCGTTCAGCCGCTTTGAGTATTTTGCGCAGTTCAAAAATGGCTTGCGTGATCACCTGATCTGTCAAGATTGAGCCATTCCAGACTTCATTAATCAGCTCATCTCGTGAGAATACGATCTTAGGATTTTGGCAGAAAAAGTTGAGTAGCTTGGACAAGCGATTGTCGATGATCACGTCTTCATCATTCATGATGAGTTTGTCTTCATCAGGAATAAATAACCACACGTCGAAAGAGTATTGAATGCGTTCTTTTTTCATAACCACCGAGACTAAGTCATTGTATTAAAATTACTTTAGTAGACATGTTTGGGCAATTCAATCAACCAATGCCTAATTATGATAAGTGGTCGTGCTTTTGAGCGGATTAGTAAGAGCCAGCAAAAAAATAAAAATAATATTGAGACTTATTCGCATCTGTTGATCTCAATAAAGGAACGGTTTAAATTGTCTGGTTAGTATCACTACAACATGAATATTATGAGGTTTTTTATGAGTACGGTCGTTGTATGGGGAGCAGGAAGTGGATTGGGTGCTGCAATTGTTGAGCATTTTCACAAACAAGATTATCAAGTGATAGCGATTGCGAGAAGCCCAGAGAAGAACACGCGCTTGGCTGAACTTGGTATCACCACACTGCGTTGTGATGCTACCGATAAAGAACAGGTTGAAGCTGTGGTCGCTCAATTACCTAAATCGGCACTGGTCGTTTCTAGTATGGGCAGCTTCAGAGCGGATGTTCCCGTTGATTATATTGGACACCGACATCTGACTGATGCGCTTGAAGCCAATGGTATCGCTCGATTTGTGCTGGTAACGTCGTTAGGTTGTGGTGACTCTTGGCAGTATTTGTCTGAGCGATCTAGAAAAGGGTTTGGCGCAGCGGTTCGTGAAAAGTCGTTGGCTGAAGCTTGGCTAACCTCGAGTTCTCTGGATTACACAATCTTACGTCCGGGTGGCTTGTTAGACGGCGAGGAGACTGGCAACGGTGAGCTGTCCCAGCAGGTCGAAGTTCATGGTGTGATTTACCGGCAAGAAGTGGCGCGCCTTATTGAAGCCTTGTTAACCAATGAAGCGAGCATTGGGCAGATCTATCAGTGTGTTGATCCTACGGTTAAATATGGGTAACGCTGTTAAGTCTGAATTTTAGTAAAGCCTTCAAGCTATATAGCTATAAGCTTATAAATCTATAAGCTTATAAATCGGTGAAGCCGTTTAGTGAAATTAAGTGGCTTCTGTTTACTTCCTTTGTCTTCTCTAATTCCTGTCTTTCTGATCTCTTTCTGCCTTTTTCTCATATGAGAGTGCCGCTCTCTTAATCTAGATTAAGTTTTCCCTAGTTTATTCTCTGTAGTATCCGCCTGAATCAGTGCCCATGCTTGATGGGTAACTCGCGTAACACGATTTTGAGAGGAAGACACTTGAGCACTTTGTTTACAGAAACCCACATTGGCAAGATGACACTAAAGAACCGCTTCATGAGAAGTGCAACGTGGGAAAATATGGCGACAGAAGATGGCCATATGACAGATAAACTTTACGCTATCTATGAAGAGTTGGCTCAAGGTGAAGTCGGCCTGATCGTGACGGGTTACGCGAACATCGTTGAAGAAGAAAAGCCGAATGCGGGCATGATGGGTATGTATAACGACTCGTTTATCGAGGAATACAAAAAGCTGACTCAACTGGTGCACGACAACGACTCTAAAATCGTGATGCAATTGGCTTATGGTGGCACCAAAACCACGCATGATCTTGGCGAGCGAGTAATCTACGCACCAAGTGAGGTTCCAGAAAAAGGAACTCAAACACTAGGCAAAGCGATGACCAAAGATGAGATCGACTACATTGTTGATGCCTTTGCTCAAGCGTCATTAAGAGCACAGAAGTCAGGTTTTGATGGCGTTGAAATTCATGCCGCTCACACCTACCTAATTAACCAGTTCTTAAGCCCTTATTACAACCAACGTGAAGATGAATACGGTGGTAGCCTTGAGAACCGCATGAGATTTTTGTTAGAGATCTATACCGCGACTCGTAAGCTAGTTGGCGATGATTTCCCAATCTTAGTTAAGCTTACAGCTTCTGAGTTTTTCGAGGGCGGAGTGGCGTTTGACGAAACACGCATTGTTTGTAAAAAGCTTGAACAAGTGGGTGTGGATGGCATTGTCGTGTCAGGCAATATTCATGGCAAAGCAGACACTATGATTGGCGAGTCGCACGATGGTTTTACCATTCAGGCAGAAGGCTACTTCCACGAATATGGTCACGCAATCAGCCAAGACGTTAATATCCCAGTTATCACGGTTGGTGGCCTAACGGATTTTGATGCTATCGAAGCGATTGCAAACAATACTGGCATTGAATACTTCGCGCTTTCAAGACCGCTGCTTTCTGAACCCCATTTAGTTAAGCGTTGGAAAGAGGGTGACCGAAGCCCTGTTGAATGTGAGCGATGTTCTAAGTGTCGTACCAAGCGCGGTAACTTCTGTGTCGTGAACAAAGACAGAAAAGTACAACTTGCTCGCATGTAACCGCTAATCCTAGACCCAAGCGTAAGCCTAAATTTATAAGCGAGTCTAAGTTTGAGCCTGTGTAATCGCGCAGGCTCTTGTTCATTCCGTATTCTACGAAACGATATTTGTAACCTTATTAATCACATTCTTCTGTCAAATGAGTGTGCATTAACGGATACAATATACCTGTAAATTATCTAACCAAGTTATCGATAACAAACTGAGCAAACTTTGAAATTACTTCCTCTCTTAAAGCAACCTCGAATCCACTGACGCCTTTTTAGTTTCAGCGGCATTACGATCATTTCAACTGTGACTACACTATTGATGTATCAGGGCACCCATTGCTACTACGTCAGCGAAACTGTGCACGTTGAATCTGTATTGTCGAATATATTGATATTTAACTAATAAAGATTAATCAGAGGTAAAAATGCAAAACAAGCATTGGTCTAAATTCGAATTGCTGCATGAAGTAGTCAGCAACCCCAACATTCACATCAAAGGTCAACACAGTTACTACAGCGATTGCTGGGACAATGGGTTTGAAGGTTCAGTTGTCCGTTATCTTCATGGTGACGAAGTCAGTCGTCAGTGGGAGCCTCGTTGGGAAATCGACGAACTCTATATTGGTGACTATGTTTGTATCGGGGCAGAAGTGGTCATTCTCATGGGCGGTAACCATACCCACAGAGTCGACTGGTTTTCACTGTATCCATTTATGGATGTGATTGAAGACGCCTATATCGGCAAAGGCGATACCCATATTGAAGATGGGGTGTGGTTAGGCATGCGAGCGATGGTGATGCCCGGAGTTACGATTGGCGAAGGCGCTGTAGTTGCAGCGAATAGCGTTGTGACAAAAGACGTCGCACCCTACAGTATTGTTGGTGGTTCTCCTGCGAAAGTCGTTAAGTACCGTTTTGACAAGTCCGTTATCGAAGAACTGATTTCGATGAAAATATACGACTGGCCTGAAGAGAAGTTTGAGTCATTAAGAAAGCACTTGTGTGATTCGGATTTTACAAAGTTAAAGCAGGCGATTGAGGATTATGACAACAGATTGTAGAGCACGAATAGAACGGAAGATTTGTGTAGGAAGATCTGCGTCATAGTTATATTGAAAAACACGTTAAATCAGTCCGTTACCTTGCAATACTCAACATGGTGTACCAATCTTATTTCATAAGCATGGATAAGGATTGTGTATGCCCGCAAGTTCAATGAAAAACAAAGGGGTGGTAGGAAAAGTCCTACTGCCTTCTTTACTCATAAATCTTCTCTCTCTCGCCGTTCCGTTAACGGTTTTACAAATTTATGATCGTATTTTACCTAACCAAAGTTACGGTACTGCCACTTTGTTGTTGGCGGGTGCAGCGTTGGCTGTTGCCATGGAAGCATTGATCAGGTTTGTGCGTACTTGGCTTTTGTCAGCCGCGGCCAGCAATACCGAGAAAGCGACCTATCAAACCTTGGTTGAAAGAGTAACAACGGCTTCATCAGGCCATCTTCGCCACATTGGTGTTGGCGGTGTGGAAGAGGGGCTGGGCTCAGTATCAAAAGTCAAAGATTGGTATTCCGGTGGTGTGATTGCAGGCTTTATTGATTTACCTTTTGCATTGATCTTCTTGGGCTTAGTGGCTTACATCGGCGGTGAGCTGGTGGCGATACCTTTGGCAGTTTGGCTTATTACGCTCGGAATCGTTTGGTTATCTTCTATTCGCGTTAAAAGCTTAAGTGAAGAAGCCTCTCAAGATGAGCAGGAGCGAAAAGCGTTCTTGATTTTGCTGAGCCAAACCATTCAGGGAATCAAACGTCAGGCCGTTGAGTCTCGAATCTTCAATCAGTTTAAATCCCTCAATAATGTTCGCTCTCAGTCTAAAGCGAGAGAAGAAGAACAGAACGCCTTCGCCCAAGAGTGTATTCAACTTGCCGCATTAGCGACGTCAGTTTTACTGGTGATTACGGGGAGCTTGTGGGTGTTGGATGGGCAGTTAACTACTGGTGGATTAGCGGCATGTTCTATCTTATCTGGCAGAGCGGTTGCGCCTTTGAGTGCTCTGGTTGGGGTTAGAATCAAGCTTAATTCAATACACAGTGCCAATCAGGCAATAGAAAAATTGAGTGACTTATCATTATCGGAATCTTCAGATTCTGAGCAAGCTGAGAACCACTTATCTGACTTTGAGACGTTGGAAATTAAGCAAGCGACTGTTGAAAGATACGGTGAATTCTCTCATGCAGATGTCACCCTGAATAAAGGTGAGTTGGTATTGTTAGAGAGTGAGGATCGCCACACCAACAGTCATTTATTGTCGTCGATTGCAGGTATTGATGATCTGAAAGCGGGTGAGTGCTTCATTAACGGATCTGCAGTTTCAATCGCATCCGTAACCAATATTGCTGCCTACTGTGGCGTTAAAGGGCAGTTGGTGTCGGGGACCATTCTCGACAACTTGTGCGGGTTTGACCCTGAGAAAACGCAAAGTGCCAGTGACTATGCAAAGCGTTTGGGTTTAACCAAAGAGATTACTCGATTGCCCGATGGACTAGAGACACAAATTGGCCATACGAGTGCTTCTTTGTTGAGTATGGGTAACGTGAAAATGCTCAATATCGCGGCTCAATTGGCAAGTGATAAACCCATAATCATGTTGGAAAGGCCGGATTCATCACTTGATTTAGACGCCCTTGGGAATCTAGCTAAGGTGTTGGAAGAAGAAGTAACGGCAGGACGCACGATACTGATGGTGAGCTACCATTCTAAACTTCGCGAATTGGCTAATCGAATCATTACAGTGGAAAGTCGAACTATTGCGGTCGACAGCGAGAACAACCAGGAGGCTATCGTATGAATCGTTTAGATATTGGTAACCCTTCAGGTACGAACAACCGTGCAGATACCAGCGGTCGACAAGAGGTGATGAATCATTTAGAAACCGAGAGCCTTTCCGTTCTTAAGCAGTTGGAAGTGAATGCGAATATCCAGTTGTTCGCCCATCAATGGGTCGATGAGAATCGGATTGAATCAATAGATGATATGTTTGCCCTGTTCGACAGGCTTGCATTGCCTTATCGCTTGGTTGCCAACCTAGATGAAGTTGGCGAACACAAATTAGTATTACTGGTGCTTGGTGAACATGAGTTGGTCTCTGGTCATATAGAATCGAAACAGTTTATTGGCTTTGATACCAATGAAGACATTACCCAGATCCCACAGTTTTGTATTGTTATCGAAGGTCCACCACTAGAGAAGGCTTCTCCTGATTGGGTTGGCGAACGGCTACATGCGTTTCGCCCCATTATTCCTAAATTGCTGCTAGTCAGTTTTATCACTAACTTATTTGCGCTTGCCGTTCCTTTCATCACGATGTCGATCTATGACCATGTGATTGGCGGTGATGCAGGGCATGAGCTGCAAGGTATCGCCATTGGCGCAGCGTTGTTGTTTGTGATGATGGGTTGGTTGAGAACATTGCGTAGCCGAGTGTTTGCTTCAGTTTCTAACCGAGTAAGTCGTGAGATCTCTCAATCCCTCGTGCAGCGTCTGCTTCGAAATAGCTATGCGCAAAATCAGCAAACAGCTTCCTCTAGTCAGCAAAACCAAGTGATGCTGTCAGAGCGTATTTCAGGTGTGCTATCGGGGCCATTAGGAAATGCGCTGTTTGATCTGCCATTCATTCTAATTTTTGTCCTTGCGATAGGTGTGTTAGGTGGGTGGTTAGTACTGGTTCCTATCGTTTCTTTGGTTCTTTATTACCTATTAGCTAAGCGTTCGATACGCTCAAGTAGCAAGCGCTCAATGCAATCGACGGTAGCAGGTACGAATCGTCAAAATATGACCAATGAATTGTCATCCAAGCTTGCCTTTATTCGCAGTGCCGGATTCTCAGAACACTGGATTCAACGCTTCAAAAAGGCCAATCTTCTTGCTTCAACAGTGACCTTTAATCAATCGATTCTCCAGAGCCGGTACACTTCGATTTACTATTTCATTGGGGTTGGTTCGACATTAGCCGTGATGGGGTTAGGTATAGGACTTATTTTTGAACAAGTGATGACCCCTGGTGGTTTGATTGCTTCAATGATGTTGATATCTAAGGTGACGGGTCCTGCTCAGGTGTTGGCAAACAGTGCGATGCGTTTTAATAGCTTTAATCAATCCAAGCTGCAAGTGAACCGTATTTTGTCTCAGCCGTCTGAGCGTGAATTCAGTTACCAGCATCACCCGTTGCCTGTGGTAGCGCCTAGCTTAAAATTAGACCAAGTGACACTGCGCTATCCCAAACAGAGTCGCCCTGCCTTGAATGGTGTCAGCTTTGATATTGAAGCCGGTGAAATTGTCGCGATTACCGGCCCTTCTGGGAGCGGTAAATCAACATTAATTGAAGTGCTGTCTGGCTTGCAGCCTATCCAAAACGGCATGGTCGAGCTTGAAGGCGTTAACCTCGTCCAATACGATCCGCAGCTCTATCGTCACTGGTGTTTCATTCGAGCCGCTTATCCTGATTTGCTTACGCTGAGTATTCGAGAGTGGCTAAACGACGGCCATAAAGTCGAAGATCAGAAAATGATCTCTGCAATTGAAATGGTGGGCGGAAAGCGTTGGTTCGAGACATTATCAGGTGGGCTCGATACTTCCATCAGCAGTATTCAGCCGGACAGCCTTTTTGACATGCTGTCTGGCAGCGTCGCGCAGATCCTCATTGACGCGAAAGCGCTGGTTTATGACTACCCTATGTTCTTAATGGATAATCCTGTGCCTGATGCTCACCCAAATGCTAAACGTATATTTGGTGAGTTTGTGCACTCGAAAAAAGGAAAAGCAACGGTGATCTACACGTCCCACGATCCGGATTTAATCAAGCTTGCCGATAAAGTAGTGGTATTAAATGAAGGTGCAGTGGTTTATGCCGGCCCATTAGAGCCGGAACAGTCTTCGAAGCAGGAGCAGCCTTCAGAACCTCAAGCTTCTCAAGAACCGCAGTTATCTGAGCAACCGTTATCTCAAGAGCTACAGCCGTCAACTCAAGATTCGTCTGCTCAACAAAATGCAGCCCAACAAGAACAATCAGAGTCTAAGCAAGGAGTCGCTAATGACTAAACAATCTATCGAGAAGGGCAAGCGCTACGGTGAACTTGTTGAATCACAAAATACGGCTCGTACATTGGCGCTGGCCACATGGTCGGTTGCCTTATGTGTTATTGCTTTTGCCACTTGGTCTGTCGTCACTCAAGTTGATGAAATCGCCAAAGCCAAAGGTGCTGTGATTCCGGAAGGCGAGAAGCAAGTATTACAAAGTGCGATTGGCGGTAAGTTAAAGCAAATTCTCGTAAAAGAAGGCCAGTTGGTTGAGAAAGGCCAGCCGCTTGTTGAGTTTGATGCCACTTTCCAGCGTACCGCCCTTGAAGAGCTCAAGTCTCAACAAGTGACGCTTCTAGCCAGTGTGGAACGTATGAATGCGCTGCTTGAGCAACGTGAGCCTAATCTTGCTGAATTCGAGGTCGATTACCCAGAGATCGTCAGCCAACAAAAGGCGCAGTTGAATGCGCAAAAAGCACTCTATTTTCAAAAGCGAGTGGTGCTTGAGAAAGAGAGTGAGCAAATTGCAGAACAGCTTCGTAGTGTAAAAAAGGCCTTGCCGAGTTATGAGAAAGAGTTGAATGCGACTAAGCAAGAGTTGAACATACTAGAAAAGGGTTATAAATCGGGCAACATTTCACGCTTACGTGTGCTTGAAATGCGTCAAAAACTGGCCAGCATTGAGCAGAAAATTGAAGAAGCTCGTGGTAAGAAGTCTGTATTGATTAGACAAGCTGACAGTAATGATCAAAAAATCATACAGCTTCTGGCGGAGGCGAAAGCTAAAGTGAGCGATGATCGTTCTAAAGCTGTCTCTGACTTGTCAGCCCTGAACGCCAGAGTACGTTCAAGCCAAGCGAAATTGACGAACACCATGTTAGTGTCGCCGCTACAAGGTTTGGTGCAAAGCCTGCCAAGTACACAGAACGGAGGTGTTATTCAGCCGGGTGGCACTGTGGTTGAAATTGTTCCTGTTGGTGGGAAAGCCGATTTTAAAGCCCGTTTGTCGCCAAGAGATATTGGTTTTGTGAGTGTAGGGCAGCCGACTCGTATCAAGATTGATGCGTTTGATTACAGCCGCTTTGGGGCGCTAAAAGGGGCGGTTGAGAGTATTTCACCGACCACAAGTCAAAGCGAACGTGGCGAGATCTATTATGAAGTAGTCGTCTCGGTGGATGTTCCTTATTTCCGTGATAATCCTGAGAGCTTTTCTATCTTGCCAGGTATGACGGGCGAGGTAGATATTACCACTGGTGAGAAATCAGTATTCCAGTATTTATGGAAACCGATCTACACCAATGTGAGTGTCGCATTTGGTGAAAGGTAATCGTTATAAAGAGTCGTTGAGAGTCAACGAATAACAACAGCAAATAATAAAAAGGGAGCACATCATGTGCTCCCTTCTGTTTAGTCTCGTTATCGGTTAACTATTTGGATCAATGTCCGGCAGCCCGTCTACGTCGTTGTGATGATGGTGCTCATCATCTTGGTTATGGTTGATGTTCATGTCATGGTGTTCAAGCGCGTCTGACATATCCAAGTGCGCTTGGTCATGTGTTGCTGGATCTGGTTGGTCGACTTGTGCAAGTACGATATCCATATCCGCAGGTTGATCGTGAACCGTTGTCGATGTCGCATCGGGTTTAATGCCCAATGCATCCAGATAAGCTGCTGCACCATGGTGGCTGGTTTTCTCATCTGGTTCTTGATGGGTCTGCTGGGTTAAATCTAGATTACTATCATCGCTTAGTGTGACCGTAAAGTCGGCTTGCGAAGCCATGTCTGGCTCGTCATGTTGAACAGGAGGCGGTGGTGGTGGAGCAGGGTGTGATGTATGGACGACAGGAGTGATTGTCATATCAACCACTTCAGTTCCAACTGTCAGCTTGCCACTATGCCCTGGCCCATGACTGAGTATCTGAATGTTCACGTGGGCGACCACTTCATCTTGATTTGTTCCTTGTAGTGCGACCTCAAATTTGTCTTCATGTTGACCTATACCCGAAGCGCTACCATGCGGCCCGGTGTGAACCTGAGCTTGCTCTTGGTAATGTAAGTGGCCGGTTTGAGGATCAATGGTTAATGTTCCATATTGCCCATGGTGGCTGGTGACATACTGTCCATTGGGTAAATGGATTCGCCAACCGCTTTGTGTTGTTGGTACCGGAGTTAAAGATGGTAACAGTGGTGGTACCCCAAGCGTGCCAGACACTTGGTGGCTTCCCGATGGCGGTCTGACAATGATCGGTTCAGGAATAGCGCTTGCAGCAAAACCTTGGCTACCTGCGGTATTACCGTGTTCGTCAGTCATTGTTGCTTGCACATTAGAACCGGGATGAACTTCAATTTGTATTCCATGCTGAAGAGTGTGAGCATCTAATACATGATCTTGTCCGTTAACGACAAGATGCTCACCGATTTTGGCGTCACCAGGAGGCGTAACGGTTGCTGTAATCGTGTTTGCCTGTCCTCGGGCGATTTCAGCTTTGCTGTATAAGTTGTCTGCCCCTGCGTTTTCAAAAGTAATCGTAGGAATGCTAACCTGTGTATCGACTTGGTAAGTAACATCTGCAGTAGCTTGAGTGCTATTGCCTGCGCTATCTGTTACCGCTATTGATGCCTCTATTTTTTGGTCAGCATCGGTAATGAGTTCACTGCCAGGTACAGCAATTGAATAGTGCCCATGTGAACCGACAACGCCAGTATGTTTTGTGCCATTTACATTTAAAGTGACAATATCTCCAGCATTAAAATCACCAGAAACGGAACCTGTGATATCAATGGAGCTGTTGGACTCTTGAGCATTAACTACATTATCAGAGGTAATAGGGTTTGTTTGAATGCCGACGTGCACTTGTGTATCTATATGGACGGAAAGGAGCGAAGAGGTAGCCGGTAGCACTGACGAAGGAGCCAATGCTTTGGCGGATAGATTATGATCGCCGTCCGATAAGCTGTTTACCGCAACACTATATTGTCCAGATGCATCAGACACTGCGTGTCCAACGAGTATTGAACCATCATAGACCGTGACTTGTGAATAAGGGATATCCGTATGTCCCGTGATGGTTGGTGTGGTTTCTTTGGTGACATTATCGGTATCTGATATACCAGTATCACTAGATGCGGCTAGATCTAGGGTTACTGCATTACTTGGTGGTGTGTTTGTTCCAGTAGGTAAGCTCGGTTGAGTTGTAGTAATCAGCGGATTAACAGGCACCGTTGTTGAAATCGTTGGTTGTTGTCCGGGGACAACGGAAACATGACCATTGGTATCAAAAGTAATGAACTTCGATGATTCACCACCATGATTGTCAGCCACTTTCACTTCAAACACATCGGTTCCGTGATACGTGTGTGTAGCTGAGTTATAAGTCATCCCTGCAACAGCAGAGTTTGCCGTGTACACATAGGCACCGGTATCCGGATCGACGGAGAGCGAACCAAATTGGCCTGTTGAACTGACGACAGAGAAAGTATGCATATCTTTAACGTCAACATCGGTTTCAGTGAGGGTTCCCGTTGTTGGGGTGGTTTGGGTAACGGATAGTATAGGGTCATCATTGGTACCAACGACGGTGATGACTATTTGGTGTTTATCTCCCCCGCGAGAAACCACTTCATATGTAACTTGATGTTTTTCGCCTTCAGCAAGCCTATTTAAATTGTTGTTCGGAACCGAGTAAGTCCAGTCGCCGGCTCGGCCAATACTTAAATCACCGCCAAATTGGTCACTCACAGCATGTACATTTCGGTTGGCGACGAACTCACTTTCTCCTGCGTCAGGGTCGGAAACAATTAGTACTCCCGATACTGCTACAGTATGTTGTGAGTCTCCTTGAACGTGGACATCTTCTTTTACCGATCCGGTATCGTCTACTGAAAATACAGCTGCATCATTGACGGCGGCTAGTGTGGTACTTGCACCCGTGTGTGTCACTCCACCATGCCCATCGATGACATCGTAAGAGAAATGGACTTGTCCGTTATAGTTGGGTTCGGGATGGAAGTTAAATGTCCCATCTTTGTTATCAACAATGACGCCGTGATCAGCGACTAAGTTGGTTATGTTTAAGTGCCCTATGTCGTTGTGATCGATGTCTGTAGCATTTGAAAGAAGATCAGACTTGTTTAGCTGAATATCGATATCTTCTATTCCTGGTGCTAATTTAACTTGCGCTGAAACTAGTGGTGCATCGTTGGTTCCCTGAACTGTCACTGTAAGTAATTGACTGGCGGTGCCATCTAGGGAATGGACTGTGTGGGTCTCGGTAAATGATTCACTAGCACCGAGTTTTTGTACTTCATCGATGGAGTTATCAATGGTGTAGTTCCATCCTCCATCAGCGCTGATCTTGAACTGGCCATGGTGTGCGGTATTGATTGTTTCAGCTTGCAGATAAGATTGATCATGGTCAGGGTCAACTACATGCAAACGCCCGCCAGCATAGAGATTTGTTGTACTCGCGGGAACAAAATGTTCTTCAGTAACAGATTGATTAGCAGGCAATGAATTTGGCATCGAAACATGGATTTGTGCGTTACTATCTTCACCGGTTACCCTGACCATAATGGTCAGTGTTTGTCCGTCACTGGTTTTTATCTCATAAGGAAAATCAGTGGACTCACCGGCATGTAAGCTTTGGATATCATCATTGGCGTGTCGGTTAAGCGCTCCTTGGAGCCTGAATTGATAGGAACCATCAGGAAAAATATTAAGTGAACCTGGTGAGTAATGTTGGCCGATATATCGCCCGCCAAATAGAAATTGTGTATTATCTCCCGTATCAGGATCGACTAGTTGTAATGAACCTTTATAGGTATGTTGCGCACTATCAACGGCTTCTGTTTCACTCATTTGAATGATGTTTGAGGTTAATCCTGCTTTATCATCTGTACCAACAATAGTAATAGTTGCTATGGCAGGTGTTTGCCCTCCATGATTATCGTCAATCATGTAATGGACAACGACATCTGATTTTTCACCAACTCTTAGGTGCTGAAATACTTGAGCATGGCTATCAATGATCAACGAATGACCATCGCTCGCTACTGTGACACCTTGAGGTAACTTGCCAGTACTGCCTTCAAATGAAGCCTGTATCTGACTAATAGATAAGGCATCACCATCAACATCAGTGGCACCTGCAAGTAAATTTATAATATGGTGCGTATCTGTGTCTTCTGTTACAGAATCAACAACAGGAATATTATCAGGGTTATCGTTGATCGCGCCTAGTGAGGTGATTGCTCCTGTATGGGTCACTCCACCATGTGCATCCCTAACATCATATGAAAAGTGGACATTACCGTTGTAATTTTTCTCTGGTGTAAATGAAAAGCTACCATCTGAATTAATTGCAATTGAACCATGATCAGCATGCAAATTTTCTACAGTAAGTAGCCCAGTATCATTATTATCGACATCAACCGTGTTGTGTAGTAATTGTCCGATAGTGATGGTTTGTCGGGTATCTTCTGTGCCCGCGTTAAGTTGCACTTCTGATGAACAATACGGGCGGTCATTACTGCCATGAATAGTGATAACAATGTTATGAGCTGTACCGTCCGCTGACTCGATTGTGATTGTATCGGTTAGGTTTTGCCCCTGACCGAGTTTATCTATTGCTCTACCCGTTGAATCTTGGCCAATTGAAGCGTAATAGCTCCAATCACCGTTTTCTTGCAATATGATCTGACCATAATGTCCGTGGTAAACACCATTTTGGGCGTGAGCTTCGCCACTATCGGCATCGTGGATATTAAGGTGGCCCTTGGTATGGATCTGATCATTCCATAATTTGCCAGTATTGTGATGCTGATGATCGGGCGATCGATCGTTCACCCTCGAACCCGACATACTGCCGTCTGGCGCCGTAAAAGTGTGTCCTTCATGCACATCACCAGTATCTGTTCCTGTAATTTTTGCGGTGTCGCTAACGGCATCTATGTGAAGGGTATTCGTCGCTTTCTGCGAGTTTACATGACCATCATTGACAGTGTACTTAAATTGAACATCACCATTGAAATCTTGCGCGGGGACGAATTGAAGTTTACTGATGTCTGCGGTGGCAATGCTCTGACCTAAAGAGATGTCATGCCCGTCAAGAACAAACTTACCTTGTGTCGCTGGTGGTAGGTCTGTAATCGAAATCGAGTGCAACGTGTCTTTGGTGTCTATATCGGTGAAACCAAACTGACTTGCTTGCATTTGGTAATGTGTGTCTTCTGTGCCGTTGCTGAGAACAACTTTATTCACCGTAGGAGCGTCGTTGGTTCCAGTTACATCAATATGCAGATCGTAAGCAGTCCCATCATAACTATGAACACGATACACCACCGTTTCAGTCTGTCCTTGAGCAAGGTGTTGTAGAGCTGCGTTGTCAACGCTATAACCCCAATTTCCGGCGCTGTCGATTCGCAACATGCCACCAAATGGATCGTGAATAGAGGTTTCACCAAACTGACTGTATTGGAATTTATTTTCACCGCTATCAGGGTCGATAACTTGAAGTTGCCCATATGCCAGCTCTGTAGTGATTCCGTTGTTGTGAGTGGCATGCGTGCCATCTTCAGTCACGCTTCCTGTTGTCACCTCAGTAATAGTGGCTTGATCTGGAGTACCAGTAATCGTTATATTTGCACCAGTATGAGTGGTGCCACTATGTGCATCGACGACATCATAGGTAAAATGGATGTTACCGTTGTAATTATGGTTGGGAGTAAAGGTGAAAGTACCGTTGTGATTATCCCGTATTGAACCATGATCGGCATGAAGGTTAGCGACAGACAGCTTACCTGCATCGTTTGAATCAACATCTACGCTATTTGAAAGCAGTTCACTGGTTGTTATGGTTTGAACTGCCTCTTCTTTGCCTGAATTTAGTTGTACTTCTGAAGAGCAATAGGGACGGTCATTGCTACCGTTTATGGTAATTACAATATCGTGCGTAGTGCCATCTATAGAATGGACAGTGATGGTGTCAGTTAACGTATCACCTTTACCAAGTTGGTCGATGGCGGTCCCTCTGGTGGTTGGTCGCCCACCAATATGACTGACACTGCCTGCATCGGCAACGTAATGCCAACTACCATCAGGGTTTAAAATTAAATCACCATAAGTACCATGGTAGTTATAGGCATTGGTGTGGGAAGCAAAACCTTGTTCGCCTTTATCTGGGTCAACAATGGTCAATTGTCCATCGGCGGATAAAACACTATTTCCCAGTGTTGCCATTCCGGAATGAGCAAAATCGGGTGACATATTATCACCCGCTGTTTTTTCAATGACAGAACCCGTATCCACACCTCCTATAATGGCGGAATCACCAGTACCAGTAATAATAATCGTCAGGTTTTCTGTTGAGCTGCTGTTGTGCTCATCTGTGACGGTAACGGGGATTGTGATCGTTTGAGTCTGTTTGTCGGCTAGCTGTTGATAGGTACTATTTGCAGGGTCAAAGATGTAGCTACCGTCTTTATTTAATGTCAATCCATCTACAGGATTTGCGACTGAATAAGTTAACTGGGCACCATTATCGATATCTGAGCCGACCATTTGACCTTGGAGTAATTGCCCATCTTCGGTAACCGAGTGCGATTGCGCAGCAATAGTTGGTTTATCGTTGGTTCCATTAATCGTAACTCTGATTGTTGATGGAGTACCATCGATGGAAGAGATAGTGAAAGTTTCTTCGACTTTATCGCCAACGTTCAGTTGATTGAATGCGCTGTTGGCGGTGAACGTCCAGTGACCATTGGCGTCAATAGTTAAGTCGCCATTGGTGCCAGTAATGGAGTCTGGCGTGAACGTATTATCGGGGTTATCGACATCGGTACTGGTTAGGGTACCTGAGGTGATTACTGCTTTGTCAGTCTCATCCACACTTACCGTTGCGGTACTGACCGTCGCTTTATCATTGGTGCCATTGATCGTAACTTTGATGGTTGAGAGGGTGCCATCAACAGACGATACAGTGAAGGTTTCTTCAACCTTATCGCCCACATTCAACTGATTAAAAGTGCTGTTGGCAGTGAACGTCCAATGGCCATTAGCATCAATGTTTAGGTTGCCGTTCGTGCCAGTGATGGAATCGGGCGTAAACGTGTTATCTGGATTATCGATATCGGTGCTGGTTAGCGTGCCTGAAGTTGTTACTGCTTTGTCAGTCTCATCGATGGCGACGGTCGCACTGCTGACAGTAGCGGCGTCGTTAGTCCCGTTAATCGTCACCTTGATGGTGGACGGTGTGCCATCAACAGAATTTACGGTAAAGGTTTCTTCGACTTTATCGCCCACATTTAACTGATTAAATGCGCTGTTGGCAGTGAACGTCCAATGACCATTAGCATCAATGTTTAGGTTACCGTTAGTGCCTGAAATGGAATCCGGCGTAAACGCATTATCTGGATTGTCGATATCGGTGCTGGTTAGCGTGCCTGACGTGGTTACCGCTTTGTCGGTTTCATCAACTACGACGGTTGCACTGCTAACGGTCGCTTTATCGTTGGTACCATTGATGGTGACTTTGATCGTTGATGGTGTGCCATCGATAGAATTTACGGTGAACGTTTCTTCGACTTTATCGCCGACATTCAATTGGTTAAACGCGCTGTTGGCGGTGAACGTCCAATGACCATTAGAATCAATGTTTAGGTTGCCGTTGGCACCAATAATTGAATCCGGTGTGAACGCATTATCTGGATTATCCACGTCAGTACTGGTCAATGTTCCTGATGTCGTTACTGCTTTGTCGGTTTCATCGATGGCAACGGCCGCACTGCTGACAGTAGCGGCGTCGTTAGTGCCGTTAATCGTCACCTTGATGGTGGACGCTGTGCCATCAACAGACGACACCGTGAAGGTTTCTTCGACTTTATCGCCGACGTTCAATTGATTAAATGCGCTGTTGGCAGTGAATACCCAGTGGCCTGTGGCATCAATGTTTAGGTTACCGTTAGTGCCTGAAATGGAATCCGGTGTGAACGTATTATCTGGGTTATCGACGTCGGTGCTGGTGAGGGTTCCAGAAGTTGTTATAGCGCTGTCCGTTTCATCCACACTGACCGTTGCTGTACTGACCGTCGCTTTATCGTTGGTGCCATTGATCGTGACTTTGATCGTTGATGGGGTGCCATCGATGGAAGAGACCGTAAAGGTTTCCTCAACTTTATCGCCAACATTTAACTGATTAAATACGTTGTTGGCGGTGAATGTCCAATGGCCATGGGCGTCGATGTTTAGGTTGCCGTTCGAGCCAATTATTGAATCTGGCGTAAACGTATTGTCTGGGCTATCAACATCGGTGCTGGTTAGGGTGCCTGATGTGGTTACCGCTTTGTCAGTTTCATCGATGGCGACAGTTGCACTGCTGACGGTGGCTTTATCGTTGTTGCCATTAATCGTCACTTTGATGGTCGACGGTGTGCCATCAACAGAATTTACGGTAAAGGTTTCCTCAACCTTATCGCCAACGTTCAATTGATTAAACGCACTGTTCGCGGTGAACACCCAATGTCCACTAGCATCAATAGTCAGGTCACCGTTAGTGCCAGTAATCGAATCCGGTGTGAATGCATTATCTGGATTATCGACGTCGATACTGGTTAGGGTGCCTGACGTGGTTACCGCTTTGTCAGTTTCATCGATGGCAACGGTCGCACTGCTTACCGTCGCTTTATCATTGGTGCCATTAATCGTAATTTTGATGGTGGATGGTGTGCCATCGACCGAATTGATGGTGAACGTCTCTTCGACTTTATCGCCAACGTTTAATTGATTGAATGCGCTGTTAGCGGTGAATGTCCAATGGCCATTGGCATCAATGGTGAGATCACCATTAGATCCAACAATGGAGTCTGGCGTGAACGTATTATCGGGGTTATCGACATCGGTACTGGTTAGGGTACCTGAGGTGATTACTGCTTTGTCAGTCTCATCCACACTTACCGTTGCGGTACTGACCGTCGCTTTATCATTGGTGCCATTAATTGTCACTTTGATCGTTGACGGTGTGCCATCAATAGACGACACCGTAAAGGTTTCTTCGACTTTGTCACCGACGTTCAACTGATTAAACGCACTGTTGGCGGTGAATGTCCAATGGCCATTGGCATCAATGGTGAGATCACCATTAGATCCAACAATGGAGTCTGGTGTAAATGTGTTATCTGGATTATCAACATCGGTACTAGTCAATGTTCCTGAAGTAGTTACCGCTTTGTCGGTTTCATTGATAGCAACGGTCGCACTGCTGACAGTCGCTTTGTCATTGGTGCCATTGATCGTTACTTTGATGGTCGACGTTGTGCCATCAACAGACGACACCGTGAAGGTTTCTTCGACTTTGTCACCGACATTCAAGTGATTAAACGCGCTGTTGGCAGTGAATGTCCATTGACCATGGGCGTCGATGTTTAGGTTGCCGTTCGTGCCAGTGATGGAATCTGGCGTAAACGTATTGTCTGGGTTATCAACATCGGTGCTGGTCAACGTTCCTGACGTGGTTACCGCTTTGTCAGTTTCATCAACCTCGACCGTTGCTGTACTGACCATCGCTTTATCGTTGGTGCCATTGATCGTGACTTTTATGGTCGAGGGTGTGCCATCAACAGAATTTACGGTAAAGGTTTCCTCAACCTTATCGCCAACGTTCAATTGATTAAACGCACTATTCGCGGTGAACACCCAATGTCCACTAACATCAATAGTGAGATCACCATTAGCTCCAACAATGGAGTCTGGCGTAAATGTATTATCTGGATTATCAACATCGGTATTAGTCAATGTTCCTGAAGTAGTTACCGCTTTGTCTGTTTCATCCACACTGACCGTTGCGGTACTGACCGTCGCTTTATCATTGGTGCCATTAATCGTGACTTTTATGGTTGAGGGTGTGCCATCAATAGACGAGACAGTGAAGGTCTCTTCGACCTTATCGCCGACGTTTAGTTGATTAAACGCGCTGTTGGCTGTGAAGACCCAATGACCATTAGCGTCAATAGTTAGGTCGCCGTTAGAGCCAACAATGGAGTCTGGCGTAAATGCATTATCTGGACTATCGACGTCGATACTGGTTAGGGTGCCTGAGGTTGTTACCGCTTTGTCAGTTTCATCCACACTTACCGTTGTGGTACTGATCGTTGCCTTATCATTGGTACCATTAATCGTGACCTTGATGGTCGACGGTGTGCCATCGATAGAATTTACGGTGAACGTTTCTTCGACTTTATCGCCAACGTTCAGTTGATTAAATGCGCTGTTGGCGGTGAATGTCCAGTGACCATTAGCATCAATGTTTAGGTTGCCGTTGGCACCAATAATTGAATTCGGTGTGAACGCATTATCTGGGTTATCTACGTCGGTGCTGATCAACGTACCTGATGTGGTTACCGCTTTGTCAGTCTCATCGACGGCGACGGTCGCACTGCTGACAGTAGCGGCGTCGTTAGTCCCGTTAATCGTCACCTTGATGGTGGACGGTGTGCCATCAACAGAATTTACGGTAAAGGTTTCTTCGACTTTATCGCCCACATTTAACTGATTAAATGCGCTGTTGGCAGTGAACGTCCAATGACCATTAGCATCAATGTTTAGGTTACCGTTAGTGCCTGAAATGGAATCCGGTGTAAACGTATTGTCTGGGTTATCAACATCTGTGCTGGTTAGCGTACCTGAGGTAGTTACCGCTGTATCAGTTTCATCAACTACCACATTTGCGCTGCTAACGGTCGCTTTATCGTTGGTGCCGTTAATCGTGATTTTGATGGTTGATGGTGTGCCATCCACAGATGACACAGTGAAGGTCTCTTCGACTTTATCGCCAACGTTCAATTGATTGAATGCGCTGTTGGCGGTGAAGACCCATTGACCATGGGCGTCGATGTTTAGGTTGCCGTTCGTGCCAATGATGGAATCTGGCGTGAACGTATTGTCTGGGTTATCAACATCGGTACTGGTCAATGTTCCTGATGTTGTTACTGCTTTGTCGGTTTCATCGATGGCAACGGTCGCACTGCTGACAGTTGCGACGTCGTTAGTACCGTTAATCGTCACCTTGATCGTCGAAGGGGTGCCATCGATGGACGACACCGTGAAGGTCTCTTCGACTTTATCGCCGACATTCAATTGATTAAACGCGCTGCTTGCTGTGAATACCCAGTGGCCTGTGGCATCAATGGTGAGGTCGCCATTGGTGCCTGAAATAGAATCCGGCGTAAACGCATTATCTGGATTATCCACGTCGGTACTGGTTAGGGTGCCTGATGTGGTTACCGCTTTGTCCGTTTCATCGATAGCAACGGTCGCGCTGCTAACAGTAGCTTTATCGTTGGTTCCGTTGATCGTAACTTTGATCGTTGATGGAGTACCATCGATGGAAGAGATAGTGAAAGTTTCTTCGACTTTGTCACCGACGTTTAATTGATTAAATGCGATGTTGGCAGTGAACGTCCAATGACCATTAGCATCAATGTTTAGGTTGCCGCTAGCACCAATAATTGAATCCGGTGTGAACGTATTATCTGGGTTATCGACGTCGGTGCTGGTGAGGGTTCCAGAAGTTGTTATAGCGCTGTCCGTTTCATCCACACTGACCGTTGCTGTACTGACCGTCGCTTTATCGTTGGTGCCATTGATCGTGACTTTGATCGTTGATGGAGTGCCATCGATGGAAGAGACCGTGAAGGTTTCTTCGACTTTGTCACCGACGTTCAGTTGATTAAATGTGCTGTTGGCGGTGAACGTCCAGTGACCATTGGCGTCAATAGTTAAGTCGCCATTGGTGCCAGTAATGGAGTCTGGCGTGAACGTATTATCGGGGTTATCGACATCGGTACTGGTTAGGGTACCTGAGGTGATTACCGCTTTGTCAGTCTCATCGATGGCAACAGTTGCGCTACTGACCGTGGCTTTATCATTGGCGCCATTAATCGTGACTTTTATGGTCGAGGGTGTGCCATCAACGGACGACACAGTAAAGGTTTCTTCAACTTTGTCACCGACGTTCAACTGATTAAATGCGCTGTTAGCGGTGAAGATCCAATGACCATGGGCGTCGATGTTTAGGTTGCCGTTCGTGCCAATGATGGAATCTGGCGTGAACGTATTTTCTGGGTTATCAACATCGGTACTGGTCAATGTTCCTGATGTTGTTACTGCTTTGTCGGTTTCATCGATAACAACAGTTGCGCTACGGACGGTGGCTTTATCATTGGTGCCATTAATCGTTACTTTGATGGTCGAGGGTGTGCCATCAACCGAAGTTACCGTGAAGGTTTCTTCGACTTTATCGCCGACGTTCAATTGATTAAACGCACTGTTCGCAGTGAATGTCCAATGGCCATTGGCATCAATGGTGAGATCGCCATTAGCTCCAACAATGGAGTCTGGCGTAAATGTATTATCTGGGTTATCGACGTCGGTACTGGTGAGGGTTCCAGAAGTTGTTATAGCGCTGTCCGTTTCATCCACACTGACTGTTGCGGTACTGACTGTCGCTTTATCATTGGTGCCATTAATCGTGACCTTGATGGTCGAGGGTGTGCCATCGATGGAAGAGACAGTGAAGGTCTCTTCGACTTTATCGCCAACGTTTAATTGATTGAATGCGTTGTTCGCAGTGAATGTCCATTGACCATGGGCGTCGATGTTTAAGTTGCCGTTCGTGCCAGTGATGGAATCTGGCGTAAACGTATTGTCTGGGTTATCAACATCGGTGCTGGTCAATGTTCCTGAAGTAGTTACCGCTTTGTCAGTTTCATTGATAGCGACAGTTGCGCTGCTAACAGTGGCTTTGTCATTAGTGCCGTTAATCGTCACTTTGATGGTGGACGGTGTGCCATCAACAGAATTTACGGTAAAGGTTTCTTCGACTTTATCGCCGGCGTTTAATTGATTAAACGCGCTGTTGGCGATGAAGACCCAATGACCATTGGCATCAATAGTCAGGTTACCGTTGGTGCCTGAAATAGAATCCGGCGTGAACGTATTGTCTGGGTTATCGACGTCGGTGCTGGTTAGCGTGCCTGACGTGGTTACCGCTTTGTCAGTTTCATCAATCGAGACGGTTGCACTGCTAACGGTCGCTTGATCGTTGGTTCCGTTGAACGTCACTTTGATGGTTGAGGGGGTGCCATCAACAGACGACACCGTGAAGGTTTCTTCGACCTTATCGCCGACGTTCAATTGATTAAACGCGCTGTTGGCGGTGAATGTCCAGTTGCCACTGGCATCGATGTTTAGGTTGCCGTTAGTGCCAGCAATTAAATCTGGCGTAAACGTATTATTTGGATTATCGACATCGGTGCTGGTTAGTGTGCCTGATGTGGTTACCGCTGTATCGGTTTCATCAACTACGACTGTTGCACTGCTAACGGTCGCTTTATCGTTGGTACCATTGATGGTGACTTTGATCGTTGATGGTGTGCCATCGATAGAATTTACGGTGAACGTTTCTTCGACTTTATCGCCGACGTTCAATTGGTTAAATACGCTGTTGGCGGTGAACGTCCAGTGACCATTGGCGTCAATAGTCAGGTTACCGTTGGTGCCTGAAATAGAATCCGGCGTGAACGTATTATCGGGGTTATCGACATCGGTACTGGTTAGGGTACCTGAGGTGATTACTGCTTTGTCAGTCTCATCCATACTGACCGTTGCGGTACTGACCGTCGCTTTATCATTGGTGCCATTAATTGTCACTTTGATCGTTGACGGTGTGCCATCAATAGATGACACCGTAAAGGTTTCTTCAACTTTGTCACCGACGTTCAACTGATTAAATGCGCTGTTAGCAGTGAACGTCCATTGACCATGGGTGTCGATGTTTAGGTTACCGTTAGTGCCTGAAATGGAATCCGGTGTGAACGTATTGTCTGGGTTGTCTACATCGGTGCTGGTTAGCGTGCCTGACGTGGTTACCGCTTTGTCGGTCTCATCGATGGCGACGGTCGCACTGCTGACAGTAGCGGTGTCGTTAGTACCGTTAATCGTGACTTTTATGGTGGAAGGTGTGCCATCGATGGACGAGACAGTGAAGGTTTCTTCGACCTTGTCGCCGACATTCAATTGATTAAACGCGCTGTTGGCAGTGAACGTCCAATGGCCATTGGCATCAATGGTTAAGTTGCCATTGGTACCCGTGATGGCACCTGGCGTAAAGGTGTTGTCTGGGTTGTCGACATCGGTGCCGGTTAACGTGCCTGACGTCGAGATAGCCGTATCGGTTTCATCCACAGCAACAGTGGCAGTGCTAACCGTCGCTTTGTCGTTAGTGCCATTGATCGTCACTTTGATGGTCGAGGGTGTGCCATCAACAGAATTTACGGTAAAGGTTTCTTCGACCTTATCACCGACGTTCAACTGATTAAACGCGCTGTTGGCGGTGAAGATCCAATGACCATGGGCGTCGATGTTTAGGTTGCCGTTCGTGCCAATGATGGAATCTGGCGTGAACGTATTGTCTGGGTTATCAACATCGGTACTGGTCAATGTTCCTGATGTTGTTACTGCTTTGTCGGTTTCATCGATAGCAACAGTTGCGCTACGGACGGTGGCTTTATCATTGGTGCCATTAATCGTTACTTTGATGGTCGAGGGTGTGCCATCTACAGACGACACAGTAAAGGTTTCTTCGATTTTATCGCCGACGTTCAATTGATTAAACGCACTGTTGGCGGTGAACGTCCAATGACCATTGGCATCAATGTTTAGGTTGCCGTTCGAGCCAATTATTGAATCTGGCGTAAACGTATTGTCTGGGCTATCAACATCGGTGCTGGTTAGGGTGCCTGATGTGGTTACCGCTTTGTCAGTTTCATCTACACTGACTGTTGCTGTACTGACCGTCGCTTTGTCATTGGTTCCGTTGATCGCAACTTTGATGGTCGAGGGTGTGCCATCAACAGACGACACCGTGAAGGTCTCTTCGACTTTATCGCCGATATTCAACTGATTAAACGCGCTGTTGGCGGTGAAGACCCAATGACCATTAACGTCAATGGTAAGGTTGCCGTTGGTACCTGAAATAGAGTCCGGCATAAACGTATTGTCTGGGTTATCAACATCGGTGCTGGTTAGCGTACCTGAGGTAGTTACCGCTTTGTCAGTTTCATCAATCGAGATGGTTGCGCTGCTAACAGTGGCTTTATCGTTAGTGCCGTTGATCGTAACTTTGATGGTCGACGTTGTGCCATCAACAGACGACACCGTGAAGGTTTCTTCGACTTTATCGCCGACATTCAACTGATTAAACGCGCTGTTGGCGGTGAAGATCCAATGACCATGGGCGTCGATGTTTAGGTTGCCGTTCGTGCCAATGATGGAATCTGGCGTGAACGTATTGTCTGGGTTATCGACGTCGGTGCTGGTTAGCGTGCCTGACGTGGTTACCGCTTTGTCGGTTTCATCGATAGCAACAGTTGCGCTACGGACGGTGGCTTTATCATTGGTGCCATTAATCGTTACTTTGATGGTCGAGGGTGTGCCATCTACAGACGACACAGTAAAGGTTTCTTCGATTTTATCGCCGACGTTCAATTGATTAAACGCACTGTTGGCGGTGAACGTCCAATGACCATTGGCATCAATGTTTAGGTTGCCGTTCGAGCCAATTATTGAATCTGGCGTAAACGTATTGTCTGGGCTATCAACATCGGTGCTGGTTAGGGTGCCTGATGTGGTTACCGCTTTGTCAGTTTCATCTACACTGACTGTTGCTGTACTGACCGTCGCTTTGTCATTGGTTCCGTTGATCGCAACTTTGATGGTTGATGGTGTGCCATCAACAGACGACACCGTGAAGGTCTCTTCGACTTTATCGCCGACATTCAACTGATTAAACGCGCTGTTGGCGGTGAAGACCCAATGACCATTAACGTCAATGGTAAGGTTGCCGTTGGTACCTGAAATGGAGTCCGGCATAAACGTATTGTCTGGGTTATCAACATCGGTGCTGGTTAGCGTACCAGAGGTAGTTACCGCTTTGTCAGTTTCATCAATCGAGATGGTTGCGCTGCTAACAGTGGCTTTATCGTTAGTGCCGTTGATCGTAACTTTGATGGTCGACGTTGTGCCATCAACAGACGACACCGTGAAGGTTTCTTCGACTTTATCGCCGACATTCAACTGATTAAACGCACTGTTGGCGGTGAATGTCCAATGGCCATTGGCATCAATAGTCAGGTTACCGTTGGTGCCTGAAATAGAATCCGGCGTGAACGTATTGTCTGAGTTATCGACGTCGGTGCTGGTTAGCGTGCCTGACGTGGTTACCGCTTTGTCAGTTTCATCAATCGAGACGGTCGCACTGCTGACAGTAGCTGCGTCATTAGTACCATTAATCGTGACTTTTATGGTCGAGGGTGTGCCATCGATGGACGACACCGTGAAGGTCTCTTCGACTTTATCGCCGACGTTCAGTTGATTGAATGCGCTGTTGGCGGTGAAGACCCAATGACCATTAACGTCAATGGTAAAGTTGCCGTTGGTACCTGAAATGGAGTCCGGCGTAAACGTATTGTCTGGGTTATCAACATCGGTGCTGGTTAGCATACCTGAGGTAGTTACCGCTTTGTCAGTCTCATCGATGGCAACAGTTGCGCTACTGACTGTGGCTTTATCATTGGTGCCATTAATCGTCACTTTGATGGTTGAGGGGGTGCCATCAACAGACGACACCGTGAAGGTTTCTTCGACTTTGTCGCCGACGTTTAATTGATTAAACGCACTGTTGGCGGTGAATGTCCAATGGCCATTGGCATCAATGGTGAGATCACCATTAGATCCAACAATGGAGTCTGGCGTAAATGTGTTATCTGGATTATCAACATCGGTACTAGTCAATGTTCCTGATGTTGTTACCGCTTTGTCAGTTTCATTGATAGCGACAGTTGCGCTGCTAACAGTGGCTTTGTCATTAGTGCCGTTAATCGTGACTTTAATGGTCGAAGGTGTGCCATCAACAGACGAGACAGTAAAGATCTCTTCGACTTTATCGCCGACGTTTAATTGGTTAAACGCGTTGTTCGCGGTGAACACCCAATGCCCATTGGCATCAATAGTCAGGTCGCCGTTAGATCCAACAATGGAGTCTGGCGTAAACGTGTTGTCTGGGTTATCCACGTCGGTACTGATTAGGGTGCCTGAGGTTGTTACCGCTTTGTCAGTTTCATCGATGGCAACGGTCGCACTGCTGACAGTAGCTTTGTCATTAGAGCCATTTACTGTGATAGTCACTTGATGCGGCGTGCCGTCAGCAGAATGAACGGTGATGGTGTCGGTAGCGGTTGCTCCTTTGCCCAATGATTGAACGTTAGGATTTGTATTATCAAGATCGTACGTCCAAGAACCAGTATCAGTCAGATGAAGCGTACCAAACGAGCCTACGATATCGGTGTTGGAGAAGTGTGCCTCGCCAGTATCCACATCCGTTACCGCAAGTGTGCCCGAGGTCTGAAGTTGGGACTCTTCGGTTACCAAGCCGGTACTGGTTCCGCTTATAACGGCTTTATCATTGGTGCCGTTAACGGTAATTGCAATTCGATGAGGAGTGCCGTCGGCGGAGTGGATGGTTATGATGTCTGTTGTCGTAGAGCCTTGACCAAGAGCCTGAACTTGTGGATTTTTATTATCTAGATCGTAGGTCCAATCACCATTGTCTTTAAGGTGTAAAGTACCCAGTGTCCCCTTGAGGTCGGAATTAGAAAAATGCGCCTCTTTTGAGTCGATATCGGTGATGTTGAGTTGGCCCGAAACCGTTAGGTCTTTATCTTCAGTAACTTGGCTTGAGCCATTACTTTTCCCGATAGCGAAAAACGAACTTGGTGAATTTGCTGTACTACTCGTGATTACCGCATGGTCGTTGGTGCCATTAATCGTAACCGTAACTTGATGTGCTGTGCCATCGGCAGAGTGAACAGTGACGATGTCTGTCGCAGTTGATCCTTGGCCAAGCTCTTGAACTACAGGGTTATTGTTATCTAAATTGTATGTCCATGCACCGTCTTTGGTGATGCTTAGCGTACCGAAATTACTAGTCACTTGTGAGGCTTGAAAGTGGTCCTCTCCAAGATCTGAGTCCGTTACCGAAAGCTGTCCTTGGATTTGTGTCGTTAAATCTTCAGTTACCGTGCCAGCATCTACACCTGTGATAACGGCGTTGTCGTCGTTCCCACCAATCGTCATGTCGATGGTTTGCGGTGTGCCGTCTTTGGTGTGAATAGTGAAGCTTTCGTGCAATGAAGTGGCTGCGGTTAACGCTTGAACATTCGAAAGAGAGTTATCAACTTGATACTGCCAATGCCCATCTGCGTCGATGGTTAATGCGCCATATTTACCTGAG
The DNA here is from genome assembly GCF_057785975.1 of Vibrio sp. QJM3NY_21. Classification (NCBI taxonomy): domain Bacteria; kingdom Pseudomonadati; phylum Pseudomonadota; class Gammaproteobacteria; order Vibrionales; family Vibrionaceae; genus Vibrio; species Vibrio sp. QJM3NY_21. The sequence goes on from NZ_CM173514.1 coordinate 565,361, forward strand.
ATAACTTCTGGTGTTACCGAACTTTCATTTTGGTCAGGGTCTATGACATCGATTTTGCCGTTCGCATGTAACAAACCTTGTGAATCAATATTGTGATCTTCTGTTACGACACCTGTTAGGTCTCCAGAAATATTTGGCGTGTCTTGCTTACCTGTTACCGGTATCTGAACAATGATGCTCGAGCCATTAGATAGATGTAACGCAAAATGGTCAGTACCTGGTTGGTGCTGATTTAACAGGATGTATTGAGGAGAATTTGGATTCAATATGAATGTGTATTGACCATTTGCATCAACATGAAGCTCTCCGTACGTACCTTTTATGACTTCTGGCAAGAAGGTGACGGGTAAAACGGGCGTCGTAGGCGCATTCGAATGAGTCGGCTGACCGTTACTTCCTGAGGAGATAGTCGGCATCGATACCGAAGGAATGTAATGGACTTGCGGGTGAGAAAGCGTCGACAAATGATGAGAAGGAACCAAGTGAGAGCTCGAACCATGGGGGGCATGACTTGCACTTAAGCTCGAGTTTACATCGCTGTCACTTGTCTGAGCTTCTTGATGAGCAACCGCAGATGAGTCCGCCTTGCTATGGTCATCGGTGACATCTTTTTCGGTCACGTTATTTGCGGTTACTTGATCTGCAGCGTCGCTGGAATTGTCTATACTTTCGGCAGCAGCGTGTTTAGCCAATGATGGCAAAATCATCATGAGTGACTGAAAAAGTGGGATATTCACTTTTAGATGTGAATGCAGTCTGCGCTTCTTTCTTTGTGTTGGTTTCTTTTGTTCTAGCTCGTTACTTTTTTTATTTTTGATTTCTGTATTTTTCTTGTCTGTTTCGACGTTTTTTTTGTTAGCCATTTTTATCATCCGTGAATCGTGGTTGCACTATTTTAAGTAAAATACATAGATAGAGGTTTCGCTAGCTAATTGGATAATTTTTAAAGAAAAAACTGCAAAGTCGAAGAATTATCTCACTTTGATGAAAGAGAGGATGAATACTTTTTCAACGGTCAGATAAATATCGGCACAATGGCATTGACCTTACCCTAAGGGTAACGTTTATAGTTGCGGTGTAAATTCAAAGGTAAACTATGACAAACACATTCCGAAAAACTTGGATTATTGTTTTCAGCATCATTGCGATGTTGATGTCTAGCTATGCCTCAAGCTCCTCAGCCTTGATGACTGAAGTAATGATGATGGAAATGGGGTCGAGCAAATCGGCTTGTTACCACAGCGATACTTCGGTTAACGATTCAATGGCAGGGTGTCATGTGATGAGTGAAAAAGTACACGCTGAAGACTTTAACATGAGTGCCCATGCTTTGATGGCTCAATGCGATATGTCTTCAATGAGCGAAGACGACGGCCACATGATGGGTAACCATTGTGCGAGTGCCGATTGTTGTGCCTCAGTGTGTTCTGCAACTTCCTATCCAATTCAGGCTGTTCAAGCCGCCAATCCATTTGTCTCTTCTTTAGCTCGTTTTCAATCTGTCACGATTGGCCAGAAAGTCGCACGCGCTCAATCTTTACTACGCCCACCCACCGCATAAATCTATATCTAAAAACATAGCGATATCAGCCCCATAAACCTGATACGCCAATCTTTTATATGCGTTATTTAATGCTAGATATGGACATTCATTGTGAATATAAAACCAACAACCTCTGTGTTTGTAATGAACACGAGCTTAGTGGTTGCTGCTGCCTTGCCTATGGCCTTGTTTTCAAGTGCTACGCTCGCGGCTACCACTGCGTCAGCTTCAAATGCTCAACACATTTCAGCACATGACCAAGCAAGCTCGACGCAGCAACTCAATACTCTGATTGAGATTGCGTTAAGCGAAGATGGAAATCGCAAACAGTACTTTGCTCAGTCTCAAGCGATGCGAGAAACGGCCATTGCCAACGCGACCTTAATGGATCCGAAATTGAAAGTCGGATTTGGCGGACTGCCAGTCGATAGCTTCCAGTTTGATCAAGACCCAATGACCAATATTTCGGTCGGTCTAATGCAGCAATTTGAGCGTGGCGATACGCTGGATCTTCAGCAGAAAAAAGCAGGTCAGCAAGCAAATGGGCTCGCTCTGCAAGTTCAGGCTCGGGAGCTTACCGTTGCTAACAGCATGACGCAGCTTTGGCTTGAGTTAGGTTATCAGCAAAAGGCTGAGTCGGTGATTCGTCAAAATCGTCGTTTGTTGGTTGAGCTTGAAAACTATGTGCAGACCAATTACTCGATTGGTAAAAGTGAAGCACAAGATCTGCTTAATGCTCAGCTTCAAGTCAGCAAGCTTGATGAGAAACTGCAAGCCAATCAGCAAGTTCAACGCCGTCTAATCTCCCAGCTTTCTGAATGGTTGGGGGCTGATTGGCTAGGCTCTCAAGTTTTTGATTCTCAGGGCGTTCTGAATGCAACCAACCAAATTGATTGGTCGTTGTTGGAAAGCAAATTAGCGACCAATATCGATTCAACCAAGCACTATCAACTGTTGACGGATCATCCGCTCGTTAAGATCACAGATGCGACTATCTCATCAAATCAAACTCAAGTTGAGTTAGCCGAGCAAGCGTATACGCCACAGTTTGGTGTGGAAGTGATGTATGCCCATCGACAAGCGAACAACATGGCTGGCGAACCTGCCTCTGATCTTGTCAGTGCTTATCTAACGGTCGACATCCCTCTGTTTACGGGCAACCGACAAGACAAGAATTTGTCGGCGGCTCAGTATCAAGTTGGTGCAGCTAAATCCCAAAAAGACACCTTACTTTCCCAAATGAACGCGCAAGTGAATGCATTGCTGGTGGACAGATCAAATCTGATCCAGCGATTAGATCGCTATCAAACGTCCTTACTTCCTCAAACCGCAGCGCGAATCAGCGCGGTTGAAAGGGGCTATCAAAACAATACCGCTCAGTTTAACGATGTCATTGCAGCAACGGCGGATGAACTAGCACTCCGGCTTGAACAGCAACGCCTAATCACTGATCTCAACATCGTAAATAGCAAACTGGCCTCACTGGTCAGTGGTTTTGACTACCAAGTTAAGCAACCGCAACTCAATCCCACCGTAACTCAAAACAACAGCCAATCAGTAAAGGAATAGACAATGAATACAGTAAAAGTAGCGACTATCGCTTTGTTGGTCGGTGGTGCATTGGGTTTTGGTGTGAATCACTTTGTCATTGGGTCAGCACATAACATGTCAGCAATGGCTACGAGTACAGACGCCGAAGTAAGTAAACAAACCAAGGATGAGCCTCTGTACTGGGTGGCTCCGATGGACCCAAATTATCAGCGTGATAAGCCAGGTCAATCGCCAATGGGGATGGATCTTATCCCGGTGTATGCTGACGATGTGAACGACGGAGCCAAAGATAAGCCCGGAACCGTGTTTATTGATTCGTCGGTAGAAAATAATCTGGGTGTCAAAACAGCAACAGTTAACTTTGAAGCGTTGTCTCCTCGGATTGAAACCGTGGGTTATGTGGCGTTTGATGAAAGTACATTGTGGCAAACCAACGTAAGAGCAACTGGCTGGGTTGAGAAGCTTTATATCAATGCTGTCGGTGAGAAGGTCAATAAGGGCGATGTGTTGTTCACACTTTATTCTCCAGAGCTGGTTAAGGCACAAGAAGAGTTACTTAGTGCTTATAAAACGGGTCGCAAAGGGTTGGTCAAGGGCTCCACTGAACGCTTGGTTACCTTAGGTGTCGATAAAGCGCAGATACGATCCATCGCTCGTAAAGGGAAAGCCTCGCAAACCATTGAAATCAAAGCGCCAGCCGATGGTGTTATAGCAAGTTTGAATATCCGAGAAGGTGGTTATCTTTCACCTGCACAAGCGGTGATCAGTGCAGGGCCTCTAAATGAAGTGTGGGTTGATGCTGAAGTGTTTGAGCGCCAAGCTCACTGGATCTCATCGGGCAGTAATGCGGTGATGACGCTAGATGCCATTCCTGGCAAAGAGTGGTTGGGTAATGTCGACTACGTTTACCCAATCCTTGACCCAAAAACGCGAACCTTGCGCGTTCGTTTAAAGTTCTCCAATCCAAATGGCGAGCTTAAGCCAAATATGTTCGCCAATATTGCGTTGAAGCCAATCAGTGATGATGCAGTGCTCACCATACCAAGATCATCTGTTATTCATTCCGGTGGCATGACTCGAGTGGTGTTGTCCGAAGGAGAGGGCAAATACCGTTCAGCACGCATTGAAGTAGGGCGTGAAGCTGGCGATAAGATCGAGGTGTTGCAAGGGCTTGAACAAGGTGAACATATCGTGACTTCTGCGCACTTTATGTTGGACTCTGAATCGAGCCAATCGGCTGATCTGTCACGTATCAATGGTGTTGAGGAAGAAGCTGAAACCGTATGGGCAAACGGTGAAATTTTCGATGTTATGAAAGGCAGTCGCATGGTGACGATTAACCATCAGCCTGTTCCTGAATGGGATTGGCCGGGCATGGTGATGAATTTCACCTTTGCGGAAGGCTTGGATATGAGTGACGTGCAACGTGGTAAGGCGATTGATTTTGAGATGAGAAAGACAGAGTCAGGGCAGTACGAGGTTGTTGATTACAAGGTCAACAAACACAAGATCGCTGGCGAAGTTTGGGTAACAGGTGACATCACTATGTTGATGGCAGATTTTGGCATGATCACCGTAAAACATCAGCCAGTCCCTGAGTGGAATTGGAAAGCGGGTGAGATGAACTTCCAAGTAAGTGATGACCTTGATTTATCCGAGTTTACCGAGGGTCAAAGCATTCGGTTTCTAGTGGCGAAGCAGGGTTCTGATTATGTGCTCAAATCTCTCGAACCGACGAATAGCACGGGAGAGGACGAACTATGATCAATGCAATCATTCGCTGGTCTATTAGCAACCGCTTCTTAGTGCTGGTTGCCACTGTAGCCATCGTATTTGGCGGCTTATACAGCGTTAAAAATACGCCCGTCGATGCCATTCCTGATTTGTCAGATGTCCAGGTGATCATCAAAACCAGCTATCCGGGGCAAGCGCCTCAAGTAGTCGACGATCAGGTGACCTATCCGCTCACAACGGCGATGTTAGCCGTACCGGGTGCAGAAACGGTTCGTGGCTATTCGTTCTTTGGTGATTCCTATGTATATATCATCTTCAACGACGATACCGATATGTACTGGGCGCGTTCTCGCGTGTTGGAATATCTCAGCCAAGTGGCTCCTAACTTGCCATCAAGTGCCAAGCCAACATTAGGGCCTGATGCCACTGGTGTGGGCTGGGTTTACAGCTACGTGTTGCAAGATAAAACCGGCCAGCATGATTTAGCGGAACTTCGCAGCTTGCAAGATTGGTTCTTGAAGTATGAATTGCAAACCGTAGAAGGCGTGTCTGAAGTGGCGACCGTTGGCGGCATGGTGAAGCAGTACCAAGTACAGATTGATCCTGCCAAGTTACGTGCATATGACCTGACGCTTCAGCAAGTCAACAAGGCAATCCAAGATGGTAATCAAGAAACAGGAGCGTCTGTTGTTGAGATTGCCGAAGCCGAACACATGGTTCGTACGACCGGTTACCTGACAAGCATCGAAGACATTCAATCTCTGCCGTTAAAAGTGACCGACAAAGGTACTCCGCTGCTATTAGGTGACATTGCTGACATTAACCTTGGCCCGCAAATGCGTCGTGGTATCTCTGAACTCAATGGTGAGGGCGAAGCGGTTGGCGGCGTTATCGTGATGCGCTTTGGTGAAAATGCCAGTGAAGTGATCGACTCGGTTAAATCCAAACTCGCTGAACTGCAAGCGGGCTTACCTGATGGTGTCGAGATTGTCGCGACTTATGACCGTTCAACTTTGATTGATTCAGCCGTTGAAAACCTATGGAAGAAGCTGGCTGAAGAGTTCATCGTGGTTGCGATCGTGTGTGCGCTGTTTCTGTTCCATATCCGTTCGTCGTTGGTTATCGCTCTAAGTCTGCCTGTCGGTATCTTGGGTGCATTCATTGTGATGCATTGGCAGGGTATTAACGCCAATATCATGTCTCTTGGAGGGATTGCGATTGCGATTGGCGCCATGGTAGATGGTGCCATAGTAATGATCGAGAACGTTCATAAACACATTGAACGGACTCCGCTCACTGACAAAAACCGTTGGCAGGTGATTGGTAAGGCAGCAGAAGAAGTTGGCGCACCGCTGTTCTTCTCGCTGATCATCATTACCTTGAGCTTTGTGCCTGTGTTCGCGTTAGAAGGACAAGAAGGCAAGATGTTCTCGCCACTTGCGTTTACCAAGACGTATGCGATGGCCGCAGCAGCTGGTTTGGCTATCACGCTTGTGCCTGTGCTAATGGGTTACTTCATTCGCGGCAACGTGCTACCTGAACACAAAAACCCGGTGAACCGCAGCCTAGTGGCGATGTACAAGCCGCTTCTAAACCTCAGCCTAAAATATCCAAAGGTGATGATTGTTATCGCACTTGGCTTAATGGCGTCTGCCTATTACCCAACCAGTAAGCTTGGTAGCGAGTTCATTCCTCCTTTGGACGAAGGGGATTTGATGTACATGCCAACCACGTATCCGGGTATCTCAATAGGTAAGGCTCGTGAGTTGTTGCAACAAACCAACAAGCTCATCAAAACCATTCCAGAAGTCGAAACCACATGGGGCAAAATTGGTCGAGCAGAGACGGCAACCGATCCTGCACCGTTAACCATGATTGAAACTGTGATTCAGCTTAAACCGCGAGATGAGTGGCGTGACGGTGTCACTACGGAGTCGCTGCGTAAAGAGTTTGATGATCTGATTCAGTTCCCCGGTTTAACCAATGCTTGGGTTATGCCAATCAAAACCCGTATCGACATGTTAGCGACTGGTATTAAAACCCCCATTGGTATCAAAATCGCAGGCCCGGATCTGAGCGTGATTGAAGATATTGGTTCGCAACTTGAACCTATCTTGAATGGTGTCAGTGGTACGGCTTCTGTGTATGCCGAACGTGTGGCTGGTGGTCGTTATGTGACGATAGATATCAAACGTCGCTCGGCTGCGCGATATGGCTTGAGCATTAAAGAAGTGCAACAGGTTATTTCGACTGCGGTTGGTGGCATGAATGTGGGCGAAACCGTTGAGGGGCTAGAACGTTATCCAATCAATGTCCGTTACCCACAAAGCTATCGTGATTCTGTCGTTAAGTTGCAGAACTTGCCATTGGTGACACCAAACGGAGCTCGTATTGCACTGTCTGATGTCGCGGATATTCGTTATGAAGATGGCCCACCGATGATCAAAACGGAGAACGCACGCCCTAACGGTTGGGTGTTCGTGGACATTGATGGTCGTGATTTAGGTTCTTACGTGGCTGAAGCGCAAAAAGTCGTTGCCGAACAAGTTGTATTACCGGCGGGTTACTCGCTCGCTTGGTCTGGTCAATACGAATACATGGAGCGTGCGAAGGAGCGTTTGAGTGTCGTTGTGCCGATCACCATCGCCATCATCATGTTGTTGCTCTACCTAAGCTTCCGCCGCGTCGGTGAAGTGATGATGATCATGGCAACACTTCCTTTGGCTATGGTGGGCGGACTGTGGTTGATGCATTTCCTAAATTACAACTTCTCGATTGCGGTGGGTGTTGGCTTTATTGCACTTGCAGGCGTTGCGGTCGAGATAGGCGTGATCATGTTGGTTTATCTCAACCAAGCGTGGCACTACAAAAAGCTCGATGCAGAACAAAACCAACAAACGCTTCAACAAGCTGATCTAACAGATGCCATTAGAGAAGGCGCAGGACTGCGTGTGCGCCCTGTGATGATGACGGTTCTTACGGTGATCATTGGTCTCATTCCAATTATGTATGGCGAGGGTACTGGTTCGGAAGTGATGCAACGAATTGCCGCGCCGATGATAGGCGGAATGGCTTCTGCGCTGTTGCTTACCCTACTGGTGTTGCCTGCAATCTTTAAGCTCTGGAAACAGCGTGAGATTACGCACAGCCAAAGCGAGACAAACAAATAAAGTCTTGATTATTAGCCCTTACTTGCCAAAACAAAAGTAGGTAAGAGTGCACCACATGAACATGTGAAACTAACAAATAAATAACTGAATTAATCTAAGGAACGATCATGAAAAAGACACTAATTGCTATAGCTCTAACACTGACTACAGCAACCGCGTTTGCTGCAATGGACCATTCAGCTGGTGACCAATCAAATATGGATCAATCAGGTATGGATCATTCGATGATGAAGAGCGGAGAAATGGATCATTCAAAAATGGATCACAGTATGATGACGAGTGGAAAGATGGACCATTCAAAGATGATGAATATGGATGGAATGATGGACATGGAAGGTATGTCAGAAGTTGGGATGCCAGCTAAAGGCGCGAAGCCCGATAAAGTGGTTCATGTGCTGCTAAGTGATGATATGAAAATCACATTTAAAAACAAGGTCGATATAGAGCCAAATGACGTAGTGCAGTTTGTTGTGATGAATACCGGCAAGATTGATCACGAATTCTCGATTGGCTCTGCTTCAGAGCAATTGGAGCATCGTGAAATGATGAAAAATATGGGGAATCACGCCCATGATTCGGGTAGCACAGTTACAGTTGAGCCGGGTAAAGCGAAGCAATTACTGTGGCATTTTCATGGTGATAATAACGTAGAGTTCGCGTGCAATATTCCTGGTCACGCTGAAGCGGGTATGGTCAAAGCATTAACGCTATAAGGTGATACACAAGCCATATCTAGTTCAAAGGGATGAGTGCTAGGTATGGCTACCTTGTTTTAGTGCTATTTAGGTATTAGCTTTAAAAGACTATAGGAATAGGAGTTTAAGGATGAATAAGACAGTTCTAGTACTTGCAGTAACGGGTGCTTTGATAACGTGGTCGACCCACAGTATTGCTGCTAAACCTGAGTGGGCTGGTAAAGGTAAGCCCGATTTAGAAGAAGTAAAAACATTCGCTGAGGCAAAAAAAGTTGAAGGCGAAATGGATGATCGTGAGAAGCAGCTTGATTCGATGATCGAAGAGAAAAAGAAGAAAGCGAAAAAAAGTAAGAACAAAAAAGATAAGCAGAAGTTAGATAAAGAGCTTGATGATTTAGAAGACGAGAAAGAAGCCCTCGAAGAGAGTAAAGAGAAGCTCAAAGATAAGAAAGAGAAGCTTAAAGATGATATGGATAAGGACGAAGAAAAGTCGGGATTAGAAAAGCAGAAAGACAAAAAAGCGGAACAAGAGCGTAAAGAAGAGGGGAAAGGTTCAGAAAAAGGCCAACAGCAGCGTGAGGAAAACAGCAAAAAATGGTGGAACTTCTGGGAGTAATGCGAGGGTCTTACATCACCAATTCATTTCAACCTATCAGTACAGCTTTGTGTAACGGATAAGTCATTGGTTAAACGCTGTGACCAGTTAAAGATAAGTCTCAACCTGTTCAGGAATACATGAACTAACTTGTATTGGCTGAGGCTTATCTGTAGCTAGAATCACTGTAGCAAGATAGAAGTTTCAAGCAGATGATGAGCTTCGCCACTGAGGTGTGGTAGCTCTGACATGATCTTCTTAAGCTTGTCGTCGATCGATTCCACTTCATTCAAAGAACGAAACGCAAGCACGGCCTGTTCTGGTTCGCTGCTCACATAACCTTTCAACGTATTAAGCTGAATCTTGTTCGCATTTTCAACTTTTGACAGTGCGACATTGATTGCTTCGATGTTTATTGTTAACTCATTGCTTTTAAACATTTTTAATTATTTTTGGTTGTTGCTAATGCGTGCACATTAACACAACTGTTTTTTCGGATATTGACCAAGATTATTAAACCCACACTTTTATGAAATCTGAGTTTAATTGAGAAGCACTAGCACAATATCGTTTTGTCTATCCATGCAATTGATTCATGAGCTTGTTCCTTAGTGTTAAACATGACAAGAAATCATAATATTTATTTTTACGAGTCTATTTTTTGCGAATGTTAACTCTCTATTATTGAATCTATTTCGCTAGTTTCCTTGGAGATATGAAACATCTTTAAGGAATAATGATGCAAAAAGGAACGTTATCTCTCGCGGTTGTCATGATTTTATCTTCTGGAGTAACTTATGCAGAAGAGCAGATTAGGAATAGTCACTTTAAAGGCAATATGGATGGTTGGTGGAATGCTGGCGCCAACATAGCAACAGAAAGTAATGAAGCGTGTATTGATATTAAAAACCCAGGGAAAAATTCTTGGGATATTATTTTAGGCCATAGCGGTATTGGCTTAGAGCAAGGTCAGAAATATCAGGTATCGTTCGATGCATATGCAAATATTGATACTGAGATGAAAGCCTTGATCCAACATGAAGGGCCTCCTTATACGCATTATTTTCTAAGTGACGTGGGTATATCAACAGACAAGCAAAGCTATACGTTTGATTTTGTACACGAACTTGATAGTGACGCCGATACAGAATTCCAGTTTCAATTAGGCGCACAGAAAGCAGGTGTCATCTGTGTTGATAACGTTTCTGTTGTAGGTAAGCCATTTGTAAAAGTAGCGACTAAGATGCCAATTCGAGCTAACCAAGTTGGCTTCTTACCTCAATCCGATAAATTTGTCTTCGTTGAAAATACCTCGACGACACCTTTGAAATGGACATTAGTATCTCATTCCGGGATCAGCCTTGATCTCGGTAAAACTGAAGTATTCGGCCTGAATAAAGCGTCGGGTGAGCACATTCACCGAGTTAATCTTTCAAACTATACAGACACAATGAAAGGTTTAACGATCGAAGTCGGCGATGATGTCAGTTATCCGTTCGATATTCGAAACGATGTTTATAGTAAGTTGAAGCTCGATGCTTTGTCTTACTTCTATCAAAATCGTAGCGGCATTGAAATAAAGCCAGAGTTCGTTCAACGTGAGGATCTTGCGAGGCCCGGTGGCCACATGTCCGATACTGCAACATGCTTTGATAAAGTCGATAGTTGGGGAAATAAATGGCCTGGCTGCGACCTGACGATTGATGCGACTGGTGGTTGGTATGATGCAGGCGATCATGGTAAATATACGGTGAACAGTGGCATCTCAACATGGACACTTCTGAACTTATACGAGCGAAGCCAGTTCCTAGAAAACAAATCGCTTCCTTTTTCAGAGAGCAAAGTAAAAATCCCTGAAGCAACCAATGGCGTTAACCCGCTGTTGTCTGAAGCTCGCTGGAACATAGAGTTCATGTTAGCGATGCAAGTTGATTCTGACACGCCTATCGCCGTTCCTGTTGGTAATCAGTCTGCGAGTAAAAACCTCAAACTTACCGAAATTAACGCGAGAGGGCTGGCATTCCACAAGATCGCAGATGAGTCTTGGACTGGCATGCCATTACCACCGCACAAAGATACTCAGAAACGCTATGTTGGTTACCCTACGACAGCGGCCTCATTGAATTTGGCCGCCATTGGTGCTCAGTGCGCACGTATTTGGAAAGATATCGACAGCGACTTCTCACAGTTATGTTTGGATTCAGCGACCAAAGCATGGAACGCCGCAAATCAACATCAAGATATCTATGCTTACGACAACTTCACCGGTTCTGGGCCGTATGATGATATCGAATTGAGTGATGAGCGATACTGGGCTGGGGCCGAGCTCTTTATCACAACCAATGATGAGGTTTACAAAAAAGTATTGATTGATTCCCCGCACTATCTTGAAGTGCCGAAGGGGAACATCAATGCAGATGGTGACATGTATTGGCAGTATATAGCGCCTGCGGGCACCGTGAGTTTAGCCGTGGTACCTAATTCATTAGACAACCAAGTTATTGAACAAGCACGTAAGAACATCATTAAAACGGCAGAATCTTATACCAAGCAAGTTGCCAATGAAGGCTACAACATCCCTTATACCGTCGAAGAGTATTCGTGGGGCTCAAACTCCAACCTTGTAAACCGTAGTATCTTTTTGATTTACGCTCACGATTTTTCTAATGATGTTCGATACATCAAAGCGGCGGCTAGTGCGATGGATTATATCCTCGGAGGTAACCCGATGAATATCTCTTATGTTACTGGTTATGGAACGAAACCTGCTGAGAATCCTCATCATCGATTCTGGGCTTACGCTGCTGATGAAAGTTCACCAAAACCAGCGCCGGGTGCGTTAATTGGAGGCCCAAATTCGGTAAGTTTTAGTGATCCTATTGCCGCTGTGATGAAAGGCAAGTGTGTTGGACAAACGTGTTACCGCGATAATATTGGAGCTTGGACGTTGAACGAGATAACCATCAACTGGAATGCGCCGCTAGTATGGGTTACTTCTGCTTTAGATGAAGGGCAGCTTGATTGAGGTAACCAATTAAATTAAGAATATTCAAAGAGTAATATCATTTGGTATTGCTCTTTTTTAATACAAAAAATCACACAATGAAGTGCGCAGTTTTAATTATTTTAGGCTTTGAAGCTAAGAGGAGATGGTGAATCTAAGGGGTATTGTAACTAAAGAGAATTTGAAACTAAACAGAAGTTGGAGCGTGCAGCGGGAATCGAACCCGCATCATCAGCTTGGAAGGATGATACCCTCTCATATTTTTAGGTCATGAAATCCCTTGATTGACTATATTTCAATGACTTAACAAGCCCTAACTTAGGGCTTTTGTCACAATCTTTACCATTTAGTCTCGTAACTTGTTCAGTTTAGTCCACCTGTAATGTATAGTTTATGTACATTTTTCAATCGAATAGTGAGAGGTGAATGGCTAGAATTTTAACTCAAAGGCAAAAAGAAGGATTAAAATTCTTTATTCATCCAAGTGCAAATACAGCGTTTGAATTTTTTAATCAATGCGAGTTGTTGTTTGATAGAAAAGACTTAGATAGCAAAACGCATGTTTCGTTAAATCTAGGGTTGCCGATTCAAGGTACGATTGACTCCTCAGGGCATCTCCAAATCGTATCCGGGTTTGAATTTGTCAACTTCTCTCTCTCCGAGCTTAATTTAGCTAGTTGTGAAATAATCTTACACAACGACCTATCTGAAGACGAAATTCGTCAAAGATCGTGGCTTGCCGTCATTCGTTCATTGCTTACATCATTAGATACGCAACGTTTAGAGTTGGTAAGAAGAAAGTTGAATACGTGCGCCCCACAACCAATCCTCGACGCTGTATTTGGCAAGAATAAATTGAGTCAAGGTCAGTTAGCTTGCATGGCTCATATGTCTCGTGGCGCCTTAGCTCTCCAATATTCAAAACAACCCGATAACCAAACACTAGCTCCGCAGAGAACATCAATATTAAATCATTTGCTACATAAGGAGCATGACAATGATTGATAAGTTTTATGAACGATATAAAGCAAAAAATATTGATCGTTTTTTTAAACAGCTGCTTCCTTTTGAAGAAATTTCAAACATCGCCCTGGCAAAAGAGGTTCAACGCCTGTGCTCTATTGTTAGTTCTGAATATATACAAGAATTTGATGAAATTGATCTATTGCTCCAACACACGGCTACATTGGCAAATAAAGAGTCTTCCCAACCTTTGAGCTATATCTATAAAACAGTTAACGAGTGTAAAAAAATTGGCGTTCATTTTCTTCCTGTATTCCTTGCTTCAGATATACTTTTAACCTCGTATGACCATTCAAAGTTTGACCAATATAAGGCACTAACACTGCTATGCGTGGCTCGACTTACGTTCATAGGGACTCATCAACCAAAAATCAAAGCGATATGCGACGATGTGCGACTGTTTTCTTTGGGTAAACGGGAAAATATGGCTGCTTATTTACCAAATATTCATGCCCTCAATCTCTCAGAACTCGTACACGAATTTCAAAAGCTCATAGATGAAGAGAACACTTTCCGTCCTCCTGCTCAGATCATCAATCAATTGAACCACTACCGCCGCCCATATGAAGCCAGCTTGAAGTTTAATGAAGGCTTCACACGAAAAGCGATATCTTCAGAGTTCCAAAAAAACGGTAGCTTGCAGGTAGGTGAAGTTAAATTTCTGGATGAAGATAGCAACAACTCATTGGTTGAAATCCAACAACTTCAATCTTCATCCAAGCAACAATACCAATGGCAAAAAGAAGATGACTCCGGAGATGCAATACGTACACTCAATATAGTCACAGATCGCTCAGTCGCCCGAAGTTCCTATGCTGCTGGCGCAATTAATGCACGAGCCATTAAAGCTCGAATCGCAAAAAAAGAGATGTCACTGGCTTGTGATATATCCGTTAGCAGCAATTACGAAGTTGGTGTACTAGTCAATTTTTGTATAGAGCAAGCGATAACAAACTCGCCAAGCTCTGACTCTGCAAAACTATTACTAATTATGCTTGTCACCGGGAATACTTGCGGCCAAGTCAAGAAACTAAAAGCTTTCAGAGTAAAGCCGGACGGCATTATAGGCTTTCAACGCTCTCACTCGCTCCCTTCCCAAAAGCAACGTGCTGAGTTACAGCCCTTGATGGGTCACACACACCATAAATACTGGTTGCCACTACCTAAAGTAATATGTCACCGATTACGTAATTTTAAGTTTAATGGTATTACTGAAAGTGACCTCAAAGACTTACTTCAACATCTCAATAAAGTAAATAATACCCACCTCTCACTCACAAAAGTCTCAGGTTACCTAAGTCAAAAGCTAGCACATTCAAATATCGACCCCACGCTAGTCGCGCTGATCTCAGGAGTTCAAGTAAAAACAATACCATCACTTTACTACCTTCAAACTTTTAACCTTAAAGTCTACCGTGAATATCATCGCTACCTGTCTTTTCTTTCTAGGCTTCATCATGATGATCGCATATTCGTCGACTTCCAACGTGAGCCTGAAGCTATCAAACTTGGGTCACCTCTATATATAGACCCCAACTTACTCAAACACTTATTTGCCGCTTTAGAGAACGAGATTAAGTCAGAAAATAGCTCGATCACTTCAGATCACTACCACAACTTAGTCACTCTTTACACTCAACTTGTTCTCTCGCTGGCTTCAGGGTATCGCCCGGTTACAGGATGGTTCGGCAAGCTAAGCCATATGTCCTTGCTCACTGGGGATTATTGGATATCGGACAAAGAATCCGGAGATGGTGACAATAGCAGAATAGTAACTCTAGGAGCCACTGCCATTCAGACTATGAAGTGCTATCTTCACTATTGTGAGAAGATGTTTATCATATGTGGCAATAAAAATAGACCGTTGAGCCTTCACTATAAGCAAGTGTTAGATGGCAGTGAGCACCTTTTCTTTTATCGAAGAGAAAATGAAATATTGCCCTGCACCCCTTCTATTTATACTGAATTTATTGATAGCGTATTTCCTCTGCAACCTAATTGGGCGCGGCACCATATACGATCAATGCTAACTGAGCACGACGTTGACCCTGCATTGATTTACGCATGGATGGGACATGCTATTCACGGCCAACGATGCTATCACTCTTTCAGCATGCTTTCTCGCTCTATGATGCGTGACATCGCCGATATTATCGATAGACACTTATTAAATCTAGGGGTAGGGGCACGGGTGAACTCATGGATATGATTGGAATAGAGGCAAGATCGAAAAAGCGCTTAAAGCAAACCGAACGCGTACAAGCTAAAGCAAACCAGTTGTTTGAAAAGCAGTTTCCCAACCCAGATCGCGCACCCAGCAATGAGCGTTTTCATGACAAGTGGATGCTCTATCTGACTAATATTGCCGACACATTTGGCGTTCATAAAGACTATCGTAGAGCTTTTAATTTTGCCGTCAAACAGATTCTTATTTATCAAAAAAAGTATAGTTGGAAAGTCACACCACCATCCTATCTTGTCACAGATAAACCACCTAGACAGCTTCGGACACTTGAGTGGACGCAACGCTCTTGGCAAGTGTATGCATTCTATCAAGACTGGTTCGAGCAACTAACATCTAAACCCACTCGTAGCCAACCTCAATCATTTCGAAATGTGGTTCTCTCGTTTATGTTTCATAGCGGCAACTGCTCACCATGTGTCGTTCAGTCTTTCGTTGATGCAATAAGTGACGATAACTACCCCATTCAACAGTGGAACGAGACCGCATTTATATCATTATGCACTGACGATAAGTCATTCAATACGAATATAAAAGTGGAAGGGCAGCACTTAACTCACTTTCATTGCTATTTGCACCCGTTTACCCTCGGGCTCATGCGGATTTGGCACCGTTGGAAAGAGAAAAGTTGGCATGCACCAGAGAACAAGTCGTGTTTAATGAGGACGCTCACCGACAGCGCCCTTTCCATAACGTTTGATCAATTTTGTCACTCTGCTGTATATGTATGTGAGCAACATACAGAAGTGGCTATTAGCCAAGCACTAACAGAGTATCAAATCGGTAAAATAAAGTCGTATAGTGTACCAACCTGTGACATGGTTCGTCTTGCCTATCCTCAAGTAGCACTAGTTGAAAACATCAAAGCACATAACGAGCTCTCAGCGCCTAACGTACTTATACCGAAGAAAAATAACAATGAAAGCGATACCAGCTTTAATACTTATCAAAAACTAAAAGCCTGCTTCTACCCTAAAAATAGAGTTCAAACGTTAAGTAAAAAAGATCTATCAAAAAGTCTAAAAAACTTAACTGACCAAATGAATGCTTACCCATCACTCATCAGTGAACGCATGCTAGTTGACTGGTATCTTCACAAGCTAAATACAACGTGTGGCGTCGCAACCATTAAACGATATCATGCTAATCTATCTCGAAAATGGCTTTATTTGTGTAACCAGAATAGACTTGAAACTCTCGATTCAGACGAACTTGAATCAATTTATCGACACGCAATAGAGAGTCAATCGACTGCAAAATCGCAAAAATACTTTACTGAGCGACTAAAAGATTTGCATTCTTTTGCGGTCACGCATTATGATTTTTCCGAAGTTACAACACAATATTTACACTCTGACCCTACCCAGTCGCACACAAGAGCTGGCTACATTGATGAAGCATTATTTCTCGCGCTCATAGAGGCCATAAATACAGCGCACGACCTCCATGAGAATGATAAGCTCTGCCTGCAAACTATTTGTATTATCGCTTACCGATGTGGCTTACGCATTTCTGAGATAAAAAAACTGAGATTGAAAGATGTCGAGCTATCTCAAATTGGATGGTTATCCATACGATCAAGCTACCTTGGTAAAAACAAAACTGCGAGTAGTTTAAGAAAAGTTCCCCTCCATCCTTTGTTATTAGATTATGAAAAGGAAATCGTAGATCGGTACTTTCATTTAAAATTCGAAGAGCAACCCTCAAAAACAAAGCCGTTCTTCTCTCTTGGCGAAGAAGCAAATCTTCCAATCAATACATTTGAAGTTTCCCACCTTATAGGTGCGCTTCTTAAAACACTATCCTTAAATGATCACTTAGTCTTTCATCATCTGAGACACAGTTGCCTTAGCAAGCTCCAGATCGTTTTAGAGGTTGAGGATTGTGAGTATACTCCTAAGCAGTTAATCCCATACAATCAAAAGCAGCTAAAGAAAATACGAAACACTTTGTTTGGTGCTTCAAAACTAACAGGTTACGCTGTTATCGCTGCATTTGCAGGTCACGAGTCCCCCTCAATGACCTTTATGCACTATTTTCACTTTTCAGATTGGATTGTTGCCCATAATTTACAGCAAGCGAAATACCCACTAGCTAAAAATCAAGCGTGTCATTTAGGGCTGCTCCCTAAAAGTACATTGAATCGTATTAATATTAATGATCTCAATGCTACCTCTAACTCTTACTTGCTGAACAAACTTCATGTTTCATATCTAGCCCCTAAGATTAAAGAAGGCAGAATACCGACGCTATCGTTGGAGAAAACTGAGCATGAGCTCATCTCTATCCCCATTTGCTACCAAGCCTTGACGCTATATTCAGATGGTTTCCAACGAAATGAAATATGTACAAGGTTTCGATTGAAACCAGACACACTCGCTAAGTGGATCGACAACGCCAATAGGGTAAAAAGGCTTTTCATCGAATCGAGAGGAAAGCAATATTCTCGCCACTTTACCAAAGCTCGAACGGATAAACTGCTTCCAGCTCAGCTGAAAACGAGAGAGGAACAATTACGATTGACCCAATATGCTTCAAAGCTTAAAACGGCTTATATCGATAGTTCCAAACGAAGTGCTATCAAATCAGCTGTGATCTATGCGCTGGAGCACACCAGTACATCTCGATCTGGGGTCTATCTTAGCTCACCAGAAGAGTTGGCCGTGTTCATTCAAGCAACTCATCCTTTTATTCCCAAATCACACTGGAGAGCGGCTACCCAATTTATTGAAAAAAGTATTATGCGGGATGAGTGGAAATCAGTGCTAAAAGGGATCACCACATATTCTGAGAGAAAACCTTCAGGAAGAAGCAAAAAGAGTAATGGTGCGGTACGCCTTGAGTTAGTACATCCTAAAAGAACACAAGAGCCAATGGAGAACATCAAACAGTCATCTTCAGCACTTATTTATCTATTTCATATGATGGGGATCATGATGTTGTAAATCACTAGCGAAGCCGAAAGAGAATGTGTTTTGGGGTAAAACAACAAAGTATGTACTGGGCTTTTGGGTAAGTGCCCGATAATTGTAAAGCCTGAAAACAGTCTATCAAGTTCAAATTGAGTCAAGGTAAACACCTCATTTTTTTCTTTTGATGGCCCCGCTTGTACTTGGCTTTTTCGAGGAGTTTATACCATAGGGCGAAGTGATCTGCTCCGGTGATACTGGACACTCACGTAAGCGACTTTTTCCATACTTTTAATAATTCATGTTTTGCTAAATTAGCAATCTTGCTAAAACAGAATTGTCCAGAAACTTGATAGATACGAACCTCATAGACAATTTGGATAGCATGAGACGCTATCACTGCGTTATTACTTAAAATCAGGCAGGAATCACTTACCTCACATAACCTACCTGTTAAGTTCTTAATAAGCATACCTAAGCCCAGAGCTTTGTTCATAACTTTTGAATTTGCCGTTACTTCACTCTCCCGCCATAAGCAACATCAGTATTACTGTAAGCGTCTTTAAATCGACTCATTCAATCCTTTCAATAAACGTCGTAACCTTTAACTTTGATCGTTAAAGGTACTCGAAAATGTCTCAGCATAGATCTCAACAAGAATGGCTACGCCTTGTGCAGAAGTATTACAATAGTGAGCAGTCTACCGCTCAGTTTTGTTTAGAGCACAATCTTCATCCAAAAACGTTTGACAACAACCGTCGAAAACTACAGCACTTAGTCAACCTGCCTAAAAAACGAGAAGATTCACTTTCTGAATTCGTTGTTGTTGAAAAAACAGCCATGCTAAACATCAAAATCGAGCAACGGCCTCCCTCTACGTTACCTACGGAATTACGGCTTGAAGCGGGGGCGTGCTCTCTTCATGTGCCTCGTGATGTAGCACCTCAGTGGCTCGGCCTTCTATTGAAGGAGCTTGCTGTTGTATGAAAATATTCCCTGATATCTCTGTTATCTATCTCCACAAGGCGCCCGTCGATTTTAGAAAGGGCATTAACGGCTTGAGCTTTATCGTTGAACAGAATATGAACCTTAATCCCTTCTCCGAAGCGCTATTCGTCTTCTGTAATCGCACGCGGGATAAGCTCAAAGTTCTCTACTGGCAGCGTAATGGCTTTTGCCTCTGGCAAAAGCGACTCGAAAAAGACAAGTTCGCTTGGCCAAGAAAAATGCCAGGGCAAACACTCTCATTAACGGAAGAGCAGTGGCATTGGTTGCTCGATGGACTCGACATCGAAAAAATGAAACCCCATCAAGTATTGAATTACCAAAGCCTTAACTAAATTAAAAAATATTGCGTATAAGGAACTTTCGCGGGTCTCTGCGATCTTCCTTATATGACAAATAAAAATAAAGAAGATGAGCTAGCGCTCTTACGTTCAAAAGTGACTGAGCTTGAATCTACGGTACTCACTCTTCACCAATCTCTAGGCGAAAGTGAATCGAACATACTCACACTTCGACAATCTCTAGACGAGAGTAAATCGAACGTACTCACGCTTCGCCAATCTCTAAGCGAGAGCGAATTAACCATCCAATCTCTGGTTGAAAAACTCAACCTAGCGCGGCGTAAACGCTTTGGTAGTAGTAGCGAAACCATGCCCCCTCAGGACTTAGAGTTCAATGAGGCGGAGACTCATGCCAATACGATAGAAAAAGAAGAAGCGCCCGATAATCCGAATGATGACGCCTCGGAAGCGGAAAACACTTCCTCCGAGACAAAACGTCGTGGTCGCCCAAAGCTTCCCGAAGACCTACCACGAGAGCGTGTTGTGGTGGACATACCAGAATCAGAAAAAACATGCTCGTGTTGCCAGTCGATGCTCTGCAGGATGGGACAAAGCACCAGTGAAAAACTGGTGTATATCCCAGCCAGGTTGTATGTCGAAGTCACCGAAAGGCCCAAATACGTCTGCCGTCAATGTGATGCGCTAGGAGAGAAGAGCGTTGTTGCAATGGCTCCACCGCCGGCATCGGTTATCCCGAAAAGGATCGCGACTCCCTCTTTGCTTGCGCAAATCATCACGAACAAATACCACTATGCCCTGCCTCTCTATCGTCAAGAATCGCTGTTCAGACAATATGGGCTAGCGCTCAGCCGAAAAACGATGAGTCAGTGGATATTGCGTTGCGCAGATAAGGTAGAGCCGTTAATCGCCTTACTGAAAGAAACCCTTCTTACTCAAGATGTTCTGTTCGCGGACGAGACCACATTGACCGTGCTCGATGACGAAAGAAAGAAAAGTTACATCTGGTTGTATGGGTGTGGTCCAGACCGGGGCGGTAATGCGCAATCTCCCGGAATCGTCTTGTTCGACTACCAGGAAGGAAGTCGGGGTCACCACTGCCCTCAAACTACACTGGATACCTTCATGTTGATGGGTATAAAGCGTATGAAAAGACAGAGGCGAAGTTGGTGGGTTGCTGGGCACATGCAAGACGCAAGTTCATAGAGGCAGAGCAGAGTCAACCAAAAGGCAAGCAAGGTAAAGGGGGTAAAATCCAGTGGGCAGTCAGTTGGTTCCAAAAGCTCTATCGTGTTGAACAAGCACTCAAAGATAAGACGAGGGAAGAGCGATATGCTACCCGCCAATCAAAGACTCAGTCTCTGCTCAATGAGTTCAAGGTGTGGTTAGATAAATCGGTCACTCAGGTGCCCCCCAAAAGTAAACTGGGAGAGGCGATTAGCTACAGTCTCAATCAATGGTCGAAGCTAGTACGAGTTACCAATGATGGCCGGTTAAGTATGGATAATAACCGAGCGGAACGTTCAGTGCGTCCGTTCACGGTGGGCCGGAACAACTGGTTGTTCTCGAAGACTCATAATGGTGCCCGCGCCAGTGCCGTGCTGTACAGTCTTATCGAAACCGCGAAGGCTAACGACTGTGAGCCGTATGAGTACCTCGAATACGTGCTACGAGAAATCCCGAAACTGAAGAGTGAGGACGACCATGGTCATCTTCTTCCTTGGAACATGCCAAAAACGGACGAGTCCCCCATTCCCGAATAGCGTTCAGAATGACAGATACCGCCTTAGTTGGCGGTATCTGTGTTGATATTAGAAAGTCAATGAGTCGGTTCGTAGACGCTTACTGTTCAAGTAGCGATTGGCGCTCTTTTTGCCACTCGATTTTTTCCGACATCTGCATCTTCACCATCACTTGTAGCTCGGCAATATTTTGACTTTCCGGGTTGATATTGGGTGTCTTTTTCATGGCATTGATTATACTGAAATTATGCCGTTAACACTTGGCGAATAAGGCTTTGTTGCAGCTTAAGTTATTGAAAAAATGCTTTTTTTACGGGCTTGTAGCTGATAATTCTGAAACCAGAAAGCAGCCTATTAAGCTCGAATCGAGTCAGGGTAACCGCCTCATTTTTCTCTTTTGGTGGTTATTTATACTTTGCTTTTTCGAGTTGTTGATACCATAGTGCGAAGCCCGTTTTATCTTAGTACAACACTTTGATTTTATTGAGCTGTTTGTTGGTGAATAGGAACAGTGCGTCACTTCCGAAAGGTAGCCGGTGTCATTTTCCATGATTGCAGCAAGGCCGTTGATGGACTTTCTAAAATCGATGTTTTCACGAAGCAGGTAGATCTCCTGATAGCAGAGCAGACGTTTCATGATAGCGTCCTGATGAGCTCTGCCTGATATGTCGCCTTTTCGACGACTTCAGCTCTAACGAAACCTTGAAAAGCCTCAGTTTTGTTGAATTGCTGGCATTTGGCATAAAATGTTAAAGGATTGAGATTGTTGAGCTTACAAAATGCGAGTGTTGACAATGAACTCGATTCAAATTGCTCGATAAGCTTTTGCCATTCTTGGTTGGTACGTCGTTTTGCCATTTCAACTCTCCTTCTGTTGGAGACTTGATCTTAATATTTGTGCTCAGCGATTAGAATACGGGGTTTATGCCGCGCTTACGCCGTATATATTAACGGCAAGAATCAGAGCTTTAATCGAGAATCTTGTAGCGTGGTGTAATGAATAACACTGGCTAAAAAAATGGGGGGATAGAAGTAGGTGAATTTATTCAGATACTGCTGAACTGCTGAACTGCTGAACTGCTAACAGCATGAAGTAGCCCCTTTTAAGAGGCTATATCTAAGACACAATGCTTATTCTAGGTCTCCGTAACGACTTTCATAAAGAGAAGCGTGGAACTGTTTCGCGGCATCGACAAGTTCTTGGTACGGTGTATCGGTGACTGTCACAAAGCCATTGTTGTAGTTTTCACCATCCCATGCGCGTCCCGTGACCGGAGAGTCTAGGTATTGGAACCAATGTGCTCCGACAAAATATGGATTATCGACAATGCTCTGCATGTAATGTTTGAACATATCTCCACGCCATTGTTGGGATTCACCACTAATGGGGCCAGGATGGAACATACCACTGTCCATCGCACCAAAAGCAAACTCACCAATAAAGCTCGGCTTATCCAATTCTTCTAGTCTGCTCCAGTCTCCTTTTGACTGGAGATCATAGGCATAAAGGTTATAAGACATTACATCAACATATGGCGCCGCGGCTTCTGTTGCTTCAGGTGTTACACCCCAATCAGCGAAGCGAGATCCAAGATACAAGTGATTTGGCAATTCTTGTTTTACTTCTTCGCTAACAATCTTGAAGAATTCGTTAGCATGTAATGTTAAGAACATAGAGAAGTCAGATTTGATCGCATCAGTATACTCACCGGAGAATTGGTAGCTCTCTGAGAGCTCTTCCCATGATGGTAGGTTCTCACCCCACGCGATATTAAGTGCCGTGATTTCCCCGTATTTACTCTTTAGAGCGTTAATATACGCGGTTTTCGCAAAGCTATCTTTTGCATTTAAACGCAATGCTCCAATGGCAAGAGAATAGTGGTTGGCATCGAGTTGCATGTTGCCCCATGTGAGCTCATTATCGACAAATATTCCAATACACCAAGGTGAGTCAACCACATCTTGAGCAACGCCCTTAGCCATGGCTTTCACTGAGGCTCTAAATTCTGGATCAAACGGGTCATGCATGGCTCCCCAGTAATCGTTACCCGTTTTTATTTTTTGGTGACTTCCTACAATCCATCCATGTGCCGTGTATGGAACTTTAGTATTGCTGTAGTAGCCAGTATCGGACCAGTTGCCTAATGAAGTGAAGCCCCAATCCATCATTCGAGAGAGTACGACCTCTCGCCAGGTGGTTAACGCTTCATTAAAGGAATCGGGCGCAAATTTCCGTTGTAAGTTTGCACCGTAAAATGAAAAAACTTCGCCGTGATCAAGAGGACCATCATGAATCATTTTGCTGTATTGATAGGATTGAGCCAGAGAATCGTTGTAGTCAGGTAGCCAGCTAAACATGTTACGTCGTAAATCGGACAGTTCGGTTTTCTCTCCTTTTTGGTCAAGATACGGAACACCAGAAATTTCACTTGGTCGATAATTAGCTGTGTCAGGTTTTTCTATTTGGGTGAAGCCAACACCTGTGGTTGTAAAGGTGTCATCTAGTCTAATGTTGTCGAGGCCAGTCGCAAAATAAAGGTAGCCGTCAGGATCAACAAGTGCCCACTTTCCTTTGACTTTCTCAGTGCGGAAATAGCCCGTTGCGTCAAGTTTAGGGCCTTCTTTCCAGCCACCAAATTTTGATCTATCGGGCATTAACGTGGCATTTTTTATTAGGCTGATGTCTTCTTTTGCTCTCTGGGCAAGCTGCTTATCATGAGTAACTTTTTCATTCCAGTTTTCTTCCTTATATTGGCCATATTGGTCTATTAAGTTTTCAAATCGTTTGGAATCTGCCGCGAGATTGGGAAGTAAAGATACCGCCGATATTTCCAGCGTGGCTTCGTTTTGAGGGTTCATTTGGAAGAGTTGAATACTAACAATGTTACTGGTGTCCAATTCATCTGCACCCCAGCCAAACCCCATTTGCTGTGCCTGATACGCCTTTCTTGGCGGCAGCCCCCTCATGCCGGCATCAAACGTTTGGTCTAAGTTCTTTAGGGTAAAATAGTACGTGCCTTCATCATTGGGTGATAACTGCACGTACCCAGTGCGACTGTGCTTAACGCCGTCTGCCTTACCGCCGAGATTGACATCCACATCATCGTCAACACGCACATAGAGTTGGATTGGTGCTTCACCAGTATATTTGAGATCAAAACCTAAAGTGATGTCTTCATATTGGCTCCAGTCCCACGGTTTATCTTTAGCAATTTTGACGGTTGGGTAGTCTTCATCTGTACCATAATGAACTTCAAGCGTTTTCTTTCCATTGTTATCTACAATACGAACCTCAGAGCCCGTATGACGTTCAATCATGTCAAGGCTGGTGTCATTGAATGAAATGACGGGCGCGATGATATCAATGGGTGCATCGATCATTTTTGTTTCGCGAACTTCTGATTGTACTAAATCCCCTGTACCTTCAAGAAACTCGACATTGTGAATTAATAACGTTTGTTTTTCTGCCGGTCCAACGGTGTAGAGGGTCATCTCATACAATTGACGTAAGTTGAGCTCTTTTCCCCCACGATAACCGGGCATTTCCATGGCTGAACCACTGAAATAAAATTCGATAGTGCGTTTTTCATTGGGTTTTAGATCAACCGGAAGATCAAGCTGATGGTCCGCTGCGCCCATGATACCAATAGTATCAGCTAGTTTTATTTCGAAATGCAAAGGGGCGCTAGTTGGGTTTTCAACCTCCATAGAGAACCCACCTTGTGTGTTCCAATCCCATTTCTCATCAGGCGCAAAAATTTTCACCCCGGGCCATTTTGAGTTGGCTTCACTTTCGCTAATGGCATCAAATTCGATGGCTAATGTGTGCCCTTTCTTTTTAACGCTCACATGACTTGATTGCATTTTATTCATGATGTCGTCGGAGGTAAGGTCAAGTTTTTCCGCGGTATTTAAGGTGGATTCACTAGCCTGAAGTGCTTGTGCGTTCACATGTTGTGTATACACTAAGCTGCCAACGAGCGTACTGGCAATTAGAAGTGATAAGGCAGATCTTTGAAGTTTCAAAAGGGACTCCTTGTTCCTGTATGATATTGGGTATTCAATATTGGTTCCCTAACATTGAAGTAAAGTTCAACCAAAAGATCTATAGGTAAACCTATTTAGCCAGTAAAACTGTGATTACCGTGACCTAAAATCATCAATATAGAGATGGATATTTGAGCTCGCCCATATAAATGCCACATTTAGCGTTTTTTATTCAACATTAAATAGCTTTCATGTCATATAAAATATGACCTTTGCTACTAATTTAGAAATAAAATGACTTTTGCGATACCGATCAAGGATTGGTTTGTTATGTTGAGTTAGATTGGTTGACAAATTTATTGAGTGCAGCGTACTTGTTTTGATGCTGCCAGTTTGAGGTAACTATCAATATGTCAGTGTTAGCAAAAGACGCCGTTACGTTTTCTGAACATGATACGTCAATTTCACTATTTGACTTCGCAGAAGCAACAATCCCAAGCCAATTCTCGTTTGAAAATATCGAGGCAAAAATTGTATCGAGCGGTGATGGCATTACCGCAGGTGAGCATGCGTTAAAAATCCATACTCACAGTAAAGAGAACTTTCATACGTCAGTTTGCCTTCAGCCAAACGATGGCGAAGTATGGGATTGGAGTTTGTTGCCTGCGTTTAGCTTTGCATTTGATGCAACCAATGTCGGTCAACGTTCAACACAGCTTTTTATCAATTTATTTGATCATAAAGGGCAAATGCACAGTCGTTGTGTGACGATTCCTTCTCAAACAAGTGACACTTACTTAATTGAGCTAAAAGGTGAGTTTCTTAAGGGAAAAACGAACTTTGACTCTGGTTTGCGTTCAAATCCGGCGTCTTTTGAAACGCCATTTACGTATGCAACATGGATGTGGGGGCTGATGAATGTGGATTTGACGAGTATCGTCAAAATTGAATTAAGCATCCACGGTACTTTGATTGACCACGATATTATTTTTGACAACTTCCGTTTGATGTTAAATCCAGATCCAAACCCCGCGTTTCTTGAGGGAGTGATCGATCAGTATGGGCAAAACCGCGATGCATCTTATTCTGAGAAAGTAACGTCTGACGACGATTTGCATGCTCGTACCGCTCGAGAATTGCAACAGCTGAAAGAAGGCGCGATGCCAGACCGAGGTAGGTTTGGTGGATTTATCGATGGTCAACGTTTGGAAGCGACGGGATTCTTTAGAACAGAGAAGATTGATGGTAAATGGTCGTTAGTTGATCCTGAAGGTTATCCATATTTTGCGACAGGGATTGATATCATTCGTTTGGCGAATGCCTACACCATTACTGGTGTGGATTATGACCATAACAAAGTGGAGTCTCGTGCATCTGATGACGTCACACCAGAAGATTCGAAAGAAAAAGTCACTGTTCCGTTTGCAGCCAAAGAAAGCGCTTATATAGCGAATAAAGCCCGTCGTGATATATTTCAGTGGCTGCCAAGTTATGAAGAACCCCTTGGTGAGCATTATGCTTACATGCGTGAGTTGTTTGAAGGGCCTGTTGAACGTGGTGAAACGTTCAGTTTTTATGCGGCGAATTTACAACGCAAGTATGGGCAGGACTATTTGGAAAAATGGCGTGAAGTTACGGTCGACAGAATGCTGAATTGGGGTTTTACGTCATTGGGCAATTGGACTAATCCAGAATTTTACCGCAATGAGAAAATACCCTTTTTTGCGAATGGTTGGATTATTGGTGACTTTAAAACGGTCAGTAGTGGTGATGATTTCTGGTCAGCCCTTCCTGATCCATTCGATCCGGTCTTTAGAGAGCGCGCTCGCGCGACGGTAACGCAAGTACGTGAAGAGATCAAAGGGACGCCATGGTGTGTTGGTATTTTTATTGATAACGAGAAAAGTTGGGGCCGAATGGGCACCATCGAGGGGCACCATGGTATTGCGATTCATACCTTGGGTCGTGACGCCACAGACTGCCCAACCAAAGAGGTATTCGTCGATACACTTAAAGCAAAGTATCGCATAATTGAGGCATTAAACACACGTTGGGATACGAGTATTGCCTCTTGGGATATATTGGCTTCAGGTGTGAAAGAGTTAGAGCACAATGAAGCGCAGCTCGAAGATTATGGTATGTTGCTTGAAGTTTTCGCTTCGGAATATTTCCGTGTCGTGAATGAAGAACTAAAAGCACAATTGCCGAATCATTTGTATCTTGGCGTGCGATTTGCTGATTGGGGAATGACACCGGATGTGGTGCGTGCAGCGGCAAAACACTGTGATGTTATTAGCTACAACTATTACAAAGAAGGGTTGCACCCTGAACCATGGAAATTCCTACCAGAGATTGATATGCCAAGTATCATTGGTGAATACCATATTGGGTCAAAAGATGTGGGTTTTTATCATCCTGGGTTAGTATGTGCGGCAAATCAGCAAGAACGCAGTGAGATGTATGAGGATTATATGCACACCGTGATTGATAACCCTTACTTTGTTGGGGCGCATTGGTTCCAATATATCGATTCTCCGATTGCTGGACGTTCATTTGACGGCGAGAACTACAATGTTGGTTTTGTGTCTACCGCGGATGTTCCGTATGAGCCAATGGTAGAAGCTGCGCAAAGACTGCATAGCCAAATGTATAAGCGCCGCTATCAAAAATAAAGGGCGTGTAAGGTAACTAAAAGGGCTGATTTCATCTATTAGCCCTTTACTCGGAGAGCGTTCATGACATGGACTAGAAAAGTGATCACCTTTTTATTACTGAATACGATGTTTTCTCCGTCGTTGTTTGCCTGTGCATTTCATGATCTTGCGACAGACAATCTAACCGAAGAATTGTCTTATACTGTCAGTTATTACATTAAAGTCGGACGCACTCAAGGGAAAATTGAAGAACCAAGTAATGATAGTATGGCAATGTACTTATTTTTAAATTCATTAAATCAAATGCCTCATGAATCTACTGTGTTCGATTTTCGACAGCCTATTGATGGGCATATGTCGACCATTAATATGACGAGTAAATCGACATTGCTTGAATACAGTCCTGAGCGTAAAGTGCCGATGCTGATAACCGAAATGGATATATTATGGGGATTGGCACAGGGACGGTTTACTTGGCAGTGGGTCAAATCTGAAGGTCTAGCGACGATTAATGGTACTGCTGACCAACGATCAATATTAGATAAGATATTTAGCGAAACGTATATTTAATTAATTTTTTGATGTAATACCTTGTGTGTACATTCTATCTATTAATAGATAGAATGTATTTTTATTATGCTACTTTATTAACAAATTAGATCTGAAGTTAGTTGTGTCTAAATTTTATTTATGCTGTTAACTGTCAAGGATATAGTGTTTCCCATTTGATTGAATATTGGCGTGTGGCTATTTTTATTTTAATTATTACGGATATGTCATCGATTATATTATAGTGTCGTATGTCAATATAAGCTCATGGCGCTTATTAATATAGGATAGGTAACATATAGATATAGTGTGTATAAACATTAGGGAAGAGTGATGAAAGGATACAAGAAGAGTGTGTTAACCCTATCTCTATTCGGTTTTTTTTGCACGTTGCCAGTAACATCATCAGCAAATAATACCCCGTTTATTGTCAAGCCAGTGTCTCCAGTCGTGTTCAACGAAACAATAGATAGTTCAGTTAAACGACTTGTTTTAGAGCTCGATAATCAGGGAGAGTATGCGACACTTAATGTTTATGCTGGTGAACAGTTAATTGTCGATAATATGAATGTGCCATCAAAAGGAAAACAAACCTTATCTGTATTGGTGAAGTTTTCTGATTTAGGTCAGGTAGCGTTAAAAGTAAAATCGCTAACCTCTTCATTGGTTATTCATAGTTTAACGTTAGAATCCGTAGAAGATTTAATTATCCCTCATTATGAAGATATTTCGGTAAAGGCGGGTCTTGATAAAATTAATTCTCTAAAGTATGGCGGACCGTCAGTTGCTGATATTAATAATAATGGATATTACGACTTTGTTGTTAATAATCATAATGAGGAAAGCAGTAAGCTTTATTGGAATAATGGAGACGGTACCGTAACAAAACACCATAAAGACCTTTCTCGTTGGTATATGCATGATTTACATGGCACGTCATTCGCAGATTACGATAATGATGGTGATCTAGACCTGATTTTAGCGCAAGGTGGTGGTAACGGTAGAAACCCATCGAGGAACAATTTTTACCATAATAATGATGGTGAATTTGTACTCTATACAGGCGATATTGGCATCGAGCGAGGTGCTCGAGGTCGAGGATCTAAATGGGGAGACTTTAATAAAGACGGCAAGCTTGATTTTGTCATGATTAATGAAAGAGGGTTGTATAAAGAGACGCCACAACATCATTTTTATGAAAATGTGGGGGAGGGGAAGTTTGAATTGCGCTCGGTTGATGGGATTGAAAATGAAACGCCAGAGCGGGCATTAATTACCGACCTTAATAATGATGGTATTGATGACATCATTCTTTACGGACACCGTGATGCGATGTCTGTGTGGCTAGGAAATGGTGACTTTACCTTTACTAATATTACATCGCAGTTTCCTCAAGCGCTTCGTGATGCAAAACAAATTTCAGCCGTGGTTGATTTAGACATTGATAACAACGGTAGAACGGATTTGTATTTTGCTCGTGGTAATGAGTTTGAACACGGTCGTGGCGAAGCGCCTTCCGTTGATTTTGATCCAGAAACCAAACAGTTTTCTATTAAACCACGGCCGTACTTTGGTAAAGATCAGTGGCAGTTTACCGCTGATGGTACATTGAAACTGGATAACTACTATTTCCTAGGTCAAAACGGGTTTCGTCATAAAGACTATCCGATATTTTTAGGCAAAGACAAGCACGCCACAGCAGTACCTTCCGGTGGGGAATTTGAATTTTCTGCTGAAGATGCACAAGGTTGGCCGGATGACATCAATAAGAGTGGCGTCTATTTTGGACACATAGGGAACGGGCAATGGAAGGCGGCGTTAGTGCGCAAAGGGGATATATTCTGGGCATACAAATTTAATCTTACCGGGGTAACATCTTACGACTTAGAATTTACGCCAGAAAATCGGAATCTCAGAGATTTCTTGATTCGAAATGATGGTGACAAATTTGTGGATGTATCGGAAGAGTGGCAGATACCTCGTGGCGGTAATGCACAAGGGGTGACAACGGGTGATTTTAATAACAACGGTAGGCAAGACCTTCTTGTTTATCGTTGGGGCAATGTTAACCATCGTATTTCTGATCTTATGTTGCTCAACAATAATGGTCGATTTGAGGCGGTAACCATGCATGGAGCGTCTGATGTCGGCGGACCAGGCTATGGGGATATGGGACAAGCATTTGATTTTGATATGAATGGTCGAACCGATATTTTAAGTGGCAGTGAATTTGGTGAGTGGTATCTATACAGCAACCAAACAGAAGGTATCGGTAATTATGCTTTGGTTAGAGTTGGTTATTCACCGCAAGACAATATCGACTCGATCGGCGCGACGGTCACTGTAAAAACGGCGGATGGAAAGTGGCGCAAACGAGTGGGGTCTGCGGGGGAAATTTTTTCGCAAAGTTTGTTGAATATTGTCCATTTTGGCTTGGGTGATGCTGAAGAAATCGAATCCATTGTGGTGACGTGGAGGAATGGTGAGTCGGTAGAATTTAAAGACAAATCGGTTAATCAACAGTTCTATACGGATAAACTGGATCCTGAGTCGTTAACGATTGAATCGGAGTTTGAACACATTCGAGAGAATACAGGGGTGGCGCTTGGGCTCATTTCGCATCCGTTGAACTCTGATGCCTCAGTAGTATGGTCAACTAGTAATAATAAAGTGTTAACGGTCAATCAGTCAGGCGTGGTTTCTGCCGTTGGGCAAGCTGGTCAATCCGCGACGATTACAGCCAAAAGCAAGGTGACTAATCTAGCAACGACACGCGCGTTCGAATTGGTGGATTGGTACCCTAACCCGATAGAATCTATTGTGCTCTCCGACAAAGAGACCTCGTTTATTGTCGGTGAAACGGTATCGCTTAATGTTGCTGTTAATCCGGCTCAACCTGATGATGCAACATTGACTTGGTCAAGTAGTGATGACCGTATTGCGACCGTTACGTCTCATGGTCTTGTCAGTGCTTTGAGCACGGGTGAGGTGGTGATTACGGCTCAATCTGAGGTGAACAACACCATCAAAAGTACGATCAAGCTAACAGTGGAGCCTAATATCGAGGGTTTTGTTAGCATTTTAGGTCACGATACGTACGCTCAGCAACCCATCGTGATGAAAGATACGATGACGGTGAAGGTCGATTATCATGCCGGTACGGAGAACAAAGTCATCTCGGCTGATGAAGGTGGTTTGCGAATTTGGCTACGTCATTTTCAACGTAAATGGTTGCCTCAACGTGACATTGTTTTAGTTAAGGCTGAGGCGATTGATACTGAGTCAGGTAGTTTTAGTTTCACTATCCCTCTTGAAGGTGTTGCTCCAACCAATACATTGCCAGAGGGGCACTTTTATTCACTTCGAGCAACATTTACAGCCAGTGATGGCACTATGCACAGCCATGAAATTTATCCACTCAATTTTGTTGCTGATTAAAGTTCACGGGGTTAAAAGGGAGGTAACTAGACATTAGCGTAGTAGAAAATGGAGCCTGATATTAAAACCCGACCTTGATACCAAGGTCGGGTTTTAATGATTGTTTTTGCCTATCTTATCTTGCGTGTTATTTAGGCCTGAACTGATTAATGGATTATGTTATTTGGCAATGCCCAGTGGAGAAAATATGATATACAGCATCACCACACCAATACAGATAACGGCGGCCATTGGTTTAGCCATCTTCCAGTGCTCTAATGCCACAACATTGGCGACTTTAGGTTGATAATCAGAAGTTCTCGGATAAAGCGAACCAATAATTAGCATCAAAATGGTAGTGGTAACAAATAATACGCCTGTCAAATGCAAGAAGTGAATATCAAATTTGAACACAAACATTGATAAAGCATAACTAACCATAAAGAACGCAACACCAATGTTTGCTGCAATCGCTGGAACTCGGCGAGTGATAAATCCGACGACGATAATGGTACACATCGGTGCCATGTAAAAGCTATTAATTGTCTGAAAATATTGGAAAAACCCCTGTGGAGCATAATAAATAAAGGGTGCCACAAATATGGAGCCGAAGCCGATGATGCCACTAAATTTACGCCCAACCTTAACTAATTTAGTATCACTCGCCTCTGGATTAATAAGTGGTTTATAGACATTTAGCGTAAACAGAGTCGATGTACTATGAAGTACGTTATTAAAGGAACTCAGTACGGCACCAAATAATACCGCTGCAAAAAATCCAAGCATCGGTGCGGGTAGCACTTCGCGAACCAAGGCTGGGTACGCAGCCTCTCCAGACGGTAGTGAATCACCAAACAATGCAAAAGCTATCACCCCAGGTAATAGAAGATAAAATGGACCTGCAAGCTTAACCAATCCAGCCCAAAGTACTCCTTTCTGCCCTTCGGCTAAATTTTTAGCGCCTAGAGCACGTTGAATGATTGATTGGTTGGTTCCCCAGTAGAACAGGTTAAGGATAATCATACCGGTGAAAAAGGTTGAGATCGGCACGGGGTCATCAGCGCCACCAATCGCATTTAACTTCTCTGGATGTTCGGTCATCAATACTTGGAAACCGTCGAAAGCACTACCGTGCCCAAGTGCGGTTAAGCCGAAGAAAGGGATGAGAATGACCCCGCCAATCAGTAGTCCGACACCATTAAATGTATCTGCATAAGTAATGGCTTTCAGACCACCGAATACGGCGTAAGAGACACCGATAAAACCCAAGGCAAAAACCATCACCCATAAACTGCCCCAGTAGGAGATATCAAATGCTTCTGGGACATTAAATATCCCACTTAATGCAACAGAGCCAGTGTATAGAATGGGAGGAAGGAGATTAAAAATATAGCCAAACAAAAATAAAAAAGTACACAAATACATTGTGCTTTTCCCATATCGGTCTTCGATAAAATCTGGAATAGTGCTAAACCCACCACTTAGGTAGCGAGGCAATAAGTAAAGGGCAACCAAAACTAAGGTTAAAGCCGCGCATACCTCCCACGCCATAGGGGTCATGTTTGCCGTATAGGCTTGAGCATTTAATCCGACGAGTTGCTCGGTAGAAAGGTTGGTAAGGATGAGTGAGGAGGCGATAATTATGCCACTCAAGCCTCTTCCGGCTAAGAAGTATGAGTTTGCATCCTCTTTTTCTGTGTTTTTTTAACTTTTAACCATGAGCCAATGGCAACCATGGAGGTCAGTAGGACAAAGGTAATTGGAACTATCATATTAAGCTCTCTTTATATTATTTTGGTCAGTTCACCCACTTTTTTGTGTCAAAAAGCGGGTTGTGTAGGGGGATTCAATTAATTAATCGTGATCACCTTTATACCTTCCATGCGAATATTGGTTTCGATTGCCTCGGTGAGCTCATCTAATGGAAACTCGTGAGTGACGAGTTTTTCAATGGGAAGGCCAATACGCTTAATGCCCTTCATACACTCTATCGCATTTGGGTAATCTTCTGGACTGTATGCCCACGAGCCGACTAAGGTGATCTCTTTGTTACAGATATCTAAATGAGGATTCATGGTTGCTTCGCCATTATTAACAAAGAAGCCAACCTCACATACACCGCCACCACGCGCTATTAATTTAAGTGCGGTAGAGGCAGCAGCAGGCACCCCGGTACATTGGAACGCAAAGCTCGCACCTCGGCCGTTGGTCAGTGATTTAACTTGTTCAACGATGCCAGCTGTACCATCAAAGTCCATAAAGTTGATCGTCTCTGTTGCCCCTAGCGCCTTTGCCAATTGCAGGCGAGATTCCTGGCCATCTATTGCAATGATCTTCTGCACTCCAAGTGTTCTAAGAACTGCGATAACAGATAGTCCAATAGGACCCGCTCCCTGAATAAGAACGGTAGAAGCAAAGTTGATTAATTGTGTGGTTTTCGCGCGCTCTATCGCGTGGACTGCGACCGCAATCGGTTCAATAAGAATGCGCTCTTTCAGGCTGAAATCTGACACATTAAAGAAGGTCGACCCTGGTTTTAGGACGAGGTATTCGCCAAACCAACCATTAAATTGGTTTTCAGGTTGGTCGCCCATCAGACCATAGCAACCCATGTTTTCACAAAGGTTGGTTCTGCCAGGGGTGTTTACACAAGGCTCACACTCGCCGCATGGGATGATGCTAGTAATAACTTTGCTGCCAAGTGCGACTGGGTTTCCTATGGTATCTGATGCAATATTACGGCCTAATTTAACAATTTCGCCAGTACCTTCATGACCAAGGACTATCGGCATAATGCCAAATGGGTCATTGCGGTATTCGTGGACATCAGTACCACAAACGCCACACCCTTCGATACGAATCAGGATTTCATCGTCCATGATGTTCGGAAGAGGATGCTCAATAAATTGAATGGTTTTGATGTCCTTAAGGACAGCAACCTTGGCCTTTTCTGGAATATACATAATGTTATTTTCCTTATGAAATTTTAAAAAGTACGATTACCCGCTCGAGCACCTAATTCGTGTCGAGTTGGCTGAATTTAGACATTGGGACCCTTAGTTAAAGCGGTGAATTACAGCAGTGAACTATTACAGCAATGAACTAAGGGCGGTATTATGGAACTGAATAACAATGTTTAACGAACGAGATAACAATGTTTATAGAATGGAATTCACCGCCTTTAGACGGTCTAAGACGACAGCTTGAACCTGAGGAATAACCTCTTTCATGATGACTGGTGGATAAGCAGAAGCGACATCTTTGGTTATTTTTGCGTGAGCTTCTCGCATGTAGGTAGTATGGACAATTGTGCCAATGTTAATTTTGGCAATCCCCATGGTGATTGCTCTTTGAATATCTTCATCGGCGATCCCGGTTCCACCGTGCAGTACCAGAGGATTAGAGACTGCATTGGCAATTTGTTGTAAGCGGTCAAAATGAATTTTTGGCGTTGTTGGTGTAAAGCCATGAGCGGTACCGATGCCAATGGCAACGATATCTGGACCAGCCTCTTCACATAACGCCACGACGTCTGCAACTGATGCAAGGTAATCATCTTCACTTTTTATGATGACATCTCGCCCCATAATTTTGCCAATTTCAGCTTCTACCGAGACACCAGCACTGCGTGCGTAATCGACGACTTCTCGTGTCATTTTGATGTTGGTTTTAAGGTCATGATGAGAACCGTCAATCATGACAGAGTCGTAACCATCGTCGATTGCTTGCTTACATAGATCAACAGAGGTGCTATGATCGAGGTGTAAGTAAATTTTTTGATTGGCTATACGTTCAAAACCATCCACCATTTTTCGACATAAGTACGTACCATTCAGCTCAGCAACAGGTGGGTACGTCATTGCCATAAAGGGGAGGTCTAGCTCATTCGCCGCTAATGCAACAGCATGAAGATCATAAATATCATTAATATTAAAGCCAGCAAGACAGCGTTGTTCTGCACGGTACTGGTTTAGTAACGTAGTTAAGTTTGTAGACATAATTCAATTCCAGAGTGTTTTGTAACGTTAAAAATCAAGTTTCTTTGGTAGACCGCGACCCGTCGTTTGGGCCGCTGTTGCAGGCAATTCATTGATACCAGCCCAATAGTTAAATTCACGTAGGTCTTCAAGAAGGTGACCTCGAGCAACAACCCAGTGATGGTCCATACCGTGATTCATGATGGAGCTGGCGACAGATTTAGAGTTAAGTTCTGTTGGGACAACCTCGCCATAGCAACCTCTATAGCGCATTGGTGATTCAACGAGATTTCCTTCAAATGAGAAAATGGTTGATGCATGAGGGTATTGATATTTAGCGATGGTAACAGGGCCTGTTTCTTGTAAAAATTCGAACAACATGCCGTAAGAAGTTTCTGGATCGTAATTGTCCAGTATGCTGTGATTTCGTATTTCAAGCTGACACCCGTTTCGCATCAACTTGGTTGATGTACCGCCGCAGTGCCACATGCCAATTTTATTTTCACTATGATTGACGAATGAAAAATCCATGAGTGTCGGTAAGCCTTCGCCTACCGTAATTTCATTTAATATGGTCATGGTAAGTAAAGCACCCATGTCCGATTCATCGGCAACAGGGAGTCCAAGGTCTTGTACCAATGAGCCTGCGCCATCACCTGATATACCGTAGTTATCAAACAGCTCTGGCCAGTTTTTCAAAGCCACACCGATGTAACCTTCTTTGTTTGCATAGTCGGCTATAGCCAGAGCCAGTCGAACCGACTTCTTCAATTCATCGCGCTTTACATCGCACTTATACACTTTGGGCGAATTCACCAGCTTATCGACTAATGGGTTCAATATGTCATCGTTGTATTTGGCTTCGCCATGTAGCCAAATGGTATGCATATCAATGCGTTCCACCGCCAAACCAAAATGTTTGGCAATCGACATTTCGTTGAGCTCACAATCATAGAATCCGGGAACACGCATTCCACCCACCATCAGCAATTTGGCGTGTTTTAGACGTGCTTTTGCGGATGTGGTGCGAATAAAGCGACCTAATGATTCGTTCAGGCTGTCTGCACCAGGTTCTTCAAATATCCAAGAATATTGAATCTCCATTGATGAAAGATTATTCAGCAAAAAATTTTGTCCGCACAAGCGGTTTGCAGTCAAACTTCCGCCTGTGGTTTCTGTATGGGACCAACTCAATATAGGCACATTATGGTCAGCTAACCAAAGTGCTAATGCGAGAGCCAAATCGCCTTGTATGTATGAAGCTTGATAGACGATAAGTGCCTTCATACCTTGAGCATAGTAACCTTCTAACAGTGCTAGCATCTGTTCCTTAGTTTGAATTGGCTCTTCTTCGGCAAGCATAGAGTTATACTGGGAAAATACTCCCGTGACATCAGACACCGCTTGTTTATAAGACTGTTTGGCTTTTGCCCAATCAAAATGCAGCTCGAAACCAATGCCAATGAATCCAACAGGTACATTGCTGTAGTTGGCTTTAGGTGCAATAAGGGATTTCATTTCTTGTTCAAGTAGTCCGGCACGAAGCGGAAAATTAGTCGTCATTAGGTTCACCTGTTATTGATAATTTTGGATAAAGGATTTAACTTCTGAAGGCGATGGGAAATGCGTTCTTCCACCAAAATAGGTGGCAACGATAGCGGCAAACGCCGACGCAAAAATCATTCTTTCGGCCAAGGTGTCACCTTGAATTAGGCTGTAGGCATAAGCGGCATGATAGGCGTCTCCACAGCCTGTGGTATCCACAACGGCTACCTCAAAACACGGTTGGTGGATGATTTCCCCCTTTTGTAGTGCCCAGCTACCATTTGCCCCGTCAGTAATTACTAGCTGTGCACTACATTGTTGACTGATAGTATTGAGGCAAGTTTCGGGATCGTCCTCATTGGAGATAAATTGCGCAGCTTCAAGCGGCAAAATAACGTGACTGCCTAGTTTCAGCATGGTGTTAAGTTGGCTGAGGTTACCGATTTCCATATCAATAATAGAAGGGATACCTTTTTCTTTGGCGAGTTCGAGCAAGGCGATATTACCTTCGACGTCATAGCCATCGACATACAGCAGTTTTGTGTTATCCAGCCATGCAGGCTGGATATCTGCCGCCGAAAGAGCGCGATAACCTTGGGTGGTATAGAAAACGGTCCTTTCACCGGATGTGACATCGACTTGCACCAACGCTGTCGCGGGTACCATATTAGGTTCACTGAGCATTAAACTGGTATCAACATTCCATCGATTTAGTTCATTACGAGCGATACTGCTTTGTGCGTTGTTACCGAGATAGCCTAGAAATGCGGTACTTAATCCAAGCGTTGCCATACCACACGCACCATTGCCAGCGGGTGCTCCTCCTTGAATGATAATATTGTCTACTTTGTGTTTGCTACCGTGGTTGTATTGCTCAGGCAGCGTCATAAGCAGATCAACAACATTGAGACCTGAAACCAAAACATCAAATGTCATTTGATTGCTCCATCATAAGAATGTGAGTTGTTGGTATCAGATTACGAGAAATTTATGAGATAAGTTAAATACTCAATTAGATTGTTTGTGTACTATTTTTCCTATAATTGTGTTTTTATGGTATAAATATTGGAAAATAAGAGCTTGAGCATGTTTTATGAGGGATACAATGAGACCGATACTTGAGCATGTGCCCAATACGGAGCAACAGTCTCTGTATTTTAATCGTTACGAAAAGACCAGCTTTACCTTCCCTTGGCATTACCATCCGCAATGGGAACTTAATTATATTATTGAGGGGACAGGTTCGGCTTATACAGGCAATACTGTTCGCCATTTCGTTGCCAACGAACTCGCGTTGATTGCACCAAACGTTCCTCATTGTTGGAAAAGTAATGTTGGGACACAAAGCGGAGTGAAGTCGATATTTGTCCAATGGGATAATCGTTTTTTGGGTGATAATTGGCTCGAAAAGCCGGAGTTCACGAGTATTAAAACCATGTTTGAAGGGTGTAACGTTGGGTTATCTTTCCATCATTCTGATGCCTTTGGCATGCGTATCATTGATTTACAGTTGAAAAGTCCATTTAAACGAATGTTAGGATTTATTGATTTATTGCATGACTTGAGTATGCAAACCAAGGTCATGCCATTGGGACAGGGGACAATAGTTACCCCCTCTATGGCGGCGGATAAAAGAATCATTGCTATCTTGGATTATGTCAGCCAGCATTACGTGGGAAAAATATCGGCGGACAATATGGCCACATTAACTAATATGACCCCCGTGTCTTTTAGTAAATTCTTTGCGCGAACCTTTGGAAAGACGTTTACTCAGTTTCTTAATGAATACCGAATAAGTCAGGCGTGCAGTTTATTGATATCGACTCGACTGACTGTAGAACAAATTGCCGATCAATGTGGTTACCAGAATATGTCGTTTTTTCATCGGCAATTTAAAACATTACAAGGTGGAGTGACGCCTATTGCATTTCGTGCATCCTATCTGCAAGTGACGGGTGAGACACCTGCAGATAGGACGTCTTGACTATTTTTTGACAGGCTTAAAGACGCGGATCCAATCGACTAGCATTTTATTTCGGCCAGTCGTATCACTAAGCTCTTTGTCCGTCGGGTTTGATGTCCACCAACTTTGCAGTTCATTATTAATAATAATATCCATTGGTTTATTAAATCCCTTACCATCTTGATAATTGTATGGATCAATTACCGAAGTTGGTGAGCGCTCACTTGCTTGTTTTAGATAAGCAAAGTTAAATTCGCCTTGTTCTTTTTTGTAGATATCAACCGCTTGATAACCTTTACCATCTTCAGACAACTTCTTGTTGCCGTTCACTTTTGGGTAGCTGTAAGCCCACGTCCACTCACCACGATTAAACATTTTCGTGGCAAAGGCATTATTGTAGACAACACGAACGAGTTCGCCGTTAATATAGTATTCAAAGTGGAAAGGGTTCACCCAGTTAACGCCAATCTGTATGTATTGACGATCGCCATTGTTCCACGTGTAATCCCCCCAGCTCGCGTGACCTTCACGATCGCCTAACCACCAACTGTTTGTGTCTCGAGGCTGGTAATCTGTAAACGGGTCACGAATGAATGAGTGATGACTAAGATGGATATATTGTGAGAAATGACCATTGTTGTTGTCTTTTCCTGGATACGCTTCAAGAATATCAATCTCTTGCGTGTCATCAGGGCTCAGTAACCATACTGCTGTTGCGAGTGAAATATCAGCAAGACTCACACTTGCTTCCACAAAGACAGGATACTCCACCTGAGTATTCGATGTGATACATCCAGCATTCACTCCCGGCTTGCCTTGTTTTTCTGTACTTGGGTTACGTGATAGGTGGAATTCAAGATTGCCGTCTTGGACACCAATGTGATCGTGTTTCCAGTAGGTGGCACCAGGACCATCCCAAGCGTTGTGGTAAAAGTTATACCATTTACCGTCACCAAAATCAGCATGCTCGGAGGTTCGCTCGAATGTGTACTTGAAGTCATCTGAGATATGAGTTTGTGCTTGCCATTGCTGCTGATCGCCAGCTGCTGCAGGAACATCGAGTAATAAGTAGTCACCAGAGGTTGGATCAAGTCCAATGGCCTTATAGCCGTTTTTCGACGCAGAAGTCAGCTCGGTGGTACTGTTTGGACCTGGTTGGGCCGAAATGACACGTTCATAGCCTGTTAATGCCGGTTTGCTGTTTGTTGATGCACAACCGGCTAAAGCAATAGCGATCGATGTAATAATAAAGGTGTTCTTTTTCATTGAGATTGTATCCGTGATATCAAATCATAAACAAAAAATGCCAAAGCTTGTTTTGAGTCTCAAGCTTTGGCAAAGTGGATAATTCGGTGTTACTGAGCAACGGGTTTGAAGACACGGACCCAATCGACAAGCATAACGTTTTTACCAGAAGTATCGGCCAATTCATTATCCGTTGGATTGTGCTCCCACCAACTTTGGAGCTCATTATTTATAATGATGTCCATTGGTTTGTGGAAACCTTTGCCCTGTTGATAATTATAAGGGTCAATGACTGACGCTGGAGAGTGCTCACTGGCTTGTTTTAGGTAATCAAAATTAAAGTCATTACTATTTTGTTTGTAAACCTCGACCGCTTGATAACCGGTATTATCATTCATTAAGTCATTATTGCGATCCACTTTTGGATAAGTGTAATACCACGTTGGAGCACTCCCTGAGTACATTTTCGTCGCAAATGCATTGTTATAAAGTACTCGAACTAACTCACCATTAATGTAGTACTCAAAATGATAGGGGTTGACCCAATTCACACCAATTTGTATGTACTGACGGTCACCATTGTTCCAGGTAAATTCTCCCCAACTTTCATGGCCGCCCATATGATGATCATCATTTGAACCTTTCCACCAACTATTTTTATCACGAGGTTGATAATCGGTGAAAGGTTGTCGGATGAAAGAATGGTGGCTCAGATGGATGAACTTTGAAAAATAAGTATTGCCGTTTCCGCTGCCTGCGTACGATTCCAGAATATCAATTTCTTGAGTATCATCCGGGCTTAGTAACCACACTGCAGCAGCCAGAGAAATATCGGACATACTGACACTTGCTTCAACAAAGACAGGAAATTGCACTTGTTGGTTTGAAGAAATACACGCGGCATTTACACCAGGTTTATCTTGTTTATCGGTTCTATCACTTCGAGAGACATGAAACTCGGCTTTACCATTTTTGACCGTAACGTGGTCATGCTGCCAATACGTTGCGCCTGGACCATCCCAACTAGAATGATAAAAGTTGTACCATCGTCCATCTCCGAAATCTTTGCGTTCTGATGTGGCATCAAATTGGTATTGGAAATCATCAGACATATCGGTTTGTTCTTGCCATATTTGGTCTGTGCCAGCATAGGCAGGCACATCAAGGTTATGGACGTCCGATGGGTCTTGGGTAATAGACGCATAACCAAGTCTAGAAACATTTGTAATTGTCGTTGAACTATCAGGTCCCGGTTGAGGAGGCGTCACACCATTTTGTCCGTCAGGCTCAGTCGGGCCATCGCTTGAACCTCCACCGCAACCGGCAAGCATCGCTGCAATTGTTGTTAGCAAAAAAGTACGTTTCATTATTTCTAATCCCTTTAATATATGTCTTTTACTTTGTATTAGTATATACATTTCAACCAATGACCTTTGTGATCAACCAATTATGTTCAACTGGCAATCCAATGGGAGCGGATGTTATCGTCATTATTGTGAACTACCCGACGGTTTGTGCAGATAAAGTAAAGCTGAACCTAACGAAACAGCTTTAACATACTAATATATTTAATTTTGTTGGAGTTCCCTTTGAGTTTTTGAATTGGCTGACAATAATACTTCAATTTGCTCTATGGATTTGTCTTTAGTTTCCGGTAACAGTTTGGCGATGAGTAGCAAACCTATGCCACTGAATATGGCATACATGAAGAATGTATTAGCGGCCCCTAAATTGGCTAACTGCCATGGGAAGAATTGTTGAATCAGGTAACTGGCAATGCTAGTGACGATAGCGGAGACGGGTATGGCTGCGCTTCGGACTGAATTAGGAAATATCTCAGAGAAAAGAACCCACATAATAGGTCCAATTGAGATATGGAACGCAGCGATGAAACCAAGAATTCCAAATAAGATTAAATAGGAGTTAACGGTGATCGCTTTTTCAATAATGCTCGCTTCATATTGTACCAATTCAATCGAAGAGTAGACCTCTGACAAAGTATCTTTAAATTCAACATCACTGTTAAAGACGATTCCTTTCAGTGATGTGAGAGGGGCAACATCGATGGTTTCTGACAGTTGTTCAATGTTAGTGTTGGTTAGCTCAAACTTAGCACTATTGAAGCCATACCAACATGTAAGATGACTAAGAACTGCGCAAGTTAGACCAAGTAGTAGTAATGGGCGGCGTCCTAATTTGTCGATAAAAATTATCGCAATGATGGTAAATATGACGCTCGTTAAGCCTATATAGATTGCTTGCTGAAAGGCTACATTACCGCCAAATCCAACTTGTTCAAAAACCGTAGGCGCATAGAATAAGATAGCATTCATTCCCGTGATGCCTTGTACAATGGCGATCGTTACACCAATAATCAATGCGGTCCGATACTTCGGCGTAATAAGGCTTTTTAGTTGATGACCAAAGGCGGGTTGTTTGTCTTCTAGCATGGTTGCGTTGATTTCTTTCACGGTACCCATCAGTTCATCGGGCGTGTACAGTTTGCTAAGTACTTCTTTTGCTTCCTTAACTTTCCCTCTAGTGATTAACCAGCGAGGAGATTCTGGGACGGTAAACAATAGTCCAAACCAAAGGATTGCGGGAACAAGTTCTGACGCAAGCATAGTTCTCCAGATACCTTCTGATGAGAGAAAGTAGATGTTCTCAGAGACATTGATGACTAGGTAGTAGTTAATGAAGTAAGCCATGGATAAACCAACGACAATGTTAAATTGGTTACATGACACTAACTTCCCTCGTAGTCGTGAAGGTGCAACCTCACCAATGTACATGGAGGCTAAAGAGAGAGAACTAAAGGCAAGGCCGCCAATAAATCGCGCGGCGACTAAAACCTCATAATTGGTTGATAATGCGGAACCTATTGCGGAAAAGACATACAAGCCTGCAATAAGTATGAGGGTTTTTTTCCTCCCCCACGCGTCGGCTATTTTACCCGCGAAAAATAGAGCAATGATCGCACCAAGGCTTGGTGCACCTACCACTGTGCCGATCTGCAAATCAGACAAACCAAACTCCAAACTAATATAGCGAATGGTTCCTGATATGATTGCGGCATCAAGGCCAAAGACGAATCCACCCAGCGCTACAATCAGCGC
The DNA here is from genome assembly GCF_057785975.1 of Vibrio sp. QJM3NY_21. Classification (NCBI taxonomy): domain Bacteria; kingdom Pseudomonadati; phylum Pseudomonadota; class Gammaproteobacteria; order Vibrionales; family Vibrionaceae; genus Vibrio; species Vibrio sp. QJM3NY_21. Next base: position 609,326 of record NZ_CM173514.1, read on the forward strand.
GTATCGGATGGCATTTTTAGTGTGATGGTTCATTGGGTGTTACCTACGACAAAAAAAAGATAAACCAATAATCAACTAAAGGTAACCCAAAATCTGTATGATTGATCACGATTGGTCGATCTGTTGGGCTTTTTTTTGTTTTTTTATCAACCAATTATGGGCTTTGATAGAAAAACCAGCTCGGAGGTGGCTTATAGTGGAAGACCGAGATTATTTGACCGCCCCCGGCTGCCATGTCATGCCTAAGACGATTTGTTTTGAAAGCGCAACGAATACACAGTCGGGTGACGGGATATAACTACGATCTGAGCTCTTATGAGAGTACGGACGAGTATAGAAATTATAGCTATTGATTCTAAGGGCCTCAAAGTGTTCGGTGAAGGTGAATGGAAAGTCAGAAAACTCGGCTATGAAAAGCGAAGAACGTGGCGAAAAATCCACTTTGCTGTTGATGTAGATACACATGAAGTTATCAGCGCTGAGGTAAACCTAGTCAATGTAGGGGATAGTGAAGTACGACCAACACTACTCAACCCGCCTCGAAGGAAGTTTCACGCAGTTTCAGGTGATGGAGCGTATGATACGAAAGAGTGTCATAAGGTGTTGCAATGAACAGAGATAACTCCATTAATACCGCCCTGTAAAAATGCAGGGTATTGGGAAGGTGGACATGCAAGAAATGAAGCAGTACAAGCTTTAAAAGATGGTGCTTTAGTCCAATGGCAAGCAGGCTCTGGTTAACATGACCGCTCAATATCTGAAACAGCAATATCTCGATACAAAGGGTTAACTAATGGCCAATTAAGTTTGAGAAATTACAACGCTTAAGTTGGTGAAGCATTTGCGAGCGTCAAAGCCATGAACAACATAGGCCTAGGTATGCCTGTTAGAAATCGGGTGTATTTGGGTAATTTGTGGGTAAAAACGATGTTATTGTGCATTGCCCTGAAGTACATCAATTTGAAGAGACAACGTTGTATTTGTCATGTAATAATTATCATCTATTCGATGAAAATGAAGTTTGCATTAGTTGTTACTCTAAGAAAGCATCGGAATAGCGATGCTTTCTTTTTAAAGTTAGTTATTACTAAATAATGAACGAATTATTGATAATTGACGTACACAGTTTTTTTCTGCAAATAACCCTCTAAACCGTGTTTACCATCCTCTCCACCAATACCAGAGCGTTTGAAGCCAGTGTGGAATCCATTAAAAAGTTCGCCATTAGGGCGGTTGACATAGATTTCACCCACTTCAAGTTCATTCACGGCCTGCATGATTTTACGCATATCGTTCGTGTAAACATAACCTGAAAGACCTAAGTCGATATCATTAGCATACTCTAGAGCTTGCTCGAAACTGCTCACAGGCATTGCTGATACGATTGGGCCAAAGGTTTCTTGCTTCATGATATCCATGTTATTAGTCACATTGGTGATAATAGTGGGTGCGAACCAGTAACCTTTATCAAATGCAGCACCTTCTGGTTTACCGCCTCCCAACTCAATCACCGCTCCTTGTTCTTGAGCACGCTTAACCATACGAGTGAGGTTTTCGATTTCTCTCGCGTTGACTTTAGGGCCAATGTCGGTGGTGCTTTCGAGGGGGTCTCCTACAATGAGTTCTTTAGTTTTAGCAATAAATTTAGCCATAAACTCATCGTAAATGGCGTCATGAATATACATACGTTCGTTTGAGGTACAAATTTGTCCACAATTACCAAACCCAGACTTAACAGCAATATCGACAACATGATCAACGTCAACATCATCGAGAACGATAAATGGAGCCTTACCACCAAGTTCCAGATTAAGTGCTGTAATGTTCTCTGATGCCGAGCGGTATAAGATGGATCCTACTTCCGAGCTCCCCGTTAATGTGACAAGCTTTGTGATTGGATTACGAACCAATTCATCACCGACGACGCCGCCTTCACCAGAAATGATATTGACGACACCATTTGGAAAATCACATTCTGCAATGAGTTTAGAAAACTCCAATACGGCAAGTGGCGTATCCGCTGGCGGCATCACAACCATCGTGTTACCGGTGACAAGTGCATTACCTAGTTTTCTCGCCGCGAGTGCGAGTGGGTAGTTCCATGCGAGTAACCCAACAGTTACGCCAAATGGTACGCGCTGAATCCAGATTTGTTCGTCTTGATTCTCGCTGGTAAAGATTTCACCTTCGATGCGTCTAGCCGATTCTGCGGCATAACGAAGAAAGCCAACCGAACCTGCCACTTCGCCACGGGCATCAGACAATGTTTTGCCTTGCTCTGTTGTCAATAGCTTGGCAAATGACTCGGTATTTTCTTCTAACTTGTCCGCTAGTTTAGAAACATATTGCGCGCGAGTTTGAGCGGGAAGTTTTGCCCAAGGTTTAGCGGCTTTCTCACTAGACTCAAGCGCTTTCTGTGCGTCTTCTCGTGTGGCTTTTGGTGCGTAGCCCACGATCTCTTCGTTACTAGGGTTTATGACCTCAATGGTTTCTGAGTCGGAAGCTGGTAACCATTGACCATCGATGTATAGGTTGCTGTATAGAGTAGACATAAAGATCCTCGGAGAATACAAATAATATATAAAGTAATATAACGTAAATACCAACACTGGTAAACCAAATATTTACAGTGGTTGATGTTTGTTTGATTTGGCTAACGTATTTATGCCTTTATGTATCAGGTATGAGGGGGGGGTATGCAGTAATCATGGATAGTATATCAATCGTTAGTTTTAATGACTCTTCGAGTAGGTTTGTGATGGTGATGCGATAGATAAAGTACGCAACTAGTGGTGAAATTGGTAAGATTCAGATAAAATAGGTTAACAAAATAAACCTGACAACCTCGGAACAATGATGATTGAATCAAATAATACAAAACGACGGTACTATGATATCGGGTTGCAAATAGAAGAATTGCTTCACTCTGGTGTTTTTAAAGCTGGTGAGCGTTTACCTTCTGAACGTGAGTTAAGTGATAGATTTGAAACAAGCAGAGCGACGATTCGCGAAGCCATTATTATGCTCGAGCTGAAAGGTCTAGTTATTGTTAGGCAAGGCGCTGGAATTTATTTTATTGATTCTCCGGCAAAAGCTTCTAACAGTGCCTTTATTCCTAAAAGCGATATTGGCCCATTCGAGCTTTTACAAGCTCGACAGATTATTGAAAGCAGCATCGCTGGATTTGCTGCTACTCAAATCAAATTTAACGAATTGAGAGAATTAAAGAAAGTACTCAACCAGCAAGAAAGTGAGATCAACGGAGATAGTGAAAAGTTTGAACAACTTGATGAACAGTTTCACCACTTGATTTCCGAGTCAACTCAAAACCGTGTACTTATTCGTCAAGCCGCTGAAATGTGGAATACCGTGCGTATTAAAAACCCGTTATGGAGAGAGCTTAACCATAAGTATTTGCATGAAGAGCGTCTACAAACCCAATGGATTAATGACCATAAACGTATCCTGATGGCATTGCAAAAACGTTCGGCAGAAGAAGCGAAACAAGCGGTTTGGCAACATATTGAAAATAGTAAAGTTGAGTTGTTAAAAATTGCTTCGTCAGAAGGTGTTGACGAAGAGCTTGATGACTTTTTCTTTGCCCTTGATTTGGATATCGAGAATACTTGATGGCAAACAAACGATGTTATTAAAGACCTGCTGAGAGCGGGTCTTTTTTTGGTTCATCGCGGATTAGCGGGAACTAAAAACAAAAACGGTAGTAAGTGATATGGTTTAGTCGCCAAACAAAAATCATACACAAACTACCGTTTTCATGCCGAATCATACTTTCCTATCTTCATTCTAGGAAGGCTTTCAAGTCGTAAAGTCTCACCATACCCTTACTCTAAAACCTGACTCTCAGGCTAAATGCCTTTGCGGTCTCGAGGCGGAGGCTATCCATGAATATCAATGGCGTCATGTAAAAGATGCTATGTTGCTCGGTGTTCCTGTTGAACTCTCTGTTCAAACTCGAAGGATCAAGTGTCGTGACTGCGGCATAAAAACAGAGTCTTTATCTTGATTAGAGCCTTATGCTCGTATCACGAAGCGCCTAAAAAGCTATATAGAATAATTGCTACCTCTTCTTCCCATTAAACATATCTCCCAATTAACGAACGTTCATTGGTATACCATTAAAGAGATAGATAAACGCCAACTTCGACAAGTTATGCCGCCAGTCAAATGGGAGAAACTAAGGCAACTCGTCTTGGACGAGTTCGCCATCGTTAAAGGGCCTCGATATGCCACAGTCATCGCTGACGCTAAGACGCACCAAGTCATTTGGATAGGGTTAGGCCGAAGCCGTAAAGATATACGGCCGTTCTTCGAGCAACTCGGCAAGCATGGCAATAATATCGAAGCGGGCGCAATGGACATGAATACGGCGTTTGACCTTGAAGTTCAAGTGCACTGTCCGAACGAAAAAATCGTTTACGACTTGTTCCATGTTGTTGCTAAGTTCGGCCGTGAGGTAATGGATAGAGTCAGAGTCGACCAAGCAAACAAACTCAAGCAAGATAAAAAAGCGAGACAATGGGTCAAGCGCTCACGCTGGGTGTTGTTGAAAAATAGAGGCAATTTAAATACACGACAAGATAGCTATCTTACCGAAATATTGAATATCAATAAGGACTTAATGACCACTTATATACTTGGATCACAACTCAAAGAGCTTTGGTGCTGTGAGTCAGAAAGAGATGCTAAGGGGCTCTGAGAGGCGTGGTGGGCGCAAGTACAAGAGGGTGGAATCAAGCCATTGAAAGAGTTCGCACGGAAACTGAGTCCTTACCTTCACGGTATTATCGCATCGGCCAGTTACCCGTTAAACACCTGCACTCTTGAAGGGATAAACAACAAGATAAAGCTAATCAAGCGAATGGGGTATGGTTATCGAGATACAGACTACTTCTTCTTGAAGATAAAAGCGGCTTTCCCCGGAAAGCCGCGATGAAACAGAAAAAAGCCCCTCAATGGAGGGGCTCATAGCTTATAGCACGAGTGCAGTTATCCGTTACTGTATACTAACAAGGCGTTTCGTCATCGGCAGGGGTAATACAAACAGGTTGAGTTCCCCAGTCTTTCCTCTCTCCTTTATCGTTACTAAATTCTAAGAATAAATAGTAAAAGTCATTGCTAGGAAGATCTTTCGTCGGTACTAATCCATCGATCTGATAAGACGGCAAATCTAGAGAGTAAGTAACGGTCCCTGTTTGGCCGCCGATAGTTTCAGGTACTATGTCATACTGTACGCCAGTTCCTTTACCTGCATAGTCGTAAACAAGTGACCAGTTTGGTTTTTGAAGACGGCGTAGATAAATCTTAACCCCGTCAGGTGTGATACTATTTGACCCTGCGTTATAGTCAAATGTGACGTCCATAGGCTTATTGATTGGGTTTGCGCGCGTTTTGTATTTCCAATCGTTGTCTAACGCAATGGCGATCGCGACATAGTTTTCAGCATCCATTGTGATGGAGTCTTGAACTGCGCCTGGATTTTCACTGCCATTCGCTGTTGCGGTAATCGTAACACTACCCACACCCGTGCCAGATACTTCGCCTAACTCGGAAACAGTGGCCACAGCCGAATTCGACGACGTCCAAGTGATAGATTCATCATCAGGTTTTTCGGTTGCGTCACCTGAGGTTAACGTAGTGCTGAGCTGAATGCTTTGACCCACATACAGTTGACTACCATCGTGCTCTAGCGTGACGTCGGTGACGTAAATTGGATCAAACTGACCCACTGAAATACTAATGGTTTCACTCACGCCGTTTGCAGCTTCAGATGTCACCGTAATGGTGGCCTCTCCGTCTGCGAGTGCGGTAATTACGCCGGCGCTGTCGACGATTGCCACTGAAGTATTGTCGCTAAAGTAGGTGACTTCTGGTTTTGCATTTAACGGTGTAAATTCTGGAACGAGTGAATAGGTTTCGTTGACACGAAGTTTCTTCTCTGTACGCTCTAACGTAATGTCTGTTGGAACTGGTGCTAACCCATCGACGGAGTCGAGAGTGTCATTAAGGGCTGGAGCGATAAAGGTTACCGTTTCGCCGTTTCTCCAAGTGATGGTCGCCTTATCAACTTGCTCACTAGTACCAAGACCAAAATGTGTTAAGTTCATGACGCCTTGAGAGAAGGCTTCGCCACGTGAACCGACACGGTGAGATGGTGTTGTACCAGAAGCAGTTTCTAGAACAATACGGGCACCCAACGGATCAATGTTTGCAAACGGGCTGTAACCAACGTCAACATTGAGGTAGTTACCTTCATTGACCGTTGTGTTTTTGTATAAGTACCATTTTCCTTCTTCATTACTGCCGTTAAGTAAGTCAATTTGACCATTGCGGTTAAAGTCGAACGCTTGTCCCATATCGCCGTGACCTGGGTCAGTCACATCGTGTGCGCCGTGGATAGTCGTGGTTTCGAACTGCCCTTTACCATTATTGACCAGTAACAAATCGGAAATTCGCTCTTTTAAGAAACCATAACGATGAATAAAGAGATCATTCCAACCACTGTTATTGAAATCGCCGAATGTGACCCCCCAGTGGTTCCCTCCGGCTGGTACATTCCACTCTTGCGTAGCATCAACAAACTTATCGCCTTGGTTGATGAGCAGCATATCACTGACGTTACGGTTAGTCGGTTGCCACTCAGTTTCAACGCTGGTGACATTTTCAAGTGAGAAGGAAACGTTCCAATAGACATTTTGGGTTCTTACCCATTCCACTTTCCATTTACCGTTCCCGATGTTACCAATGTAAATACCATTTTGGTCGCGGACCTCAGGAAACCCCGTTGCATCTTCTGGTGTGACATCGAGAAAATGTGGCGCATCTTTCATGTCAGGATGGAGTTGACTGTCTTGGAAGCCTGTGGCGAAAACCCATTTTTTCTCTTTCGACTCGCCGAGGTAAATCGGATAGCCATCATCATATTGGCGATAAACGAGGTCGAGATCTTTCAGAGTCAACGTTGCGCCATCTTCGGTTGATATGTCAATGAGCGTCGTGCCTGTTTCACCATCATCACGTACATCGAATTTTGCAGAGCTCGGATTGAAATCATAAGATTTTCGCGACATTTGATATTCTGGAAGGCCACGGGACAAGTAGATATCAAATAACCCATCGTTATTTAAATCAACTTCTGCAGCGGCTTGAATCTGACTTAGACTTTGAGCGCTTTCCGGCAAACGTTCCTTAGACACGTCAGTGAAAGTAAAATCGCCGTTGTTTTTCCATAAAGAGAGCGGTGAAAATAATAGCAGGTCCTGCATTCCATCATTATCAAAATCAACAACAAGGACACGTTCAGATTGCGTCATTTCGATACTTGGAATACGAACTTGTTCGAAAGTGCCGTCTCCATTATTGCGGTAAAATAGTTGAACAGGACCGTCGTAATTAGGTGTGGTGGCGTTAACCAAAACGAGATCCAATAAACCATTATTGTTGAGGTCAACCCAACGTGGAGAGCGTCCGCGAGCGGGGGTGTTAATACCCCCATTATTTTCTACTTCAACAAACTTACCGTTTTCATGTTTAAACAAGATATAAGACGAAGGGCTTGTTCCGTTTGCGCCACCCATCGCCAGCATTAGGTCGAGGTTACCATCGTTGGTGAAATCCCCCAATGCAGTACCATGGTAGTCTTGGGCGTAAGGGAAGATAGGTTCAACATCGACGGTTGCGCCGGAGAAATTGGTTACTACCTGAGGAGCAATGTAGTTATGGTTATTGAGAATCGCATCATAATAGCCATTGCCACCAATATCCCCAATTGATGGACCACCATATTTGTATGTCACTTCGGTTTCCAGTCCGACCTCTGTTGACGCGTCTGTAAATTGCGGTAGTGTGACGTCGCCAAGTGGTGCTGCTGTCATCGAGTTAACTCTCACAGAGCCAGTTCTAACCGCTATGGTGAATGGCGTTGCATCGCCAGATTGAGCTGCGCTATCACTTAATTGAGTAATCAAACGCAAAGAATGTTCGCCAGAGCTTGGAATATCCACTTGATCTAAAAGAATGTGTTCGCCCTGAAGTACGGAAATAGAGGCATAGGCCGAGTCTATCGTCACGTTCAAATCAAAGGCTTGGAGTGATTCTGGAGAAGTAATGTCGAGAGCGACATCGATATCTTTACCTACTTCCGTTGTTGCAGGTAATGATACGGTTGGGTTTCCCCCTCCTGGTGGGACTTCATTACTGTCCGAGCTGCTTTTGCATCCTACCGCTGTTGCTATTGCTAACGCTAGGAAGCTATAGCCTATTTTGGTTAATGACATTTTTTTTCCTTTACTTGTCAAAGAGGTTTCGTTAGGTAGGCTACTTTTTCCTTGGTAATCGGTCTGTGATCTCGGTCTTTTGGTTTACCAAATTTAATTTTTAGTTCTCAATTACATGAGTTGGATCAACTTATTTTAAGGCTGAAGGAATTTTTTGATAAAATATTGCGGTTTTTTCGATAGTTTTTTGGGAGTGTGATGTAGGTTATTTGGAATTGGTGATTAGACTGTTATCTTTTGTTTAACCAATTTTTAAGTATTGAATACAAGGTGAGATTACGATGAAGTGTTATCAAATGTACGTGGGTGGCGAGTGGATTGATGCAACAAACCATCAAGTTGAGCAAGTCATTAGTCCGTCAACAGAAGAGGTCATTGCAGAGATTCAAAATGCTGACGAGGGCGATGCAGAAAGAATTCTTGAAGTAGCAAAGCAGGCTCAACAGTCATGGGCACAGACCCCCGCGAAACAACGAGCGGACATTATGCGTAAGTTTGCTCAATTGATTAGAGACAATAAAGAAAACTTAGCTGAATTGCTGGTTAAAGAGCAAGGCAAGCTGCATCGTGTCGCAATGGGCGAGGTTGAGGTGACCAGTACCTTTATTGAATATGCGTGTGATTGGGCAAGACAGATGGACGGTGACATTGTTCAATCCGACAATGCAAATGAGCAAATTATGATTCATAAAGTGCCCCGTGGTGTTGTTGTTGCGATCACGGCGTGGAACTTTCCGCTGGCATTGGCTGGTCGTAAAATTGGTCCAGCACTCATTGCAGGTAATGCCATTGTGGTCAAGCCAACATCTGAGACACCATTGGCGACACTCGAATTGGGATATCTTGCAGAGCAAGCGGGCATCCCACCTGGCGTTTTAAATATTGTCACCGGTGGGGGGCGGACGTTAGGCAATGCGCTTGTCGGCCATCGATTAACCAATATGGTATCTATGACGGGGAGCACTCCTGCCGGTCAATCCATTATTAAGGCGTCAGCTAACAATATGGCACATGTTCAGCTCGAGCTTGGTGGTAAAGCGCCTTTCATTGTCATGGAAGATGCCAACCTTGAACAAGCGGCTGCAGCGGCTCTACACTCACGTTTTGATAATTGTGGTCAAGTCTGTACCTGTAACGAGCGTATGTATGTGCACAGCGGGGTTTACGACGACTTCATGCGTATTTTTATGGATAAAGTGGCGTCAATTAAAGTGGGGGATCCAATGGATCCTTTAAGCGATATGGGACCCAAAGTGAATGCGCGTGAATTAGCGCATATGGAAAAACTTGTCGCACAAGCGATTGACGAGGGTGCGACGTTAGCTTTTGGTGGCAGCAAAATTCAAGGCGCTGGGTTTGAAAAAGGTTTTTGGTTCCAGCCAACGGTACTTACCGATGTGACTCAAACGATGACGATTGCACACGAAGAAGTGTTTGGTCCAATTTTGCCAGTCATTCAATTTGATACGTTCGAAGAAGTGATCGGTTATGCGAACGACAGTGACTATGGTCTTGCCGCTATGGTTTGTACGAATAATATGAAATATGTTAACCGATTATTGTCTGAACTGGAGTCTGGTGAGGTATACATCAACCGTGGTCATGGTGAGCAGCACCAAGGCTTCCATAATGGGTATAAATTAAGCGGTACGGGGGGGGAGGATGGTAAATATGGTTTTGAACAATATTTAGAAAAGAAAACATTTTACCTAAACTTTAACTAATTGATTGAAAAACATCAATATAAAGCCAGTTTTATTGTTTAATCAATAGCTGGCTTTTTTAATTGGATTCAGCACAACTACCTTAATAATGCCTTTTCCCCTCTCGTTTATTGACTCATTTGCTTCCTTTTTAATAAGTTGTTCGATTTTTGGTCTGCTGATTTATATGTTTTGTTATACCTTTTTGATACAACAGGTATTGATGTAGGTAACATTCAGGATTTGTAATAAAAAACGAATAAATTCAGTTAATTGTACGATTTTTTCCTTCGTGTTTTTATTGGTACTTTTGTGACTTATAGTGCTTTTTTTGCAATTTAGAGTTTCAAAAAGACGTTTGTGATCAAAATTTTCATATCAAAAAAAATTGTAAAAGCGAAATGCTACTTCCATCACGTTAAATTGGGCGACCAATAGATAGACTTGTCAACATTAAGAGGAGTATTGGTTAAGTGGTTTTGGCGACTGTTTAACATCAGATGTATTAGTTTCTCTATAAGTAAACCGATTAATTAACGACTTTAACGGGTAAATAAAAATGAAAAGGAAAATTCTTTCACTTTCTCTTGTCGCTGCAGCGGTAAGTAGCGTATGCGCGCCGGCAGTGGCGGGTGACGCAACGCATTTAGATGGTTTCAAATTTTCAGGCTACGGTCGTGCTGTTGTGGGTGTGACAGAAGATCAGCTTGTAAGTAAAGAAGCTGAACGTGCCAATAATGGTGTGAATATTATTCAAACTGCAGGTAACCCTTATAAACCAACTGGTAAGCTTGGAAACCAAGGCAGTCAAGCTGAACTCCATTTGGATTATGGCGTAAGTGCAAACGATATGAATTGGGTTACTCACGTAAATTTATTTACAGGTGCAAGTGATTATGAAGACCCATCAAAGCCACCATCAAATTACGTTTATCTTGATGAATGGTGGGTACATGGTACGGGTATTTTTGATAACAGCCCAAATGCAGCGCTTTGGATGGGTAAACGGTATTACGGCCGTTACGAAGCATCATTAAACTCATACCAACATGTTAACCAAGATGGTATTGGTGGTGGTGTTGATAACTATGATGTGGGATTTGGTCTTTTAGATCTTGGTGTAGTGAAGGATGGTTTTGGTGGCTCTACGCATGAATTCTGTGAAAAAGATTCACTAGGCCAGTGTAAATCCGATTCGGTTGAAGGCTATAGTGGCGGAAATGTTTCATTTCACGTAAACCTTCACAGCGTACCTATTACCGATAACGTGAAAGGAGACGTATTCGTAAATTACGGCCGCTACTTTGGTTCTGATTCAGATATGAAATCCCACATTTCTGGGGGGGAGTACACCCGTTCGGCACGTGAAGACAACCCCGATTCATATCAAGTAGGTTTTTCTCTTAAACAAGGCGAATGGGCAGATTTCAATCGATTACTTGTACGTTACAGTCACAAAACAAGTACTTCTATGACGCAATCTTGGCTACATCGTCCGAGCTATCAATATGGTGGCTTCTTTGACGGTATGCAAGAAATTACTGATTCGATTCGAGTTGAATACTTGCTGTCTCATGAAACTGCGTCTTATGGTGACGATGTACAAGATCTTGCGATTAACTGGGACTTACCATATGAAAGAACTACCTGGAATCAAGCTGTAGTTCGCGGCACTTATAAATGGAATCAAAAATTCTCCACAAAGCTTGAAGTGGCATACGACCAAATGGATTTTGAAGTGAATGCTACGGGTGCGGCGAAAGGGGGGGATGGTACTAATTCATCAGCAAAAGTGACATTAGCTCAAGATATCCATCTAGGCAATGGGTATTGGGACCGCCCAACGATTCGCTTGTTTGCCACTTACGGTCAGCTCGATACCAATACTTTAGCGTTCCAAAGCTTCGACAATGGGTATAGTGATTGGCAGGCTGGTTACAATCCATATATAACCGAAGTAGGTACTAAAAACGCGACAACTGTTGGCATTATGTTTGAAACCTGGTGGTAATGATTTTTTGTGTGGCAGTCTTCTCGGGTTGCCACCACTCTTCTTTTTAGGATTATAACGATGAATACAAATAAAACGAAAATAGCGGTTCTGCTATCAACGGTTTTAGTTGCAGGCTACGGTTGTAAGTCAATGCCAACCGATGATGTGATTTCTGATGAAAATGCAACAGATGTTGCTGCGGTCTACCCTGATTTCGAATCTGATAGTTTCTTTAACTCTGCACGTGCTGAGCACGCCAATACAAAAATTACGAACGAAATCGGTGTCACTGCTGGAAGTAAAGCATTGCAAATCAATTTTGATGCTGTTTCAGATGCGAACAAATACAAATACTGGCCTAACGTGAAGTTCTTCCCTGCGTCAGGTGAGTGGAACTGGAATGCCAAGGGTAGCTTTAAGGTTGATGTTACTAACCCCCTAGATACTCCTGCCAATGTGATTTTTAAATTGGTTGATAACGTAGGGCAAATGGGCGCGGAAACGAATCAACTAAACTATGCGGTTAATATTGCGGCGGGTGAAACTCAAACTGTTGAAATGTTATTTAACGGTGGCGTTCGTAAGTTAGATGGATATTGGAATGGTGATAATCTCAATCTAAGAAAATTAGTTGAGCTTCAAATCTTTGTTCAAGGTCCTGCTGATAGTCAAAGTATTGTGTTAGATAATCTCGAGTTAGTGGATGCGACAGGCGATTTTGTTGCCGCTGAAGAAAAAGTAGTTGAGGCAGGACCTGTACCAACAGTGGCTGCAATAACTAGCTTTGAAAGCGGTGAAGAGACGTTTGTGAGCGCAGAGCGCAGTAATTCTACTCAAACACGCATTGTCGACACGACAGATGGAAAAGGCTTGGAGGTTAAGTTCTCTTCAAGCAATGCTTATCCAAACGTGACATTTATGCCTGAAACTCCTTGGAATTGGTCTGATAGAGGTGACTTTAATTTAGCTTTTGATATTGAAAACCCAACAGATGACGCTATTCAAATGTTTGTGCGTGTTGACCAAGCAGAAAATGCGAACTGGGGTGGTACCGCTGATGGTGTTACTGACAGTATGTCAAGTTACATGACTATCCTTCCAGGTAAAAAATCGACGTATTATATGTCGCTTCGAGAACTCGAAGGTAATATGACTTCTGGCATGCGAAGTGAGCCGCCAAAACTCTCTTATGATGCACAAGCTATCAGTTATGGATGGGGTGAAACAGGCTTAGATGTTTCTAATATCGACAATGTACAGCTCTACCTGCAAAATCCGACAAAAGATGCAAAGATTGTTGTTGATTCCATTCGACTGGTACCCAATTTAGATGCAGACACATCACGCTATATGGGGATTGTTGATCAGTATGGACAGTTTACCGGGGATGAGTGGCAAGAAAAAATTCACTCTGATGAGGAGCTAAAAAAGGCAGGTAAGGAAGCACTTGCTCAACTTGGCAATGTTAAACCAATGGCTGATCGCTGTAAATTTGGTGGTTGGAAAGACGGTCCACGTCTAGAAGCAACCGGCTTTTTCCGAACTGAGAAAGTGGACGGGAAATGGACGATGGTTGACCCTGAAGGGTGCATGTTTTTCATGACCGGACTCGATAATGTTCGAATGGATGATACAGTGACCATTACGGGAATCGACTTTGCTGATAAGGATACAAAAGAAGGTCGTGTTGTAGCGTCTGAGCTAAGACATTCAATGTTTGAGTGGCTACCAGAAGAAAACGATCCACTTGCGGTCAATTATGATTACGCAGGATGGATTCACTCTGGTGCTCTTGATAAGGGGGAAGTATTTAGTTTTTACCGTGCGAACCTAATGCGTAAATACGATACTGATCAAGCGCAAGCCATGAGTACCTGGAAAGATGTAACACTTGATCGCATGGTGGATTGGGGCTTCACTACTTTGGGTAATTGGATTGATCCCATGTTCTTTGGTTCAGAGCGTGTAGCGTATGAAGCACACGGCTGGATCCATGGCGATCATAAACGAATCAGTACCGGTAATGATTACTGGGGACCGATTCATGATCCATTTGACCCAGAGTTCAAAAACAGTGCACGTGACATGGCGGACGAAGTCGCTTCTCGGGTTAAAAATGATGATCAGTGGTTAGTCGGTGTCTTTGTTGATAACGAAATTAGTTGGGGCAATGTCATGAACGAAGCAAACCATTATGGTTTGGTTGTGAATGCGTTGGCCTACGATGCAAAAGAAAGCCCAGCTAAAAAAGCGTTCGCTGATTACCTTAAAGCAAAATACGAAACCATCGCAAAACTTAATTCCACATGGGGAAGTAACGTTGCTTCTTGGGCCGCGTTCGATAAATCCTTCGATCATCGTTCAGCGTTGACTGCAGGAATGAAAACGGATTATTCAGAAATGCTACAGATGCTGTCTGAAAAATACTTTTCAGTTGTTCGTGGCGAAGTTAAACGCGTGCTGCCGAATCACCTTTACCTTGGCGCTCGTTTTGCCGACTGGGGTGTGACACCAGAAATTGCTCGTGGTGCGGCTAAGTATGTGGATGTGATGAGTTATAACTTGTACGCTAATGATTTGAATGACGGCAAAAAAGCCCATTGGAAAAAGTTGCTTCCAGAGCTAGATAAACCAAGTGTGATTGGTGAGTTCCACTTTGGTGCTACCGATACTGGTTTGTTCCATGGCGGTATTGTCACGGTTTCTAATCAACAAGAACGTGCTGAATTGTACACCAATTACATGGACAGCATCGTTGAAAATCCATACTTCGTTGGAGCCCACTGGTTCCAATACCTAGACTCTCCGGCGACTGGTCGTGCTTGGGATGGTGAAAACTACAACATTGGTTTTGTGACGATTGCGGATGAGCCTTATGTAGAGCTTATCGATGCAGCGAAACAGTTCAATGCGGATCTTTATGACAAGAGATTCGGGAAGTAACGTGCATTTAGGTCGGTGGCGGAAACGTCATCGGCCCTTTTTATAAAGGATGATAACAATGAACACATTTAAGGTTAGTCTGCTAGCCTCTCTTATTGGGCTATCGAGCAGTGCGTTTGCTGCTGAAACAATCGTGGAATCGTTTTCAGGTGAAAACATGGTAGTCGGTGCTACCGTCGACAGTGATTCAGCCGTTACAAATATTGTGTCTGATAGCTATTCAAGCGATGGCGATGACCGTTCATGGCAAATTAGTTTCACTTCATCGTATCAAGGTAACACCATTTGGGGTGAATGGGATTGGAGTAACGAAGAAACGTTTAAAATCGACGTCCTAAACGATACAGGCTCGGAGCAACAGGTCACTATCAAGCTGATTGCGATGAATACGGATTGGACTGATAGCTATAACTTATATGGGGGGGCAACGTTAGCGTCGAGTGATCAAGCGCAAACTGTCGAGATCGATCTTAATTCAGCGACTGCAGGGGAGAACTTCTCTAAAACTGGCGTTGGTGGCATCCAAGTTATGTTAGGTACGGACCCAGGAAGTACTGTTGATGTTTATTTTGACAATATTCGAGTGGATGACGGTAAAGACGAGCCTGTTGAACCGGCACCTGAAGAAGTCGTCGTTGAATCCTTTGCCGGATACACGATTGGCGACATCGTAGATAGTGGTGCGCCGTCTCCGAGCAACCTAGTTTCTGGTGATTATTCAACGGATGAGGATGGCCAGTCTTGGCACATAGTTTTTGATGATGCGTTACAAGGCACAACGCTTTGGGGGGATTGGAGTTGGAGTGATCAAGATACTTTTAAGGTCGATGCGATTAATACGTCTGATCAAGCGCTTAATGTTACCGTTAAATTGATTTCAAAAGACACCGACTGGACAGAAAGCTATAACCTTTATGGCTATGGTACGCTCGCTACTGGCACCGATATTCAAACCATCGATATTGATTTGAATAGCGATTCGGCAGGGCCTGACTTTACCAAGGCCGCTGTTGGTGGTATCCAATTAATGTTGACTGATGCTCCAGCAAGTGAGGTGTCAATTTACTTCGATAATATTCGTGTCGCTGAACTTGAAGATGGGACAATCCCACCGAATCCAGGTAATCCTGATCCTGATTACCCAGAGATTATCGGTGAAGGAGGAAGCTTTGGTAGCTTTGGTTTACTGATTGTGTCTGCTCTAGCATTATTACGCCGCAGAAAATAAGTAATACGGAGACAGTCATTCGACTGTCTCCCCTTCGAACGATAGTTCACAAGTCAATCTAGCATTGGCATCTTAAATCGCATTCTTTCAGAAGTAATAAAAATAAGCGGTGCGTTACATGAACGTAAGTTATTATAAAAATAGGTTAGTGATAGTGCTAATTATTATTTTGTTTCCATTCAATTTGCATGCGGAAATAAAAACACCGATGGTCTTTCCTGGGAGAGATACTCTTATTTTGGAGCTGGTCGAACTCGCATTACAAAAAAACTCCGCATCACAAAACATTAGCCATGCAACGGAATATTTATCAGATGCAAGGTTGGTTGAACAAGTACGTAATGGCAATATTGATCTAATGTGGGCCGGAGCTTCTCAAGATTTACAAGATCAATTGCAAGCTATTAAGCTACCCATTTTCAAAGGCCTTGCCGGTTATCGTACTTTTGTAATTGAAAAAAATAGTCAATACAAATTTTCAGGTGTTAAAAATATTAATGACTTAATGGCCTTGAAGGCGGGGTTAGGGCGCTCTTGGTCAGATACGAAAATCCTTGAAGCTGCCAATCTTGATGTCGTTAAGCCAGTCAAGGCTGAAAGTCTTTTTCATATGGTTGAAGGTGACCGTTTTGATTACTTGCCTCTTGGTGTCCATGAATCACATGGTGTTGTGCGTGATCAACATGATCTGAATCTTGCAGTTGAAAATAACATCATTTTGGTTTATCCATCCGCAATGTACTTTTATGTATCAAAACAAAACTCGGGTCTTTACCAAGCACTTAATAATGGATTGGAAATTGCAATAAAAGACGGTAGTTTTGATGAGGTTTTTTATAATTCAGAGCTTATAAAAACCACTTTTAAATCAAGTAAACTCACTGAGAGAACGGTAATTAAAATAGACAATCCATACCTACCTAAAGATGCGCCAATTGAGCGAAAAGAACTTTGGTTGGATATTAACCGTTAATATAAGGATGAGAAAATGAATAATAGTTTAAGTAAAGTACTCTCAGCGTTCCTTATTGTGGTTGGCTTAATTGGGATATTGATAGGTGGTGGAACCAGTTATTTTACAGTGAAAGATCGACTGGATACCGCGTACGCTCAAGATGTTGAATCAACAATGGGTTTGGCGGATGCGGCATTGGTTGAAGCAATTTTTGCGTACGATTTTGAGCAAGCTCAAGCGGTAACGGATGCATTGATTAATTCCGATATCTTGCGTTCTGTAATAGTCGTTGATCAAAGAGGTAAGGCGATAGCCAGTTCGGGTGCGTCAGTCACTAATTTGGTTAATACAGAACATGCCGTTGTGCGTGGTGACGCGACGATAGGTACGATAACCTTTCAATTTGATCCAGCGACCATTAGCATCAACATGCAAAATGAAATGTTGTTAATGATGTTTGGTATTGTGTTGGTATTAGTGTTGGTGATAGTCAGTGTATATTTCTTTATGCGTTCACTGGTTATTCAGCCCATCGATGACGTGACGACGTCGCTGTATCGACTGTCGACAGGGGATGCCGATCTATCGCAACGTATTGAAGTAACTAGTAACAATGAGATTGGACGGTTAACGAAGAATTTTAACCACCTCATGGATAACCTCATGGACATGATAGGCGGAGTCGCTAATATTAGCGTTAACATCGGCGATATTTCCAATTCGTTGACTAAAGTAGCAGGGCAATCACAAGATGATGCTCACGCACAACAAGCATCAATGCAGACGGCGGCCTCGTCACTTGAGGAGATCAGCGCTTCAGCTGAAGATGTGTATCGCAATGCTGAAGCGACGTTGGCGAAAACACAAGAGGCTATTGATTGTGTGGAAGAAGGTGGGCGTTTAGTTGAACAAAACGGAACCTTAGCTACGAATCTCTCAGAGCAAATTAGCGAAACGTCACAACGAATTGATGATTTAATCCAATCGTCTTCAGATATTGGTTCGGTAGTCGAGGTGATTTTAAGTATCGCAGAGCAAACAAACTTATTGGCTTTGAATGCTGCTATTGAAGCTGCGAGAGCTGGTGACCAAGGGCGAGGCTTTGCAGTCGTTGCCGATGAAGTGAGAGCACTTGCACAAAAAACACAAAACTCAACATCAGAAATTGAAACTATCGTCTCAAGCTTACAATCTAATGCTAAGAGTGCGGCTGATTCTATGGAAGAAAGTTTGGGGTCATCTCAAAAAGTAACGGCAGCAGCGATGACGCTATCAGCGAATTTACAGAGCATTTCGATGAACATTGAGTCAATCAATAGTATGAACAGTGAAGTAGCGGTCGCGACTAAACAGCAAAGTGAAGTGACAAAGACGATTGCGGTTAATATCGATGAACTGAATCAACTGTCCGCGTCTTTATCATCCAATGCGACGAACGTGAATGTAAAAGTGGAAGAGCTTCAAGGTGTGAATCATAGTTTAACGACGAATATCGGACGTTTTAATATGTAGTTCTTAAATTACCCTATTTTTCTTCTGTTCATAAAGTGGCGTTTACGCCACTTTTTTTGATAGAACCTTAAGTGAACTTGGACAATGGCCTATGAGGTACCGTTGAACGACATAGTGCTATGTATGTCGAAACCTCAGCGTAGTATTTAATAGCTAAGCGTTAATGACTGAAAATTCAAGTGTTTTAACTAGAATAGGTATTTAAAATTAAGTTGTCACAAATTAAAGGCAATAAAAAGAAAGTACATTCATTCAATAAATATGAAATGAATGTACTCACTAGGTTAAATTAAGAACAAATTACTTAAACGTCAAGCGTTGATTATTTCCACCGTCACAAGACGATTGAACAATCTGACCTCCATTAGAGGTTTGGTTATTAGCAAGTTCAAGGCATTTTCCTGTCTTCTTATTCCTTAACTCAAAAGAGTCACTTCCTTTATCAAACAAGGTCCAAAGTTGATTCTCTTCTGCTGCGTTACAAATATACTGTTGGATGGTTGCACCATCTTGCCACTGAGACGAATCTGGTTTCAATTCAACACATAATTGGCTCTCATCTGACTGAAGCAAATACGCGCCGTCCGATAATGGGGTGAAAGTGAAGCGCTGGTTAGTGTTCGACGTATTGCATCCCCATTGTTGATAGGTGCTGCCATTCCAAGTCGCGCCATTTTTGACATCGAGGCATTTATTGCTATGGATAAATTGTAAGCTAGTAGAACCACTAGGAGGGATAATGCCATTATTATCACTGTCTCCCACTGGCTTATAAACACGAATCCAGTCAACGTACATCTTGTTTTTAGAATTATCGGCAAGATCCGCATCAGAAGCGATGATCCCGGCTTCTGAACGCCAAGAATGATCTTCTGTATCAAGAATAATGAACATCTCTTCGTCCATATTGAATTGGCTCTTATCTAGAGTTTGTCCAGTGTAATCTTTGTCCTTCATCAACACTTGTTCCCACGATCCTTTTGGGGTTTGTACGCCATCAATATAGAACGTCACTTCTGTTGGACTTTTCCAATAGGCAGCAAAGCGGTGGAAACCGTCTCTCCAATAAGTTCCCCAACTTGGTTCATTGTGTGTTTGGTCATTAAAATCACTTTTAATCGTATTATCTGAGTTTCTTAAAAAGACATGAAAGTTGGTTGACATGTTTTTTGCAAACCATGTATCTGCTGCACCGCCATAAACTTCTAAAATATCAATCTCACGCTGATCATTTTCACTTAATAACCAAAAGTTTGAGGATAGTTCAAGGTTACTCACCTTAATATTAGCCTCCATAAAAATTGGATACTTTACTTTCGTTTTAGAAGTAATGACGCCAGCGTTCACTTGTTCTGTCCCTTGGCGACGCGATGCACTGATAATTAGGTTACCATCCGAAACCCATGACTCATTCGGCTGCCAATACGTTAATCCAGGGCCTGTCCAACCATGAAAATAGGTGTCGTTCCACTTGCTAGAGAAGGTGGCATTTTTACCCGAGTAGTTAAAAGAATCGGAATAGGCTTCTTGCAACTCCCACTGTTGGCCGTTTTCCAACTCTGCGGGAATAGGAATCGAATCCCAGTCATTAGCAAAAGCTGGATTCACGGCAATGGTCAGCAGGGAGAGTATTGGTAATTTCATTATTCATCCTTAAAAATGTTAAGTAAATAGGAGTGGTTCTGGATGTATTGCAATCGAAATGTTTGCAAAGTAATAATATAGTTCAACCAATGTCTAGGTTAGTGATCCAATATCTAACTTTGGTTAACAGTTGGGTGCCCATCCTGAATTTGTTGTAGAAGTGAGAAGTAGCGCTCATATCCATATCATGCACTTCCCAAGAGGGTATCGACAGAAAACGGCTATTGGTTGATTTAACCTTATTTAGTGAACGAGGTGAGGGGGCGGGCTTTGTTTGGGGAAGGTGTATGGGCTAATTCATGCCGTTGAATGAATAGGAAAGAAAAAGCTCATCTGGCGGATGAGCTTTTATACAGGCTGCCATCGACGCTATTTAACGGATGACATTCTCTCCACGGTTTTCTTTTTGCTCAATGGTGATAGGCCAGCCATCATAGATATTATCGAGTTCAGGATTGGTGACATCCGCTAAGAAACGATAGGCAGTACAATGGTAAGTGCGTTTATCTGTATTAAATTCGATGAAACCGAATCCACTTCCTTTTTCCTGGGCTTTGACGTAACGGTTTGTTGATTGACCGATGACAGGGTTCGCGACTGCATACACGTAGTTTTTGGTTCCAAAGGCATCAAGTGATTCACCGGTATGGGGAAGTCCATGAGCGGGTGGGTTATCGGTTGGAATACCGACTGATTCTGGGATCCAAAAGCGTTGCCAACCAGCGGCAATAGCCGGTACACAGAACGCCCAGTTTGCGTCACGTTGCTTCTTGACCCCATATTGAGAGATAGAGGCAAGATGGGTGTCACCACAGATATGAAGTGCCATTGAGTCACGGATGAGATTGACAGCTCTGTCACGACCTGAGGCTGGCCAACCATTGCCATCAAAATCATATTTTAGGTATTTATCCGGCCCCCCGTTGTGTGTCGCTAAGCTCGCAAATACGGTTTGACTAAGCAGTGCTTTAAGCGTGTGTTGATCCCATTGTCCACTCCATTCGGTTAGGAAAGTTTCTTGGGTTGGACCGAGCAGCTCTAATCCTTCTTCATCGAGTGATGGGTTAAAATACAGTGGGTCTTCGTCTCTGCCTGTGATTCCTACGAGTGCCTCGACACGATCTGGCCCGCTTTTAAATTGACGGTCAGAAAGAACAGCAAAACTTACATTACTGTAGAGCAGTTCACCAAAGTACGCTTTGATGCCATTTTTAGCCTCAACTGGGGCGGAGTTATAAGGGGTTGGATGATGTGAGGTATGAGTATCGTGCACAACATTAACGAAGCGTGGTGACTGAATGTATCCAGTCAATACCGACGCACTAGGGTCTTTTTCAGGGTTTGCCATAATCGCTCCGCCGTCACCCCACATATTACCTTGTAAGATGTCGTGGTCATCAGGGATACAAATCGTAGGCGCTAAGCTCATCGACTTTCTGAATACCCAGCCAAATTGATAATACTTTCTTAAATAGTTAAGGATCGCTTTATCATCTGGCGAACGAATTACACCAAATCCGCCATGGCTTTCATAAAGTTGATCACCAGAGAAGAATAATAGGTCGGGTGCAAGAGCTTCAACGTTTTTGGCTAAGGGAGCATAAGGGTAGGCGTAGTCATTTTGACAAGTAAACGCTGCCATCCGCAGTGGGCGCCCTTTGGGCTCTGCTTGAATTTCGCCAGGCCAAACATCAATCGTTTCACTGCCATCTTTGTGCTTTTCGGGATAAACCACTCTATAGGATGTGGTCTGTGATGCATCCCAGTTTTCTATTTCAAAATTAGCATACCAACTTTCTGTGTTAATTGTGGCTTTTGAGGCGGTTTCCCATTTATCCTTGATAAGTAGTTGTAAGGAAACATCCTGATTGTCTTGACTACCCATTGGGCCAACAAAAGCGGTCATTTTCAGAATGTGCCCCTGATCGCTGCGTGAGTTATGGAGCGTGTACATACTCCATAAAATAGGTCCAAATCGATGTGACTCATTAACGGTAAACGCCGCCCCTTTTATCTGCCAATTGTCGAAACGGTAGCGGCAACCTTGATGATCTTTGGCAATGGTATTGCCATACGTTGACTCAATATTCGCGTTGCTGACGACTGCGATATTACCCAATAATTCGTCATTAGATGCGATGGCATTTACGGTACCAAGTATCTCTTGACTATTCAGTGTTTTGGCTGTCAGTGTAACGGTGACCGCACCTGCGACTGCTGTTGCTTTTAAGTGAAGAACAATAGATTCATCGGTGGTAGGCGCATTTAGTTTGACTGACTTGTTGCCTAGAATGAGTTGTTTTTTTGTGTACAGAGCATCAAAACCTTGTTGTACGAAACAGTTGCTGCGATAGTCATTCAGTTCACTTCGCACACCAATGCGAAAGCCTGCTCCGCCATCTTGTGCTTGAACATCGATTCGTTTCACGACGACAGACATTTCGAAGCCTGCGGTTGGGGTCGTCAATTGATGAGTGAGTAGATGCACACTTCGGTTTCCACCACGGCTTAATACTTCTACACCGCCATCCTTGATCATCCAGTCTTCCATTGGATTCGCCCAATAGTGCCCGCCAATCCAAATTCTATCGTGTGTATTCTGCCAACTGTCTTTAAGGTCAACCAAAGTGCTCGTCTGTGCTTCCTGAGTGGAAGCTAAGCTGCCATTGCTATGTACAGAAAGCCCTCCAACAACCAATCCTGCTCCTGCAGCTTTCAAAATATTACGTCTTGAGACACCTATGCTCATATGAAACATCCTTTTAGGTAAATGTATTACCACTAAAGATTAACCAGTGATGATTTTGGTTGATATTTATGTCAGTGGGTTTTGTGATCAAAGAGCGGAATTATCGGGCATTGCGTAAGATTATGTGATCGATATTGGACTAATGTGAGTTTTAAATCATGCAGTTAGGGCGGCGGAAATGAATGTAAAAATGTGAGTATATATATCAACCAAAGCGGAGTAATAGGCCAGGATAACGTTGAAAATAAAAAAGCCCCTCGAGAGAGTGAGGGGCAAAGGCTCTAAAGGCTAGTGAAAAAACCTAAACTCTAGCAGGAACTACACTTGATACTGTGCGAATTTTTCCCAATCAAACTCAACACCGATACCAGGAGTATCAGGCGCAACGGCACGATGGTTGTCAACAACAAGTGGACGTTTGGTATATTCGTCAATAGGGAAGCTATGCACTTCTAGCCATCCAGTATCAAAAGCGGACACTAAACTAACATGAAGCTCTTGCATGCCATGAGTACACACAGGGACACCATATTTTGTGGCTAAATGAGCGGCTTGAAGCCACCCTGTGATACCGCCACAGTTAGACGCATCCGGTTGTACAAAACCGAGTTTCGCTTGATCCATCGCATAACCAAACTCATGGATAGTATGTAGGTTTTCACCCATAGCAAGTGGGATAGACGTGTTGTCTGCAATTTCGGCATAACCAAGATAGTTATCGGGAATGGTCGGCTCTTCAAACCATGTGATGTTGTATTGTTCAACTGCCTTAGATAACGTGATTGCTTGTTCGACAGACAACGAGTAATTTGCATCAATCATAAACGTGACTTCAGGACCGATGAATTCACGCACAGCCTTGATTCGATCAATATCTTCTTGCATGTTCTCTCGACCGATCTTTATCTTGACGGCATTAAAGCCACTATCTAGATAGCCTTTAATGTTATTCAGTAATTTTTCAAGCGGAAACTGAAGATCGATACCACCACAGTAAGCTTGGCAAGTATGGTTCTTTCCTCCGGCCATCTTCCAGAGAGGCTGGTTTTCACGTTTACCTTTTAAATCCCAAAGCGCAATATCTACGCAGGACATCGCAAAGCTGGATATACCACCACGACCTACATAGTGAATGTGCCATTCCATAAAGTCGTAGATTTCATCGATTTTTGAAGCGTCTTTACCGATAATCGCGGGTTGAATATCGTGTTCCAACATCGCCTTTATAGAAAAGCCGCCTTTTCCGCCAGTGTACGTGTAGCCAGTTCCTTGACTGCCATCTTCAAGAGTGATTGTCGTTGTGATTAATTCAAAGTGGTCGTGATCGCCATGTTTAGCATCAGAGAGAATCTCTGCTAAAGGGATCTTAAACAATTTGGTTTCAATATTTTTAATTGCTGTATTCATATTGCTCTCTATCTTCTATTTTCGCTTAAGCGACAGACTTAACAACTTCGCGAACCAATCGGCCAATCTCAGTCCAATTGCCATCGTTAACCAGTTTTTTATCAACCATCCACGTACCACCGCAAGCGAGAACAGCTGGTAATGAGAGGTACTCGTGAACATTCTCGGGATTAATGCCCCCGGTCGGCATAACTTTAATTTGTTGGTAAGGGCCAAGCAAAGATTTCAGCATATTCAAACCCCCAGAGGCTTCTGCTGGAAAAAATTTTAACGTGGTAATGCCGAGTTCAATGGCTTGTTCGACCAAAGATGGGTTATTCACCCCAGGAATGATATCAATGTCATGTCTTAAGCACGCATTGACCGTATTGGGGTTCAACCCTGGTGAGACGATGAAATCAGCCCCTGCATCTTTAGCAGCAATCACTTGATTTTCGTTCAAGATGGTGCCGGCACCAATCAGCATATCTGGATAAGCCTTTCGAAGCAGTCTGACCGCTTCTTCTGCAGCGTCTGAACGGAAGGTAATTTCCGCAACAGGTAACCCATTTGCGACAAGCTGTTCACCCAATGGCAAAATATCTTCTGCACGATCAATGGCGATAACGGGAATGACTTTATACTGAGCCAACTGTTTATTTAATAGAGACATAATAATTCCTTAACGATTAGTTACCGGCCATGCGAGATTTCACTTGAGCAAGTGTTGGCAGTGGAGCAACGGCGCCGTAACCTGAAATGGTGATAGAGGCGGTCGCATTCGCATGAGCTAAACAGTCTTCTAAACTCAATCCATTGACATAATGGGTACAAAAGGAGCCTGCAAAAGAGTCGCCTGCTGCCGTGGCATCTACCGGCGTTACTTGATGCGGCTTGATGTGATGGCGAGTATGTTCATCTGCAACGGTGGCACCGTCGCCACCTTGCTTAAGGACCACCACTTTAGCACCAAGCTTGAGGTAGTGATCGATAATGTCATCAGGTTGCTCAAGTCCGGTAAGCAGTTGAGCCTCATCAACACTTGGAAAGCAGATGTCGACGTTTGAAATGGTTTCTTCAATAATCGCTTTCGCTCGTTTAAGCGACCAAAGCTTGAGGCGCAAGTTAGTATCAAAAGAAACTAACGTATTATTACTATTTGCAATATCGATAGCACTGAATACAGCATCACAACTTGTCGCGCTGATCGCTTGTGTGATGGCTGTGGTATGTAACAATTTAGCATGGCGGATTGCATCAACTGGCAAGCGAACAGGGGTAATAAGCGATGCGGCAGAGTTTTTTCTCATAAAAGAAAAATGATGTCCATCTTGATCATGGGTAATAAAGTAAACACCAGTATGGGCGTCCGTATTAGAGAATACTTGGCTTGAGCTTACGTGCTCTTGCTCCCACAAATCTAAAAAACGCTTACCAAATTCATCATCCCCCAGATGAGTCAACATTCCTACGTTTGCGCCTTGTCTGGCGGCCGCAATTGCGAAATTAGAGGCATCTCCACCGAAGCCACTTAAAAAATCACCGTCACCGCGATTAGCATCTCTTAGTTGGCTAAATTCAAACATTGGTTCACCAAAGCTTAAGATTTCTGGATTTTTTGGACTAATATCTTTCATTGTAGTACTCGTAAATTGATTTTAGGTTGAGGGTAAAAGGTAAAATACCTATATCCACTAAAATTGGTTGAACTGTCATCCATATTAAAGGTGGAGATATTTTAGGTCAACCAATTCAGCTGGTGTTTTAAAGCCTGAGGTCACACTTTTATCATTTGTATGTTCGTTGGGTTTTTCCTTTTCCTGGTATAGCTTTGTTGGTGTGTTTATATTGTTTTCTCACTTGAAATTGTTAATTGCATCACTTGTTATTAATTAAATTGGTTATCCAATGTCTTGTATTGGTTTTGTGTTTATGCCTATAATTGGTCCAGTACGGCAGGGTTTAGCCGATTCTTAATATAATGGTCAATCAATCGGACTTGGAATATGACATCAGCAAACAGAATTTTGGACGCTCAATACTCGTCTCAAACAGATTATGATAGAGCAGCGCTACAAACGGATATTGTGCACCTTGGTTTTGGTGCATTCCATCGGGGTCATCAGGCGGTTTATAACGATCTTACAAACCAAGCAACAGGTAAGTTATGGGGAATTTGTGAAATTAACCTATTTGGTCCAGAAGATCTTATTCGCAATCTACAACAGCAAAATGAACAGTTTACGGTTGTTGAGAAATCTGCAAGCGATACCCATACCCGATTAGTCAGAACGATATCGGAATCGATTCACACTCCGGTTGATGGCGTTGAACGTGCAATAGCGAAAATGACTGAAGAGCAGGTCAAAATCGTGTCTTTGACGATTACGGAAAAAGGGTATTGCACCGACCCTCAATCTGGTCGCTTGGATTTAAGTAACGATCTGATTCAGCATGATTTAGGCAATCCACAATCACCAAATTCTGCAATTGGTTGTATTACCGAAGCATTACGTCAACGTCGTGAGCTAGGTTTGACACCATTTAGTGTCCTGTCATGTGACAATATTCCAGAGAATGGTTTGCTGACAAAAGACGCGGTTGTATCGTTTGCCAAGGCGTTGGATCCAGTGTTTGCATATTGGATCGAAGAGCATGTTACTTTCCCTAGTACGATGGTTGATCGAATTGTACCCGCGATGACGGAAGACCAATTTGATGTTATTGAGCAGGAAACAGGTTATCGAGATCCTTGTGGCATTGTGTGTGAGGACTTTAGGCAGTGGGTGGTTGAAGATAATTTTGTTGCGGGTCGTCCTGATTGGGATCTTGCTGGTGCTATGTTCGTCGGTGATGTTCTGCCTTATGAGGAGATGAAACTTCGAATGCTAAACGGCAGCCATTCATTTCTAGCCTATAACGGCAGTTTGGCTGGTCATGAATTTATCTATCAATGTATGCAAGATGAAGCGTTGAAAACAGCCACGCTTCGTCTAATGAAGCAAGAGCAGGCTAAGTCGCTGCAGGAAGGGCTTGAGGTCAATCTTGAAACCTATGCGAACCTTTTAATTCAACGTTTTAGTAATACTAATATTAAGCACAAAACCGGTCAAATTGCGATGGATGGTTCCCAGAAACTACCGCAGCGTTCTATCGATCCATTTATGACTTTACAACGACGTGGCGTTGACAGTGTATGCCTTCCTATCGCTATTGCGGGATGGATGCATTACACGCTCAATCAGGTAGCAAATGGCGAGACTATTTATGACCCGCTTGAAGCTATGTACACAGAGATTGCGCTTGCTGATGTTTCGTCAGTAGAAAAAGCGAATTCATTACTTTCAATCGAAAAAATCTTTGGTACTCATAAGCGAGAAAATCCAGAGTTTCACAATAAAGTGATTGCAGCATTTACGTCTATCGAATCTAAAGGAATCAATGCCGTCATTGATTCTATTGCTAAGAATCAAGGAAACCAACTATGAAAACACTCATTTGTCATGAGCCTAACAGCATCGAATATATTGAACGTGATATTCCGACCATTTTAGATAACCAAGTACTGCTTAAAGTTAATTCTGTCGGTATTTGTGGGACGGACATTCACGCATATGCGGGAAAACAACCTTTCTTTTCATACCCACGCGTATTGGGACATGAGATTTGCGGAACCGCAGAAAAAGTTGGAAAAATTTGTCAAGTGGCGACTTCGGGTAAGCGTTATTCAGTGATCCCTTGTGTACCATGTGGGACGTGTTCAGCGTGTCGTGAAGGCAAAACGAACTGTTGTGAGAACGTGTCACTTTACGGGGTCCATCGTGATGGTGGATTTTCGGAGTACTTAGCCGTTTATGAAGACAATTTGGTTGAGTTACCAGAAAATGTGAGCAGCTCTGAAGGGGCACTTGTTGAATGTTTTGCAATCAGTGCTCATGCGGTACGTCGTGCTGAAATTAACGCAAGTAACAATGTTGTCGTGGTAGGAGCTGGCCCCATTGGTCTTGCTGCTGCTGCAATTGCAAAGGCAGAGGGTGCCAATGTCGTCGTTGTGGACGTTGATGCTGGACGACGCGACCAAGTTGTCACAAAACTTGGTGTTCAATCTTTAGACCCGTTTGAAGAGAATTATGTTCACAACTTGAAGAAAGCGTTTGGCGGAGAACTTGCGTGTGTCTTGATGGATGCAACGGGTAACAAAGGTTCTATGTCTCGGAGTGTTGATTTGATTCGTCATGGTGGAAAAATTGTTTTTATCGGTCTTTATATTGGTGATTTGGTATTAGATGATCCTACATTCCATAAAAAAGAAACGACCTTACTGAGTAGCCGTAATGCAACACGTGTCGATTTTGAGCGCGTAATTGAGTTAATGGCTTCCGGAGCAATTTCTCAAGAAATAATGAAAAACAAAGACTATGACTTCTACACATTCGGCAATAGTTACAAACAAGATGTTGTAGAGAATAAAGCGTTAGTCAAAGGTGTGATCAACTTTTAAGGGGAAGTGGTATGTCGACCGTTAATGTAAAACCAGAAGAACTTAAATCTCTTGCCCTGAGCAAATTATTGGCTGCGGGTTTAGATGACAAAACAGCAAAAGAAGTCACCGATGTATTGGTTCATGCTGATATTACCGGTGTGCATTCACACGGTGTGATGCGAGTCGAACACTATTGCAATCGTCTTGAGGCTGGTGGCTTAAATGCGAACGCGAATTTTAGTATTGAACAGGTGTCACCTTCAGTCGCAATTTTAGACTCTGATGATGGTATGGGACATTCAAGCCTCATCGCAGCAACGAATCACGGTATTGAACTTGCGAAAGAAACTGGCCTTGGTTTTGTTAGCGTGAAAAATACGTCACATTGCGGCGCGCTTTCTTACTTCATGGAACAAGCGACGAGTCAGGGAATGATTGCGATCGCTATGACACAAACGGATACCTGTGTTGCACCTCATGGTGGTGCAGAACGCTTTTTGGGAACGAATCCGATTGCATTTGGCTTCCCTGTTGAAGGTGGTACGCCAATGATCTTAGATATGGCGACTAGCGCAACGGCTTTTGGTAAGCTGTTGCATGCAAAAGAGACGAATCAGTCCATTGATGAAGGTTTAGCTATCGATGTTGAGGGTAACATTACAACTGACCCTCACAAGGTGGAGAATCTGTTGACATTTGGTGGCCATAAAGGGTCTGGTATTGCATTGGCAATTGATGCGTTAACCGGTGTTCTAATGGGTGCAAACTTCAGTAATCACATTGTTCGTATGTACGGTGACTATGACAAGATGCGTAAATTGGCGAGCCTAGTTATTGTGATTAACCCTGAAAAGCTAGGCAATGCCTTATTTGCCGTTACGATGGCGGCGATGGTGTCTGAATTACGTTCAGTTGTACCAGTACCAGGCACCGAGAAAGTATTGGCTCCTAACGATCCACAAGTGGCGTACAAAGCGAAGTGTGAAGTTGAAGGTATCCCTGTCGCGAAAGGCGTGTATGCGTACTTAACAAGCTAAACAGCTTAATTAAACCTAGATAAAAACCGCCTTTTGATTTGATAGTCTCATAGGGCGGTTTTTTTTGTTCACATAACCTATTATCGGGAACTAAAAACAAAAACGTTAGCAAGTGATATGGTTTAGTCGCCAAACAGAAAGCATACACAAACGATCGTTTACATGCCGAATCAGATTTTCTTATCTTCATTCTGAGAAGACTTTCAAATAGTAAAGTCCCATCATAACGCATCACTTATTACCCTAACTTTTTCTGTAATTTGGTCGCTCTATCTCCTTGATGGCGTTCATTGGTACTCTATCAAAGAGATAGATAAACGCCGACGTCAATAAGTTGCAACGTCAGTGAAATTGGGAGAGATAATGCAACTCGTCATGGACGAGCTCTATACCTCTAAAGATCATCGATATGCTACCACCACCGCTGATATTCAAAAAATGATTTGGATGGGATTAAGTCTTAGCCTCAGAGATATACAATCGTTCTTCGGACAGCTAGGCAGGCAAACATGGCAAAAATATCGAAGCCGTCGCGATGCATATGAATACGATTTTTGACTTTGAATGCCCGAACGCGAATCGTTTATGACTTGTTCTATGTTGTTACTAAGTTTGGTCGAGAGGTGATTAATAGAGAAAGAGTCGACCAAGCGAACAAACTCAAGCAAGAAAAAAAGTGAGGCAATAGGTCAAGTGCTCATGCTCACTATAGATACTATCGAAAATAGAGGCACTTAAATACAAGATAAAGTTAATCAAGCTAGTGGCATATGGGGATTGATATGTAGACAGCCTCTTCTTGGAGGTAAAAAGGCTTTCTCCAGAAAGCCGTGGTGGATCATATAAAAGCCCCCATTTTGTATCGTTATTTTTCACGCCAACATAGTCGTGTGATTAGACTATGTTGGCGAGTCAAATCGATGAGGTATCATCTCTAGCACGCAAAGATGATACCCCTATTGACTTTAAGCTGCTGTCAGAATTAATTGCTGTTTTGAAAAGTACCAATGTCTAGTACTTGTCGTTTAATACGGTATCGACTGATAAAATTCCAGTTCCAAGACGGGTCATACTTATGGCATAAACCCCACTCTAACCCAGGTTCGAGCGTCGAGTCTGATTCTTCAGAGCGGAAGATCCCCAGCGCTTCAGGCGCACCTTTGATATAGGACATAATTTCGAAATTTATGCCATCTTTCGCCCATTGAATTGTATTCTTTTCAGGACCATCTGTTGTAATCAGAGATGCGATGCCACCGTTGTAGTGCCATACAGCAACTTCGTGACCACTATTGGATATTGGGTTGTATTCAGATTTGATGTATGGACCTAAGATATCATCCGCTATGGCCACACCATGCTTGATTTCACGCCCCCCCATATTCATCTCTTCGCCCATCGTTTCACCTTTGTAATATAGGTAGAATTTATTGTTGAAGAACATTAAACATGGATCGTGCACCTTGTGGCTATCAAAGCTACCTTTTGATTCCACTATAAATCGATTGTCTTCTTCACCACGCCATTCTCCGTCTTTTGAAGGGCTTAAAATAGGTGCTTCAGTTTTAGTCCATGGCCCAAATGGGTTGTCTGCCCATGCCATTGCGATTTCTTCGTATTGGCGGTTTGTGTAAGGAGACTTGACGGTTTGGTAAACCAGATAGTATTTGCCTTCATGGGCAAGGACTTCAGGGGTAAAGACGGCACGATCATCATACTCACCAGCTTTGCCCGCTTGAATGGCAGGGCCTTGTTCTTTCCAAGTGATGCCATCTTCGGAGCTGGCATGCCACACTTCGGTTAGATCCCAAGGGAACACTTTATCTTTGATATCTCCAGTAAACCCGAGTGTTTCACCTTCGCCCTTTGTGTACCAACAATGATAGGTATTGTCGACCTTTATGACCGCGGTGGGATCTCTTCGAATCACACCGTCCTCAAACTCGAAATCGCCTTTGAGATCGATGACATCGAACTCAACCATCCACTCTGGGCCTTTCTTATCGTAGCCCAACTCGATAGCACGACGACTGGCGAGGCTAAGTTTTTTTCTTGAATTGTCCATATCTACCTCTAAGAATAATGTTAAATCTGCACTAAAGGTAAACCAATTTTACCTTTGGTGCAATGAGTAGTAAATAAGAGAGGCAAGTAGCGTGACAAGGCGCACGTAATTATGATTATCACGGAATAAACATAACTATATACCGCTTGTATTAGCGCAGTTTACGTTGCAGGTTGGATTTTTGGGTATTTATAAAGGTAAAAAATGACATTCCCTACTGTAATGTGAAATTAATAAGTGAAAAAACAGAGTTTTTATGAACAAAAATCGGGCGATTGGTTTGCCAATGTGGCTGTTTTGGTAATCCGTGTGATTATGGTCACTGAAATTTATCAAACTCTCAATTATAAATAGCGCTCATTGGTTAACCGTGGAGTCATTAAGAAGATGATAAACACGGTTTGATAGTGAATAAAACGAATTAATACACGGTTGAAGAGGCAAATATGACAACAGTTAGGGTAAAAGAACAGGCGTTGAGAACCATGGCGACTCAAAAGCTTGTAGAAGCAGGGTTTTCAGCATCGGACGCGAAGAGTGTGACGGATGTGCTGATATATGCTGACCTAACTGGTGTTCATTCTCACGGTGTTATGCGTCTTGAGCACTACTGTCAACGAGTTATGGCTGGTGGTCTTAATGCTGCTACTAAGCACCAATTCGAATTAATATCACCTTCAGTCGGTATTTTGGACGCTGATGACGGTCTTGGGCATCCTGCACTGGTCGCAGCAACGATGCACGCTATTGAGATGGCGAGGGATACAGGACTTGGATTTGTCAGTATTAAAAAAGCCTCGCATTGTGGTGCCTTATCATATTTTATGAACATGGCAACGGAAGCTAGGATGATTGGCATTGGCATGACTCAAACCGATGCTTGTATGGCGCCCCATGGTGGAGTAGGACGATTTTTAGGAACTAACCCCATCGCGTTTGGGTTTCCTGTCGAGGGATCTCACCCGATGATCATAGACATGGCAACCAGTGCCACCGCATTTGGTAAGTTACTGCATGCGAAAGAAACGGGCAGTCAGATCCCCTTAGGCGTTGCCATTGATGCTGATGGAAATGAAACTACGGATCCACATAAAGTTGAAAATTTGCTAGCTTTTGGTGGTCACAAAGGCTCCGGTATCGCTTTGGCAATCGATGCGTTGACTGGCATTTTAATGGGAGCTAATTATGGTAATAACATCATTGGAATGTACAGTGATTACGATAAGATGCGTGAGTTAGCAAGCTTGGTGATTGTGATTAACCCTGAAAAGCTTGGTACACCGCTATTTGCACGATCGATGGCTTCAATGGTATGTGAACTAAGAGAAGTCACACCTGCACCAGGTGTGGATAAAGTGCTTGCGCCGAATGATCCTCAAATGGATTACAAATCAGATTGTTTAGAGAATGGAATTCCTGTCGCAGGGGGGGTATACGAGTTTCTGACCAGCTAGAATTCGTTATTATTTGCGACAAGGCGAGCTTGGTTATCCATGCTCGCCTTTTTTTATACAATATAAGTCGCTTATTATCTTTTTGGTCCTTTTCCTGATTTTTATTATTGGTAAATGATTTTCTTGATATTGCTCATGCCTAGTGCTTTATTCGCCATGTTTCGGGTTTTTACCATGTTAAATTGTTTATTAGGTACCTTTGGTTTACCAGTTTTAGTTAAATATCATCCAATATCACAAAGTGTTACACCTGTCACTGTATGCTAGTGTATCACCATGTAGTATCAGTATTAGAAATTTTAGGCAGTTCAAAGTAGCGACTGTTTAGGTATATAACGGAGTAAATATGAAAACCGATTCGAATAAAGTCGCAATGGGCAAAGTTTGTCTTATGTACTTTTTTTACAACTTTTTTTGGTCTTTGAGTTCAGGTTCATTATTCGCAGTGTGGCTGAATGATAGGGTTGGTATTGACGGTTCGCAAATTGGAGTTTTGTTTGGACTACAAACTGGTATTGCCGTTTTATTTAAGCCTGCCATGGGTTATATCATGGATAAATTAGGTCTTAAGAAAAATTTACTTTATTTTATTTCAATACTTAGTGTGTTAATTGGTCCATTCTATATTTATGTATATGGACCGTTGTTAAGTAATGATTCCACGTTTATCGCAGGAATTATTGTTGGGTCAATTTATCTCGGCATGTTGTTCCAAGCAGGTAGTGGTGTCATTGCTTCTTATTCAGATAGATTCGCTCGTTGCCATAGTAACGATTTTGGCTTGGTAAATGGCTTTGGTATTGCAGCTTGGGGTGCATCTGCGATTCTTGCAGGTTACCTATACAACATTAACCCAGATCTCATCTTTGTTGCGTGTAGTGTGGCTGCATTGCTTATGCTATTTTTTGCATTCTCATTGCGAGTGGGTCACTTGGACGAAGTGGACAATGAAGTATTGTCAGCTGAGAAAATACAAAAAGAAGATGTCATCAAACTCCTTAAAAACAAGAAAATGTGGGCGTTCATGACTTACGCTGGAACGATTTCGGTTGTATTTTGGACATCAATGTCACAGTTTACTCGTTATTTTATTAGTTTCTTTCCAACGCAAGAGGAAGGTATTACTTTCAGCTCAAACATGGATGGTATAACAGCTATTTTCTTGTTTGCTGTTAGTGCTAGCGTACCATTTATTATTAAGAAAATCGGTGCGAAAGGAAGTCTACTTCTTACTGCTGTTGGGATCACATCATTCCTTTTGATGATTGGTTTTGCGGGTTTGGGTCAAAAGAATCTTTACCTGGCTATAGTAGCAAAACTATTATTTGGTATTGTTAACCCATTACTTATCGTATCTGTATTTGCCTATATTGCTGAGCAGTTTGATAAAAAGGTTAACTCTTTCACTTATATGTTTGGTTTCCAGGTTATCAATAACTTAATGACAGCGATAGCCGCGCCAGTCATGGGTACTATGTACGATTCGCATGGTTTTCCAATGAGTTATATTTACTTTGGTGTGTTTTCAGCGGTTGCAACGGTACTTGCAATATTTACTTTGAGTCGTCCACCAATAAAAGTTGATGAGCAAGATATAAACAAAGAACCCGCAGCAGCGTAAATAATCATTTGGAGTAATTGTTATGAAAATTCTATATATTGTTCGTGGTCCATTTGGTACAGGTAAAACTGAGTTTGCCAATACGATTAGTGATAATGTTGTTTCTTGCTGGGATTACTATGCAAGATATGGCAAAAATAAATACGATGAAAATTTAAAACCTTATGCTGATCAATATTGTCGAGAGTCTGTATTAAATTTAATGAAAGATAATAAAAAAAATATTGCTGTGACCAACTCATTTTCTAAAAATAGTGATCTGGATTATTTCTATCAAGCGGCACAAAAACATGGTTATGAAGTGTTTAGTCTTTTTATGGATACAAAAGATTCAACTAAATATAAGCGTGATGCACCAGATGATGTGGTATTGAAGCAAATTATTAACTTAAAGAATAATGTCGCTTTCCATCAAACTTTTTAAGAGTTGAAAAGGGGATGTCGGTCCCTTTTCTTATTGTCATCTCTAAACGGATTTTGTTACGCAATTCAGTTTAATTAAATCATATAAATAGCTACATCCACTAAAGCTAGTAGACTTATGTATAAATCTCGTTACAAAATAACCAACTGGAAGTAATACAGCCAATCAATCATTAACCGCGGTTCTCTGGTCTTTTGGGTTTATGACGAAGCAGTAGGTGGTTGGGCGAAAAGGATCAAATTTAGCTTGGGAAGCCTTTTGATTCGACAATTTAGATATCACGGCAGCCTCATGGTGAAACGGGTATTAATAATGCTTTACGACGCTCAGTTTTTTAAACAAGATCAAACAAATCATGATATCGAGAAGTGCTGCCAGAGTTAATTATTCGTTTTCAGTATCATTTCTCGCGAGAATAAACATATCTACTTTAGCTAAGCTAATGTTGTTTCTTTCTTAATTAGCGAATGGTATTACCTCAATGAAGAATCTATTCCTTATAGATTCTTCATTTCTCTTTGGTCGACCTGGAGCCGAGTAAATAGAAAATTTGATGATAGTGGCTTGCTCTCGCACCGTACTGGACCGCTTGGCCATTTATATTTGTCAAAGACTCTGATTCGCTGGATGGACGAATTAACCTATGAACAACGCGATGACATTGAACTTGCGGTTCAAAAGTTGACTAGTCGTTATGACAGCCTCTTTCAATGTTTATTCCCAGCACTATGCACCGTTTTTGAACAAGGAATCGATATTGAACATTGATAGTTCCATGCGTTGTTCTATCTACCATGGCTGCATAGTGAAACAATGCGTAAATTTATCTAGCCGAGAGCCATCACGATCTAAACACAAAATAAGAAGCACTGTACCTGCGTGTTTCCACTATAAAGAGCAACAGTGATTATTAGCTTTCAGGGGGGTGGTTTGCCCCCCTTTTGTATTCGACCAAACAATAGGAGGAATACCTTATGTCGCAACTAATTCAAAACGTCATGACTTCATTTGAAGCAGTTTTAGGTTATAAGCCTAGTCATATTATTCAAGCCCCTGGGCGTGTTAACCTCATCGGCGAACATACTGACTATAACGAGGGCTTTGTCCTGCCATGCGCTGTTGACTATCAGACAGTTGTGGCCGCAACTAGGCGCGATGACAATTTGGTACGTGTTGTGTCAGTTGATTATGGTAATGTTGTTGATGAATTTGACCTAACCCAATCCATCATTTTTCAACAAGATAAGATGTGGGCTAACTATATTAGAGGCGTGGTAAAATGTCTGATCTCGCGCGGTTATGAGTTTACTGGTGTTGACATAGCCGTGGGTGGAAATGTACCGCAGGGAGCGGGATTAAGTTCTTCTGCGGCCCTTGAGGTTGTTATCGGGCAAACGTTTAAGGTTTTAAATAAACTACAAATTGGCCAAGCGGAAATCGCCCTAAACGGTCAACAAGCCGAAAACGAGTTTGTTGGTTGCAAGTGTGGAATCATGGATCAGATGATTTCGGCTGAAGGACGAGAAAACCATGCGATGTTACTAGATTGCCGAACTTTAGAGACACAACTAGTTCCGATACCTGAAGACATGTCGGTGCTGATCATCAACTCTAACAAAAAACGTGGACTGGTTGATAGTGAATACAATACACGTAGAGAGCAATGTGATGCGGCAGCGCATGTGTTTGATGTAAAAGCACTACGTGATGTTACGCTTGCACAGCTCAACGAAAAGAGTTACGAACTTGACAGCGTTGTTGCTAAACGAGCACGACATGTTATTACTGAAAACAGTCGCACATTGGAAGCTGCACAAGCACTTCGTAACCATGACATGAAACGCATGGGTGAGCTGATGGCAGAATCACATGCATCTATGCGAGATGACTTTGAAATCACCGTGAAAGAGATTGATCTGTTAGTGGACATGGTGAAAACGGTAATAGGTGATGAAGGCGGAGTACGGATGACTGGTGGTGGTTTTGGTGGTTGTGTTGTTGCGCTTGTACCACCTGCGCTAGTCGATAACGTAATTACGATAGTGGAAGAAAACTATCAGAATGAAACGGGTATCAAAGAGACCATTTACATTTGCAAAGCGAAAGATGGAGCTGGCCTAGTCAAGGTTCTGTAAAAACTGGTGTATATGAAGGTGTCATTAGGAACAACGATAATTAAGCAAAACGCGCATTGTTATAAGCTTGCTAAGCGGTTGTGTCGCGGAGTTGTTATGAATTAGAAGCATCCTAATTTTCAGGTGCAATTAGGCTGCTATTGTGTAAATTGCTCCCAAGAAGATAAGCCTTCAGGGTTGCTGAACTAGACTGCCCTAAATTCTGTGTATTTTTCTAAACGAAGCCTTGAAGGCTAAGTATAGGCAATATGAACAATAAAGCGCTTGAAGCTTTCACTAAGCAAGTTGCCACAAGAATTAAAACCCTGAGGATTTAACCGAGTTTAGTCAAATGTTGAAGAAAATAACCAGCGAAGTTGTACTCAATTTGTACTTTGGCGTTGGTCAGTGATCATTTTAAAGTGTTGTTTGAAATAGTCAATGTGCATGATGTGCTCACTAAATAGTATCCGCCCCATGAACCCGCGGGGCGATACTGTTAATGTTTGAAGTTCCAAGGTAGGAGGGCATCGAGATCTGGATCAGCTTTCACCAGTTTTTTCATACATTTGACCATATAGTCGAAAAGGATAAGACCGTTGGCTTTCACAGTCTCGACGATGCTGTCAAGCATCGTACTCGCGTCAGAATCATTGATTGTCGTCGAGAATAACCAATTTATTCTGCTAATGACCAGCGGTTTGATTGCGCGTTCAGCGCGATTGTTGTCGATAGACAAGTGGCCATCATCGATATAGCGGATGAGCTTCGAGCATTGCCCAAGCGTATAGTTAATCGCTTTACCTAATGGATTAGACCCTG
The DNA here is from genome assembly GCF_057785975.1 of Vibrio sp. QJM3NY_21. NCBI lineage: Bacteria > Pseudomonadati > Pseudomonadota > Gammaproteobacteria > Vibrionales > Vibrionaceae > Vibrio > Vibrio sp. QJM3NY_21. The sequence continues at coordinate 647,753 of NZ_CM173514.1, forward strand.
TCACTTGCTGATTTGTCATCCACTCGTAAAGCTCATCTCGTATTGATTGGTGTGCATCTGCGCCCAGCTTTTCGGAGTTTGCCTTTGAACGATGCGGTTGCGGTCTTCTGTTTTTCGCACTGATGACGGCATGCATACTTAGGGTGAACGTATTCCAGCACTTTAAGTACCACTGGTCAGAACTCCAGTTTCTCGCTTCGGTCTTCATCAATTTTATGCAGACTATGTTAGCAGCAAGGGTACTGCCTTTCATGGTCGTTTAAATCAAGTTCGATAACCTCACGAGGTAATGTCTTTGGAAGTGGCTTGCGTTTACCTCATTTCTTTGTTGTGGTGGTCATCACCTCAACCTCTTCTTCCTAAGCCGTCTCGCATTCCACTTCGTTGAGAGGTCACCTTGTGATTCATCGTAAGGTTTTAACGCCTCCGAGCGCTGAGCGAACTGGCGACCGAAGGCAAGCTTGAGTTGTTCAAGGTAAGCGTCTTTAAATCGACTCATTCAATCCTTTCAATAAACGTCGTAACCTTTAACTTTGATCGTTAAAGGTACTCGAAAATGTCTCAGCATAGATCTCAGCAAGAATGGCTACGCCTTGTGCAGAAGTATTACAATAGTGAGCAGTCTGCCGCTCAGTTTTATTTAGAGCACAATCTTCATCCAAAAACGTTTGACAACAACCGTCGAAAACTACAGCACTTAGTCAACCTGCCTAAAAAACGAGAAGATTCACTTTCTGAATTCGTTGTTGTTGAAAAAACAGCCATGCTAAACATCAAAACCGAGCAACGGCCTCCCTCTACGTTACCTACGGAATTACGGCTTGAAGCGGGGGCGTGCTCTCTTCATGTGCCTCGTGATGTAGCACCTCAGTGGCTCGGCCTTCTATTGAAGGAGCTTGCTGTTGTATGAAAATATTCCCTGATATCTCTGTTATCTATCTCCACAAGGCGCCCGTCGATTTTAGAAAGGGCATTAACGGCTTGAGCTTTATCGTTGAGCAGAATATGAACCTTAATCCCTTCTCCGAAGCGCTATTCGTCTTCTGTAATCGCACGCGGGATAAGCTCAAAGTTCTCTACTGGCAGCGTAATGGCTTTTGCCTCTGGCAAAAGCGACTCGAAAAAGACAAGTTCGCTTGGCCAAGAAAAATGCCAGGGCAAACACTCTCATTAACGGAAGAGCAGTGGCATTGGTTGCTCGATGGACTCGACATCGAAAAAATGAAACCCCATCAAGTATTGAATTACCAAAGCCTTAACTAAATTAAAAAATATTGCGTATAAGGAACTTTCGCGGGTCTCTGCGATCTTCCTTATATGACAAATAAAAATAAAGAAGATGAGCTAGCGCTCTTACGTTCAAAAGTGACTGAGCTTGAATCTACGGTACTCACTCTTCACCAATCTCTAGGCGAAAGTGAATCGAACATACTCACACTTCGACAATCTCTAGACGAGAGTAAATCGAACGTACTCACGCTTCGCCAATCTCTAAGCGAGAGCGAATTAACCATCCAATCTCTGGTTGAAAAACTCAACCTAGCGCGGCGTAAACGCTTTGGTAGTAGTAGCGAAACCATGCCCCCTAAGGACTTAGAGTTCAATGAGGCGGAGACTCATGCCAATACGATAGAAAAAGAAGAAGCGCCCGATAATCCGAATGATGACGCCTCGGAAGCGGAAAACACTTCCTCCGAGACAAAACGTCGTGGTCGCCCAAAGCTTCCCGAAGACCTACCACGAGAGCGTGTTGTGGTGGACATACCAGAATCAGAAAAAACATGCTCGTGTTGCCAGTCGATGCTCTGCAGGATGGGACAAAGCACCAGTGAAAAACTGGTGTATATCCCAGCCAGGTTGTATGTCGAAGTCACCGAAAGGCCCAAATACGTCTGCCGTCAATGTGATGCGCTAGGAGAGAAGAGCGTTGTTGCAATGGCTCCACCGCCGGCATCGGTTATCCCGAAAAGCATCGCGACTCCCTCTTTGCTTGCGCAAATCATCACGAACAAATACCACTATGCCCTGCCTCTCTATCGTCAAGAATCGCTGTTCAGACAATATGGGCTAGCGCTCAGCCGAAAAACGATGAGTCAGTGGATATTGCGTTGCGCAGATAAGGTAGAGCCGTTAATCGCCTTACTGAAAGAAACCCTTCTTACTCAAGATGTTCTGTTCGCGGACGAGACCACATTGACCGTGCTCGATGACGAAAGAAAGAAAAGTTACATCTGGTTGTATGGGTGTGGTCCAGACCGGGGCGGTAATGCGCAATCTCCCGGAATCGTCTTGTTCGACTACCAGGAAGGAAGTCGGGGTCACCACTGCCCTCAAACTACACTGGATACCTTCATGTTGATGGGTATAAAGCGTATGAAAAGACAGAGGCGAAGTTGGTGGGTTGCTGGGCACATGCAAGACGCAAGTTCATAGAGGCAGAGCAGAGTCAACCAAAAGGCAAGCAAGGTAAAGGGGGTAAAATCCAGTGGGCAGTCAGTTGGTTCCAAAAGCTCTATCGTGTTGAACAAGCACTCAAAGATAAGGCGAGGGAAGAGCGATATGCTACCCGCCAATCAAAGACTCAGTCTCTGCTCAATGAGTTTAAGGTGTGGTTAGATAAATCGGTCACTCAGGTGCCCCCCAAAAGTAAACTGGGAGAGGCGATTAGCTACAGTCTCAATCAATGGTCGAAGCTAGTACGAGTTACCAATGATGGCCGGTTAAGTATGGATAATAACCGAGCGGAACGTTCAGTGCGTCCGTTCACGGTGGGCCGGAACAACTGGTTGTTCTCGAAGACTCATAATGGTGCCCGCGCCAGTGCCGTGCTGTACAGCCTTATCGAAACCGCGAAGGCTAACGACTGTGAGCCGTATGAGTACCTCGAATACGTGCTACGAGAAATCCCGAAACTGAAGAGTGAGGACGACCATGGTCATCTTCTTCCTTGGAACATGCCAAAAACGGACGAGTCCCCCATTCCCGAATAGCGTTCAGAATGACAGATACCGCCTTAGTTGGCGGTATCTGTGTTGATATTAGAAAGTCAATGAGTCGGTTCGTAGACGCTTACATTTGCTCCACTAACTACAGCACTGTTTGTGTTTGTTTTAGTTCTGATTGAACGTGATAACCATCACCAAGGTGTCCCTAAATATATTCTTCCACTCAGTTTCTTGTTGTTGTCTATGATGATGATACCGGACGGCGTAGAGAACACCGCAATGATGATGCAGCGTTCCGTTTCGGTCGTTTTGGGCATCGCTGTCGCTTTGATTGTTTGCACGCTTGTGCGGCCGAATAATGAAGTAGGTGACAAGCAAACTCTTAAACCTAAGCGTAGAATCAACGTCGTTGACCTAAAGTACTCGGCACGCAAAGGGTTCGGTATCGGACTTATACTATCTCTGGGGTTCTTTGGTGGGTCTGGTGCTGCTCTAGGGGCTTACTTGCTCATGATGCTTCACAGTCCCTTTACAAAAAATCTGCACCTAAAGCATGGGAGCGTTTAAACGGTACCATTATTGGCGCATTACTTTACATACCTGCTGGAATGTTACTGAGCTACGTTACAACACCAGAAATTCAGACAGTATTGATGTGGTCATTAGTGATTTTATCTTTGTATATGATTTTGATTTATCTTGAACATAGTTACACCGTGGCGTCTGCATCCATCATGTTTCTTATTCTCACTATCGCTGTCGGTCCTTTCAACGCAGAAATTGTTGAACTCGTCTTTATGCCGCGCCTTTGGTACACACTGATTGGTGGTGGTGTGATGGTGGTACTCGGTTTTGCAATACCGCTACAAGAAAAAGATATGCAAGCCTAAACGTAACACTCATACAAAAAGCTTTTCTATCCAATATAGGAGTTAGCGGAACGCAGTTTTGCTGACTCTTTTGTTATTTATTCTATTTATTCATCCTCGAATAAAGAAAGCCAAACTTATGATTGATGTGTCATTAAATGGCAATTCATGGTGAAGCTACGGGAGTATGATTTACCTATCAACTACACGAGCTAATCTCAACTCACTGAGGAAACAAATATGAAAAAGCTAATCACGAATGCTAATGTTTTCAACGGTACAGACGATAAACTTATTGAAAATGTGTCGGTTTTAATTGAAGACAACTTGATCACAAAGATTGGTGATATTGACCCACCAATGGTAGACGAAGTCATTGATGCGAAAGGCGGTACTGTCATGCCAGGGCTTATTGATGCGCACGTTCATATTACTCTTTCCGCGGGCTTCGGTGAAATGGATACAATGCCTCGAGAAGAACTTGCGATTCGCTCAGCAAAAATATCCCAAGAGATGCTAATGCGTGGATTTACAACGTGTCGTGATGTGGGTGGTAATACGCTTGGTCTTAAGAATGCTATCGATAGTGGCTACGCTACAGGCCCACGTATCCTGCCATCACAAGCGGCGATTTCTCAAACATGCGGTCACTCTGATTATCGTCAAAACCAAGCGCAAGAGCGTTTATCTAATGGTCATGAAGACTCACCATTAATGAAGACGGGCACATTTAAAGTTGCAGACGGTCGAACAGAAGTACTCAAAGCCGTTCGTGAACAGCTATTTAAAGGCGCTTCACAAATCAAAATTATGGCCGGTGGTGGTGCATCATCTACATTTGATCCACTTGATACCCTGCAATACACCCTTGATGAAATGAAAGCAGCAGTACAAGCAGCATCTGACTACGGTACTTACGTTGCCGCGCACATTCATACTACACCTGCAATGCACCGTGCCGCCGAAGCTGGCGTAATGTGTTTTGAACATGCAACCATTATGGACGACCAAATTGCACAAGTGATTAAAGACAAAGGCATTTGGGTTGTACCTTCATACTTTACCGCTTCACTGATCGCTGAGCGTAAGATCCCACTACCTAATGAAGAGACGTATAAAAAGACAGAGCGCGTAGGTAAAGCGATGTTTAAATCGGCAGACCTGATTAAGAAATATAACATCGAAAACATCGCTTACGGTACTGACTGTGTCGGTACAACTAATGTTCATGAAACGCAAATGCAAGAGCTCGGTGCGATTGAGAATACATTCGACACCATTACGGCGCTTCGCATGGCAACATCTAACTGTGGACGTTTGTTCGAAATGTCGACTTATCAACACCCATATCAAGAAGGTAAGCTTGGGCAAATCGTTGAAGGTGCGTATGCAGACCTTCTAATCATCGATGGTAATCCACTGGACGGTGTTGAGTGTGTAATGAATGATGACGCGAAGAAAGTTATCATGAAAGATGGTGAGATCTACAAAAACACACTGTAACTGGAATAAACAAAAGAGCCAGTGTGGTAATGCCGTTCACTTAAGAGTGAACGGCATTTTTATGTTTGGCATACCGTTGAGGTCTTGGTTTGACTGCTCTAGGGAAATTAGATTGGATTTGCCATACCTGTAGTTATTCATTATTTCCTAATTTAGCAGAGTCGCTAACAAGGTTTTGTCCGTGCGACCTGAAGTCGTATGAAGCGTTGTTCACCGCTTTATGAGTGAACCATCTGTGTCACCAGATGAACCTACGAGCCTGAATAAAGCAGCGGCTCTTACAATGTAACGAAGAGCGATCTAAACCGCTCGGGATCGGAATCGTGAGAGGACGATCCTCCTGATAACCACGTAAATCGGGTAAGTGCTAGGTAGTCAGTATGATGAACGTATGTGAATCCATCTAAGGTGCGTTATACGTTGAAACAGCGGAAGTGGTTAATACGCTGTGGCCAAAAGGCAATGAGAGTTGGAAAGAGGTTGGACAGTACTTTTTCGTGATCGCTTAACTCTCCGCACTTATATGGACTCCTCGTTTTAATCAATGCTTTTTTAAATAGAACGATAGTTGATCTGCGCCTGCAAAGCTGGACACTTAACTAACGACTAAGCGACTTTCCCATACCTAGAGTAATCCGCATTTTCCCTCAGTAATGACATCTGATTTAACACACTATACAGGTCTAATGGAGTCGGGCGGTAAGACGATAATTTTGTTCATGGACGTACGTCTAGGCAAATTAACATAGAGCCAGTGCGCACAACTCTTGGGACGCTATGCGCACAGTCTAGACAGTTTGGATTTTAATGGAGGATGGCTTTGCTTGATATATCAATCCGTGATTCCAAGGCCGATAAAATCCATACTGAATCTCTGGCATTTGGGTTACTCAGGCACTGATGAAGAACACGGAGCACTTCGTTGGTTACATGACAGATGAATTGATGCTCCCGCTTGTAGCGCTCAGGAAGCAAAGATGCGCGCTCTCGAATAAGCAAATAAATATCTTCGTGGAATCCATCAATATCATCATGACTTAGTTTGTAAAAAGAAGTCTTCTGAATAACATCAAAACAAAGACTAGTGCAATGTACTGCTAGCGGTGAATATTTCATGCCTCCCCTCCATTCGCTAGAAATGAAGCAAACGCACTTCCATCTCTTCGAGTTAAATTGGGAACATAGCGAGAATAAACTCTAAATAACATGGTGGTTGTAGTGTGACCCATTTGATTCGCAATCCATTCTGGTGACTCTCCAGACGCAAGCAGTAGAGTCGCATACGAATGTCGAGTTTGGTATGGATTACGAGCCTTCATATTAAGACGCTCAAGTGTTGGATACCATACAGTGCGTGACACCACCGCATAATTCAAAGGCTTTCTTTTAGTGTTCATAAACACGAAGTTATCACTAAGGTTCGCCGTGCACCTATGTGCCTTCAAAACATCAACAACACGATCAATTAAGTGAATTATACGATGTGAGCCTTGTGTTTTTAGGTCCGACAGTTCACCTTTTACTAGTGCCTGATTAACTGTGATGATTTTATTGTCTAGGTCGACATCACTCCATTGCAATCCATCAATTTCTCCCGTGCGCATACCCGTAAAAAATCGAGTGACATAATACGTATAGAACTCTTTTGGGACGGCATCAAGAAAGCTTTCTACTTCCTGAAGACTGAAGGGATCGACCTCCGTTCGTCCAACTTTTAAGGCTTTAATATTCTTCCATGGTGAGGTAAAGTCATATCGATCAGCGGCTTCATTAAGTAACACTCGCAAGGGTGTCATTATGTGGTTAATACGTGATGGGCTTAAGAAACTGCCTTTTCGTCCCGGTACTTTGGCGAGGATGGAACGAAACTGTAGAATCTGACCTTTATTGATGGCGCTGATCTTCTTATTACCAAATGTTGGTATCAGATACTTGTTTAGCACCCCTTCCACTTCTTCGTAGTGGCGAACACTCCACTCGACTTTCTTCTCTGAAAGCCAAACTTTGGCAAACTCTTCTAATCTTGGAGCTTCAGGGGCACTAAAATATTCTTTTGCTTGTCGTTTGCTCTCATCAATTTCACTAAATCGTTCAGTTAATTTACTGTTCGGAAAGTACTTCTGATATTCAAAAATACCTAAAATTATTTCAGACTCTATAACCCGTAACAAGCGCTTTGCTTTCGAACGATTTATACCGTTGTCAGGTAACTTTGTGTACTCTCGACACCGAACACCTTTAAACCTAAAGTCTAAGAACAACTGTCCGTTCCGTTGGTTTACACTACCCATACCTTCTCCTATTGAATTAATAATGATTCTGCTGAGACGCCGTTTAGCATCTCTTCCTCTATTCGCTCCCAGATAAACAAAATTTTTCGACCTCCGAACGGGCGAATGTAATGAATCCCTTCAAACAATACCGAATCTTTTAGTTGCTCTCGTATTACACGTTGATCGTATTTGATAACCGAAGATAGCTCTTCCGTTGTTAAGTAGGTATATGTCATAATTATTTCCTGTCTTACTCGCTACATTTTGTAGCTCTACAGAAACAATAAGGTGTAAAAAGTAGCCTGTCAACATCTTTTTGTGTCGCTATAGAAACATTTGGGGTCTTTTAAGATATGATAAAGTGTCACTTATCAACTTTGCTTGGGGCAAAAAAGTTAAAAATCGCTGATGTTGTGCGAGAAACGGGTATCAACAGAAGTACTGTCAATCGTTTATTCCATGAGACGAATAACCGTATTGATTTCGATACTTTAGAAAAGCTATGTTTCTTTCTCGATTGCAGTGTCGGAGAGCTATTAGAAGTTCACAAAGAAGAGCCCATTACAGATTAGCTTATCTAATCTGAAACAAGTTTGAGTCCATTTGAGATCATATTAGGTCAGTTAACAAACACAAACTTAACCTGGTCTCAATGTGGTCTCTATCTGGTCTCAAATAAAAACCAAGACAAAATTTTCAAGAAAACCTTAGTCTACTTTAGCTCATAATCATGACAAAATATCTGTAAAAATCATTGGTCTCAACGTGGTCTCAAAAAATCCACAAACTGGTATTCACTAAGTAAATTATTGATAATAAAAAGACCACACAAATAAATCGTGTTATATCAGAAGGTTATATTTGGGGAGTTTCTTCAAATTGGAGCGTGCAGCGGGAATCGAACCCGCATCATCAGCTTGGAAGGCTGAGGTAATAGCCATTATACGATGCACGCACACTGTCTTAAGAGTAAGACTGAGGCATCAAGAAGACTGGAGCGTACAGCGGGAATCGAACCCGCATCATCAGCTTGGAAGGCTGAGGTAATAGCCATTATACGATGCACGCACACTGTCTTAAGAGTAAGACTGAGGCATCAAGAAGACTGGAGCGTACAGCGGGAATCGAACCCGCATCATCAGCTTGGAAGGCTGAGGTAATAGCCATTATACGATGTACGCACATCGTCTTAACGAGTTTGATAATGCCACATCTAACTGAAAACGAAACCTTTTTCTTTCATTTTTATTCTAAGTGCTCGCATAACCACCACTCCGCTAGTTTTTCAATCATATCTGGCGTTATGAGAGTGAATAAAATGTGACTAAAATCTCGTTAAAAGGAGAGCGAGAAATAATAGTAAATGTCATACTGCTTTTTGCGATAAATCCACCTTAATTTATAAGCCTGCTTTGGTGATGCTTAGTTGTTATAAATCTAATGAAAATTAAGGTATTTGGAGTGTTAACATAAACTGATTTTTATTCGTGTTTTGGCGTTCGTTAATAACAATCTGAATGCATAAATTTAACTTATTAGTCGGTCAAAGTATTCAGTAAACTAATCCCAAATGAGTAGAGTTATAGAGACTTCTAAGCCTTTGCAGAAAAAAGTAACGAGTTCAGTTGATAATTCACGCAAAAGCCTCGTCATTCCGTCTATCGTTTGGTACATTTGCCGCACATTTTGTCTCCCCTAAAATACCCATGCCTTCTCAGTTCCGAATTAACAAAATTGTTGAAATTGGTGATACTCTTCACCGCAGTGGTTGCGCTCCGTATAAGCTTGAAAAATATACACAATATTATGCTAAAAAGCATGGTGTGGATGTGATGATCCAAGCAACGCCAACCGCGATTAATTATCAGTTTCCAGACGATAACAACGCTGTGATTCTAAAGCGTCTAAAGCCTGCTTCAATTAACCTGAGTTTGTTGGCCAATACGATCATCCGTATTAACCAACCGAGCAGTGAGCCTGTACCAGAGCCTGTCGGCTACTCTAAATTTGTGACGGCACTTGCCAATATGGGTATTCCGCCTGCGTATTTGATGCTGGTGGGCAGTACATTGGAAGCGGTTGGCTTTTCTGCGTTATTGGGTTTGATGGTTTGGGTATGTCAGCAAGTTCTTCATTCACGTCGTGCTATCGCGGTTGAATTCATCTCGGCATTGTTAACGGGTATTTTTGTGGCGTTTTTGGCAAGTACAGGGTTGCCGATTCCGGTGTGGGCGTTGTGTATCGCCTCGATCGTCTTGTTCGTCCCCGGATTATCGATAGCTAACGCTTTAGAGTGTTTGGCGTTTAATGATCTCGTCTCGGGTACCAGTTTACTAGGGCAGAGTGCCTTAACCCTGATAAAGCTGTTTGTCGGGATTATCATGGGGCTCAACATCGGTGAAGCGATATGGGGACAAGCGGTCTCCATCGACTATACCAATGCGGTTCCGATGTGGATGCACATATCTGGCTTGGTGCTGATCTCCGTGTCTATCGGTGTGATGTTTAATGCGCGACCTAAAGACATTTTACTTGGCTTGCCAGTTGCGGTTCTTGGCATGTGGGGGCCGTTCTACCTCGGTTTTGATAGTGGTTGGGTTGTGGGTACTTGGGTAACCACGGTTCTTATTACTTTGTACGGAACTTGGATTGCCAAGAAGATGGAACTCACGGGCTCAATCTACATCGTGCAGGGGATCATCATTTTGGTTCCGGGTAGCCGCGTGCTGGTGAGTGCCAGCCAATCGGTGTTTGAACAATCTATTTTGCCGATTCCAAGCATCGGTTTATCGGCGTTATTCATGTTCTCAGCGATTGTTGCAGGGCAAATCACAGCGTATTCGATCTACTCACCAAAAGTAGAGCGTTAATCTGACTAGGTTAATGCTGCCGCTTAGGTAAACTCGTTTCTTCAACAAACACAGCATAACGGCTGTGTTTGTTCGTTTTAGATCCGCTCTTTTCTTCCTTTAGGTTCATCGGTTAGATTTGTGCTCGCTAAGCCTAGCAAGAGTCATTAAAATGGACGCAAATTCTATTTAAATGAAGTATTAACGTATGTCTTTACCTCCTTGTCCCCAATGCCAATCTGAATACGTCTACCCAGACCAAAACAACCTAATTTGTCCTGAGTGTGCCTACGAATGGAACCCAGAAGAAGAGCGTTTAGAAAGAGAAGCCGCGCGTGTTAAGGACGTGAATGGCGTTGTATTGGAAAGTGGCGATAAAGTTACCTTCATTAAAGATCTAAAAATCAAAGGCAGTTCTTCTGTACTGAAAATCGGCACTAAAGCGGTAATCAGACGAATCAATGAAGGCAAAGACCACCAACTAGACTGTAAGCTTGATGGTGGCGGTGAAATGCTTGTGACAGCTAAATACGTTAAGAAGCAATAGAGGCTAATAGTATTGGTCTATCATTGCCGTTCAATAATTCTGACTGGGACATTGTCGTAAATCTTCAATGAATTTACGTCGCTTCTTGGCATACTGGTTCGCAGTTTAAACAACATTAATTGCCTGAGAATTAAGATGATTAGAGAGTACATCCCAACTGATATTGAAGCCGTTTTAGATATTTGGTTAACCGCCTCGATAAAGGCCCATGACTTTGTGGCTCCTGAGTTTTGGGAGTCGCAAGTGGGGAATATGCGTGATATCTACCTTCCTGCCTCAAAAACCTATGTGTTCGAAGTTGATGGAGGTGTTCGCGGGTTTTATTCGCTTTATGAAGGGATATTGGCAGCCATCTTTGTCAGCCCAGAATATCAAGGAAGTGGTATTGGCAAGCAGCTAATGCAACATGCCAAGCTTGAATGCCCGACTTTGTCTTTGAGTGTTTACAAAGAGAACCAAGCGACGATTCAGTTCTACTTGTCCCAAGGCTTTTCTATTGTGAGTGAACAAGTTGATGAACATACAGGGCATCAAGAATACACCATGCACTTAGCTTTGAGCTTAGTGAATAGTCAGGCGAGTATTAGGTAGGAATAGAAGTTATATGGATATAGTCAAAGCAGATATGGCGCACTCAAATGCCTTTCATCACTATGTGAATGCTTGCTCTGAGGATGGGTTAGATATTTACACAGGTATTTCTGACAGTAGTGATGCGTATTTAAAAAGGCGAGTCGCTTATTCAAAAGGTGAGGAACTGCCAGCAGGTTGGACGCCGGCTTCTACATATTTTTGTATCGACTCTGGTCAAATCCTTGGTGTCATAAGAGTTCGTCATGGGACTAGTGAGTACATTCACGATGTCATAGGACATATCGGCTACGAGACTTTGCCACAAGCGAGAGGGCGGGGTATCGCAAGTCATATGTTGTCTTGGGTTCAACGGCACGTATTGTCTGAAAGCGCTATTATTACGTGTGAGAGGGGCAATATTACTTCGCAAAAAGTGATTGAGAAGTGTGGTGGGCAGTTCTTAAATACCTTTTACTCAGAGCAAGATAAACACGAAGTTCTACGCTATCAACTAAACCCTAAATGAACACTGGCACCTTTCTCATTCTCACTTACTTGTCGTGAGCGAGCTTTTTGGAAATGAAGCCGCTGGTGATTCTGATTCATTAGTTATAGTTCATTGATTATTGTTGGAGATATTTTGAAGTATTCGACAAGACCCGCTCAGTCATCAGATTATGAATTCCTGTTCGAGCTAAAAAAGGCGGCTGAATTTGAGCCAATTAAGGCTGTTTTTGGCTGGGATGAGCAGATTCAACGAGATATACACGCCGAAGAGTGGGCAGAAGAACGGCCTGAAATCATTGAATATCAGGGTAAAGCGATTGGTAGTGTGTTGTTGCAAGACAAAGGCGAGCACTGCTATTTTTGCCGATTCTTCCTACTGCCTGAATATCATGGCAAAGGTATTGGCAGCCAGGTTTTAACGGATTGCTTAGCTCAAGCAGCCAAACTCAATAAGCCTGTGCAGTTGTGTTATTTACAAGGTAATCGAGTTGGGGAGTTGTATTTAAGGTTTGGCTTCGAAATCACCTCGCAAAACGATCAGTTTGTCTATATGTGGCGTAAATAGTTAGTAATAATTGAGATGAACTCATTCCTTTAGTCTGTATCTCCATCAGATAGTTGTCTTAATCTTGCCAACAAAGGACGTGTAAATATGAGAACTGTCAGCTGAATTATAAAATAATGCTAACTATATCAATATTTTATCAATCTGTGTTTTCGGTCTGGATTTTTAATGATAGGGTCGCCGAATAATTATATTGATAAGAATAAAGGCTTTGTATGAAATATTTTCTGCCAATGGCTTTGGTAGCTAGCTTAACTGGTTGTATGACGTTACCTCATAATGCGTCGAATACTCTATCTGCTCCTCATGGAGATGGAGCTATTGGTATTACTACGAAGATCATTAAGGTTGGCAGTGCTTATCCGTGTGATACTTTTTCGATTCTAATGTACGAAAAGATTGGTGATGAACTCGCTCAAGAACCGGAGACGTTGAGAATGACAGTCTACGAAGATCTAGAGTACGTATTGTTTGATAATATCAAGCCAGGTAGTTACGTTGTTAAAGAAGCACGCTGCAATGTTCCAAGAGGGATCGCTGTAGACGGATATAAACGTTACCACTCTATCGAAATGTCGAGTGAGTACATGGTTAAACCCAACACATTGACTTTAACTGATGACCTAATCTTTGCTGCTCAGGAAACTGAGAAGGACTTTTATTTCACAGTTGAATCAAGTGAAGAAGTTTCCATTTACCTTGAGGGCCTGCTTGCGGTATCTGAGACTATCGGTGAAGAGTGGAATATAGAAACTCCTAAGAGTCAGCAGCTCTAATCGTTTGTGGCTTTCAAAGTAATAACTACTTTAGAACCAGCTAATTGAAAATTATAAATCAACTCAATGGCACAATGTGTCATTGAGTTGATTAGTTTTAGCTTCTATTTAAGACTTAATCGCCAACAATGCCCCGAATGTCACCAATCCAAATCTGCACTCTTCATTAAGCCTTCTCTTGGCTCCTAATAGTTTGCCTGCAATATCTTCGAAGTAAAACCTTGCGACGATACTACCCCAAAACTTGTTTGTAGCATCGCTAGGATCAGAGTTATCGACATTCATCTCCCGATTTTAACTCGGAGTTATTAATCTTACTGGGTTCGGTAACTAGCGGTTTCTTGCGACTGAACTTTTTACAAGTGCATGGGGCGGAACACCAAAGGCTTTCTTAAAAGCACTGGTGAAGTTGGAAGGGTGCTGATAACCCGCTTCATAGGCTGCTTCGGTTATTGAAACTAAGCCTCGTTCTAAGTGTTGGCGCGCGATATCTAAGCGTCGGTGTCGGATATAGCCGTTGATAGTGAGGTTGTAAGACTGCTTAAAGCGGCGTTGTAAGTTGGAGATACTCATCGAGAATCGACTTGCGATGCTTTCAAGACTGAGTGGCTGATCCAGATTGATTTCAATGTAGCTGATGATATCTTCAATCTTGGCATCGAAACTGTTTGATGTACTGGCCATATCAAGGTTTACACTCGAGTTTGTATTGTGTGAGGCGATGACTGGATCTGTGCTCTCTGTATTTGTGTGGCTATCGTCGGAAGTGCATTGCTGACAACATTGAATCGGCATCTGCGACAGGGTTTGAGCAAGTAACTGTTGGGTGAGTGTTTCGACTATTAACTTGTCTTGAAAGTTAGTCGGTGTCGCTTGGCTGGTTAATCTGTTTGTGAGTTGAATGATGTCAGGTTTTAGCTCTAACTCGTAAAACGCTTTGTGTGAATCTAGGAATGACTTGCTAGCACAGTGGTCGCTTAAACGAGGCTCGACCCATTGAGGCTTAACCAAGATGTTGATCTTATTTATTTTATTACCTTGGATTAAAGAGCGCCTAAAGTTGGCAGGCTTGGCAAGGTTCACCACCACACCTTGTGGGCCAGAGTTGGCATCGAGATCGAACTCAAGATCGTCATAGCCAAAGGTGAGTTTCCCTTCGAGAAGAATCGTAATCAAGATCGCTGAGTGAGCCGTTGAAACGATGTTGCTGTCGACCAATTCTATACAGCGTCCGCCATGCACAAAAATTTGGTCATTGTATTGGTAAGAAAGGAATTTACCCTCAGCAAGCGAGGTCTGTTTGGTTTGACCTTGTGTCACGATGATCTGCTTTTCAGTCTGTTCTAGCTTCTTGGTCAGAGCCACTTTTTTAGTTAACACGGGCTTCTTTGTTAACACTGGTTTGTTCGTTAACACAGCTTTCTTGTTTAATTCGACTCTTCCAGTCGTAGCCGTTTCGGCAAGTTTAGTTTGCTTTGATGTTACTTCACTCATTTGACCGTTCCTCATAACACCTATGCGTTTCTGCATAAGCAAATCATCTGTGCATTTATAAATTACAATCCTATCATGTTTGCGAATTATTATCATTTACATCTAGGATTGAATTTATGGAAAGCCCAGTCAACTCAACAATCAAGCTTTCAGCCCTCTGCATTGCAATTGCCAGCGCGTTTAGTAGCCCAGTGATTGCAGAGCAAAAAACATCGCACTTTGATGAAGTTGTGGTGTGGGGAACGAGAGTAACAAGCAACACTGAGTCGATCATTGCCGATGACATGTCACTCAAGCAAGCTGACCATATGTCAGATCTACTGCGTGAGATTCCCGGTGTTGATGTTGGGGGCACGCACTCGGTGAACCAACGAATTACCATCCGTGGCTTAAGTGAAACCGACTTAGACATTCGGCTCGATGGTGCTTCTCAGCACGCCAATATGTTCCACCATATCGGTAACTTGACTCTTAATCCTGACATCTTGAAATCGGCCGATATCCAAGTCGGTAATAACTCGGTTACGCAAAATGGACTAGGCGGTTCGGTGCTTTTTGAAACCAAAGATGCGAAAGATCTGCTTCGTTATGACGAGAGTTTTGGCGCTCGTGTTTATGGCGGCTACGCAACGAATGCAAGTCAGCAAGGTTCTTTAACTGTGTATGGTTTGTTGTCGGATAAGGTCGATGCCATGCTCTACAGTCACTATATGAGCCGTGATGATTTTAAGGACGGCGACGGCAATGAAACCTTCGGCTCAGAAGGGGACGTGTATAACATTCTCGGTAAGATTGGTTATGAACCGAGTGACTTACACCGCTTTGAACTCTCTTATGATCTCTACCGTGATAGTGGTGATTACAGCCCGCGTCCAGATATGTCAGGTGGTGCTAACGAAGGCTTGTCTAGCGACATCCTGATTCCAACTGATTATGACCGTGACACTATTACTGCAAGTTATGAGCTACGTGGCGAAAGTCATCAAGGTAACGTCATTCTGTACAACACAGGGACCGAGATTCAGCGTGATGAAAGTGTTATGGCACCGCGTTGGCCATCGAACCGCTTATCTAACAATACAGCGAAAAACCAAAACTTTGGCCTGAATGCTAAGTTCCAATCGGACTATCGCCTGATGTCGTTTAATAATATCGCGACTTATGGCTTTGACTACATGGACAAGTCATCGAGCAGCTATTACGGCAGCAGTAAGTTTATGGATGAGTCAGCAATTTCTACCGCACTTTTTGTTGAAGACCAGTTCTACTTTACTCAAGCCTTTTCGATCACTGCAGGTGTTCGTTTTGATGATTACCAGCGTAAAGCCGAAACAGGAAACGATGACTTTGACGACGTAACATGGTCGTTGGCAACGCAATGGGATGTGACCCAAGATTGGACGCTGTTCGCGAGCACCCGTTCACTGTTCAAAGGACCCGAGTTGATGGAGACCTTTATTGCTTACCAAGACGCAGCGTTCTTAGCTGACGACATTAAGGCTGAAACCGGGCAGAACACGCAAGGTGGTGTGCGCTTCGATAAACGTTTAGATAACCACTTTATTGGCGCAAACCTAACTGTATTCCAAACCAATATTGATGATTACATTGCCGAAGAGTATCAACCCGTAAACCAGAGTTACTTGATTTACAACTTAGGTGACGTCGAGATAAAGGGCTTTGAGGCGAGCTTGTCTTACGGTTACGAGATGTTTAACAGTAAGCTTTCTTATGCTCGTTCAGATACTAAAAACAAAGACACAGGCGGCGCTGTCGCGGGTGGTAATGGTCGCAGCATTGATATGGGTGACAGCATCACGCTAACACTCGATTATCAGTCTGAAGCTCTTGAGACGATCTTTGGATGGAACTCAATGTTTGTTAAAGACGAAGACAATGTATTCGATGGTCAGCCGATGAAAGAAAGCTATGACGTTCATAACCTGTATGCTCAGTGGGTGCCATCAAATGTGGATGGATTGTCTGTCACCTTTGGTATCGATAACGTGTTTGATGGGCAATACACCTCACACGCGTCTCGTTCGGGTACAGCAAGAGGCTTTACCTTGGATGACTATGAACCAGGTCGTAACTACAAGCTTTCCGCTGCGTATCAGTTCTAGAGAAGGTTCTAGAGAAGGTTCTAGTTCTCAGGGTTGGTTAGCTCAATAAACTGGCGGTCGTAGGGATCCGCAAAGTTTATTGACCAAAACTGAAGCTATTCCTTTAAGTCATTCTTTTAAGTGATTACTTTAGGTGGCTAGTGAAAAGAAAAGCGCCTTTCGAGCTCTTGAGCAAGAAAGGCGCTTTGCCTTGTTCGTTATTACGGCAAATCACTCAATAGGCAAAGACAGCACGCCGCCATTGAGTTCGACTTGTTTTAGCCATTCGGATGGAATTTCGCCATCTTCTTCGTAGAAACACGCCGCTAATACAGCGCCAATCACAATTGCACGCCCGCAGCTGTCACCGCCACATAAGATATTGTCTCGAATACCTTGTTTAAAGCTCTGGGCCCCCGCAATGATGCGAATCAGCAAGGGAAATGCGGCACTCAGTTCACAATGCAATCCGAACTTCTTCGCGGCATCTGTTATTGAAAGTTCGGGATCACCCAAAGCCATGTCGATTTGGTCGTGTACAAACTTGCTACAGGTTTGTCGCACCATTTCTACCGACTGCAATGGCGAGTTGCCTTGAATTGCCGCTTGAACCAATAGGGTGATGGCTTGCGCCCACTCCACTGCTTTGTCGTTATTGTTAGTGACTCGCACCGCACTCTCTACCATGGCTGGCAAAGTGTGAGAGGTGTAAGTACACGCCACCAATGGGATGATCTTTGAGACTGCGGGAAGTTGCGTATCGTCTGCGCCACAGGCAGTAATCGGGGCGTCCTCTAGTTCTAATTGATGGATGTTCAGCAAGCTCATGCGCGTCGCTTTATCAATGTAGCCTTGCCAACTGCCGCCAAAATCAAACCAGAAGCGGAAATGTTGAATATAGTTCGCTTCATCGTATTTTTGGTTGTCGACTAAGCTGTCGACCATCGCCAGTAACTGAGCACCATATTGCGATTGCTCACCTGCGGTTTTACCTTGGTGCGCAAAGTAGCCTTTGTCTTGATAATCGAACCGATTCGGTGAGCGAAATTCAGGCTCAAAACCAGCCACGTGTAAGATCCTCTCTTGGTCATACAGCCAGTGCAGCCCCATTGAAGCTGCGTCTCCAACCAATGCGCCAACAACGGCGTAAAAAGCTCTTTCTTTATGATTGTCCATGTTGAGCAATATCCTTGAGATGAATCAACGTAGTTCGGTACGTTAAGTATAGTAATTAGGCGAGCATTTTGCTGTGTTTCTAAGAAGAAATATGAAGGGGTAAATCCTGATTGGTCAATAGCTTAAACCAATCAGGTGAAATTGATAAGGGCGATGAATAGCCGGGCGACTTGGTACTTTTGATTAATGACGTTACTGGTGGTTAAGGTAAGCACTAGAACGTTGCTCAATCACTTTGAACAGACGCGAAAGTGCAAAGCACAAAGCAAAATATACGAAGCCTACAATCAGCCAGATCTCAAAGATCAAACCTGAGGAGTTTGCCATCTCAGTGCCAACAAACGTCATCTCTTGGATCGAAATCAGAGACACAATTGACGTGTCTTTAACCAAGGAGATTGCTTGGCCAGCCAAAGGCGGTGTGATAGCCGTTAATACTTGCGGGCCAACCACAAATCGATACTTAGACAATGCAGACAAGCCAAGTGAATCGGCGGCTTCCCATTGGCCTTTAGGAATACCTTCTAAACCCGCTCGAATCACTTCCGCAATATAAGCAGAAGAGAGCAAACCAATACAAATAACACCAGATGCTAAGTTTTCCCAAAGGTTAGCTGGGCCGAATAGGAAATCTTGAACAGCATTAATCTCGCCGTTGTGCTCACGTAAAATGCTTTCTAAACCAAGCAATGGGATCAGTTGGTTAGAAACAAAGAAGTAAAAGATAAAGACAAACACCAGCGGCGGAATATTACGAACCAACTGAATGAAAATCAGTGCCGGTGTTTTGAAAAAAGCGATCTTTGAGTGTCTTGCCACACCTAACAATGTGCCAAAAGAGAGTGCTAACACCATACTCCATAAACTTAAGCGCAGCGTTGCGATCAAGCCTTGGAAAAAATAGGGAATACTGCCTTGAGAAGGTGGAATAAAAATTAGTGTAAACGCATCTTCCCAGCGCCACTGGTAATTAATACCAACAGCCGAACGATAATAAAGCCAGCCTGCAAACACACAAATGACGGCGAGTAACACGCCATCTAAAAGAGTAAGGCGTTGATACCAAGGCTTCATATGAACGTTGGGCTTAGGTGTTGTTAATGCGCTAGTACTACTCACGTCATTCCTGTTTAAACATTAATTATTATTGGGTTGTTGCTTGGATCTAAAATGAATCAAATAAAGCTACTTAAAAAGGCTACTTAAATCGTCGATGAGAAGGCAGTGCAAACAGTGCACTGCCTTGATTTAGATTCGACAGATTAGCTCATATTAAAAAGTGAGCTCAACTTCAGATTACTGACCTTGAGCAATCTGGTCTTGCCAATCTAAAGTAGAGAACCAGTACTCGTAACGCTCTTTCAACCAACCGTCTTCAGTACGTGCTTTGATCCATTCGTTGAAGAACTCTGCCTTGTCAGTTTCACCTAGGCGAACTGCAAATGCTTCGTTACCTTTGGATAGACGCTCTTCAAATGGGATAAATAGCGTGTCTGCGTTTTTGATCGCTTCGTGTTCTGGTTTCGGGCTAGACGCGATAACTGCGTGCGCGTTGCCGTTTAACACTTCTTGGAATGCTTGAGCATCGTCATCGAACTGTAGAACTTTCGCTTTAGGGAAGGTTTCACGAGCCACTTGAACTGTGAATGCACCACGACGAGCTGCAATTTTCACGCGACGAGAGTCAAAATCAGAGATCTGAGTAAAACCTTCCGCTAGCTCTTTATTAGCCGCCAGTTGAACACCAGAGTGCGAGTAAGGTTCAGTGAACAGTACGCTTTTGGCACGAGCTTCAGTAATAGACATACCGCCGATGATCACATCAAACTTCTTCGATAATAGAGAAGGGATAATGCCATCCCATGCCGTAGGTACAAATTCGACTTTCCAACCTGAATCTTCGGCAAGGCGTTTCGCCACGTCGATTTCGAAGCCAACGAGATCGCCTTGTTTGTTACGCATTGCCCAAGGAACAAATGTCGACATACCAACGCGCAGTGAGCCACGTTCGTTGATTTTATCGAGGTTAGGCGTTTCAGAAGCAAGTGCAGGCAAACTTACGGCAAGCGCTAGTAGGGCTGTAATCGCGGTTTTAAATAGCTTCATGCTGATAAATCCTTATTGTGTTCGCCAGTTAGCCCCGAGCTTATGCTCAAGCCAAG
This sequence comes from Vibrio sp. QJM3NY_21, assembly GCF_057785975.1. Lineage (NCBI taxonomy): Bacteria > Pseudomonadati > Pseudomonadota > Gammaproteobacteria > Vibrionales > Vibrionaceae > Vibrio > Vibrio sp. QJM3NY_21. Next base: position 668,094 of record NZ_CM173514.1, read on the forward strand.
CAGCAACGGCAGAAAGTGAAAGTGTAAGAGCAAGATAAATGATCGCCACAGAGAACCAAATCTCGAATGGCATCGCGGTTTCAGAAACAATGTTTCTGGCTTCAGTCGTCAGGTCAAAAATAGCCATGACACTTACAATTGAAGAGTTTTTAATAAGAGAGATCACTTCATTGGTCAACGGTGGCAAGGTACGTTGCACCACCTGAGGAAGAACCACATCCCAGTAAGTATAGGTCTTTGATAAGCCCAAGGATTGAGCTGCTTCAAATTGTCCTCTCGCAATACCATTTAAACCGGCACGAAATATCTCGGCGGTGTAAGCGCCTTGGAAAAGTGCTAAGGCTAAAACGGCAGTACTAAAGCGATCGAGCCCTAATACGGGGCCAAATACAAAATAGAGCAAATAAATTTGTACTAATAACGGCGTGTTACGAATCAACTCAACATAGCTGGTGGCTAAGGTGCGTCCAACCACAGAATTTGAGTTTCTCAATAGTGCTGTCGCTAAACCAATGATCAGTGTGGCAACCAAAGAAATCAAAGAGATATTGATGGTAACCAGTAGCCCTTCAACTAATTCTGCAGGCCACCATTCACCATCTTCATAGAAAGCAATATAGTCCGGCACACGCTCCCATTGCCAGCTGTATCCCATGGTTTGTGCACCAGAGTCGAGAATCCAAACAACAGCAGCCACCAGTACAACAATCTGTACCAAAGCAGATAGGGCGGGTTTAATAATTCGAATCAACATCAATAAGTCAGGATCTGATTTAGGAACGCTTGAGTACGTTCATGTTGAGGGTTTTCAAAGAGCGCTTGTGGCGTATTCGATTCCACAATTTGTCCTTCATCCATGAAGATAACGCGGTCGGCCACTTGTTTCGCAAAGCCCATTTCGTGGGTCACACACACCATGGTGATACCTTCGCTCGCCAGTTCAACCATCACGTCGAGCACTTCGTTGATCATCTCCGGATCAAGTGCTGAAGTCGGTTCATCAAAAAGTAGTAATTCAGGCTTCATGCACAGCGAACGGGCGATAGCTACACGTTGTTGCTGACCGCCAGAAAGTTGCACTGGGTATTTGTTGGCTTGTTCAGCGATGTGTACGCGCTCGAGATAGTGCATTGCAATCTTCTCGGCTTCTTGTTTGCTTTTTTTAAGCGTACGAATCGGCGACAGAGTTAGGTTCTCAAGCACAGTAAGATGGGGGAATAAATGAAAGTGCTGAAACACCATTCCGACTTGACCTGGAGTACTGAACTTGCTTGGAAGCACTTGTTCTAACACGCAAAGCTCGCCACTTTCGAAAGGTTCTAGCTGATTGATACAACGGATTAAGGTTGATTTACCCGAACCTGATGGCCCGCAAATCACCACTATCTCTCCTTGTTCAATATTTAAATCGATATCCTTTAGGGCATGAAAATCACCATACCACTTGTTAAGTGACTTAAACTTAACCATTTCCTTGAGATTGTTCAAATCGTTGTTCATACCTAGTAAAGAGACAGGTTTACCTTACCAATATAGAAATCTGAATGCACATAAAATTAAGGACTTATGAGAATTTAATAGCATCTTGTAGGGCAAATTAAAAAGCAGCGCCTGATTTGGACGCTGCTTGAGGATATACGCAAAGACAAAGAATTTGGTTCAGTTTCACGGAATAAATTTTTAGATTATGGTGATTTTCTTTAGAACCTTGTTTTCCTTGCTCTAATTTTGACCGCTATTGAATCGCAGACTCTAGAATCTCACGTGTTTTCTGAGGCGTGATTGCTTTGTTTTCGCCAAGTTCTAGGTAACCGTGTGATTCAAGTTGCGCTACAACACTATCAATCGCAGTTGCTTTGTCTGTTTCGTAACCGTCGAACATCGTTGGAACGTCTAGGCTGTGGTAGAACGCTTCGATTGCAGCAATAGTGCGCTCTGCTAAATCGGCACCCGCTTCTAGGCCAAATACGTTACGACCCATTTGATCTAGCTTGCCACGCTTCGCTTCGATTTGATTACGAAGTAGTGAAGGTTGAACAATCGCAAGAGAACGTGCGTGGTCTACGTGCCATAGTGCTGTGAACTCGTGGCCAATCATGTGTGTTGCCCAGTCTTGAGGAACGCCGGTACCAATCAGGCCGTTAAGCGCTTGGTTTGCTGTCCACATTAGGTTTGCACGCCAAGCGTCGTTGTCACGCTCGTCGTATTGCTTACCCAGTACAAGTAGGTTCTTAAGCAGTGTTTCTGCGTAACCGTCTTGAACCATCGCGTCTGTTGGCATTGTGATGTATTGCTCACATACGTGAACCCACGCATCAACTAAGCCGTTGATCAGTTGGCGCTCTGGCAGAGACTTCATTACATCTGGATCCATAACCGCAAACTTAGGCTGTACCGCAGGGTTCATGAATGCCAGTTTCTCTTGAGTTTCTTTACGAGTGATTACAGCACCCATGTTAGATTCAGAACCTGTCGCAGGAAGTGTCAGTACTGCACCAATAGGAGTAGCTTCAGTTACTTGGTGTTTGCCCGCTAGGATATCCCAACCGTCACCATCGTATTTAGCCGCCGCAGCAACGTACTTAGAACCGTCGATTACTGAACCACCGCCAACAGCGATAATGAACTCTACGTTTTCTTCTTTAACAAGAGCGACGGCTTTATCTAGCGTCTCTTTCGTTGGGTTAGCTTCAACACCCGCGAACTCAATCCAAGCGTGATCCTTCAGAGAAGCGACAACTTGGTCGTAAACACCGTTGCTTTTGATTGAACCGCCACCGTAAATGACTAGTACTTTCTTCGAAGTATCAACCGCTTGGCTGATAGCGTTGATTTGGCCTTGGCCGAAGTGGATAACGGTAGGGTTAACATAAGTAAATTGCATTAGAGATTCCTTGTGTAAAGCTAAATTTGTTATTTTGGTTTATTGCTCAATTTCTATATTTGCATATTAGTACAGTCATTCGGGGTAATGAAGGGCTGTTTCTCCAAATAAATTGCCTATTTCTACAAAGTTGATATTCTTCCTCTGCTTTAGCTTACATACTCTTAGCACTTGGAATGGAAAGTCGCCACTTATGAAAGAACTCGCGCAGTTATTACAGTCTTACGTTGAACACAAAGGTTGGGATGATCTTGAAGGGATCAGAGAAACAGAAATTGACGGCGTGTGGTTATATAGAAGCAGCGGCGGCAATCAGCGTCAGCCTTTTACTTACCAATCTGGCATCATAATGCTGGGGCAAGGTAAAAAGAATATCTATATTGGCGAACGCCCAGTCACTTACGCCGCGGGTGATTACCTTGTAGTCGGTGTGCCAATGCCGTTGGAGTGTGAGGCTTTGCCTGTTAATGGTGAACCATTGCTTGGTTTATCTATCAACATTGACTCTCAACGTTTGCACAGCTTGGTAAAAAAGTTAGAAGACCAAGGCTTTCTTGAGAGCTACTGCAATAAGCACAAACAGAATTCTAGCGGCTTAGAGTCCACGCCGATGGAAGAGCAAATGCTGGAGAGCTTTACTCGATTGGTCAAAACTCTACATTGTGACATTGAAGCCAATATATTGGGAGATGCCATGGTGACGGAGATTGTCTACCGCGCATTAACAGGTTCAGAAGGGCGTGTGCTGTTTGATTTAGCTCATCATGACGGACACTATGCACGTGTCGCTAAAGCGCTGTCTAAAGTGCATGAAGAGTACGACCAAACCATCACTGTTCAATCGCTTGCCGACGAAGCCAACATGAGTGTGTCTGCGTTCCACAACGCCTTTCGTAACGTAACGTTCGAATCACCGCTGCAATACTTGAAGAAGGTTAGGCTCAACAAAGCCAAAGAATTGATTCAACTAGAAGGCCTACGCATCAGCGATGCTGCACGCCGAGTTGGCTATTCCAGCCCATCCCAATTTAGTCGCGAATTTAAGCGCCACTTCAACACTACTCCAAGAGCTGTTTAGCCTTTACTCAATATTTATGTTCCGAAACGTGCGGTATTTCATGTTGCGCGATATCACGTATATCTTTTGGTTGATCGAGAAGTGTTTATTTTATAAATATCTGTTTAGTCTTTGCTTTTCTCTCGTGAGGAAAGCTTAATTTACAGACATTTTCTAGGAGTTCTCTTGCTCGATTTATTGAAGAAAGTAGCATTGATTAATTTAACGGCAGCATTGGTTGTTCTGGCCTTATCTCAGTTTTTTCCTTTCTTTGCCACTACAAGAATCGTCGATTTCTTGTTTTTCGTGGTTATCGTCATTTGGGTTCTAGCCAAGTTAATGTGGGAAGGTGGTGTTCATAGTAAGACCACACGTCTTGATGACCCTATAACAGATAAAGTCTACAAAATGGTCGAAGGCCATGATTTTGATACAGACCAGCAAGAACATTATCGAATGAATTATCAAACAGGCCTAGTGTTATTTATTGCAGGCTTACCTGCTTTTATTACTTGCTTAGTTCTTCAATTTCTTTGAGTCACAGCAGAAAAAATGCGTCGCAACGGTACTTAATGCTTGGAATTTTTAGCTTGAAGTGTGTTTTGTGCATCCATGATATTTAAAGGTTCACCATAAGATGTTAGCTAACAAGGAAGTAATGGAAGAGTATTTGGAACTAGATATGCTCACGTTGGAGTCAATTTCTAAAGAAGCCGGGTTTCCGATCGAAAGAGATGTTTATTTGGCGTCACGTGCTGAATCAATTGAGCAGGGGTTACTTTTTGAATATCGTAGAGGCGACAAGTTAATTGGTTATACGACACTGCGTGATTTAGGCGATGGTCAGTGGTTTGTACCTATGTTTGTGGTACACCCAAACTATCGTAGTAAGGCGGCTTTCCTTTCTTTGTTTCGCTCCATTACCGATAACCTAAAAAACAAACACTCAACTGTGTTAGTGAGTAATGTCCTACGTCTTAATGAGTTGTCGGTGCGGTTTCACAAGCATCTAGGTTTTGAGGTCACACGTGAAAACCATTTAGGCTACGAATTCTCGCTAGATTTAACGCCTGAAGTAAAAGACAAATGGTCAAGCTTCTTAGGCGCTCGTCGTTAATGTTTTGAAAATTACAGTGGCTACTTCTAGGCCGACTTATCGGATACCTTGAACGAACACAGTTGTCTTGTTGAATTAAGTGAGTAAATGTATCTGATTGTGGGCATTTTCAGTGTGTTGGTATTTGATTGTCGAGTATATTATTAACGTATTTATATAAAAATAGCTCTCTAAAATAATTAGTTAAACAGCCTAAGAGTTTATGCACGTATATAAGAGAGTAAGCTCAACAATTAGGCTAGTAAAAGAGTTATAGGACTTTTAGTGTGAACAACCTATCAAATATTATCTAAAATTTAGGAATTACTCATCGTATTCTCAGAGAGAGTATTCAGGATTATTGAATAGACTTAAAATTAAAGAGAATTTAGCAGTTGATAAAGCCTAGTGTTACGGATAATTAGTCGTTCGATGACTAATTATTCTGTAACTTGCTGATTTATAGTCAACTGAGAGTCTGATGGATATCACGTTTACCCTAAAATAATTCACTTAACATGGCGCTACTTTAATCATTCTTTCCAATACGATTGTTAAATATAAATACGTATGCCTATTTTATTAAAAGGATAATACCGATGAGTAGCGATATCATTAAGATTTCAAGAAATACTGAAAATGCACCAATTAATTCTGTATCTACACAAACGGTCGCTTTTTCTCATTATAATAACTTTTCTGCTCAATTACCTGTTGATCCTAAATCAGGTCAAATAGTAACTGGTGATATTAAAGACCAAGCAACGCAATGCTTAAATAATATTAAAGCGATTGTTGAAAGCATCGACCATGTTATGGATGATGTCGTGAAGATTAATGTTTTCGTTAAGAATATTTCTGATATCGATGCTATTGATGAAGTTTACAAAAGCTTCTTCCACAACAGCCTTCCTACACGAACAGTCGTGGGTGTTGCTGCGCTACCGAACAGTGACGCTTTAGTTCAAATGGATGCTCTTATTTCAAACGGCGAAGGCACTAAACCACAAGCACCTTGCGCACTAGTTAAGGTATCAAGAAATACGGATAATGCGCCTCAAAGTGCTGTGTCCACGCAGACTGCGGCTTTTTCTCACTACAACAATCTTTCAGCTCAGTTACCGATAGATGTAACCACAGGTGAGTTGGTTGATGGTGGTATCGAAGCGCAAACGGCCCAATGTCTATCAAACATTAAAGTTATTTTAGAAAGCATCGGACATGTCATGAATGATGTGGTTAAAACGACTATCTACGTAAAAAATATCGCAGATGCGGAAGTGGTAAATGAAGTATGTGCTAAATTCTTCCCAAGCTATGTTCCTGCTCGTACCGTTGTTAATGCCGCTGAATTACCAATGGGTGCTTTAATTCAAATTGATACATCCGTTTCACATGGCGACGGTACACCGCCGCAATTACCAGAAGACACTCGCTTACTGGTTATTGAAACCAATAATACTGCTGCTGCACCATTCGTGCCTTATTCGCATACTGTTGCTTTCTCTCACTACAATCATATTTCAGGCCAATTACCTTTAGACCCGAAAACAAATGAAATTGTTGCTGGTGGGGTAAAAGAACAAGCTGAGCAATGTTTAAAAAATATTAAGGCGATAATTGAAAGTGTTGCCCATAGCATGGACGATACGGTGAAAATTAATATTCAACTTAAGGATATTTCAGATATTGATACGGTAAACGAAATCTACACCGCATTCTTTAATGCTGATTTGCCGGCAAGAACCGTAGTAGGGGTTTCAGAAATCCCAATGAATGCTTTAGTACAAATTGATGCTGTTGTTTCTAACTGTGAAGGCACGCCTCCACAAGACGGTGTTGCTTAGAACCATTGAACCCCTTCGATAAAAGCAATTAAATTAAGGCTCTAGTTCCTAACAAGGAACCAGAGCCGATTCTCTGATTCGCGAACTCCATCCCAAGACGTAACCCCATCATTAAGCCTTGCTATACAGTTCATTCTAAACAAGCTTCTGCCCGACATATGGTGTTTATTGATGTGAAGTGTTTTAATATGAAAAACAGACGCTTAACGTAAGAATACCAGTTTATGCAATTTCGAGTTATTTTAATGCTGTGCCTAGCCCTGATGGGTTGTTCATCCAAACCTGAGCTAGCTCCTGACCCAAAAACTATCACTCTTTTTTATGGTGACACTTCGATTTCTTCGGGTGTTTTAGAAGATAAAACATTTAGTTCAGTGCTCGCGGATAGGGTTGAAAGCGTGACTTTTTCAGGGGCAATACGTAAGCAAGATTCTGGTTACTTCGTCGATATACTCGTGATTCGAGAAAAGAAAGAGCCGCGTTCAACACGACAACTAAACGCTTCGCTTGTTATGAAGCAGGGCGAATTAGTGGATGTTGGCGGCGTGAACAATGATGTATTTAGAGTAATCCTCGAGTAACAAAACTAAAGTGTTCAATTAATTTGAATTTTTGCTTTACCTCAACCTAACTTCAAGTCTTAAGCTTCTCTTACTGATTAAGAAGGAGCTTATTGTGCAAAATAACTACGTAAAAGAACTCGCTGTTAAAATTTATCAAGAAGATCTTCAGAAAGAGTACGTAAAATCTAAAGCTCGCCCATTTCATGCCCCAAGTTTTATCAGTGGAGTGTTATTGTCAGTTTTACTGGTTGGGTTGTTTTAGTAAACAGACTCGTGGAATGTTTGATCCACTGCCAACTCTCTCTACTCCAACTTGCTTGTGCTTAAATGGCTACGGCACAATCGCTTATGTAGAGTTGTGACGCTAACGTCGAGAGGAAGTATGGCAAGTCCAAGAGTGTTAAAGGTACAGATTACTGACATTACTTGTGGCAAGAATGTCACTATCATCGAGCCATCTAATGTGTATGGTTGTGAGCTTCAAGATGATGTGTTCGTTGGCCCTTTTGTCGAGATTCAAAAGAACACCGTGATAGGCGAGAGAAGTAAGATTCAATCTCACACCTTTATTTGCGAGTATGTGACTATCGGAAGTGACTGCTTTGTTGGGCACGGGGTGATGTTTGCGAATGACTTGTTTAAAGATGGCAAGCCAGATCCAAACCCAGACAGTTGGGGACGAACTGTTATCGCTGATAACGTTACTATTGGTTCTAATGCGACAGTGTTGCCTGTCAGTGTTTGCGAAGGGGTGGTAATCGGCGCGGGCAGTGTGGTGACAAAAGATATCACTGAGAAAGGTATTTATGCAGGCAACCCTGCTAAGAAGTTAAGGGATCTAACTTAGTTTCGAAAAGACAAAGTTACCGTTTATGATTCATAATATATGGCATCAATAGTGATTATTAGAACAGAGAGTTACTTATGAATACTGTGACAGTCTATAGTGGTAATCAACAGGTATATGCGAATTTGTATCAGGGTTATGCCGCCGAGTTTTCAAAGATCATCGGAGATAAACCAGACGAGTACGGTTTGTTTGAAATTTATCCGACGCTTGGTGATACCGTAACAGGTTACTTACTCTACATTGATGGTGTCCCTGCGGCGTTAACAGCCATTGAAACTAAAGCCCCAAACGAGTTTGAGATCTGCGATTTCTATGTCGTACCTTATTTTCGGAAAAACAAAGTAGGGAAACGGTTTATCTGTGAATTGTTTGAACATCTAAAAGGCAGTTGGGAAATCAAGCAAGTACTGGGCGCAGAGCACGCTGTTAAGTTCTGGAGAGAGGTTGTTAACGACTACACCTCAGGTAATTACGTGGAAGATCAATACCAGGACGAAAAATGGGGCTTGGTAACGAGACAATGCTTCAATCACGATACTAGTGCAGAGTAAAACTTTATACATTAGAAGCTGGCAGCGTCCTTCTAGCCAGCTTCGAGTCTTTTTATTTCAAGGTTTAAGGTTACTTCTAGTTACGGCCGCTTATAGATTTACGGTTACTTCTGAGGTTTGTTACGTTCGATTACGCTAATCGCGATCGCCAAAAATAGCATATCTTTCACTAGGAAGAAGTTAGTGACTAAGATGCCATCCGATACTTTCCAAGCATTTGGCGTTGTAATCAGGAAGCTGAGTGTCACAACAAAGATACCCGCTGCAGCAATGCCTGAATAGAAAGCTATTGTTGGTTTCTTAAATCCAACGAGCAGTCCAATCGCGACAATGATCTCCGAGCCACCCACCATGTTAGACACGGCTTGCACTGAGAACAGATTGTAAAGCCAGTTCATTGCGGGATGATTTGCGATTAGCGGTTCAATGAGCATCGCTTCAGTTGGTGTAAATTTGTAAATACCAATCCAAGCTAACACTAATGCTACGCCAATCACGCCTAGGTTGTATCCGACATTACTCTGTTTTAAATCATAGGTTTGAACATGCATAAAAGTACTCCATTTAATAAAATCCCTGAATATGACCGCACTAGTGCAAAATTAATTTCGCTGTGAGAGTATTAGTTTTCTGTATGAATCATAATGCTTGGCAACTTTTAGTGTTCTCTATGCTAATGATTTGTGTAAAGAAGAAGAAACTAGAGCTTTGAATGAGAGCTTTAGATGACAGAATAAGGAGATAGGTTATCAAAGCGCTTATATATGATGTATTTGGTGGGGAGTCAGCGAAAGGTAACCCTTGTGGGGTCGTAGAACTTGGCCAATGGTTAGCCGCCCCGGAATTACTAGAAGTAACGCATCAACTCGCACAGCCAATCACTGCTTTCGTCGTGAAATCAGGGAATGATTTCGATATTCGTTGGTTCTCCTTAGATGGTGAAATAAACCTTTGTGGTCACGGCAGTTTGGCTGCAGGCACTAGTTTGATCGATAAGTATAAGTTCAATGAGGTTACCTTAAATAGTGATTATGGACAGGTCGTGATTTCTAGAAAGGAAGGCTTGTCTCAAATAGAGTTGCCAAGCTGGAAGGGTAAACCTTACTCGCAGTTACACGATGTTCCTATTGATTTGGCGGCTTTAAATCAATCTGTTGTCGAAGCTTTTTCTACAAGAGATTTAGTGCTGATTTTGGAATCAGAGGAAGCCGTAAAGAATTTTTCGCCTGACTTTGAATTGTATAAAAAAATTAAAGATCTGCATGCAGTGATGGTGACAGCCAAAAGCTCAGATGACAGTTATGTTCTGCGCTATTTTGCGCCGAAAATCGGTATTTCGGAGGATTTAGCAACAGGTTCGGCACAATGTTCACTGGCTCCATATTGGTTTGATAAGCTAGGGAAAGACAAGCTTTCAGTTCGTCAGCTTTCAAGTTCTGGTGGTTGTTTTGAAGTTGAGAGGAAGGCAGATTCTTCAATTGTGGTGTCGGCACGAGTTGAGCGCCGTCCATAACAGAATGATGATCTCACTGGAGAGATAGAGCTTTCTAATTTTTGTTTTCAATATTAGGGATTTGGATTAGATTACGTTGACGTAAATCCCTAATTATAAGAGGAGAATTGCTCGTGAAAATCCATAGAATTAACCCGACCAAACGTTGGTCAGATGTAACTGTATTTAATGGCATCGCAAGTTTTGTGGAAGTGGCTGAGAAGGATACATCTGCAGGAATTAAGAGTCAGGTTCAGCAAATTTTTGATCAAGCTGAAGAAATGATGAGTTTGGTAGACAGTGACAAATCTCGCGTATTGTCGGTAACGATTTACTTAACAGATTTTGCCAATTTTGACGCGTTAAATGAAGTGTGGGAATCGTGGTTCCCTGAAGGCTGTGCGCCAAGCCGTGCATGTGTGAAAGCAGAACTGGCTAACCCTGAGCTATTAGTCGAGATGTCGTTTATGGTTGCTGCAGGTGAAAAATTCCAGTAATTGAAGATACTGGTACTAACAATCTTATAGAACGTTATAAATACAACAAAGCCACTCTGACGAACATCAGAGCGGCTTTTTAATTTTATACACGACCCGAAACTAAATCGGGTCAGGCATTAAGCGAGACCTTGATCTCTGGCCATCTGCTTCGCGATTTTCGGTGCGTGCCATAGACACGGCAACAAGATGAACGATACAGGAACCGCAGTGATTACAATGAATGACTGTAGAGCGGAGATGCCGCCAGAACCCATTGAGATAAGAGCAATAGCTACTGCACCCATGATGATACCCCAGAAGGTACGTACGGCTGCGTTTGGCTCTGTAGTGCCTGTCATTACCACACTGATGGTGTAAGTCATCGAGTCACCTGTTGTCACGATGAACGTGGTCGTCAGGATAAGGAACAGAATCGCAATCAAAGTAGGGAACGGCAGTTGAGCGGTAATTGCCAGTAGCACAGCAGGAAGGTTAAAGCCTTCGAACGCGCTAGAAATCACGCCTGGGTTCTCTAATTCAAACGCTAAACCACTACCACCAACGATGCTGAACCAGAAACACGTTACAAGCGGTGCAACGATGCTAATAGAAACGATCATCTGGCGAATGGTACGGCCACGTGAGATACGAGCAATGAAGATTGCCATCATTGGACCATAGCCTAAGAACCAACCCCAGAAGAATACCGTCCAGCCACCTAGCCACGCTGTATCTTGGCGGTAAAGCGCCATAGGGATGAAGTTATCAACCATTTCGCCCATGCCTTGTAGGTAGCCATCAATGATGAAGCTCGTTGGACCTACTAGCAGGATGTAGCCGATTAGGCACACAGACAAGATGATGTTGTAACGGCTAACAAGTTGGATGCCCTTGTTCACGCCACTTAATGCAGACAGCGTGTACATTGCGATAGCAAATACGATAACAACACTTTGAGTCGCAAAGCTGTCGGAAATACCAAACAGTTCGCTCAACGCGTAGCTGATCTGCAGTCCAAGGAAACCGATAGGGCCAATAGTACCTGCGGCTACAGCGACGATGCTGCACGCGTCTACTACGTTACCAACCCAGCTGTTGATTGCTTTGTCGCCAAGTACTGGGTAAAGCAGCGTGCGTGGCTTAAGAGGAAGACCTTTGTCGTAATGCAGGTGCATTAACACGATGGAAGACAAACCACCTAAGATTGCCCATGCAAGGAAGCCCCAGTGCATGAAAGATTGTGATAGGGCGTTGAACGCCATCGCTTGAGGATCAGCGTTGCCATAAAGTGGTGGAGCTGAAACAAAGTGAGCAATAGGCTCTGCGGCTGCCCAGAACACACCACCGCCAGCTAGCAGCGTACATAGGACGATAGACATCCATTTAAAGGTGGTCATTTCAGGGAGAGCAAGCGTTCCTAAACGAACGTGGCCTGTGCGTCCTAGTGCAAGCACTAAGCCGATAATGAAATTGAGTAGTAGTAGGACTTGCCAGAAAGCACCGAACCACTTAGTTGAGTAACTAAAGCCGATGTTTACAAGTTCGGACAACACGGAGGTGTTGGTGAAAGCAAGGACGACAAAGAGGGTTAAAAAACTCCCACTAAGCCAAAATACTGGGTTTCCGAGTTCCAGTTTTTCACCCAAAGATTGAGCTTTATTGAAATCGATAGAAGTAGCTTCTGCGTTGATGTTTTCGTTGGCGACTTGCGTCAAGTTGGACATTATTTCTTCGCTATATTTGGCTCTTTCAAGCCTATGTATTTCTCCCACACTTGCATAGAAGTGTGAGGTTCGTCAAAAAAGCCGCAGATACTAACACATTTGTTATCAAAAGGTGGGCGAATTCCAAAAAGAAAGCCAAATCGACTGCAAATCTCTACTTTTTGGTTAGTTTTGATACGAATTTTTTCCCAACGCTGAGTCACATTTCTGATTTTTGAGACATTATTTTTTAGCTTTCCGAAATAAATTAATATTAGTTGTTGGTGCAAAATAAGTGTCGACTCATTGCATGCTATAAACAAATTAATGCGAGTCATTTTATAAATAGAGAATATTTTAGGTGTTAAATTTGCGTTGTTACCTACAGTTGTTTTGCGAAGAGATTTAAGTGGTGAGTAAAGTCTCATTTAAATTAAACATCTTGAAACAACAACTTAAGGGATAGCTAACATGCACCTAAACCAAGGAAGAGTGGCCAAGAAGGTTTTTACACTCAGTACTCTCACTGCGTCATGCTTGATGGCGTTCAACAGTTATGCGGCTGTTGATTGCTCAACGTTAGAAACGTGGGACTCTGCCACTGTTTATACCGGTGGTGATCAGGTTTCACATGACGGCAGCGCGTACTCAGCAAACTACTGGAATCAAAATAACAACCCAAGCCAATTTGAAGGCGATTACGCGCAATGGAAGAAAGTCGATGTGTGTAGTGGTAATGGCGGTGGTGGTACACCAAACGAAGCACCAACGGCTTCATTAACAACGCCTACAGCATCAGATGTGATTGTTGAAGGCGACAATGTCGTATTAAGCGCAACAGCACTGGACGCTGATGGTAGTGTTGCTTCCGTAGAATTCTTTGTTGATGGTTTTTCGGTCGCGGTTGTGACAGCGGCACCATTTGAAGCAACGTGGGCTGCAACGTCGGGTAACCATCAGGTTTCTGTTGTCGCGACAGACAACGAAGGTGCGGCAAGCCTTGCTAGTGAAGTTTCAGTGGTTGTTGATTCAGCTCTGCCAGGAAATGAAGCACCGACAGTTTCGGTTGCGCTTTCAGCAGCTTCGGTCGATGTTGGTGGTGTCGTAACGCTTACCGCAACAGCAGCAGACAGCGATGGCACGATTGATAAAGTAGATTTCTATGTGGCAGGCGCTCTTATTGGCACAGCTGCAACTAACCCTTACACGCTTGATTACACAACCACTCAAGCGGGTTCTTTAGCGGTTTACGCAAAAGCGACTGACAATCAAGGCGCAACGACAGATTCAGCGCTGGCTTCTTTGACGGTGAATGGCACACCAACGGTGAGCACTTGTCGACCTGATGGCTTATATCAAACTCAAGGTGTCGATGTTCCTTACTGTACTATTTACGATGATGAAGGCCGTGAGAAAATGGGCGCGGATCACCCACGTCGTGTCATTGGTTACTTCACCAGCTGGCGTGCAGGGGACGACCCACAAGCTGCTTACCTAGTAAATGACATCCCTTGGGAACAACTCACACACATTAACTACGCTTTTGTGAGTATTGGCTCAGATGGCAAAGTAAACGTGGGTGATGTGAACGATCCGAACAACGCAGCGGTTGGTAAAGAGTGGCCGGGCGTTGAAGTTGATCCTACCTTAGGCTTCAAAGGTCACTTCGGTGCATTAGCGACCGCTAAGAAAAAACACGATGTTAAAACGCTAATCTCAATCGGTGGTTGGGCGGAAACGGGTGGTCACTTCGCCACTGACGGTAGCCGAGTGGCTGATGGTGGTTTCTACACAATGACGACCAACGCCGACGGTTCTATTAACCATCAAGGTATCGAAACATTCGCCACTTCAGCGGTTGAAATGCTTCGTAAGTACCAGTTCGATGGTCTGGATATCGATTACGAATACCCAACTTCTATGGCGGGTGCCGGTAATCCGTACGACAAAGACTTCATGGAGCCGCGTCGTCAATACCTGTGGGCTTCGTACCAAGTCTTGATGAAAGTGCTACGTGAGAAGCTTGATGCGGCGTCTGCGCAAGATGGTAATCATTACATGTTAACGATCGCGGCGCCTTCTTCTGGTTACCTGTTGCGCGGTATGGAAACGTTCGATGTGACTAAGTACCTCGATTACGTAAACATCATGTCTTACGACCTTCACGGTGCGTGGAACGATCACGTTGGTCATAACGCTGCATTATTTGATACAGGTAAAGATTCTGAGTTAGCACAGTGGAACGTATACGGCACTGCGGCTTACGGTGGTATCGGTTACCTGAATACGGATTGGGCTTACCATTACTTCCGTGGTTCTATGCCAGCAGGCCGTATTAACATCGGTGTGCCTTACTACACTCGTGGTTGGCAAGGTGTAACCGGAGGCGAAAATGGTCTTTGGGGCCGAGCAGCACTGCCAAACCAATCTGAATGTTCAGCGGGTACGGGGGAAGGTGAGAAGAATAACTGTGGCCATGGTGCAATTGGTATCGACAACATGTGGCACGATACCGATCCAAAAGGTAACGAAATGGGCGCGGGTTCTAACCCAATGTGGCACGCGAAGAACCTAGAGAAAGGCATTTGGGGTTCGTATGCAGAGGCTTACAAGCTTGATCCTGTGAATGATCCATCTGATGTTCTAACGGGAACTTACACGCGTAACTACGACAGCGTAGCGGTTGCCCCTTGGTTGTGGAACGCAGAGAAGGGCGTATTCCTTTCAACGGAAGATAAAGATTCTATCAACGTGAAAGCAGACTACGTTATCGACAAAGAGATCGGCGGTATCATGTTCTGGGAACTGGCAGGGGATTACAACTGTTATGTACTCGATGCAAGTGGCAACCGAACGTCTATTGATACGACAGAACAAGCGTGTAACAGCGGTAACGGTGAGTTCCACATGGGTAACACCATGACGAAAGCTATCTACGACAAGTTTAAGTCTGCGACCCCATACGGAAACAAGGTAGCGACGGGCGCTATCCCGACAGAAGCTCTAGATATTACGGTATCGGTTGGTGGCTTCAAAGTCGGTGACCAAAACTACCCAATCAATCCTAAGATCACGTTTACAAACAACACCGGTCAAGCACTTCCGGGCGGTACCGAGTTCCAGTTCGATATCCCAGTGTCAGCACCTGATAACGCAAAAGATCAATCGGGTGGTGGTTTAACGGTGATTGCTTCGGGTCATACTCGTGCGGATAACATTGGTGGATTAGATGGCACCATGCACCGAGTGGCGTTTACTTTGCCTACATGGGAAGAACTTCCAGCTGGTGGAGTGTATGAGCTAGATATGGTGTATTACCTGCCAATCTCCGGCCCTGCTAACTATGCAGTGAGCGTGAACGGAGTCGATTATGCCTTTAGCTTTGAGCAACCAGACCTACCATTAGGTGATATCAGTTCAGGTGGCGGTAACCCTGGCGATGGTGGCACAAACCCGGGTACATGTGATACAGCTGGTTTAGCGGTTTACCCAGACTTACCTCAGAAAGATTGGGCGGGTAACCCAAGCCATGCAAACACTGGCGACCAAGTGGTTCATAACGGTAGTATTTACCAAGCGAACTGGTGGACAAGTTCTGAACCGGGTAGTGATGGTAGCTGGACTCAGGTTTGTTCTTAATTTAATGCTAACTAATCCATTTATAGACAATAGATCGCAGTAATAGCCAGTAAATACGAATGCTTTTAAGTCTATTTATCAGGGTTTTAGTGTAATTTAAGTCATCAACTTCAACGTAAAATTAAAACGCCGAACTGAATCCAGTTCGGCGTTTTTGCTTTAAGTCACAGATTGCGTATAGAAACCCTTAAAAATATCGACACTCGTTCAGTAAAAAATAAAACCATGATATAAAACAGTCTGTATATAAGAGAAGTCACAGCGTTACCTAAAATTATAAATCTATGGGGTAATCTTGAAAGTCAGACGTAAATACATTCTTAGTTTTTCCATTGCGCTCGCCATTGTGTCGATGATTCTTTCGGCCTTTCAATTTAACCGAACTGAAAGGTCACTGTTGGAATCCAACCAGCTATTTTTTCGAACGATTGTGAATGCGAGTTACGATATTGTCGACACAACAGTTAATGAGGCGATAAAGACATATCTCAAAGGAATTACCGATACCGTTGCGTCCCATGTATGGCATGCCACTCCGGAACAAGAAATTGAACAAGTAAGCCAGATCGCCAGTGAACTGCACATTGGACAATCAGGTTATATCTATTTGATGTCACCACAAGGCGTTCACCTCTACCATCCTTTCTTGCAAGGCAAGAAGCGCGGGCATCTTATTCATATCCAAAAACAGCTCAGTATCGACTCTGGTATGATCGAATACTTTCACGCTAATCCTCATGAGATAAGTCGGCGTGCAAAAGTTGCCTATTCGATGAGGCTACCGAGTGGCAATACTTTGGTCGCGACGACCTATAAAGAAGAATTGATGTATTTGGTCGATCTTGAAGGCTTAAAAGATAAGCTGAGAAAGTACGCGTTCGGTGATAGCGGATATGTGTACATTATTGATCTTCAGGGTAACTTAGTGCTTCATCCTGATTATGAACACAAGTCATTGAAAGCCTTGATAGGCTACTCGTCGGAACTGCTAATTGATCGAATCGCAACTCAGCCAGAAGGTCACTTTAGCTACACGGTTTCCAGTGATAATGGTACGACCAACAAAAACGTCTTCTATAAGTTTTACCCCTATCTGAATTGGGTCATTTCTGCGGGTATTTTAGAGCAGGAGCTCAATAGAAATCATAGTTTGCTGTTCATTAGTTTGATGGCTTTAGTCGTGAGCCTATTGAGCATTATCATCGTGTTGGTGCTTTACCTGCGGCATCGTCATCTCAAAATCTTGGATGTTGCGAGCCTCGATTACCTCACTGGTCTTCCTAGCCGACGGAGTTTTATCGAGCAGTTAAAGTTGAAAATTGCTCAAAGGTCGCCTTATCCGCTAACAAATGTCGGTGTCATTTTGCTTGATATTGACCATTTCAAACGGGTGAACGATCAATATGGTCATGCTCAAGGCGATAGGGTTATCTGTGAGGTCGCAAAATCGCTAAAGAGATTTGTTAATCGTCGTCGCTTGATTGCGCGCTATGGCGGTGAAGAGTTTATTTTGGTGACATTTGATTGTGATGAGCGTGAGTTATTCGAATTGTCTGAGGAACTCAGACGAAGTGTAGAGCAACTGCAAGGTTTGGTGTCACCTGTCACAATCAGTGCTGGCTGTTGTCACGATCGAGCGCTCACTGATATTGAAACAGCGATCGATAAAGCTGACAAAGCGCTTTATCAAGCAAAAGAGAGAGGACGTAACAACACTCAGACGTATCAAAAGAACGAATATCGCGTTGCTTATATGTGATCAGTTGAAAGAATCGATGTCTTCAAAGGCTGGAAGATTGGAAATCATGCTCTTGAGAACGACAGACACAAAAAAGCCCAAATAGATCACTCTATTTGGGCTTTTTCAGAAATATTTGAAATGCTAATCGCTAATTTAGGCTTTCGCTGCTTTCATCGCTTCCGTTTTTTTTTCCTTTTGCATTTTTGCAAGGAAGTAGATGTTTACACAAGCGATGAAACCGTTGGTCGCGACCACTGGCCATGCGTCAATCATAACGCCGTATGCTGTAAAGAGAGTACAGCCAATAAAGTTAAGGACACGCAGACGAACGATATCTTTCATTGTTAATGAAATTGCGACCATAATAGATGCCGCGTAACCTAAAATTTCAACCATATTGAATTCCATTGTTTGACCCTCTTAAATTTGCCGATACTTTGTCGGTACCAATTCTTCTCTTCATGAGATGATTGAGGAAGCTCCGTGCCTCGAATGGTCTGGTTATGTTTAACGAGGTAGACTATACCAACTCTGTTTTTGTGATTAAACCCCCAAAACGGGCAGAAGTGAAGGTTAGCGATTACGCAAACGTTTAATGACCTTTCTATTAACATAATTACTATTTATGTTGGGAGGTTAATTGATATTTATTCTTATATAGGTAAGGAAGCCGCGAATGATAAAACGATCCATTTGTGCAACAAAAAGCATAAAAAAAGCAGTGTTATTGGCTTTGATAGCGATTGGAATGACAGCATGTACCACACAAGAAATGCCGCCAACGCACAATTATGGTGTGGTCACCAGTGGCGATTTTGAGTTCATGAAACACGGAGTAACGACGTACTCGTGGCACCCTGAATCAGAGCAGGTTTACCTTTCTCAAAAATACGATGAGACCGTAGTAACCGATCTAGTGCGTGATGCGATTGAAGATCAACTCGCTACGAAAGGTTATCAACTGAATCAAAATGGTGCAGTTGGTGATGTTGTTGTCGGTTTTGGATTGGCCGAAGAATCAGAGTTAAATGATGACTCGATTTTCGATGCGATTAAGCTTTCAACAGGGGTGCCATTTTATGATGGTGACGGAAAAGTCGCCGAGAAAGGATCGCTGTACATTGCTTTTTTCGTACCTAACTCTCAGGTCGTACAATGGCAAGCATTGGCACAGTCTGGCATTCAACCTGATTTAGAGCCAAGCGAGAGCAAACAGCGCATTACTGGCTTTGTTGAAATGTTGTTTAGACGCATGCCTGAGCGATAGAATAAGGCGTTGGATGCATTCGTTGAGTCAATATTGGTTGTTGAAAATATGGTCAGATCGCAGATTGTACTTTTTTATTTGTAACGAATGGTACAAATACGTAAAGCAACGTAAAGTTCGCGCTTCTTTTGCTAGCATTTGTCTATACTGCTCAAAACGTTAACTTAGGTTTGATTCAATGAAACTGTTTTCCAAATACTCTCTCCCTCTATTAAGTATATTCATTGTAAGTAACGCAGCGATGGTAAGTAATGCAGCTATCGCAGCACCTTCTATAGTGCCAAGCCCACCTAGCCTAGGCGCAAAAGGGTATGTGTTAATTGATTTTAATTCTGGTGATGTGCTGGTAGAAAAAAACGCACACACTAAATTAAACCCAGCAAGCTTAACCAAACTGATGACCAGCTATGTAGCCGGACAAGAGATGAAGCGAGGCAACATCTCTGCTGACGATCAGGTACGAATCAGCGAGAACGCGTGGGCGAAGAACTTCCCTGACTCTTCAAAAATGTTCATCGAAGTGAACACCGATGTAGCAATGATGGACCTTTACCGCGGCTTGATTATTCAATCAGGTAACGATGCGAGTGTTGCGATTGCGGAACACGTTGCGGGCTCACAAGATGCATTTGTGGATCTTATGAACTCTTGGGCTACGTCTCTGAAATTAGAAAACACCCATTTTGCGAACGCGCATGGTTTAGACGCTGACGGTCTTTATTCGACTCCTTACGATATTGCATTATTAGGTCGTGCGATTATTCGTGACTTACCGGATGTTTATGGCTTATACAGCGAACGTTCGTTCAGTTACAACGGCATCACACAACACAACCGTAATGGCTTACTGCGTGATAGAAGCTTGACGGTTGATGGCATGAAAACGGGCTATACCTCTGGCGCAGGCTACAGCTTAGCGAGTTCGGCAACACAGGGTGAAATGAGACTGATCGCGGTGGTTATGGGCGCATCGAGCGTTAAGAGCCGTGAGTCAGACAGTAAGCAGCTATTGAGCTATGGTTTTCGATTCTTTGACACGCTAAACCCACATCAAGGCGGCGACCAAGTGGCTGAAGAGAAGGTGTGGTTTGGTGAACAAGATACGTTGAAGCTGGGTGTTGCGGAAGATACGTTCATTACTTTGCCTAAGTCAGACAGTAAAAAGCTAACGGCATCGATTGAACTTAATTCTGAGTTGAAGGCGCCGATTGCAGAAGGCCAAACTCTAGGTGTGGTTCACTACAC
The DNA here is from genome assembly GCF_057785975.1 of Vibrio sp. QJM3NY_21. NCBI lineage: Bacteria > Pseudomonadati > Pseudomonadota > Gammaproteobacteria > Vibrionales > Vibrionaceae > Vibrio > Vibrio sp. QJM3NY_21. Next base: position 688,508 of record NZ_CM173514.1, read on the forward strand.
AGTAGACGGTGAAGATGTTCAAACTCAACCATTGATTGCGTTAGAGGCTGTTGAACAAGGTGGCATATTCAAACGTCTGATGGACTACATTAAATTGTTCTTCGCGAGCCTATTCTAAATAGGGTCGTTATTCGGTTAAAACGAGAAAACTTAATAGGCGTTGTGAGCAAATCACAACGCCTATTGTTATTTTTACCCACCTGAAAACGGTGCATCTCGCTTTCTTTATTAGCCGTAGCGAGCGGTTTCGATTACTATACGCAAAATTTAGCAGTGTAGTCACTTATGACCATAGAGATAAAGAACGTAACCGAACCCGAAGTAACATGTGCCAATTGTCAGGCATGCTGTTGTCGTTTAGAGGTTATGATCATCACAGATACCGGCGTTCCTGAAGAGCATATTGCTTATGACGAGTGGGGCGGCGAGACCATGCTGAGATTAGACGATGGCTGGTGTTCGGCAGTTGATCGAGAAACACTGATGTGTACTATTTACGAAAACCGACCTTGGATCTGCCGTGAGTTCGAAATGGGCTCTTTTGAATGCGTTGAGCAACGTACAGATGTGATGGGCTAAGTACGTACCATCTTAATGTTTGATTGGTCGTTTATAGAGGCTTGATGAGTTATTGATCGATTGGTTGATTGATTTCTGGTTGAGCTCTAACTGTTTGTGGAACTTAAACACTCCGCAATAAAATCAATAAATACTCGAATTCGTTGGGGCAAATATTCACTTGCGTGGTACACCGCGTACATCGGCAAGTAGTCATTGCTCCAATCTTCTAATAACTGCGTTAACTCCCCAGTCTCTACAAATTCTTTGCCCATCCAATCCGGTAAAGCAACCACACCTAAACCTTGTCTAGCCATCTTAAGTAACATTTCTGGACTGTCTGAGGTTAAAATTTGGTTTACTTTTACGCTGGTGCTTTGGCGATCTTTGTCGGTGAAACGCCATTCGTTTGCTGGATTCATCAGAGAATAAGTTAAGCACTTATGCTGGCTAAGATCTTGCGGACGTATAGGTTTCCCGTGATTTTTTAAGTAATCGGGCGATGCAAAGTACTGAACTTTATTGTTGAAAAGAAAGCGAGCTTTTAACCTTGAGTCTGCAAGTTGTGATGCTCGAATGGCGACATCTATATTGTGCTCATTAAGGTTAATAATGCGGTCGTCGACACTGAGGTTAATGCGGATACCTGGGTGCTGTTCAATGAAAGCTTGAAGCGGCTCACTGAGTAACATCGATGAAAAGGCACTTGGCGCAGATATCTTAAGCTCACCTTCTACGGATTCTGTCTCACGTTTGAGCCTGCTTTCTATGGCAGACATCTCTTCGAGTAAACGAGAGCAATATTCTAGGTAGTCTTTTCCTGCATGAGTGAGGGATATCTTGCGGCTGTTTCGTTGAAACAGAGTCATCCCTAAGTCACTCTCCAACCATGCGATTTTCTTACTAACCGCACCCTGTGTCATGTTTAACTTATTGGCGGTTGCGGTGAAGCTGCTCAGTTGCGCGGTTTCCACAAAGATACGAATACACTCAATCTTATCCATCCTACCCACCTTATGTTTATCTATTCCAATTTGGAATCTTAACTATCATGAAACTAGCATTTATCACCTTAATTATGAATGATTAAATAGCATCGTTGGAATTAATGATTCTTATAGAGGTAGACGAGATGAATACAGCAGTAAGTATTTTGATGGTGATGTTCTTTGTGTTGGCGAGTTCAATCAAGACGCTTGGTTGGCAAAAGAAGGTCTTTGAAATTCAGCTTGGTTTCTTTAAAAGCTATGGCTTGAATAGAAAGATCATGTTTCTCGTGGGGTTAGTCGAATTGACCGGAGCGGCTCTTTTGATTTTAGCCCTATGTGACATCTCACCAGAACATATTCAATTGATGGGTGGTGCAATATTGGGGGCTACTTCGATAGGGGCGCTTTATTTCCACTTACGCTTTGATACTTGGAAGGACGGTATTCCCGCGATGGTCACTTTATTGTGTTCAAGCTTTTTAGTCTTAGATTTCTGGTACTAATGTCTTGGTCTTTCGACCGAGGGTTGAAAGCTTATTTACAGGACATTTGAGAAGCGTAGGGCTCGAAAGCCCTACGCTAAAGATAGGATTAAAACTCTGACGGCACTTCAAACTCGATCCACTTGCCCGTGGTTGGGTGAATCAGTTTTAGATATCCCGCATGAAGGTGCAGACGCTCGCGTTTGTAGCCATAAAGGTCATCACCGCGGATTGGGACACCAAGGCCTGACGGGTGAGCGCAATGTACGCGTAGCTGATGGGTGCGGCCTGTTTTTGGGTATAAGTGAACCTTGGTTTTGCCATTGTTGGTGTTGACCATTTCCCAATGAGTTTCAGCGTTACGTCCATGTTCACGGCAAACCAATTGTCTTGGTCTGTCTGCTATGTCGCCGCGTAAGGGCAAGCTAATATCGCCAGATTCACCGTGGATTTCGCCATCAAGCAGAGCGGTGTAGCGCTTCTCTACGGTTCTGTCTATAAATTGCTTCTGGATGTGTTTATTGGATTCTGCGGTCAGTGCCAAAATCAACAATCCAGACGTCGACATATCTAACCTATGGATAATCAAAGGGCCTGTTGCATCGGGGTAACGCGCTTTAATGCGTGTATAAACCGAGTCTTCGATGAACTTGCCAGGAACCGACAAGAACTCCTCGGGTTTATTCACCACCACGATCTCGTCATCTTCGTAGACAATATCAAACGATTTACCCACCGCAGGGTTCACGATAAGCGGGTTATCTTCTAGTTCAATACCACTCAGCTGGTGGTCGAGGACCTCAAAGCTTTTGCTCTGACAAACAGGGTAGAGGTTTGCGTGTTGTCGAATGATATCTGTAGGTGGTAATCCCCACCAAAACTCAGACAATGCTAACGGTTTAAATCCGTGTTCAAACGCAAAGTTAAGCAGCTTAGGTAGGCAACAGTCGCCAGAGCCTTCAAGAGCGTCTTTGCCATCTAACAATTCAAGCAGGTTCTTTGATTCGAGTGCTTGGTTGATAAAGCGATAATGGAACAAACGTTGCGCTTCTAATTCGGCTGAGATCGCTTGGTACTCTTGCTTGCGGCTCTTAAGTTCGCTTTCGATAGCATCAACTTGCAACTGGCGTTCTGCGATCTTTTGTTTCCACTCGATACGGAGCGCTTTTAGGTCGCGCTTCTCTTGGCTGCTTTGATTACCTAATTGTTTAAGCAGGTCAGCGGCTGAATCAAGATTCCCCAACGCTTTCTCTTGATTGGCTTTTTCTCTTAGAATCGTACGCTCAGCCTTGTTAGCAGCCATTGCGATCTGAAATGCTTCAACTGCTTTACTCGCATCGTTTTTGAGTTCATTTAGGCTTGACGTCAAATCATCTAGGTTATGAGTTTGTTCTAGGTTCGTAATGTCATTAATCAAGGTTGCTTGCTTGACTAAGCCTTGCGTGTTTTGGACTTGAAACTGTTGCCCATCAAAAGCAGAAGGAACAAAGGCAATACTTGTTAGCTGAGAGGCGAGTGACGAATCTAACTGCAAACCTGAAAATGCAGAAAGGTAGCCTAGTTCTTGAGTTGTTGGATCCTGAACAAGAAGTACGGCATAGAGGTTGCCTTGCGATGTTTCATTCACACCACAGTCGAGCAGTGACAGTTGAAGCTGCAGCATTGCTAACTCACACATTGGGTGCGGAGTATAGTAATACGGAAACGTAAACCGAGTGGGTAGCGATAAGTCTTGGTTCGCTGGTTGGTTTAAAGCGTGCAGTGGTGTGTATTGAGCAAGGTTTGCTGACATGAAAATCAAACTCTATGGCTGTTCAGTTAGAGTTCGGTATTGTTGTCGAAATGAAGGCAAATGAGAAGCCAAAGCGAAAGATAAATCGGCTTTGGCTTCATTTAGTTGCTTGTGCTTATCCTAAGCGCGTCCGAGCTTGATTGAAACTCGATCAGTTCGAGTGTTCTAGCTCTACTTGCTCTGCTTTTTGGTAAGCAGGGTGGTCAGCCAAAAGCTTACCGTATTTAGCAATGTTAGGGTAAAGCGCAGTTGCACCAAAGTTACCAACGATTTCTACGATGAACGACATCATAAAGTCTGCACCTGTTAGTGTGTCTGCAACCAAGTAGGTTTTACCTTCAAGTGCATTATTCACGTAAGTTAAGATCTTTTGGTTTTCGTCGTCTGCATAACCGCCTAGGAAGTTAGTCTCACAGCCGTCTTTCATTACAAAGATCTTAAGCAACATTGGCAAAATACCTGAGCTTTCAGCGAAGTGAAGCCATTGAGAATATTCCACGTAGTCTGCGGTGCCGCGTGTTGGTGCGAACTTACCCTGACCGTATTTGTCGATTAGGTATTCCGTGATAGCGCCAGATTCAGTGATCACGATGCCATCGTCTTCAATGACAGGAGATTTACCCAATGGGTGAACGGACTTAAGCTCTGGTGGCGCAAGAAAAGTGACACTGTCTCGTTGGTATGGCTTGATCTGGTAATCTACCCCAAGCTCTTCCAACAGCCAGATGATGCGCTTTGAGCGTGATTTATTCAGGTGATGCAAAGTAATCATGATTCTACCTAGTTAACTAACGGGTTCAGTTTTTGAGTTTATTTAGCTTCGTTTGTTTTGATAACAAGCTTACCGAAGTTTTGGCCTTCTAAAAGACCCATGAATGCTTGTGGCGCTTCGTCTAGACCTTCAATTAGGTGCTCACGATAGTGCATCTTGCCTTGAGACAACCATTCTGTCATTTGAACAGCAAACTCGTTATAACGGTGCGCGTAGTCATCAAAGATAATGAAGCCTTGCATCTTAATACGCTTGACCAGCAGCGTACCCATAAGGCTAGACATGCGATCCGGGCCTTCAGGCAGTGATGTCGCATTGTATTGAGAGATAAGGCCACATACAGGAATACGAGCACCGGTGTTAAGCAATGGCATTACGGCATCGAAAACCTTGCCGCCAACGTTTTCAAAATAAACGTCGATGCCGTTGTCACATGCTTTAGCCAGTTGTTCCGCGAAGTCGTCAGCTTTGTGGTCGATACATTCGTCAAAGCCAAGCACGTCTTTCGCGTACTGACACTTCTCTTGACCACCCGCAATGCCGATAACACGACAGCCTTTTAGTTTGCCGATTTGTCCAACGGTTGCGCCTACTGCACCTGTTGCCGCCGCAACGACTAGCGTGTCGCCTTGTTTAGGTTGGCCGATATCAAGCAAACCCATGTAAGCCGTAAAGCCAGGCATACCCATAATGCCAAGTGCATAAGAAGGGTGCGTTGGTTCTTTGCCTAGTTTGATGAGGCCTTCACCGTTAGACACACCAAGATCTTGCCAACCAGTGTAAGCCAGTACCCACTCGCCAATTTCGTAATGAGCGTGGTTTGATTCTTCAACCTGACATACGGTTGCACCAACCATCACTTCATCAATCGCAACTGGGTCTGCGTAAGATTTAGCATCGCTCATACGACCACGCATGTATGGGTCTAGAGAAAGATAAACTGAGCGAAGTAACATCTCGCCATCTTGAATTGTTGGTGCGGCTACTGACTCTAAACGGAAGTTATCTTGAGTCGGTGCGCCAACTGGGCGAGAAGCCAATACGATGCGGCGATTGTCTTGTTGAGTCATTGGATATCCTTAATTTTATATTATGTTTATTTGGAATTAGACCAGTCGTCTAGTCTTGTTGTCTAAAAATCCCGCCGTCATCAAATTGATAAGAGGGCGGGTTATCTGTCGTTAATAAAGACTAAACACAGTACGTGGTTAGTTTTTACCTTTTAAAATCTGTTGGGTTAGGTTTAAAGCTGATTCTAAGCTGCTTGAGCTCTGGCTTAGTTTGCTCAACAAACTTGCGCCCAACCACATAGAATATAGATTTTGAGCGGTTTCTTGGCTGTCTTCAACTTTAATGGAGCCATCTTCAATACCACCAGCAACACAGTGTTGTATCGTAGAGGTCACTTTTTCAGCCCCTTTTAGTAAGGCTTGACGCATAGGATCAGAAAGATCAGAAACTTCAGCGCTGAGCTTAACGACTAAGCATTTATGAGCGTTACAGGTACCGTTTTCAATCTGTGACCATCGAGTGAAATAACTGATGATTCTCTGGTAATGGTTTCCTTCGCCATGAACCAAAATAGTTTCAACTCTGCTGATGTAGGTCTCAAAATAGTGTTGGATCAGAGCCTCGCCAAATTGCTCTTTCGATTTAAAGTAGTGGTAAAACGACCCTTTCGGCACGTCCGCTTCTTTAAGCAATTGCGATAAGCCAACGCCGTTAAAGCCGTTGTTCACTATTAATTTGTAGCCAACATCTAAAACATGCAGGCGTGTGTCATTCGTTTTTTCGTTCATGGGCAGTACTATAATTCAAATTAGACCAGTCGTCTAGTGGTCGATTTTTGAGGGTATATTTGGTCGTTGTTAAAGTAGCTAAATAGCCAAAGTGCCAAAGTGCTTTCAAATGTTCACATATAAAAAAGCCCCAACATAGCTTGTATGTTGGGGCTTATATCAGTCACTTCGGTTAGTTGATAGAGATTAACTCAACATCAAAAATCAGAGTTGATGACGGTGGGATAGGGCCTGAACCGCCCTTACCGTAAGCCAATTGGCTCGGAATAAACAGGCGAACTTTTTGGCCTTCAACCATGTAAGTCAAACCTTCTTGCCAGCCTTTGATTACTTGCTTAAGAGCAAATGAGATTGGCTCGCCGCGCTCAACAGAGCTGTCGAAAACAGTGCCGTCGATAAGTGTACCGTGGTAGTGAACCGTTACTTTACTGTTCTTAGTTGGGTGCTCTGTGCCTGTACCTTCTTCAAGTACAAGGTATTGAAGACCGCTTTCAGTCGTAACAACCCCTTCTTTAGCACCGTTTTCGACAAGAAACTGTTGGCCTTGCTCGATATTTTCTTCGCCAGATTTATGATTCATCCAAGTGCGGTAGATCATGAAGCCAGCCAAAATAAAGACAATGACCGGGATGATAAATTTAGACATAGTAAAACCTATTTATAGTTAATGCTGTATTTTATAGTTAATGCTGTATTTCATAGTTAATGCAGAATTTCGCAGTTAATACAGAGTGTGTTAATCAATGGGCTAAAGCCGTGATTAGGGTTGAGTCAAAAGGTAGTTGATCGTTTTTGCGATGCCAGCAACATCTTGGTGACCTGCAGTGAGTACTTGGTATTTACCGTTGATGATAAATGTTGGTACTGAGTTGATTTGACCTTTTACTGAGATCTCTTCTGCTTTCTTAACGTAGTCAAATAGAGCAACTTGCTGTTCTTTATTCAGTTGGTATGGGCTAACCAAACCACGAGAAGTGAACGCTGTCTCTAGTGCTTGTTGACGCTGTTCTGGCGTTGCATCTGCACCCATTTGAACGGCACCAAATAGGTCGTCCATGAACGCGTGGTCAGGTGTCGCGTCAAGTTGCATCACTGCTGTGTAGTAGATCATTGCGCTGATTTGAGCACTTTCATTGAACGTTACGTGCATCTTGCCAATAGTTTGGTCTGTTAGCGACTCAATCTCTGGAATTGCACTTTCCATTTGACGACAGTGACCACAGTTTAAAGAGAAGATTTCAGTGATCGGAGACAGGTTAAATTCAGTTAGAGCAGTAGGAAGTGCTTCGTATTGAACGCCTTTCTGTGGCTCGTCTGTTTCACTACAACCCGCAATAATAAGTACGGCAGCGAGTGCTGTGATGAATTTAGTAAATGGTTTAAACATAATGTTTGCTCTAGCGTTGAGAAGTCGTGAGATTCTAACTATTTAGTACGAATTGGAAAACAATTATAAGGTAAATAAATGCAAACAGTTGGAACTAGCGGGTGATGACAGGCTAGTTGACGGTTAACTGTGATCAAAAGCACTTTTTTGGGATGTGCTTTCTTTTCGTATAAAGTTTTTGTCTAAAGTTTTTCCCTCGGTGCCGATATAGACCTTAGTGAATGGTTTATCTGCATGAGTGGTTGGTGAAGTAATGAGATATTTAGCGATAATGTTAAGCATAGCTTTGGCAGGGTGTGAAACGACGTTACCAACGGGTATGTTAGGTGACGATCTGCTAGAAACTGCTCCGCAAACCGATTACGACCTTATGCATCCTGAATGGGGTGTGGTTCAAACGACATCTGTAGCGAGCAATCGCAGTTACTCAGTCCAGAACAGCACTCATCAACAAAAAACCATCACAACCAACTATGGACGTGGTGTCTCGACTAATGACCCACTGGAAGTTTTTTTAAGACAAAACCGTATCGACTTTGAAGTACTGCCGGGCAACCATGTGATGGTAAAGCTGGAACAGCACGTGAACTTTAAAACGGGTTCGGCATTCCCTGAGCCAGCCTACAATCAATGGCTGGATACTTTAGGCAGTTACCTTTCTCAACGCCAAGATATTGATGTGGTGATTGAGGGCCATACTGATAATACGGGCAGTGATCGTGTTAATGATCCGCTTTCTGAGCTACGTGCAAAAGAAGTGAAAGCGCGCTTGGAAAGTAACTATGTTTCGAGTCGTGCTATTTACACTCGCGGCTTTGGCGAATACGTTCCGGCTTGTACTAACGCTTCTCTGCAAGGCAAGGCGTGTAATCGCCGTGTAGAATTGATGCTGATTGTGTCGAAGTAGTCATTTGAGCTTTCTTCCCTAAATTGAAAGCGACGAGTTCCAAATAATAGACATAAAAAATCCCTCATATTTGAGGGATTTTTTATGTCTGACTTTCGTTACGCAGGTTAGCTTATGCGAACTGCTTTTCTAAGTAAGTAACGATATCCGAAGATTCATACATCCACTCAGTTTTGCCGTCTTTTTCGATACGTAGGCAAGGCACTTTAACGCGACCGCCACCAGCTTCAAGCTCTGCACGGTGTTGATCATTGTTCTTTGCATCACGAAGTTCAAATTGAACTGATTGACGTTTCATCGCGCGGCGCACTTTTACACAAAATGGGCACGCTTCGAATTGGTATAACGTGTGCGTCTTTGCCTGCTCATTTACTTTGCTTTGCTCTTCTTGAGAACGCTTCACACCACGTGGGCTGAATACAAAATTCAATAACAAGATGACACGACCTAAGAACCAACGGATAAACTTCATAACTCTCTCTACATATTTAAAATTAGCGTTACAATTTGCAGCATTATATACACAAGTTTTGCTAGATGCTCGCAACAAACCGCTAATATCTATTTTGTCCGTTCGATCGTGTGAGACTTAGCCACATTTAGTCCTAAACGCTTAGACAGTCGAGTCAGATTTGCTCGGTCTGTTTTCAGTACTCGTCCTGCTTGCGCCCAGTTAAAGTTGGCATCTTCCAACACTTCAGTAATGATGCTGCGTTGAAAATCGTCCGTCGCGCCACGTAAACCAGCGGATAGGTCGATCGTTGGTGTTGATAATGGTGTGTTTTTTACCTGTGTCGTCGCAATCGGTTGATCTTGGTCGAGTGGACCACAATCTTCTTTAGTGATTGTAACGAGGTTTTTGTTAGTGCTGCGAGCCAATGCTTTCAGTGCTGAACGGCTGATAACGTGTTCAAGCTCACGAACGTTACCTGGCCAACCGTAACGGTTTAGGAATACCAGAACATCAGAACGGAACTTAACTTGGTTGATGCCAAGCTTACGGCGCGCTTGTTCTAGGAAGAAACCAGCTAATAAGCTGATGTCGTCACCACGCTCTTTCAATGCAGGTACCGCGATAGGGTACACACTAAGTCGGTGATACAAGTCGGCTCTGAATCGACCGTCTTCAACTTCTTGCTTTAAGTCTCGGTTGGTTGCAGCCAGAACACGAACATCAATGGTTTGGATGTTGTCTTGGCCTACCGGTTGGATTTCGTTGTTTTGCAGCGCACGCAGTAACTTACTTTGTGCTGCCAAAGGCAATTCACCAATTTCATCTAAGAACAGCGTGCCGCCATCGGCTAGAGCAAACTTACCTAAGCGGTTTTTGTCTGCGCCAGTAAATGCGCCACGAACGTGACCAAATAGTTCACTCTCTACTAAGTTCTCAGGAATAGCAGCACAGTTCACGTAGACCAGCGGATTACGCTTACGTTGCGATTGGTGGTGCAGGGTACGAGCAACGAGCTCTTTACCAACACCAGTATCACCATGAATCAGAATATTAAACTCAGACGGTGCTACAACCGCGATGTCGTTCTTAAGCGCGACCATGGTGTCACTGTTACCAATCAACTCGCCGCCGTCACGTTCCCACGCTTCTACGTTCAACTCTTCCAGTAATTGCTTTGACTGTTTTGCTTGATGTTCAAGTTGCGAGAAAGTCATCGCCATCTGCATGGTTGAAGCCGCAATAGCAGCGAGAACTTCTAGGTTACGAGCAGGAATATTCGCAAAGACATCAGGTTTTAGGCTGTCTAGGGTTAGCACTCCTAACAATTTGTCACCAAACAGCAGAGGTAAACCCATGCAGGCATGCATTGGTAAATCGCCGTCATGGTCGATTAGTAAGCCGTCGAAAGGATCAGGCAATGAGCTATCAGCATCAAAACGAACAGGAGAACGTGATGCGCAAATCTCATCAAAGCGTGGGTGTTCCGAAATGATAAAGCGGCGACCGAATGTATCTCGACTGAGCCCTTGCATTGCGATGGGTACTAGCGTGTCGCCTTGAAGGCTTAAAAGCGCGACGCAATCACACGTTATGGTTTTACGAATGGCATCGATTAGGCGATTAAAACGGTCTTGATCGTTCACACCGCTGGCTAAACCAATGGTCATTTCCATGAGAGTGGATGCTGAGATGTCTTGCATAAAGGGCTCATACTGTTTGTATTTTTATACATGGTAGAGTCTTTATGACACAAAAAAAAGGTCTTTTTGACTAAAGTTTGAAGTGAATTTTTGAAAGGATGCCAGACACAGCAAGCTTTCGCATGTTGGCACCGTTTGTGCAATGTGTCCATTACGTGTTGTCTATATGACTGAATAACTGACCTATAGTTGATTTGAATCAATTAATGCCCATTTATCAGTCCACGTGATTCTCATAAAAAATGCAGCCAGAGAGCTCATAGAGAATGAATTGGTATAAAGTCATCTTTAAATAAAACTAGTCAATTTGACTCAAGTGGTCAAAAGACTAAGTGTTCGGAGTAAATCAATGCTAAACAATCTACATATCAACATCATCAAATCGACGATTCCTCTTTTAGAAAGCGCAGGCCCTGCTTTAACTCAACACTTCTATCAACGTATGTTCACGCATAACCCTGAATTGAAAGATATCTTCAACATGACTCACCAAAGAACAGGTCGCCAAGGTGTGGCACTGTTTGAAGCTATTGCGGCTTATGCTAAGAATATTGAAAACCTAGCAGTGTTAACCACTGCGGTTGAACGTATTGCACAGAAACACACAAGCTTTAACATCCAACCAGAACATTACCAAATTGTTGGTTTGCACCTGATTGAAACACTGCGCGAATTGGCAACTGAAGCCTTTACTCCAGAAGTAGAAGAAGCATGGACTGCCGCTTACCTATTTTTAGCGCAAGTATTCATCGACCGTGAAGCTGAGCTTTACCTTCAACGTAAGCAAGCTGTGGGTGGCTGGGAAGCTGCACGTACGTTTGTTATTGCAAACAAGATCGAAGAGTCTGCATTGGTTACAAGCTTTATTTTAGAGCCAAAAGACGGTGGCGAAGTTCTTGATTACACACCAGGACAATACATCGGTATTGAAGTGAAACCTGAAGGCGCACAATACAGCGAAATTCGTCAGTATTCACTGTCAGACAAGCCGAACGGAAAATACTACCGTATCTCTGTGAAGCGTGAAGGCCAAGGTCAAGAAACGCAAGGTGTTGTTTCTAACCACATGCACGATACCGTTGCTATCGGTGATGAAGTTAGCCTATACGCACCAGCAGGTGACTTTATGTATCAAGAGCGCAGCAAGCCAGTAACGCTCATCTCTGCAGGTGTTGGTGTAACGCCAATGCAGTCTATGCTTGAGTTCCTAAACACGGAAGATAAAAACGAGCCAGTACTTTACCTTCATGCTTGTGAGAACGTAGGCCAACACTCTTTCACGACTCGCGTTAAAGATATTGTTGCCGACAAAGGTTGGGAAGCGAAAACGTGGTACATGAACAAAGACGAATCTGCATGTGAAAACACACATCAAGGCCAGATGGATCTAGCGTCTATCTCTGATACTCAAGGCTTTGAAGAGAGTGATTTCTATATCTGTGGCCCTGTTGGTTTCATGAAGAACATCGTAGAGCAGTTAGACGCACTTAAAGTAGATCGCTCACGCGTACACTACGAAGTATTTGGCCCTCACGCTAACTTCTAATAGCTCTCGCCAGTTCTATTAATACTCGCCTGAACTATTAACACCTTGCCTATTCAAAGGCCTCACATTGTGAGGCCTTTTTTTGTTTTCGTCTCTTCAAATAGTGTTCGTCATGACTAAGCGACATGCGACACGCAATTTAGATTGAGTCGCAGAAATCGCCAGTTCTAGTTAGTCGAATCGTTTACGCTGATCTTATTGGCTTACATCTCTTATAAATGACTTTTTTTCACTCGAAATAAATCATTAGAAAATCCGTGTTATTGAGTGAAACGAATTTGTTTCATAAATTAAAATGTCGCCATTTGCTTTGAAGGTGCCTTTAACGTTGGTTAAAAGTATAGATATCGCCTGTTTTCATTAATAAAACTGTCACACCCGTCATCTAGTCTTGCGTTCATCAATTAACGGGATGGCTAGGGATAACGAATGAATATCAAGGATGTGGCAGTTCTCGCGGGTGTTTCCCCTGCGACAGTCTCTCGATTCGTTAACACACCAGAATCTGTGGCTTCTGCTACAGCTCAAAAAATCGAGCGTGTCATCGATACGACAGGTTATCGAATAGACAGGAAGTCGCATGCTCTTGAGTTCAATAAAAACCCAACGATTGGCGTATTGATTCCGAGTTTATTGAATCCCGTATTTTCAGAAGTTGTTGCAGGTATTCAGCAGCGCGCACGGCATTTTGGCTACTCGACTATAGTGCTGGACACCCAATATGACAGTGAACAAGAACAACAAGCAGCTATCGATCTGATCCGTCAAAGAGTGGAAGGTGTGATCTTAACGATAGCCGATGTGTCTGATAATGCTGCACTCGAATTACTCCGCAGTTTTAAATTTCCTTACTGTTTGCTTCACAACCAATCTGTTGAAAATGAACCTTGTGTCTATGTTGATAACTATCAAGCAGGTAAGGATGTTGCAGAGAAAATTCTAGAATATGGCCATATCAAAATAGGAATGATTACAGGGCACTTTACCTCATCCGACCGTGCAAAAAAGCGTTATGAAGGGTTCAAACAAGGTCTCTATGAGAAGGGGGGGGAATTAAGCCAGCTTCTTGAAGTCGACCAAAACAAACTTGTTCCGTTCACTGACTCTGAGATGAGCTTATTAAGCGGTGAGTGTGGTCCTACGGTTTGGTTTTGCAGCAATGATTTACTTGCGCTGAAAACAATGAATGCGTTGAAGAGTACAGGCAGACGAATCCCACAAGACGTTTCGGTTGTGGGCTTTGATGGTATGGGGCTTGGGCAATTGGCGAGTCCGAATTTGGCTACTGTGGCTGTTCCTCATATTGATATGGGGAAAATGGCCGTCGATATTTTGTTTAACGCAAAAGCAGGCTCAATCGAGCGGTTTGAATTTGCGTTGAAGTATGAATTACAAATGAAGGGATCGCTTGGTGCGGTTCCCGTTATAACCCAATTTAATTAATGGAAAATTCGTTGGAGAACATAATGGCACAACATCAATTACTACGAGTTAACAAGTCATCAAAAACTAGAAAATTAGCGAGCTTAATTCTTGGTTTTGCTGGTGTCGCTTTTCAAGCGCAGGCATCTGATGCTATTTGTTACAACTGTCCACCGGAATGGGCTAACTGGGGAGGACAACTTCAGTTAATTAATAAAGAGTTGGGTATCCGAGTTCCTATGGACAATAAGAACTCAGGTCAGTCTTTATCTCAGTTGGTTGCAGAGAAGAATAGCCCAGTTGCTGATGTGGTCTATTACGGTGTTTCTTTTGGTATTAACGCAACAGAACAAGGCGTTGTTGATACATATAAGCCTAAAAATTGGGACCAGATTCCAGAAGGTATGAAAGATCCTAACGGGAACTGGTTTGCTATCCACTCCGGCACGATTGGCTTTTTTGTGAATGTTGATGCTCTTGATGGCGCAGAAGTACCGACGAGCTGGGAAGACCTGTTGAAGCCTGATTATAGAGGCATGGTTGGGTATTTAGATCCAACGAGTGCTTTTGTTGGTTACGCAAGTGCTGTAGCAGTTAATGAGGCTATGGGTGGCGATATTGATAATTTCAAACCAGCCATTAAGTATTTTCAGCAGTTAGCGAAGAATCGACCAATTGTACCTCGACAAACTTCTTATGCCCGTGTGATTTCTGGTGAGATCCCTATTTTAATTGATTACGACTTCAATGCGTATCGCGCAAAATACAACGATTTTACTAATGCGGCTTTTGTTATTCCCAAGGAAGGATCTATCGCTGTTCCTTATGTAATGAGTAAAGTGAAGAATGCTCCGAATTCAGAGAATGCTCAGAAGATTTTAGACTTTGTCTTGTCAGATAAAGGTCAACGATTATGGGCAGAAGCCTACTTACGCCCAGTAATTGATGGTGTGATGAGCGAAGAGGCGCAAAGTAAGTTCCTCCCAGCTTCTGAGTACGAACGAGTAGGCTCTGTTGATTTCGCAAAAATGTCTGAAAATCAATCTACATTTGCGGATATGTATATTCGAGAAGTGAACTAATAGCCTATTAAAATGTTGGATGGCGGGGTTACACCCGCCAATATCTCTATGAAAAATGATCATATTTCCTTATTTCTGATTTTGCCAGCCATCACCGTTAGCTGTGCATTTTTTCTATTGCCAGTCGTGCAGTTAATCAAGGTTTCGCTAATAGATGGCGGTGCTATAAGTTACTGGCATATTTTAACTAGACCTATCTATTTAAAAAGTTTGATTTCGACAGTTGGACTGTCTGTTTTAGTAACTCTGGTTAGTTTAGCGATAGCGACCATCTCAGGATTGTTTTTAACTCGCTATGACTTTAAAGGTAAGCAGGTCTTGGTTGCAATGCTGAGCTTCCCATTGGCTTTCCCTGGTGTTGTTATTGGTTTTTTTGTCATCATGCTTTCAGGGCGGCAGGGGCTTTTCGCTCAGTTTGGCTTGATGCTGACGGGTGAACGTTGGATGTTTGCTTATACGATGGCAGGGCTGTTTTTGGGTTATTTATATTTTTCTATTCCACGGGTTGTATTGACCGTAATGGGAACGGCGGAAAAGCTCGATCACAATCTACTTGAAGCCGGTCGATCCCTAGGTGCAAATCGTTGGCAGATCTTTAAAGACGTGACGCTTCCGGCGCTAACCCCTGGCCTAATCTCTTCGGGTTCGATTTGTTTTGCTACATCTATGGGTGCATTTGGTACCGCGTTTACGTTGGCGACTAATATCAACGTTCTTCCTATGACGATATATACCGAATTTACGCTCAATGCCAATTTCGCAATGGCAGCTGCACTGAGTTTGATTCTCGGCCTAGTGACTTGGTTTTGTTTGGCGTTTGCTAAGCGTCATGGCAACGCATCTGCAGAGATGGGGGGATAATAATGAAAAAAGATAAATACTTTTACATGCAGCTGTTTTTCACATTGACGGTATGTGCATTCTTAATTGTGCCAGTGTTTATGTCGGTAGTTGCTGGTCTCACAAATAACTATTTTGTTGGTGTTAAAAGTGGGTTTACCTTTCGTTGGGTTGAACAAGTATGGGCACTGTATTCAGATACGATTTGGTTAACCCTACAAATAGCCATTGCAACCACGTTAATCAATGTTGTCATAGGTGTACCGTGTGCTTACGTACTTGCGAAAAGTAAAAGTCGATGGGCTTCTATTTTTGACGAGCTACTTACACTCCCCATTGCAATTCCGGGAATGGCTATTTCGTTAGGTTTGATTCTAGCGTATGGAGGGTTTACTGACTTCCGATCAAGTTGGATGTTTATTCTCGTTGGTCATGTGATTTTCACACTGCCTTTCATGGTTAAGTCTGTTCTATCAATTTTGCAGAGTATTAACTTCCGTGTTCTTGAGGAAGGAGCGGCAAGTCTTGGAGCGACTTTTTGGCAGCGATTTTTTGATGTGATTGTACCCAACTGCAAGGCTGGTATTGTCGCTGGTATGTTGATGACACTCACTTTGTCTATTGGCGAGTTTAACCTGACGTGGATGCTACACACACCATTGACGAAAACGCTGCCTGTTGGACTTGCTGATTCATATGCTTCTATGCGACTTGAGATAAGTTCAGCGTACACACTTATTTTCCTTTGTTTAATTCTCCCTCTATTGGTCTTGGCTCAAGCATTGAACAAGAAACCAGTGGTAAATAATTAAGATAAAAATCAATATGTTAGAGCAACAAAATGGCGTGGAAATTTCGCTAAATAATATTACGAAGACATTCCCAGATGGAACCTTGGCGTTAAAGCCGACAAATCTCAAAATTGAGGCGGGCGAAATCTTAGTTTTGCTTGGCCCATCAGGATGCGGAAAGACAACTACGTTGCGTATGATTGCAGGCCTAGAGTTTGCGGATGAAAATGGCGGCACGATTGAGTTTGGTGATCATGATGTTACGTGTTTGCCAATCGAACAGCGTAAAGTTGGGATGGTGTTTCAGTCTTATGCTCTATTCCCGAATATGAATGTTAGCGAAAACATTGCGTATGGGCTTAAGGTTCGTGGAGTCGCTCCGTCTGAGATAACCAGAAAGCTAAAAGAGATGCTTAGCATGTTCGACTTAGAAAAATATGCGAGTCGAAATGTCCATCAGCTTTCAGGAGGCCAGCGTCAGCGCGTCGCTTTAGCAAGAGCAATTATCACAGAACCTGATGTTCTTTTACTTGATGAACCGTTATCTGCATTAGATGCTCTGCTGAAACAAAGGTTACGTGGTGATATCCGAAATCTCTTAAAAAAACTCGGTATTACAGCGGTATATGTCACTCATGATCAAGAAGAGGCAATGGCTATGGGGGATCGCATTGCGGTTTTAGACCATGGGGAAATTGCGCAAATTGGTTCAGCAAAAGATATCTATTTGAAGCCAGTTAACAACTTTGTTGCCGATTTTATTGGTCAAATGAACCGACTCGAAGGGAGTGTGGGTGATGGACAACTGATGTTGGATACAGGTAAACAGATTACTTTGTCTGATCAAGTGCTCTCACAGGTCTCTACTAATAAAGAAATCAGTGTAATGTTAAGGCCTGAAGATATTTTACTAACGCAAGTAACTGATGAAAACAGTGCACTAACTGCAACGGTTATTAGTACGGTATTTCTTGGCGACCGCACGCGCGTAACGTTGTCGGGCTTACAGAAAAACAGAACTCTGATGGTTGATTGTTTTGCTCGAGTTGATTATCAACTTGGTCAAGTTGTCGCTATCTCGTTCGCCCCCGAGCGGCTAATTCCTTTAAAGAAGTAATACTATGTTAATTGCACAACTGACAGACCTGCACATCAAGCGGGGGGGCAAGCAGGCCTATAAGAAAGTTGATACGTTGAAATGTTTATATGATGCCATAAACCATATCAATGACTTACGCCCGAGACCTGATTGTGTAGTGGTTACTGGTGATTTAGGTGACTTTGGTTTGATCGAAGAATACCGACTGATCAACGAAGCTCTTGAGAAATTCGAAATGCCGTTATATGTCATTCCTGGTAATCATGATGATAGAAACAATTTGCGTGAGGGGTTGTCGAATCTTGTTTCGTTTGATCACGATGAATATTGTGATTTTGTCGTAGATAGCCATGACGAGGTCCTTATTGGATTAGACTCTTCAGTTCTTGGTAAGCCTTATGGATATTTAGCAGGGGATACTCTGGAATGGCTTAGTTTGGTTTTAGAACAATATCGAGATAGGGCAATAATGTTGTTTATCCATCATCCACCGATGGCCGTAGGCTTGAATCATATGGATGTGCAGAACTTACAGAATGCTGATGAATTTTACGAAGTCATTAAGCCTTTTAGCAATATCCTGGGTATTTGTGCTGGTCACCTACATCGACCAATTACAGCAGTTTGGAATTCAATTCCAGTTTGGGTGGGGCCTTCTCATAGTCATTCAGTCACATTAGATCTCGACCCAAAGGCAAATTCGTCTTTTTCATTAGAACCTAAAGCGATACAACTTCTGACCATAGCTAAGAAGTCCGTGGTTTCTCATATTAGTTATATAGAAGATAGTGATGGTCCCTATCCATTCTTTGACGAATATGGTGCTTTGATCGATTAAACATTATTGTTGTAAGTTGATTTAGCGCGAACTAATAACGCCATTTGTTACACTTAACAAATGGCGTTATTTTTGGGTCTAGGCGCTAAGTTTTGTTGGCACAGATAAGCAACAGAATTTCATTAAGTAAACGCTAAGAACGTTTGATCTTTTTAGACATGTAGTCAGAATCGAAAAACTCCGGCCAATACATCTTCACGTAACCACCTGCAACCCAAATCACTAGGATAGTCGCGATGGTTAGTTCGAAGAAACCAAACTTGTGCAGCCAATACCATTGTGGGTATTCCGCGCCGAAAAACGTAGTTAGACGATGCATGGCAATAGCGCTGATCACGGAAGGGAAAGTGACGGCAGCAATCGAAGGTTGGAATTTCAGACGCATCAATCGTATGTAACACAAGTAGATCAGTAGCGTCATGGTGATAGCAATGCCAGCCAACGCACCTGTTAGAATCGGGTCTGGGTTGTCGAAGTTAACCAAGTAAGCCGCTAAAGACAGGTTCACAGGTGCTGCCATGATGGCTAAGGTTGGTCTTGCTCGGCGTGGCAGGTTTCCTTCGAATACCAATCGGTACAACACCACTGGCAGCATTAGGAAATAGATACCGATACAAGTGGCCGCAAGTGTTTCTGAAAAAACGGTGTGCCCAAATTGTGAACCTGCTAAGGAACTGCTGATTAACCCCACCGGATACAGAAACCAACTCGGTACAATGTTCGACATTTTGAAGTTGATGATCTGGAAACTAAAGAACAACACCATCATGGTAAAATGTAATAACAACGCGCAGAACCAGACTGGGTAAGCAATGACTGGAGAGATTTCGGCTAAATAGTCGCATAGAATCAATAACGCCATGCTCATTGGTGCCATCAAGCTTCCACTAAGCGGATGACGAATATCATTGATGAAAGTATTAAAGCTGGTGAGATAACGAAGTAAAACGGGTAGCAATAACAGTGCGCCAAATGCAGCAAGGTAAGGGCGAATGATCTCACCAACCCCCGGCAGATATAATGCCCAAGCTTGTCCTAGTCCAATAACACCAAGTGCCAAAGACGCCTGAGATGGCGGCACATTTTTTACTTGGGTTAACCTTCTCCAGTTCAACGTCTTTCTCCAACTAGTTATTTATAGAATGTGAGCTGTTTATATAATACGAGTCAATTATAGAATTTTTGCTCTAGAGTGAGCGCTCAGTTGTATCCTCAATAGATGTTAAGGACACTCAAATAATTTTGAGTGGATGATAGCAAGTTTAACGTTTGCTTTTTTGATTTTGATGCGGAATCGGGACATTAAGCACGAGGAAAGTGTGCTTTATTTTTTTGAGTTATTTGTAATTAACTCACTTTTCGTACAGACGTACTACAGGAATTCCATACATTCAAAGTAGTTAACGTACTTCCTCTTGCTGAGGAAGATCTTGTTGTCTTAGTTTCTCGTTTTTGAGCGTACGGTTGAGTAATTGGCTATAAATTGGCTGACCTCCTAACATCTGAGCAATGATTACTGCGCCCAAGCAGGTGATGATCAACGGTAGGATGAGATAGTAGTTATTGGTCATTTCAATAACCAACAGTATGCCAGTGATAGGCGCTCGCACGGTGGCGGCAAATAAGGCGCCCATGCCGGCAATCGCAAACATACCCGGCTCTATATTCAGTTCAGGGAAGAATGCCGCCGCGATAAGCCCAAACGCGTAACCAAAGAGTGTTCCTAGAGCAAGCATTGGTGCAAATATACCACCCGGTGCACCAGAGCCGAAACAAAGTAGCGTGGTGAGCACGCGCCCTAAGAAGATTAACAGCAGCACGTTTGCGCTGTAGTTGCCATTAGTGATATTCGGGATGATACCAATACCACCGCCAGTCAACTCCGGTATATAGAGCAGCAATAAGCCAAAGCAACCGCCCAATAGGGAGCCTGTCATTAAGTAGCGTTTACGATCATTCTTGTGTATTGCCACAAAAAGGTCTTGCGAAAGTGTAATCAGCTTATTGAAAATCACACCAAACAGGCCGAACAACACGCCTAACAACAAGAACAACCACAGAGCATCCAGTTCAGGCGGTTGGTATTGAGGCATTGTGATAACGGCAGACTGTCCGTTGATTGATCGAAAAACGATGTTGGCTGAAACCGCGGAGATGATGACGGCTTTAATTGAGATGAGTGAGTAGCGAAACTGTGGTCTCATCTCCTCGACTACAAACATGATGCCAGCCAGTGGTGCATTGAATGCGGCGGCTAAACCACCTGCGGCACCCGAAGCTAATAGAGAGTGGCGAGTGTCGTCATCTTTGACTCGAAAGATATCGGTGACCATGCGACCAATACTGCCGCCCATTTGAACGGTTGGTCCTTCTCGACCTAAAACCATACCAGAACCTAATGCGCCCATACCGCCAAAGAATTTTACGGGCAATACTCTCCACCATCGAACTGGGCGCATACCGTCCATCGCCCCTTCAATTTCAGGGATGCCTGAGCCTGCAGCCTCTGGAGCAAAGCGATGAACGAGGAAGTAACCAATAAAGGCAAATGCAGCACTAATAAGGAAAGCGGCAAGCCAAAGGGGTAAATAGCTACCGATTTCATCTTTAAGCCAGTCGGTACGAGTTTCTGTGATGAAATGAACCGCGACTTCGAAATAGGTACCCACTACGCCAGCAAGTACACCTACAATACAAGAAAGAAAGAGAACGGAAGCGGGTGTCTTATCTCTTGAGAGAAATTGATTAATAGCATCCCTTGGCATTTTGGCTAATAAGGATTGCTTAATTTTCTCTCTTCTGGTCATTGAGATAAGGCTCCTGAATGGGTTAAGGCGGGTTTGTCGTAAATTATACGCGTCCTCTGCATATCCTATAGCAGCAAAGATGAAAAGTTGAATTTCATTTATGGAATGTGCGTGTTACATAAATGGAATCTATGGGCAATTGTGGAATCGCCGTCACAATTTTGATCGATTCTCTGGTGGTGGCTTGAATATCCCCAAAAGTGAACCATAGTTAAATCGTAAAGCAACATAACGAACCGCAAGGAGAAGTGAGGTTTTACACACAATTTGGATGGATTCAGAAACAAAGTTTTAGTTCCTCGTTAATTGTTCAGGTCGATATTTAAGGCTTCCTGATTCGCGAACTCACGATTGAGTAACGAGGGTGAGGCGTACTGATAAAGTACGCCTTTAGTTCGTTTGGAGCATCCAACTTTCGCATCTACTTATCTATTTACCCTCTATTTATCTCTACTCTTATCTCTTCTGATTATATCTGCGCCATATCTCTATTAATGAATCTCAGTATAAACAATCGATTGGGGTCAACTTTTCGGTGATTGAGTATATACTCCTTGAAAAAGGAGAACTGATATGACCAAAAAAGTTCCTACAAACATAATTACGGGTTTTCTGGGTGTCGGTAAGACGACCGCTATTTTGAACCTACTAAAAAACAAACCTGAGAATGAAAACTGGGCTGTTCTGGTTAATGAATTCGGGGAAATCGGCATTGATGGCGCATTGATGACAGATCAAGGCGCTTTGATTAAAGAAGTGCCGGGTGGTTGCATGTGTTGTACTGCAGGCGTTCCAATGTCGGTGGGCATTAATGCTTTACTGCGCCAAAAGCCGGACCGTTTATTGATTGAGCCAACTGGGCTTGGTCACCCTAAACAGGTTATTGCGACACTCACTTCAGAGCAATACACACCTTATGTTGATTTAAAAGCGACGCTTGGCTTGGTTGACCCACGAAACTTATCCAATGAAAAGTACACGTCGAATCAGAATTTCAATGATCAGCTGGACAGTGCAGATGTGATTCTTGGTACTAAGGTTGACCTTGTTCATTCTGAAGACATCGATGTGTTCAATGATTGGGTGACGGATCAAACGCCAGCCAAAGTCTTCCACAAGCTAATCCACGATGGTGAAGTGCCATTGGAAGTGTTGGATATTGAAAGAGTATATGGCAGTGCTTCCTCTCATATTGAATCGCACCATCATGATCACGCTGAACAAGAGCCTCAATTCCAACTTCCTCCCGGTGAAGCTTTCATCCGGAAAGAGAACAAAGGACAAGGCTACTTTAGTTGTGGGTGGCTATTTGGCGCAGAGCATAAATTTGATTTTGATGAGCTATTCTCTATGTTGTCGGATCTAACGGCTGAGCGTGTAAAAGCGGTGGTGAATACTGACCAAGGTTGTTACGCGTTTAACGTGGCGAATCAAGTCGTATCAGTGAATGAAATTTCCCTTGATGGCTTCGAATCTCGACTTGAAGTGATTGACTCACAACAGATGCCTTGGGCTGAGCTCGAACAGATTTTGCTTAAGCTGTGTGGTATCAAATAGCTCAATTATCCTGTTTGAAACGATGATTCTGGTGTTTGCTTCGCGGATGGTGAAGTAAACACCAGATTAAATGAGAAAGTTTGCGTTATATCACGATAAATGTGAGATAAATCACTCTAATTACTTTATAGTGCTCGGCTGAAATAAGAATGTAGGCTGTCTGCTTAAGGAACCCGTAACAATGTCATTTTCTTCTCAAGGTTTTGCTCCTGAATTAGTCAAAGCGTTGACTGAGTGTGGTTATGAAAAACTCACTCCAATTCAACAAAAAGCGATTCCAATGGCTCGTAAAGGCCATGATATTTTTGCTACTGCTCAAACCGGTACGGGTAAAACAGCGGCATTCTCATTGCCTGTTATTCAGAGTCTTTTGAATAGCGGTAAAAAAGCATCTCGTGGTACGGCTCGTGGCCTAATTCTTGCGCCAACTCGTGAGCTAGCTGCGCAGATCGCTCAAAACATTAAAGACTACGTTAAATACACTGAACTAAGCGTTTCTGCGGTTTACGGTGGTAACAAGATGTCTTCACAAGTTCGTCAATTAGAACTGGGTGTTGATATTTTGGTTGCAACACCAGGCCGTTTAGAAGAGCACTTAGAAGCGGGTAATGTGTCTATTGCTAACCTAGAATTCCTAGTATTCGATGAAGCTGACCGTATACTTGATATGGGCTTCATCAATGCCGTTCGTAAGATCATGCTAGATGTAGAAACGTCGCCGCAAATCATGATGTTCTCTGCAACGACTTCTACTCAGTTAAACCAATTGTCTGTTGATATTTTACGTAAACCAAAACGTATTAGTGTTGAGCGTGAAAACTCAACGGCTGCTACTGTCGGTCACGTGGTTTACCCAGTAGATCAAGAGCGTAAAACAGAACTGCTTTCTGAGCTTATTGGCCGTAAAAACTGGCGCCAAGTTCTTGTATTCGTGAACTACAAAGAAACAGCGAATGATGTGGTAAAAGAGCTTAAGCTAGACGGCATCAAAGCAGTACTTTGTCACGGTGATAAAGCGCAAAGTGCTCGTCGTCGTGCTCTGGATGACTTTAAAGAAGGCAGAGCGCGCGTAATGGTAGCAACCGACGTTGCGGCTCGTGGTCTTGATATCGAAGACTTACCACACGTAATTAACTACGATATGCCTTTCCTAGCGGAAGATTACGTTCACCGTATTGGCCGTACAGGTCGTGCTGGTAAACAAGGTCACGCGATTTCTTTCGTTAACCGCGAAGAAGAGCTGACTGTTGTTCAAGTTGAAACACTGATTCAACAACGTATTCGCCGTGTCGAACAACCAGGTTATGAACCGAAGAAACGTGATGCTTACATCGAGAAGTTGAATACAAAATCGGCTTACAAAAACCGTCAGGGTCGCAAGAACAACGCGAGCGAAGAGCCTCAAGATCAAGCAAGCGCTGAACGTCGTTTGACTATGATGAAGCGAATTAAAAACCGTCGTAAGTAAAATTACGGTTGGTAATGAAAAAGAGCCACTGTATTGTGGCTCTTTTTCGTTGTGTCGCTAAATACAAGGTCACTCCTTACAAAGACAGCTCAACGAGCTAAACACTCAAATAAAAATAAGTCGATAAGGTAATAATATGGACAGCGCGCTACTTTGGGCTTTTATTCCCACTTTTTTCTTTGTGTCAATCACGCCCGGCATGTGTATGACTTTGGCGTTGACGCTAGGAATGAGTGTTGGATACAAGCGTACATTATGGATGATGATCGGTGAATTGGCCGGTGTCGCTGTAGTTTCTATTGCCGCGGTATTAGGTATTGCTTCTATTATGCTTAACTACCCGTGGCTATTTACGGTCTTTAAGTTTGTGGGTGCAAGCTACTTGTTCTATTTGGGTGTTCAGATGTGGCGTTCAAGAGGCAAGTTGGCGATCAGTACTGATAATCAAACAACCAAAGTCAGTAATGATTGGGATTTGGTGGTGCAAGGTTTCGTGACGGCAATCGCTAACCCGAAAGGTTGGGCGTTCATGATTTCATTACTGCCTCCTTTCATTAATAGCAATGTCGATTTAGCGCCTCAGTTGTTCATTCTAGTGTCTATTATTCTGGTTTCTGAATTTGTCTGCATGACCTTGTACGCGACAGGTGGTAAGAGCCTAAAACATATGCTGGGTAAAGCCGACAACGTCAAGTTGATGAACCGTATTGCAGGTACGTTGATGATGGGTGTTGGTGTGTGGTTGTTCGTTAGCTAATTCTGGTTAGCCGACAACGAGCAGAGATCCCCGACTCAGTCGTTCCTCCTTCTCGAGGATGACGGTGAGTGCTTTGGGGTGAAGAGCCGTTTACGAAGCCGCAGGTTCTTTGTTGAATCAAAGAACGGATAGAATATAAAAAGAGCGATAGGGCATTTAGCCTTATCGCTCTTTTTGATTTTACTTAGCTAGCGAACAGAAACTAGATAACAGTAAGGTTGCTGATCTTAGCTAGATTTGCGTATTAAACCGCGATTTCACCGCCGTCTTCACGACGAATCACAACCGTAGATGCTCTTGGGCGAACTGAAATTCCTGACGGAGTCTCTTCTGCTGCGTCTGCGCTGTAGGGCCAGTTGCCTGGGTGTTGAATGTTTACAAACAATGACTTGTAGTCTGGGCTGATGGTAAAGCCTGTTACTTCACAACCGTTAGGACCAACAAAGAAGCGCTTGAGTTGTGCTTGGTTCTCGGCACTAATTACTTCTTGAGTGCCATTTTCATCCGTTAGCTTTGATGGGACTACTGCTAGCATTTGATCATTGGTGTAGCCGGTCACTTCATCTGCACCGTTATCGGTTTGAATCCACAAGATGCCACGAGCATCAAACGCCAAACCGTCTGGGCTCGCGAATTGGTTCATGTCTGTTAAGCTTGATCGGTTCGTGTCCGCATCACCATTGGCTGGCGAACCGAACACAAAGATATCCCAAGTAAAGTCTGTTGCGTCTTCCCCCTCATCCCAGCGAATCACATGACCAAATTTGTTGTTCAAACGTGGGTTTGCTGCGTTTGTTTCATCTGTGCGAGAAGTGTTGTTGGTTAGCGTTAGATATACAGAACCAGTGTATGGGTCTACTGTACACCACTCCGGACGATCCATTGGAGTGGCTCCAACAAGGTCGGCTGCACCTGCCGTGTTTAGGATAATTTCTGCTAACGAGTTAAAGTTGTCCGCCAGCGTACCCCCAGAAGCAGTTGTACTCTCTAACGTTAGCGGCAGCCAAGTACCAGTGCTGTCTTCGTTGAAGCGAGCCACGTACAGCGTACCTTCATCCATGTATTTATCACCGGTTGCCAAGCGGTTTGACGGATTTGCATCTGCTGGGTTCCAGTTAGCTGTTGATTCAAACTTATATAAGTACTCAAAACGAGAATCGTGACCAGAGTAGAATACTACTGGTTGCCCCGCTTTAAGCTGACCAAACGTACAACCTTCATGACGGAAACGACCTAGGGCAGTACGCTTTTTGGCACGAGAATTTTGCGTATATGGGTCAATTTCAACAATATAACCGTGACCATTTGCTTCGTTGCGGTAATCGTCGATTGAGCTTGTGCCCGTAGGCTCTACGTTAAAGCGAGTAAATTCATCCAAACGTTCTTCTGCATTACCTGCCAAAGTTTCCCATAAGTAACGTGTGTTTTTATCATCGATGCCAATACGGTCTTGTTCTTCAGTACGAACGCCAGTATTCACAAAGTACCCCGGCCAGTTTTCTTCACACGTTAGATAAGTGCCCCAAGGAGTAAAGCCGTTACCGCAATTGTTTAATGTACCGCGTGCTTGGCTGCCATCTTGTGAGAAGCGCGTTACTGTTAGTTCCGTGTTCGCAACAGGACCTGAGAGATCCATTACGGTTGCACCAGTATAACGGCGGTTGAGTGGATCAGTATCGACCAGCTTCCACATATTGTCTTCAAGTTGAATTCGAACGACAGATACACCATGCGCGTTAATTTCTTTACGAACTTCATCGGTGATAGTACGAACACCACCCACAATCGTTGGACCACTTGGGTGTAGTGCTGAAGTGTCTATATACTCATGGTTAATACACAGCAAGCCATCAGTATCGCTGTCGTTTAACGAGAAAAAGTGCATGCCGTCGTGGTGCATACCAAGCGCGTTGAGTTGATCTGTACTTGTATTACTTCCGTCGTCCTTCCATGAACTGCCTTGCGCGTTTAGAGGCGTTCCCCATGGAACTAAAACTTGTGCAACATACCCTTGTGGAACGGAAACTGCGTCGGTAAGTGAGCCTGGGATCGAATCGAAATTCAGTACTGCATTTGAGACGCCAGAACCATTACCTACAGAAGTGTTTGGGCTAGAAGAGTTGCACCCAGAAAGCCCAAATGCACCAAAGGCCGTCATAGCACTGATGCCTAAACCGCCTTTCAATACATTTCTTCTTGAGAGGTTCGCGTCTAGGACTTCGTCGAAGGGTTTGTTTTTGCTCTTGTTGAAACGAGTGCTATTAAATGTTTCCTTGCTCATTGTTACTGCTTCCTGTTGGCTGTATTTATTATTAGTTGTTCATGAGTAACCCGGCTATCAGCGAATAAGTTAATAACCTGGGTCAATGTGTGACTAATCGTGAAGCAGTTAAGTGACAGATTGTTATGGTTTTGATTAAGGTTTTGTTTCTGTAGCACGACTTTTGCCATTAAGCGTTTCGTGTAATACAAAACTCTTGGGGATCAGCAAGGAACTGTGTATAAATGCTTTATCAAATGAAAAGAGAGACAGTTATGAAATTAGATAAAATCGAAAACAAAAATCGCCGCCTACGCAAAAAACTCTATCTAGGTGAATTCGCTATTCTAGGTTTCGAAGTAAGCTGCACGACTTCGATTGCTGATTTTGACCAATACGATGTGTTCATCGATGAATTTATCGATTTTGTCGACAGCATCGGCCTGTGCTTTGGTGGCGGTGGTTTAGAGCTGTTCGAAGGTTTCTTATGTTCTATTGAGCGCTACCGTTCAGTGACAGAAGCGGAGCAACTGCAAGTTGCACAATGGCTTGAAGCTCGCGCAGAAGTAAGCAAAGTTGAAGTAAGCGAACTTGTTGACGCAAACTACGCATTCTAAATTGGTGTTGTTCGGCTAGCTCAGTTGGAAGCGAATAGAGCTTTCCTGAGATAAGCTTTATACATCAGTGAAAGGCCCAGTCGATATATCGATTGGGCCTTTTTACGTTTGGTCAGCGCTATTATTCATCCATGAATTCTTCTATACCTATCTCTTCTAGAACGAGAGTTCTATTTAAATATCAGCTTCTTATGCCTAAATTTCTGGGTAATAATAAATTTGTGAGACTTTTATGAGAATTCAAGGAAGTTGCTGATAGATTTGATCGCCATTCTTAGAGTTAACAACACCACAGTTCGTTCTGGCAAAGGTAACGGTATCTGGCTGTTATTCGTTTTGTTGGCAACGATCGGACTCGATAAAGGATGGAATCAAAATGAATAAACGTACTCAAATCAGCTTAGTGATCAGCTCAGCTATGTTGGCGCTTGGAACAAGTCAAGTTCAGGCGGCACAGCTTGAAGTAACGGTCACTAACGCAACGAAAGGGATCTACTTTACGCCTATCTTGGCAGCAGCCCACGACTCAAGCTTATACATGTTTCGAACGGGTGAAGCTGCTTCTGCGGAATTAGAAGCTATGGCCGAAGGTGGTGATATTTCAGGTCTATCGAGTTTGATTGCTAACGCGGGTGGTGTGGTGGTAGAAAACCCAGCTAGCGGAATTCTTAACCCGGGCGTCGCAACTACGTTTGATATCGACACTGGTGATTTAGCTTACTTGTCATTGGGTGCAATGTTGCTGCCAACCAACGATGGTTTTGTTGGCTTAGACAGTTGGAAAATCCCAACTCAAGCGGGCACCTACAAAGCGACCCTCAATGGCTATGACGCAGGCACAGAAGCCAATGATGAGCTAGCGGGCAGCATGCCAAACCCGCCATTTATTACCTTTGGTGCTGGTGGTACCGGAGTTGAAACTGCAGTGTCAAACGCTAAGGTTCATATTCATCCGGGTAACATTGGTGATAGTGATGCGGCGGGCGGCATCAGTGACCTCGATAGCAGCAGCCATCGTTGGTTAAACCCTGTTGCAACTATCACCATTGTTGTGAAGTAAGGGGGATGTATGAAAGCTAGAATTCTATTTATTGCTGCATCAGTAGCTGTGTTAGCAGGTTGTCCGGACGATGACGACGATTACTATCGCTATGATGTGAGTGTGACTAACCTCACTCCAAACCAGCCGATGTCGCCACTCGCGGTATTGACTCACAATAATAGCTTCAATCTGTTTGAAATCGGGCAAAGTGCCTCGGTCGATCTTGAATACTTAGCGGAAGGTGGCAGCAATGCTCAATTGCTGGCACTAAGCGACAGTGATGCCAATGTTTATCAAGGCATCTCTGGCAATGGTTTGATTCTTTCAGGTGAAAGGGACACTGTTTCAATCCGTGTCGATCCTAACCAAGAAGGCTACCTCTCCGTCGCTTCAATGCTGGTAAACACTAATGATGCGTTTGTTGGTGAATCCGGTTTGTCGCTCAAGTCATTAGCCGTGGGTGATACCTTCGTCATGAACATGAATGTTTGGGATTCGGGGACTGAGCTGAATGACGAGCTTGCTGCGACTATTCCGGGGCCTGCCGGTGGTGGTGAAGGCTTTAACACTACAAGAAATGACACGGATGTAGTGATTTTCCATGCAGGCGTAATAAGCCAAGATGATGGCCTGACGACGTCGGCACTAAGTGGCAACCACCGCTTCCTTAACCCAGGCGCAAGAATCACTATTACTCGAACTGAGTAGCTGATTAACTGAGTTAAAGGTGTAATGAAAGAATTCCTGTTCTGTTCCGGTCAATCTTAGGTGGGCGGACTCCGAATAGAGCAGGGATCATGAATAGTGCTGCGGTAAATTTGATGGTAAACATATTGTTGGTCGAAGACGATGATGACTTGGCAGAACTGGTGCAAATGCATCTCAAGTTCCAAGGTCATGATGTAACAAGAACCAACTCAATTGATAAAGCTAACGCGTTGTACAGTAATGATCAGTTTGATTTGGTTGTACTTGACCGAGGCTTGCCTGATGGAGATGGGCTCGATTTTTGTCGAATGTTACGTCAGCAAGAGGACTGGACACCTGTATTGATGCTAACGGCAAGAGATGCGGAGCTAGAGAAGGTGTCGGGTTTAGAAGCTGGTGTCGATGATTACATCACTAAACCATTTAGCGTGCTGGAGTTTCAAGCTCGCGTGAGGAACGTACTACGCCGTCTAAACCATGTTGAATCAACCGGCCAGTCTACCTCAACAATAGAATCGATTATGAGTTTTGGTGGGCTCACCATTCAACCTGAGCGCCATCAGGTTTCACTTAACAACCAAGATGTCCCGTTGACTGCAACAGAATTTACCTTACTTCACTTTTTAGCCACCCGCCCGGGGCGTGTGTATAGCAAAGACGAGTTGCTCGATCATGTTTGGAATACTCATCACTCTGGCTACCACCACACTGTGTGTAGCACGGTAAACCGTCTAAGAACCAAGCTTGCCATGCCCAATAGCGATGACGATTTCATTAAAACCGTTTGGGGTGTTGGGTACAAGTTTGAATCGAAAGTATAGGTCTATGTGTCGCTTTCTAAGCTTATTAAAAAGCCAGTAAGACCTACGAGCCATAGAGGAGAGAACATGAGTTTTAAATCGCGTTTAGTATTGTTCACAAGTTTGTGGTTTCTGTTGGTGAGTGTGGTCATCGCCTACACTTATCATTGGCAAAAAGAGACCATAGAACAAAGAACTAAGCAGAGCTTACATAAAAATCTGGCGGTGCATATGCGTGATGATAATCCACTGATGATTGGCACTGACTACAACCCTAAAGCGCTCAAATCCATATTCCACACCTTAATGTTGATAGGGCCAGATTTCGATATCTATTTCCTCGACAGTCAGGGTAATATTACGACCCATGCTGCGCCGGAAGGCACTGTGTTAGCGAACCAGATAGACTTAGCGCCCATTCAACAGTTTTTAAACAACGAGCCTTATCCCATTCTGGGGGAAGACCCGATCAATCCGGGGGCTCGAAAGGTGTTCTCTGTTGCGGCGATTGAAGAGCTTGGTTCTATTGTCGGTTATTTGTACGTGGTTATTGGAAGTAATCGCCATACTGTAATCACCAACTCTCAGGTTGATACGCCATATATCGCGCTAGCAGGGCTTGTGCTAGTTTCTATCTTGGGCTTTGCGATTGGTGCGTATCTGTTAGTGAAACGCAGCTTGTTGAACCCAATAGAGGCGGTAACCAATAAATTGCAACAACAAGCTGAACAAGACTTTAGGTTAGAACCTAATTTCACACACCAAGTACCAGAATTAGTGCCCATAGCACGTTCTTATCAATTGATGGCGAAACACATTCAACAACAATTCTTGCAGCTTGAATACCAATCCTCGCATCGTAGACAAAGCTTATTACAGGTCAGTCACGATTTGAAAACGCCGCTTTCCAGTGTGCTTGGTTATTTAGAAACGTGGAAGATTCAAAATCCGCAATCGGATCCGTTGATCGACGTTGCTTACCGTAATGGTAACAAGCTATCTCAACAGCTGCATTCTTTGTTAGATAGCGCCAAGAACGATAACCCGGTACCCACATATCAATACGCTTCAATCAATTTCAATGGGCTGGTGAGCGAATGTTTAGAAACGATACAAAGCCAGTATCGTCATAAGAATGTTGAGTTGAACGTCAATATTCCTAATGGGATCAGGGCTGTGGGTGACAGTGATTTGCTTGAGAGGTTGATCTTGAATCTGCTAGATAATGCGTTGAGGCATAGCCCGAGCGGAACAATGGTGTCGTTAGATATAGGTTTAGAATCGGATTCAAAACGGGTGAAGGTCGTTATCCATAATGAAGTTGAACTAGAAGCACCTAATGGTTCGTTAGGTATTGGCACCAAAATCGCTCAGTCGATACTGATGTTGCATCATAGTGTGTTAGAAACAACAAAGGCAGAGAACTCATTTCAACAAAGTTTTTATTTGCCTTCGGTATAGCCCTGACTGCCTTCGGTTTAGTTCTATTTTCTTTCGATATCGTTCTACTTACCGCCGTTCTAGGGGATAGGCGAGTTGTTCCTTGAGTAACGAACAACTCGTTGAGAAGCTTTTAAGTTGAAGGGACTTTATGCGTCTTTTTTGTCTTCGTTGCCTTCATTTACTTCAGCATAGAAGTGCAGCAACTCTGTGAGCTCTTTTACCCAACCAAATGCTTCTGTCGGTGCTTTCAACAAAATTTTCTCGACTTTGTCACAGTGAGTTTCAAGGCTGATCGCTTGCTCAAGGTTGAACGACATTGCATAGAAGTGCCAAAGCAATAGTCGAGTCATACGCTCGATGTTTTGTTGTGAGTTATCCGACTCACTAAACGCAAGATTCACTTCACTCAGCGCGATTGCAGTCATTCGAAGCATCGCATCAAACTTCGTTGATTGCATACGCTCTTCATTGGTCACTTCTTCCTGCTCGAACGTAAACAGTTCCGTCATTGCATCTTCAGGGACAAGGCGATGAATCATTCTTAAACTAAATTCTTCTAGTTCTTCACGAGGCATGTTGTTTAAGCAAGTTAAAGTGTAATCGCGTTGCATGGTGTTCTCTTGGATCTGCAAAAAGGTCGGACAGTTTAATGGAGAAGCGAGCTCAGAAAAAGGAGATTTTAGATAAGCCTACGTTTGTAGGCTTATCTGTGTACTACAAGCCCTAAAATTGATGTTTAGGGGAACTGTATTTAGGTTGGAACGCAGTATCAGGCTTTGCTATGGCTTGGCGGTTGATACTGCATAGATTGGTCGTTTCTCATGAAAATGTTGCTCGCGACCAAGCTGCCGATACAAATTGAACCAAGTGCTAACCAAGTCATCGTATCCGGAATCTCGTTGAACAGTGGGATCGCCAACAACGTTGCAACGGCGGGTGTTGCACTGCCAAAAGCGGCTGAACGCTCTGCTCCTAGTGTATTAACAGCATAGAGATAAGTGAATGCCGCTATTAGGCCTGCGCCGACGCCTTGCACCGCTGAATGTACGGCAAGTTCTGTGACTGGCCATTGAGCAATTGGTGTGCTCATTAAATGGCTAGGGAGGGTTCCTGTAAGGATAAGGATCAGCAATAGCAAAGTGGAACAGAATGAAATGAAACCCGCACTCACAAGCGCATTAAGATTGGCAACACGTGCTGAGATGGTAAAAGTTGCCCACATTAAGCTGCCACACAAAAACAACAAGTGACCTTTGGTGTATTCAAAGTTGAAGCTGCTTAAGCTATTTCCTAGAAACAACAATATCCCGAGTAAGACAAGACCTAAACCAACGACACGGTGCCGGCTAAGCGGTTGTTTAAAAAAGAGTACCGCGATTCCTGTTACGAACAGAGGAAGCGTTCCCGGAACCAAAGCACTGCCGTGTGATACCGGAACAAACTGCATGGCTGTTCCTGCAACGAGCAAATAAGGCAACCCGCACCCCACAAACATACCAGCCAAGTATCGATTCGGGACAGCAACTATCGTGCTGCGCGCTTTCCACATCAAGGGCAATAGCACCAATGCAGGAATGAGGAATCGAGTCAGTGCGATGTCTGCAGGTGTTAAGTCTGAATTTGCGCCGCCTTTAAGAGAAAGGAAAAAGCTCGCCCAGATGAGCAGAGTGACAATAATAGATAGGTAGCCAAGCTTCATAATAAACAAGGAAAGTGGATGATGACTCATTATGGGGTACTTGGTGTGCCACAGGTTGGCAAATTTTGTTCTAACTTGAGTCATGGTTGATGATTTCTGCTAATATTTTCCTAATTGTTAATGAATTTAACCAATGATCGGTATTTACTATGGATAGGATTGATAGACATCTTCTTGAGTTGCTTCAGAAAGACGGTAGGCTAACCACGGCTGAGCTAGCTGATGAGGTTGGCTTGTCGGCTTCACCGTGCGCAAGGCGCATCAAAAGACTGGAAGAGAAAGGAATCATTGACGGTTATCGCGTGAGCCTGTCGCGAGAACAGGTCGGCATCGCAATGAGTGTGTTTGTTGAGGTGAGCTTAAACAACCACCAAGAAGTGTCGATTGATAAATTTGAAAGTGCAATTGTCGAGATGGAAGAGGTCATCAGCTGCCACGTTGTATCCGGAGCTTATGACTACCTTTTAGAAGTTGTCAGCCCAAATCTTATGGCTTATGAAGCATTTACAAGAAAGCTACAGCGTCTCTCTAACGTAAAAGATATACATACTCACCTTGCGATTAGGCAGGTGAAAGGCAATGCGCCACTTCCGGTTTATACTGACTAAGCTTATAGGTAGGGGAGACGTCTTTGGGGGAAATGAGCTGAAAACGAAATGACTTTCGTTGTTAAACTAGGGTGCCGCTGCTCTTAAAGACTGTCGTCAAATACCAAATGCGCAGCAATAAAAAACGGAGCGCCTCGCGAAAGGCACTCCGTATATGATAGGTGCAAAACTTAGTGATACTTAAAGTTAGAGATTGAACAATCCCCAGTTTGAGCGTTAATTCTGAATGAGAAAGCATGTGAATGATAATCCACACCGTCATTCCAAATCGTCTCTCCAAATATCTTACATAGCTCTAGCTCACTTACTGAACCGAACTCTTCCATGTGTTTAGCTACAGATAAAAGTTTACCTCTTATCTCCGCAGTCCATTCCGTGTTACTCAAGCAGTTGAAAGCCATAGTTTTTTGCATATTACCTAGCCAAAATGTTTCTTGTTATTAAGTTATATGAATAATCATGATAACAATTTCTTGGCGTTTGTAAATCTATTTTGTGATGAATATCTCATATGCTCGCTTGCATTGGTCGGAAATTGAACTTTATTGTTGATAGTTCGCACATTAGTTTTACAACTTATTGATAAAGCTTTGATTAACGACTTATCTGACTATTTTGGCTTGAGGGAAGCATATTTATCGGAAAAATCCAGTCGAGAAAGCGATGAAACCTAGAAATGTTTTCAGTTTGGGTCATCGTTTGTCGGTTGGTTTGTGTGGCGTGCTTCGTCAATCATCGTGGCTTCTTTGCGGTATTTTGAAGACAGCTGACGGAACTTTTCACTGAGTGTATGGAGATCTTTGGAGAGCGATTGTGAGCTTGTTACGTGCAACTGTGCGCTTTCAGTTTGGCGCGGTAGCTTTGCTTTAGCACAGTGTTGAGCCACGGCTTGCCATGAGTGAATGAGAGATTGAGCTCCATCTAATTCGGTAGAGACTACGTATGCCTGCTTTAACAAAACCTCAGAGACATCATAAGCGGTATTCATATGACTATTGAGCTGCACATTAAACCTTTCTTCATATTTTGCCCAAAGCTCAATGATCTGTGTTTCGTTGAAGTGTTTAGATAGCAGAGTTTGTGATTCATAGGTTGAGAGAACTTGGTTGAATTCTTTAGTGTATTGGTTGTACCGCCCTTCAAATGAGAGTTGGCGGTCCAACAGTACTTGCCAGTTTTCACGGTCACAATGGTTTGCTAGCGCGACATTAGCACTCAAAGGTACACTCACAATTATAACCTTCACCCAAAAACTCATGACTTTCCTCTACTTACTGCGTTCTCTATTGAGAGTATAGATGAGCAGCAGCATGAGTTGATGTACACTTAAAAGATACCTAAGACGG
The DNA here is from genome assembly GCF_057785975.1 of Vibrio sp. QJM3NY_21. NCBI lineage: Bacteria > Pseudomonadati > Pseudomonadota > Gammaproteobacteria > Vibrionales > Vibrionaceae > Vibrio > Vibrio sp. QJM3NY_21. The sequence continues at coordinate 724,078 of NZ_CM173514.1, forward strand.
AAGAGCTGGTGGATTTGATGAAAAAAGCGCTGATCGCTTTACTTGTGTTGTTAATATTGGGCGGAGGAGGAGCAGCGTACTACTTCTTTGTTATGAAGAAAGACTCACCACCAGCAGACAAAACCGAAGAGTCCGTTGAAGAAGTTGCTCAGCCTGAAGCGGATTTAAAACCGATCATGGAACTTAAACCTGAGCCAGAACAGACAGAGTTTTACGTTCTGGATAGAAAGCTTGAAGTGGTAGAACAACCAGAAGTTGATGGCTTGATAACAGATTACCTCTACAAAGGCGAAAAAGTCGAAGTACTCGAAAAACAGGGTGAATGGGTACGTATCTCAGACTATATCGTTCTAAAAGAAGGCGGACCACAGACAGCCGAATGGGTTTCGATGTCTGGCCTATCCAATAAAGAAGTGATCATTTCTGAGAAAGAAAGCATAGAGATATTGGATTCATATTTGGTTAAATCCGATGATCTCAAGATCCATAAAGAGAAGTTCCGCAATACGGTGGCAGAACTGATCTCTGATGGCGAATGTGACCCAAGTGACTTCGAAGAATTGGGTGGTTGGGTGAAATCGGTAAAGTACAGTGACCGAGATGTCTATTTTATCTATTGCGGCGGACTGTCTCTTGAAAATAAAATTTATTTAGATGTAAATACAAATGAAATATTTACGAAGTAGAATCCTACGCTCTATTTATTAATAACATTTACTTAAGCCCACTCATAGATTGAGTGGGCTTTTTTTGTCTATTCATAATGTTCAGCTTTCCAATCCAGAACGTTAATTATATTGAGGTTTATATAGAATGATAAGGAACCATTTATTAATGGCTAATTAGAGTTTTGTTATTATTCTCATGATCAATTATTTCAAATCCCCACATTGCATTCTTCTTGAAACAAGCTGAGAGATATAGGTTTGTCTCGTATTAACAAAGACTTATCTGCTTGGTGATAAAAGTAAAATTAAATAAACCTTATTAAAATCATAGTATTGCGTGGTTTTACATCCAGGTAACATTTCATTGATTTTGGGACGGAAGTCTAGTTTTTAATCATGATACGAAAATATTTTATATTTGTAATAATAATTTTTGATTTTGAGCTGTAGGGTTTAATTAAAGAAAAACGTAAAGTTTAATTATCGACTAAGACATTATCTTATTAACATCATTGTTATTTAATAGCTTGTAAGGGATGGAACCATTAATGAAAAAGCTTGCTTTAATTACAGGATCAAAAGGCGGTATCGGCTCAGCAATTTCTTCTAAATTAGTCGCGGATGGCTATCGTGTTATCGCGACCTATTTTACTGGGAATTATCAGTGCGCACTGGATTGGTTTAATGAAAAGCAATTTACTGAAGATCAAGTGCGATTGTTTGAATTAGATGTCACCAACACCGCTGAATGTGCACAGAGCTTAAGCAAGTTGTTAGAAGAAGAAGGCACGGTGGATGTTTTGGTCAACAACGCAGGTATTACTCGTGACAGCGTCTTCAAAAAGATGGATGCCGAAGCTTGGAAAGATGTGATTGAGACTAACCTCAACAGCCTTTTCAATGTGACACAGCCTCTGTTTGCACCTATGTGCGAAAAGGGCAATTGCCGAGTCATCAATATTTCTTCAGTCAATGGCTTAAAAGGTCAGTTTGGACAAACTAACTACTCGGCGGCTAAAGCGGGAATGATTGGTTTTTCAAAAGCACTGGCGGCTGAAGGTGCAAGAAGTGGAGTGACAGTAAACGTGGTTGCCCCTGGCTACACAGGCACGCCTATGGTTGAGCAAATGAAGCCTGAAGTCCTTGATTCAATTAAAAACCAAATCCCAATGAAACGTTTAGCGACGCCTATAGAAATTGCAGACGCAGTGGGCTTTTTAGCAAGTGAATCTGGCGCGTACATTACAGGCGAAACACTGTCTGTGAATGGCGGCTTGTACATGCACTAATTGGCGAAACTGAAGGGAATGGAATAATGGAAAAAGTCTTTATTGTTGCGGCTAAACGTACTCCTATTGGTGCATTCACCGGGTCGCTAAAAAACGTATCTGCGGGCGAGTTGGCTGGCGTTGCGATCAAAGGAGCGTTGGAGTCCGTAGATCTTTCGTTGGATGCGATTGATGAAGTGATCGTTGGTAATGTAATTTCTGCAGGTCAAGGCATGGGGGTTGCTCGTCAAGCTTCCATCTATGCAGGGTTACCTGAGGAAACTCCTGCATACGGTGTGAACATGATCTGCGGCAGCGGCATGAAGTCGGTGATGGACGCAGCGGCGCACATCAAAGCACAAGATGCTGAAGTCGTTATTGCAGCGGGTGTTGAGGTGATGTCTCAGATTCCTTTTATTGTGCCACCGAGTATTCGAAATGGTCACAAGATGGGTGACATCTCGATGAAAGACTTGCTGGTGGGTGATGGATTAACCGATGCGTTCAATCATTACCACATGGGTATGACGGCTGAAAACATCGCCAACGCTTTGAATATTTCGCGTCTCGCACAAGATAACTACGCGTTAGAAAGCCAACAGAAAGCAGTAGCTGCAATCGAAGCGGGTAAGTTTAACGAGCAAATCGTGCCTGTAGAAGTTAAGCAACGCAGACAAACCGTCACTTTTGATACCGATGAGTATCCGAAGTCAGACGCGACATTCGAAGCTCTACAAAAGCTTCGTCCAGCCTTCGACCGAGAAGGAACGGTCACCGCTGGTAATGCTTCGGGCATCAATGATGGCGCAAGTGCCATTATCTTAGCGTCTGAATCTGCGGTCTTGAAATACGGCCTGACTCCACTGGTAGAGCTGAGCAGCTACGCACAATCGGGTTTAGACCCAAAGATCATGGGATTGGGCCCAGTAGAAGCAGTATCTAAAGCGCTAGATAAAGCGGATTTAACTTTAGAAGAAGTCGAGTTGTTTGAGTTGAATGAAGCCTTCGCTGCACAGGCGTTAGGCGTAATGTACCAGTTGTCTGAACAACATGATCTGCCGCTTGAAGCGTTCAAATCTAAAGTTAATGTCAACGGTGGCGCTATCGCACTTGGTCACCCTCTAGGGGCATCAGGTAACCGAATTATTGTTTCACTCATCCACGAAATGATCGAGCAACATACCAATTATGGTGTTGCTTCGCTTTGTGTGGGCGGGGGAATGGGAACCGCTGTTTTGCTTAAAGGTATCGAGGGTTAGAACTCGACATGCCGTAGGCGAGCCAAATTGGTTTTTTAAGCTATTTATTTTTTAACTATTTCTTTATTAAGCTATTTCTTCACTAACTATGTATTCACCAGGAGTTACTTATGTACACGGATATTTTCAAAACAATCACAGACCAAACTGAAAAGCAGTTCGAACCGTACTTGAAATTCAATAAGTTGGTTGCAAAGAACGTTCAAACAATGACTGAACTTCAAATGAATGCGTTGCAGACTTATACCGATATGGGTCTTGCACAAATGAAAGCAGTCAGTGAAATCAAAGACGTAAATAGCCTCACCGCTTTTAACGGCCAGCAACTAACGGCACTCACTCAATTGTCTCAACAGATGATGACTGATAGCTCAAAAATGCAAGCTGCTGCAAAAGAGTTCAAAGAAGATGTTGAAACACTAACAACTGAAAACTTGAAAACAGTTACACCTGCATAAAATTAGTCGCCTTCAAGTTGGTACAGGTTGGCCTGTGCCGCTTGGTGGCGATTTTCCGATTATTGGAGTCATGTTATGTTTCAACACTTCTTTTCGGACTACCTTGTTAAGCTTCAACAAACGAACCAGCAATGGTGGGAAAATTTTGAACAAAACAAGGAAGCCGCGCAATCTCCCCTAAATAAAGCGATGCAAGAATTGAATTTTGATGATGCATCGAAAATTTTTGAGCAAGCCGCAAACCAACCAGCCGTTCTACTTCAGCTGCAATCCCAATGGTGGGAACAGCAACTGCAAATCTGGCAAAACGCTGCACTGATGGGTAACACTGAAAGCGTTATCACTGAAGATCGTGATGACAAGCGTTTTATCGATGATGCATGGAAGAACGACCCTTTTTATAGCTTCATCAAGCAATCTTACTTGCTGTTTAGTAAAAGCTATATCGATACCATCAACTCGATTGAGGGCATTGACGAGAAAACCAAAGAGCGTGTAGCGTTTTTTTCACGTCAGGCTATCAATGCCATGTCCCCAAGCAATTTTATCGCGACTAACCCAGAGTTGATGAAGCTGACTCTGGAGAGAAATGGCGAGAACCTTCTTGATGGGTTAGAGCAGTTGCAAGCGGACGTCGAAGCGAGCGCCGACATCCTTAAGATCCGCATGACCAATAACAACGCATTCCGATTGGGTGTGGATGTCGCGAATACAGAAGGTGATGTCGTCTTTCAAAATGACTTGTTTGAACTGATTCAGTATTACCCGAAGACCCCACAAGTCAATGCGACACCATTGTTGATCGTTCCGCCGTTTATCAATAAGTACTACATTCTCGACCTTCGAGAAAAGAACTCGATGGTGCGTTGGCTGCTTGAACAAGGGCATAGCGTATTTATGATGTCTTGGTGCAATCCGGGTGTGGCACAGAAAGACCAAGAATTCGGAGACTACGTCACGGAAGGTGTCGTTAAGGCGGTCACCGCTATTGAAGACATCACCGGCAAAGAGCAAATCAATGCCGCAGGTTATTGTATTGGCGGTACGGTACTCGCATCTACGGTGGCTTACTATGCGGCTAAGCGTATGAAGAAGCGCATAAAAACGGCGACCTTCTTTACCACGTTATTAGATTTCTCGCAGCCAGGTGAGGTTGGGGCGTACATCAATGAGACGATAATCGACGCTATTGAGAAACAGAACGACGCTAAAGGTTATATGGATGGTCGCTCGTTGAGCGTGACGTTCAGTTTGCTTCGAGAGAACAGCTTATACTGGAACTATTACATCGATAACTACCTCAAAGGCAGTAGCCCGATGGAGTTTGATCTTCTGTACTGGAACAGTGATAGCACTAACGTTGCGGCTAAATGCCATAACTTCTTGCTGCGAGAGCTTTATCTTGAAAATAAACTGGTTCAAGACAAAGGCGTAAAAGTAGGCGGTGTTTGGATTGATTTGAATAAGATCAAAATTCCAAGCTACTTTATCTCAGCCAAAGAAGACCATATTGCTTTGTGGCAAGGGACTTACCGTGGTGCATTGAACACTGGTGGAAACAAAACGTTTGTTCTGGGTGAGTCGGGTCATATTGCCGGCATTGTTAACCATCCAGAGAAAAAGAAATACGGCTACTGGTTGAACGATAACCTAGACGATTCCGCTGACGAATGGCTAAATAACGCAAGTCACAACGAAGGCTCATGGTGGACACACTGGGATCAATGGTTACAAGGCTTTGAAGCTGACGAGAAAATCGAACCTTTCAATCAAGGTTCCGAGCTTCATCCTGTGATTGGCAAGGCTCCGGGTAACTATGTAAAACAGGTGCTGCCGATTGTTGATAAGGAAGATGTCGATAAAGAGAACGTCGATCCAGAAGCTTCGGAAAATCAAGCTTAACGTTTTGCCTCTTACTTAACAGTAGAAATACCTTAACAGTAGAAGTAAGAAATGCCAGACAATAAAAAAGCCACTGAATTCAGTGGCTTTCTAGTATCAACTCATCTCAAAAATAACTGGTAAAAGTTGACGCAATTTCGATTTCTAATCGATTTCTTTGTCTTTAGTCATAGATAAAAGCCAAAGAGATACGGCTGCAACACCTGCAAAGCCACCAAGAATGATAACTGGCATAGCACTGTAACCTAGGATGTGCCAAATTACGCTTTCTAAAGTACTCATTCAATCGCTCCTTATTGCCAGCCTTCAACGCCGTGCATGTCTGGTAGTTTATGTGCGATACCTTTGTGGCAATCTACACACGTTTTTTCACCAGAAGCTAGCGCAGTTGAGTGTTGTTTCGCACTACGAGGGCTCTGCTCTGAGAAGTCCATGTAATCGAACTGGTGACAGTTACGACACTCAAGTGAGTCATTGCCTTTCATACGTTTCCACTCACGTTCAGCAAGGTGAGCACGACGTGCTTTGAACTTCTCTTCAGTATCGATGGTTTTCGCAATGAAGTGCGCATACAACTCTTTAGATGCCTGAACCTTACGAACAATTTTATCCGTCCACTCGTGAGGTACGTGACAATCTGAACAGATAGCACGAACGCCTGAGCGGTTAGAGTAGTGAATTGTTTCTTGGATTTCAGCAACAATAGGAGCGTGACAACCAGAACAGAACTCTTCTGTGTTGGTTGCTTGCATACCTGTGTTAAATGCCCCCCAGAACAAAAGACCGCCTGCGAATCCCAAGAAAAGTACAACGCCTACCGCTGCTTTACTTGGTGTCGCGAGTCTTTTCCAAAACGCTTTAAGTAATTTTATCATATATAGCCTCTCTTACCGTCTGGCTACGATTAACGCAGTGAATCTACAGGTTTGAACTCGTTCTCAACTAGTGGTTTAGCATTAGCTTGAGGTACGTGACACTGTAGACAGAAATAACGACGAGGTGATACGTCTGCAAGTACCGCATCTTCACGGTTCATGTAGTGAGTTACACTCACTTTAGTCGCACCCATTTCTTTTGCGTTTTTCCAGCTGTGGCAAGAAAGACACTTGTTTGCGTTAAGAGAAACTTCATAGCTACGAATAGTATGAGGCACTAGAGGTGGTTGGTATACGTAGTCACTCTCGAGTACTTGGTCACGAGGGAACTTTTTGAAGTCATCTGCTGCGCGAGTAGCTTCAAGTTCACTTGCACCACGTAGAGATTCTACGCCACCAATGCCGCCTGGGTTATCCAGCTCAGCTTGAGCTTGAACTGCACCAGCTAGCAAAAGACCAGCTGATAGTAGGGCAGTAATCAGTTTTTTCATGGTTAATTTCTCCGCCTAAAGGCTAATTCTTTGAGTGGACTACTTCCTTCAAAAAGTGATGAAAAAAGTAGTCGCAATATTAAATACGTTAGATCTTGTCTCTAGGTTCCAAAAGCAATTGGCGCTTAAGAAACCTTAGTGATCTTAACTGGACACTTCTTGTAATCCGTCTGCTTAGACAGAGGATCCGTTGCATCCAAGATCAACTTGTTGATCAGAATTCTTGCATCAAAGAATGGTACGAATACCAAGCCTTGTGGTGGACGGTTACGACCACGAGTTTCAACACGAACGCGTACTTCACCACGTTTGTTTTCGATAAGAACTTCATCACCACGGCGAAGGCCACGAGCTTTAGCGTCAGCAGGGTGGATGTAACAAAGTGCATCCGGTACTGCTTTGTAAAGTTCTGGTACACGACGAGTCATAGTACCTGTATGCCAGTGCTCAAGAACACGACCTGTACATAGCCACATATCGTATTCATCGTTTGGTACTTCTGGTGGCGCTTCGTATGGAGCGTTGATGATCAGCGCTTTACCATCTGGCTTACCGTAGAAGTCCCAATCAGAACCTTTCTTAGCGTATGGATCTGAACCTTCTTTAAAGCGCCATAGTGTTTCTTTACCGTCAACAACAGGCCAACGTAGACCTCGAACTTGATGGTAGCGATCGTATGGTGCTAAATCGTGACCGTGGCCGCGACCAAAGGCTGCGTATTCTTCGAATAAACCTTTTTGAACGTAGAAACCTTGAGCTTGTGCATCGTCGTTAAGCTCTTGAGCTTCAGACAGTGGGAATGCATCAACGTTGCCGTTTTTGTAAAGCACGTCGTACATGGTTTTACCACGGTACTCAGGCATTTTCGCAACAAGTTCTTCGCCCCAAACTTCTTCAATAGTGAAGCGCTTAGAGAACTCCATGATTTGCCATAGGTCAGACTTCGCGTCACCCACAGTTTTAACTTGTTGGTACCATGCTTGTGTACGACGTTCAGCGTTACCGTAAGCACCTTCTTTTTCGATCCACATTGCTGTTGGAAGGATAAGGTCAGCAGCTTGAGCTGTTGCCGTTGGGTATGGGTCAGAACATACAATGAAGTTGTCTGGGTTGCGGTAACCTGGCAGACGTTCAGTGTTGATGTTTGGACCAGCTTGCATGTTGTTGTTACACATTACCCAGTACGCATTGATCTTGCCGTCTTTAAGCATACGGTCTTGAACAACAGCGTGAGCACCCGGTTTAGCCGGGATAGTGCCTTCTGGAAGTTTCCAGATGTCTTCTGCGATCTTACGGTGTTTAGGGTTAGCAACCACCATATCTGCTGGTAGACGGTGAGAGAACGTACCCACTTCACGAGCTGTACCACACGCAGATGGTTGGCCAGTTAGTGAGAATGGGCTGTTACCTGGAGTAGAAATCTTACCTGTTAGAAGGTGGATGTTGTACACAAGGCTGTTCATCCAAACGCCACGAGTATGTTGGTTCATACCCATAGTCCAAAGTGACATTACTTTGATGTTTGGATCCGCGTATTGCTTCGCAAGTTTGATTAGATCATCTTGAGAGACACCTGACATTTCAGACGCTTTCTCAACGGTGTATTCAGCAACAGAAGCTTTGTAGTTCTCGAAGCTGATATCAGTCATTTTGCCTGAGTTAGGGTTCGCAGCGGCTTGCTGTAGTGGATCGTCGTCACGAAGGCCATAACCGATGTCTGTCGTTGCTTGCTTGAAGTTCGTGTGTTTGTTCACGAAGTCCCAGTTAACGGCATCGTTTTGAATGATGTAGTTAGCAATGAAGTTAGCAATCGCTAGATCTGATTGAGGTTCGAAGATATAACCCGTGTCTGCAAGCTCAAAAGAACGGTGGTAGTAAGTAGACAGTACGTTTACTTTAACGTGTGGGTGGCTTAGACGACGGTCTGTAATACGAGTCCATAGTACTGGGTGCATTTCTGCCATGTTTGAACCCCACAGTACAAATGCGTCTGCGTGTTCAAAGTCATCGTAACAACCCATTGGCTCATCGATACCGAAGGTACGCATGAATGCACCTACCGCAGAAGCCATACAGTGACGAGCGTTTGGATCGATGTTGTTTGAACGGAAGCCCGCTTTCATCATCTTAACGGCTGCGTAGCCTTCCATTACAGTCCACTGGCCTGAACCGAACATACCAACGCCTGTTGGACCGTTTTTCTTAAGAGCGGCTTTCCATTTCTCAGCCATGACGTCGAAAGCTTGGTCCCAAGATACTGGTGTAAAATCACCATCTTTGTGGAACTCGCCGTCTTTCATACGAAGAAGAGGCTGTTCAAGACGGTCTTTACCGTACATGATTTTTGAAAGGAAGTAGCCTTTAATACAGTTAAGGCCTTTGTTTACAGGTGCTTCTGGGTCGCCTTGAGTCGCAACCACTTTACCGTTTTGAGTACCAACTAGTACCGAACAGCCCGTACCACAAAAACGACAAGGCGCTTTATCCCACGTGATTTTTGTTTGATCAGAGCTAGCAATCAGGTTGGTTGCTGTTGCTGGCAGAGTTACACCCGCAACGGCTGCCGCTGATGCAGCTGCGTTTGCTTTCACAAACGCGCGTCTTGTCATTTTCATACTTCACCCTCAAGTTGAGAATTGTTGCTTCCAGTTTCTAAATCCGTTTCGTCGAGCTCAGTTTCGATTTGGTGATAAACCAAAGCTGTGCCTAAAACGTTCGTAATATTATTAATTTCTTCGATGGTGTCCGTTACAAAACCTTGGTTTTCGGTTTCTAGGACTACTATGATTTTGCCTTCAGGGCTGCTGCCGTAAATCTCTGCGTTATCGAATTTCTCGATTTGTGCTTTGATCTCGTCTAGATGCTCTGGGCTCACATGCACGACTAAACTTGATATATGCACTTCATTTAGTGCCATAAATTGCTCTCGTTATTTTTGTTTTATGCATTACTCACAAGAATAGCTGAAGTAGGGCAAACTGCTACGCAGGCTCCACAACCGTTACACTCATCTAACTCGATTTTTGGTAGAGCAACACTGCCTGCTCTAAGTTGAAATTGAATGGCCATAGGTTCACACATGTCACCACAGCTTCGGCATTCAACATTTTGTTGCGCTAAGCACTTATCAGAGATACTTGCTTTTGCTTGCCAAGGTGTTTCTTCCTTGGGTTTAAAAATTGGTTCAGGACAAACGTCAGCACATTGATAACAAAAAGTGCATTCGTCTTTTGAATAGTCGACAGTAGGAAAACCACCATCGCCTACAATGATTATCTTAGTCTCACAATTTTCGATACATTTACCGCAACGAGTGCAGTCATCTGTAAAGCTTTCTAGGCTGTTAATCCAAGGCAATCGAATCTGGCTTGAATCTACTTTTCGCCTAGAAAATAGGCGTCGTCTCGATAGGTCTACCACTAAATGCCTACTAATGTTGCTAAGATGTTGTAATTGTAGATCATTGTTTTGTTAATATCTTGTCATTTATCCTCACAAGTAGTGTAGTTTTAGAAATATTTGTATAAATACCCCTTAAGGGCTAAATAGGATCCTATATTGTCTTAGATCAATAAATTACGAAGCGTTTGGTCACATATTGAATGGAGCTCTGTTTTTTGATGTGTGACAATAGGTTTCGGACAGCCACTTATATACCTTCAGGATTTTGATTTTGCTTATTAAACCTGTTTCATCTGTAACGAGTACAATAGCTAAATCATTGCTATCCATACTGCTCCTTTCAGTTGCCACTACTGGTTTTGCCATCTTCACATTGGCGTCAAGTCTCAACGACGCAGAGGCGGTTAACGTGGCAGGCTCAATGCGTATGCAAAGCTATCGTTTAGCGCATGATATTCAAATAGAATCAGTTGATTATGATTCTCATATTCGTGAATTCGAAAGGTCTCTTTATTCTCCATCAATGACCAACTTGGTCAGTTGGGAAGTTCCGACAGACATCACCGAAGATTACTATTTAATTATTGGTCGTTGGCACGAGCTTAAACAGGTATTAAGCAGCGAAGACCGAAAGCACTATCTCGTATTAGTTGAAAACTTCGTTGCTGAAATCGATGGCTTCGTTTTTAAGCTGCAAGAGTTCTCTGAAGATAAGCTGATAAAGTTGGCGTGGGCTGGTGGTATTGGCTTAGGGGGAATTCTCGTCATATCTCTTTTTGTTGTTCACTTTGTCCGTAAACAAGTTGTTAAGCCGTTACATGCACTCGTTGGCGCCAGTCAGCGAATCAAAAACAGTGACTTTGAAGTAGAGTTGAAGGTCACCAATAACAACGAACTGGGTATTTTGACCAAGACATTTAACTCAATGGCGAAAGACTTGGGTGCGCTCTATCGAAACCTTGAAGACGTTGTGGATGCTAAGACAATAGAGCTACAAAACGCTAACCAATCACTCCAGGCGTTGTATCACTCTTCACAAGAGCTGACCGTAACTCGTATCGCCCCAGAGAATTTCCGAGCAATCCTGCAACACCTCGTGAGCTTAGAAGGCATCGAATCGTTAAGGCTAGAGATTGTAGACAACTCAGGTCGTTCATTGATTATGGATGAAGGGTACGACTCGAAATTAGATTATGAAAAATTTGAAATGAAGCTGGATGACAATGAGCTTATCTTGGGCTATTTATATTGTTCGTATCATCATGGCCATTCAACCAAGACGCTGATTGAGAGTTTTATCCAACTCTTATCGCGAGCTATCTATTATAATCGTGCGCAAAAAAAAGCTGAGCAGCTTATTATTATGGAAGAGCGTGCAACAATTGCACGTGAACTGCATGATTCACTGGCTCAATCACTGTCGTATTTGAAAATTCAAGTGACATTGCTGAAGCGTGTGATTGGCAAACTGCCAGAGCAACAACACCGAGAGCAGTCGGAACAAATAGCGTCGGAGATCGGTAACGGTTTAGCTGATGCCTATACTCAGTTACGAGAGCTACTCACCACATTCAGGTTGACCATAAAAGAGGGCAACTTCGGAGAGGCTTTGAGCACCATGCTTGAAGAACTCAGCGAAAGAACAGAAGCGAAGATTAACCTAACCAATAATCTTTCATCGATTGAGCTTGATGCGCACAGTCAGGTTCACTTGCTTCAATTGATTCGTGAAGCAACAATAAACGCAATAAAACACGCCAATGCCGACTTGATAGATGTATGTTGTATCGATGAGGAAGGTGAAGTATTCGTCGTGATTAAAGATAATGGAGATGGCTTTGACCCAAGTAGTTCGAAGATGAACCACTACGGGATGAGCATTATGCAGGAGCGTGCGGCAAGACTGAATGGCGACTTAACGATTGAAGCGGCTCAAGGTGAAGGCTGTACAGTCATATTGAAATATAAAAGTTTGAAGGAAGTTAAAGTTGACGATTTGTAAAGTAATGCTGGTTGATGATCATCCATTGATGCGCAGAGGTATAAGCCAATTACTGAGCTTTGAAGATGAATTCGAAGTGATTGCGGAAGCAAGCAACGGCACTGAAGCGGTCGCTCTGGCGCATGAAGAAGAACCGGATCTGATCCTTTTGGATCTTAATATGAAAGGCATGTCTGGCCTTGACACGCTGAAGGCACTTCGTACTGATGGCTCAAGCGCTAACATCGTTATTCTAACGGTTTCTGACAGCCCAGCAGATATTGAAGCAATTGTAAAAGCGGGCGCTGATGGTTACTTGCTTAAAGACACTGAACCCGATGAACTCATCGAATTACTGAAACAAGCGCACCATGGCGACAAAGCCTACAGCAGTGTTGTATCTCGCTACTTAAATGATGCTGAGAGCCGCAACGACATCTTCGACCAACTGACTGAACGTGAAATGCAGATCCTTCAAGAAGTTGCAAAAGGTTACCGCAACAAGCAGATCGCAGACCATCTGTTCATTTCTGAATCGACAGTTAAGGTACATATGAAGAGTTTGTTGAAAAAGCTACAAGTTCCTTCACGTACTGCAGCAACGGTTCTGTACCTAGAACGCTATGGTGATATGAAGTAGGGCTTGTTCCTTTGAAATAAAACTATTTCAAGCCGTACTGTTGGTTGTAAATGTTAGGGGCAAATAACGTGAGCTTTTAACGACAGTTTCTCGTGATAACTTTTAATTTAGCATCAATAGCCTCTAATGATTTTGAACACGTGACATTAAAAAAGGCGCTGAACTTATTAAGTTCAGCGCCTTTTTGTTAGGGCATTTTATATCCAAATAATCATGTCTGTTTTACTGACAATTAAGCTGCCATTGGTACTAGAACAAGCGTACCGAAGATAACCGTGATAAGACCACAGATTACAGGGACAGACGTACGTTTTACTACTTCAAATGGACTGATCTTACCCATACCAGATGTCGCGACAATTACACCAGAGACTGGCGAGATGGTACGACCTAGGTTCGATGCTTGAAGCATTGGGATGATTAGGAACGCTGGGTTCAAGCCCATTTTCGCCGCAAGTGACGGAGCCAGTTCTACGAATGCATAGAACGGTGCGTTACCAGAACCTGTCGCGATAGCAGCTGCAACCGTTAGACCCGTTAGGATAAGCATTAACGCGATGCCGCCAGCACCAGCTGACTCAGCAAGACCGATTAGGTTATCAATAGCACCGATAGACATTAGGCCTTGAGCAAATACGCCCGCCGCAACCAACAGCATTACCACGCCTTTGAATGCTTCAGCCATGCCTTGGTAGCAAGAATCTAGGTCTTCTAATGTTTTCTCACCGTCGAACTTCTTCACAACGTAATCGATGAGAGCACCCACGAAGATAGAACCCACGACGATGGTGTAGATATCAAGTGAAAGGCCTGGAATCGTACGGCCGTTAAATAGGAATACACCGATGATAGGCAGGAATGGCAGTGCAGCGTAGAAAGCGGGTGCCGTTGTTTCAATGTCTGAAACGTCTACTTTTTCCATTGGTGTGTTTTCTTTCTTATCCAGATACTTGTTCCAGAAGAAAGCGGCCGCAGCCATCACGATGATTGCACAGATAGAAACAGGTAGTACCGTTTGAACTGCAAACACATCAAGAGACATGCCTGATTTTTCAGCTGCAATAACCACATCACCAGAGGTTGGTGAAAGAATGATTGCTGCAGGTGACGCACAAACTGCAACCGCTGCCGGGCGTGAAATACCCATTGCGGTCATCATTGGGAATAGGGTCGCCATCAATAGCACACCAAGGCCTGTTGCAGAACTTACTGCTAGAGACATTAGACACGCTACGATGTAAGCCGCAACAAGAAGTACGTATGGAGATTTGATAGCAGCAAGCGGTTTAGAGAATTGTTTCACTACCACGTTGTTTGCGCCGATGTGCGTCATATAAGAAGCAAAGCCACAAAGAAGCATGATTTGCATGCCTAGGCCGCCTCCACGGTACTGAAGCATGTACTTAACAAATTCTAGTGAGTCGGTAACCATGTTACCTGTTGAAGCGACCTTAGCTGGTAAGACTGTGTGACCAATAAGGCCAGTAATAAGAAGTAGGGCAAGGCCAGCAGTTAGTAATACGCCTGCCGCTTTATAGCCTTTCACAATAAAGTAACCAACAGCGATAGTAATCACTAATCCGATCAAGAGCTCTAACATAGAAATCTCCACAAAGTTTAAAAAATATAAGAAAGTGTTTCAGAATATGACAATGAATGTACAGAAAACTGCACTGTGGCACGAGGCATAGTTGAGGTTGATATGATCTAAGACAAACATTTTTTTCGATGTTAATTGTGGTTGTAAATCGTGATTAACTACTGTTGTTTAGATGTTAATAAACAAATTTTGTAGCTCGTTAGAATATAACTTGGATCACTTTTGGTTGTTCTAGTTGCATATGTAGGTGTCGTTTTATAAACCGTGAGTGTTTTTTGTACTTTGGAAGGAAATGTGTAACGAAGTGGGTATTTATCGAAGTAAAGAGGTGAGAATCTTAGCTTTGACGATTACTTAGCTTTGACGCTTGCTGACGTTTAACGCCTACTTATTTTCCTAAGTAAGCGTTAAAACACAAGCTAGCACTAAAATATAATTAGGGTTAAAAATAGCGAGTGAGTTTAGTTCATATCAACGTCAGGAATGTCATTTGAATACGTTGACAGCTCAGAGCAGACTACCTTCTTACAAAAATGAATCATCCCATAGCGCGTCACCAGTAAAAACTCTTCTCTATTCAATGGAATGTAAGGCATCGCGTCAGAAGATAGGGTAGAACCTTCACTTATCATGACTTTTTCGTAAAACGACAACTCGCGATTCGGGATGATTTGCTGGTGTTGGTTCTCATCGAGTGAGATGTCGTGTTGAGTGACAGAGTAAGATCCCGATGACGTAAAACCGACTTGCTTGGTCGACACGTATAATAGGTCATAACTGTCATTCTTCTTAAATTCGATGTTAATAGAAGACTGGTTATGAATCATATTATTGGACGGGTTAATAATCGAAGCTGTATTTGCTAAATAATGCCCTGCAAGGTGTGACTTCGGAATAAAGGTAGAAAGCCAACCGATTAATACGCCAAGCAGTACCACAAAAATTACTGTATTCTTTTTGTTATTCACAAGTCACTCCTTTAAATCCTGCTGGAAAGCTCAGAGATTTTCCTGAATTATCGATGATGATTTTTCGTCCCTTATATTCATAAAGCGTGACGTTGAATAATTCATTAAAAGTGAATTCGTCGGATTCGATTTTACAAGAGATAAAATGCTGACCCACGAGATCTTCGCCTAGGCTATTTCTATCTAAATAAGAAAATAAATAATGGGATAAACCTGCAGTCACCACAAATAATGCAACCAGCGCTACTACACTGTTTGTTTTTTTCGTTGCGGCCGTTGTCTCGGTTGTTGAATTTTCTGTCGCTATGCTATCTGTCGCCGTATTGTCTTCAGGTTGTTTCGTTTCTTGTTTTGGTTGCGATTGAATTTTACGCAGCGCGCTTTCTTTGTCTTGTGTCACTTGTCCTGCAAATCGGTAGCCTTTACCGCGCTCAGTGACGATGATCATCCCGCTCTTATCTTCTAATGCTTTTCGGCAAATCGAGATAGTCTGCATTAGGCTGCCATCTTCAACGTAGATACCTTTAGACACCCACACTTGTTCAATCAGAACTTGGCGAGTGATAACCTCATTGGGTCTCGAGATAAAAAACTTAAGCAGCTCTGATTCATTAGAACCTATTGGGTAGGTACGGCCCGTCTTAAAGTGATGGATTTCACTCTCTTCTAAATTGACCTGTATATCATCATTGATAATAAATTCAGCAGACATCTGGGTTCTCATTGTTATAAGCGTTCTAACCTAAATATAACAAATCTTACAACAAACATAAACTAACTGATCCCATCGTCTTTTATGTTTAAGTGACTGAATTTATGTTGATTATTAACCTAATTAGATTTCCTTATATACCTTTTTGAGGTTGTTTAATGCGGTTTCAGGTGCTTGCCGTTAGTAGCTATTGGATCATTAACGGGTGACGCTGATTTAGTGGGTGTGGGTTAACTGCTCAAATTTCTTACGTAGTTTTATCAACGTGTCATTCCAACTCTGTGTTGCCTTGCTCTCTACGAATAAAAGTCGAGCTTACCTCCGACTCAATTGGCAACTCAAATAACGATAAATCGCATGGCCACACCAGTTAAATGCGAAAGCTACGAAGGAGCTGTTTTGAAAGAACTCAATAAGCCATATCTATGTGGGCTAATGACGCTTGCCTTACTCGGCTGTCAGTCTGAAGACTCGACTCAAGAACCTGTTTCAGTTTTGGTTCCTTACAACCTTAACGAACTACCAAAACCGAACGATGGGTATGGGTATGACGAAGACGGAACTATCTCGGGAATTGGAGAAGACGCTGTCGTAATGTCATCGGCTAACGATGCCTATTATCAAGATTACAACAATTCATACGCAGCATTAGACGGCTGGAGCCTTTGTGCAGAACCTATTTTAATTCCTCTGCAAAGTGTTAATTCCGATAAACGTTATCCATTAGATAACAACTCTTTATTAAATAATGTCGTGTTAATTGATGAGAGTGGGGAATTAGTTGCAACTCGCGTCGAAGCTGATGGTTCAAATATTAAGATTCAATGTGAAGCTAGTCTCAAACCTCATGAAATTTATTCAGTCGTTGTAACTGATGGTGTGAAAACAGAATTTGGAGAGTCGCTTCAAGCTGCGCAATCTTTCAATGACCTTTTATATTCAGGTGTTCCCCTTGAAAGTGAAAGAGATATTGAATTACAGAAACAAGTACTTAGTGCTATGGACGCATACTACAAGCACTTTCCTGAACAAGGTGTTCCTGTGTATGCCGCTCAGTTTACAACGCAGAGTGCTTATTCGACTTTAGATGCGATGAGGGATAACCATATTTCTGAAGGAACGACTTTCTCACGAGAGCTCATTTTAGTCGAAGATAAAACGACTAAATATGATCTTTATACTCAAAAATTGAAGCTTCCATTTTATTTACCTTTTACTGAAAGTCGTGAGGCTGAATGTAATTATGATCAATACGAGCCTAAAGCATCATGCCCACCGTTATATGAATGGATGAAAACAGGCTCTGGTGGCTTTCCTACTGGAGATGATCCACTTCCAATTGTCGTAGAGTCACAAATTATCAATGCTGACATCTACACCCCAGCTCGTTGGGATGGAATCGAGCAGCTACCGACGGTGGTTTTTGTTCATGGCGTTACAGCTGATAAGTCTGCCGCTTCGCTAATGGCAAAAGATTATACAACACAGGGCTTTGCGGTGGTGGCTATTGATATGCCTTATCATGGTGAGCGCATAAGATACGATGTAAATGGGCTTGAAATTAGTGCTAAAGCGAACAAATCTTTCTTCATCAATATCGACTCGCCTCTTGCTCTTCGCTCCAATTTACAACAGTCGGTTTCGGATTTTTTAGGTTTACGTTTTGCTTTGAATGGTCAGCCATGGGTTGATAAAAAAAATATTCACTTAGTCGGGCACTCCTTGGGTGGAATCATGTCAGTCATGGTGAGTGAATTCAGTCAAGACTCCCCTTTGTTTGGTTTTAAAACAGTTAACTTCGTCGTACCAGGACAGGGGCTCACCAATCTAACTTTAACATCTCAAACTTTAGGGCCTGAGATGTCTGAGGGTGTTAAGAAATCCCCAGATGTACAGCGCAGTATTGCTGAGACAGTTGTTCCTGAAAGCTGCGTGACAGATACGACCAATCAACAATGTATCGCGGCGTTGAACGAATTTGTCAGTTTATCTTCCGAAAATGCTCTTACGGTTAGCCAGTTAGAAAATGATATTTATGACCTTCTTGTGACTGGTTTAAAGCAGGGAGTTCAGGCTGCCATCGACAGCTCAGATCCTGCGAGTTTTACATCTCGTCAAGCCAACAACGAACAACCAACGTTATTGTTGGCGGCTGTAGGTGACTGCGGTGACTCATGTGATGTCGGCGTGGATTACATTCCAGACAGTGTCGTTCCCAACTCAGCTCCAGACAACATAAGAACGGGAACTGAGCCACTTATCAAGGCTTTGGGATTGGCCCCAATTACGGGCACGACAGGACAACCATTAACTACTACTGAAACTCGCGGGGTCATTCGAACGACCACGGGAGGGCATGGTACTTATCTGTTCCCTTATGAAGGAACGATGGACGAATCGGGATTACCCGGATTTCCAGATTCAGAAGAGCTTAATTTTGTTTGGGATGCGACCAATACTCAGCAGGTCGCCGTTGCCTCTATGGTAACAACAAAGGGTGCCTCAATCGAAATAGTGAACGAAGATCATATCGAAACAGAGGTGCCTCAAGATGAAGAATAAACTCATATTGGGCACCGCAGCTGCTCTCATTCCATGTTTAACAAACGCCGCAGGATTCCAACTTAACGCACAGTCTGCAACAGGGTTAGGTCGTGCATTCGCGGGTGATGCTGTGATGGCCGATAGCGCTGAGATTGTTGCTAAGAACAGTGCTGCGATGGCTTACATCGAACAACCAACACTCTCTGTCGGCGCTATCTATATCGATAGTGGTATTGATGTGTCTAGTGTTAGCTACACGCCAATGATTGGTGATACTGAAATGTTGGATGACCAATCATTAGACGCAGGGACATTAGTTCCAAACATTCATTATGTTCATCCTATCGAAGGTTCAAAGTTCACAATAGGTGCGACGGTTCACTCCAATTTTGGTACCGATGTCGAATTTGATAACTCGTTCGAAGCAGATGAGTTTGGGGGCAAAACGGCGCTTTCCAGTATCAACGTTGGCTTTGCTGTGGCTTATGAGTTGTCTGAAAAAATCAACTTAGGTGCAGGGCTTGACGTTATTTACGGTGAAGGTGAGATCTACCGTCAGGGCTTGTTGAATGTAGATGCGGACGGCTTTGGTTTGGGAGCCAACATTGGTGCGACTTATCAAGTGAATGAGCGAAATAGGTTCGGTATTTCTTATCGCTACAGCCCTGATATCGAAGTTGAAGGTGACATCACTAAAGCAGGCGTTTCTGCTGACAAAATGAACGTCCCGTTACCCGATACTTTGGAGTTTTCCGGTTGGCACCAACTCAACGATCAGTGGGCTTTTCACTACAGCCTGCAGTGGGTGAACTGGTCTGAATTTGACTCGCTAACATCTGACTCTTATGACGACTCGATCAAAGAGTATCAATGGAAAGATGCAGGACATGTTTCTGTCGGTGGTACATACACTATGTCAGAAGACATCGTTCTACGAGCGGGCTACATGTACGACATTTCCCCGACTGACGAACTCACATCGTTATCTATTCCTGATGTTAACCGACACTGGCTTACAGTTGGAGGGACATATAGCTTCACGGCTGCCAGTTCTGTGGACGTTGGAGTCGGATTTATCATCGGAGAATCACAAGATATTGACGAAAACCTGACGACGATTCCAGGAACGAGTTCCAATATAAGTGCTGATGTGACTGCCGATGCTCTCTTGCTTGGTGTTCAATATCAGCATCGTTTTTAACTTTTACTTTGGAGTTCAGAACGTAAAAATTTAGGAATCATATAAAAATTGCCGGGCTCGACAGTGAGTTGAGCCCTTTTCTCATTATTAGCTGTTTTAGCATTATTTAAATAGCTGGAAGCTCATTAAGTAAGAAATAGCTGCTTAGAAAAACGTTTTAATTCAGACGAATTCAACGGTTATGGTTATTAAAAATGAAATTTACAAAGCTTAGTAAAACAATCTGTCTGGCACTGTTTGCCTTACATATCTCTCCATCGTTTGCCCAAGACTCGAACTTGATTCCTGTGACTATCGAAAAAGCGCACAAACAAGCATTCACTTCTTCTATCAACGAGGTTGGCAAAATCAGGGCGACGGACTCTGCTGCATTGACATTTAGTGCCTCCGACAAAATTCTCAACATCCATTTCAAAGATGGAGATTCAGTTAAAAAAGGCGAACTGATCGCTCAATTGGACAATACCAAAGCGAAAGCCGATTTAGACAAAGCAAGAAGCTCGCTCGCGCTAGCAAAGTCGAAATTAAAGCGAGTACAGGAATTACTAAAGAAACAGCCTGACTCTATGTCTCAACAAGATGTGGAAGAACTGGGAGAGCAGGCGAATCTAGCAGCCGCGGATTACAGACAGAAAGAAGCGCTGATGAATGACTATTTATTGGTAGCGCCATTTGATGGGCAGTTAACTAATTTTACCCACTCAGTGGGCAGTAAGATTGATAGCGCAACCGCGTTGGTGAGTTTGATCAAACTCGATCCTGTCGAAGTTCAGTATTCAATTGGACAGTCGGATTTAGGTAACGCGCAGCTTGGACAGAACGTTTCCATCCAAGTTGATGCTTTTGTCGATGAAGCCTTTTCTGGCGTAGTGGATTACATTGCCCCCGCGGTGGATGAGAGTTCAGGCCGTGTAGAAGTACACGCGCACGTAACCAACCCAGACCATCGCTTGGTTCCAGGTATGTTTGCCAAAGTAAGCCAAATGACGAGCGAAGACACAACGCAGATGGTGGTTTCCCAAAATTCCGTTCAAGCAAAAGATGCTGAGCGCTTTGTGTGGGTTGTGAATGGCGAAAAGATCGAACAACGCATTGTTGAATTGGGCGTAAATACTAACGACGGATACGTTGTTGTCGAGAAAGGCTTGAAACTGGGTGATAAGGTCGTAGTGACGGGACAACAGAACCTAAAGAAAGCGTCTCTAGTTAAGGTAATGAACCCTAATGCGGAGCAGAAAACGGTTGAGCTAATAACGGAACCGACAGACAAAGAAAACACTCAGCAGATTGTTGAGTCTAAAGTAGAAAAGAGCGTTACAAAGGTGGGTGAACCACATCCGGTAGAGCCTTCGGTTGATTGGACAGATGCATCGAAAGGTGTAGACGAAGCGATCAACGAAAACACCGAGCAAGCAGAGGTAAGCGCGACTGTTGAGCCGTTATCGAGCGAAACCCTAAGCCAGGAAACTTTAAGCAAGGAAATCCAAAGTAAGGAAACCCAGAGCAAGGAAGCCGTAACGAAGGAGAATCTGAATGAAGCTTCCTGAGATTTGTATTAAGCATCCAGTTTTTGCTTCAGTACTGAGTATCGCAATTGTTTTATTTGGCCTGCTGTCATTTCAGAAACTATCGATCCAATATTTCCCTGAACATGAAACACCGTCAGCGACCGTAACCGCGGCGATTAATGGTGCGAGCGCAGAGTTCATGTCACGTAACGTGGCCGACAAACTGATTACCGCTGCAACCGGTCTCGACAGTGTGAAAACCATGACGACGGACTGTCAGGAAGGAACGTGTAATCTAAAAATCATCTTTGAAGACGACATAGATGATGTCGAATATACCAGCTTAATGAACAATCTGCGCAGCAGTGTCGAAGCGATTGGCGATTTTCCACCAAGTATGACGGATAAGCCAACGGTAACGGATGACTCTTCTGACACCAGTATGCCCAGTAACATCATCACTTTTGTCAATACTGGCAAGATGTCGAAGCAAGATATGTACGACTACATTAGCCAACAGGTTGTGCCTCAGTTTAAGCATATACAAGGCGTTGGCGGTATTTGGGGACCGTACGGCGGCAGTGAAAAGGCGGTGCGTGTTTGGCTTCAACCCGATCGCATGATGGCGCTTAACATGAGTGCATCGGATGTAGTTGGTACATTAAGCTCATACAACGCGACATTTACCGCGGGTACTATCAAAGGTCAGGTGAGAGATTTCTCTATTAACCCGGTCAACCAAGTGACCAGTGTTAATGATGTGCGAGATTTGGTGATTCGTGTTGATAACGGCAAGATCATTCGTGTCGGCGATATTGCAGAAGTTAAAATGGGAGAAGAAAGCTTAACCCCGAGTATTCTTCGAGTCGATGACAACTTAGCAATGTCGATTCAGGTACTGCCACTGAAAAGTGAAAACCCAGTGACTGTTGCCAATAAGGTTAAGAAGCAAATAGACGTGATTCAGCCACAGTTGCCAGAAGGCATTGAGATGAAGATGGTTTATAACCAAGCCGACTTCATTAAAACTGCGATTGATGAAGGTTTTATGACTTTGGTTGAGGCGATTGTTCTTGTTTCAGCCGTTGTCGTGTTGTTCCTTGGTTCAGTTCGTGTGGCGTCTATTCCTATTATCACGATCCCAGTCTGTGTGATTGGTGTGTTTGCAGTTATGCATGTGCTCGGGTTTAGTATCAACGTGCTGACTATCTTGGCCATCATTCTTGCGATTGGTTTGGTCGTCGATGATGCCATCGTCGTTGCTGAAAACTGTTACCGACATATCGAAGAGGGCGAAACCCCTTTTAATGCGGCAATCAAAGGGTGCCGAGAGATCGTCTTTCCTGTGATAGCGATGACGCTGACTTTAGCAGTCGTGTATCTCCCTATTGGTTTGATGTCGGGCTTAACCGCCGACCTATTTAGACAATTTGCTTTCACGTTAGCAGCAGCAGTGATCATCTCTGGGTTTGTTGCTTTAACGCTCTCGCCCATGATGTGTGCTTACTTAATGAAGCCAGTTACAAAGCCGGCAAGGTGGTACAAAAAAGTTGATGCGAAGCTGAATGTTCTATCTGACTTGTACACCAAGGAACTTAGCAAATGGTTTGAGCGTAAAACACTGATGAGTGGTATTGCCTTGGTGTTGATTACTCTGTCTGCTTTGGCGGTTTGGACAATGCCTCAAGTGTTGCTTCCAACGGAAGATACTGGTTTTGTTGAGGTCACTTCAACGCCTCCTACAGGGGTCGGACGTCAGTATCACCTAGACAACAACGAGCAGCTTAACAGTGTGTTCAAAGGTGATAATTCAGTAGAAGCGAATTTATCTTACATCGAAGGGACTCCGACCAATCACGTTTTATTGAAATCATGGGGCGAACGTGACCAGTCAGCCGATGAGTTGGTGAACGAGTTTATCGCTAAAGCGCAAAGTTCAGTCTCTGCCTACGGCATGTCTTTCAAGGTTCGCTCTGCAGATAACTTAAGCATAGCGACCAATATGATCCTTGAGCTGACGACGGTTAACCGCGACACCTCGGTGTTGTCTGAAACCGCAAGTGAAGTCGTTGAGGCGCTTGAGAGTTATGAGGGCGTGACCAACATTAAAAATTCGATGTTACGCGACCAATTGCGTTATGACTTGTCGATTGACCGCAATGCGATTGTGTTGTCTGGCGTGGATTACAGTAATGTCACCAATGCGCTATCTACTTTCTTAGGTTCAGTGAAAGCGGCAGATTTACAAGCCGATGACGGTTATACATACCCCATTCAAGTTCAAGTTAACCGAAAGGATCTCGGCGACTTTAAGGTTCTCGATAAGCTGTATGTGGATTCACAGTCTGGCCAAAGGCTTCCTTTGTCTCAGTTTGTATCGATTAAACAAGTGACATCAGAATCGAACTTCAAGACATTCATGGGCAAAGACAGCGCTGAAATTACCGCTGACTTAATGCCCGGGTATACGGCTAGCGATGTAAAAGCTTATATCGACGACACGGTGCCGAGTTTGTTAAAACCCGCACAGAGCTACGAGTTCAATGGCATAGTTAAAGACTTGGTTGATTCAACAGCCGGTGCACAGGTGTTGTTTGTATTGGCGTTAATTTTCATCTTCCTGATTTTGGCGGCGCAATTTGAAAGCTTTGTCGACCCAATGATCATCTTGCTAACGGTTCCGTTGTGTATCGTGGGTGCGATTCTGACGCTATCGATATTTGGCCAAAGCCTTAATATCTACTCAAAAATCGGCTTGCTTACTCTGGTTGGGCTAGTGACCAAACACGGTATTTTGCTGGTGGAGTTTGCTAACGAGAAACGTAAATCGGGTGCAAGTGCTCAAGAGGCGGCGATCAGCAGTGCGCGTTCAAGATTGCGTCCTATATTGATGACATCACTCACCATGATCCTCGGTTCATTGCCACTGGCACTAGCGGATGGTCCGGGTTCATTAGGCCGTATCAATATTGGTTTAGTGTTGGTCGGAGGTTTGACTGCCGGAACCTTTTTCTCGCTGTTCTTAGTGCCAGTGGCTTACGTCGGTATGGCGAACCTAAAACAGATGGACATATTAGCTCGCTTGAGAACGAAAGCAGCATAGCGATATACTTTAAGTTTAAGTTTAAGTTTAAGTTTAAGTTTAAGTTTAAGTTTAAGTTTAAGCTAGATACTTCAAGGCCCTCGTTGTGAGGGCCTTTTGCTATGGGGGTTTCTAGATTAAGCGAAATGAGCGGTGCGGACGGTTAGAAATCGTAGTTTAGATTCATTGAACTGTAGATTTCAGCGTTACTTTGGTCTGATGCGACAGTAGTGTTGTAGATGTATTCGGTATCAAAAGTTAGCGCCAAATTGCCCATCAAAATATTTTTCAGATAGCCTTTGAGGTTGTAGTTGGTGTTCTCTTCACCGTAAGCCATGTTAGCCGTTGCCCCCATAGAAAACGTTTCTGTTAGGGTTAATGACCCATCAATATTGGCATTGACGATCAGTTCATAGTTCTCTTTTTTTGGAAGCTCTTCATCAGAAGACTGTCGTTGACTGATTCGGTAACCCGGGCCAGCGGAGCCTTGGAGTTTGATTCTTTCAGTATCATAAAAGTGGCGACCCAGTCCTGTAGCTGTTATGAATTGCTTACGATAAGTACCAAAGTGGTCGTGTTCAAAACGTGTTGTGGCGACCAAATAGGTGACTTCGTTCAGGTCATAGCTGATGCCATAGTTTGTGGTATAGCGATTAGTACCATCTTCGTCGTTTTCAGCATCGGTATAGTAGGTATCGAACTGAACTCGCTGTCCCCAGTTCTCTTTTTTGTATCCAACAGAGATTCCAGAGTTGATCGACAAAGATGAGCTGGTGTTTTGCGAGTAGATAAACCCAAGCTTAGTCAGGGTTGTAAAAGGAGATTCTTCAGCTTCTTCTTTTAACTCAGAACCTTCGCTTAATACGACGTCGCCTTCGAGTACCACTTCATCAACCTCTTCGGAAAATATGGGCATAGAGATAGCGATTAGAGCTAAAGGTAGCTTTGCTAGGGAACGTGTGCATGGAACTATGCTTGTTAATGGGCGCGTTGTTTGTGAGATAGTGTGTGTCGACATAATGGTTTGGTTTATAAGGTGATGAACACGACCAACCAAGAGTTAGTCGTGATGAGCAGTCAATGATTGAACCGTAAGGTCGAGTGAGTTACGACGCGATAGGCAAAGGTGAAAAGATCGTTTTGATCGCTGAGAACCCGTTACCTCGATGAGGGTTGAAGTCTTCAATGTGAACGAAAAATTCAAGTATCTCAGAGGGTTTATCATCTTCGACTAATAGGAACTCGAGTAATCCCTGTTCGACATGGCATGAAACAATGGTCTCACTCGAATAGTCAGCTAGAACCTGTTCAACATTGATTAAGACGCTCGTCTCAGGCAAGACGTTGAAAGCATCTTGCGCGCATTTAAGAATACAGCTGCACACATACTCACGATATAAGGTGTTGCTTTCTGAAAGGGATAAGGTTTCTAACTTTACTTCGCCTTGGCACAATACCTTTTTCTCTTTTGGGATCACGTTGTGCTTATTAACCTGAATATTGACTTCTAACAGGTGCCCATTCTTATAGGTATTAAAGTTATGGTTTATCAGCTTAGTGTCGACTACAGCGGCGTTTATAGGGTTCTGTTGCGCTTCTGAAAGGGCAGAAAGCTTGGCGCCACTATCGTTGTTTAAAATGCCTTTCGACAACTGATTACCTTTGGCCCAGTAGCTGTAGTGTTGAACCCAACTTACAAACTCAGTTTTGTATTGTTCGATGTCTTGTTCGGCGGCACGCTCGATATTATTGGTGAGGGTGTACAACTTCGACTTGCTGCCCAACAGCATATCTAGCCAGTTAGGCTTGTACTCATCAAGCGCTTCCATGGCTTTGACTTTATGATCGAATCGGACCGTTGGCATTGCCGGCGCAGGTTCCATCGCAATCGACTCCCAATTCATTTTTGGGGTCGGAATGGTATGCACGGATTGGATTAAGTGGAGGTGCTGATTGAATAAGCTCACTTCACTTACAGCGTCCTCAAGTTGTTTGGTATTCATCTACATTCCTGTCGACTGTTGTTCTTGTCATTTGGCGCTTAGTTTATGGTCAAAGCGCCAGAACAGTATTTAAATGAATGTGAATGATCTTTCGTGAGGTTACTTGATATTGGTTTAGGAATATTTGGGGAGGAAAGTGGGGTTTATGATTGAGTTAACAGCATAGAAACACAGAGAGCAAGGCGCTCTCTGTGTTGGTCATTTTGCTACTATCGAAACTTGCTGATGAGCATTATCTCTGGCGTCTTGCGACCAAAGTAAATCGGTAATCGTTAGACGTGAAGTAGTTACGGCTGTATTCAAACACCGTATTATTGGCAAGGTAACCACGAGTGCGCTTTTCAATAATCGGTTGAGCAGGGTCAATACCTAGCTGTTTAGCCACGTCTTCTGGCGGAAGAATCGGAACCAGTTCTTGTTCACTTCGATCAATCACCATGCCTTTGGTGTTTTCAATAAAGTCGTATTTTGATGTTTGCATCACTTGATAGGTAAGATCCGGGAATAGAGCAACCGGTAACCAGGTTTCTTCAACCGTGATTGGGTTGTTGTCTATAAAACGAACACGCTTTACGTAGAAAACCAATTCGCCTTCTTTGATATCTAGATGTTCAGACATCGCCAAAGAGCAGGGTTTCATTTCAAAGGCCAAAACCTCACTGTGTGTAACCACATCCAAATGCGCCCACTTTTCTTGAAAGCTCGACTGTTTGTAGATGTCGTAATTGATCTTGTTCTCTTTCACATAAGTGCCGCTGCCTTGAACGCTTTCAAGCTCATCGTTTTCGATCAGTAGCTTGAGTGCTTGTCTTACGGTGACACGGCTGACAGAAAAGACTTCACGTAGCTGTGCTTCTGTTGGAAGTGCTTCTCCAACTTTATATTCACCAGAACTGATCTTTTCTCTTATTGCATCGGCGATTTGGCGATACATCGGGAGTCTTGCCATTTTTGCCTCATTTGTACGCTAGAACAACTAGACTTTGTTTAAGAACCTGTACCTTAAACGCGTAGATTTGCTCTATATAATCCTAATTCAAAAGGTTAGGGTGAGCATCGTATCGGTATTTTGTAGTACATATAATACAAATTAAACGATACATAACAAGCTTTCTTAAAGGATTTACCAATACGATTTGAATACAAATTAAATACAAATATGTATTGATGAGATCGTGATCACGGATTAAATGTCTTGAAGTTGTATTATTCCTATCGTCGGCAGGGACGACTGTCGTACTAATCCGTGACTATGGGACAAAGGTTATGAAACTTACTACTCTAACGAATAAGTCGCTCGTAAATCTGCAAACTACGTTTAGCAGTCGAGAAGAAGCGATTTACGCACTTGCTGACCAACTGGATCAGCAAGGCAAACTGCATAACAAGCAAGAGTATCTTGATGCAGTATTTGCTCGTGAAGAGCAAGGCCCGACAGCGCTTGGTGAAGGCCTAGCTGTACCGCACGGCAAGACTGACGCGGTTAAAGAAGCTGGCTTCGCAGTAGCAACGCTTAAAGAAGAGATGAAATGGAAAGGCTTGGATGAAGACGAAGATGTCAATCTTATCTTCCTAATTGCGATTCCAAATGCAGAAGCGGGTTCTACCCACATGCATCTGCTCACTGCACTGACAACTACATTGGTTGACGACGATGTTCGCGAAGCGGTATTAAAAGCGACAACGGCTGAAGAAATCTTTGCGCTTCTTGATGGCGACAATCAACAAGAAGAAAGACAAGACAACTTAGATACAAATGCACCGACAATTGTATGTGTGACTGCTTGCCCTGCAGGTATTGCTCATACTTATATGGCAGCAGAATACCTAGAAAAAGCCGGCAAAAAGCTTGGTTACAAGGTTCATGTTGAAAAGCAGGGCGCAAACGGTATTGAAGATCGCTTAACTGCGGAACAACTTAATAATGCTGTAGCGTGTGTGTTTGCTGCTGAAGTTGCGATTAAAGAATCTGAGCGTTTTAATGGCATTCCTCGTGTTGAAACCCCAGTTGCAGAACCGATTAAGCACGGTGAACGCATTCTTAATGAAGCGATTGAAGAGTCGAAAAAAGGCAACGGAGCAGAACGTAAAGTTGCTACCGATGACAAACCGAAGAAACTGCCGTTGAAAACTGAGCTTAAACAAGCACTGCTTTCTGGTATTTCTTACGCGGTTCCTCTTATCGTTGCTGGTGGTACTGTTCTTGCGGTTGCTGTTCTTATCGCGCAAATTTTTGACCTGCAAGAGCTTTACGCAACAAAAGATTCTTGGCTATGGATGTATCGCAAACTAGGTGGCGGCCTACTGGGTACATTGATGGTGCCAGTACTGGCGGCTTACACAGCTTACTCATTAGCAGACAAACCCGCACTTGGCCCTGGTTTTGCCGCAGGTATTGCAGCAAACATTATTGGTTCTGGTTTCCTAGGCGGTGTTGTTGGTGGTTTGATTGCTGGTTACGTGATGCGTTGGGTAAAAGAGCATGTTCGCTTAGGCCCTGCGTTTAACGGCTTCCTTACTTTCTACCTTTATCCGGTGATCGGTACTTTGGTGGCAGGTAGCTTGATGTTATTTGTTATCGGTAAACCTGTAGCGTTCCTAAACCAAGGTCTAACGGACTGGTTGAACGGTATGTCAGGCACCAATGCGCTGTTATTGGGTGCGATTCTTGGTCTGTTTGTATCATTCGACTTAGGTGGTCCGGTAAACAAAGCCGCTTACGCATTCTGTTTAGGTGCAATGGCGAACGGTGTTTATGGCCCATACGCAATCTTTGGTTCAGTAAAAATGGTATCGGCGTTCACCGTAACGGCTTCAACCATGATTGCTCCACGCCTATTCAAAGACTTTGAGATTGAAACCGGTAAATCTACATGGCTACTTGGCCTAGCGGGTATTACCGAAGGTGCAATCCCAATGGCGATTGAAGATCCAATCCGTGTCATCGGCTCATTCTTACTAGGATCAGTGGTTACAGGTGCGATGGTTGGTGCGGCAGGTATTGGTCTATCGACTCCGGGCGCAGGTATCTTCTCTATCTTCTTGTTACACGATTCAGGTTTGGGCGCATTCTCTGCTGCTACAATCTGGTTCGGTGCTGCGATTGTCGGCACAGTGATTTCAACTGTTACTCTTCTGATGTGGCGTGGTCATGCTGTAAAAAAGGGTAAGTTTGAAGCAAGTACTGCAACACAGAACTAACTAAATTTTGAGCTAACTTCTAACTCGCAATTAAAACACCATATAAAAAATAACGAACAACTTGGCTGTCCTAAATACCTGTGCTCCTAACGGTTTTATTCACACAGATTCTGGGCGTGGTTTTCTGCACCCTAAATTTAGTGGCAGCCAATTTTAACCTCTTGAAAAAATTTAATTTAGTCGTATTTGAGTTCGAATTTTAGATTTACTCGAAGCGACACATTTAGGTAAATGATTATGACTACATCACGCGTACATATTACTCCACACATGCACTGGGATCGTGAATGGTATTTCACAACAGAAGAGTCTCGCATTCTTCTTGTGAACAACATGGAAGAAATCATGAACCGTCTGGAGAGTGATCCAGAATACAAATACTACGTTCTAGATGGTCAAACCGCTGTTCTAGAAGACTACTTTGCGATCAAACCAGAGAACACAGAACGCGTAAAAGCATTGGTTGAAGCGGGCAAGCTTATTATTGGCCCTTGGTATTCTCAAACCGACACAATGCAAGTTTCTGGTGAGTCGATTGTGCGTAACATGATGTATGGTATTCGTGACTGTATGAAATTTGGCGACGCAATGAAGATTGGTTACCTACCAGATTCATTCAGCATGAGTTCTCAACTGCCGATGATCTATAACGGTTTCGACATCACGCGTGCAATGTTTTGGCGTGGTTGTTCAGAGCGTCATGGCACCAACAAAACAGAATTCTTATGGCAGTCTAATGACGGCAGTGAAGTTACGGCACAAGTGCTTCCGCTAGGTTACGCAATTGGTAAATACCTTCCGCAAGATGAAGAAGGTCTACGTGCTCGTTTAGATAAGTACTTCCCAGTGCTAGAAAAACCATCGGTAACGAAAGACATCCTATTGCCGAACGGCCACGATCAAATGCCGATTCAGAAAGACATCTTTGAAGTAATGGACAAACTTCGCGAAATCTACCCAGATCGTGAATTCTCAATGAGCCGCTTTGAAGAAGTGTTCGAAAAAGTAGAAGCGGCACGCGACCAACTCGATACAATCAAAGGCGAATTCAACGACGGAAAATACATGCGTGTTCACCGTACGATTTCTTCTACGCGTATGGACATCAAATTGATCCACGCAGAAATCGAAAACAAGATTGTAAATATCTTAGAACCGCTAGCATCTATCGCTTGGACATTAGGCTTTGAATACCACCACGGTTTGATTGAGAAAATGTGGAAAGAGAGCATGAAGAACCACGCTCATGACTCGATTGGCTGCTGCTGTTCTGACAAGGTTCACGCTGAGATCCTTAACCGCTACATCCTTGCGGACGACATGGCGACAAACCTGATTCATTTCTACAAGCGTAAGATTGTCGACCACATGCCGGATCGCGAAGGTTGCGACAAACTGGCGATGTTTAACCTTTCTCCGTACGAGCGTGAAGAAGTGGTGAACACAACCATTACTATCCGTGCTCAAGAATTCTCAATCTTTGATGAAAACGAAAACCCAGTTGAGTACTTCATCCAAGACAAGCGCCAAATTGACCCAGGTAAAGTAGACCGTCAAATCGTTCACTACGGTAACTACGACCCGTTTATGGAGTTTGATATTCAAATCAAACGCACTGTGCCAGCAATGGGCTTCACCACGTTACACATCCAAGGGAACGAGAAGGGCGCAGTAAAAGTTGCAGAACAAAAAGACTATTTGCTAGAGAACGAGTACTACCGAGTCAATGTGAACGACAACGGTACTCTGACTATTTTCGATAAAGAGACAGAGCAAGTATTCGACCAAGTACTTCGTTTGGAAGACGGTTCTGATGACGGCGATGAGTACGATTACTCTCCATCTCGTCAAGAATGGTTACTGTACTCAGACGAGTTCCCAGTGGAAACATCGATTGACCACCAAGGCTTCCAATCGGTAGCGAACATCGCTTTCCGCATGAACGTACCAGCAAACCTTGCAGAGCGTGAAGAACGCACGGGTCAAAATGGTTTTGTTGAAGCGCAATGCCAAGTGGTATTGAAACAAGGCTCTCGCCGCATCGAAGTCCGTATGGAATTAGACAACCAAGCAGACGACCACCGTGTACGTGTTTTAGTACCAACGCCATTTGTTTCTGAAACTGTGGTTGCTGATAACCAGTTCGGTTGCATTACTCGCCCAACCAATGACCCAGCAATGGCGGTTTGGGAGGAAGAGAAGTGGAAAGAAGCGCCAGTTCCTGTGTATCAGTTAATGAACTTTGCTGCGCTAGAAAACGGCAAAGCGGGTATGGCTATTATGTCGAATGGTCTGCGTGAATTTGAAGTGATTGCATCTAAAGGTGACGAAAATAGAGATACCTTCGCACTGACACTATTCCGCGGTATCGGCGTGTTAGGCAAAGAAGAGCTATTGCTTCGTCCGGGTCGTCCTTCAGGTATCAAGATCCCGACCCCTGATTCACAAGTGCGCGGCAAGCTAGTGTGTGAATTCACGCTGTGTGGTTTCTCTGGTAACCACATTGACGCAAACGTCATGGCGCAAGCACGTGACAATGTCACTCAAATCGAATGCTACAACAAGATCCCTTACAACGCGATGAAGCTAAACGTGGGTGAGCAGAACCTTCCGATGAACTTCAGCCTTCTGTCTAAGCAACAAATAGGCGCGGTACTAAGCGTACTGAAGAAAGCGGAAGACGAAGATGCACTGATCATGCGTGTCTACAACCCAGCAGAAACAGGTTCAGTGTCAGATTCAATCTCGTTTACTCAAACCGTTTCAAGCTGGAAAGAGACAAGCATGGATGAGCGCGTTCGTGAAGGTGATGTAACAACAGAAACCTTCGGTGACTTGTCTTTTGGCGACTTATCTTTTGGTGAATTAGCATCTTGCCAAGCAAAAACATTCCAAATCAAATTCTAATTTCAATAACCCGCTCACCTTGGTGGGCGGGAATGGTGAACGACAATGAAAATTGTAATTGCCCCTGATTCGTTTAAAGAATCACTCGACGCTCATCAAGTTGCGTCTTGTATTGAGCGTGGATTTACGGACGTTTTCCCTCATGCAGAGTTTGTGAAAATGCCACTCGCTGATGGTGGTGAAGGCACGGTAGACGTGTTGCTAGAGGCGCTCAATGGTAAGAAACAACGGTTGAAAACGATGGACCCAATCGGACGTGAATGCACAGCTTACTGGGCATCGTTAGAGCAGACTTTTGATGGAATTAAGGTGAAAACTGCCTTGTTGGAATTTGCTCAATCGTCGGGCTTAGACCGATTAACGGTAGGAGAAAGAGCACCTTTAACCGCGTCTTCGTTTGGTACAGGGCTATTGATTAAGGATGCGTTAGATCAAGGCGTTGAACAAATCATTATCGGCTTGGGCGGTAGCGCAACCAACGATGCAGGTGCTGGTATTTTACAAGCGTTGGGAGGCAAGTTATTAGACAAGCAAGGCAACGAGTTATCTGGTGGCGGCGCCGAATTAAGTCAGCTAGCAAGCATCGATCTTGATGGGCTGCACCCGAGATGCAAAGAAGTTGCGTTCGTGGTCGCTTGCGATGTGAATAATCCACTGTGTGGCGAAAGCGGAGCAAGTGCCGTGTTTGGTCCTCAGAAAGGGGCTTCACAAACTCAAGTTCAACAACTTGATGCTGCCATTGGTCACTTTGCCGATATCGCACAAGCACATACGGGTACTAATCATCGCGACACAGCTGGTTTTGGTGCTGCTGGTGGCACACCTCTGGGGTTAAGTCTTGCATTCAATATCCAAATTAAAGCGGGTATTGAGATGGTATTAGATGCCTTGGATGCAGATAAGGTTCTTGAAGGTGCTTCACTGGTCGTGACCGGAGAGGGGCAGATGGACAACCAAACCCTGCAAGGTAAAACACCTTTCGGTATCGCTCAGAGAGCTCAAAAGCTGAGTATTCCAACCATTGGAATTGCGGGCTCTTTGGGGAAAGACGTTGAAAAGCTTTACGGCTCAATGTCTAGCTTATTTGGAACCGTACGTTCACCTCAGTCTTTAGACCAAGTTTTATCAGAAGCGGATCAAAACCTGACTCGCACTGCCCGTAATATCGCCGCCACGCTCAAGCTTGGCAGCCAGATTTTTAATGAGAAGTAATGATGTCTCTATTTAAACTCGACAATGTTATTCAAAACTATGCATGGGGAAGCAAAGACTCCATCAACCAACTGTTTGGTATTGTGAACCCAAACCAAGAACCTCAAGCAGAAATTTGGATGGGTGCTCATCCAAATGGTTGCTCAAAAGTAGGCGATACCGGTGAGCCGCTTTCTCACATGATTGATGAAAATAGAATCGATGTCTTAGGTGGATACACGGCGGCACGTTTCGGTGAACTACCTTTCTTATTTAAGGTGTTAGCAGCTGAAACACCGTTGTCGATTCAGGTTCATCCGAACAAGCGTAAATCTGAATTAGGTTTTGAGAGAGAGAATGCACTCGGCATCCCTTTGAATGCGTCAAATCGTAACTACAAAGATCCAAACCACAAACCTGAACTGGTTTATGCGTTGACCTTCTACAAAGCGATGAATGGCTTCCGTCCAATCGACGATATTATTGCCTTGTTCGAAGAAGCGGATATTCCTTCGTTAGCGATTGAACTTAATGTACTGAAAGCCAATGCCGACAGTGATTCTCTGAAGTCTTTCTTTAGCGCAATTATGTCTCTTGAAGGTGACCGCAAAGTGTCTGCGCTTAATGAGCTTTATGCTGCACATGCGCGACCAGCTAAAACGGTCATGGGGCGTGAAGCTCTGCAATACAGCATTGAATTCAAACAGCACTATCCGGGTGATATTGGTTTGTTTGCACCATTGATGCTCAACGCGGTTGAACTGGCGCCCGGTGAAGCGATGTTCCTGTTCGCAGAAACACCTCACGCTTATGTTCAAGGCACAGGCTTGGAGATCATGGCAAACTCAGACAATGTGCTGCGTGCCGGTCTCACACCTAAATACATAGACGTTCCTGAGCTTATCGACAACACGATCTTTGAGCCGATTAAGCCAGAAGATATTCGCCTTAAGCCTGTATTGAAAGAGGGCAAGATGAGCTATCCGATTCCTGTGGATGACTTTGGATTTGATATCTTATCTGCGACTGATGAGAGCAAGTCACAGTATCTACGTAGCGCGGAGATCTTGTTCTGTGTGGAAGGAGAGGCGACCGTAACCTCAGAAGGTCGTACAGTTTCTCTTAAGCCTGGAGAATCGGTCTTTGTAAGTAGTAATTCAAGTGTTTACCAATATCAAGGGAATGGCATTTTGGCTCGTGCTTTTAACTAGTGCCCCCGTGCTAGCGATCAGCAAAAGAAATGTCAGAGTGCCACTGTAAAGTGGTACTCAATATTGGATTGATGGTTGTTACAGATCTGTCTTTGACAGTCATGATTATTGACCATACCCGCTACTCTGGCGGGTTTTTTATTATTAGAATGAGCATATATAAGCTTGTAGAAAAACAAACCCTGCGATCAGAGCAGGGTTTCCTATTGAATCAGTACTGAGTGATTGGTTAGGCAATGTGCGTCATTTTATTAAGCACAAAGGTTTCAATACAATCTTCAGTCGCAGCCATGTACTCGGCTATGTGTTGGCTCGCTAAGTGTTTCTCCAGATGAGCTTCAGACTCCCAGTTCTCATGAAAAACGAAGTGAGCAGGGTTACTGTTATCTTGGTGCAGATCGTAGTTAATACAGCCATCTTCAACACGGGTTTTATCGATCAATTTAATCATCTCTGATTTAACAAGCTCAGTTTTGTCTTCTTTAGTGACGATCGTTGCAATAATAGTCAGTTTGCTCATTCTTTATCCTCAGTGTTCCACTCGGTAAGTGTAATTAATATAAGCAGTTGAATGAGAGGGGTAAAGATTGGCTAGATCCAATTACTATGGATACTTTAATCCATAATTAAAGCCAGTCTCTTTAATAAAAAATGCCCGACTATAATAGTCGGACATGGATGATAGAGTTTATTCGAAAGTATTAGTTGTTGATTTCTGCTTTAATCCAAACCATACGGTGGTCAGAAGATATGTCCTTACCGTTTCCGTAATTACCTACACGTTCGT
Source organism: Vibrio sp. QJM3NY_21 (assembly GCF_057785975.1). Lineage (NCBI taxonomy): Bacteria > Pseudomonadati > Pseudomonadota > Gammaproteobacteria > Vibrionales > Vibrionaceae > Vibrio > Vibrio sp. QJM3NY_21. The sequence goes on from NZ_CM173514.1 coordinate 759,937, forward strand.
CATTCATTAATAGACGGCCGTCTTCGAACGTTGCTGGCCAGTAAATACCAGAGTCTGAAATCGTTAGGTTTTCTGATGGTACAACATGATCAAGGCGTAGTCCGCTCGTGCTGGTCACTTGACCAGGGTATGGAGTATCCCAGTTTGCTTCTTTACATTCGCCAAGAGCTAGACATTCTGGGCCACCAAGGCTGGCAGGTGCTAATGGACCGAACGTCGCTAACCGGTTAACTTTGTCGTGGTCCATCAGTGCATTGATTGCTGTCAAATCACCATCACCTTTAAGAGGGTCAGCGTTAAGGTCGCCCATAACAACGAATTTAGCGTCTGTACTTAATCCGCCAGTCACGCCTTTATCGTCGTACATGTAGCTTTGACCTTCGATGTAATCGACCCAGAAATTAACTTCATCTGCATTTTGAACCTTGTTCTTACCCGTGTCGAAAATAGGTGGCGTTGGGTGAGACATAAGTAGGTGAATCGTCTCTGAGGTACCATCTTCTTGAGGGATTAGGATCGGTGCGTCAACGTGGTTTTTAGAAGAAAGGCGAACTTCTGCCCACTCTTCAGTAGTATACCAGTCGTCACCACACTCCATGCCATCTGGGATAGGGTTCCAAGAATCGTTACAGTTGGTGATAGTTGGCATGGTAGCCGAAGGCATATCGCTCCATTTGAACTTTTGGAAAGTACGAATGTTGTCGTGATCAATTTCATACATAGACATTAGAGTGAACGCATATTGTCCGTGGTAGGTACCAAAGCCCCATGCATCGCCTGGTAGTTGCCCCGGATTACCGTCATTATCTAGGTCAAAACCAAATTCGTTTAAAAGGCCAGTGTTGGTCGCGAAGTTGGCAAAGTACTGGAATACGATTGGATCTAACTGAGTGCCGTCTTGATCAAAGCTATTTGAATTTTGAGATACAGATAGGTAGTTCAAGCGGAAACCGATAAGAGCATCGTTATTTTCAGCGGTACCATCGTTGTTAAACTCCGCCATCATGATTACTTCTGGGCGTTCAGTCTGGATGATTGCAGCTACGTTACGAATCTGGATTACTTTAAGAGCGGTGGCTTTGGCTTCTTCAGACAAAGTATCATTTTCCCAGCCTTCAACCAATGCGTCTTGCTCTGGCTTAGTCAGTTTCATTTCAGCTACAAGATCTTCGTAGGTATAACGGTCAAAAGACAGGTTGAATACGGCGATTTTAGCTTCTGTAGAAGATGGTACGGTTGGTTCTTGAGGGTAGTAGTTATTAGTTGTTTCGTCACCGCAGCCGAATAAAAGGGTAGTAGAGATTGCTAGCGCTAGTGATGTTTTTAACATTTTCATAAAATGATTCGCTTTTGTAGTCCGTGGAATAGGAGGGCGCGCATTTTATGTTACAAAATGAAATCCTGTAAGTGACTCTTGTCACAGTTGGTAATGTAAGAAAACGATTTCTTACACTGTATGTGTGATATTTGACATTGGTCCATTTTTGATTAGATTTTTTATTCAACCCAAATCGTAAATAGGGTAATAAAAACAAGAAAGCGCCGAGACAGTTTGAGCCTAGGCGCTTGATAAAAAAGAATATGTTATTAAAAGGTTAAGCGTACTGTTCCACCGTCATAGCCCAATTTTTCTTCTGCTGTTCAAAATTCATTTTGATTTGTTGGTAACGAACCTTAAGTACTGAGTGTTCGTACTTTTTCACAACATCTTCGCGTTTACTTTCAATTAGCTGCTTTTTGACCTCGTAGTATTCGTTCATGTTTGATACAAGTGCATCGAATTCTTGTTGAAGCTTTTCCGCGATTTGTTGCTTATCGGCACGGTGCATGATTTTTTGCTGCGTGCGCTTTAATAACATTGATGCTTCGGCTTTTTCGATGCGAGCTTGAGGCGTTTTCTTAAGCTTGCTTGCTAAGCCCATTAAAGAAGCACTCTTAATCAACCATTTAGTTGGATCGTATTGCCACCAGTAGATGCCGTTACGGTAATCGTTCTCAAAGATGTGGTGGAAGTTGTGGTAGCCTTCGCCAAAAGTGAGTACCGCTAGCACACCGTTGTCACGCGCTGTGTTTTTGTCGGTAAAAGGTTGGCTGCCCCAGATGTGAGCAAGAGAATTAATGAAGAAAGTTGTGTGGTGGTTAAGTACCAAACGAACTGCACCCACAATTAACAACATGCCAAGCACGTCTCCGTAAATTACACCTAATGCGATTGGAACACCGAAGTTCATAAGTAATGCTAATAAAACGTAATGCTTGTGCTGCCACATAACAATCTTATCTTTTTTCAGGTCGCGACAATTTTCGTAATCTGTGTACATTGCAGTGTTGTAATTACGAATCATCCAGCCGATGTGCGAATACCAAAAGCCACGCTTTGCTGAGTATGGGTCTTTGTCGTTGTTATCGACATGCTTGTGGTGCACACGGTGATCAGAAGACCAGTGTAGCGCGCTGTTTTGTAGAGCAAATGCGCCACCTAATGCAAACAGAAACCTTAGGCTTGAATGCGCTTCAAATGCTTTATGTGACCATAAGCGGTGATAACCCGTCGTGATAGAAAGGTTACAGAACGTAAAACAGATCGCTAGCCATATCCAGTGCTCCATACCATAGCCAAAAAAGTAGCCATAAACGGGAGCCGCGACAACAGCTAACAGCATGCTAAAAGAGAATACAAAAATATTGAGCCAGATTAGTGGTGGCTTTTTTGTTGATGGTTTATCGGCACTATTCATTAGTAAATTTCCATTGAGCTTACATCTGTTCGCTAGAATATCAGCGTACACGTGTAAGTCAATATTGAAAGTGTAAACGTGTATTAGTATGTTTTGCTTAAATATTGTATAAAGGTAGTGTGAAATGTAGTAACAAGTCATAAATGGAAGTACTAAGGGCTAATAAATGGAAATTAAGGTAGCTGAATATAAAGATTATGAGCGGATTGCCCAATTACACGCGGATAGCTGGAAGCTATATTACCGTGGCATTCTTGCTGATGATTACCTAGAAAATGATGTTCTGGAGGACAGATCTGTTATTTGGCAGACTCGTTTGATTAATCCTCCTTTCAACCAACATGTTTTATTGCTTGAAGAAGGCGGTTTACTGGTTGGTTTCGTCTGCGCGTTTGGTAATCACAACTTTGAACGTGGCACGTTCATTGATGCGTTACACGTAGACAATAATTACCACGGTCGTGGTGTTGGCAAGCGTCTATTGTCTGAATTATCAAAGTGGTTGCAGCAATACTATTCTGATTCGGGGCTTTACCTAGAGGTGATGTCTGAGAACCACCAAGCGATTGCTTTTTATCAGGCAATTGGTGGCAAAGAAGAACTAGAGCAAGTTTGGAACGCACCATGTGGCAGCCAAGTGAATGAAAAAGTGATTTCTTGGAGCTCTCCCGTTGAACTTGAACAGAAAACAGCGAGCGTTGTGTATTCTTAGTAGCTTCTTATTTAAGTAACTATAATTACTGAAGTCACTTTAAAGCCGAAGAACGAAGACAAAAGCCCCGAGCATTCAATTGTTCGGGGCTTTTTTGATTGGATTGTACCGTCCTAAATATGGTTGACACATTTCCAACATGAAATTGGAGAGTGTCATGAAAACAACAAGTAGACGTACTCAACGAGATTGTTCTCTTGCCTTTAAATTGGCAGTCGTAAGCCAAGTTGAAAAAGGCGAAATGACTTATAAACAAGCTCAAGAACGTTATGGGATCCAAGGTCGCTCTACCGTTTTAGTTTGGCTTCGCAAACATGGTCAACTAGATTGGTCTAAAGGAATAGAACAATCGAGAGCGTTAGGAGCGACTATGTCAAACTCTTCCTCAACTCAAACCCCAGAGCAACGAATCAAAGAACTCGAGCAGCAATTAGAAGAGACTCAGCTCAAAGCTGAGTTCTTTGAAGCGGTTGTAAAAGTCATGGATCGAGATTTCGGTGTCCGAATCTCAAAGAAGCGCAAGGCCGAGTTATTAAGGAAAAAACGGTCAGAAAGTTGACCGTCACTAAAGCTTGTCACTTCATAGGTATTACACGACAAGCTTTCTACAAGCGCTGTGATGCAGAAATTCATCAAACAAAAAAAGATGAATCAGTACTCGGTTTTGTGAAGGAGCAAAGGATGATGCACCCTCGTATAGGGACTCGTAAGCTGAAGTATTTACTTGCTCAGAAAGATATTGAAATCGGGCGAGACCGCTTATTCTCTCTGCTGAGAATGAATCGATTATTAGTGCAGAATCGAAGGGCTTATCATCGAACCACAAACAGTAATCATCGCTTTTACTGCCATCCAAATCGAATCAAAGAAGGCTTAATACCGGAAAGACCAGAGCAATTATGGGTTGCCGATATTACTTATCTAGCAACGCGGTGTGGTAGTACTTATCTCAGTTTAGTGACGGACGCTTACTCAAGAAAAATCGTGGGCTATCACATAGGTGATGATATGAAAGCTCGCACGGTCAAGCAGGCCTTTTTAAACGCGTTGAAAGAGCGGAAGAATACAGGTGAGCTTGTACATCACTCAGATCGAGGTGTTCAATACTGCTCTGTGGAATACCAAGAGTTGCATCGACAGTATAATGTATCTTGCTCAATGACTGATGGCTATGACTGTTATCAGAATGCGTTGGCAGAGAGGATCAACGGAATATTGAAGACGGAGTATCTGTTGAATAAGCCTAATGATTTAGATGAAGCAAAGAAAATGGTCGCCGAATCAGTAAAAATCTATAATGAATATAGGCCTCACACAGCTCTAAAATACAAAACGCCCGATGAAGTACATCGAGCGTTTTAGTCAATCAAGTGTCAACCCATATCAGGATGGGTCAGATTAATGGTCGTTATAATGAATCGCTAAGGCGCGTCAAATACTGGGCGATTAATCACTCCATGTGATCTTATTTCTACCGCTCTTCTTCGAAATGTAGAGTGCTTGATCGGCATCGTCGATAAGTTGTTCGACAGAGCCGAGAGCCTGTGACGCATATTTCACACCGATTGAAATTGTTACTTCTAACCGAAGGAGAGAAGGAGATTCTAATAGGGAGTTAACTAGCGATTCAATTGAAGCCTCAGTTTCTCCTTGGACCATCACCAAAAACTCTTCACCGCCGTATCGAAAGCAGTTACTGCTGGTTGGTAGCCTTTTTTGAATCTCATCGGCCAGTTCTTTGATCACCATATCACCCATTTGGTGGCCGTAGGTGTCGTTAATCGATTTGAAATGATCAATATCTATCATGATCGATGTTATGGATAACTGACGGTCTATGCTTGGTTCGATCACCTGATGAAGATAAAGGCGGTTGTAGCAACCCGTTAGAGCATCTTGATAAGAAAGGGCTTCAAACATATTGGATTGTTTGCGGAGTTGTATTGCTTGTTTACGAAGCTGTTCGGATTGAGTGAAGCGTTTATGCACTTCGAAATCTCGTCTTAAACAAGAAGCTGCAATAAGAATATAAGCTGAAGCGTATACGGAAATGGTTTCTATTTCGTGACTAGGCTCTGCTTCATAAAGCTGAGGGGCAAGGCCAATGAGATAAGCCAAAAAGATAAATGACAGCGTAGAGATGCTGTATTTAACAGACAGTCTTGAAAAGGTTCCGATGTAGATCATTACGAGAATGATGCCACCTTGGTAATCGAAATTACTCAGCTCGATAGCGAGTCGGCCTACATAGACCAAGAAAAGCGAGCTAATTACAAGGAAGGTACTCTCTATGAGTTCTAAAACGTTGGGTTTATTTGTAATGCAGTATCTGGCGACAGCCATCATCAATAGAAAAAGTAAGACTCGGAAAATGATAGGTGTTACACACTCTGTACCAAAGTGAATGTAGTCGGTAACAATGAAAGCACAGAATATTGAGATCGGGATGTAGATGAAATTTATGTACGGCAAATAAATTTCATTATCGAAATAGGTTTTAAATCTTTGATTCTTGAACCCAGAATAAGAGCGCATTGAGAAACTAGCCGAAATGAATACACAATAATTTGCGTAGTATGTCACAGTCTTTGGGATTGTAAATGACCATTTCTATAGATTTGTCAGTATGTTAGCTAGATCAATAAACGGTACAAGGCAATACTCACGCTCTATTATCGGTAGAACGTGAATATCTTAGAGGCTGGTGTAAGAGTGGTTAACAGAAACTAATGGAGATTAACAAAAACTAATAGCGATTAGCGCTTGTTCTTCAAGTAACGTTTACGGCGCTCTTCCTTCTTCTTAATCTGTTGCTCAGCTTTCAGCGCAGCCGCTTCTTCTACTTCAACCAATTCTTTGGTGATCATCTCTGGTAGCTCTAGCGTTACTTTACCTAAAGTACCGTTGCGAAGTTCGTGAAGTAGGATTTCCGAACACTTGTGAATGTCTATATGACCACCTGCACGAAGTGCACCGCGTTTACGACCAATCGCTTCCATCAACTCGATGTCAGACTCGGGCAGCTCTTCAATTTGGTAGCGTTCTTGCAAAAGGTGAGGGTACTGCTTCGCTAAGTACTCGACTGTGTAGAATGCCACTTCGTCGTATTCCATTGCTGTATCTTTTACCGCACCAGTCGCAGCTAAACGGAAGCCGCTGTGTGGGTTTTCTACTTTAGGCCAAAGGATCCCAGGAGTATCTGAAAGGATCACGCCGTTTTGCAGGTTGATGCGTTGTTGACGACGAGTTACAGCTGGTTGGTTACCCGTTACCGCAATCGTACGTCCAGCCAAACAGTTGATGATGGTCGATTTACCCACGTTCGGGATACCCATAATCATAGTTCGGATGTTCTTACCCATTTGTTCACGGTGTGGTGCCAGTTTACGAACTAGTTCCATGACGTGGTTAACTTCTTCTTTTACGCTGGTGGTAATCGCAATCGCTTTAACGCCTTGCTCTTTCTCGAAGTGTTCAATCCAACGTTCAGTAAGCTCAGGATCGGCAAGATCGCGCTTGTTCAACACTTTTACACAAGGCTTATCGCCGCGCAGTGAAGAGATCATTGGGTTTTCACTACTGAACGGGATACGAGCGTCCAGTACTTCGATGATCACATCAACCTGTGGGATAACTTCTTCGATTTCTTTGCGGGCTTTATGCATGTGACCCGGAAACCATTGAATAGACATAGAGATAAACCTTGATAAATATATTTGCTGCACATTGTAAGGGTTCGCTAGGGCGTGTAAAGCGCTATGTTGTACCTGAAGCCATGTCTTTACAGTGTAATCTAGGGGCTGTGGCTGTCACATGACTAGATATGGCAGGAGTTTCCCTGCCATTTAACAACACCTAGTAACAATGGATGAGATTGTACGAACGACTGAAAGTTGATTTTTGACGGGTTATTTCCTAGTTCGTGACTCTAAGAAATGGGTCATAAATACCATGTATAGCAAGACTAAAAATAGCTGGAAAATACGAACGTAAAACTTGTCATCCAACGCGCCGCTGCTTATTGATGTTCCCATAAGTACATTGAATCCGGTAAAGGCCGTAATATATATAGGTGCCTTTTGTGGAACGGTATAAATCTTTATTCCGAAAAGCGCAATGACACTGAGTACAACCATCATATATACATACATATTAGGTGCTAAAGATATGATGAGAAAAGTGACGAATGAAATCAGGCCTGCGAGGATGTTACTTACTGTGAAAAATAACGCGGTCTTACCGGACGTTTCGCTGCTTGCCATTAACGATGATAACATTACAAATGCAACGGTAAGCAGTATCTGAGAAAGTTGAAAATAGAAGTAAAAGCATACGAGTGGAAATGAAATCACCCATGCGCGTATAGCGGCTGTCCATCGCATTTCTTTGGTAAGTGGAGATACGGGAAAGCCAACAAAGTCCGTCTTCTCTTCTTCGGGAAAATAAACGTGTGAAAGGGAATACAAAGCGACGGCCAAAGTGCCTGAAAACGCAAAACCGATTCCGACATTCAGCGCGGATGCTTGATCGATTATCGTTATGGATGGAAGTAATATCAGTTCGATCATTAAGAATGTTGCGAACATGACCCATTTAGGGTCGGTAAATAAATAGTATGCCCAAAGCATCCCGAGTGTGAGTATAGAAAGAAAGGCAATTTTATACTCAGGTAGCCCCGTTGATACTACGAATCCAATTACGGCGGTGGATAGAAGCGCATAGGCCAACTGTTTGACATGGAGAATATGAAATTGAGGTTTATCAGTGATAAATTTTGCGGTCAGAAGTGGCGTACAAAAAGCTAATGGCCAGTTAAACCATAGTGCAAGGAATGTTGCCAAGCCGACTGTCGTGACGTAGCGAAAAATCCTACGCTCTTGTGCTTGTTCTATTTTATCGAACATAAGAGAACAAGCTCACTACGTTAATCCAGAATTTTCCAAGTAGGTTGAATAGAGTGTTTTCGCCAGTATAAACGATGACATCTGCTTGGCCTCCAATTCGCATTGATTGGATCGCTGATGGTTCGTTTATTTTGATCGTAACTGGAATACGTTGTGTGTCTCTTAACCATCCATTTTGGTTTTGTACACTCGCAAGGTCGCCAAGTTGTTCGTTTTTACCCCATGTGACTCCCAGGTCGATTGAAGAAACTGTGCCTTTGAACGTAGTGCCTGGAGCAAGATCTAATGCGATTTCAACATCATCGCCTGGCTTTATGTTACCGAGACTATTCTCTCGGAAATAAGCTTCAAGCCATAAATTGTCGCTTTCGACGAAGGTGACTAATGGAGAACCTGAAGAAGCGTATGAACCTTCTGATAAATTCAAGTTGGTTACCGCACCATCTGAAGGCGCTGATAGGGTTGTGCGCGATAAGTCTAATTGGGCTTTTTGTAATTCAAGTAGTGCTGATTGTATTTGTGCATTTTCCTCTCCCTCTGAACCCACTTGAGCTTTAGCTTTTTCTAGATTAGCGCGAGCGTTCATTACCTCAGCATTAGCTTTATCAATCGTGGCACGTGTTGTATCTGCATCTGACTTTGATACAACCCCTTTGTCTGCCATCGCTAATACTCGTTGACCCTGACGCCGAGCATTTTGTTGTGCAACTAACGATGTCGTGAGTTGTGCTTGAGCGGAAATAATACTGGCCATTTGCGCCCCAACTTGCTGCCCGGCTATCTTCAATTTTGCTTCTGCTTGTTTAACGGCTATCTCATAGTCGGTAGAGACAATTTTGAGCAACACGTCATTTTTCTCTACTTTAGTGTTTGCTGTAATATTAATTTGTTCTATTAAACCTGATACTTGTGGTTTTAAGGAAATGACGTTGCCTTCAACTCTAACGTTGTCGGTAGTTGGAATCATCCTGTCTGAAACTACAGCGATACCAATAGAAAGTATGGTGAATGCCAACAGACTGTTTGTCGCTATTTTTACTTTATTGATTGGTTTCTTTTTTTGCGTTTCAGTGTCGATTTTTTTTATTTCTGACATGTGAGGCTCTCAATTTAAGATTCTGATATGTAGGGAGTTAGGTGTTCTACTCCCATCAATGAACCATCACGTTATTAATGAGAGAGTGAACTATTTTTAAGATAAAAATAAGATCAAATATCTTGATTTAATGGCCATGTCGTGACATTGGTTTTTTTATTTTCGTGATGAAATTGAAATATATGCTAGGCAGAGTCAAATCGGTATTAATTAAATTGGTTATTTTTGATGTGTCACCAAATGGCAAGCATGACGTTAGATGAATGATTAACATGGATTTTGAACATCAATTGCAGCCAATTAAGAGGTTCGAGAACTGCAATTGAAACAAGACTAACGTTAAAGGGTACTGGATATGAAACTGATAAAGATTCTCGCATTCTCTATGATTGTGTTGACTTCCAACGCGTATGCAATCACAGATGCCAGTAAGATTGGAGCAAACTCAGGTGCTATGAATTACTGCTACGATAACTTTTCTGACCCTAGCCAAAATTCGAAATATAAAATTCTCAAACTGAAAACCTATGAAAAGTACCGAGATCTACTTAGTGATGAACGTGCAAGAGCGTTATTAATGAAAAGGGCTGCAGAAGGTGGCGATTATTTAGGAGGCCCTCTGGATAAGAGTCGATGCAATAGCCTACGAAAGGTGCTTTATATTAAATATAACTAAATAGTATGAATCTAACCCCTTATTTTTTTTGCCAAGTAAGGGGTTTTCTAATTTTTAGGCACGACTGTCAACATATCAAACGAGAAACATCTAATTATAAAGAAGGTCCTAACGTATGGCGTTACCGAATAGAGGAGTACCACTTGTTCGCACAGATTGTGTTCATGACCTGGCTGAACTCTTTAGTGAAAGAGATATTAATGTTTATTCTTTGATTACTGGTGTTAAAGCACCGGTTGACATACAAAGATGTGAATTCCCGTTTATACCTGAGACTGTTTTACTCAACATAATCAGAATGTTTGGTGAAAGTGTTTCGTTGGACACATTTGTGACTCGTGTTTGGTTAATGTGTAAGAACACCTATATACCGGGCGTGATTGCTCAGTTGGTTAAAGCAAGGGAGGGCACTGTAAAAGAAGCGCTAGAAGAATTCTGTGAAATCATTCGATATTACTCAAGCGGAGTTAAAATATCGTTAAAGCTCCATAATGATTGTTACTGGTTAGTTCGCGAAAAAGAGGGCGCGACACAAGACTGGTTTAAGTACGCGGAAATATTCTCGTTCATTTTCCTGGATGAGTTGATAACAGCTTTGACAAAACACAATAGCAAAGAAAAGTATGTGACAATTGTCAGCCCACATACGGAGTGCTTTTTTGAATGCTCACAGTTAGCACATGTTCAGTTTTTTACACTCCGCTCAGTCACAGGTATTCGTCTAAATAACGAAATTTTGCGTCAAAAAGTTAACTTAATAAAAAATTCAGGAAGAGAGGTTATAGATCAAGAAGGTATACCTAGTGATTTTTTGTGCTCATTCAAACATGCCATGCAACCATATTTGTCGATGGGAAAGTTACCCATATCAACGGCTGCGAACATACTGGGAATGAGTCCTAGGACTATCCAGAGGCGCTTATTCGGCGCAAGTGTAACTTATCGCGAAGTATTGGATGATCTTATTCTAAATGAAGTTCAGGTTCGGCTGAAGTACTCGGACGACTCAATAACGTCAATAGCAACCAATATCGGCTATGGTGAATCTGCTAACTTCACTCGTTTCTTTAAACGCAAAACAGGGTTTACTCCTTCACAGTTCCGCAGCCAACATCCAGGGTTATAGTTTTCTGTCAGTGAGGGGTAATTGTATGATTGACTCAAAACTCTATACATTGATTAGAAAAGTTCGTCTTTGGTTTCTCGTTTTTGTGCTGGATATATGAACTTTATTAAATCGCATTCCCGTGGCGCGATATGACAATTCTTAAACGCTCTGATCCAATAACATTATTGGGTAGACAACAAATAGAGGAATCATCATGTCACACCGTTTTAATGAATATCGCTTACCACTTGAAAGCTCTCTCAAACATGCAGTTTCTTACCTAGAGTCTTTAGCAGATAGACCGGTAGACAAAGGTACAACCTCACAAGCGTTACGTGAAGCTATCGGCGGGGATTTACCATTGCGACCAACAGACCCATCACAAGTGATTAATGACATGGTAAAGAATGTCGATGCTGGTTTAATGGCATCTGGTGGTGCACGTTTCTTTGGGTACGCGATTGGCAGTTCATTTCCCGCTTCACTAGCAGCCGATTGGCTCGTGAGTGCTTGGGACCAAAATGTGCCTTATTACGTTTCTAGCCCTGCTATGTCTGTTGTTGAAGAAACAGCTGCAGAGTGGATGGTTGAGCTACTAGGTTTAAATAAAGGTACGGCGGTAGGTTTCACTTCTGGTGCTCAAGAAGCGATTTACACCGGTTTGATTACTGCCCGCAATACACTGCTTGAACGCGCTGGTTGGGATGTGGTGACAAAAGGCTTGTTTGGAGCTCCTCGTATTAACGTTGTTGTCAGTGATCAAATTCATTCAACGATCAAGCGCGCGCTATCCATGATTGGCATTGGTCTTAAAACGATTGTCAAAGTACCAACTGACGATAACTTACGTATTATCCCAGATAACTTAAAAGAAATTATTTCAGGCTTAGAAGGCCCAACGCTTGTTTGCGCTCAAGCTGGCTGTATTGATTCCGGTGCTTTCGACCCATTTAATGAATTGGCTGATGCTGTCGAGAACCACGGCAACGCGTGGCTTCACGTAGATGGTGCAATTGGTTTATGGGCTGCCGCAAGTGATAAACAAAAGTATTTATTAGCAGGTATTGAACGCGCAGATTCTATTGATACTGACGGGCATAAATGGTTCAACATGCCGTATGACAGTGGAATGATCATCGTAAAAGATGCAGCGGCACTATCTAAAGCGATGGGCGGTAGTAACATGGGTGACTACCTTAATGATGCAATGGAAAAACCAGATCGAAATGCGATTAATTTTGGTATTTCTGCATCAAGAAGAGCACGTGGCGTTCCTGTGTATGCAGCATTCAAATCATTAGGCAAAGAAGGGATTGTTGAACACATTGATCGTTGTACTGAGTTAGCTCAGCGTATGGCGAATAAGCTTTCATCCGTGCAAGGTATTACGATTTTGAATGATGTTATTTCTAATCGTTTCTCAGCACAATTTGGTGAAGGCGATGACACTTACCGCAATGAACTAACAGATCGAGTAGTTCACCGTTTACAGGAAGAGGGAACATTATATCCATCAACTTCGGGTTACAAAGGTTTGAAGACGATGCTGTTCTCTGTTCTGAGCTGCCATACTTCGACTGAAGACATCGACCTATCTGCTGAGAAGATTGTTGAAGCATACCTGACGGAGAAAGAATTGATGGATAATGCAGCCTCTTAATTCATCCCTCAGAGAGTAAGTCCCAATTGAATATTGGGACTTTTTACTAATTTCCATCTAATCCATGAGTTCTGGAACCATTATCTTGAGATGAATAAAAAGCCGCTATATCTCTCAAGTCTTGATCATCGAGCTTACTGAGCTGAACTCGCATCATTTCTGCGTAGTCGCCTTGTCTATTTCCGCTTTGGTATGCTTTCATCGTGTTATAGAGGTAAGTTGAATTTTGACCCGAAAGTTTGGGGTAATCAGTGTTACTTGTTTCACCCGTGGGGCTATGACAGAAAACGCAACTTGGTGATTTCATTTTACCCAGTTCAGGATCGCCAAAATCAGAGGCATGAAGGCTAGGGGAAAGAGTGAGTAATAGTAAAGCGAAGGATTGATAAGTCATGTTTTACTCCAGTTAAAAACATGACAATAAGGCTTACCCTAAGGGGAAGCTCAAGTCTGAATTGCTATAGGTGTTAACAGTTAAAGCGTACTTTTTGCTCTGTTAGGTAAGTAGAGGGGCTGCAGAAGTGATGTTTTCGTGAGTTAACAAGTTCGACTCGTATTTTAGCGGGCGGGATGTTTTTCTACTTTTTAAAGTGTGATTAAACCACAGACGATTCGATTTAAACTTCGTTTATTGGCCTGACAGTGATTCTATGAGGAACTGAATAATATCAGGTCACCTTTCAAGGGCTTAAATTCTAATACGTCAGTTTGAAACAGAACTGCAATCTGCATTTTTGTATTTATGTTCATAATTTCAACTATATGTCTGGTTGTATAATAGTCTCTAAACTATTGATAAAATGTGCTTTTCTTATCGCTTCTTTTCTATTAGTGACATTTATTTTTTTGTATATGTTGTATACGTGCGTTTTTACCGTACTTTCTGAAATAAATAGTTCGCTTGATATCTCTAGATTTGAATCTCCTCTGACAACTCGTTTAAATATCTGAGCCTCTCTTTTCGTCAGGTTAGACAGTATTACCTGAGACTTGAAAGTATAAGAGCACGCATTGGATAAAATATGTGACATTAACTTTCTAGGTAGCCATAGATCGTCATCACATACTGTTTTTAAACAACGTGTAAGGTGTTCAATAGGAGCATCTTGATAAATCATCCCCTTTATATTAAACAGGTTGAATAACTGCATTACGGTAATACTCTGTCCGGTAATATCTGAGGGAACGTCATAGACTACCCATTTACTGGACTCTATTTTTGATAAGATGATGTTGATATCTTCGATATTTTCCAAGAGTAAGTAGCTAATGAGAACGACATCGAACGTTTTATGATTACGAGAGCGCTCAATGCTTAAAATACATTCTCGGCTAAAAGAAAAATCACTGTATTTCCCTATTTCTCGTTGAATAAACTGGTTGTTAATACCGTTGTCACCTACCAGGAGTATGTGCTTTAAATTATTTTTATTTTCATACATAATTTACTCCGAAACTGAAAAATCGTGTTTGATTGTATGATGATGGATTTTATATAATTGAGTTGCATATCTCACTTTTTATATAATTACATGATTATGGTTGTTGTGAAAGTTGGGGTTCGATAGAAATTTGTAATGTATCGTCATATTGTCCTCCTGGTTTGTTCTCTGTCTCACCGATGACAAAACTCAAAGGAATAGGCTGACCAATCGTAGCGGAAAGACGTTGAATTCTAGCGTCAAGTTGTTCAAGGTTTACTCTGTCGTTTTCGAGGGAAAGTTGGTATGGAATGTCCCATTTTGCCTCATTAGATTCATGACGTAGCATTCCTTGATGGGATGATTCCAATACGATGGTATAAGCTGTGTTGCTTTGAACCCATAGGTTAGGTGCGGAACGAATAACCTTGTTGGAATATAAAGTCCCTAGATCAAGGTCATAATGTTGTTGGGTCAATCCATAAAAATGAATTTTTGCAGCAGGCGGAACGTTAACAGATACCGGGAGTGAACTAGGACTAATTTCTATTTGTTTACTATCTGAGGTATAAGAAGGCGAGACTTCCAATAACCCTCGATAGGTTCCTGACGCTAGCCATTGCTTACTTGGGAAACGCATTTGTATCGTTGCCGAAGGTTGGCTTTCGGTTAATGATAAGTGCCATTGATTAGCCACTGACATACCAATCTGCCCACTCCATTCAAAGCCGAGTTTTGCTTGGTTTACCCCTTTTAACGATCGACTGGTATCGTTAAGTTGTAAAATTAAGTCTAATTTGCAGGGTTCGCCAATTATGATCGCATCTATACGATAAGTGTTTATTGTTGCGAACGTTCCTGCGCTGAAAACATCATATTGTGATTTCGATGAGACGGGTTGAATAGCCAAGGCACTGGCTTCACACGCCAATGCCGAAGGTACATGGCTTATGGCGATGAGGAACAAGGCTCCCCAAAGAACTTGTTTATTCCACATAAACATCTCCTAGTCTTATCAAGTTGTCACTGCGTTCACTGAGGGTAATGATGACTGATTCTTGTTCTTTAGTGTCGAGTACCAATTGATATTTTCCCGGCTTTAATCCAGAGATTGCGAATATGCCGTTACGATTGGTAAAGAAGTCAATCGGCAACTGTTTTGCCTCACCAAGGTAATGTGCGACACCAGCGACAAGTGAAATAGGGTTGTTACTTTGACGATCGAATAGCTTGCCAATAACAGTTAATACAGCATCAGATCCGATCTGTAGCTGGAATCCCCGTTTATAACCAGGCTTAATCCAAAAAGCACCATCGCCTAAGTCATACCCTGGTGGCAAGTTATCGACCTCGTAACCGACTACTTGGCCATTATAAGCAACAAGGTCAGGAACCATGGCACTTGCATCTCCTTTAAGGTAAACGCGTGCGTACTCACCATCTCTTGTTGGGTCGACAGCCACATCATTTTTTGCGAGGCTTTCGTGCTTGCTAACAATAGCAAATGCTTCGCGCACCGGTCTGCCGATCGTCACAGATGAACCTGCAAAAGCAAGGGCACTACTTATCGTCACATCAGTACTGTGATTTCGTGTTTCACCATTAATGTCTTCAAGCCGCGAAGCGTGGGTCGCGTTTAATTCATAACGGTTAGCCGTGTAGTTAATCCCAGCATCCATATCGGCATCCGTTTCTTCGTTAGTAATGACACTCGCAAACGCCGACATCCCCCCTGTGTTACCAATATTATTCTGATAGCTGTAATCTAAGGCGGCTTCATTAAGCTCTGTGGTGTAACGACCGACAACACGAGTTTGTCGACTAAGAGGCCAACTTATGGTGACAGTAGTGCTGATATCATCGTCTTCGGTTGCGTTATGCCGATAGTTAACGCGGGCACTCCAGGTAGCGGGGGTATCAAACAGTCCGTCCGATAAACTCGGGCTAATCAGCCAATAATCGTTTTCTTTGTCTACTCCCGAGCGATAATTGAGGGTCATGGCCGCGCGTAAAGACTGACCAAGGTAAATAGAGCTGAATGCAGATACATAATGGGTGGTTAAGTTGATATCGATATCGGAAGCATCAAACCCTGAGACCCCAGCAAAATTGTTGGTCAGATATTCATAACTTACACTCAGTTGTGGGGACAGCGTGTTCGTATTAGAAAATTCCGCATCGAACGCAAATTTGTAAGCGTCGCCAGTTCCAAATGTAGGGTGTTCGCTACGCGAAGCATTGAGTTCAGTGACGCCCCATGTAGAAGCGAGTAAAGCGGTGGCTCCATATTGGTAAAGATCTTCACGGGTTTGGAAGTTGGCACCTAACGTTAACCAAGGGTTAATACCCACATCGATATAACCATGCAAAATACGTTCGTCGGTTAGATATTCTATTTGCCCATTCTGTAATTCAGAAGGCGCTCCATACATGACGCTATATTCAAACTCACCGCTATTGAGCAAGTCGTTACCGGTCGCAATAGAAAACTCGATGCGTTCTTCATTCCCGGAGCGGTCGGTGATGACGAGTACAATATCATTGCTACCTTGCGCTAGAGGTATGTCACTAAGGTTATAGCTACCAGCGCCTAGCGTTAATCGCTGGACTGCAATCCCATCTATATAGACATCGACATTTGAAGCTCTTTGAAGTGTGAATGATTGATTGGCTCGTGGTCGTGCATTTCTGGTTGGAATGAGCGTGAAATCTCGAGTTAAGCCAATACCAAGTATGTCGGTGCTGTCCTGAAAAGATTGACCACTGTTGTACATATCACCGAGCACAAGTCGCGTGCCTTGTTCTGCAAAGTCAATATTAAGACGAGATCCTTCTCTTACGTATCGCGAATCTTGCGATGAGCTGTTTTCTAAATAAGATTCATACTCAAAGTTTAGAAAACCAATGTTAAGTGCTGAGTCAAACTGACTGCGATAGAGATCCTGCCTTGACGAATTCTGATCGACATATTGGCTCTCATTAGCCGAAAGGGCAAAGTTAACGTATCCACTAAACAAACTTGGCTCAGCATAGTTATAAAAATCATCTGCGCCATTCATAGACAGTTGCTGGGTTAAGCTAAATTCAGGCGGTACTGTCACGATGCATTCTAATGAAGAAAAATCGAAACTAAGACCTAATCCTACGCTCTCAAAATGGTGCTGAGACAGCATTTTATCGCTTGTCGTGTCATTGAGTTTCCCAATACCTTCTTGAGTTACGACGGACGAAAGGAGAGAAAGCGTACTTTCCTTCGGTAACAAGATTTCATTGTTTGCAGTAATGATAATGTCCGCTTCTCCAAGTATGGTGTCACTTATTCTTAACAAAGAGGTAAGTTGAATATCTCGTCCTGTCGGGTTCAAGACCATTTCTTGACCCCAAGCAGCAGGGCTTAAGGCAGCACAATAAAAAAGTACTAATACCAAGACATACAAAACTTGCCATATCTTGGGATAGGTTTCAGTTTTCATGCCCATGGTAAGTGCCCACTGGTAAATAATTTAAAGAAGAAGGCAAAGTAATAATGGAGCGTGGTGGAATAAACTGCTCACCTAAAGCCTCATGTACTTTTTGGCTCTGAGATTCGAGCCCCGCAAAATGAAGTAACGATGTATAGGTAAATCGCGACCCAGAATTAGTGAGTGTCAGTTGACCTTGTTCATCTATGTGTAATTTCACGTCAGGCTCTAAAGAGGACGAGTGAATGTGCAACAACGCATTGTAGTGAACTTGTAAATTGATACCGGTTGTTAGCCCGATGGGTTTGTCTATCCTCGCGTTGTTCTGGCCAATATTCACGGTACTGAAGCGAACGAAGTAACTCTGGGAGGTTTCGAGTGATCGGTTTCCCAACCACTGTATACGGAATACTTGGCGTGCACCGGGTGCCAACATTGCGGCTGGTGGAAACACAAACATCTCTTCACTCGATAGATCTGATGTTTGGAACGTGCCATCAGATAAGAAGTTCAAACGACGAACGTTAGCTTCAAGTGGGAGAGCTTGTGTTGAATTATTAGTTACAACCAGTTGCGATGTTGCCCGGTGATCTGTGTTGAGCTCGATGACGGTTGGAAACAATGTTATGCCAAACGTTTGTGCACACAGAAAGCAATAAATGAGCCCACCCAAGATATAACGTCTCATTGTTATTGATCCTGCTCTATTTCAATCGATAGGGTGTCCACATCATAATTTTTAAGAGGCTGCATTTCGAAAAAGCGAGTGGAGTAGGGTAGGACTAAAGTACCCGGAATACGTTTAGCGATTTCTACGCCTTTTAAATATGTTGAATTTTTACCATCAGATATTTTCCATGTTGTATTGGTTAATCGACCATAACTATTACCACTGTTAAGTACTTCAAGAACCCATTTGTTCTTTTTGTCATTTTGTTCGATACTTTTAATTTCTAGCTGAGAAGCCGTGTTCTGAGGTCGCACGTTGATAAGCGTATTAAACTGAAGCAAAAGACTTACTTGCCCTTGATTACTGCTCGCTCTTTGAACTTTTACTTGCTTAACAGCAATGCGATACGCTTTAGATTCTGTGATGGAAGGATCGCCCAAATACCGCACCATAATGGATTGTGATCTTCCAGGTTCTATTATTGCGGTCACTGGTATCACTAATAACTCGTCATCTGCAGGCGTCGTGGTCTCTTTCCCATATTCGTTCATTGTCATAAATACTGGAGACAATTCAACCGTGAGTGGTTCGGTAGACGAATTCTCAACCCTCATCGTCATTTGAGCTCTTTTTCCTAGTGGTGTCATTTCCATAGACATCGGCTCTACTTTGAACGCATGAGCTGACAAACAAGTGAGTGACAATAACAAGAGAACAGTCCATTTATGCATGATCCATTTACACATCGCGGTGAGCTCCAAATTAAACTAAAGTCAGTGATGCAACTGAGGTTAAGGTGTTTTAATACTGAGGTTAAGATTAAGCCGGAGGCCAAATAATAGCCCCCGACTTATTAACCTCTAATTTGAGGTGATATTTACGGTTAATGTATCTGAGTAGCCACCTGCCCATGGGGAGGTTTCTGTTGTCACAATATCAATAGATGCGGCAACACCAGTAGCCAATACTCCGGAACCGCCATAAGAATTACTGACTGAAACGTCATTTTGACCTGGGCCCCCTGGTGCATTAAGCGTAAAAGGAGCTAAACCTGAAGGGTTGAATGTTGCATCGTATGTAAGAGCGTAGTCTTCGCTATCGTCTGACTCTAGACCACCTTCAGCACTTGTCAGTGTCACAGTTGCACCATCGACGTCATTACACTTCATGTTAAGACCACTAACAGAAAGGTTTTGAATTTGAGATACGTTACCGAAGTCCATCAGTTGCGTTGAAAGACCAGTAACTTCACATACAGGTGAAACAAAACCAACTAACTGGACATCACCAGGAGCGGCTTGGACTTGAGCACCAAAAATAGCAGTGACTGTTGCTGCGTAGAGTGTTAGCTTTTTCATTAGAAATTCCTTTATCTTAAATGATTGGCTCGAATACTGCTGAGCGTTTGTTGTTCTGCAGATACATTGCAGAGTTTTCACTTTGTCACGCTATGAATCGAAGGGTAAACTTCGATCTCGATAACGTCTTGATAATAACCTGCGAAACGCAAGCTATTTTCGAGTGCTACCCTAAGGCTCCCATGTTGAGCGAAAGGAATAACACCAGAACTGTTTATCATTACGGGTGAAGTAAGTTGGCTGCTGTGCCTACTTTCATAAAGACGAATTTCGTCTATTTGTAATGACAAATTGTAACTCTCAATAATATCAACCCCTTGGTGTTGATATTTTAAGCCTCCATATTTTGAGTTGATCGTTATACCCAACGGACGGTTACAATACATATTAAAAGGCAGCGATTGCACATCACGGTGTTCCGTAAAATTCATAATGTTGCCAGAGGAAAAGTTTATTTCGCATCGATCTTTGATCTGACCACTAATTCCTAACGTTAAGTTGTTAGCGCTAGCATAGAATGAAAGTGACATACTAAAAATTAACACGGATACGGTGAAGTTATGAAGAATCCGAAATACTCTAAACATAATTTCACCTCTCACTGATTGAATGTAACTTGTTGCTTAACTTTCAAAACTATAAGTGCTTTAAAAAATGGTGAAGTAGTAAAAAAAGTTTATTATTTAGGAGAAGTATGAGTTTTAGTATGATTTTAAGCTGAGAGGTAGAAGCGAAATTATTAGAGAATAATTTAATATTCAATTGGATAGCTTGGTTTTACTCAATACTAATATTGACGGAGATTTTTTATTTAATTGATTTAAATAGAGCTATGGTCTATACGGGTGTTTTGGAGTTTTTGATGGGTTAATGTCATCATGAATGTGACAGTATTATTAACGAAAACACCAATTTGATTATTTAATTTATAAGTTGATTGTAGCGATTTCAGATTTTAATAATGGAGGGCGAATATCTACTTTTTCTTTATTGAAATTAGTTCTTTACAAGAATCTATTAGGATTGATGTGCTCTAGCTTTAATTACCGTATGTGTGGTTATTAAAAACTTGAAGCTATTATGACTAAGTCATTTACCTTTAGTGACAATACAATGCTGATAAGCCATTCATGTAAATCCAACTTAAACAATAATTTAATGTTTAAATGTTAGAATAATTTCCAGAAAGTATTCTCATAGGCCAAAATGAGATCGCGTTCTGATCCAGTCAATTAAGTGTGTTTATTAGAAAATTAGCAGGTGTCGAAGGCTATTTGGGCTGTGGAATGGGTTAATGATTTTGCTGAAAGAATAAAGCTTCCCACAGGGGATGCTTTATTCTCAATTGCTATAAAGGCTAATCTCGTCAAGAGTTAAAGCGCATTTTCTAGCTTTGTTAGGAAAGTAACGATGTCTTCTGAACTGATATCTCTATGGGTAACAAAACGTACTGGATTACCTGGCGACATCGTAATACCTTGTTCACCTAACTCTCGCGCGATGCGGTTAATATCCACAGATTCATCTAACTTCGCAAATACAATGTTAGTTTGAATGAAATCAGGGTTAACAGAGAAGCCTTCTAGCTTGCTTAAACCAATCGCTAGGTTTTTTGCGTTCTCGTGATCATTTTTAAGTTGAGCTACGTTCTCAGTCAGCGCCATTTTACCTGCGGCGGCAAGAATACCCGCTTGGCGCATACCGCCTCCGACCATTTTACGCAGTCGACGAGCTTTAGCGATGTACTCTTTGTTGCCAAGGAGTAGTGAACCGATTGGAGCGCCTAAACCTTTTGATAAGCAAATCGTCATAGAGTCGAAGTGCTGTGCGATCTCTTTGATGTGTACATCCAGCGCCGCTGCTGCATTATAAACGCGCGCGCCATCTAGGTGCATTTGTAAGCCGTGTTGGTTTACGAATTCACGTGCTTCCGCTAGGTAAGACATTGGCAGCACTTTACCATTGATCGTGTTCTCTAAACTAAGAAGCTTAGTACGAGCAAAGTGGCTGTCATCTGGCTTAATCGCAGCGGCAAGCTTTTTAAAGTCGAGTGTGCCGTCTGGGTTGTTCTCGATGGGTTGAGGTTGAATCGAGCCGAGCACTGCAGCACCGCCAGCTTCATACTTATAGTTATGCGCTTGTTGGCCACAAAGGTATTCGTCACCACGCTCACAGTGTGCCATTAAACCAAGTAGGTTGGCTTGTGTACCTGAAGAAGTGAACATCGCTGCTTCAAAGCCGGTTTCATTGGCAGCCCACTGTTCCAATTCGTTTACGGTTGGGTCATCGCCATAAACATCATCGCCCACTTCTGCATTTGCCATTACGTCACGCATAGCTTGCGAAGGTTTAGTTACGGTATCAGAACGAAAGTCCATGCTTCTCTCCTAGAGTACTTTAGGTAGTCATATAATTGGCTATAGATAGCCACATAGTTGGGCTTTGCTTAAACAAGCGATAGTTTTTGTATCGGTGATTTGATCGTGTCGTATTTTGTTGTGCAGCTCTTCTAAGCTCAGCTCTATCACTTCTATAACTTCATCTTCGTCGCATTCAAATCGGGTAGTGAGGCTAAGATGTTTTGCGACAAATAAATGCTGAATCTCATCGCAGAATCCAGCCAAAGGTGTGACTTGTCCTAAGCTCTGAAAAAAAGTTGCACTGTAACCGGTTTCTTCTTCCAGTTCGCGCTGGGCACATTGAAGAGGTGTCTCATCAATTTCCATCGTGCCTGCAGGTAGCTCCATAAGCCATTTCTTAAGAGAAGGACGAAACTGATTAATGAGGATGATTTTTCCTGACGAAGTGATAGGAAGAATAACGGCCGCGCCAGGGTGGTGTATTGTTGTATGTTTTACCACGACGTTCGTAGGGAGCGTCACGTTCTCTTCGATGAGAGAAATACTTTTCCATTGATGGATAACTTTACTCATGCAATTTGGCCACATTCCTTGCCAATTTTTCGTATAACTGAAGACGTGTACCACCATAACGTCTATGGTGTCGAAAATAAAAGAAAAATTAGGCTTAGCAATAGATTTAATTTGACGCCGTTCGTGATGTTACTCTCATAATTGGAATCTATGATTACGCGAAAATTGCAGCGTAACCATCTGATATAAAGGCAACTCAATAATAAAAGATACTTGTAACAAAGTGCTAACAAATGTATAAAAACGTATCTACACTCTCAACTGTTCAAAGATTTTCGGAGTAACGCATGAACCCTTCTATTTCCTCACATGCTGACAAGGCGCTACTCTCTGAAAGAATCAACAAATTAGCGCATGCTCTCTCAGATGGCGTTTACGAAAGAGAAGACACCATTAAGCTTTGTTTACTGGCGGCTCTTGCCGGTGAAAGTGTGTTCCTATTAGGCCCTCCGGGTATTGCAAAAAGTCTTATCGCTAAACGCCTCATCCAAGCTTTTGACAACAGTAGCTACTTCGAATATTTGATGACACGTTTCTCTACACCAGAGGAAGTGTTTGGCCCGCTAAGTATCCAAGAATTAAAAGACAACGGTCGTTACGTAAGACTGACCGAGGGTTACCTACCAACCGCACAAGTTGTATTTCTTGATGAGATCTGGAAAGCAGGTCCTGCAATCCTAAATACTTTGCTCACGGTCGTTAACGAAAAGACGTTCAAAAATGGCGCAGACATCGAGCGCGTGCCGATGCGTTTATTAGTGTCTGCATCTAACGAACTTCCAGATGAAGACAGCGGCTTAGAAGCTCTTTACGACCGGATGCTCGTTCGTGTGTTTGTAAACCGTATTCAAAACAAACAAAACTTCAAATCGATGCTGACGACGGGTACTTCTCAGGAAGCTGTGATTCCAAAAGGTTTGGCGATTACTGATATTGAATACCATCAATGGCAGAAAGAGCTCGATAACTTGGAATTGACGGATAACTCGTTTAACAAGCTATTTGAACTGAAAACCATGCTTGAAGAGACTGTCAAAAAGCAAAGTTCGGCTACTGAAACTGATCTATATGTATCGGACAGACGCTGGAAGAAAGCGGTCAAGCTGTTGAAGGCAAGCGCATTCTTCAGTGGTCGTGATAGCGTAAACCCGCTGGATATTATGCTACTGCAAGATTGTTTATGGCATAGTCCAGAATCGCGAGACGTAGTTCGTAGTGTGGTAAAAGATTTTGCATTGAACCGAGCGTTTGATCAGCAGGAGTCGAAATCTCAAATCGAAATGTCACGTGAAGAGCTTGAAGAAATTCAAGATGATGTTGAATCAACGTTATCGGTGTCGCTCTCTATGGAATCAACCAGCGGCTTACTGCGTAAAGATGTTTACCAAAATGATATCAAGAACGCGAAAATGTACAGCGTCGGCAGCGCTTACAACCTAGTTAAACTGGTTATGCTGCAAAGCAACATGTCGGTTTCTGAATCTGAGAAAGGCGATAGCCGTTGGGTATATGTAGCCAAGGATGATTTTGACCGTGCGCTTAAAGAAGGCCACGGCGATATTTACGGTTACGTAAATGAAAATAAAAACCTATGCCGTTTAAAACTCGACTTGGATGCATCGAACCAATTAGTGATTAAAGATATTGCCAATCGCTCTGTATTGGTGAGTGTGGTTACTACCGACGGTTTAGACCAAGAATTGTATAACAAGTGGTTGAGTGGCGCTGAGAAAGCCTTAGAACAGTTAACTGAGGCTGAATTTAAGTTAAAGAGAGTTCGAACTGAATTCCATGATGCGTTGCCTCACAACTATATTGATCCTGATTTACCGAAGGCAATGGAAGCAAGCTTGCAAGCTGTAACGCAAGATCTTGAAACCACGAAAGTGAAGAGCAGTAAGATCGCACAGCGCATTAAGTTCATGAGTCAGTACTTCGAGTAAGGGGGAGAGCATATGTTAGGAGCAGACGGCTTAAACCTCGCTTTGATGGTAGCTGACTCAGGAATCATTGATACAGCGATGAATGATCTCATCGCTCGTTCTCAAGTCATGATGGCTGCTGAGAACAAGGGCGTGAAAACGTCGGTTAAAAACCATTTGGTTAAGTGGCGCGGTAAAGTGAAGAAACGTGTCACTAAGGTGTGTGAAACTGATCGTTTCCAAGAAGAAATTGCATTGTACCAAGAGGTTATCTACTGGGATGAACCCCAGTTTTTTGATGAGATTGACAGTGTCATCAAAAAATTGGAGTGGCACTCAGCGTTCTACCTTCAAGCAAGACGTTTAATGGAAAACAACAAAGGCGTTTATAACGCAATGTTTCCACACTACTTTTGCGACCAGTGGTATCAATCGCTTTCAGACGCGATTAAGCAAGCTCAAGTAACCGAACTTGAAACCAGCAAAGAAAAAGTCTTAGCTGACCTTTATCAACGCATGGAAACCATGAAAAACATGGATAAAGTGACGGAGTCGGGTGATGAAGGCAGTGTAGGGCGCTTGTGGGACATGGCTTCGGCTAAGTTGAGCAAAACTGACTTAACGGTAATGAAGCGTCATGCGGAGTTTCTGAACAAGCATAAAGGCCTTCAAGAGATCGCTGAGAAGCTTGGTCGTATGGCTGGCTTAGAAGACGATCCTTCTCTGCACAAAGCCCCTGTAGAAGAACTGCAGATGGTTGAAGAGAAAAGCGATGAAGCAGTCGATGATATTGTTGGGATTCATGAAAGTGATGACCTCAACAAGATGCTGCCGAACGAGACCATGTTCTTAGCGTATCCAGAACTTGAGGTTATCTTCTACAAACATTTGGCAGACAAGCGTTTACTTAGCTATCGTTCGCAAGGTAAATCTCGAACGCTACGTAAAGTGAAAGCTCAAAAGCCAGACAGCAAATCTGTCGACATTGAAAAAGGTCCATTTATTGTTTGTGTTGATGCTTCGGGTTCAATGAGTGGTTTCCCAGAACAGTCGGCAAAAGCGATGGCTTACGCTTTGATGCAAATCGCCTTAGCTGAAGAACGTGACTGTTATGTGATTTTGTTCTCTTCAGAACACATTACTTATGAATTGACGCGACAAGACGGCCTACGTGAAGCCAGTGACTTCCTAAGTTACTCATTCCACGGCGGGACAGATCTTGAGCCAGTGCTAATGAAGTCGATTGATTTGATGATGGGCGACAAGTACAAGAATGCTGATTTGATCGTGCTTTCTGACTTTATCGCTCCAAAGCAGTCTGATGAAATGATTGCTCAAGTCGAGAAACTTAAAACACACAAAAACCGTTTCCATGCAGTTAGTCTTTCTAAGTATGGCAACCCTCAACTTATGACCATGTTTGATCACTGTTGGTCGTATCATCCAAGTCTCGTTGGCCGCTTCATGAAAAAGTGGTAGTGCGAAAACACCTTAAATGAATCGACTTCGCTGTATGCTTTTTGAATGAAAAGATCGAACATGCAGCAATTTGATTTAAATGTCAGCAAACAGAATTTAAATTCACATTTTTGTTTGACTATCTTCACTCAATCCGTAAAGTAGGCACCCGAACACAGCGGGGCTAACGTTTAGTCGGTTCTAACGTGTTGAAAAATGGCGCCTTGGCAGAGTGGCTATGCAGCGGATTGCAAATCCGTGGACCTCGGTTCGACTCCGGGAGGCGCCTCCATTCTCTTTCTTATTTAATTAATGAGAAATTAGAAGAATGAAATTGCGATACTAGCTCAGTTGGTAGAGCGCAACCTTGCCAAGGTTGAGGTCATCGGTTCGAACCCGATGTATCGCTCCAAATTTTGTAATGTTGATTCATTTTAACATTAAGATGGTGTTTTACTTTTCAGTAATCGGCATCGCAATAAAGAATTGCGTGCCCTGGTGGTGGAATTGGTAGACACAAGGGATTTAAAATCCCTCGGCGTTCGCGCTGTGCCGGTTCAAGTCCGGCCCGGGGCACCATCTATTTGATTGTTACCTTTTGTTAGGTAATGCTCAAAAGAGTTGTTCTCTTTAAACACTATTGAAGGCGCCTTGGCAGAGTGGCTATGCAGCGGATTGCAAATCCGTGGACCTCGGTTCGACTCCGGGAGGCGCCTCCATCATTTAGAAGAAACCAGTCCTTGTGGCTGGTTTTTTCGTTTCTGGCTTCTTTGTTTCTTGTTTCTCCATCCTTGCCTCTTCATTTCTCCCCTTTACCTTTCATAGACCCACTCTATTTTGATGAGATCCTAAGTTGAACCTTTGTTGATAGACAGGTAAATAAACCAAAGTCACAATTAACCATAATGCTCAATTTGTTTCATTGTTTTATGGGATAACCCAAATTAAAACATGTGTATGAGTGATAGTGTCCCTCTTTTATATTTCTTTAATTGTTCTATAAGAGGTTCTTAAATATGCAATTTAGTCTAAAGAGGAAAATGGTTTTCTCTGTAGTTTTGGCGATTGCTGTTACATCTGCCATTCTTCTTTTCATGGGTTATAAGACGTTTCAAACAAACAGCTGGCAAGCAATCGAAAGTGAAAGCCGCAATACGCTTCAAGCTCATGCAAAAGGCATCAGCGACTGGTTTTACGATAAGAAGCAAGCAGTACACGGGCTTAAGCAACAAGTACAGCTTAACCCTTCAATAGATATCGTTCCTCATTTACGTCAAACCTTGGTATCTGGTGGGTTTGGATTGAGCTATTACGGTAACAAAGAAGGTGAGATGTTTCGCCATGATCCTTCATTGAATAAAGCGGGTTACGACCCAAGAGTCCGAGGTTGGTATAAACAAACATTGGCTGAAAATCGAGCTGTGACAACAAAGCCTTATGTGAGTGTGACGATGCAAACCTTGGTGGTGACACTGACCGATCCTGTGACCGAAAATGGTTCAATCATCGGTGTTGTGGCATCTAATCTTGCGTTAGACAAGCTAATTGAAGATGTGTTGGCTATTCAGGTTCCAGGTAATGGACGAGCGATACTAATTGATAAGCAAGGCACGGTCGTTGCTCATAAGAATAAAGATTTCATCCTTAAGGAAGTCAAAGAGATAGCACCTGAATTAAGTGTTTCTGGATTAAACAGTGCTGCGCAGAACTTGACGACGATCTTTACGCAAGTGGATGGTGCCGAGCGAGTCATCATGGCTGAGCCAATTAAAGGCACTGACTGGTTACTTGTGATTGAAATGGATAAAGACGTACTAGAGCAGCCCCTGTTCGATATGTTGATTAGCCAAATTACCACAGGTTTGATTGTATTGATCGTTATGGCTGTAGCAACCTCATGGTTTGTGGCTCGTCAATTAGTTGAACTGGGTCGAGTGAGTGAAGCATTAGCTGATATTGCGGAAGGGGAAGGCGATCTCACCCAAAGACTACAAGTGTCGAGCCAAGATGAGGTGGGTCAGCTTGCCGATAAATTTAATGTCTTCGTTGATCGACTCCATCAAATGATGCAAAACGTCACTCAAGTTTCTACCGCGATGAACAGCGGTGCCGAGCATGCTAATACCAGTGCGATGAAGCGCAGTGATAGTGTAAGCAGACAACAAGATGAGATCACTATGGTAGCAACGGCTGTAACCGAAATGGCGACAGCAACAGCCGAAATCGCCACGAATGCTGAGAGTACGGCCAAAAGTGCGACTCATTCGGTGGAGTTGAGCGAGCAAGGTTTCCAACAGATGGCCAAAAGCCAATCATCGATCAATGAACTTGCTACTGAGCTAACAAGCGCTGTGTCTATCATCAGCGAGCTTGAAGAGCATGGTCAACAAATCGCGTCTATCTTAGCGACGATTCGTGAAATAGCGGAGCAAACTAACTTACTCGCGCTCAATGCGGCCATTGAAGCGGCTAGGGCAGGCGAACAAGGCAGAGGTTTTGCTGTGGTGGCTGACGAGGTTCGTGTGCTTTCTCAACGTACTCATGCTTCAACAGAAGAGATCGAAGACAAGATCAAACGCTTACAACAAGCGACCAATGGTGCGGTGAAAGTGATGACACAAAGCCATGATATGGCGAAAACAAGCGTACATGACGTGGACATGGCCGGAGAGAGCCTAGCTCAAATCCGTGAAGCGATTCAGATGATCAGTGATATGGCGACTCAGATTGCTTCTGCCGCTGAAGAACAATCTTTAGTTACCGCGGAAATCAATGCGAATACTGAGTCTGTTCGTGAAGTTAGTGATGTGATGGCGCTTGATGCGACAGATGCAGTTTCGCAAGCCGATCAGCTCAGCCACTTAGCTAACGATCTCAAACAGGAACTATCAAGATTTAAACTTTAAGTTCAGTTAAAACCATAAAGAGCACAAGTCATTACAAGCTTGTGCTCTTTTTTTTATCCAGCCAGCATCAACTTAATTCACTGCCTCAGCGCTTATCGAAGAAATCTTTGTTACGAATATACTTGCTCATTAGGTGATAAGAGAAAGGTCGGATCAACCAACTGAAAATTGAGCGTCCAAGGCGTATTAACGTCGGTGTGTTTTCATAGATCCTGCCGTTATAGAGCCAAAGTACTTTCCCTACATGCCAATACAGCAGTGGCACGGGCGGCATGAAGGTGACAATATCGATGTCACAACAGATACGGTAGGTTTTCTTGCTCAAACGGTAGTTCTTTTTAAAACTCCAATCACCAATTGCAGGTTGTCCAAAAGTCACAATTCGTTTGATACAGCCTGGATACTTTTGGTCTAGGTAGTCAGCAAATACACAACCAATAGAGCCACCAGAAGAGTGCCCAGTAATAGAAATTCTTTTCCCTTGCTCTAACAAAGGCAAGAGCGTGGCTTCTAAGCGTTCGATAACGGTTTGCCCAAGCTTGTCTTCGTTACGACCTGGTTGGCTTTCTTGGAACATAAGATGATAGAAGCCAGCGTGTACCCGATAGTTCAACCCAATCCTTTTACAGCTTCTGGTCCATAGTGCAAAAGTGAGTAGCCAGTCAAAAACGCTGTGTGACCCCTTGATAACCACGACGACTTCATCTTTGTCGCTGCTCCATAAGACTCGAATCATGGTTTTGCCAAACTGATTCTTTATGATGCGCTGTCCATTAGGATCAAAACCATAACGAGTTTGTTTAAATACTCTAGGGTAGGCGAGGTTGCAGAGCACGGCGTAGCGTTCATATTGGTATCGTTTTAGTGGCTTCACGTTGTCATTTCGTAATAGTTGTTACTTAAAACTTTAGTCTTTGAATGTGAAAAGCACATGAAAACGAGGGAGTGTTTCGTTCATTCTATGGAATCAACAGTATTTAGTGAATCTTCGAACTGGATTTCGGCTTATGAGTTCCCGTTAAAACTCAAAATCTACGTATAAGAACCGTACAAGCTGCACTAAATTCAATCGTTTGAGTTCGATAATTAATCACTTGAATTGAAAGATAAAATTTACTGTTGACGAATTTTTTCTATCCGTTAAAGTACACCTCGTTCTCACGGCTTAGGTCGCTGAGAGATGGTGTTTTACTCTTCAGTAATCAGCATCGCATGATTGCGTTGCCCTGGTGGTGGAATTGGTAGACACAAGGGATTTAAAATCCCTCGGCGTTCGCGCTGTGCCGGTTCAAGTCCGGCCCGGGGCACCATCTATCTAGCTTCTACTTTGAGTAGAGTGTTGAACAAAGAGTGGTTCTCTTTAAACACTTCAATATATTTTTATGTTGATAAAGGCGCCTTGGCAGAGTGGCTATGCAGCGGATTGCAAATCCGTGGACCTCGGTTCGACTCCGGGAGGCGCCTCCATTCTCTTTCTTATTTAATTAATGAGAAATTAAAAGAATGAAATTGCGATACTAGCTCAGTTGGTAGAGCGCAACCTTGCCAAGGTTGAGGTCATCGGTTCGAACCCGATGTATCGCTCCAAATTTTGTAATGTTGATTCATTTTGACATTAAGATGGTGTTTTACTTTTCAGTAATCGGCATCGCAATAAAGAATTGCGTGCCCTGGTGGTGGAATTGGTAGACACAAGGGATTTAAAATCCCTCGGCGTTCGCGCTGTGCCGGTTCAAGTCCGGCCCGGGGCACCATCTATTGGATTGTTACCTTTTGTTAGGTAATACTCAAAAGAGTTGTTCTCTTTAAACACTATTGAAGGCGCCTTGGCAGAGTGGCTATGCAGCGGATTGCAAATCCGTGGACCTCGGTTCGACTCCGGGAGGCGCCTCCATTATTTAGAAAGCCCGATCAGAAATGATCGGGCTTTTTTACGTCTGTAGGAAAGTGTTCTTAGATAACATTTCTTGTTCTGTCTTTGTTCTGAATAATTAAGGAAGCAAGTGCTATGAATCGTATCTCTGTTTGATCAGTAAACACGTATATGTGAATCAAAGAGTCCAACGCTGATCAGTGAACTGCATTTGTTCAATGCTTGATAGGGTATTCAAGCCATCGCGTGAAGTAACGGTGTCATTGAGCTGAAATTTACCGCCCCCAAGATTGTGGATTTGGTATTCACTTTTAGGACCATGTACTACAACCGTATTAACACCTAAATTTCCGGTTACCTTATTATCATATCCATTGATCTCAATATTTGCGTTATTCTTGCCCGATAGCGTTAGTTTCGTCAGATATTGAGAGTGATGAGTGTAGGGCGTTGCTGGGTCATATTGCATTTTAAAAGTGCCGGTGAATGTATCAGCAATGTATGCGTCGTAAGCCAGGGTTGGAGAGAAAATCTGTTCCGTAATATATTGCGCGTTTGGATCTCTTGTAGAAAAGTCGTCGCGAGTTTTAACTCTGTTTAACCCCCACATACCTTCGCCACTATACGCCCCCCAAAGCCCGTAATAGCTATCAATGACGGCTGCAAAGTACTCTTGGTCAACACTGACTTCTTCTTGCCACTCTTCCAAAGTGTCAACTGGAGGTGTATAGGCATTATGTAAAGCCTGAGTCTGTATTGTATTTAGCTCTTTTTGAAATAAAGGTAATGCCGATTCGCCACTTTGAGGGGAGTTAAGAACACCAATACCATAGTCATGGACTAGGTGGAGAATTTCCTCGTAAGACGCATCGCGATGCTCTTCATAATCCTGTCGAACGTACCATTCTCCGCCTTCTACTTGAATTTCCTCTTCGAACAAGGGTTGGCCATCCAAATCGTCGTTATATTGGGGCTCATCGTGGTAATTCATTAGCTTCAATATTGCGCCATTGTTCGCCATAGCATTTGCAATATCGCGTTTTGAGTCAGCGCTCCCGTATTTAGTGCCATCAACGGGGGTTAGATAGTGGTTGAGAACATTGACTGCTTTGACTATTTGATAATCGCTCAGGCGATCCATAATTAGAATATGGATAGATTTGCCATTGGGGGCATTGACCGCGACATGTCGGTTATAACCTGCTTTGGAATACGCAGAGAACTGAGAAGGGACTGCTTCTATTGTGATCCCGTGAACAACGGATGGTTTGACATTTTCTTGGCTTGCCACAGGCTTGCTTTGGCTTGAACTATTACAACCGACAAGAAGAACAGTGGCAGCGAATGCAGTTAAAGATAACACTTTCATGGGACACATCTTATGATTTTGAACGTAGTGCCAATATACCGAGATGTCGCTTGATATTGGGTGATTACAGTTGCTGTAATACATATCCATACAATGTCTTACAAAGCCCGTGATCCTAACCGTTCTATCATTTTAAGTTGTTAGCGGCCGCGAGTAGTGTCGAGGTATGGATGAGTAAAATAGCGAAGGTAATAGTTTCGTCTGTCATAGACACGTTATGCGTAATAGTGGAGGAGATGGTATTTGCTTTGTCACCATTAATTGATCATATGACTCTTCACAATTACTCATACTTCTTCATGAAGTAAGAGGTTTGGCAATTTGTAGAGTAGAAAATGGAACAGTAAATGAAAATGATTGTCATTTACTTACGTTGTTGCTAACCTATTATGAAACTTTACAACACTCTTTCTAGTGCGCCAAAGTGTATATAAAATCCCGCTAAACCCTACCAAAACTACGGTTATTCGTTTGCTTTGACTGATAATTAGGCAGATCTACCTCTTTTGTCCTACCCCTTTTGGGTAGTTCGATTTCGTAATTGATTTACATCATATTTTCATTTTCTTTCATAATTCATTATTCGTGTAGTTAAGAAATATATAACCTTCAGGAATTCTTATGAGCAAGATGAAGTTAGTCGTAATCGGTAACGGGATGGTAGGCCATCGCTATATCGAAGATTTAGTCGAGAAGACAGATGTCGCTAACATGGATATCACGGTGTTCTGTGAAGAGCCCCGCGTAGCCTATGATCGTGTACACCTTTCTTCTTATTTTTCACACCATACTGCGGACGAACTTTCTTTAGTTAAAGAAGGCTTCTACGAGAAACACGGCATCAACATGCTGATCGGCGAACGTGCAATTAACGTTAACCGTGAGAAAAAGACTGTTTACTCAAGCACAGGTCGTGAAATTCAATACGACAAGCTTGTTCTTGCAACCGGTTCTTTCCCATTCGTTCCGCCAATCAAAGGTCACGAAGGTAAAGACTGTTTCGTTTACCGCACAATCGAAGATTTGAAAGCGATTGAAGCAACCGCTAAGAACTCAAAATCTGGTGTTGTTGTTGGTGGTGGTCTACTTGGCCTTGAAGCGGCAGGTGCACTTAAAGCACTTGGCGTAACCACACATGTTGTTGAGTTCGCTCCTAAGCTAATGGCTGAGCAACTTGACCAAGCGGGCGGTAACCAACTTCGTCAAAAAATCGAACGTATGGGCGTAAACGTTCATACAAGCAAAAACACGCTAGAAATTGCTCCTGAAGGCACTGAAGCTCGTAACGTGATGCGTTTTGCAGACGGAACTGAGCTAGAAACTGATTTCATCGTATTCTCTGCTGGTATTCGCCCACAAGACAAACTTGCTCGTCAAATGGGCCTAGGTATTGCACCTCGTGGTGGCATTGAGATTAACGATCACTGTCAAACGACAGACAAAGATGTTTACGCAATCGGTGAGTGTGCGTCTTGGAACCAAACGTTTTACGGCCTTGTTGCTCCTGGTTACAAAATGGCGACCGTTGCTGTTGACCACGTTGTTGGTAACGAAAGCAC
This sequence comes from Vibrio sp. QJM3NY_21, assembly GCF_057785975.1. Taxonomy (NCBI): domain Bacteria; kingdom Pseudomonadati; phylum Pseudomonadota; class Gammaproteobacteria; order Vibrionales; family Vibrionaceae; genus Vibrio; species Vibrio sp. QJM3NY_21. The sequence goes on from NZ_CM173514.1 coordinate 793,761, forward strand.
ATTTGAAGGTGCCGACATGTCAGCGAAGCTGAAGCTTCTTGGCGTGAAAGTAGGTTCTATCGGTGACGCAAACGGTCGTACACCGGGTTGTAAGAGCTACGTTTACCAAAACGAAGAGTCTGAAGTTTACAAACGCATCATCGTTTCGGAAGATAACAAGAAGTTGCTTGGTGCCGTAATGGTCGGTGACACATCTGATTATGGCGATCTTCTACAGTTAATGCTGAATGAAATCGAGCTACCAGAACACCCAGATGCATTGATTCTTCCTGCTCACGCGGGTGCTGAAAAACCAACACTTGGCGCGGACTCTTTACCAGAAACTGCCGTTATCTGTTCTTGTTTCGATGTAACGAAAGGCAAGATCGCTCAAGCGGTTGCTGAAGGTCATCACACCATTGGTGATATCAAAGCAGTCACTGGCGCAGGTACAGGTTGTGGTGGTTGTATCCCTCTTGTCACTTCAGTGCTAAACGCTGAACTTGCTAAAGCAGGTGTGGAAGTGAAGAACGACGTTTGTGAGCACTTTGCTTACTCTCGCCAAGAGCTTTTCCACCTGATTCGCATCGAAGAAATCAAAACATTCGATGAGCTACTAGAGAAATACGGTAAAGGCTACGGCTGTGAAGTATGTAAACCTCTAGCGGGTTCTATTCTTGCTTCTTGCTGGGGTGAACACATCCTCAAGCCTGAACTAGTGAAACTGCACGATACCAACGATAACTTCCTAGGTAACATTCAAAAAGACGGCACTTACTCGGTTATCCCTCGTATGGCTGGTGGTGAAGTAACACCTCAAGCACTTAGTGTTCTTGCGGATGTGGCGGCTGAATACAACCTGTACACAAAAATCACGGGTGCACAACGTATCGGTCTGTTTGGTGCTCAGAAAGATGACCTACCAGCAATCTGGAAGAAGTTAATCGCTGCAGGTTACGAAACGGGCCAAGCTTACGCAAAAGCTCTTCGTATGGCTAAGACATGTGTTGGCTCAACTTGGTGTCGTTACGGTGTTCAAGATTCAGTTGGCCTAGGCGTGATGATCGAGAACCGTTACAAAGGCATCCGTACACCTCATAAGATGAAGTTTGGTGTGTCGGGCTGTACTCGTGAGTGTGCTGAAGCTCAAGGTAAAGATTTAGGTATTATCGCGACTGACGCGGGTTGGAACATGTACGTGTGTGGTAACGGTGGTATGAAGCCTCGTCACGCAGACCTACTGGCAAGCGACCTAGACCAAGAAACACTGTTGAAATACATCGACCGTTTCATGATGTTCTACATCCGCACGGCTGCGCCACTACAACGTACTTCGGTATGGATGGACAACCTAGAAGGTGGCGTTGACTACCTACGTGAAGTGATTGTTGATAACAAACTTGGCATCAACGACCAGCTTGAAGCTGACGTGGCTGGTCTAGTGGGTAACTTCGCTTGTGAGTGGACTGACACTATCAACGACGAAGCTCAACTTAAGCGCTTCTCACACTTCATCAATGCTGATGACCGTGATGAAAACGTTGTGTTTGTTGACGATGGCCGTGAACAACACCGCCCAGCAACATTCACAGAAAAACACCCAGAAGCGAAGGGCGACATCCTTCACGTTGAACTGGTTTAATTGGGAGACGACATCATGGCATTTACCAAAGTTTGTAAGATCGAAGATATTATTCCAGGTACCGGTGTTTGTGCATTGGTTGGTGGTGAGCAAGTTGCTATTTTCCGCCCAACGAAAGCCGAAGAAGTGTTCGCTATTAGTAATACTGACCCGTTTTTCCAATCAAACGTTTTATCTCGTGGTTTAACGGTTGAGCACAAAGGTGAGCTTTGGGTGGCGAGCCCACTTAAGAAGCAACGCTTTAACCTAGCAACAGGTGTGTGCATGGAAGACGAGAACTTCAGCGTGAAAGCGTATAAAGCTCGTATTACCAAAGGTGCTGTTGAAATCTCAGCATAATCAAATACGTAACAAGATTTGATAGTTCAAGGGTTCTAGTTCCCGACATTGCCTTAGTTCGGCAGCTAGAGCCTTTTCCTATCCAATTTTAACTTTTAATTTTAACTTTTTAAGGACAACCTTATGTCTCCTGATTTTAAACCAGCTGAATTCGTTCAAACGATGATCGATGTGGGTGAAGCGAAAACGAAAACAAGTACTCGCGATCTTCTTATTCGAAGCACAATGGCAGGCATCATTCTTTCTCTTGCTGTTGTTGTGGCAATTACGACTATCGTGCAAACAGGCATTGGTATTGTTGGCGCTCTTGTGTTCCCAGTAGGCTTCGTTATTCTAAGTGTTATGGGCTACGACCTAGTAACGGGTGTATTTGGCCTTGCTCCTTTAGCGAAATTCGATAACCGCCCAGGTGTGACTTGGGGTCGTGTTCTACGTTGTTGGGGTATTGTTGGCCTTGGTAACCTCATCGGTTCTCTAATCGTTGCGGTATTGGTTGCTATCTCATTAACGGGTAACTTCTCTTTAGATCCAAACGCAGTAGCACAAAAGTTCATTGCGGTTTCTACAGCTCGTAGCCTAGGTTTTGAAAACATGGGTATGGACGGATGGATCACGTGTTTCGTACGCGGTATCTTCTGTAACCTAATGGTATGTCTAGGCGTGATTGGTAACATGACAGCACGTACTGTGTCTGGTCGTGTAGCAATGATGTGGTTCCCAATTTTCATCTTCTTCGCACTAGTATTTGAGCATACAGTAGTAAACATGTTCCTATTCCCACTGGGTATGATTCTAGGCGCTGATTTCGGTATCGCGACATGGTTGAACTTCAACCTTATCCCTACAATCCTTGGTAACATCGTTGGTGGTTTGTTCTTAACATGTGTTCCTTTGTTCCTAACACACGCAAGAACAGCTCCTTCTCTAGGTGCTAAGTAATTCTGAATACGGTGAAACGTAATTTAGTATGAGATTAAGAGCCCCAACAACATGTTTGGGGCTTTTTTAGTTCGAACGCCTTAAACATCATCAATGCGTTGATTTTTATTGAGTAATACCAATCACAGTAAGTAAGTGATCAGAAATAGCGCAGGAAAAAGGCTTGAGAACAAGGCGGAATTTTTCGATAAGTAGTTATTCTACAATCAAAAATTCTAACGAAGTTATCGAGCGTTTTAACCAGCTAGGATGAACAGTTATTTACTACGATTGGTATCAAATAGCTGCAATAGACTGTTTTGTTATAATTACTTCTATCTTCGTTAGTATTTAGACTGAATATTTAATTCAACACCTGATAGTCTAAGGGTTAAGGATTTGGATAAGTCATCATGAATACAGTGACTTATCACATAGATTAAAGCTTGAGACAAAACAAGCAAACCTTCGGAGCACAGCATGTCAGAAGTATCGTCATCGAATGTTAAAGAAGTAACCAAAGGACTGGTTTCATTAGTAGGCGCGGGCCCTGGTGACCCAGACTTACTTACCCTAAAAGCGGCACGTGTTATTCAACAGGCTGATGTGGTCGTTTATGACCGCTTAGTATCTAAAGATATTTTGGCAATGGCTAACGCCGATGCAGAGATGCTGTATGTGGGGAAAAAGCTCGACCATCACTGTGTACCACAAGATCAGATCAACCAACTGCTAGTAACTAAAGCGCAAGAAAATAAGCATGTTGTTCGTCTTAAAGGCGGTGACTCGTTTATCTTTGGTCGTGGTGGCGAAGAGTGTGAAACTCTCGCTGAAAATGGTGTGAAGTTTGAAGTGGTACCCGGCATCACTGCAGCGGCAGGCGCGACGGCTTACGCGGGGATTCCGCTTACACATAGAGATCACGCACAAAGCGTTCAATTCATTACTGGCCATCTGAAGAAAGACGGTGAAGATATTGATTGGCGTTCGCTTGCTCAGCACAACCACACGATTGTGTTCTACATGGGTCTGAAAGAGAGCCCGAACATTCAGAAAAACTTGCTTGATAATGGTATGCGAGCAGACATGCCCGTTGCAATTATTGAAAATGGTACGCGCCAAGAACAGAAAGTGTTCCGTGGTGGTTTGAGTGACTTAGCCAACCTTGCGAGTGTCGCAAAAAGCCCAGCACTTATCGTTGTTGGAAGTGTTGCTCAGCTCCATGAAAAACTGGCTTGGTTTAACAAGCATGCTTAAGTGATTGATGATCAAGCTTAGCTTGTTAGCTCGTTAGTTTGGTTGATGGTTAACCAAAGGCTTAGCTGACTAAGAATCAAATACTGCAGCGGCTGCCTTGTCGCTGCATTTCTTGTTTACGCATCGGCATCTCATCAATCAGGTTAGTGATCAGGTTCCAATCGGTTTTTCCGCTCCATCTGTGCTTCTCTTGTCCGTCTTTACCTATTAAAACAGCGGTATGCGACCCTTTTTGTATCTCATAGATGCTCGTTACTGCCTCTAGATTAAACTCTTCATCAAGCCATGTCGGTACGGTATAGCCACTTTCTGCTATGACCATCACGACCACATCACGTTCGTCCAATTGACAGTTGTTTATCAGTACTTCATTGAGAAACGCTTTAACGACAGAGTCTTCCGTTGGGGCGAAATAGATCACGCTACGATGAGGGAGTAATTTGGAATGGGAGTAGGCTGGGTAAGCGTGTAGCGAGTTAACTGACAGAATCATAAACATAACCGCGCTTGTTACTAGAGTTTTTACTGATTTGGATAATGCTTTGGCTAACGCTGCACAGCAACGTGGCAACACTGAGCCGTTGGTGTCGCTGCGAAGACATGATCTGATTATTTGTCGGTACTGCATGTTCCACCTTCCTTGATAAACTCAAACAAGTTCTGAGTTAAGCCAATAACAATGACGTCAAGCTAGTGATAGCTACGTTAAGCATAGCTAATGAGTTCATTTTTATTAAAGAAAGCGGCTCGCATTTTAGAGTTGAATAGAATAGGGTATACGGAAAATCTAAAGGTATGAATTTATGGAAAACATAGCAATTTTGGTCGACGTTCAGAACGTTTACTATACAACGCGTGACAAATACCGTTCTAACTTCGACTATAACCAGTTTTGGTATGTTGCCACGGAAGGGCGTAACGTGGTTGAAGCCAATGCTTACGCGATCTCTAGTCAAGATCCTAAACAGCGTCAATTCCATCACATCCTTCGTGGTGTCGGCTTTAATGTGAAGTTAAAACCGTTTATTCAGCGTCGAGATGGAAGCGCAAAAGGGGATTGGGATGTCGGTATCGCGTTAGATGCGATAGAACTTGCTGAGACAGTTGATACCATTGTTTTAGTCTCTGGTGACGGTGATTTCGAAATCCTTGTTGAGCGAATCAAAGAACGATTTGGTAAGCCAGTTGAAGTGTATGGTGTACCGGGGTTAACTGCTCAAAATCTTATCGATTCTGCCTCAAAATTTGTACCGATTGAAAAAGATTTCTTACTATAGGGTAAATCTCGCATTTTATAATTGAAATCAATAATAACGATAATTAAAATGCAAACTATTATTATTTATCGGTTTGTATGATGTCGCGCGTTTTAGTTGTTGATGATGATATTCAGTTATGTGAATTGTTGGGCGAAGTCTTAGAAAATGAAGGGTATCACGTTGATACCGTTCATTGTGGCGAGTCTGCGCTTGAGTTCATTCAGTCTCACCCTGTTGATTTAGTATTACTTGATGTAATGCTACCTAACCTAAGCGGTATTCAAGTTGCTAGACGAATTTGTCAGCGCTTTGCTACCCCCATTCTTATGCTAACCGCTCTTAACGACGATGCCTCGATGCTCGACGGATATCAAGCGGGGGCTGATCAATACATCGCCAAACCTTTTAACGTTCCAGAACTATTGACTCGTATCAAGGTGATCTTGCGCCGAGTTGGTTTTGAGCGTCAAAGACAGTCTTTAGCTTCATCTAACCATGGTTTGTGCGAACAACTTTCTCGTTTACCACTAACCGGCACTGAAAAAGATCTGCTTGATTACTTGGTCAAAAATGACGGTATCGTCGTATCGAAATCTGACCTTCAAATCCATGTACTTAAGAAAGAGCTTTGTCCTTTCGATCGTAATTTAGATATGCATATCAGTAATATACGTCGAAAATTGGTGCAGGCTGGCTTATCTAAACAACACATCAAAACAGTTCGTGGTAAAGGTTATAGCTATCTAGAGTCGGTAGGGGTATGAGCCAAAAATTGCTGCGTTGCCCTGATTTTATTGCCAAGCGTAAGGATGGCTTAACGTTTCAATTATTCAGCTACCTGACGGTGATCCTAGTAAGCATCTTGATCCTTCAAGGTGTGGCGGAAAGAGCGCTGATGAAAGCCTTATTGAAGGTACCTGAATCGGTAAAGTCTGAAATGCTCGACCTTGCTTATCAAGCCAATGTGTTGATTGAGGAAGGGGATATGGATGAGTTAGCCGACTGGGGTAATGCTCAAGGCTACTATCTGTTTGTTATCGATGAGAATAATCGCCCCATTACTCATCGACATATGCACCCGCACTTTGAATTCAAATTGAAGTACTTGCGAACCTTGGATCATCAGTTGAGCGATCGTGTCAGTAAGCCTATCTTCGGTTTGCCACTGAATAATGGCAACACGTTAGTCATTCAACTACCGCACCAGTTTCATCCGGCTAAATCCTTTGCTCCATATTCCTACATGCTGAAAGCCTTGATTGCATTGGTCGTACTGTCGCTGTTCTCCATTATTATGGCAAAAAGCCTGCAGCAACCTTTGGATCGTTTAAGGGAGGCGAGTCGAAGATTAGCGCAAGGGGATTTCTCGGTGAGTGTTGTGTCTGAGCTTGATTCAACCACGCGAGAATTTAACGAACTTGCCCATGATTTTGATCATATGACTCGTGAGATTAAGTCACTGGCTGAAAAGCAGCGCCGTTTGATTCGTGATGTGTCCCATGAGCTACGAACGCCATTGGCAAGGCAAAACCTCGCCTTACATCTTTTACGCAGCAAGGTCGATGATAAGAGCATTGGCTTACTTGAGCGAATGGAAAGTGAAACCGAAGAGATGAACAAGCTGGTGGGGGAAATCCTTGAATTCAGCCGCTTAGAAACGTCTCGTTATGATTCTAAGTCGAGCTTGATGCATCTTGAGCATTACTGTTCGATGCTCATCGCGCAGATGCAAAACGACTTGAAGCCGAATCAAACCTTAGTTGGCGATTTAGAGACGCCGACATCAATGGTTCATGTTGATGAGAGGTTGCTTCTCAGAGTGATTGGTAATTTGGTCGGTAACGCAATTAAATACGCCGGTGAGAATGCTCATGTTGTCGTGATGACTTACGAATTGTTAACCGATAAACGTTACAGTGTCATATCTGTAGAAGATGACGGTGATGGCATTCCTGATAACAAGATTGCAGGGATATTCGACCCGTTTACTCGCATAGAGTCAGCGCGCGATAAACAGTCTGGTGGCTACGGGTTAGGTCTTGCGATTGTTAAAGAAGCGATGGGTGTGATGAATGGGCATGTGACCGCTGAGAACAGAGAAGGTGGGGGACTGAGAGTAAATTTGATGTTCCCAATCAGTGAGTAACTTTCCCTAATGCGAAGTACGTTAAATAGCTAATTATCTCAACTCAGTTGTACTGACTTAAGCGATACCCAATAAAAAATGCCACTGCAGATGCAGTGGCGTTTTTGTTTATACGCTTTTCATTATCAGCTAAGGCATAGCCATTAATTACGCCTTAGCTTGGAGATAAGAGCGATAGAGAAGCTAGATTATGCCTGTTGGCGTGCTAGCTTAACTTCTTCTTCTTTCTCACCAGCTGCCGGGTCGTTGAAGCGAGACTCATCAAGAGAACCTTCAGACTTAGCAACGATGATAGTTACGGCACTATCACCTGTGATGTTTACTGCGGTACGAATCATATCAAGAAGGCGGTCAACACCCATGATTAGAGCAATACCTTCAAGCGGTAGACCAACTTGGTTCAATACCATCGCTAGCATAACAAGACCAACACCAGGAACACCTGCAGTACCAACAGACGCCAATGTCGCTGTTAGGATAACCATTAGGTAATCACCCATAGTCAGGTCGATGTTATAAGCTTGTGCGATAAACGCAGTTGCAACACCTTGCATGATAGCTGTGCCATCCATGTTCACTGTTGCACCTAGTGGTACTGTGAATGAAGCGACTTTGTTGTCTACGCCCATGCGGTTTTTAGCCGTTTCCATTGTCACTGGAATCGTTGCGTTCGAAGAGGCAGTTGAAAACGCAAACATGATTGCATCTTCCATCTTACGTAAGAACGTAATCGGGCTTAGGCCTGTGAATCCTTTAAGCATCGCGCTGTAGGTAACCAAACCGTGCAGAAGTAGGGTACCTGCAAGCACTAAGAAGTATTCTGCTAGGTTCCAAATTGCGCTTAAACCAAGACCAGAGAACAGCTTCGCCATCAAGAAGAACACACCGTAAGGCGCAAGGTTCATCAGAAGAGCGACAAGCTTCATGATCACTTCGTTTAAGTCAGAGAAAACCGCGGCGATACGCTCGCCAGGTTTACCCGCTGCACTGATTGCAATACCAAACAACACTGCAAATACGATAACTTGCAGCGTTTTGCCCTCAGCCATCGCCTGAATAGGGTTGGTTGGGAACATGTCGATGATTACTTGGCCCAAAGAAGGGGCATCAGCTGATTTGAAAGAGCTCGCAGCAGTAAGATCCGCACCAGCTCCAGGTTGGAACAGGTTACCGATAGTAAGTGCTAGAGTGATAGCAACGGCTGTAGTACCGATATAAAGTGCAAGCGTTTTGCCCCCCATACGGCCAAGAGTTGATAAATCTTTAAGAGAGCTTGTACCGCACACTAGTGAAACGAAGACTAGAGGCACAACAAGCATTTTTAAACTGGCGACAAAAATCTGTCCGCCTACTTCAAAGAGTCCGTTAACGATGTAGTTGTTAACAAATCCGCTGTCTGCAAAAAGGGATTGAATGGCAAATCCCGTTAATATGCCCACGACCATACCGAGGATAACTCGACCAGTTAGAGACATAGGTTTCTTGGTATTCATTTAGAACACTCCTTATTATTTATAACTTTGATACCTTTTCAAAGTGAGCAGGAGATTAGCAGTCGGTTGTTCAAATCGAAAAACAAAAAATGAGTTTGAAATTATAGATGTGATCACAATCACTGATAATTGTGTAAATTAAACAAATAAAAACAAAGTAATTCACTATCTATTTACATTTATCGAGGGTTTTATACATAAATCCGTCGTTTCAAAGGTAGTAAATAAGACAAGACAATTTTCTTATCGATCGTCATATCTTAAATAGACCAAGCAAATAATGGTGTTTCAGAAGATTCGAAGATAACTGCGAGGTTTTTTATTCAAACGAGCTGTAAATATCTGTATCGAATTGGATTTGTATAACCTGTTAAAACCACTAGATAAGCGCCTTTACAAAGCTTTACGAATGCAAAGAATGTAAATTTAATGCAAATGGTAATAGTTATCACTTATATTCACTCCCGAAATGATTAGTGGTACCGGAAACGGTTCAACGAGCACATCGAATAAATAAAAAGTGCTCGAATAAAAGAATAAAGCGGAGTAAAGGACATGTTTTCAAAGAGCCCATTGGCTTTAGTGATCGGCGCAGTATTAGCTTCACCAGCAGTATTGGCAGAAACAGTAAAAACAGACGAGCACATGGTTGTTGAAGGTCGCGACTACGGTTACAAAGCCGACACAAACACAACAGCAATGCGCATGGAGGCCACTCAATTAGAGACTCCGGGACAAGTTTCAGTAATCGATGAGCAAATCATCGATGAACAGCGTGCTAGCACTTTGGGCGAAGTTTTACAAAACGATGCAAGTGTTAGTGCTGGCGGTACAAGTCGTAACCGTGAGCGTTTTTCTCTTCGTGGTTTTGAATTAAGCAGCTCTGACGGCTTTTTACGTGATGGACATCAACATTGGTCTCATTACCGCCAACCTATTGAGCTTTTAGAGCGTGTAGAGGTTTTAAAAGGCCCATCAGGTTTACTTTACGGTAAGTCGGAGCCGGGTGGCCTTGTAAACATGGTTACCAAAAAGCCGACTGCGAATACTCAGATGTCATTAAGTCAAGATGTGGGCTCTGATGACCATTATCGCACGACACTGGACGTAAGCGGATCTCTAAACTCAGATGAGACACTTCGTGCTCGTACAGTGCTTTCTAAAGAAACATACGGCTCATACCGTTCTTATGGTGATGGAACTGAACCAGATACAGATCGTTTTGTTGGTGGTTTATTTGTGGAATATGACATTACAGATCGAGTAATGATTTCTGCACATTACGACAAAACAGAAGATCATGGTAGCGTCGATTCTGGTGCATATATTGTTAACGGAAAGCCAGTTCTTGGAAATACACACATCTGGGATGCTGAGTGGTCAAAAATTGAAAACGATGTAGAGAATTACGGTGTTGCAGTTGATGCGCTGATTACCGATACAGTTGGTTTGAAAGTGGGATATAACCGTCAGAACTTTGAACGTTTTGATGTGGAATCATACCCAAGTTTTTCTGATTATGAAGAGACGGGCCTTATCAAGCACTCAGGTAATGAGCGTTCAGATAAGTGGGTATTTGATACAGCATATGTTGATGTAACTAAGGACTTTGAACTATTAGGAACTGAGAATACTTTGTTAGTAGGTGGTAACTGGTTGGGTTACTCTTACGACCGTCATCAAACTTACTATAACTCAGTGTCTAAAGCTCCGAATGAAACTGTTGGTAAACCAGGCTATTCGGGAAAAGTGAAAGAATCTGATTCTGAATATGAAGCTTACGGTATTTATCTTCAGAATATGATGACTATAAATGACCAGTGGCAAGTTCTTGTTGGCTTACGTTTTGATGAGAAGAAAACTGATGACCTAACAGAGAACCAAGTTTCTCCAAAGCTTGGTGTTATCTATCACCCCGCGGAAAATGGCTCTATTTATGTACAGTACTCAGAGAGCTTTATGCCTCAAGGTGTTGTGAGTGGTGATGAGTACGTAAATGATGGCGAAGAGTTAGATGCGGAACGTGGTATTTCTTATGAAGTAGGCACAAAGTGGGAATTGCTTGATGAGCGTTTGTTCTTAAGTGGGGCATTATTCGATATTACCAAAGAAAACATTACGCTTGATGTGGAGGCCGGTGTCGACGGTAATGGCGATACTCTTTATAACAAGACTCAAGGAGGTGAGCAACAACACCGTGGTGTTGAACTCTTAGCTCAAGGTTTTGTAACCGAAAAGTTCTCTCTTAGTGCGTCAACGATGTATCTAGATGCCGAGATTACTAAGGACGATACTTATCAAGGTAACAAACCAGCAGATGTTCCTGAACTATCTGCAAGCCTTTGGTCTACATACAAAGTTATCGAAAATACAAATGTTAACCTTGGTTTAATTTATGAAGGTGAGCGTTATGGTGATGCTGCAAATACCTTTAAGAAAGACGGTTATGCTCGATTTGATATGGGTGCATCATATACACATAAATACAATGATGACTTAGACATTGTTGCTCGTTTGAATATAGAAAATGTATTTGATACAGAATACTTAGCGGGTGGTGGTTCAACAAGCTCAAGCCAAGATGGTGCAAAAAATGTAGTCATTGGCGAAGGTCGTAACTACATGGCGACTTTGCAGGTAAAATACTAATTTGTTAGTAGGGTGCTATTACTAGCATAAATACTTAAGGGGAAAGTTTCGGCTTTCCCCTTTCGTGATTCTGCTATTTAGTAAAATATCCCTAGTAATGTGAGTGACTTTTAATGATAATGAGACTGCTTATCAATAAAATTCATTTGACCTTCTTCTTATAGTAAATGACTACAATTATGAATCTTTTAAAAACTAGCCTAGCACTTGCGATCAGTTTGGTTGCAACGTCTTCGATGGCAAACAGCTTGGATCAAGCTCAATCAATTCAAAACAAGACCAATAACGCGTCGGCTTCGAGCCAAAAGGTTATTGATAAAAGCTCACAAGCGACTTTAATGCTGCAAGCTGAGATTGAGCGTCTGCAAGAAGAAGTTAAAAACTTAGAAATCTATCGCGATCACCTTGCTGCATTAGTAGAAAGCCAAGAAATAGAATCTGAAAGCTATCTAGCGCAAATCGACGAAATTAAACTGACACGTCAAGGTGTTGTGCCTTTGATGTATAAAATGATCGACGGCCTTCAAGAAACCATTGAAAATGATCTTCCGTTCAAAAGACAGAGCCGCCTGAGTCGTGTAGAAAAGTTAAGAGCGGCGATGACGCGCGCTGATGTCAGTGACGCTGAAAAATATCGCCGAATTCTAGAGGCGTATCAAATTGAAGTGGATTACGGTATCAAGCTCAGTTCTTACGCTAGCCGTGTCGAGATAAGTAAAGACAAAGTACTTGAAGTTGACGTTTTGCACCTTGGACGTATTTCATTGGTCGCTCGTAACTTAAACGGCACTCAATATTGGTCTTGGGACCAAAATAGCTCGCAATGGCAAGAGCTTGATTCTTCGATGAAATCTGAGCTTGATAAAGCCTTCGATATTGCTAATAAGCAAGCGTCACCTAGTTTGATTACTTTACCTGTTTCTTTAACTGTTGCGGAGGTTAAGTAATGAACTTAAAGCCATTAGCAGCATTGCTTTGTATTACTTCAATTTCATTTTCTGCTTTCTCAGCTTCTGATACGACGGCTCAGCTAGTTAATAAGGCTAAATCAGAGAATCGTACTCAAGCTTCCCACAATGTTGTCCGTGAAGCGGATTTCAAAAAGACAGAACAAGAGCTGAAAGCGATCAAAGCTCAGCTTGAAGCGAAACGTACATCGGTTCAAAACGCGACAGATGTTCTTACTCAAACCTTTAGTGATAATGAAAATAAGCTGGCGCGTTTAGAAGAAAAACTGCGCTTAGAGACAGGCAGCTTAGGTGAGTTGTTTGGCGTTGTTAGACAAAATGCGAAAGATCTCGATCATGAAATATCTGACACCGTCACTAATGTCGATCGAGCTGCTTACACTGAAACTGTTTATGACATCGTTGACGCTAAATCGTTGCCATCGATGCCTCAATTAACAGGCCTTTGGCTAAGCATGATGGAGCAAATCCAAGCAAGCTCAGAGATAAGCAAATCGACAGTTTCTCTTGTTAATGATGAGGGAGTAACTGAAAGTGCGGAGGTTTATCGCCTAGGCTCTATTGGTTTGGTTGCAGAGCCAGGTTACGTATGGTGGGATTCCAAGCACCAAGATGCGATTGTTTATTTGAAACAGCCATCTAATGGTCCAACACTGGCATCGCTTTCTTCAATTGCGAATGGCGAAGTATCTAATGTGGTTGTCGATCCCTCTCGTGGATTCATGCTGGAACAATTAGCTTTAGAACCAAGCTTAGCTGACCGCCTTCAAGCGGGTGGTGTGGTTGGTAAAGTGATTCTTGGATTATTGGCTATTGGCCTAATCATCGCGTTGGTTCGTGGTATTTCTCTTGCTATCGCTCGTCAGAAGATTCGCGCACAACTTAAGAACCCTGAACAACCTGATAATAACCCGCTTGGTCGTGTTCTTGCAGTTTACAACAAAGAGCAAAACCAAACGGTTGAAGCACTGGAGCTGCGTCTTTTAGAAGCCGTCGTTGATGAACAGACTCATTTAGAGAAAGGTTTATCGATGCTAAAACTTCTAGCAGCACTCGCACCAATGTTGGGTCTTTTAGGCACCGTAACCGGCATGATCGAAACATTCCAAGTGATCACACAGTTTGGTAATGGCGACCCTAAAGTTATGGCTGGTGGTATTTCGATGGCGCTTGTAACAACGGTACTTGGCCTAGTTGCTGCAATGCCATTGCTATTGGCACATAACATTCTTAGCACTCAGTCAGAGAACATTCGTAATATTCTTGAGAAGCAGGGTATTGGCCTTGTTGCTGAGCAGGCAGAGAAAACAGTTGAATCAAAAGCTGTCGTTTCACCAGTTGGGACTGCTGCGTAATGGATATTTTGTCGGGTTCTCTATTACCAGCGAGTTGGTTAACGAGTGACTGGCTGCTGTCTTTATCAAGCTTTATGGAGCAGGGCGGTTTTGTCCTGTGGTGGCTAGCGGCTGTTGTCCTAGTGTATTGGGTGCTTGTGGTAGAACGCGTGCTTTATCTTGCGTTCTATTTTCCAAAGCAACGCCAAGCTTGGATTGCAAAGTGGCATGAAAGAGAAGATCACTCTTCTTGGCATGCTAAAGCCATTCGTGAAGGTTGGTTAGGCCAAGCGAGTATCTTACTTAACCAAAACTTGAATTTTATTAAGCTGTTAGTCGCTATTTGTCCGATGTTGGGCTTGTTAGGCACCGTAACCGGTATGATCTCTGTTTTTGATGTCATGGCGACTCAAGGAAGCAGCGATCCTAAATTGATGGCTTCAGGCATCTCGTTGGCAACGCTGCCAACCATGGCGGGTATGGTTGCTGCACTAGCGGGCATGTTTGTTCACGCTCGCTTAGCGAAAGTGTGTAACCGCTTAGAATTGAAATTAGAAAAATCTTTAAGGAGTCAACGATGAGACTCGGTCGACGTCATTCAAAAAACGAAGAGGCTCAAATAGACCTTACTTCGATGCTTGATATTGTCTTTATCATGCTTATTTTCTTTATTGTGACCAGTTCATTTGTTCGTGAATCAGGGGTTGAAGTCAATCGCCCACAAGCGTCTAACGTAGTAAGCCAAAAGGATGCGGGTATCTTTGTTGCGATTACTTCTGCGAATGACATCTTCATAGATAAACGTGTTGTAGATGTTGAACGTGTTCAAGCGACATTAGAACATTTATTGCTAGAACAACCTGATGCTTCTTTGGTTATTCAAGCGGATGAGCACGCTTACAACGGTACTGTTGTTAAAGTGATGGACGCCGCTAAAGGTGCGGGTGTTAAAAACATTGCGCTTGCTGCTGAAAAGCGATGATCTTGGAGGATCTTCATAAATGATTCGCCTATTTCTTGCTTTACCGCTAGCGGGGGCATTGGGTCTAGCGCTGTTTTCTTTCATGGCTTGGATGGTTGATAATGGCCACCAACGTTCACCAGATAACAGTGAAACGTTAAGTTTCAACATGGTGATGGTTGAAGCTGAACAAGAAGTCCAGAGAAGACAACGTGCAGTTCCTGAACAGCCAGAAATGCCAGAGCCGCCACCAGAAGCGCAAACGTCTCAGTCACAAGCTGAAGTCACGCCTTTGAATTCGATGTCTTCGCTGCCTTCATTGGATTTGAATACATCGATTGATGGCCTAGCGATTAATGCGCCGACATTTTCTGATTTTGGGTCAAACCAACAGGCTATGCCTCTGTATCGAGTAGAACCTCGTTACCCAGCAAAAGCGCTTAAGCGTGGCGCTGAAGGTCATGTCATTATGTCTTTTACTATCGATGAGACGGGGCGCCCAGTTGATATTCAAGTCACTGACGCAAACCCACGTCGTATGTTTGAACGTGAAGCGATGAGAGCACTTAAAAAATGGAAATATCAACCGAAAGTCGTCGATGGAAAAGCGATAGCTCAGGTTGGTCAAACCGTGAAACTAGAGTTTAAGTTGACAAAATGATGAAACAGATATGGATATTAGTGGGCTTGTTGTTAATGCCCCTTACAACACAAGCAAAAGAGCTAACTCAATATACTGCTATTCGTGTTCAAAAAGCGCACAAGCTTGCTCAAGATGAACAGGTTAAACAGGCGATTGACGTTCTTGCAGGCTTGGAGCTTTCTAAAGGCTACGACAAAGCGTACGTAGCTCGTATGCTTGGTGTGTTTTACTGGCAAGATGGCAAAACCGACACGGCAATTAAGCAGCTTACTTATGCGGTCGACAGCAATTTGCTGGTTGATGAACAGGCTTGGATAACGAAACGCATGCTGGCTGATTTGTTGTTGAACGATCAGCAGTTTAAAAACGCGCTTCCGCACTACTATCAGTTAGTGAAAACAGCGCCAGAAAAAGAAAAGAAAGATACGCTTTGGATGCGAATTGCACAAGCTGAATACCAAATTGAAAACTGGTCGAAAGTCCTAGTTGCCATCGGTAATCGAGACAAATTCAATTCAAAAGCAGAGTTGTCGCCTCTATCGCTAAAATTGGGCGCACAGCTTCAGTTAAAACAGTGGAAGCAGTCTATTCCGACACTGGAAAGCCTCATTGAACTTCAACCAAAGAAAGATAACTGGTGGCGTCAACTTGTCGGTATTCAGCTAAGATTGGAACGTAATCGTGATGCATTGAACACGTTAGCACTGGCTGATTTACAAGGCGTTGAGCTTAAAAATTCGGATCGCCGTTTATTAGCACAGCTTTATGCCAAACGAGGTATTCCAGAGCGAGCTGCTGAAGAAATAAGTAAGTTAGATGACGCGAACAGTGACGTTCAACTTCTGGCTGAGCAAGCAACTTACTGGCAGCTAGCTAAAGAGTGGGACAATGCCATTGAAGTGTGGACATTAGCGTCTAAAAAGGACAATCAATACCACTGGAATGTGGCACAGCTATTGGTTCAGCAAGGTTACTACGACCGAGCGCTTGTTGTTTTAGACAAAGTGAAAGACAAAAACAAACAGGCCGACGTTGCATTAGCAAAAGTGCGCTCATGGTATAAGTTAAAGAACTTAGATAACGCCCTTGCTCAAGCGAAGCGTGCGAACAACATTGAACCATCTTCTGAAGCAAAAGGTTGGATTAAATATCTGACTCAGCTAAGAACTGTGAGTGGTAACGGAAACGTCTAACTGCTGATAGCTAAAAAAGAAGATAAGAGACAGCACATAGAAGCTAGAAATAAGAAAAGCAAAAGGGTGTCATTTGATCGTTCAAATGACGCCCTTTTTTATATATTGAATAAAATTGAGCCTTAGTGCTTCATTAGGCCTTGGTGTTTGATCGAGGTATGAGCAAAGGCAAAACTAAGGGCTACACATCTCGCCACTGTGCGATCCCGCGATGATCATTCCTTTTTGGTCAGCAACCCAGTTGATAGTGCAGTCACGATAGGGATTTTTGAAAGCATGTTGTGTTTCGCCATTCTCGAGTGGGGTTTGAGTTTCTACCCAAGCAAACGTTCGCGACTCCCAAAATGAAACAGCTTGAGAGTGAGGCGTTAAATATAACTTTTGGGCGTCGGCAATATTGGAGCCGATATAACTCTCGATATGTTCGTCAGTGCCGATAATTTGGCTAGTACAAGCCGTTACCAACATGGCAAAAACTAAAATAATAATACGCATTTCAAAATCCTTTTAAACATGTATCGCCATGCTCGTTTTATAGACAATAAGCTTAAACTACTCTTGAACAGATCGTGATGTTAATGATCTTGATAGTGATCTCAGTTCTAAATACTTCCAGTTTTCCTTCCTTGAATGCACGGTGTATCCACCTACTGGTTTCTATCTATGATCTTTCGGCTGAATCAGATTGACGTTTTAACCAGTTATTACCGCCAACTCTACTCTGTTAACAAGATTTACATGTTAACAGAGTAGATAAACAGTTCGATTACTTCCCATGTAATGTTATGTAAATTTCCTTACGCTGCTCGGCAAACGTAAACAATGTAAATTGAATGCCAATACGAATGATTATCAACTAAATTGACGCCATAAAATTTATAGGTATTGGTTTGTATGTCGTTAAAAAGTAGGGCGGTTCAATCATGGGCTCGTCGACTTCATGTTTATATTTCAATGGCGCTTCTGTTCGTTGTTCTTTTCTTCTCAGTGACAGGCATCACCCTTAATCGCCCTGAGTTATTTGAATCAACACAACCCAATATCCAACGGTCTACGTTAACGCTTCCTGCGAATTTATTCACGATACAAGAAGGACGATTGAAAGCCGACGAAACGACCTTTGAAACGTTTTTGTTTGAAGAAGCCAACTTATCTGGCGTTCCTTCAGGTTTAGACATCTACGCAGAGATTGAAAACGGTGAGTTGCTCATCGGCGAAGTGTCTATGGACTTCAAAGGACCAGGCTACAACGCCTCTGTGTTCGTTGACGTGACGTCTGAAATGGTGGAAGTCGAAACCACCAATTACGGCATTATCGCGCTTTTGAACGACCTACACAAAGGCCGTAACAGCGGTGAAGTTTGGAAGTGGTTCATCGATATCACTGCTCTGCTGATGATCTTTTTTGTGCTGACTGGCGTGTGCTTATTGTTACCTAAGAAAAAAACGCTCAATACCTCCATTAAATGGACGGTGTTTGGGTCTGCAATCTCTCTTGCTATCTATTTTGTCGCCGTACCTTAATTCTTAATTAGCTTGATCAATCAGGTTGATGAGTCAGCTTGGTGAATCAACTTGAAGAGCGAATTAAAGGTTAAACGGATTTAAAAGGTTGTTAAACATGAAAAAAATGAACTGGAGCAAGGCGCTTCTTGCATTATCTCTTTTGCCAAGCCTAGGTATGGCACAAGCGATCCCTGATACGGCAAAACTTGATGTGAACTTTAAGCTTCCAAAGATTGATACCTCTATGTACGCACGTCCTTATGTGGCGGTGTGGGTAGAGAACAGCGAACGAAAGTCAGTGAAAACCATTGAGCTTTGGGTCGGTAAAGATGAATGGCTTAAAGATTTACGTAGCTGGTGGAGAAAGGTTGGGCGTTACGATCGTGAATTGGTTGATGCAGTGACGTCTGCAACGCGCCCTGCTGGCCAGTACCGCTTCGTTTGGGATGGTAAGAGCGATGATGGCCAAACTCTAGAACAGGGCGAGTACACGGTTCATATCGAAGTTGTTCGCGAACACGGTGGCCGTAATTACCTTCGTCAAAAAGTATCGCTAACAGATTCAAACGCTTCTTATGAGCTAAAGGCGACGGAAGAGACGGGTGAAATCACTCTGAACTACATCGCTAAATAGTAAGCACGAATAGCAAAAGCAAACTGAACAGAATAGACAGCAATCATCGTAGGCTCAGATAGAGCGACACGGCTAACAATTATAAATAATGGAATTGAACATGATGAAACAAACAAAAATCAAAGCACTTGCTCTAGCGGGTGTGATGGCATTCGGCCTAGCCGCAACGACAACAGCGCAAGCTCACCCGCGTTGGATACTACCATCTCACTTTACTGTATCGAAAGAAGGCGGTGACTGGCTAACGTTCGACGTGACTGCATCTCACGGTACGTTCGTTTTCGATAAGCCAGCAGGCAGTGAAAACGCTCATGTCATCATGCCAGACGGTCGCAGCGAGCGTCCAAACTTTGTTGTTCGCGGTAAACGTCGTTCAATCTTCGACTTCTATTTTGAAGAAGAAGGCACACACAAAGTGGCGATCAACAATGAGCCTTCTTACTACACGCAATACAAAGCGGGTCGTCGTGACACAGTGAAATGGATCAAAGCAAACAAAGCGGAACGTGATTCAGTTCTTCCTGAAAAGTCGCGTGACGTGGTAACACAAATCAGCTTCACTCGTGCAGAAAGCTACATCACAGTGGGCAAGCCATCGGATTCAGTCTTCAAAATTGAAGGCAAGCTACTTGAAATGAAGCCAGTAACGCACCCTTCAGACATCATTGAAGGTGAACCAGTGACTTTCCAATTCTTCTACAACGGTGAAATCCAGAAAGACGTGAAAGCGGAGATCACTCGAGAAGGCACGCTTTACCGTAACCACCAAGAGCAGATTGATGTTGTGAGTAACGAGAACGGTGAAATTACCTTCACTCCAGACGTAGCGGGTCGTTATGTAATGAAAGCGAACTACAAAGGTGAGTTGATTGACAACCCACTGGCAGACAAAGCAAGCGCGAACGTTCACCTAACGTTCGAAGCATTGCTTCAATAATCTGTGATATCGGGGCTCGATTCCTGATTAAGCAACTAAAAACTTAAGGGCTCATTTGAGCCCTTTATCGCTCAGTTAACTTCTGAGAATTTGCACTGTGGCTAGGGTACGAACCATGACAATAAAAACAAAACTAAAATCGATAATCATTCCATGCTTGGCACTGGGACTTGGTTTCGCGGCATTACCTGCGCAAGCACACTTTCCACTGATGAGTTGCTGGTTTGAAGGCAAAACCGTGGCCTGTGAAGCGGGTTACTCTGATGGTAGCAAAGCGATTGATTACGCGGTTGAGATGTACGACTACGAAGACAACTTGATTGCAAAAGAGATGACAGATAAACGCTCTATCGTTGAATTCCCAAATCCTGACACTGAGTTCTACCTTGTATTCGATTCAGGCCATGAGTTTCCTGTTGAAGTCGATGTTGTTGAGATCAGCGAGAAATGATGATTCAAGGCGTACGTGCTGACACGGGTGGCAGAGAAGGCAAATGGGTAGGGCTTATCATTGTGTTCATTCTGAGCTTTGCTACGGTCGCTATTCCATTTCATCAAGCAGAATCCCACGTAAAAGCGGTACTTGATCATCAAATTCTGGTGACCGATGTTGAACAAGAAAACTTGGCAATGTTGTCAGAGCTGCGTTTAGCGCATGAAGAGATTCGCGACCTGCGTATGGACTCTGATGGCGAATGGCCAAGTGTCGTATCACTTAAAGATGAATGGGTCGCGCCATTTGTTGAAGACCAGAGTTGGAAACGTAAAGGTTCTCATACTTGGTTATTGGACGAGCGTGGTTACTACTTTTCTACGCCAAGCGAATACGCGACACCAAGTGAACAAGCTGCACAAAGCGATCATGGCTTTGCTGATTCCTTTATTTTAAACGCGAACATCGTTTCTCCTGAAATCTGGATTTTCTTTGGTGGCGTAGCAAGTCAACCGACTAATTTTGATGAGAACACACTGGAATCTGCAGGCTGGAAAATGGTCGTCAATGAATCAGAAGTTGAGCAGCATGATGCTTCTTCACATTAATCCCGGACTCTCGAAAAACAAAATGCTCACTAATAATAAGAGATTTACTATGCGAATTATGACTCTGTTCATGTCGTTATTGGCGGTGTTCATGGCACCCAATGCATTGGCAAAAGAATACAAGATCGACAGCGACAAGCTGACGATTGGCATAACCCTTCAGCCTTACTACAGCTACGTAAAAGCGGTGGTGGGTGACAAAGTGAACATCCTTCCATTGGTTGATGCTGGCTTTAATCCGCATAACTACTTGCCACAACCGAATGATTTAAAGCGATTGAGCCAGATGGATGCGATCGTGGTAAACGGTATTGGTCACGATGACTTCGCGCTTAAAGTGATTTCAGCCGCGCAACGTGATGACTTAGTGGTGATCGAAGCGAACAAAGAAGTGCCTCTACTTCCAGCATTAGGTCAGTCTGTTGGTCAAGGTGCAGTGAACCCGCATACGTTTGTTGGCCTTTCTACAACGATTCAAAAGGTTTACACGATCGCGAGCGAAGTATCTAAGCTCGACCCTGACAACGCGGCGTTTTATCGTAAGAACGCGCGTAAATACGCCAAGAAATTTCGCTTTATGAAGCGTGATGCGATGTTGTCATTAGGTGAACTCGATACATCAGGCATGAAAGTGGCGACCACGCACAATGCTTATGGGTACATTCTGCAAGAGTTTGGTGTTGATGTCGCGGCGGTGATTGAGCCAGCACACGGTGTTGAGCCAAGTGCGAGCCAACTGCAAGATACGATCGAAAAGATCCGCGCTTCGGGCATTGATGTTCTGTTCTATGAGCTCAACATGCCAAACCGCTTTGTTGACACCATTGAAGCGGAAACAGGTGTTCAGCTTTACCGTTTTTCTCACATGACGCATGGCGAATATGAAGACGATAAAGTGGAAGTTGAGATGAAGAAAAACCTAGAAACGTTAATCGAAGCAATGAAATTTGCGGCGGCGAACCAAGTTAAAAGCGGGAACGCATAATGTTAGGTCCATCAATCTCAATTAATAAACTCGGCCTGCAATACGATAACAATGTGATTCTTGATGATATCTCGCTAGAACTTAAAGCGGGTGAGTGTCATGTGATTATGGGACCAAACGGTGGAGGCAAAACTTCTTTGTTGCGATCTGTACTTGGACTTACGCCTTTCTCTGGTCAAATCAATATCCACTGGCCAGAAAAGCCAAGTATTGGTTACGTTCCTCAAAAAGCGACCTTCGAATCGAGCTTACCTCTGACGGTCATGGACTTCGTGTTGCTTAACCAAACTCGAATTCCGCTATTTTGGCGTCGTAAGTCCAAGCAATTGGATCTTGCATTAGCACAATTGGATCGCGTCGGTATGGCGACACGTAGCGATCGCCGAATGGGACAGTTGTCGGGTGGTGAGCAGCAACGTGTGTTGTTTGCTCAAGCGTTGTTGGATAACCCAAGCTTACTGGTGTTGGATGAACCAACGACCGGTATGGATGAGCAGGGCGTTCGTTATCTTGAATCTCTAATTCGTGAATGTGTTGATGAAGGCCGTACGATCCTTGCGGTTCACCATGATGTAACCGCAGTGCGTCGCCTTGAAGCGAATGTGCATGTTGTGAATCGATTCTTGGTGGATAGTGGTCCACATGAACAGGTACTACATCCAAGTAAGATTGAGAGTCTATTCCAGCACTACAGCAGTGGCGCAGCTATCGTTAAATCGAAGGAGGTTGCGTAATGGAATGGTTACGACAACTTGCCGCAAGTGGCGTTGAAGCGGGTTGGTTATCAGACAGCTTCATGTATGCGTTCATGGTGAATGCCTTGGTTGCGGCGCTATTACTTGGCCCGTTATTAGGTGGCCTTGGTACTTTGGTGATTGCAAAGCGTCTCGCTTTTTTCTCTGAAGCGGTAGGTCACGCCGCATTAACTGGTATTGCTATCGGTGTTTTGCTTGGTGAGCCACCAGAAAACCCAATTATTGGTCTGTTTAGTTTCTGTATGATCTTTGCTTTGCTTCTTCATTTTGTAAGAAACAGAACCAATGTGCCATACGATACTTTAGTCGGAGTTTTCCTTGCGCTAGCATTGGCAGTAGGCGCGGCATTGCTGATGTACGTAGCACGTAAGATCAATATCCACATGCTTGAGAACGTGTTATTTGGATCGATTCTGACAGTAACAGACCAAGATTTAGCAATTCTCGCAGGCAGCTGCGCGATCATCATTTTGCTCTTGATACCGACGTTCAACCGCATTCTTTTGACTTGTATTAGCCCCGATATTGCCAAGGTTCGTGGCTATAACACCAGCTTCTACGACTACCTGTTTGTCATGATGATCACTCTAGTGACGATTGCAGCGGTGAAAATAGTGGGTGCGGTTCTGGTTGGCGCGTTATTGCTGATTCCTGGAGCTACGGCTCGATTGCTGACTAAACGCATGGGCAGCTTTGTTTTGTTGTCTGCGTTACTGGCAACCATCGCGTGTTTGGTCGGAACAGTATTACCGATGGAACTTAAACTGCCAGTACCATCCGGTGCTTCAATCATCATCGTTTCTGCAACGTTTTTCCTAGCGGCAACGCTATACCGAATTGTAAGAAAGGCATAATCATGACTTCTTTAATGAATCGTATTTCAAGTTCACTAAAAGCAACGGCTCAAGTGAGTGCGGTCAGCAGCATGTTGTTAGGTGCCTCAATGGTGTCTTTCAGCGCTAATGCCGAAGATATCCTAACCAGTACGCCGGTGACCTATGCGTTGGCGACTGAGCTCACCAAAGGCACTGACATTACGACTGAATACTTACCACCAAAACGCTACGGTATTGATCGCTTGCCTAATTGGTTTGGCACTAAGGGGGCGAGCAAAGTCCTTCAATCAGGAGAAAAGGCGACCGTAGCATTAACGCTGTCATCTATCTGGCAAGCTGATCCTACATTTGTATACGCAAGACAAGGCAACATCCGTTTGGTAGAGGTGGATGCGGCTCAAGCGACTACTCCACGAGCACAAGGTGTCGCTGCGCTGACGTTATCAAATGGTGAAGTGTCTAAGTACGCGTGGTTAAACCCGACAAACTTAACGCGTATGGCGGCAATTGTGGCTGATGACTTTAAGCTATTGTGGCCAGCGCAAGCAAACACGATTGATAGCAACTTACAGCGTGTAATGCTTGATGTTCGTGAACTGATTAACAAACAACAAGCGGTATTACTGGATAACGACGTAGATTCAGTGTTGTTGCTTTCAGAAAGCTTGGAAGATTTTGCTTCGGGTAGCCAACTGTTTGTTGAAGCGCGTATGTTCAAAGCAGAACTGGAATGGACAGAGCAAGATAAAGCGAAACTCAAAGCGATGTTTTCAGAAGATGACGCGTTATGGTTAGTCACAGCGAAAAAGCCAACGACGTTGATTAAGTCGCTGGTACCGAATGAGCGAATTCTTGTTGTTGATTCCGTAGACCGTTGGGGAAGAGCAGGGATTAACGCAAAAACGCCATTTGCTCGCTGGGAAGTTGAGCCTTTCAAAGGTTAAGTGGTTAAAACAATTTAGCTAATAAACCGCTCGTTCAAAAAAGCAGCCCAAATAGAGGCTGCTTTTTTTGTTCTTGTCCGTTGGCTCTGGTCAGAGTGCTGGGCAAGAATACTGCGAGTTTAAAACTTACTCTGCAGCTTTTGTATCTTTAGTTTCGATACCAGCTTCTTCAGATTCAACAGAAGCTTCTACCGATCCTTCCGCTTGCTCTTGAGCGGCTTTTGCTTGCTCTTCAGCTTCCATTTTTGCGCGGTCAGCTTTAGAAATATAGCGAGGCTTGTTGCTACCATGCAGTTTAGACGTCGCCTGTTTCTGTCTTTTCTTTAGAATTTGATTGATTTTTTTCTTACGGTTCATTGCTGCATAGCCTTGTATTTAGTTTATGCGGTGGAGGATAATCATTTTAGATCTAGAACTCAATATTTACATGGTATTCAGCAAGGAAAATATCACTATGCAGGCAGTCGAGACCGCACGTTTAAGATTAAGAATGAGCACACCTCAAGATGCGGCGTTTATCCAACGATTATATGGCTCAGAAGATTTCCTGCGTTACATCGGAGACAAGGAAATTACAGATACTGGCAAGGCTGTTGAATACATCGAAAACAACATTCTTAAGATGTATAGAGAGAAGGGTGTGTGTTTACTGATGGTCGAAATGAAAGAGTCTTCAACGCCAATCGGTGTCTGTGGTTTGATTAAAAGAGACACACTAGAGGCGCATGATATTGGTTATGGTTTTGTCCCTGAAGTCTATGGGCAAGGTTTTGCATTGGAAGCGGCGCAAGCGATAATTGAACAAGCTCAACATAATGCTGATATCGATCATTTAGTTGCCATCACGACCTCTGATAATATTCGAAGCATCGCACTGCTGACTAAGTTGGGTTTTGTGTTTGAGCGAGTCGAGGACGTGTTAAGTGAAAACGTCAACCTCAACCTGTACGGTTTATCACTGAGTAATTAATCATGTTTCAACATAACAATATTCTGCAAGGCGAACTCGCAACCGAGTACAAAACTGTTATTGCGATGGTGCACATCTATTGCAAAGATCACCATGGTGCGGTTCGTCAAAATAACGCGTTATGTGAAGAGTGTGAGCAACTGTTGCGTTATGCAGAGACGCGACTTGATCGCTGTCCTTATGGTGAGGCGAAACCAACCTGCAATAAGTGTCCAATTCATTGCTATAAGCCTGACCCTAAAGAGCAGATGCGTTTAGTGATGCGATATGCTGGGCCAAGAATGCTACTCAAGCATCCGATTTTAGCGGTACGACATTTGATACATGAGAAGCGGAAAGTGCCAGAGAAGCCATTGCCGAATGTGTCGAACCGCCATATCCGAATGAATAAGAAGTAACACATTGTTTACTGTGTGAAAGTATGTGTAATGTGAAAGTAATCGAAACAAAAAAGGTCTGATTACTCAGACCTTTTTGATGTAGATACACTTCTATCTAAGCTTGAATGCAGCTAGGTAGCTAGGTAGCTAGGTAGCTAGGCAGGTAGACAGGTAACTTATGCCGCTTGAGGCTCGTCGTAGGTCACTGTGAGGTTGTTGATCCAGCGTCGGCTCAAGTATCGGTGCGAGCATATAGCTAACTTCACCACTTCTTCTACCAACATCAGACCATAGATGTATTTGAAATCCCATCCAGCGACAAACGCACTGTAAACACATACTGGAATACCCACCATCCACATCGCGATGAAATCCATTCGCAGGCAAAAAGCGTTATCACCACCAGCACGAATAATACCGTTAATGATCACCATGTTGAGCATGCGAATGACTACCGCAAAACACATAATAGTCATTGCAGGTGCAGCGAGTGGGTACAATGCATCGGTAGAAAGGTTTAGCCATGATAGAACATGTTCTTTACCCATAAACAGTAGCAACCCAACGACCGCGCCAAAACCAACGACGGCTTTAATGAATGTTAGACCCATGCTCATCGCGTCATCAAATTCATCACGGCCTAATGAATGGCCTAACAAAACAGAACACGCCACTGAGATACCAAAGAAGATCGAGTAACACAGCGATTCAAATGGTGCGAGCATCGAGAACACGGCAAGCTCAGTCGTGCCCATGTGACCGAAGATCATTTGATATGCCATGGTACCCATTGCCCACAACACAGCATTCATCGTCAACGGCAAAGCAATGCGACGGTAAGACAACCACAATGACGGGCGATGTGGTGAGCTCGGTGTCGTTAATAGCCAATGTTTACGCATACGCATGTAGCTATACATTAAGCCCACTTGAATCAATCGCGCTAAGGTTGTTGCCAATGCCGCACCTGCTACGCCCATTGCTGGAATGCCGAAAGCACCTTTAATAAGAACGAAGTTAAGCGCAATGTTGAGTGCGATGGTAACGCCACCTAATAATAGCGGAGTTACGGTGTCACCTGATGAGCGCATGCTAGCTTCTACCACGACAACAATGTGAGTCAGAAGTAGAACAGGGAAGCCATACCATAGGTAAGTCGCACCAAGTTCAATCACGGTTTGATCGCTGGTTTGCAACATCATTAAAAACTGAGAACCAAGAGTGATGATTGCAGTAACAGGCAACAGAACTTTTAAGCCAAATATCATCGCAATCGAGGATACTGTTCGTGCGCTTTTTCGGTCATTCTTTCCCCAGTATTGAGCGACTAATGTACCGTTTGCTGAGGCCAACCCTGCCATAATCATAATCGCAACGAAGTGCCATTTTGACGCAATTCCCACAGCAGCAGCTGCTTCCATACCATAATCACTGACCATTAATACGTCAGCAAGGGCAAGAATAGCGACAAGCGCACTTTGCAAAGCAACAGGCAAACCAAGTTTAACGATACGAGGTAAGATGCTCTCTGGCTTGTTATTCATAGATGAGTTAGGGTTGATGTTAGTTGTCATAAGCTCTCCGATTTATGGCAGAACTATAGTGTTTTGAGCGAAGTAACAACATGTTTAAAAAACAACAAAACCTGTGCGAATCCGTCATTGATTCAATGAGACCAAAATCAACTTGGCACGATGATGTTTTTCTCGCTGAACAGTGCAAAGAACGTTTTTTGACCGTTGAAGATATTCCAGAGATGAAAAGCTTTGGTGTCTATATGGGCGGCATGGCGAAGCTATATGATGGC
Source organism: Vibrio sp. QJM3NY_21 (assembly GCF_057785975.1). NCBI lineage: Bacteria > Pseudomonadati > Pseudomonadota > Gammaproteobacteria > Vibrionales > Vibrionaceae > Vibrio > Vibrio sp. QJM3NY_21. The sequence goes on from NZ_CM173514.1 coordinate 821,337, forward strand.
TACTGGGTTGAGCGCGAATCCGTTAATGTTCATACGTTGATTTTTACTCAAGAAGGGGGCGGAATTCTAACCACTTCAACTTCGGTACAAGCGATTACGCCTTATACGCTGGTGGTTCTTCCTGCCGAAACCCCATTTCGTTTTGAGCTTGATCCTCAATACAACTATTGGAAAATGGCGTGGATGCTGACGCCCGATACGCAGCAATGGCAGCACATAGCAAGTTTAGGTCAGGGGATAGTGCCGTTCGGAGAGTGTGAGCAGATCTGGTCATTAATGAACTTGGTTTACTTTGAGATAGGCGGTAGAGCCAGTTACCGTAAGTTACTTTTGAGTGAAATCATCCGAACGTTGACGGGGTTTGAACCCAAATCGACCAGCACCACAGCACGTGTTCAAGCACTCTATAACGAGATTGAAAGCAGTCTGCACCAGCCATGGACCGTCGCAGGGATGGCCGAAAGGGTGTTCATCAGTGAAGAGCAGCTCAATAGAGTCACCAAGACGCTATTCAACCTGTCACCACGCAGTAAATTGATTCAATTACGCATGGATAAAGCCACCAGTTTGCTGAAATATCAAGATTGGTCAGTCTCTATGATTGCGAATCGGTTGGGCTACAAAGATCCTTATAACTTTTCACATCGTTTCAAAAAACATTTTGGTCTGTCACCCAGCCAGTATCGAAAAAGCCATCGACTTCTTGGTTAGCCTTGCTTATTTCCTCGATCAATTACGCAAGATCAAGCTTTGCAGTAATATTACCGTATTGAGCTATCTATCAATTTAGTATTTTTACTCTATTCGGTACTATTGGAAATATCCAAGAGGGTGACTGCATATGCAATGCGAGGAATTAATGCACCAAGTTATCAGTGAGACGGATGATTTAGCTCTTCCGTCGAAGCTCATTTTAAACAATAAAGAGTTTCAATCAGGCACTAAAATCGTACGCAAGCAGGGTTGTGGTTCAATAATAGGAACGCTTGCTGAGCCTCATCGTAAAGTACTTTTCTATCTTTACCTGAACAGAGGCCAAGTGGTGAGCAAGCAAATTTTGAAGCGTGTAGGCTGGGCTGGTAAAGCGGTGACATCTGCATCTGTGTTGGTTGCTATTTACGAGATAAGAAGGATTCTTGACTGCCGTTGTATACAAACCGTTTCCAACGAAGGGTATGTCATGGAGTAATAAATAATCTTCTATTGATATCCTGTTAATATATTAATAATAAAAATTTAATCTCTTTACCGTACGAATTCCATTGATTATCGTCAAATCTAAAACGTCCACTTATAAGCGACGTTATATAAATACGATCGAATCTGACTTTGTCGCTGGCTATATAGTAAGGGAATGATATAAAAATGGACTCTTATCCTGCAATAGAAACGAACCACTCTGAAAACAACGTAGTACTTGAACTAAACGGTAAAATTGTTGAACTCAACACCAAACTCATTCGCAATGTTGAAAATGGTTACGTACTGGCTACCATGCCTTTGGCGTACCGAAAGATCATTTTATTTATGAATCGACATCGAGGTGAACTGTTCAGTGTTGGCCAATTAAAGAAGATTGGCTGGGAAAGTGAGAAAGTGACCAACTCATCTGTGATTGTTGCGATATCCGAAATTAGATCATTATTCGGAGACGGATTAATCATCACGATTACTGGTGAAGGTTACGTATTTCAACCTTAACCTTCTGAAATAATAGATTTTATTGCTATTTGCTATTTGCTATTTGCTATTTGCTATTTGTCGATCTTTCCTCCAGGCGACATAAAACAAAAAGGGCTCTTAATTTAGACGGGAAGTCATAACTAAGAGCCCTAGTGATACAGTTCTTGTGCCTGTCTATTCCATTTACTCGCCTGCAATCTGTAGAGGAGAACGTTTTAGGCTAGCAATTAGCATGTAGATGGTTGTAGCGAGTAGAGACGCGAACAGGTAAGTGAATAAGCCTGCTTGTGAATCCATAAAGCTATCCGCAACCAATGGCCCTGCTACAGAGCCGATGCTGTAACACAACAACATAACTTGAGTCACTGAAACTAAGTAGCTCGGGTCTAAGTTACGACAACCCAAGTTAATCGCAATTGGGTAAAGTGCAAAGGTCGCCATACCTAAAACAAACAAGCTCATACCAAGAACGTAAAAATCATGGTTGATAGTGAGCACACCAATGCTTGCAACCCCTAGCAGGCAGAACAGAGCCATTAATAACACTTGTCCTATGTGGTGAGACAACCACGTCACCATTGGTTGAACGGCCATACCACCCATAATCACTAACGCCATCAAACCGCCAATGTCTTGGTGTGCGATGTTGCGCTGAGCGAGTTCTACAGGCATCAATCCGTAAATAGACCCAAGTGTTAACCCAGATACAATACAGCCAATCAAAGCGCTGTGACTTAGCTTGCTGATTTGTTTCAGTGATAAAGACTGCGCATCGTGAATTTGTGGTGCTGTTGCTTGTCCGTACATCAATACAATGATTGCTCCAAACAGCAAGGTGAACATTGCAATGAAAGGCACGCCGCCCGTAATACCAAGGTATCCGATGCCAAGTTGACCAACGGCCGAACCGCCATATAACGAACACATGTAAACCCCTAAACGTTTCGCACGTTGAGATTCTTCACCGCTCATTAGCCAAGATTCCACAATCACAAAGATCCCAGCGACTGATACACCCGCGACGAAACGAGCCAACAACCAAACTGATTGATGTGGCGCCAACGGTAATACAAGAATTGTTGCGATAAATACGCTAAGTGCAATGACGAAAGCGTCTTTGTGACCAACGCGAGCGATCGCACGCTCAATCAATAACGTACCCGCTAAAAGACCTGCATAAAAGGCACTCGCCAACCAACTCGATAGATTACTGTCTAAGCCATACTCAGACAGCATTAATGGTAATGAACTCATTAAGTAGCCTGAAGCGATCGCGTAAAAAGACAATGCAATAACAGGAACAGTTATGCGAGTTGTTGGTTGGATGTTGTCCAATGCAGGAGCCTCTAAATAGTAAAAGAAACGATGAATTTTCCGCGACTATGGGGGAGAAACTGAATTGGGTAAAACGAATAAAAATGGTCGTTAAGATAAAAGAAATTTATCGTGTTTGTTGGCTAAAATACCGTTGTGATATTTCATGTTTTCGCGATATTTTCTGCGGTTAAATAGCCGATAAAGCGTTGTTCAAACGACTATTTAATTTGAAAGACGGAGAGAGATTCGTTGTATTCATCAGATTTTAATTTAGGGCGTTTAATCGTGTTAGACCACTTCTTTTCGGTATTGTCTGGGCGAGCTGCCGCTCCACCTACGAAAGGCATGCCGAAAGTTCGCACTGTCCGAAAAACCCACTCTATCGGAGATCTCTTCAATACTCATATGCGTCGATGAAAGATAGTGTCGAGAGAGGTGAAATCGCACGTGATCCAATATTTTCTGATAGCTCGTGTCTGCAGCTTTAAGGTGTCTACGTAGTGTTCTAGAAGACATTCCTAATTCTGTGGATAGCGCCTCAATGGAAGGGTAACAGCCAGGCCTTTCAATAAACATTTGTGAGATCTTCTCTTTAAGGCTGGTGGGCGCGCTGACTCTAGCCAACATGTCGTCACAAGATTTCAAACACATTTGTAAGGTGATTGGGTTAGCCGTTGGTAAAGGTGAATATAGGCGTGTTGCATCGAACTGCCATTCAAGCTGCTCGCAATCAAACTCTACACGGCAACGGAAAATCTCCTGATAGAGATCGCCATAAGTAGGTTTAGGGTAAGGGAAGCGGATCACAAGAGAGGGAAACGGCTGTTGTAGCACTTCTTCACACAAACTTTGAATGGCGGAAAACCAATACTCACAACAGAAAGGCAACAAAGAGTCGAGCTCGATAAGTTGCTCAGCGCGAAAGTATCCGGTTTGATGTTCAACGGACATGGTCTTCTTGAGAACAGGGCCCGCAAGACGCAGATATTTGAAGCCCATTAAAAGAGCGTCTAACAGTGTCTCACTGCTGAACACTGCGTAACCCAACACACCAAAATCACTGAATCGGGCTTCCTGTCCAACTTTTAGTCCTAGCCCCTCTACGTTGGAACTCTCAAGCGCGTTACTGAACACCGCTAATTTTTGTGCGAGCGTGATGTGGGTATCTGGCGTATTAAGCTGGAACTCATCGATGTTACTGCCTTTCAATAACGTATCGACCGTCAAGGATGATGAAAAATAGCGAGACAATAGTTGAAGATCAAGAATTCCAAATGCCTGCATATCCGGTTCGTAAACTGCGGTGTATTCCATAATATGCCTCTTGTTGAGTGTTCTTATTCTATCTTAACCACGGACATCTTTTCGTCGGCTGTGTTGCAATTATGTCCGAATATCACCGTTTTTTGTCTTTTTGCAACCTTTGCAGAGTGTTATCAAAATGTTGTAATTTAATAAGTCATACACGGACACGTGTGCATAGGGTCGAAATAACAATAGATTAGAAACGAAAGCAAAGAGCAAATGAACATAGGTTAAACACATATTCGAAACAAAACACAACAACGTCTACGGTGACCGTGACTAATAGGTCTAAGCCGAATAAGGAGATCATGGATGCACAATCTTGCTGTTAACTTGGAGCGCAGCGCTTCGCTTTTCCCAAATAAAGTCGCTCTGCGAATGGGGACGGATGAAGTCAGCTTTTCTCAGTTGGAACAACTTTCTGGAAACGTCGCCGCTAATTTAAAGAGGCTGGGGCTCAAGAAAGGAGATAAGGTCGCGTTGTCGTGTCCGAATGTCACGTATTTCCCGATTGCCTATTATGGAATTCTGAAAGCAGGCTGCGTCGTGGTGCCTTTGAACGTGTTATTTAAAGCAAGAGAGATCGCTTACCACCTTAATGACTCGGACGCGAAAGCCTATTTATGCTTTGAGGGCAGTGAAGAGCTGCCCATCGGTCGTTATGGCTTACAAGGTTTCGAACAGGCAAACCATTGTGAGCACTTTGTCGAGATGCCCATCCCAACCGGCGCAGACACGACTTCAGAAAGAAACGAGCAGCATGAATCAATCGCTGACTGGTTAGCACAACCTTTGATCCCTTTTGAGTCTGTGGCTTGCCATGGTGATGATACCGCTGTGATTCTTTATACTTCAGGTACGACAGGTCAGCCAAAAGGCGCAGAGCTTTCTCACACCAATATGCAAACCAATGCCATGTCGTCACAGTATCTAATGCGATTGGAGTACAGCGACACCACAATGGCCACACTGCCTTTATTCCATAGCTTCGGCCAGACGGTCATGATGAACGCGAGTGTGCTAACAGGGTCGACCATGGTGTTGATTCCGCGTTTCGAACCGTCACTGGTGATCGAACAGATCATTAACCATAAAGTAAGCGTGTTTGCGGGCGTTCCAACCATGTATATCGCACTATTAAAGGCGGGAGAAGACTCCTCTAGTAGTTTAGAAATAAGCAAACGCTCTGAACAGGTTAAACACAGCTTGAGGTTGGGTGTTTCTGGCGGTGCTTCTATGCCACTTGAGGTTATTCGACAGTTTGAGTCTCGCTTTGAGCTTCCAGTATTAGAAGGCTATGGTTTATCAGAAACAGCGCCAGTTGCGACCTTTAATCATATTGATGGTGACCGATTGTCTGGCAGTGTGGGTCAACCTTTGTGTAGTCACCTTATCAAGATCACTGATATACAAGGCAACTCAGTCGCCATGGGTGAATTGGGCGAAGTCTGCATCAAAAGCCCAAGTGTCATGAAAGGCTACTATCAAAGGCCAGAAGCTACGGCGGAAGCCATTAGAGATGGTTGGTTCCTAACCGGAGATATCGGACGCACCGATGAGCACGGCAACTTGTTCATTGTTGACCGAGTCAAAGACATGATTATCCGTGGTGGTTACAACGTGTATCCGCGCGAAGTTGAAGAAGTTTTGATGTGCCATCCTGATGTCGAAATGGTCGCGGTTGTGGGTGAACATCATGATCGCCTAGGCGAGGAGATTCACGCTCATGTGGTGCTTCACGAACATACGCAATGTGATAGTGCAGCTCTGATTACATGGTGTCGTGAGCAATTGGCCGATTACAAATATCCGCGTAAGGTATTCATTCGCAAAGCCTTACCCATGACAGCAACCGGCAAAATATTGAAGCGCGAATTGCACCCACTAGAAATAGCGGAGATGACTAATGGATAGTTATGATTTTATTGTTGTTGGCGGTGGTTCAGCGGGGTGTGTCATGGCTTCTCGGTTGTCGGAAGATCCTAATGTCACTGTTTGCTTGTTAGAAGCGGGCGGTAAAGACACGAGCCCATTCATTCATACACCCGTTGGCGTGGTAGCTATGATGCCAACCAAACTCAATAATTGGGCTTTCGAAACCGTTGAACAGCCGGGTTTAAATGGTCGTAGAGGTTATCAGCCAAGAGGTAAGACACTTGGCGGGTCTAGTTCTATCAATGCCATGATGTACGCTCGTGGGCACCGTTCCGACTACGACACATGGGCAAGCTTGGGTAACACAGGGTGGAGCTATGATTCTTGTCTGCCTTACTTCAAGAAAGCCGAAAACAACGAAGTTCATCAAGATGAGTTTCATGGTCAAGGTGGTCCATTAAATGTGGCGAACCTTCGATCGCCGAGCCCAATGTTGGAACGTTACTTAACAGCGTGTGAGTCGATAGGGGTTCCTCGTAATGAAGACATCAACGGTGCGGCACAATTTGGGGCGATGCCGACTCAGGTAACTCAAATTAATGGCGAACGATGCAGTGCTGCTAAGGCTTATTTAACGCCAAATCTATCGCGTTCAAACCTTACAGTGGTGACAAAAGCAACCACGCATAAGGTCTTATTTGAAGGCAAGAAAGCGGTTGGCGTTGAATATGGCTCGGACGGACAGCGTTATCAGATCAGATCCAACAAAGAGGTGATTCTATCTGCTGGTGCATTTGGTTCTCCCCAGTTGTTATTACTGTCTGGTGTCGGCGCTAAAGCTGAACTAGAGGCGCTCGGAATTGAGCAGGTTCACGAACTACCCGGTGTCGGCAAGAACCTCCAAGACCATATCGACTTGGTGCATTCGTACAAGTGCAGTGAAAAGCGTGAAACCTTCGGCATTTCATTGCAAATGGCTTCTGAAATGACCAAAGCTCTGCCGCTATGGTACAAAGAACGCCGTGGCAAGATGAGCAGTAATTTTGCAGAGGGGATTGGTTTTCTTTGTTCCGAAGATCATATCGCGGTGCCGGATTTAGAGTTTGTATTTGTGGTCGCTGTTGTCGATGACCATGCACGAAAAATCCATACTAGTCATGGTTTTACCTCTCATGTCACCTTGTTGCGACCGAAGAGCCATGGCAGCGTAACGCTTAATAGTAATGATCCTTATGATCCGCCCAAGATCGATCCTGCGTTTTTCAGTCATCCTGAAGATATGGAGATCATGATTAAGGGCTGGAAGAAGCAGTATCAAATGTTAGAGAGTTCGGCGTTTGATGACATCCGTGGCAATGCTTTCTACCCAGTGGACGCCAGTGATGACAAGGCTATCGAGCAAGATATTCGCAACCGTGCAGACACTCAGTATCACCCGGTCGGGACCTGTAAAATGGGCCCTAACAGTGATTCATTAGCCGTGGTAGATAACGATCTTAAAGTCTATGGGTTGAATAACTTGAGAGTCATTGATGCTTCTGTGATGCCGACATTGATTGGGGCAAACACCAACGCGCCAACCATTATGATTGCTGAAAAAGTCGCAGATCAAATCAAAGGGGAATACGGGTTAGGTCAGCAAGAATCTAGTATTCAAGCGAAAGGCGAAGCTGTGGTTTAATTCAAGAAGTTAAGTGATAACCATAAATAAAACAGTAGGTTAGATAGTCTTGATTTGATAAGACTCTCTAACCTATTTTTTGTACGCTTGCTTCAAGCACAAGCTAAATCAAAAGCGATATAAAATACGGGTCTACTTGGCCAGCGCTTGATTAAGCCATTGATCAAATTGGCCTTTTGGTAACGCACCGTTAATCGTATCGACACGTTTGCCATCTTTAAACACCATCACCGTCGGAATACTTCTGATTTGGTACATCGCGGCAAGCTGCTGCTGAGCTTCAGTATCAATCTTAACGAATCGAACATCTCCCGAACGCTCTTTAGCAACGTCACTGAACACTGGCGCAAAGCCAACACATGGGTTGCACCATGTTGCCCAGAAATCGACAACCACAGGCTGTGAACTGTTCAAAATAGATTGGAAATTCAATGATGTGCCTTCAATTGGCGCGCCATCTAGTAATGCGTTTTTGCATTTACCACAAGTTGGGCTTTCTGAAATTCTTTCTGAAGGAACGCGGTTTATGCCATTACAAGAAGGGCATCGTGTGTTGAATGTAGACATAACTTTCTCTTTTTATTGTAACTCCGTTGCTAACGCGATTTACGAATCACGCACGGAGCGCTTATACTGTTTAAAACTAGAATACGATACTTAAATAAAAACAAACAATAAACAGGTAAATGATGACAAAATTTTACGCCGAAATTACTGGCTGGGGAAAGTGTCTGCCACCAGCCGTGCTGTCCAATGATGATTTAAGCACTTTCATTGATACGTCTGACGAGTGGATTCGAACTCGAACTGGTATCGAAAACCGTCGTATCAGTCATGTAAATACCTCTGAGCTAGCGACTATTGCAGCGAAACATGCCATGGCGTGTGCTGGCCTAACAGCCGAAGATATCGACCTCGTGATCATCGCGACGTGCAGCCCAGACTCCCTTATTCCAAATACCGCATCTAAGGTTCAACAGAACTTAGGCATTAAGAGTGCAGCGGCTTTCGATCTTAACGCAGCGTGTACTGGCTTCATTTACGGTGTCGAAACGGCGACTCGACTGATTCAGGCTGGTAATTACCGCAACGCCATCGTTGTGGGTGCTGAGCGTCTGTCATTCTTCATTGATTGGACCAAGCGTGACACTGCAGTTCTTTTCGGTGACGGCGCTGGCGCTGTGGTTCTATCTCGCACCGAAGAACAAGTTGGCTTACAAGAAGCTCAGATCGGTTGTGACGCCGAAGGCCGCGATATTCTAGCGGTACCAAAATTCGGTACGTCTATGGACCGCTTTGCTGCTGACAACGGTTACTGGGACTTTGACTTCGTTGGTAAAGAGATCTTCAAACGTGCAGTGAAAGGCATGGGTGCAGCGGCACACACAGTATTGAGCCGCACTGGTATCTCAACCGACAACATTGACGTTGTGATTCCGCACCAAGCGAACATCCGAATCATTCAAACTCTGTGTGATATGGCGGGTATCGATCGCGATAAAGCGTTTGTTAACATCCAAAATTACGGCAACACATCCGCTGCGACTGTACCAATCGCATTGTGTGAATCGCTAGAGCAAGGTTTCGTTAAGCCTAACGACAACATTCTTGTAGCGGCATTTGGTGCCGGTTTAACGTGGGGGGCTGGCCATATTAAATGGGGTAGCCGTGTTGAGCCGCTAGGTCAATCAGATGCTAAGCTTCCAGAAGCCGACAAATCTGCTTTAGAGCTTCTAGAAAGAGCCATTTTACACTGTAAAACGCGTCCCAATTCTGAGAACGAGTAGCAGCATGGCGCAAGTTCGTTTTATGACAGAAGCCGACCTCGATGGGGCGGCTTTAGTTCACAAAGCTACTTTTGTTCGACAACAGCACTCTAGAAATTGGTTACAATGTAACTTGAACGCTTCACCACGCTTTCTTAACTTTGTTGCTGAAAGCGATGGCGAGATCGTGGGTTACATCATCTGGGTTCAGAAAAGCGGGTTTAGACCAGAAGCTGTTTTAGAACTAGAGCAACTTGCCGTGTTACCAAGCGCGCAGGGGCAAGGATTGGGTAAAACGCTGATTCTAGATTCCCTGCCGCAGGTAAAACAGCATTTGGCGGATCAAGGCTCGACACTCAAACACGTGCTAGTGACCACCAGAGCAGACAACTTTGCACAAAAGCTTTATCAGTCTACGTTGGGTGCAGAAGTCGAAACCACGATTTCAAACCTGTACTCAGCTGATGAAGTACTTATGATCGCTCGCAATGTAGGTGAGCGAATCTGATCGCTGAGTTTTTAGAACTAATTATAATCAGCGGTATAAATCGACTTACGTTTAATTAGGGACTTCTACAGTCCCTTTTGTTATTTCTTAGGAAGTGTTTTGAAAAAAGTTTTAGCAATTGGCTACGTTTGGCCAGAACCGAATTCATCGGCAGCTGGCAGCCATATGATGTCTCTTTTACGTCTGTTCAAGAGACAAGGTTGGTCCGTTGAATTTGCAACGCCAGCTCAAGAAACCGAGCACATGATCGATCTCTCTGAAGAGGGCATCTCGAGCCAATCCATACAGTTAAATTGCGATAGCTTTGACCAGTACATCGAAGAGCTGCAACCCGATGTCGTGATGTTTGACCGTTTCATGATGGAAGAGCAGTTTGGTTGGCGCGTGGAAAAAGTGTGCCCGAATGCATTTAAGTTACTGGATACGGAAGACTTACAGTTCCTACGTAACGCGCGCCATGAAACAGTTAAGAAAGAGACTGAACTGACCAAAGCGCATTTGTACAGTGACTTAGCGAAACGTGAAATTGCTGCGATTCTGCGCTGTGATCTTTCGTTGATCATTTCAAGTTACGAGATGGATCTGCTTCAATCTGAGTTCAATATCGATCCTAAACTGCTTCATCACTTGCCGTTCATGGTTGATCTTAATACTCTACCTGAAAGCACGAAAAGCTTTGAAGAACGTAAGCATTTCATGACGATAGGTAATTTTAGACACGCACCGAACTGGGATGCAGTGCTTCAGTTACAAAAGATTTGGCCGAAGATTCGCAAGCAGTTACCTGACACTGAACTTCATATTTACGGATCTTACCCGCCGCCGAAAGCAACGGCTTTGCACAACCCTAAAACCGGTTTCCATATCAAAGGTTGGGCTAAAGACGCTCAAGAAGTGATGGAACAGGCACGTGTGTGTGTCGCGCCACTGCGTTTTGGTGCGGGCATTAAAGGTAAGTTGCTTGATGCGATGAAGCTTCAAACTCCAAACGTGACCAGTGAAATTGGTAGTGAAGGCATGTTGCCGCAAGGTGATTTGCAATGGCCGGGCGCGGTGGCTGACGATATTGACGAGTTTGTTGAACAAGCTGTTGCTCTTTATAACGATGAAGAGAAGTGGCTTAAAGCACAAAGCCAATGTCATTCAATCCTTGAAGCGCACTACGATCAGAATCAACTCGGCGACACATTGATTGAGCGATTAACTGCGTTAGAGTCTGATCTTGAATCTCATCGACTGGATAACTTCTTTGGTTCGATGCTTAAGCACCACAGCATGGCGAGCACCAAGTATATGTCGCAGTGGATAGCTGAAAAAAACAAGACTAAGTAACAGACACAATAAACCGAATCAAATCATAAGCCCTTAGGTTAACGCCTAGGGGCTTTTTTCATGCAGGACGCTTATTAATTCCAGACTTACAAACCGAAACATACTAGCAATACATTAGCATTGACTAATTCATATTTATTAGTAAACTCTAATCTAAGTTTATTAGTAAAGTCTAATTTAAAGTTGCGACGAGTTAAATTTAAGCAGTAACGAGTTAGATTCACGTTGTTAGATAGGAGAGGTCGGTGGTGAGTTTAATACCTTGGGATGCATTGTTCGGTGGCATGTTGTTAGGCGCGTCGGCCATTATTCTTATGTTAGGAATAGGGCGAGTAGCAGGAATTAGCGGCATTGTTAGTCGACTATTGCCATTAGGTGCGAACAATAGTGCAAGTAAGGCTTCTCAATCAGGTTCGGACAACAACGTTGAGAAGACCGAAAAGCACTGGCGCATCGCCTTTGTTGTGGGAATGGTCGCAAGTGGTTGGCTATTGATTCCGACGGGTTACCAACTTCCACAGTTAGAAGAGATGAATCTTGCTTTAGTGATTATTGCCGGTCTTTTGGTCGGCTTTGGTACTAAAACAGCGAACGGTTGTACTAGCGGCCACGGCATTGTGGGAATGGCACGCCTGTCTAAACGATCTATTGTTGCTACCTGTGTGTTTATGGGTGTGGCAATTGTAACCGTGTTTATCAAGAACCTGATTGGCTTGGGGGCATAATGAAAAACGCTTCATTTACTATCGTTATCGGTTTGGTCGCAGGTGTTCTGTTTGGGTCAGGAATGATCATTTCAGGCATGGTTGATCCTGAGAAGGTACTCGGCTTTTTAGACATGACCGGTAACTGGGACATTAGTTTGGCATTCGTCATGGGCGGCGCGCTGTTGGTCTTCGCTCCGTTTTATCATCTGGTCATTAAAAAGCGTACTAAAGCGATCAATGGTGAGTCGTTAGATAGCCGTAATAATCCACTAATCGACAGAAAGTTGATTCTAGGTTCAACAGCGTTTGGCTTAGGCTGGGGGATTGCAGGCTTTTGCCCTGGCCCTGCGGTAACCAGCCTAAGTGGCGGCAACCCGACGGTATGGGTGTTTATGGTCAGCATGCTGGTGGGAATGTGGCTGGCGGGTCGTACGAACAAAACCTGTTAGTAGTAAGCTTATAGCTGATTACATTGGCTTTGACGTTATTCTTTCTGAGCTGACCAAGCATAGAGGCTGACTCGCTTTAATTAGAAAGCCAGTCAGCCTCTTTTTATATCTCTATCTACTATTTAATAGTCGTTGAAACTGGGCAGTGGTCACTGAGTTTGTAGTCCAACACATCTTGCGTTTCAAATACCTTTTGCTTCGCAGGAGTAGCATCTAAGGACTTGCTTACCACAATATGGTCTATTACTGAACGGAACTGGTGCGTGCGGTGGTTATTACGATTTGAGCGAACCTTACAATCTGCTCGAGTTTTTCTTGTTGCCAATTGAGCATCGGTGTTTTGCGTCATATCTTTCCACATCCAATCTCTTGTATAGGAGAGGTTGTGGTTAAAGTCGCCCAGAATCGCGTAGTCTTCGCTTTTACGTTCTCTTTGCTGTATCCATTTATTCAATTGTTGAGCTTGGCCTTTGAGCCTTGAACAGTCACGGTTAGATTTATACGCGCCGCTGCAACCCGCCTTTAAATGCACTGACAACATGTGAATTGGCTTTGTATTTGTTTCTACAACCATATAGCTAGCAAACCTAAGCTTGCTGTTGGCACTCGTTTCCAGAGGAAAGTCAGCGTAGTCAGTGAGAGCGATTCCCTTACGCACCGCGAAGCCCGTATATTGGTTCACTTCTTTGAATTGTCGGTTACTGTTTTTTGGCAATGAACGATCAGACATCAAGATTTCATATTGATCGCCCGCGATGCGCTGAATGGCATTTATGTCATCGACTTCTTGAAAAGCAACGACATCCGCATCTAAGGATCGGAAATACTGTTCGAGTTTATCGAAATCCGCTTGATCACGTTGGGCAGAAAACTTATTCACAGCCACATTGGTTGATAACCATTCGATATTCCAACTGGATATGGTCAAAGGTTCAGCAAATACGTGGCTACTGAGTAAGCAACCTAGCATTACCCACTTTTGAAGTCGTTTCATTCCAAATATCCCTAATTTTGTCGTCCAATATAGTTGAGCCGTTATCCTACAACACTTACCGAAAATTCAACTCTTTTTAGCAGTTTTTTTATTGTTACATTGTTTCTTTTCGACTTGAGAACTCACGTAATAATATTGGATTTATCTTGTTCAGCGTGCGCGTTTTATTGATCCAAATCAATACTCAAAGTTGGTGGTTCTCGTTAAATACGCCACAATATCTAGTGTTAGTTAAACGATAAATCGCTCTATATAGTGTGTTTGTGGATAAGTCTGTGAATACCTCAAGAGTAAGGAGAAGTGGTGAAATCAATCGTAATCAAGCGTGATGGCTCAAGAGCTCCATTCAGTAGAGATCGCATCCAAGCTGCAGTGGAAGCAGCATCAGACAAAGCCGATAAGGAAATTGCTATTTATGCTCTGAATGTGGCATTAGCAGTTGAGTTGAAGCTCGAAGACTACGATGAAGTTCATATCTCTGAAATTCAAACCATGGTCGAGAACGAGCTAATGCAGGGACCTTATAAGTCTTTGGCTCGTGCTTACATTGAATATCGTCATGACCGCGACATCGCACGTGAAAAGCAAAGCGCTTTAACGCGTGAAATCGAAGGTTTAATCGAAGAAAGCAATGTTGATCTGATCAATGAGAATGCCAACAAAGACGGTAAAGTTATCCCAACTCAGCGTGATTTGCTGGCGGGTATCGTGGCTAAACACTATGCGAAAACTCACATTTTGCCGCGTGACATCGTACAAGCTCACGAATGTGGTGACATTCACTACCACGATTTAGATTACGCACCGTTCTTCCCAATGTTTAACTGTATGCTTATCGATCTGAAAGGCATGTTAACGCATGGCTTCAAGATGGGTAACGCGGAAATCGACACACCTAAGTCTATTTCTACGGCGACAGCGGTAACCGCGCAGATCATCGCACAAGTGGCAAGCCATATTTACGGCGGCACAACGATCAACCGTATCGATGAGGTTCTAGAACCTTACGTAATGGCGAGTTACGAGAAGCACTTATCGCTAGCAAAAGAGTGGGACATTCATAGCCCAGAAGCTTTCGCTATCTCTCGTACCGAGAAAGAGTGTTACGACGCGTTCCAATCTCTGGAATACGAAGTAAACACACTTCACACCGCTAATGGTCAAACACCATTCGTCACGTTTGGTTTTGGTCTTGGCGAAAGCTGGGGTTCGAAACTTATCCAGCAATCTATCTTGAAGAACCGTATTGCAGGTTTGGGTAAGAACCGCAAAACAGCGGTATTCCCTAAACTGGTATTTGCAATCAAAGATGGCTTGAACCACCAGAAGCAAGATCCAAACTACGACATCAAGCAATTAGCGCTTGAGTGTGCGTCTAAGCGTATGTACCCAGATATTCTTAACTACGACAAGGTCGTAGAAGTGACAGGGTCATTTAAAACGCCGATGGGTTGCCGTAGCTTCTTGAATACTTACGAAGAAAACGGTGAGTTGATTCATGAAGGACGTAACAACTTAGGTGTAGTTAGCTTGAACTTGCCACGTATCGCGATTAACGCAAAACAAGATATGACTAAGTTCTACGAGCTGCTTGATGAAAAACTGAAGCTGGCTCGTCGTGCTCTAGAAACTCGTATTTCTCGTCTAGAAAACGTGAAAGCGCGTGTTGCGCCAATCCTATACATGGAAGGTGCGTGTGGCGTTCGCTTGAAAGCAGACGACTCTATCGCCGATATCTTCAAGAATGGCCGTGCGTCTGTTTCTCTTGGTTACATTGGTATCCATGAAGCGATGACAGCACTTTACGGCACTGACGTTCACCTGTACGACGATGGCGAAATGCGTGCTAAAGCGCTTGAGCTGGTGGAGTACATGAAACGTGAAGTGGAATTTTGGACAAAAGAAACGGGTTACGCGTTCAGCCTATACGGCACACCGAGTGAAAACCTATGTAGCCGTTTCTGCAGCATCGATACCAAAGAGTTTGGTGTGATTGATGGCGTAACAGACCGTGGTTACTACACCAACAGCTTCCACTTAGACGTACAGAAGAAAGTGAACCCATACGACAAGATCGATTTCGAGATGCCTTATCCAGAAATCTCTAGCGGTGGTTTCATCTGTTACGGCGAATTCCCGAACATGCAGAAGAACATCGAAGCGCTAGAAAACGTATGGGACTACAGCTACACACGTGTTCCTTACTACGGCACCAACACGCCAATTGATGAGTGCTACGAATGTGGCTACAACGGTGAGTTTGACTGTACAAGTAAAGGCTTTACATGTCCTAAGTGTGGCAACCATGACTCAACCAAAGTGTCGGTAACGCGCCGCGTATGTGGTTACCTTGGTAGTCCTGATGCACGACCGTTTAATTTCGGTAAACAAGAAGAAGTTAAACGCCGCGTGAAGCATCTTTAGTCAGGCCTAAGAGCATTAGAAATAAGATTGGTATCGGCTCAATGTCGATACCAATTCATTTGTTTCACTTCTCGCTACTTTCAAGTTAAACCATTAAGCAATCACGAGTTTTCAATACTGCCTTATGAATTATCATCAATATCACCCAATCGACGTTGTAAACGGCCCAGGAACACGATGCACTTTGTTTGTGTCGGGTTGTGTGCACCAGTGTCGCGGGTGTTATAACCAGTCGACGCAAAGGTTGGACTCTGGGCATCTGTTTACTCAAGAACTCCAAGACCAAATTATTGCTGATCTGAACGATCCGCGGATCAAACGTCGTGGCTTATCGCTTTCTGGTGGCGATCCAATGCATCCGGCGAACGTGTCTGAAGTGCTTAAGCTCGTTCAGCGTGTAAAAGCGGAGTGCGAAGGCAAAGACATTTGGATGTGGACTGGCTATGAACTCGACGAACTCGATGATAAACAGAAGCAAGTGCTTGAATACGTAGATACTTTGATTGATGGTCGCTTCGAGCAAGATAAAGCGGATCCAATGTTAGATTGGCGTGGTAGTTCAAACCAAATCATCCATCGATTTACTGACTTATAGCTTTACTGACTTATAAGATTTGTTCTGATTCAGGACTCTCGTAACAACAATACACTCGCAAATAGAAAAAAGGGCTTCATCATTAGCGTAATGCTACAAATCAGCCCTTGGGTGTGAGTTCTTTTTAATCTATCGCCCGAACGTCAGTGTCGGTTTGGCGCCTGTCTAAATAGGAATATGCTCAGGCTCGTCGATTAGGTTGTTTATCCATTTCTTAGATTGAATCCGTTGGCTCGTCAGAACTATTTTGGCTAGCTCTTCGAGTAACACAATCATCAAAACCCATTCTAACGGCCAACCCAACACTAGCGCAGTAAAGTAGGCAAGGGGAATACCAATCGCCCATTGGCCAAACAGGTCGATGAAGATGCTGTAGTTGATGTCTCCACCACTTTTCAGCACGCCGCCAATGCCAACCATATTGAAGACTCTCAGTATCATGCCGAGTGCCATGACTAAGGTAACGTTGACGGCCGTGTCTTTGAACTCTAAGTGTGTAAGCTCGATCATGTACACGATCGCGGGTTTAGCAAACCAGCACATCAAGGCTAACAGAGCCGCAAGCCCACAGCTGACCAAAACATATCCCCAAGCGGTATTCTCAACACGTTGATAGTTCTTTGCGCCGATCTCGTTGCCTAAAATGATCGAAGCAGAAACGGCAAAGCCCATGAACGCCGAGATCAAGATGCTTTCTACTGGTGATAACAGTGAAATGATCGCAAGCTCGCCAACGCCCATCTGACCAACAATAACGTTATAAATAAGAATTCCGCCAGCCCATGCAGTGTCATGAACCAACATAGGAATCGCTATCTTGAAATACTTCTTTCTATGCTTAGGCAATATTGCATCACGCCAACTGCTTAGTGTCGGGAATAGGTGAGCGTAGTGTTTCTTCGCCATGATAAGCAGCGCAATCGTTTGAAAGAATCGAGAAACCGTAGTACCAATTGCCGCGCCAACCACACCCAGTTCAGGAAAGCCAAATAAACCGAAGATCAGCAATGCATTGAGAATCGCATTGATGAAAATTGCCCAGATGCTGATCTTGGTAGGTAGCTTGGCTTCGCCGACCGATCGCAGTGCGCTTTCTAGTGGCACTACTATCGCGGTACCAATAAGGCTGGCTCCTGTTATCCAAAGGTAATCCGTTGCCAATCGGACGTAATCAGGGTCTGAGGCCACTACAGACACCACTGATTCAGGAACCAATGTATAGATGAACACAAAGGGGATGATGGCAAAGATCGACAGTGCCCATGATTGCGCTAGTGTGCGTCGAATTCCGTTGAAATCTCCCGCGCCAAAATATTGCGAAGCTAGCACGCTCACGGCTCCACTAATCCCCGACACCATGATCAAGTTGAAGAAGAAGATACGGTTGCCAACGCCAACCGCGGCGGTTGCAGAATCACCAAGCTGATTGACCATAAAAATATCGACCACGCCAAGCAGTGAAAACAACATGGTTTGCAACGAGACTGGTAAACCGATGTGCAATAATTTTTGCCAAAATTCTTTGTCTAAATGACGATATGTCGAGAGCATCGCATTTCCCCTCCAGTGAATATGTGAGAAGTTTATCGGCATTTGTTTTGTCTGTATTGTTCCTGTTCATCACAAACTTTTGCCAAACTATCTACTTTAGTGGTCTGGCAACCTGAATGAGCTAGCAGTGGAATGATTGAGAAACAAGAACGATATGAGATTTCAGACAAGACGCATCAAGAGTTTGTCGATCAAACCCATGTCTTGGCATTTGAAGAGCTCGGTATCGTTCAGTGTGGGACGGCGTCATGTCGAGACTTTTTTTCTGTCTATCGCAAGAATCAACAGAAACACATGCTGTTGTATACCGTGAGAGGTAAGGGTTGGCTCGAAAGCGAAGGATGTCGCTATATTCTAGAACCGGGCTCGTGCATTACGGTTCCAGCAGGTATTGAGAATGGCTTTGGTATTGAAGAAGAAACATGGCAGATCGCGTGGATCTTTCTCTCGCCTGATAAACAATGGGAAAATGTCGTCAGTGATGAAGTGAGTTATACGCTGTCTCCGGCAGCAGAAGTCGTCTCGTCGTGCATTCACACTCTATTGAGAAGCATTGCCTTACCCGTCGATTTGGGTGGAGCGATTGCTATACATAGCGTTGCCCAAATAGAATTCATGATTAATGCGCCGGTCCCGCAGCAGCAATCACGAAATTTAATTCGCTTAAGACGCGTGTTCGACAACGTACAAAAGCAGCTTCACAAAGAGTGGAACGTTCATGAACTCGCGAACTTATTTCCATGCTCAGAGCCGCATTTCCATCGCTTGTGCCAACGTTATTATTCTCATAGCCCTATGACTCACATTATGCGCATGAGAATGGAGTACGCGGCGCGATTGCTTAGGTCGAGTGATTGGTCGATTCAACATATCGGTGAGATAGTTGGCTACCCCAATGCGGCTAACTTCAGTACCCGATTTAAGGCGTGGTCGGGAATGACACCAAGGCAATTCAAACAGAGCGCTTCATTGAAGTCGTCACAAAAGACTTAACAATAAGCCCGTTTATTTTGTGATTGGTCATTAAACACCCGAAATATTCACTTTATCTTGGCTTAAAATGACCAATCTCTGATTACTTATGGTAACTAAGCTCTTCTATTAAAAAATGTTTCTGATTTTAGTACGAAAATGTTAACGTGAAATTCAATACTTGAATTTCAAAGGGTTGTGACTTTCATGTTTTCACATCTACCAAAACCAACTTTAGATCCAATTTTATCTCTTTCTGTCGCTTACCGCGGCGATCCTCGTACTGACAAAGTCGATTTAGGCATTGGCGTTTACAAAAACGACCAAGGCGAAACACCGATCATGAAAGCCGTTTCTATGGCTCAAGACATTGTTGTCGATACTCAGAAAACCAAAGCTTACGTTGGCCTAGCAGGCTGTGAAGAGTTTAACCAGAGCATGGTTGATCTGCTGCTTAAAGGGACTTCTGCAATGGATCGTGTTGCCGCGATTCAAACACCGGGTGCAAGTGGTGCACTTCGTATGTTGGGTGACTTAATGAAAGTTTCTCAACCAGACACCACGGTTTGGATTTCAAACCCAAGCTACGTTAACCACAAACCGGTAATGGAAGCGGCAGGCTTAAAAGTTCGATACTACAATTACTTCAGTCCTGAAACGAAGCAAGTTGATGTTGCAAGAATGATGGAAGACCTATCAACAGCGGGTCCATCAGACGTTGTACTACTTCACGGTTGCTGCCATAACCCAACGGGTGCTGATATCAACTTTGAAGCGTGGCAGGAAATCACCAAACTATCTCAGAAAAATGGTTTCTTACCGTTCGTTGATATTGCCTATCAAGGCTTTGGTGACGGCCTAGAAGAAGATGCAAAAGGTCTTCAACACATGGCTAACAACGTTGAAGAAATGCTGATCACAACATCTTGCTCGAAGAACTTCGGTTTGTATCGTGAAAGAACGGGTGCTGCGATCGTTATCGGTAAGAACAGCGAACACGTTGGCAACGCAAGAGGCAAGCTTCTTACGCTGGCTCGTTCAACTTACACTATGCCGCCTGATCACGGTGCTGCTCTGGTTAAAACAATTCTTCAGAATCAAGAGCTAACGAAGATTTGGAAGCAAGAGTTGAGTGAAATGCAGCAACGTTTGTTAAATCTGCGCCAAAGTTTATGTGATGAATTGCGAAATACTTACAACACGTCACACTTTGACTTCATTGAAAGCCATAAAGGTATGTTTAGTGTACTAGGCTTTAAAGAAACTCAAATGAATCAATTACGTGAAGAATATGGAGTCTATGGTGTTGGTGACGGACGCATCAATATCGCAGGCCTTTCTGAATCCCATATTCCTTATGTAGCTAAAGCGATAGCTAACGTTTCGAAATAGAAGGTGACTGAATGTATAATTGGAAAGCGATTGTAGTCTTAATGCTAAGTGGTGGCCTGTTTGCTTGTTCGACGACGACTCAAGTTCCTGTCGAGCCAGAGCAAAAGCCTCAAGTAGAACAACCCGTTGTGGATGACTCTTCAAAGACTGAAGCAACTGAAGGCGAGAAAGTAACGGAACCTACAGAGAAGCCTGAAGAAGTAAAACCAACTGAGCCAGAAGTTAAACCTGAGCCAGTTGAAAAGCCACCAGCAAAACCGTTAAAAACGGATGATGGAAAACTGATTCTTGGTGAAGAAGAGTGGGTGTTTGTTCCTGGTTTGAAAGAAGCATTTAAAGCTCGTATTGATACAGGTGCAACAACATCTTCGATCAGTGCTGTAGATATCGTTGATTTTGAGCGTGACGGAAAAGACTGGGTTAAGTTTAAAATTGAGCATGACGGTATCACAACCAAAGAGATCAGTTTACCGGTAGAGCGTTGGGTTAAGATCAAGCAGTCGAGCGCGGAAGGCACACAGCGACGTGCTGTTGTCGTCGCTTCAATTCAAATCGGCGATCTGAAAGACAAAACTGAGTTTACGCTAGCAGACCGAACGCATCTTTCTTTCCCTATTCTATTGGGTAGAAGCTTCTTTAGAGATGTTGCGGTAGTGGATGTAAGTCAAAAGTACGTTCAAAAGAAAATTACTAAATAACGGTTCTTCTCATAATCAAGGCTTTTAGACTTGAAGAGAGATAGCTTTAACAGAACACTTTAGTGTCGATAAATAGAATCCCCGTCAGTTCAACTGGCGGGGATTTTTCTATTTACACGTTAATAACGTATGAAAAGCATCTAAATGGTCTATGTTTACCATTCGTTTACGGTTTGGCCTCGACAACGTGATCGAGATCTCTATATAATCCGCGCTTCGATTTTTGTTTAATCCATACTTTCGTACTTCTTATTTAGGTTCTTGAAATAGCCTAATAATTATCTGTCAGTACACGCTTAGGAATTAGTTCTTTGATATCTACCGCGAACATCACAATGCAATTTGGCGCAGAGCCGCTGTTTGAAAACATCTCTGCTAAATTTGGTAACGGCAACCGCTATGGTTTGATCGGCGCCAATGGTTGCGGCAAGTCAACGTTCATGAAAATCCTAAGTGGTGCATTAACGCCAAGCTCGGGCAACGTTTCTATCACTCCAGGAGAGAAACTGGGTGTGCTAAGCCAAGACCAGTTCGCTTTTGAACAATACAGCGTTATCGACGTTGTGATCATGGGTGACAGAAAACTGTGGGAAGTAAAACAAGAACGTGACCGTATTTACTCTTTGCCAGAAATGAGCGAAGACGATGGTATGAAAGTCGCTGAACTTGAAAGTGAATTCGCTGAAATGGATGGCTACACAGCAGAAAGCCGTGCAGGTGACATCCTAATTCAAGCGGGTATCGAAGAAGAGTTCCATTTCGGCCTGATGCAGCAAGTTGCTCCAGGTTGGAAACTGCGTGTGCTTCTGGCACAGGCTCTATTTGCAAACCCAGATATTCTGCTTCTTGATGAACCGACCAACAACTTGGACATTCATACGATCAACTGGCTTGCTGAAGAGCTAAACCAGCGTAAATGTACAATGATCATCATTTCGCATGATAGACACTTCCTGAACTCTGTGTGTACGCACATGGCTGATATCGACTACGGTGAGCTACGTGTTTACCCTGGCAACTACGAATACTTCCTAGAAGCGTCTGGTTTGATTCGCGAGCAACTTCTAGCAAACAACGCTAAGAAAGCGGCTGAAATTAGCGAACTTCAAGATTTCGTTAACCGTTTTGGTGCAAACGCATCTAAAGCGAAGCAAGCAAGTTCACGTGCTAAGAAAATGGACAAAATCACGCTTGATGAAGTGAAATCATCGAGCCGTATGAGCCCATCAATTGATTTTGGTGAGGGCAAGAAATTACACCGTCAAGCGCTTGAACTTAAAGAGCTTAGTCACGGCTTCGATGGCGAAACACTGTTTGCTGGTGGTAACTTGCTGCTTGAAGCGGGTACACGCCTTGCTGTTATCGGTGAGAACGGTGTGGGTAAAACCACGCTGCTACGTTGCCTAGTTCAAGAACTAGAGCAAAACGAAGGTATCGTTAAATGGTCTGAAAACGCATCGGTAGGCTACTGCCCACAAGATAGCACGACTGACTTTGACAACGACCTGAGCATCTTCGATTGGATCTCTCAATGGCGTACAGTGAAGCACGATGACCTTATGGTACGTGGCATTCTAGGTCGTTTATTGTTTACCGCTGATGACGCGAACAAGAAAGCGCGTAATTGTTCAGGTGGTGAGAAGAACCGTCTGTTATTCGGCAAGCTAATGATGCAAGACATCAACGTGCTTGTAATGGACGAACCAACGAACCACATGGACATGGAAGCAATTCAAGCGCTTAACGATGCGTTGAAGGTTTACACTGGCACACTTATCTTCGTAAGCCATGACCGTGAGTTCGTTTCTTCTTTGGCGACACACGTTATTGATGTGAAAGACAAGCAATTGGTTAGTTTCCAAGGTACTTATGAAGAGTACTTAGATCATCAGAAAAAGATGCTGATGGTTGCTCTATAGATGCAAATTGCTCGCGAAGCCTTAATGTGGCTAAAGCGAGCGATAACAGCGAATAATAAAAAGCCCCGAGCATGATTGTGCTCGGGGCTTTTTAAATAGTATCTCTGTATCACTACTTAGAAAGGGAATTTAGCTTAAAAGTCGACCCTAGCTTAGAAACAGAACTTAACTAAGGCAACTAATTCAGTTTAGCAGCCGATTCAGTTTAGAAGCCGAATCGAGCAGACATTAAGATTTGGTGGCCATAAGTACCATTGTTCCGCAGATCTACACCAACAGAAAGTTGATCGGTTGAGTGAAAACGAGCACCAAAACCAACAATTGAGTTGCTGTTATCGTTATCAATCAGTTGACCAAGGCGAGCGTTGACTTCAACATTTGCAATGATCCAGGCTTTTACGCCGATGTTTACTTCCGTTTTAATGTCGTTTTCATCGTTTCGCTCGATGTTGTGTAATAGCATCTGGCCATAGATATCGGCAAACTGTCCAATCGGACCATTAAAGCCAACACCAGCTGCAGCATCCCAGTCACTTTCGAAACCACTATCAATACGACCGATAAAATGAGCATTTTGAGTAAATAGTGTTGTGAACTCACCACCAAACGTACTAGGGCTAGCCCCCATGCGTAGCTCGAATGTGTTGTAGTTAAAGTTGTTTGCAGACGCAGAGAATGAACACAGTGCAGCTAGTCCTAAAAGGACAGTCTTATTCGTGCAACCTAGCATGGTGACTCCATATAAATTGTATTTTTCGGCAGTATAATACAAAAAAGCCTGCAATATGCAGGCCAATTACTTGAAGTCAGTATGTTTTGTATTTATCGCTTATAGAACTTGGATATGATCCACTTCGATTTCCGGTGTCTTGCCGCCTTCATATTCGCCGAAGATGCGTACTTTAGTATCAGCAGTTAGCGGTTGTGCTAGGCGGATATCATCATCCAATTCGATTTGAATTTCACTCTGCCCATCAGAGAAGACAAATGTATCATTCTTTAGCTGACGAACAATCTTGCCATCTACAATCGCTTCTTGCTCTGCGAACATGCTTGTGTCTGCAAGTAGTGTCGCAACAGAAACGGTTTCAATCGGCCCTGTGTAAGCGATAGCGCTCTCGTGCTTGCTATTGCTGTTGTGGGTATTGCTGCTGTTGTGGTCACTAGCCATTGCGAAAGTAGGGGCAAGGATAATAGTAGATGCGATAGCTAATACAGTTTTTTTCATGGTGAATCCCTTAATGTTGTTTTTAGTAGAAACGTTTTTCTGAATTTGAAACGTTTCTTTTCGTTAGTACGTTTTATTTGTTGATGCGCTGCTTATTGTTCATAAGCTTCGTTTCGATGGAGCCATTAAACAACACCGGGGTTGAATCCAGAGTGAGTAACACATTCATTTTCCATTCATTTTATTGAGCATCTACTCGGCAATGACGTTAAGATGGAGGCAGAGAAATATTGCGTACAGCTATAAATTGAACATTAAGAAATTAAGAAATTAAGAAATTAAGGATTTAAGTACAGATGCGATCACCGTTAAACGCCCTTATGGTTCAAGGGACAACGTCAGATGCCGGAAAAAGTGTTTTGGTGGCAGGTTTATGCCGTGTTTTGGCAAGGAAAGGAATCAAAGTGGCACCTTTTAAGCCACAAAACATGGCGTTAAACAGTGCGGTGACAAAAGATGGCGGCGAAATTGGTCGCGCTCAAGCCGTTCAGGCGCAAGCTTGTAACATTGAACCCACTGTTCACATGAATCCGGTATTGCTAAAACCCAATTCAGATACTGGCGCACAAGTGATTCTGCAAGGCCGAGCGATCAGTAACATGGAAGCTACGGGCTATCACGATTACAAGAAAGTGGCGATGGATACCGTTATTGACTCATTTGACCGACTTTCTGACGAATACGAAAGCGTGATGATTGAAGGGGCGGGTAGCCCAGCAGAAATTAACCTCCGCGAAAATGATATTGCGAACATGGGATTTGCTGAAAAGGCGGATATCCCTGTGATCATTGTTGCTGACATTGACCGTGGTGGCGTTTTTGCACACCTCTACGGCACATTAGAGTTGTTATCTGAATCTGAACAAGCTCGCGTAAAAGGCTTTGTGATAAACCGCTTTAGAGGCGATATCGCGCTACTTCAATCTGGACTTGATTGGCTAGAAGAGAAAACCGGCAAGCCAGTGATTGGTGTATTGCCATATCTCCATGGTTTTAACCTAGAAGCGGAAGATGCCATTACCTCAGCTCAAGAGTCTGACGGAGAAGCTAAGCTTAAGGTGGTGGTGCCAGTGCTAACCCGAATCAGCAACCATACGGACTTCGACGCGTTAAGACTTAATCCTTCCATTGATTTACGTTATGTCGGTAAAGGTGAACGTATAAACAATGCAGATTTGATTATCTTGCCGGGTACAAAATCGGTAAGAGCTGATTTGGATTACCTAAAACAACAAGGCTGGGATAAAGATATTCAGCGTCATTTACGCTTGGGCGGCAAAGTGATGGGTATTTGTGGTGGTTACCAGATGCTAGGAAATATCATCCACGATCCAGATGGGGTTGAAGGTGAGCCAGGAAGCAGCGAAGGGTTAGGATATCTCGATACTGAAACGACGCTAACACAACAGAAAACCTTAACAAACATGCGCGGCACCATGACACTTGATGGTAAAACAGCACAAGTAAAAGGGTATGAGATCCACGTAGGTAGGACTGATGTCAAAGAAATAGCATTACCGGTTCAGTTAGAATCAGGCAGCCTTGATGGCGCTGTGAATCAAGATAACTCAATTTTTGGTACTTACCTGCATGGCGTATTCGATAACAGCGATGCGTTGTCGCTTATTTGCGAATGGGCAGGAGCCAACGATGTAACAGCGATTGACCATGAACAGCTTAAAGAGCTGGGTATTAATCGAATCGCTGATGCCATCGAAGAGCATTTAAATCTTGATTTGCTTTGGCCGGAATTAACCATTTCGGTCTGAATTAAAAGCTTTAGCCTGAATTCAAAAGCTTATGTCTGACTCATTAGCTTATGTCTGACCTAATAGCTTCAGTTAGAGTTAAAAGCTTTAGCTTGCGTTAATAGCTTTAGCTTTCGTTAAACCGTTGAGTCTGTCTTAAAACGAGCTCAAGAACTGAAACGAACAATAGATAAGTGATCACAATGAAAAAGCGAGTCATCCTTTTAACCATCGCCTTAACTTCGGCATTGAGTTCTAGTCATCTTTTGGCTGCGGAAAAGCTACGAGTTTACGCTGCATCGTCGATGACGAATGCGGTTAACTTGTTGGTCGAAGAGTTTGAGAAAGATCATTCTGTCGATGTTATTCCAGTCTATGCGAGCACGTCATCTTTGGTACGCCAAATCGAAAGAGGCGCGCCAGCAGACATATTTATCTCGGCAAACGAAAAATGGATGACGCATTTAGTCGATCGTCAATTGGTTTCTAGTGACAATGTCACAAACTTGTGCGAAAACGAATTGGTGCTAATTTCCCCGAAAGAGACGCCAATATCGTTGGATCTCTCAAACGGTGACCAATGGGCTAAACTACTAACGAATGAAAGACTTGCGGTTGGTAACACCATGTCGGTTCCTGCGGGTATCTATGCGAAAGAAGCGCTAGAAACGTTAGGTGTATGGGACGATGTGAAGACTCGATTGGCACTAAGTAACAATGTTCGTATGGCATTGGCTTTGGTAGAGCGTAGTGAAGCTAAGCTTGGCATTGTCTACAAAACAGATGCGTTGCTTTCTAAAGAAGTGAACCTAGTGTCGACGTTCCCATCAAATTTACATACGCCAATACGTTACCCTGTAGCGAAATTGAGCGATAAAGTCGTCGCAGAAGAGTTTTATACTTTCCTAAATAGCGGAAAAGCGAAGGACACCTTGAACAGTTTTGGATTTGAAGTGCGTTAAATGATGTATTTATCGGAATACGAATACCAAGCCTTAATGCTGAGCTTGAAAGTCGCTGGTTTTGCCATCTTGTGGCTTATTCCTATCGGCATCGGCTTAGCATGGTTGCTTGCTAAGAAACAATTTGTGGGTAAAAGCATTGTAGAAAGTATTGTCCATTTGCCTTTGGTACTTCCACCTGTGGTCATCGGTTATTTGCTGCTAGTGATGATGGGCAGGCAAGGCGTTATTGGCTCTTGGCTTAATGACGTGTTTGGTATCGTATTCAGTTTTAGCTGGAAGGGCGCGGCACTCGCGTGTGTTGTTGTCGCGCTGCCATTGATGGTTCGCTCTATTCGCCTGAGCCTAGAAACCGTAGACAGTAAACTGGAAGAGGCCGCAGCCACATTGGGCGCTTCACCTCTTCGCGTGTTTTTCACCATCACTTTACCTTTAATGATCCCTGGGATCATTACCGGCACCATGCTTTCATTCGCAAGAAGCCTAGGTGAATTTGGTGCGACCATCAGCTTCGTTTCAAATATTCCCGGTGAAACTCAGACCATTCCATTGGCCATGTATACCTTTATTGAAACCCCTGGCGCGGAAATGGAAGCGGCGCGTTTGTGTGTCATTTCAATTGTGATAGCGCTTGGTTCATTAATGCTATCTGAGTGGCTCAACAAAAAGTCAGCAAAACGCTTGGGAGGAAATGCATGAGTGCTTTGATCCTTCAATATCAGCAACAGCTTGGTGAAACCTTTTTCGATATCGACTTAGAACTCCCTAGTAGCGGCATTACGGCGATTTTTGGTCGTTCTGGTGCGGGGAAAACATCCCTCATCAATGCGATCAGTGGCCTTAAACAGCCGGACAAAGGCTTGATCAGCGTATCTGGAACCACTCTGTTTGATAGTCGTAATGGCATTAATTTGCCAACCCACAAACGCAACGTTGGTTATGTGTTCCAAGAATCGCGATTGTTCCCGCACATGAAAGTCGCGGCGAATCTTAAGTACGGCATGAAAGGTGCTGACAAAGCGCACTTTGAGCAAATAGTCTCGCTGTTGTCTTTGGACTCATTGCTTGATCGCTATCCAGCTCGTCTGTCTGGCGGTGAGAAGCAACGTGTGGCAATTGGACGTGCTTTGTTGTCTAAGCCGAGTATTTTGTTGATGGATGAACCATTGGCCTCTCTCGACTTACCTCGTAAGCGTGAAGTGAT
Source organism: Vibrio sp. QJM3NY_21 (assembly GCF_057785975.1). NCBI lineage: Bacteria > Pseudomonadati > Pseudomonadota > Gammaproteobacteria > Vibrionales > Vibrionaceae > Vibrio > Vibrio sp. QJM3NY_21. The sequence goes on from NZ_CM173514.1 coordinate 849,647, forward strand.
GCCGTTTCTGGAAAACCTTTCTGAAACAGTGAATATTCCAATCATTTACGTTACGCACAGCCTTAATGAGATCCTACGCTTGGCCAATCACCTTGTGATCATAGAGCAAGGTAAAGTCATTTCGTCGGGTGTGACGGAAGAAGTGTGGGCTTCAAGAGCCATGCAGCCTTGGCAATCATTCTCAGAACAAAGTTCATTGTTTGAGGGGACGCTGGCTGAGCACAATGACGATTACGCACTATCGCGACTGAAGCTTGGTAAATCGACATCGTTGTGGGTTCAGAAGGTGTCGAGCGACATTGGGGCCGCAGTAAGGTTACAAGTTAGGGCAAATGATGTCTCTATCACGCTAGAACAGCCGCAAGGCACTTCGATACGTAATATCCTTCCTGTGACCATTAAAAGCGTAGAGACGCACCAGCAAGGCTCAAATAAGCAGAGTGTTGCGGTAGAGCTGGAGCTAGAGCCTGGTTGTTACTTGTGGGCGACCATAACCTTGTGGGCTCTGGACGAGTTGAGTTTGGAAATCGGTCAGCAAGTCTACGCTCAAATTAAAGGCGTGAGTGTCGCTCAGCGAGATATTGCCGTCACGCACTGATTCAGGCGCGACCTTTGAGGCAATGAGTGAGATAAGTTCGGTCATTGTCTTTTCTATGTTTACTGCTTTTCAGCGGGTTTAACGTTTGTCAGTGATGCTTACTGCTTGTTTGCGATACTTACTGTTTGTCTGCAATATGAATACTTGTCCGCGATATGAATATTGATCTTGATTCCATGAATGGATACATGCGTCATTTTTTTACGGTATAACTGCCAGCTTTACGCCACACTGTATGAGTGTTAAGGCATATTAATTATTTGTAGAATGTCAAAAGCGACACTGACAAGAGCTTCAGTGGCAAAAAACACAAAGATATTGTGAGCGAAGCTCTCAAGCAACGAACAGAAAAAGCTGCAGGCACAAAAAAGCCGCATGTTTTAAATAACATACGGCTTAATCATTAAGTTTTCGTTAAACATTCAACCTAAATTTAGGTGCGATGAATAGCTTAGCGGATGAAAACTTCTTTGAAATCACGCTTCAAGATAGCATCACGGCGCGCTTTCTTGATTTGCTTAGCCATGTCTTTTACACAGTTATGTAAAATTTGGTCAAGCAGTTGAGCTCGGTACTCTTCTTTTTCTTCATCAGACATGCCTTCTGGAAGTTTAAGAGTAGGGAACTCCTCCATCATGTTTACACCAGCGAAAGCTTGGCTAACAGAGATTAGAGCGTGGAATTGCTCAAAGTTGTCTAAAACATTTTGTGCGCTTGCTGGAAGGCTGCTCCAAGTTTCACGCACTGCTTCTTCAGACACCTCATGAATAGAAGTAACCATGTTGTGCATCTCTTTAGGCACTTCATCAAATTCGATAACTTGGCGAAGCTCTGGTGAGATAGTGGTTAAATCGATTTCTTGTACTTCGTTGTTTGTAGCGTCTGACATAGTATTTCTCTTTAAAAAGAAACAATGCTAAAAAGATCTGTAAAAAAGTCAATATAATATAGAGATTAGGGCATGATTTAAGCCCAAATTTGAGCTACTTTGAATATTCAACACTAGATAAAGGTGATGTGATGATAGAAAAGGGATCTTCGATGCGCATATTGCTGGTTGATGATGTTCAACTCGACCGGATGCAACTTGCTATTCGACTTAAGCAATTAGGACATATTGTTGAAGCTGTTGGCAGCGGAAAGGAAGCCCTGAATGTTTATTCTGATTTTGATCCTGAACTCGTATTGCTCGATATCAGTATGCCAGACATGGATGGTTTTGAAGTAGCTAATGAGGTTCGCAGTCGATTCCCTGAATGGGTTCCTATCATCTTTTTGAGTGGTCACGAAGAGCCAGCAATGATCGCTAAGGCGATTGATGCGGGCGGTGACGATTACCTGATTAAGCCAGTTAACAAAGTTGTTTTGAATTCCAAGCTGATCGCAATGCAGCGTATCGCGCACATGCGACGAGAATTAAAGCAGAGTACTGCCAAACTCGAAGAACTCAACATACTCCTACAGCAACAAGCAAACGAAGACGGTCTCACCAAACTGTATAATCGTCGATATATGGACACTAAGCTTGAAGAAAGTATTGCATGGCATGGAAGGCGTAATATACCCATGACAGTCATTTTATTAGATGTAGACTTCTTTAAGCCTTACAACGATAATTACGGGCATATTCAAGGGGATACCTGCTTGCAAGGCCTTGCCACGACCTTAAAGCAACTCTTCGTTCGTGCGGGTGAGTATGTAGGGCGTTATGGCGGTGAAGAGTTTGTTTTGATTCTGAGTGATACCGACAGTGAAACGGCTAAGTTACAAGCTATCCGAGTCAAAGAAGCGCTGCATGAAATGAATTATGCACACGATCATTCAACGGTATCTGATAGGGTGACAGTGTCACAAGGTGTGTTGTCATTTGTACCCGGAGGTGATGAATCTACGGCCTCTATTTACGACAAGGTTGACCAGGCGCTTTATCAAGCAAAGCAAAGTGGTAGAAATACCTTTATACAGCGAACTATTTTGGAGCTTGCACGTTAGTTGGTGAGCTCTTTTAGATAATTGAATTTATACTTCTAATAGCATTGAGCTAGGAAGCCGATTTAGTGATAAAAGAAATGCCACATTCAAAGTTATGCTCTAGGGTTAATATAAATAGGGCAGCCATACTTCCACTGCTTTGTTTTATCTTTCCTACAATAGGTAATGCAAATTCGTTGACAGATGCATTCAGAAAGGACATCGAACGAACATTCGCGACGAGCGTACTGCTTAACGACACCGACGTGTTTACCTTTGGTATTAATAATTTTGATCCAAACAAAGTCTTTAGTTTAGATAACGAAGATATTGGTTCAAAAGACTCTGTAAGTCGCAGAAAAGATATTACTTCAATCAGCCTTCCGTATACGTTTGAACTACCTGAATATATTGAAGATAATCATCAAGATATAACATTGCGTTTGTCTGCACTGCGTATTGAGAAGGACATTTCGTACGCGTCTACGGTGAAAAGCGATTTTCAAAAAGAATCAGTCATTTCTGGCTATGTAGAATTTGCGAATGTATCCCAATTAGATGAGCACTGGAGTTTCAGTTCTGCTATTGGTAACCACATCTCTTATTACCGTAACGACTTCGAATATCGTTCATCATTGCTTGAGACTATTAAAGATCAATTGGATAACGTTTATCTCAATACCGATGCATGGGCTTACATCATTGAACCTAAAATTAAAATGACCTTTGAAGACAAGAATGACTGGGGAAAATACAAGTTAAGTACTAGTTGGCATTACTTCAATGGTATAGGTTGGGGAGAGGCTAATAATGGCAACGTTGGATATCCCGAAGGTTGGTATATCGCCAATGAAGCCAAGATTTTCTATGACTTAATACGCTGGGATAAGAACATTACTTCTATGTACTCCAGTATAAGAAGAATTGATATCGGTGGTGATACCGTTGCTTCTATGGGTACAACGTCATACTACGAAGGCAGTGTAGGTTGGCTACTCAACCCAAATCTATTTAACGACTGGGTTGATAATGTTGGAATTGGGTTTACGATCAATTACGGAAGTAGTCTGAAAGGAGGGAGCTTAGTTATCTTCTTCAACCAAGATTAATCTCACTCTAGTCTAGTTATCGACACTTACGTTTAGCTATCAACACACAGCTTGTTTCGGCCGGTTTCTTTCGCTTTGTAGAGTGCCTTGTCAGCAAGCTTCAATACTTCTTCAGGATGCTTGGTGGTTGTGCTATCAGACAGTCCAATACTTACCGTCACGTTTACCACTTCCGATGGTTTCCCGTTCTGACCACGATTTTTGATACCCACTTCATGGTCATCAGGGCGCTCGAGGCTATTTCGAATGGTCATGTCGTAGTTTTGGATCTCTGAAATCAGAACTTGAAGGTGCTCTTTCACCTGTTCCGTGTATTTGCCTTTAAAAATAATCGTGAACTCTTCTCCACCATAGCGATACGCTTTCGCACCACCGGTGGTTTCTCTAAGAATACGAGCCACCAGTTTCAGCACATCGTCGCCAATGTCGTGGCCATAGGTATCGTTAAATTTCTTGAAGTGGTCGATATCAACCATAGCCATCGAATATTTACGACCTAAGTGCTTCATATCGACTTCTAAGGCGTGTCGACCTGGGATGTTAGTCAGTTGGTCATTAAACGCCATATCGTGGCTAGCAGACATCACATAGACGATGATCAACGTGCCTGATAAGGAGAACATAGTGCTAGAGATGTACTGCACGTCAAAGAAGATGAACGTACAAGAAGACAGCAAGATAGTGCTATAAACGACAACATCAATAGAACGGTTGTACACCAGCACTAGGATGGCTGTAAGGCCAAGCAAGCAAAGGCTATACAACACCAAAACAAAAGGCAGTTTGGAGAAGTCTCTAACAATGAACAGTAGGCCTTCACTCCATGATTCAAAACCGCCAGCATGGAAATGAGAAACGATCAATTGCGCCCAAACCATAAACAGCACGAGAACGATGGCGTAGAGGAGCATCGACTTTGAATTGACACCGTTATCCGGGAAGGCATACACCAATAAGCAAGTAACCGGTACTAATGCCGCAAGTAACGACAGCTCTAATAAGGTGGTTCCGGTGTTTAAAGGGGTCTGTAAGCGAACTTGGATGATCAAATAGGCTACTAGCATGGTTAATGACACCATGGCCATGCGCCCTTGTCTGAATGTATGGCATAGCAAAACGGCAACGCTCAATAAGATATATGGAAGGTTGCTAGCAAACCCTAGGTTTGAATCCGTCACAAGAATGACGTTGTTCATACCAGCGAGTAAAATTGCCAATAAAAATAGAGGGAAGCAAAATCGAAACATGCTCGACGTTACAAAAGAAGATGCCATTTACGTGGTGAGCCTAATTATACTGATGATCTTATAATTTAATTTTATACGTAGGATACGGTTAAACAAGCGAATGCCAAGCTTTTTACTTAAATTAGAGCAAAAACATAGTCATAGGCCGCTAATAGTGCAACCATTTTTATATGTATTTGAGTTGCTATTAACCATAGAACCAACTACACAGTATATATGAGAAATTAATTAGTCGTTATAGTTAGTTAACATGCAGTTAGTAAATCTGTAGTAATGAGTAGGGTATAGTAAGGTAACAATATGTAGGTCGTTGCCAATCAGGCTAGAACTCGATCTGTCGTGATAGCTACAAATGGAGGTGTGGTATGCAAATTAGTGTTGATGTTCACAACTATATGGAAACGCTGGTGGGTCAGGTCTTGGCTACCGAGGAGTATGTGTCTAGTTATAACAACGAACAGTTGGCTGATCTCGCGTGTTTGGCTTTAGGTCAACTTAAGCCCATCTATATTCGTTTCGATATCGATTTTCTTTCGGCATTGCCAGAAGACAAATTGGTACTCTATAAACGAAATAGTGAGATCGCGGTCAAGAATGCAGAAAGTATGATCATTGACGATAGAAGACGCGAACGTGACGACAATGTGCCCGTTATCTTTAGTCAACACAATTTTGATGATGACGTAGAATTGCAGTGGTATGAAAAGCCATTGTTGAACCGTAAACAGTCGTGATAGTTTAGGGTTAATACGGTCATTTAAGGAGTAAAAAACGTGGGATTCTTTTCTAGATTATTTGGTGGCAAAGAAAAAACCGAACAAAAAGTAGAGATTGAGCCAGTCGAATATAAAGGTTTCAATATCTATCAAGATGCCATTGCAGAATCTGGTCAATACCGTGTTGCTGGGCGAATCGAGAAAGAATTCGACGGTGAAATCAAAACTCATCGTTTTATTCGTTCAGATGTTGTTTCAAACAAACAAGATGCCGATGAATTGATGCTAAAAAAATCGCAGATGTTCATCGACCAAATGGGCGACAATATATTTAGCTAACCAAATAGGGTTAGAATTGATGTTGGTCATAATTTAGAGAGCTTTCAGTGTATATGCTGAAAGCTATTTTTAGTTTTAGGGACAAAGAACAGCTAGTAAGTTGTTATTTAAAGGATTATTTGCAAGTGGTTTGACCTCTTAGTTCGAGACGGTCGTCATTTCTTCAAATGAAGCGCTCAAATTCCATCCAAATCGTTATAAGTAATAACTTTTCCTGTTCTTTGAACAAAACGCTTGAAGTATTAGTTGTCGTTAGATACAAACGAATAAGTCATTCGTGCCAATAGTCAAGGAATCGCTATGCAAATTGGTGTACCAAGAGAAACACTCGCAGGTGAAACGCGAGTCGCTGCTTCGCCGAAATCGGTAGAACAGCTTCTAAAATTAGGGTTTGAAGTTTGTGTTGAATCACAAGCAGGTGCGTTAGCAAGTTTTGAAGATGCAGCTTATGAACAAGCTGGAGCAAAAGTTGTTACTGCAGACGAAGCTTGGAAATCCGATATTATCTTTAAAGTTAACGCTCCGATCGTTGACGAGTCTAAAAACGAAATCGATCTACTTAAAGATGGCGCAACATTGGTCAGCTTTATTTGGCCTGCTCAAAATCCAGAATTAATGGAACAATTGTCCACTCGTAGCATCAACGTGATGGCGATGGATTCTGTTCCACGAATTTCGAGAGCTCAGGCGCTAGATGCATTGAGTTCTATGGCAAACATCGCCGGTTATCGTGCCGTTGTTGAAGCGGCACATGAGTTTGGTCGATTCTTCACGGGTCAAATTACGGCGGCAGGTAAAGTTCCACCAGCGAAAGTATTGGTTGCTGGTGCGGGTGTTGCTGGCCTAGCGGCGATTGGTGCTGCAGGTAGTTTGGGTGCGATCGTTCGTTCGTTCGATGTTCGTCCTGAAGTAAAAGAGCAAGTCGAATCTATGGGCGCTGAATTCTTGGAAGTTGATTTCAAGGAAGATACCAGCGCGGGTGATGGCTACGCAAAAGAGATGTCTGAAGCATTCAACAAGAAAGCGGAAGAGCTTTATGCGGCTCAAGCAAAAGACGTCGATATCATTATTACAACGGCACTGATCCCAGGTCGCCCGGCACCTAAACTGATTACCAAAGAAATGGTAGACAGCATGAGTGCAGGTAGCGTCATTGTGGATCTTGCCGCTGCGAATGGCGGTAACTGTGAATACACGGTTGCAGATCAAGTGATCACAACCGCTAATGGCGTGAAAGTGGTAGGTTACACCGATATGGTTGGTCGACTGCCGACTCAATCATCTCAGCTATACGCGACTAACTTAGTTAACCTGCTGAAACTGCTTTGCAAAGAGAAAGATGGCAACATCAATATCGACTTTGAAGATGTCGTCTTACGTGGCGTAACGGTGGTTAAAGAGGGCGAAGTGACTTGGCCAGCTCCACCAATTCAAGTTTCTGCTCAACCACAACAACAAGCTAAGCCTAAAGCGGTGAGACCTGAACCAAAAGTTCAAGAACCTGTCTCTCCAATTAAGAAAGTGGCGGGTATGGCGGTTGCTGTTGGTGCTTTCGCTTGGATAGCTTCGGTTGCTCCTGCTGCGTTCTTATCTCACTTTACCGTTTTTGTTCTCGCTTGTGTGGTGGGTTATTACGTAGTTTGGAATGTAAGCCATTCTCTGCATACACCTCTGATGTCCGTAACTAACGCGATTTCAGGGATCATTGTAGTAGGCGCACTGTTACAGATAGGACAAGGAAGTGGCGTCGTCACATTCTTATCATTTATTGCCGTATTAATTGCAAGTATCAATATCTTTGGTGGCTTTACCGTGACCAAACGTATGCTTGAAATGTTCCGTAAAGACTAAGGAGTAACAGATGTCTGAAGGATTAGTACAAGCAGCTTATATTGTTGCTGCTGTATTCTTTATAATGAGCTTGGCCGGGTTATCGAAACAGGAATCTGCACGTGCAGGTAACTATTACGGTATTACGGGTATGGCAATCGCGTTGATCGCGACGATCTTTGGCCCTCATTCTGCAGGAATTGTGTGGATCATCATTGCTATGGTGATCGGTGGTGGTATTGGTATCCACTTCGCGAAGAAAGTAGAAATGACCGAAATGCCAGAGCTGGTGGCAATTCTGCACAGCTTCGTAGGTATGGCGGCGGTACTTGTTGGTTACAACAGCTACATTGATGCACCAGAAGCGGCAACGCATGCAGAGCACGTTATCCACTTAGTGGAAGTGTTCCTAGGCGTGTTTATCGGTGCGGTAACCTTCACCGGTTCTATTGTTGCATTTGGTAAGCTTCGCGGCGTTATCTCTTCGTCGGCACTGAACATCCCTCATAAGCATAAGTGGAACCTAGCGGCTATCGTTGCTTCTACATTGCTCATGATTATGTTCGTTAAAGCTGACGGCAGTATGTTCGCATTAATGGTGATGACTCTTATCGCATTCGCATTCGGTTACCACCTAGTGGCATCGATTGGCGGCGCAGATATGCCAGTGGTTGTTTCTATGCTGAACTCATACTCTGGTTGGGCAGCAGCGGCAGCAGGCTTCATGCTTGCGAACGATCTGCTTATCGTAACTGGTGCGTTAGTCGGTTCATCAGGTGCGATTCTGTCTTACATCATGTGTAAGGCGATGAACCGTTCGTTCATTAGTGTTATCGCTGGTGGATTCGGCCAAGACGTCGTTGTGTCTGATGGCGATGAAGAGCAGGGTGAACACCGCGAAACATCAGCTGAAGATGTGGCAGACATGTTGAAAAACTCTAAGTCAGTGATCATCACTCCAGGGTACGGCATGGCAGTAGCTCAAGCTCAATACCCAGTGCATGAAATCACTGACAAGCTAAGAGCGCAGGGTATCAAAGTTCGATTTGGTATCCACCCAGTTGCTGGTAGGTTACCGGGTCACATGAATGTACTGCTTGCTGAAGCAAAAGTACCTTACGATATCGTTCTTGAAATGGACGAAATCAATGATGACTTCGATGAGACAGATACTGTATTGGTTATTGGTGCAAATGACACCGTGAACCCTGCAGCACTTGAAGATCCAAACAGCCCAATAGCTGGTATGCCAGTACTTGAAGTTTGGAATGCTCAGAATGTTATCGTGTTCAAACGTTCGATGAACACAGGTTACGCCGGTGTGCAAAACCCACTGTTCTTCAAAGAGAATACGCAGATGTTGTTTGGTGATGCTAAACAGAGTTGTTTAGGCATTCTAGAACATCTATAGAAAGCACTTTCTAATCTCTTGCTAAGAAGTTTTTTAAGAAGATTTCTAAGAGTTTTCTGAGGGGTTTTCTAATAGTTTTCTAAGTGTTTTCTAAGCACCATGTAATAATCAGACTAGGAGCTCATTTGAGCTCCTTTTTTTGATCCTCAGAACTAGTCTTAATCCAAGCCCACAACAAACAGGGCAAGGAAACCCATTCGAATGATGGCTGGATTCATCAATCAGCTAGCGAGTACGCCTGTGCAACACAATCCTAATATGATGGAATTTATCGCTATAACTCACCATTCCCACTGTTTTTCATGCGGTTAAAAATTTATCTTTGATAGCGAATGGTATATATTTGTTTGATCTATATGAATTTGCGTTGGTTTGTGATCATCAAAAGAACATTTACTCTTCTTATCGCGACGTTATCTGTGTCTGCAAACGCGCTTGCTGACTCTTTACCTGAGCGTATCGATAATTTCACCAAACTCTTTGATCATGAAACCGCAATCGAATCTTATGATATTCGATTGTTGCAGGCTGATTATCCAACACGTTTGATCATGCCGTCTTCTATGCTGCCACAAACCGCAGAGTACCCATTAAAAGACATACAGCGCTTATACCAGTTATCAAAAACCTGTAGCGGGAAATTACCGTTAAGCCCGTTGATCACTGAACCATTGGTCTTTACTCGTGCAATGTGTAAAGGAACGAAGCTTTCTGATCGTTGGTTTAGCCGTAGTGGCTTGATTCACCCTGGTGGTGGTTCTTATGCGGCGCGATACGTAGAGAAGTATCCTGACAAGTTCGACTCTTTGAAACGCTTTATGCATATTCAAGAGCGTCCAAACACTGAACATGATGAACTGTTATCTCGTTTACAAAATATGGACAGTGAGGCCATCACGGCACTGTTAGCCGGTTCGAGCATGTTTGTCGAGCTTGACGAAATGTGGGTAAAACGCGGCGACAGATATTACCTGTACAAAGAATCAGACTGGAATGAAAACGCGACACTTGCCGGCTTATCGTTCAGTTTATCTTCAGAAGGCAAAAGCTGTTTTGTTCAGCGCGGTAATGTATGTTGGGAGATAGAAGATCATTCAGAGCTTCTGCAAGTCGCTATGTTTATCTTGGTGCTCGCCAACATCATGCTTGTTTTGGGGTGGGCGGTTTACCGTTGGAACAGTAAGAAACAAGAGATGAAGAGCCGCATGCTGGTGCTTCAAATCCTAACGCACGAATTAAGAACGCCGATTGCAAGTTTGTCATTGACGGTTGAAGGGTTCAGACGTGAGTTCGAACACTTACCAGAATCGGTATATGATGAGTTTCGTAGGCTGTGTGAAGATACACGCCGTTTAAGACAGTTGGCAGAAGCAAGTAAAGACTATTTGCAATCAGACAACCAACCGCTCGCAACAGAGTGGGTACCAAGCGTAGAAGAGTGGCTTCAATACAAAGTTGAAGAAGAATTTGCACCGGGCATTGAACTCCGTGTAAACAAAGATATTGCTGCAAAAATAAACGTATATTGGTTAGGAACGTGCATCGACAACCTGATCAGGAACGCCGTGAAATACGGTGTCGCACCAGTGATACTAGAACTGAATACTTCTGACAAGAAGCTGACATTCAAAGTTATAGATAATGGAGACTTGTCCCGCAAAGATTGGGGGCAACTAAGAAAGCCATTCGTAAGTAAGAGTGGACTCGGTTTAGGTCTGACGATAGTGGAATCTATGGTCGGAAAAATGGGCGGTCACATGACGCTTATAGGCCCCCCAACAACATTTATTTTGGAGATACCTTGTGAAACAGACATTGCTTCTCGTTGAAGATGATAAAAATTTAGCTGACGGTTTATTAGTTAGCCTTGAGCAAGCTGGATATGAATGTTTGCATGCAGAACTGATCTCTGAAGTTGAAGGCTACTGGGAACAAGCGGACCTAGTGATTCTAGACCGTCAACTTCCTGATGGTGACTCAGTAGATTCACTTCCAGGTTGGAAAAAAAAGAAAGACATCCCAGTTATTTTGCTAACGGCTCTCGTAACAGTAAAAGACAAAGTTGCGGGCCTAGACTCAGGTGCAAACGACTACCTAACTAAGCCTTTCGCTGAAGCTGAATTGTTTGCTCGAATTCGCGCGCAGTTACGCCTGCCTGATGCTGAAGATCAAGACGCATCAAAAGTGATGGCTCAAAATCTGGTTATCGATAAAGCGACACGTGAAGTGTTTTTCAATGAACTGGAAGTCACGTTAACGCGTACTGAGTTCGACCTGCTGCTATTTTTGGCAAGCAACCTTGGCCGTGTTTTCACACGTGATGAGCTGCTTGACCATGTATGGGGTTACAACCACTTCCCAACAACACGTACGGTAGACACGCACGTTCTGCAACTAAGACAGAAACTGCCGGGTCTAGAAATCGAAACGCTGCGTGGCGTTGGTTACAAGATGAAAGCGTAATGAAAAAAGCCTTACTTCCACTATTAATGTTGTCTTGCGTGGTGAATACCGCGCAAGCTGCAGATTGGTTTAAGAGTAGCGATACTCTAACTCAAGTTCATAAACATCTGTTGGATAATGACTTACCTCAGATGTTTGATTCACTAGTGGAAGTTTGGCAAATCAACTCTTCTCAATCACGAGAAGATCACCTCAATGAGCTGTTCGATCAAGCATTGAACAAAGATTGTGGTAAAACCCTCACCAGAAAAACACTCCCAGATTGGATCAGTTCAGTCGTCGTTAAAAGACACATCATTCAAAGCCCTGGCCGAGATACTTTTCGCGTATCGATTGATGTTGAATCCGAAAACAACATTCAAGATATTACCTTCGAGAAATGGGTCGATAAGATTGTTTCATCGGACAGTGAGCTAACCAAAGACAGTGAAGTGGTAAACAACGCATCGGTGAGCCTATACCGCAAGCGTTACAATTTAGCATCTCAACTTGAGTCAGGCCTGTATCGTTTAAGTGTGAAAGGCGATGGCGGTAATTCATGGAGTACTTGGATTATTCTTGGTGACGTTGCTTTTCGTCAGCAAGTTCGTTGGGCATCAAAAGACACGTGGCGCATCGATAAAAAAGAACTGCTGAACCCTTATTGTCCGCTTCCTAAGCTCGAAATTGGTTTGTACGATTACGTCGATGAACACTATGAGCAGGTGTGGGGCAAGAGCTATGAATCTGATTATCCAATGAACCTCACTGGCGAAGAACTTCCAAATGATCGCTATGTTTTGGCGGTTTCAATGGTGCATTCACGCTGGCAAGGTGACATAGCGATAGAACAAGCACAAACTATCAGTAAAACTTATGATATTTCTAGCGAAGAAGAGTTAAAGTAATTTAGAATTGAGCCGTTAACTATGTAAGGGATCTAACAAAGATAAACGGCATGAAAAATACGACTAAACTACTCGCAGCATCAATTGCATTCGCCAGTCTTCCTCTTTCAGCAGCAAACTACGCCATTGAAGCGCGTGGTGATGCGATGGGTGGTGTTGGTGTTGTTTCAGCAAACTTCCTAACCGCTCCATTCTATAACCCAGCACTTGTTGCCATTTATCGTCGTAACGATGATATGGGAATGATCACGCCAAGTTTTGGTGGTAGCTATAACGACCCCAACGACATGAAATCGAACATCGATGCAGTGCTTGATGCTTCAGGCAGTGATATTACAGATGGATTGAAGAAGCTTGATGGTAATCAAGCGAACTTTGACTTAGGTGGCGTCGTAGCTTTTGCACTGCCTAATCAATTTGTCGCTGCGAATATATTTGGTAAAGCGTACACTGAAAGTTTTGTAACACCAGATGTGTATACGGCAGGAAGTGACGCGGATAATTTGCAGCGTTCGGCAGTAGAAGCGGTTTCAATTGGAGTCGCTGAAGTTGGTATATCCTTAGCGAAGTATCAAACTTTTATGGGGCAGCACTTATCATTTGGCATCTCACCAAAACTCCAGCGTATCTACACGTACAATTATGTTGCGTCGGTAAACGACTATGACTTATCTGACGTACGTGAAAATGGTGATGGTGACACGACGTTTAACGTTGATGCTGGCGCACTGTGGTTTTTTGGCCCGTTTAGAGTTGGATTCGCAGCGACTAACTTAATCTCTCGAGACATCGAGACAAAAGACTCTACAAAAGAAATCGTTCCCGGACATTCAGTTGGGGGCAAATACGCCTACAAATTAGAGCCTGTTTACACTGTAGGGGCGGGTATCGTTTCTGACTACTTTACGTTGAGTGTTGATTATGATTTGAATGAAGCTGAGAAGTTTACTTCGTTTGCTGATAACGAACAGATGATTCGTGTTGGTACCGAAGTCGATCTTCTGCGTCAGCTTAAGTTAAGGGGAGGGTACTACAAGAACCTAGCTTACTCTGATTCGGAAGGAACAGTCACAGCCGGTATTGGTATCTCGCCACTCAACTTGTTCCAGTTAGATCTAAGTGCAAACTACACAAACGAAAATGCAATGGGTGCTTCAATCAATTTCCTTGCTAGTTACTAACAGTCCTTATATAGTTCTGCTCCTAAATAAAGGAGCAGAGCATGCTAAACGACTTACCAACCCTTTCTCACGAAGAACAACAGAAAGCTGTTGAACGAATTCAAGAAATGATGACTCAGGGCATCAGCACAGCACAAGCTATCAAAATCGTTGCTGAGCAAATTCGTGAAGAAATGAGTAATAAAGAAGAGTAGGGCATCAGCCCTTCTTTTTTAACACCTTAGTGCACTATAACTAAATATATTACCCTCTAGTATATTATCTCGTACATCCGAACTCTTTAGTTACCCTAAAACCCGATCTTCCAAAAATCCTTAAATGCCTTATATTCAGTCAGTTACGTCGGAGTAATCCACTTTTCAGGCTTTCCTTGGCTTTGAGTTGTAATTAAATTACAGCAAGATATGAAAGTAAAACAATTGCCACTTTAGGTGTCAGTATTTATGTCGCTGTGCCTAAGTGGTTCAATATATAGCGTTTTTTAAGGCTAGTAACGTTGTAACTTTTATTTTTAGAGGATACGAGTGCGTGAATGTTCAGAAGCAGACAAATGAGGATTTCATCTAAAAACAGTGCGAGATAAGTGACGACGGTAATGTTCAAAACCGATACCGCGAGTGACTTACCACCCCTTATCGCAAGCTTTACGAGCCAAATATGTGACTTTAAGAACAAGTGCTTAGGAAGCTTAGAGGCGCAAGGAAGAGCTGTTTATAGAGCGATTCAGGAACGATACATATCAACCTGAGAATGCTATTGATGACGTTATTACAGATGGTTTTCTAGCAAACGGTGTTATAGCAGATGGCGACAGCGCGCTTATAGGCATACGAATCGATTTGAGTTCTGATGAGACAGCAAAGCTTATGGGCTTGTTTAGTCAGCGGTTAAAAATTTGATGGGTGCTTAAGTGGAGAGCAGATATCGACTGGGTATTAATGGCTTGTTGATTGAGTATTAGCAGAGAGTTGATTGTGTAGTGGCCCAGAGTTGAATGTGTAACTGCAGTCCAGTCTAGCGAGCCTTAATAAAACGTAACGACTTGGTTTCGTCCGTTGTCTTTCGCTTGGTAGAGCGCTTTGTCTGCACGTTTGATGGCAGTGCGTATCGATTCATGCTCCTTAAGCTGCGTTACTCCAGTCGAAGCCGTTACTTTAAGCGCTTTAGGCCAAGGGCTTTGGTCCATTGCTAGGTAAAAATTATCGATAGATTCGTTACACTGTAGCGCAGTTTGTTCCAGGCAAACGAGTAGAAACTCCTCACCACCCCAGCGATAAAGCAAGTACTGCTCACCAAGGCTCTCGTTCGCCGTTGCGACAAACTGAATAAGTACTTTGTCACCCACTTCATGGCCATGTTGATCATTGATCTGCTTAAAATGGTCTAAATCAAACAACGCGATGTGAATGGTTTTTCCTTGTTGCGCCAGCCATTCGAAATCATAGAAGGTATCTAACGCTTCGGTTCGGTTTCTACATCCGGTCAACGGATCGGTTGTTGCCTTTACCTTGAGCTCTTCAATTTCTTCGGTCAAATGCCGTTGTTGCTCTGCTACACGCGTTCTGCTTCGCTGTGCGATGTGTAACGCACAACCTACATAACAGATGGCATACGTCACCCATAATCCAATTAAGAGTTCACCTAACAAAGCTTTGCTGATGATTTTACCGTGGAAAACAATGCTCGAGATCTTAATTGAATGGTGCCCATCAAGCGTGCTGGCTCCGAGCCCGAGCTCAACAGAAACCGCGTTTGTAATGTCTACCGCGCTACTAGTAATAGGTTGGTTGTAATGATCGATCCACCAAAAAGGGACGTTGAAGTAGTTTAAGTCGATGTAGTTTTTATCTGGTAGCGAGAAGTCTAAGCGATTGAACTTGTTCGACATAGCATCGCCTTTCACGCTGTAATTCTTGTCGTAATTACGAATGTAGAAGCGAAACCTTGGGTCTTCTTGGCCTTGGTAATCCATATTAATGGTGACCGAATCGTACGTAGAGAGATCGAGCCCTTTACCTTGTGTCGATATAACGAATTCAATTTCACAGAAGGGCAAGCTATAGGTTCGTTCAAAGTCACACTGTAACTCAATTCCATCTTCTGTCTTATGTAATAAGCCTATGGTGCCACCATCGTGGTCTCTGTCTGTGTTAACGCGTGTAGGGTATTTGTCTGGTGTAATAACGTAGCTCTTATTCATGAGCGTATTAAAAGAGATCAACGACACTAGCGTGATTGCTAGGCAAAAAATCGAAAGGAATATGTTGAGTTTTCGGAATGCTTTGTCGCTCATGATACTAACCCGTACACGTGATTCGAATGTAATGCGCAATGCCTTAGAGTTGGCGCAATCGGAGATTAGAGTATTAGCATTGATAAAATTGCTACACCCAGAACTTACCCAGAATTGACGGTTATACAGGAAAGCGCACCATTAGACCAAATTCAAGTTTAAAAATTGAACGCAGCCCCTTGATTCTGAATGTTATTTGTTCAATAAGTGCGGTTTTTACGGGGGTAATAATTTAACTGTATATTTATACAGTTAAGTTTAAAGTGGCTTGGTTTGTTGTAATCAGAGCGGTGTGCGGGTTTTATGGCGTGATAACGAGTCACGAGGCCACTGCTACTGTTCATCAATTAAAGTGGAAGGCTAATTATGTTGCAGTGTCACTTTTCAAGCTCAATTTTATCGAAACACTTTGTTGTCTATGAGAGCGTTCGTACCACTCATCTTGTCTTTCATTCCCAATTACGCGTCATATATCGAACAAGGCTTCAATGCACTGCAGAACATCCCCAACCCTTATTGGTTTGTCGTAGGTTCCGTTGTTGTCGATACGCTAGGCATGCGCGCTATGGTGCGATACCTACTTGAATACTACTCATCTCGATTGAAGGCTTTCCTTGATGCGTTAATCATTGCACTTATTACAAGTTGAGTCTCAAGCCTTGGCACAATTGCGGCTTTGAAAACAGACATCACACGTTTGGTGGCCAACTAACCTCCTCTTAATAATGGGTAATCTATCACTAGATCATGGCTAAATTAAAAAGTAATCACGTGATTAAATCCTAGTTAAATCTGAAACTTGCATGATAATATCCACAAAATTTTTATTGATTCACTGGTTGGATAGAATATGGCAACTCCATTAGTTGTGATAAATGCAATTGCTGCAGAAGTTAATAAACGTGATGGCCGCTTCGACTTTGAGTTTGGAGACGTCTGGGATAATGGAAATGCACATGCTCTTAATTTTGTTCAAGAAATAGAAAAGAAATTTAGTCGTAAGTCAAAAACTTACGGCTTTTTGAGTGTGGATAAAGGAAGAAACTCAATACCAACACTATTGACCAATTTCAATAGTGGAGATGAGGGGGTGTTTGAAAGCACGACTAAAAGTATGATGGAAAGGCTCAAGTCTTCGCTAAACGAGGATGGGCGTGGCAATACTCAAGTTGGACACATGGTTTTTGTTCACTATTGTAATGAGGGTGAAGAAGAAGATCTTGGGCGCCTTTTAGTTGTTATGGTAGATAAAAAAGATGTATTTGATTTCGGTGAAGGACTTGTTCCGAAGAGATTCAAATCTATTGATGTAGACACATTACGACAAGCTGTTTTGTATGACCTAACTTTGTTCGATTATGTATATCCAGATCATGTCGCAGAGCACCAAGACAAGGCATATCTGAGGTTTATATCGGGCCGTTCTAAAGGGCAGTTTTTTCGAGAAGCTCTTGGCACGAATGACATGATCGACAATACTGTGAGTGTATCCAGTATTTTTGATGCGATAGAAGGTTTTGCGAAGACTCTAGGCTTAAGAGGAGCACATATTCGTAAGCTTCAAGGCGAAGTTGAATTATTGATTAATGATAAGAAAGGCGAGCAAATTAGTGTCAATAGTATCGCTAGAAGAGTTATTGCGAATCTCCCTGAAGGCCATGACGATTCAACAACTGAAAACTTCGTGGAATACATCAATGAAAATGGTTTCAAAATTAGTGAGATTTTCGATGTAACCCGAGGGCAGTTGCAGAAAGCAACCAATATTGAGGGTCAAAAAGGGCAGGAATATTTTTACCGAATCAAGAAAAGTGCTCTTGGCGCTTCTGATGACGTAGACAAGAGCATTCGATACGATGCCGAGACTAGAACTATTTATATAGAAGTACAAGATGAAGATCAGCATCGTGAATTATTGGAAGCATTGCCGGACAAGGATTAAGTCTGATGTATGACTCAAGTCATCTGTTTAGCTCATTCATCAAGGATGGTGAGCAAACAGAGTATGACAAAGAAATAGACCTTTATGCATTCGAGCTTGATGCGAGTAAAGCTGAATGTAAGGATTTTGACCATCTTTTGAAAGCCTTAAGAGAGGTCAATAGCTCATGTGAATTAGAGGTATTAGACAAGAAGCTTTGCCTTGAGTTTGAGGCGGGTAATGAGCATTGGGCAAACGGGTGTGAAGCTTTCTTCTATTCGACTTTAGATAACTTCCTTCGGCTCTGTGTCAAAAAGAAATGCATCCCATCTAGTTTTTGTATTTTGGATAAAAAGTTATCGGAAAAAGATATCGACGATGATGATCTATTAAAAAAAGTAATCCAAGTGGCAAGGTGGGTTGAGCTGCTATCTGACATGGCAGACCATACCCAAGAGAATAATGTTTTTGTATTCTTCGTGCACCATAAAGAAGGCAAGACTAAGCCCTATAAGATAAGTCCTTTTGCAGACTTAAAAGTAATTGATAAGCTTGAATTAGATTGCGATAAGGCCAGGTACGACCGTTTACACGGGAGCTGGCATCTAGAGGACGCCCAAACAAAAGATAGACAAAGCGTCATGCTGGTTTCTTTCGCTGAGATTATGTCTTCAATGGAAGACGGCGATAATCCATTTGAAATATTTTTATCAAATACAAAAAAATTCCATGACAGGTATAGTGAAAACTATGAAATCTATGTGAAT
Source organism: Vibrio sp. QJM3NY_21 (assembly GCF_057785975.1). NCBI lineage: Bacteria > Pseudomonadati > Pseudomonadota > Gammaproteobacteria > Vibrionales > Vibrionaceae > Vibrio > Vibrio sp. QJM3NY_21. The sequence continues at coordinate 868,380 of NZ_CM173514.1, forward strand.
AGATTCACTGTAGATAGTCAGCTTAGAGAGATTGATGAACAACATTTAAGCTTTGTGGGTAAGCTTCAGGATTTAATTACTTCTTCACAAACGAAAGCTTTCGCATTACCAGGAGTTATGGTTGCTATCGGTGCTTTAGCTCGGACAAATAACTTCTTAGGGGTTGTAGCGATTGTTATAGGAATTGTGATGACTAAAATATTAATCACTAAATCTAATCAACTTATCCGGGAAAACTTAGAGCATTTTAAAGATACTTTTGATAGAGCATTAGGACATTATGTAAAATCAAGGACTGAAGCTGAAGAAGTCAAATCACATGCAAAAAAGGCACAAGAGAAGCTCAATTCCCAATTAAAGAAAGCCAACGAAAGCGTCGATTTTATCGATACTATGTCCCAGTGGATGCTTTGGGCTGGTCTTGGGTTAGCACTCATGATGTTTATATTAGTGCTAAGAGCTGATTACTCCAGCCAAGTAGAATCAGCTTGGGTTTGGGGTACAGAAGTTTCAAAAATGGCTTTTAGTTGGCTCAAAGCTAAAATTACAGCCTAATAGGTTAAGGTGCATCATGTTTCTCTATCTTAGTTTTTGACTTTTGACGAGGTTAAATCCTGACTGAATAAGTGAGTTGGAGAGCGAATAACGTTATTTTGTCTGAGGGTTGCACCTAGTCTTATTTGAATTTAGTCGGCACCTAAGGTTGCGCTGGCATACGACGAGCTGACGATGTTCGTCGCGCAAATACGCAAAACTGAGCAATTCTTTCGGATTAAACTCGCGTCGTTCAACGTGACCAAGGTAGCACGGTCAAAGTGAACCCTAAATCTATTCCAACGATGATCTAAGGGCAAATAACCGCGAGCGTGGATGTTTGTGAGTTTCGGTAAAGTAACTTAGTCCATGTAAACATGTCTATTCGTGACATTACGTAGATCTGAGGAACACAGAGTAATCCAACAATCTAGCCAACAAACATAAACTTAGAGCGAGCTGTAAGTTTGGTTTAAAAACTCAGCATGGAAGTTTACAGACGAGCTCGTGCGAGAAAACTTAACTTGCTTAGCGGATAACTCAAAACAGAATTCAACGTGTGTAGCCAACAAGAAACACGGTGGCGTGTGTGAAATCTGAAAAAGAAACGACAGCAATGCCCACAAGGTTTACACACAGCGCGTTGAATTATGAGTATAAGAAGATGTAAGTCAGACAGACAGAACAAATGTTCTCGTTGATCGGCTTTGTGTTAACGAATCATGTAGATGTTGGCCACACGTATAATGATTGGGTTAAAAGAGCGTTTAGAGAATGCTGGTGAACTCAATACGCTTGAGGCTCCAGTTGTATTAAGGGTTTAAGGGAAACGATGATAAGAATAACTTTGGAAAATAGTGACATTACAACTTTGCGCTTACACCATCACTGCGTATTATGTACGTTATGTTAAATTGGTTTTGGTGTTTATAAGGCAGGTATCTTTGTGTGATGCCCTGCCTTTATTTGGTGTCGATATTCTCTGAATTATACTGTGTATTTAACCATATTGGCTATTTACCATAAAATACCTAATAACCAGTGATAATAATCTTCGATTTTACCCCTGGCATTAGTTAGAGCTTAACCGCCAGCAAATTTAACTTTGTAGCCTTTCTTTTCAAGGTGCGCTTTGAGCTTGTCACGAGCGTCGCCTTGAATCTCGATGTTGCCATCTTTTACTGAGCCGCCGCAGCCACACACTTTTTTGAGTTCCGCTGCCATTAGTTTTAATGGTGCGTCATCTAGGTCTAAGCCCGTTACGATAGAAACGCCTTTGCCTTTACGGCCTTTGGTTTCTTTTTGGATTCGAACGATACCATCGCCTTTAGGACGTTGGACTTTCTCTTCTTCAGGTTTAATGCGACCTGTTTCTGTTGAATATACTAGGCTCATAAATTACTTCTTTTGTTGCTCTGCTTTTTGTTTTGCGAGTAAGTAAGCTTCTATATGACGCTGGATTGCAATCTTGCCGCCTTTGATAAGACGCCCGTTAAACATGCAATACCAAGCGTTAGGCTCACCGGTGTCATTTTTGATCTGATAGCCGTTGAAGTTTTCAGTTAGGCCACCAGTTCCTCTCGACTTATTTAATGCAGTGAACTCTTTAGGGTCAATAATAGACGCCGTGTCAATCCACCAATCAATACTCTTCTTCACGGCAGCTAGGTTGCCCTGAATAACATTGTTTTTTAACTTAGCACGCCAAATGGTGTTATTCGCATCCATCGATTGCAGATGGACGCTACGGTAAATTGAATTAGCCATATCTATTAATCATCTTTTTGTTTTCACTGTATTAATCATAAGTATACTTATAATGATATCAAGCATAATATGGTAAAAACACCTGTCGAGGTACGGTAATTTGCGAAAAAAAGTCCCTATTTTAACCGACTCTGTGACAATTAATTCATTTGTTGAAAAATTGAACAGGCACGCGACAATTGAAATTATAGATGAGTTAACAGGATATCAGTACTCTCGTAACTCACTGCTGGGTATCTACAGTGATTGGAATCGCTACCATGCGTTCTGTACTAAAAACCGTATCAACACTCTCCCAGCCTCTATTACTGCTGTTCGTCGTTTTCTTGAGACGGAATCCAGTGACAGAAAATACGCATCTTTAAAACGTTACACTGCAACGCTTAGTTTGTTGCATACTGTGTTGAGCTTTGCCAACCCAATCAAGCATAGACAAGTTCGTTTTGCCCTGCTCCACTTGCAAGCTCAAATGGCTGGCGACGCTAAGCAAACCAATGCCATGACATCTGCACACCTCGCTGAGTTAAACACGTTACTTTCAAATGAGAAATCGAGCTTAAAAGAGATCAGAGACATCGCCATTTATAATGTGATGTTTGAGTGTGCTTTAAAACGGTCAGAACTTAAGGCGTTATCAATGGGTAATGTCGAGTGCGTTGAAAACGATTACCAGATTACAATAAAAGATTCAGTGTATCGGCTGTCGCAAGTAACAAGTGCTGCACTTCAGCGTTGGTTTGCGTTTACTGGGACACAAGACGAGTTACCCGTGTTTCGTGCTATAGACAAGCATGAGAACATTAGTCTGCAACCTTTAGATGATTCGTCGATCTACAGGATATTAAGAAGTGCAAGCGACCTACTTCAACTCGCAGAAAACCACCATTTTTCAGGGAATTCGATTCGTGTGGGTGCCGCACAAGAGTTGTCAAAACAAGGTCTTAAGGTGAGGGAGATTCAGGATTTTGGTCGTTGGCTCAGCCCTGCAATGCCTGCGCAATATGTGGGTTACTCGGGGACGGCTGAGACTGAGAAGATGAAGTTTAAAACACTAGTGCCTTGGCAATAAACTGACTACCTGTTGGCATTAAACCAATAGTACCTTGGCTGTACTTTTTGAATAGTTAGCTTTTAATAGACAGCTAGTTAAAAAACGGTGTGATCAATAAACGACTGGCTTTAAAAAAAAAAGCTCGGACTCTTAAAAAAATAGCGCCTTGGCGGGTAAGCTCAAGGCGCTATTTTTTATTTAGCCAGTGGTGTAAGACTCGCTAAGATATTTTGGAACAACTAAGAAATGCTTGTTCTCACACAGTTCTCTAGGAACTGGCTGAATTTGTGGCCATCATGTTCAACCATTTTAGGGAACATGGAAATTGGTGTCATACCTGGGAAGGTGTTGACTTCATTCAGGTAGATCTCGTTGTCTTGTGTTAAGAAGAAATCGATACGAGACAAGTGACGAAGCTTCATTTGGGTGAATACTTTGCGTGCACTGTCTGCAATTAACTCTAGTTGTTCGTCTGTTAAGTTATTTGCTTCAACTTCGGTAATTGAGTGACTGTCTGAGCTGTATTTCTCTTCGTAAGAGTAAAATGCGCCATTAGGTGCAATCACCTCGCCCGGTTTGCTGATGTGTAGCTCACCATCGATTTCATAAGCGGCAACTTCTAGCTCTCTAGGCACAACTGATTTCTCAACCAGCACTTGATCAGAGAAGGTAAACGCCTTATTGATCGCTTCGCTTAAGTCTTCCACTTGGTTAACTTGGTAACAACCTACAGAAGAACCTTGACGAGCCGCCTTCACGAACACTTTGCCCCAATTTTCAAAAGCTTGAGTCGCTTGTGAATGAGCTTGGTCGTTGTTGTCTGATAAAAACAGATACGGCGTGTTTGGGATGCCGAGTGCGTCGTACCAAAGCTTTGAAGTGATTTTGTTGAAGCTGTTGTTGCTCGCTTCAGAACCACAGCCTAAGTACGGGATCTTAGCCATTTCAAACAATGATTGAATGTCACCGGTTTCACCCGGGAAGCCGTGAATACAAGGCGCAATGAAATCGACTTTAGACTCGAGGTTGTCGCCACGTAAGGTTTGATTATTGATATCTAGATAAACCAATTCACCTGAATCAAGACACCAGCCTTCGTTTTTAATTTCAACTCTGACAACGTTAAAATCTGCAACGCTATTCAGTTGTTCAAAAAGGTAATTGGCTGAAATTAAAGAGACTTCATGCTCTGAAGATCCACCGCCACAAAGTAGAAGGATGTTAATGGTGTTCATGGGTAAATTCGGTCCTTGAAACTAGGAATACTGACTTCAATGATAAACAAAAGTCGAAATAGGTACAGTGTTTTGAACGTTAAAATTGTGTTCGAAAGATCGAGCGATTAACTATTAAACAAAACTGCTGGTCTTAAAACAAAAGAAGGAGCATTTGCTCCCTCTTTCTGAATTAAAACTTAGTTCAACTTGTTAAGCGTTGGGTATTCAGAGTTCTTGATGTCATCAATGCTCTTAACAAACGGCTTCAAGTTTTGGAAAGTGGTTGGCAGCGTTGAGATTGCCTTTTTAGCTTCTAAGCGTGTTGCGTAATCACCGTAAAGTACGGTGAACCACTTAGTGCCGTTAACCATTTTGTAGTTTTCCCAAACTGGTTGAGAAGTCGTAGGTAGCATTTTCACGAAAGAATCGACTTTACTCTGGCTGCCAACAGCAACAACTTGAACCGTGTAACCAAAACGCTGGTTCATATCTTGTTGTTTCTTCGTTGGGCCTGTTACTACTGCAACTGGCTTAGCTTTAGTCGTTTGAGTGACTTTCTGCTCAACAGGTTCGGTTCTGATCACGTTGACAACGTTTTCTTCAACAACGCCTGTTTGCTCAGATTGAGATACAACTGGAGCTTCAACTTTTGCCGTTTTGTACTCTTCTTGATAACTATCTGAAGTTACATTTGTAACGTAGTCGTCAGATACACATGCAGCCAAGAGCAGTGGCAAAGTCACAATTGCAAATTTTTTCATGGAAAGCTCTATATCCTTAATAATAATTACTATAAATCATGCCGATACGTCGGTTTAGAATCAAGTTAACTTTGAGATTATACACCATTAGTGGGTGACCTATTTCACAAACTTTATGCAGTGTTTGCTTATTCATCTGAATTCGGTGAATTTGCCATCAACCCGCGAGTGAAAAGTAAGTTACGATGAACTTACGTGCATTGCTAGGATATGTCTATGAATCATCTTGATCCCCTCCTTAAACCCCGTTCAATCGCTGTTGTTGGTGCTTCTCAACGAGAAACGCGCGCGGGATATATCGTCATGAACAATTTGTTGCATGGGGATTTTAAAGGTGCGGTGATGCCCGTTACGCCAAAATATGACTCGGTGGCAGGCGTACTCTCATACAAGAACATTTTGTCACTGCCTATCGTGCCTGACCTTGCGATTCTCTGTACCAATGCGACCCGTAATGTGGCCATTTTTGAAGAGCTGGCCGAGAAAGGCATAGCCTCTGTCATTGTGCTTTCTTCCGACATGCAGCAACAAAGCGATAATGGCGAAACGTATGATGCACGATGCCTAGCGATTGCTAAAAAACACAACATTCGGGTGCTTGGCTCCAATAGCTTGGGGATTATTGTCCCTTGGTTAAATTTGAATGCCTCTTTTTCTCCGGTAACTGCGCTGCCAGGTAAAATCGCCTTTGTTTCTCAGTCGGCTGCAGTGTGTACCACGATTCTCGATTGGGCGAACGACAAAGAGATTGGCTTCTCAGCGTTTATCTCGATAGGCAATGGCAGTGACATTGAATTCTCGGAACTCTTGGATTATCTGAGTACCGATTCTCACACCGAAGCGATATTGCTTTATGTCGATAGCATTACTGATGCGAGGCGCTTTATCTCTGCAGCGCGTGCAGCGTCACGCAATCGACGAATTCTAGTACTAAAAGGCGGGCGTACCGCGAAAGGCCGAGCAGCGGCCATGGCACATACCGGTGGTGCCGATACCTTAGACATTATCTATGACTCTGCGATCCGACGTAGCGGTATGTTACGAGTTAAGAACTTACATGAACTGTTTGCTGCGGTAGAGACACTGACTCATTCAGTGCCCTTGCGTGGCGAGCGTTTGGCTATTGTTACCAATGGTGGCGGCCCTGCAATTATGGCCGTGGACACCCTATTTGACCGCGGCGGTAAGCTCGCAGAATTATCTGAAGATACGCTCGATAAACTCAGTAAGGTTTTGCCATCGAGTTGGTCTCATAGCAATCCTATCGACATTGTTGGCGATGCCGGCGATCAACGCTATATCGACACCATAAACATCTTGCTCGATGGTGATGAAGCGGATGCCATTCTTATCATGCACAGCCCTTCTGCGGTCGCACATTCAGCCAAAACAGCAGAGCGAATTATTGAGGCGATTAAAAAGCATCCTCGCCACAAGCGCTTTAATATCTTAACGAATTGGTCTGGGGAGTTAACCGCAAGGCCAGCGAGAAAGCTGTTTACGGAAGCGGGTTTCCCAACCTATCGAACGCCTGAAAGTTCAGTGGTCGCATTCATGCACTTGGTCGAGTACAGACGCAACCAACGTCAGTTAATGGAAACGCCGACCACGGCAGAAAAAGTGCACATTGAAGACTTGGCAGATGCCAAACATTGGATAGAGCGCCAACTACTGGATAAAGAAACAGTTAGTCTTGATACCCATCAAAACAGCCAGTTTTTCAAGCACTTCAATCTTGATGTGTTGCCAACTTGGATAGCTTCCGACCCAAGTGAAGCGGTGCACATTGCTGAAACGATCGGTTACCCGGTCGCCGTAAAACTTCGCTCGCCAGACATTGCGCATAAGTCGGACGTTCAAGGTGTGATGCTCAATTTACGAAACAGTAGTGAAGTCGCGAATGCCGCTCAGGCAATTCTCGATCGATCTCAATTGTCGTTCCCTACTGCTCATATCCATGGCTTGTTGATTCAAGGTATGGCCAAGCTTGCAGGCGGCCAAGAACTGCGAGTTAAGGTTACAACGGATGAAACCTTTGGCCCTATCATTTTACTTGGCCAAGGTGGCTCTGAGTGGGACGAATCAATTGATGCCGCGGCTGCTTTCCCACCGCTTAACATGACACTGGCGCGTTACTTGATCATTAGGGCGATAAAAAGTGGCAAGATTCGCCTGCAAAAACTGCCTAACCCGATCGACATTGAAGGTCTCTCTGAGTTGCTGGTTCGTATATCGCAAATGGTAGTGGATTGCCCCGAAATACATGATTTGGATATCCACCCAGTACTGGCCAATGGTGACAAGTTCACGATATTAGATGCCGATATCATCTTGAAAGCGTACGAAGGCGATCCACAAGAACGTCTTGCGATTCGCCCTTATCCGGTCGAGCTTGAAGAGAATATCGTACTCAAGGACGGCACCGAAGTGTTGCTACGCCCTATTCTTCCTGAAGATGAACCGCTTCATGCCGATTTTATTAATCGCGTCTCTAAAGAGGATCTTTATAAGCGTTTCTTTAGTGATGTTGGTGAATTCAACCATGAGGCATTGGCAAATTTTACTCAGATTGATTTTGATAGAGAAATCGCGTTTGTGGTGGTTCGTAAGGAACAAGGTGTGCCTGCGATTATTGGTGTATCGAGAGCGCTAATTAACCCAGAGAACACCGATGCCGAGTTCGCGATTCTGATACGTTCCGATCTGAAAGGTGTCGGCTTAGGTCGTATTCTTATGACTAAGGTTATTGATTACTGCCGTGCGAAGCAGACTAAACAGATGTCGGGCATGACGATGCCAACGAATAGAGGGATGCTGACACTAGCTCAAAAGCTCGGCTTCGAGCTAGATATCAGTTTTGAAGATGGTACTGCAGATATGGTGTTACCGTTACTTTAACGCCCATGTCTTTTTAAGATGTTGGATACACCAAGACTTGGCGTCGCCCATTTTGTTGCGTCGCCAAGCCATGACGATATCGATCGGCTGTGGTTCTGTACCCGAAATCTGCTGTAGAACGCCAGATTCAATCAAAGGCTCGGCAATAACACTCGGTAAGGTGCCAATCCCTAATCCAGTTGTTAGAGCCTCCACCTTTGCAGGGAAGCTCGTTACGGTTAAACGGGGTTGTTTCTCTAGAATATTGATACTTAATGCCGGTTGATCGCGTGCAGTATCCGCAATTGCAATAACCCTGTAACTTTCCCTCGCTTTTTGATCGAAATCGCCAGAGCGCTTATGAACGTAGTGGTTTGTTGCAGCAACCCATACCATTTCCATCTTACCAATGATGTCACTTTTCATATCGTTTGGAATCGTGTCGAGCTTGGGACATACCAATAAATCGGCTCGGCCATCTGTCAGGGATTCCCAACATCCGGCTAAGATCTCTTCTTGTAAGCGAACACGTGTTTTGCTGATTTTCCCTAGTTCGTCGACCAACGGGAAGAAATTGGCAATAGGAATGATGCCATCAAAGGCAATGGTTAAATCTAGCTCCCAGCCATTAGCAAGAATACTCGCATCGTTAACGAGTTGTTCAGTGGCACCAAGAATGATTCTACCTTGCTCTAATATTAACTGCCCCGCTTCCGTGAAATTTGCACGGTGGCCTGAGCGATCAAAAATCATGATATCTAAGTCTTGCTCTAACTTCTGTATTTGATAACTCAATGAAGAAGGCGCTCGGTCCAGTTCATTCGCTGCAGCTGCGAAACTCCCACGACGATCAATGGCATCTAATATGTGTAATGCTTCAAGTGTTATTGGACTATGCATAGCTTTCCTACTTTATAAATGAGACTTGAATCACAAAAACAGAAGCATTCAGGCTATGAATGGAACTGTAAAAGTCTTTTTAATACAGATATTTAAGATTATTAATTATGAATTAGTTGATAAGATTGAAAATTATTTAAATGCAAATAATAGTAATTATCATTTAGATCCAATATTATCTTTCGCAAATCAAGATAATACTATGGAACTAAGGTAACTATCAGATGTATAAGCAATCCCTACTCTCTGCTTCAATCGTTTTAGCGCTTTCATCAACATCAGCCTTTGCTGACGATTATGCCCTATTTGATGAGGTTGTTGTATCTTCGACTCGTACTAATCAACAACTTGAAGATGTTGCTGCATCGGTAACTGTGATTAACGATAAAGATATCGAAAAAAACATGGTAACGGATGTAAACGATTTATTTAAGTACACACCAGGTGTCACCGTCACTACGAATTCTCGTCAGGGGATTCAAGGTATTAATATTCGTGGTATGGAAGGTAACCGAGTAAAGGTTATCGTTGATGGAGTATCACAAACTAGCCAATTTACCCCGAGTGGTACTCAGTCATATAACTTCATCAACTCTTCGCGCGTTGATATTGATACGGACATGTTGAAGTCTGTAGAGATAGTTAAAGGTGCGGCTTCTTCTCTTTACGGTTCAGACGCTATTGGTGGTATTGCTGCGTTTGAAACAAAAGACCCAAGTGACTTTTTAAAAGGCAAAGATTTCGGGGGGCACGCGAAGTTCAACTACTCTTCATCTGATAACACATTTAGCGAATCTGTTGCCTTAGCGAATCGTATTGGAGATCTTGAAACGCTAGTTGCTTATACTCGCAGGGATGGTGAGCAAACTGAAAACTTCGGTACACCTAATGAGCAAGACACTCAAAACAACAACTTACTGGTTAAGCTTCAATATCAATTAAATGAACAACATCGTTTAGAATTCTCAGGTAATTTTATCGAGAATTCAGGTGATACCGATTTAAATAGCTCAAGCTACACCGGTTACACTGGCGAAGATTCGACTAGTCAACAACAAATTGGTATCAAACATATTTGGGATGCTAACTTAGCGTTTGCCGACACCGTTACTTGGCAAGCTGACTGGTTGAGCAAAGAAGAAAATGGCGTAACTAATCGTACATCTAAGGGTGGTAGTATGTTCTTACCGCCAGCTGGCAACGTTCAGAAAAAGGACTATATCTACGAAGATAAAGGTTACCAGCTTGATGTGCAATTCGATAAGTTCTTCATGACAGGTAATGTAGAAAATTACTTTATCTATGGTGCTTCATATTCGGACAAAGATATTAAAAACGTTAATAACGAATATAACTCAATCAGTGCAGACCAAGTTATCTTCTATATTCCTTCAGCATCAGAAAGAAAGTATGGATTTTTTGCACAAAATGAAATGACGATCGGAAATTGGATGATTACTCCGGGGGTTCGTTTTGACGGCTTTGAAACGGATCCTGGTAATACAAGCCAAAACCCAAGTGGAAACCCTGAAGAAGCTTATGCAAAATATTCAGACTCAGCTGTAACTGGACGCTTAGGTACAACTTACACGCTTAATGACGAAAATAAGATCTTCGGTCAAATTAGCCAAGGATTCAGAGCTCCTGATTTCCAAGAGCTTTACTATTCATTTGGTAATCCAGCTCACGGTTATGTTAATGCCCCTAACCCAGATTTAGAAGCTGAAGAAAGTATTTCATACGAGCTAGGTTGGCGCCACAACACAAATTATTCATCAAGTGAAATCGCTATCTTCTACAGCGACTATGATAACTTTATTGATACTCAGCCTGTTAGTGGTTCTGGCTCTCCTATGGATCCGACAGTCTATAAGAATATCAACATTGATGAAGCAGTAATCAAAGGTATCGAGGCTTCAAACACGTTGTCTTGGAATAGCTTCATGCCGGTACAAGGTGTGAGTACCCGTGTTGCAGCTACGTACACAGAAGGTGAAGACGGTAAAGGTAACCCTCTTAACAGCGTGAACCCTTGGAATGCTGTAGTTGGATTTAACTATGATGCTCCTTCAGCATTATGGGGTACATCACTTAACATTAGTTATACAGCTGGCAAGAAGTCTAGTGATATAAATAGCGCGGGTCTAAAAGACGAAATTCTACCGACTGATTCTGCAACAGTAGTTGACCTAACTGCATACTACTTGCCGATGAAGGATCTTACGCTTAGAGCTGGTCTTTTCAACGTTACGGATGAAGAGTACTATTCGTGGAATGATGTTCGTGGATTCTCACAAGAAGATAAAGATTACACGCAAGCTGGTCGTAACTGGTCAATCACCGCTAAATACGAATTCTAATTCGTTAGTAAGCTGAACCACAGAAACGTATACAGCAGATACTAAAAAGCCAGCTAAACGCTGGCTTTTATTATTTCACTAAAAATTGTATAAAAAAGGGATAAAGTGAAATTACTTCTCTGCCATCTCTTTCTTAACCATTACTGCAGCAGCAATGATGAAAGTGATAATTAGGCCTAGTTCCATGATTAACTCCAAAGAAAATTAACATTAAACATATAATTCGCGAGCATGATAACAACAACCGATACAGAATGATACTTTTTAACCACTAATTCACTTTTTATTCGATTTAGATCAAAAAAGATGCCCTAAAGCATCTTTTTGTATATTAATCATTCATGAAACTACTAGATCAGCCAGGGAAACCATTAGGATTCGTTGACTGCCAGCGCCATGTATCTTCCGTCATTTCAGTCAATGTACGCGTCGCATTCCAGCCGAGCTCTTTCTGAGCTTTAGCAGGGTCTGCCCAACATTCTGCGATATCACCTGGGCGACGATCGACCAGTTGATAAGGGACTTGTTTACCGCTCGCTTTCTCGAACGCTTTAACCATATCTAATACACTCGAACCGTTACCAGTGCCAAGGTTGTAGATATGAAGACCGTCTTTACGCCCTACTTTCTCAAGCGCTGCGATATGACCATCAGACAGATCCATGACGTGGATGTAATCACGAACACCAGTCCCATCTTTTGTTGGATAATCGCTACCAAATACCGATAGGAATTCACGGCGGCCCACGGCTACTTGAGAGACAAATGGCATTAGGTTATTTGGAATACCTTGCGGGTCTTCACCTAGCTCACCACTTGGGTGTGAACCTACTGGGTTAAAGTAACGCAGCAGCGTAATGCTCCAATCTGGATTGGCTTTTTGGAAATCGGTTAAGCACTCTTCAACCATTAGCTTACTACGACCGTAAGGATTGGTTGCGCTTGTTGGAAAATCTTCGGTGATAGGCACACTCGCAGGATCGCCGTAGACCGTTGCTGAAGAGCTGAATACTAAGGTTTTCACACCAGCGTCACGCATTGCATCAACAAGGACTAACGTGCCGTTGACGTTATTGTCATAGTATTCAAGAGGCTTAGCCACAGATTCACCAACCGCCTTTAGGCCAGCGAAATGAATAACTGCTTCAATGTTGTGTTGCTTCATGGTTTCAGTCAAAAGCGCTTTATGACGAACGTCACCTTCAATGAAATTAGGGCGAACACCAGATACTTTTTCGATACGCTCTAGAACGCTTGGTTTACTGTTATACAAGCTATCAAAAAGTACAGGTGTCATTCCTGCGTTGATCATCTGGATACTTGTATGGCTACCGATGTAACCCATGCCACCTGTAACTAAAACATTCATGTTTAGCAGACCTTTTAATTAAAAATATTCAACCTATCACTTATGATACAACAACTTAGGTAGAGGTCACAAACGCCTACGGCTATTAACTATCACGAGAGAACACAAATTGACCTTTTCCTTTGCGTTTTGCTTGGTACATCGCCTCATCGGCAACCTTTAGGATCACGTCTATATCACGCTCTGAACCATCAACTAAGTGTATGCCCAAGCTCGCTCCAACATGAAGCGAGCGCTGTTTATGGGTTACTTCTTGCCCGATCAGCTCCAACAGTCGCTCCGCTAACTTTGCTAACAAGACTTTGTTGGTTTGTTTAATAATAAGAACAAATTCATCACCCGACAAACGTGCTACCAAATCTCCTGCACGAACTTGAGATAACAACCGGCTCGATACTGCTTTGAGGATTTCGTCGCCCGCATCGTGTCCATAGTTATCATTAACGTGTTTAAAGCCATCGAGATCCAAATAGATAACCGCGAAGTGTTGATTAGAATAATGGCTAGACGTGACGACATCATCCATAACTTTATACAGCTGAGCTCTGTTGGCCAAACCCGTTAATGCGTCGTGATGAGCCAAGTGTTCGAGCCTTTCCATCTCTTTGACATTAGATAAATCAGACAATGTGAGTACCATATCAAACTCGTCTTTCTCGTTGTCTGACGAAACTCGATTCACTTTTACAAACATTGGAACCAAAGTGCCGGATGCACTCTTCTCCCATACCTCGCCTTGCCACTGGCCATAATTTTCCAATGAGCTGCGAATTGTCGGCATTAGGGATGAAAACTGTTGCCAAGAAAAAACGTCAAATGGTGTTTTGCCCACCAGCAGATCAGCGTGATAACCAAGAAGTTGGGTGACCGCTGGGTTGACCATGGTAATTACGTTGGATGAATTCAGTACGATTAAGCCGTCTTTACTGTTCTCAAAAACACCCGCTGCTATACGCTGGCGACTCATGGCCGTTTCTATCCCCGTGACATCTTGGATTGCATAAAGAATACGACCGTGCTTTGACAACGAACGGCTACTCACACGAAGCCAGCGTTTTGAGTGAAAGAGATCGGTGGTTTCGAGTAGTTCGTCATTGAGCTCAATATTAGCGTCGATAACCTCTTGTAAGAGCCCAGTTTGCTTTGTCGCAATCAACTCTTGGATCAATAAATTTTCAAGAAACGCTTCGGTACATTTAAAAATGTCACGAGTGGCAGCGTTCGCATGAACGATGAACCCTTTTTCATCGGCTACCAACAACGAGTGCTGAACAGTTTCAATTACCTCATTTGCAAACGACTTTTCTTCTTGTAGTTTATCGAGCGTAAAATTGATTTGGTTGTCACGATGTTGAAGTCTTTCGAGCATGGTATTAAAAGCTCGGACCAGATCCCCTATCTCATCGTGGTTCGTTGCGACTAATTTTTGTTGTTCTGAACGACGTTCAACAAAGGCTTGCATCGCCTCATTAAGGTCAAACATCGGTTCGATAATCAAGCGTTGAACCAATTTGACCAGTACCCCGCCTAAGATCACTAGAAACAGCAAATAGACGGCTGCAACCTTAAAAATATTCGTTAAGATCGTATTAAACGTTTCTTTTGATATTGTCACCCTCAAGTTAGCGATCACAGCGTCGTCCAGCGTCACCGGAACAAGCAAAAAGATGAAATTCTCGGAGATGGCAAATTGGTGATCCGCGATGTCATTTAATTCATCTGTATTCGGTCTTGGAACTAGCGTATTACTGACTTGATAACTCGCAAAAAGCTGTTCATTAATGTCATAGAGCTTCACCCTGACGATATCTTTATCCGCAACGAAGGCTGACAAAATCTCCTGAGCCGAAGATTTATCCTCAAATAGAATCGCAGCTTGTAGGTTATAAGCAACACCTTGTGCCAACACTTTAACTCGCTGAATAAGACTCTCTTTCTCTCGCTCAAAAGTGACAGTGTAATTAACTGATTGAATCGTCACAAAAGTAACCGCGATGAAGATGACAATCGGTAATATCAGCTTGTTTTTAATCGATAAATTATTAATGAAAGACAACATTATTGGCCCTCCACTATAGCGATTCGTAACAGGTTTGAGCCGATGACGTATTCACCGCGTCTTGCATTCACTAAGTTGATCTTAGGCTTTAGCTTATTATCGATGTGCGTTAGCTCAATGACTCCTCCCATGTCCGTAAAGTTTGGGATATCGCTAATCGTCACAGTATGTGGTGAGTGGGCTTTACGGCTAAATTCATCATTATCGAGATCAGATAGATAAGTGATATCACACTTAGGAGTCACCAATTGATGAACTTGAATAGCAAGAGAACGAATAGATTTTCCTTGTGTAATCGACGTCAGTGCTTTGCTTACCTTCTCATCGCCAATCACACAGAAGTTAACCGTATTCATGGTGCTTTCGTCGTTCCAACGAATAAAGTTGGCAATTCTAAATAGGTACACCGCTTTCACTTCATAAGGCTTGAAGCTAGCCGCCGATGTATTCAAAGGCACAATAAACATAGCTAAAGTGGCAAGGCTGAGCTTAGTAAAACCAAGCTTAATACGGTACTTGCGCCACTTAGAATTCATGAGAGACCCTCACATATACGGACTCTTGGTTAACACTTTTTTCAGACGTGAACTCAGCTTGATAACCGTCACTCTTACCAATGTTTTCAACGACCACTTCAATTAAAGGTGCTGCGGATGATTTTTTCCATGCAAGACGTGCATCAAAAGTTATTTCATGTGGGTAAGATTGCCATTCGTATTGAGTGCCATCGCCTGCTATCCAATAGTCTGGGTAATTCACGTTAATGTATTGGCCGATAACATCGAATTGCCAGCTATCGGTGATATTCCACATCAACTGTGCCGTGGCTAAATGTTCATTATCAATGTCATGATAGACGCCAGTTTGTGGGCTAGATTTAGGGTCATCACCCTTGTTTTCACCCTCTAACGTTGAATAGGCATAACTCAGGTAACTGGTGAGATCTTCTGTAATTTGATAACTTGCGCCTAACTCTAAGCCATAGGTTTTCGCTTTATAATCATCAGATAATGCACCGACATAGACATGATTCGCGGGGATATCATTCGGGTCATAGCTGTGGAAGCGTAGATTGTCATGTTCACTCAGGTAGATTGTTGCATCGAGCTCGAAATTTGAATTGTTAGAGTAACGATACCCCATTTCAGCCGTTATGACGTCCTCTATTTCAAGGTTAGAGTTTGATTTATAGACATCCAGATAACTGTCGTTTGAATCGGTATTATAACTGTTGAAGTAGTATGTAGAGTTTGAATCCATATATGATGGTGCAACCACTGCACGGCTGAGCCCCGCCCACACAGAATGACGTTGAGTTAACTTATATAAACCTCGCAATTGAGGTGAAAGCTCAGTTGAATCATTCTGTGTAAAGTGCTCGACCTTGGCACCAATAGTAATAGATAGCGCTTCCGTCATTTGAATTTGAGACTGTATAAAAGCGTTCGCAATATAATCGTTGGCAGATTGGATATTGTAGGCTCGACCTTCGTAATCGGGATTGTACCAATCAACCTCCGAAACTTGGCTAGACGAGAAATCAAGATACATATATCGCAGGCCACCACCGAGTGTCATCTGATGCTTTGCAGATAGCTGGTTGATATAGGTCGAGTCAAAATCGAGGGTCGAGTAGCTTCCCGGAGCATCTGGCGCGTTATCCTCATTATATTCCCCCCATAACGAATATGAGAGTGTCGAACTTTCATCAAAATGGCGAGAGTCGTTGAATTGGACGTAAACAGATTGGCTCTTGTTATCGAAATCATTGGCTTGTGAACCGACAAACGAACCTGAGTTATCATATTGGAACGTATAGAGTTCCGACTCGTAAAAGCTTTTCTCGCCGCCGATACGCAATGACCAGTTTTCTTCAGTATTACTTGGTTGAAACACCATCCCAGCCGTTTGCGCTTTCCATTTTTCAGATTCGTTTGTGCGATACGTGGGTTCTTCTCGGTACTTATAGAATGCACGCGCATTCACATCGTCATTCAAGCTTAAACCCTGACGAACACTAAACTCGTAATTTTTAGTATTAGAGGCGACACCAGAGAGATACGTCCCTTGAGTATCATTGGCAGACTTAGTAATGATATTTACCACACCATTAACCGCATTGCCTCCCCAAATCGTTCCGCCGGGGCCTTTTAATACTTCGATACGTTCGATGTCGGCAAGTATATAGTCAACATCGCTCCAATACGTGCCGCCATAGACTGGGCTAAATAAGCTTCGTCCATCCATCATCACGAGCATTTTGTTATACAGCCCATCATGAAAGCCGCGCGTCGAAACAAACCACGAGGTCTCGTTAAACTTAGTCACTTTGAGGCCGGGTACTAGCGTCAGCACTTCCGCAATGGTTTTAGCCCCACTGCGTTGAATTCGCTCATTAGAAAGTACATAAACCGATGAGGGAATGTCGGCAAGTTTTTGTGTCACTTTCGAAGCCGTTTCCATCTCAACATCTAACATAGACAACTCTTCAAGGCTCATCGACATGAGTTGGTCTAAAGAGTTTTCTTGAGCAGCTACAAAAACAGGTGTCGTTAATGCTAGTCCTAAGCAAACCTGGCGCGATATCATGTGCTCACCTAATATACAGATAGATATTAATCCTTTAATCAATAGTTCAACTATATATGAAATGCCATACTGGTAAATTTTCGGTGTCGAAAGTTTGAGTCAGGTCACTGTTTATTTATGGCATTTATAAGACCGTCATTACTTACCTCAACGTAAAGGATTAGCACCACGTGACAACGAAGATTTTGCTTAATTGCGACATGGGAGAAAGTTTCGGCAATTGGAAGATGGGCGATGATGAGTCGGTCATGGAATGGGTCGATATGGCAAACATCGCTTGTGGCTTTCACGCGTCTGATCCGCACGTTATGTCCAAGACTATTAAACTGGCACAGCACTATCACACCCAAATAGGTGCTCACCCTGGTTATCAAGATTTAGTCGGATTTGGTCGCCGTTCTATTCCGCACACCATGGATGAGATCAGTGAACTGGTTTGTTATCAAGTCGGTGCACTACAAGCCCTTTGCCGATATCACCATGCATCTGTTGGTTATGTGAAACCTCATGGCGCCCTTTACAACGATATGATGGCGAACATTGATGTGTTTAATGCGGTAGCACAAGCCGTCGCTGAATTTAACATCCCCTTAATGATCCTCTCTTCGTCAGACAATCAGCAGTATTTAGATATTGCTGACGATCATGACTTACCCCTCTTGTTTGAAGCGTTTGCCGATCGTGCATACTTGAATAATGGGCAGTTATCGCCGCGAACACAAAAAGGCTCGGTTTACGTCAATCAAGACGACATCTACAACCAAGTCATGCAAATCATTAACTACGGTTCGGTCACGACCATTGAAGGTGAAAGACTGCCTATTGAAGCCGATACCATCTGTGTTCATGGTGATAACCCCCAATCCATCGCACTAATTAGAAAAATCAGACAAGACCTCAACGCTTTTAACTAATATGAAGCGTGTGATTGGTATGGCGCATGGCCTTATCGCTCGCCTTACGAGCACTTAACCAATTGCTCGTAAGGTCTAATTGCTTTGTATTGGTTTGGACACGGAAGTTAGAAACGCCAAATACGCAAATAAAAGGCAGTAAGTAAATCAAAGGCAAACAAACGTATGGAAACGAAATGACGACGAATCAAATTGAATTCAATATAGCGCCAGTCGCAGAATGCAGTGTTTTGGTCACCTTGGCGCTATCGCCTTCAAATAATCAGTCTAGCGCCGAATATGCGCAGTACATGGCTCACTTTTCCGATGCCATTCGCCAAAATTTAGCATCGGTGTTGATGAATGTGACGCCGGCTTACCAAACAATATTGGTCGATTACCTACCTTATCGAATATCAGAACAGCAGCTCATGGAACAACTCAACGCCTTGTTGAGTCATGCTATTTCGTCTTTCTCTAGTGTTATTAACACGCGTAACACTATCGAGCTTCCCGCCTATTACTCACCAGAAACAGCACTCGATTTAGACCGATATCAAGCCAAAGGCATCTCGCTGGATGAAATCATTCAACATCACACCTCACAAACATACAGCGTCAGTGCGATTGGGTTTACGCCTGGCTTTGCGTTTATGTCTAATGTGGTCAGCGAGCTTGCTTTGCCTCGTCATTCAACCCCACGTTTAAGTGTACCGAAAGGCAGCATCGCCATCGCGGATACGAAAACGGCGGTGTATCCTTCGGACTCACCGGGCGGTTGGAATATTATTGGCAATTGCCCGATCGCACTGTTTGATCACAGCCAATTGAAGAACGCTGATACCACGCAAACGCCGCTGTCTCTACTTAATGTCGGTGATACGGTCCGTTTCATCGCGATTTCAAAACAAGAATTTGTAGAGCTTAGGCTTATGGAGATTAGTGGAGATGTCGCTAATGGTTAATACAATAGCTAAACCAACACTAACAGTGATTAAACCCGGCCCGTTGAGTTTGATTCAAGACTTCGGACGATTTGGTGTCGCTCACCTCGGGTTGACACAAGGCGGTCCTGTTGATGATTACTCATATAGCTGGGCCAATCACCTGCTCGGAAACCCAGTCAACCAAGCGGCGTTGGAAATCACGCTTGGGCAATGTGCGTTACGAATCGATTTTGATTGTGAGATGGCATTATGTGGTGGCGATTTACAAGCGAAGCTCGATGGCAAACCACAGTCGAACTGGCGTACTTTTCAAGCTTTCTCTGGGCAAGTTCTCTCATTTGGTTTACCTAAAAATGGTCTAAGGGCGTATTTAGCCATTAAGGGTGGCTTCGATGTTCCATCAACTCTTCATAGCTGTTCTACGGTGACTCGAGAAAAGATTGGTGGATTAACGAAAGATGGAGAGCCATGCCAGCAAGGGCAACAAATTGCGTTTACCCAACACAAACTCTCTCGCCTGTTTAAAGCGTTGAGTGTCACCTTCCGATACACGCCTAATTACAACCTACCAGTGAACCTGCGAGTGATTGAAGGCTATCAAAGCGAACTATTCTCCGAGTCAGCAAAAGAGACTTTGTATAACGCGCAGTATCACGTTGACCAAAATTCAAATCGCATGGGTTATCGACTGAGTGGTGAATCGGTTGATTCACCTGATATTTCGCTATTGTCAGAAGGCATTGCCTTAGGTGCGATTCAAATCCCCCAAGATGGGCAACCTATCGTGTTGCTTAATGACAGACAGACTATTGGTGGCTACCCAAAGATTGGATGTGTCGCCAGAATCGATTTACCGCGCTTAGCACAAGCCAAACCTGGACATGCGATATCATTCAGCAAGGGAGATCGCTTAGGCTTACAAGATGTTTGGTGCCAATGGGCTCAATTTTTCGGTTATTAGTTTTTGCTCTGTAGCTATGTAACTCTGTAGTTATGTCGCAAAGAATCTAAGAATCTAAGAATCTAAGAATCTTGAAAGAGTTAGCCAGGAAGGTTTCGTTTGGAAGATGTAGTTCAGGTAATTGACAAGATACAAGCAGGCGTTGCAGTTAAAGGTTCGGCTTACCTGTCAAAGTAAGCCGAATTGAAGATGTTCAGCGTAGTCGATTATGACTGAGTATTAAGCGTGATCTTGGCCTGACACCTTTGCAAGGGCTTCTGGGTATCCACGTTCTTGTGTCAAATCTATCGCTCTATTCTCAATGTCACTTAGATTAAGTGACATTGTCACTGAGTGTGTATCTTCAATCGATACTGACTCTGCGACATCAAACCAATGCTCAGCGACCTTTTGTGCAGCCTCTAGGGTTGAAGAAGCTTTCACTACTTCAAGTCGAGCATAGCGATCACCACAGAATGAAACGTCTGAAGCTCTTAAGCTCGGATCGGTTCCCGGAATCTGTTGTGCTCCAAACAAAGGCTTGCCACCTACCAATGCAGAGCTGAAACTTGGGATGAACTGAGACATATGCGTTATCGCTGCGCGAGTTCTTAATCCAAGCTGCTCTTCACTCCAACCAGATACGATTTTCTTAAGAAGCTTAGAAGGCAGCTGAGGCTGTGATGAATCTGTTGATGAAGAAACAAGCCCACCCTCAAACAGAGTAATCCCTTCTGTCATACCGTGAAGTTGGAATACACCATCAGCGTACGGTGTTAATTGAGCCATGCCTTGTGGTGTGCCTCTTGGGCCATGGAAGATAACCTCTGGCCACTCTTCCTTACATTCTTGTGAATACGGCCACTGCGTAACGTATGCGGCTTTGAACTCAACCAGTCTTTGCTGTTTAGAGCCGACAAAGTCATCCACAATGCCCGTTTCAAAGCCACTTGCATTAATCAAGTAATCGGTCGCTAGGTGACAGCTTTGGTTTTCGGCATCGGTATAAGTCAAAGACCAGCCTTGCTCTAACGATTCAACAGATTGCAATCGGCTATTGGTTAACACGGTGCAATTAGACTGTTGCCCCAAAGAGAGTTGAGCGGTTGCAGAGAGTCGGAATACACTCCAACCATACTCTTGAACCATAGCAACAGGATACTTAAGGGTTTCTAGATCCGTATGTTTAGCGAAAGGAATACACCACTCATCAAGCGATGTTGGTTTCAGAGGCTGTGCTTGGGTAGCAAGTGCTAATAACTCATCTTTACTATACAGCTTGTAATACTCTTCCGGTTGACCAAGCACTTGGTTGCTTTTATCTTGATTAACAAGCTCGGCATAAGCGTTCTTGATTATCTTTAGACGCGGAAGCAGATCCAACGGCTCTCCACCATCACTGTGTGGAACAGCAATAATTGTCGGACGAATATTGAGCGTATGAGGAAACAAACGAACGGTATCAATTGACTGCTTGAGCAACTGAAGACATTGCTCTACAGAAATATCTCGATACAAATTGCCACCAGCGTGCAGATGGCAAATTGGTGGACCATTAACCAAACTCGGTCCTTTTTCCAAGATAGTGACCTTATAACCCAACTCACTAAAATGAATCGCGCTCGTGGTTCCGGCAATACCACCACCAACAATGGCAATAGAAGGCTGATTTGTATCCGTTTTGTTGTGGTTCATCGTGTTCTATAGAATATGATTAACTGCCACTATTCTACTTTTGTTCTGCTACGAATTAAAACACATTTTTATCAAGGTCTTAGATAGGCAGTATTTAATATCTATGTAAAAAACCTAAATAATCTCTTGACTCAATAACTCAAGATTGAGTTTTAAAGGTTATTATAACCGTCACATTTGTCCTAAGTGACGCCACATAAAGGCTGCCTCAGTACTCTTAAAACATAGAGGTTAACTTATCCCTAAAGTTATCCACCGTTTTTGTGGATAACTGTTGATAACGTTCTTGCTAAGTTGCGCAAACCCTTTGTTTACAGGGACTAACCGCTGTTCATTAAATCGGCATTATTACGGGGTTAGTTTTAAAAAATGCTGAAAAGAGTGGAGAATAAGGTGCGATATTCGTTACTTGTGCTACGCATTGGTCAAATAAAAAACGGTCTAAAGCGACGCCTTATAAATAGTGCATAACTAAATATAAATAATGTCACTTTTAGACCGTTTTAAGCATTTGGTTAGATCTCGCTAGCGACTAACCAAAATCCTTGTTTACTGGTGCCAACAAACGTTTGATTAAGCTATTTACTACCGCGGCCAATGTGATGAACGTTAGCACGGGTAGCGCCATCCACAGCATTGGGTGGAGTGAAGGTTCTAACTCGAAGCCAAAGTTCATTACCCCTGCAACACTGAGTTCAGAACCCAGCGCAGCAATTGACCCAGCCACTAAGGCCATTAGCCCGTATTCACACCAAATGGTGTTAAGAATTCGCTTCTTGCTCGCACCTAAAGTGCGGTACAAACGTATCTCTTGTTGTCTTTGAGACAAGCTCAATCGCAACAGAGTAAAGATTAGCAACAACCCTGCTATCACACCCAGAGCCGCAAGTACGGTTATCGACCAAACAATCTGTTTGAGCAACTCTTGGATCTTGCTACCCATCTTACGAATATCCATCAAACTCACGGTTGGGTGATTTCGAGAGAGTTCGTTGAGCATCTGATTATGTTGTTCTTCTAGTCGGAAGCTGACGAGCCAAGTAGAAGGAATAGAGCTCAAGACATCTGGCGTAAATATGAAGTAGAAGTTCGGCTTCATTTCTCGCCACTCTACTTTTCGGATGCTGTTCACCTTGGCAGAGACATTCTGGCTGTTGATTGTGAACGATAACTCATCGCCAATCTTTAGACCCAGCTGCTCCGCGACATCGGATTCCACAGATACGCCCTGCTCTTGTGTCCAGCTGCCTTCTAACACTTCATTGTACTCAGGAAGGCTATCTCCCCAAGTGAAGTTGATTTCGCGGCTTAGTGCATCTGTTTCTTGTGAGGTATCACTGTATTTTGCCGCTTCAACGCCATTAATGGTCGTGAGTCTTCCTCGTATAATTGGAAACGCTTGAGTACGCTCTACTCCGTTTGCATCAATCGTCTCGAGATAACTGTCTTTCTCATAGCTCGCAATATTCAGCGCAAACGCATTAGGTGCGTTCTCGGGCAAGGTTTGTTGCCAATCCGACAACAAGTCACTTCTCACAAGCCATATGATCGATAGCAGCATCAAAGATAGCGCTAGAGAACCAAATTGAATCCCTGTTGCTAATGGTGTGCGATTAATTCGGCTCAATGCCAAACGCATAGATATCGACGTCGGCAGCTTGCCGACCAAACGCAGAACAAACGTACTGACAATCGCGAGCACTAAGAACAGGCATGCGATACCTGCTAGAACTATCCATACCAACAGATTGTCGCCGTACATCAGCATCATTGGAATTATAGGTACCAGCAATAACAAGTATTTCTTGTAGCTTTCATTTGATTGATGACTTGATTGAATCACGCTGATTGCCGAAGTGTTGACCAAGCCAATTAACGGAATACCAAGAGCAGGCACACCAATGAGGATACTTGATAAAATCGCCAAAATGACAGGTTCAATACCATAGCTAGGAAGTGGTGTTGGCAACAAATCACCTAATGGTATACGAAGTAGAAACTCTAAGCCGACCCCTATTGTAATTCCTAGTACAGCGCCGATGGCCACTAACAGAGATACCTGTACAAACAACCATTTAATGATCCATTGCTTGCTTGCGCCTAAACTCTTAAGCATCGCAATGGTTTTACGGCGACTCGCAACATAATGTTGGCAAGTAAGTACCAAAGTGGTCGCCGCCATGATCACAACGATAGCAACCGTTAGCGAAAGATATTGAGTTGTGCTCTCGAACATGTCGTTAGTGCGACTCGCTGAATCTTGCGTGCGCCAGCGATCGCTCGGTGTCAATTCTACGCTGTCTTGCGCGGCTTTCAGTTTTGTATCATCACCGTTTAGAAACAGCCTAAAGCTTACGCGACTGCCCGGTTGAATCGCTCCAGTGGCCTCGATATCGCTGGTATGAATTAGCACAGCAGGCATTTGTTGGAATGGGTTAAAGCTCAAACCTGGCTCTTGGGTGATACGCCCTGTTATCGTTAAATCGGCATCGCCAATAGTGACATTGTCACCAATTTCAACCTCAAGCTGTGCAAATATACGCTCGTCTAACCAAAGTTCACCTGGCGCAACATGGTTACTAGACACATTGTCCGCACCTTCTAGTATCATTTCTCCACGTAATGGGTAATTACTTTCAACCGCTTTCACCGTCACTAGCTGCATCGAGTTATCACTGAATGCCATCGTTGAAAAACGGGTCAACTGAGAGCTTTTTAACTGTTCAACCTGAGTGAGGTCCAGCAAGGGTTGCGGGATTGGGTTTGCTGAGATAAACACGCTATCGGCAGTAAGCGCATCTTTGCCCTGTTTAACAATCACCTGCTCCATACGTTCGGCCAATGCCGACAATGCAAAAACACACGCAATGATCAGTGTTAATGCTATGGAAACTGGCCATAACTGACCGTGTCGAATCTCTTCGATACTCCATGAGAACAGGCGTTTATTCAGTCCGTTTGATGAATTCAATTTAGACTTCCTCTATCTGACCGACATGCATCTTAAGTGTTCGTTGGCAACGTTGTGCGAGTTTAGGATCATGCGTCACTAGAACAAGCGTTGTGCCATGTGATGAGTTCAACTCAAACAACAACTCGACAATTTTGGCTGCAGTTTGTTGGTCTAGGTTGCCTGTGGGTTCGTCAGCAAAAAGGATTTTTGGCTTGATCATAAAAGCTCGAGCTAAAGCGACTCTTTGTTGTTCACCGCCTGATAGTTGAGATGGCAGGTGATCAAGCCTGTCTTTTAAGCCCACTGATTCAAGCAAAGCCGTCGCACGTTCGATGTCTTCGTCTTCCCCTTTAAGTAGACAAGGAAGCGTGACATTTTGCAGCGCAGAAAGGCTTGGGATTAATAAGAAGCTTTGAAATACAAATCCTACCGATTCACTGCGGATCTTAGCCCTTGCTTCATCATCAAGCTGTGAAAGTGGCTGCCCTAATAAACTGATTTCGCCTTTCGTTGGCACATCAAGCCCTGCAAGCAATGTCATTAGGGTTGATTTACCTGCGCCAGACGTGCCGACAATCGCGACAGTTTCACCTTCACGAATATCAATATCGACGTGCTCTAGGATTGTTAAATGTTCTTGATTAGTAGACACTGTCTTCGAAACAGCTTCAGCTTTAATGATGGATGTATGCATGACTCGACTAATTTCCTTTTTATTCTTTATTATATTTTCAACCGCTTCTTTGGCTCAAGATACCGAGTTAGATTCTAAGTTACTGGTACTTGGTGATAGCTTGAGTGCTGGTTATAACATGGACATCAAACAGAGTTGGCCAAGTCTATTGCCAAACGCATTAGCGAAGCATGACAAAACAGTTACCGTGGTAAACGGCAGTATTTCGGGCGACACAACTGGCAACGGGTTAGCTCGTTTACCACAATTACTCGAAGAACATGCTCCAGACACTGTTCTTATCGAACTCGGTGCAAATGATGGCCTTCGTGGCTTCCCACCTAAGCTGATGTCTGCGAACCTTGATCAAATCATTGAGCAGATAAAAGCTGCGGGCGCCAAGCCAATTATGATGCAGATTAAAATCCCACCGAATTACGGTAAGCGTTACAACCAGCAATTTGAATACGTTTTTGCAGCGCTTGCTGATCAACAAAATGTGCCGCTTTTGCCGTTTTTCCTAGAGCATATCATCCTTAAACCTGAGTGGATGATGAACGACGGACTGCATCCAAAACCAGAAGCTCAACCTTGGATCGCTGAATTCGTCGCCGAAGAATTATATCAGTATCTTTAAGTTTTAATGGTCTAGCTCAATAAATTTTACACAGCTTTACGTTAGCCTGAGTGCATATCACCGTTAACTGTAAGGTTATTTATGCTGATCGAACCTATTATCAAGGGTGTGGTAGCCAAAAGCGCTCACCCTCTTGGCTGTCAAGAAGCTGTAAAGCAACAAATCAAGTTTGTTAAGAGTGCGCCGCAAATCAAAGATGGCCCCAAACGAGTACTGATTATCGGCGCTTCCTCAGGCTTCGGCCTTGCCGCTCGTATTGCCGTGACCTTTGGCGGTGCAAAAGCTGACACCATCGGCGTCTCATTCGAGCGCGGTCCTAACGAAAAGTCCCTCGGTAGTGCTGGTTGGTACAACAACATCTACTTCAAGAAAGAAGCCGAACGAGAGCAACGCACTGCTATCAACATCGTTGGCGATGCATTTTCACAAGAAACACGTACACAAGTTGTCGAAGCCATTGAAACCTACTTCGAAGGTGAAGTGGATCTGATTATCTATAGCTTAGCGGCGGGCGTTCGACCTAAGCCAAATACTGATGAGCTTTGGCGTTCTGCCATTAAGCCTATTGGTGAAAGCGTTACCGGCGCGACTATCTCGCTAGAGCACGACAACTGGGTGACAGACACACTTGCGGCAGCGACGGAAGAAGAAGCCGAAAGTACACTCAAAGTCATGGGCGGCGAAGATTGGGAACAGTGGATAGATGAGCTCATCAACGCTGAATCCATTGCCCCTGGTTGTAAAACCATCGCATTTTCCTATGTTGGTCCAGAAGTCACGCACCCTATTTACTTAGACGGCACTTTGGGACGCGCTAAAATAGACCTTCATCAAACCAGCCATGCGCTGAATCTTGAACTAGCAAACTTCGGCGGTAATGCCTACGCAACTGTGTGTAAGGCACTCGTCACCAAAGCCAGTGTATTCATTCCGGGATTAAGCCCTTACCTACTCGCTTTATATAAAGTGATGAAAGAGAAAGAGACCCACGAAGGCTGTATCCAACAAATGCAGCGTCTGTTTAGTAGCAAACTCTATGGTCAATCAAAAGTCCCTCTGGACGGCGAACGCCTAATTCGGATGGATGAATGGGAACTCGATCCAGAAACCCAAGCCCATGTGACTGAGCTACTTGAAGCTATGGATGAAAACAACTTTCAAGCAATTGGCGACTATCAAGGATTCAAAGAAGAGTTTTTACAGTTGAACGGTTTTGCTCAACCATCGGTAGACTATAAACAGAAACTTAACACTGAAGATTTTATAAAGTTAAAGCCTTAATCGAAACTTATCTCATTACTGAGACCCAGATTCACATTTGAAAACCTCTGCAATTTTGCAGAGGTTTTTTTGTGCAACATTTCTTATACTTAGTAAAAGTAAGATTCACAGTTTATTTGGTTCATCTTAATTAACACAGGATGTGTTGATGCATTTAGCATAATTGACTCGGAGTCATATGAAGAAGATAAAAACGATAGACTTAGATATCCCTGACGATATGGCCTCCAGCTGGCAGAATATTGTCGACCTCTTGGCTCAAATCACCAAAGTGCCTGCCGCACTTATCATGCGTGTTCACACCAACTATATTGAAGTCTTCTCTACCAGTCACAGTGAGAATAACCCTTACAACAAAGGCGATTCTGAAACCTTAGGAAATGGGCTTTACTGCGAAACGGTGATGGAGTCTCAGCAACAACTTGTGGTGCCCAATGCGCTTGCCGATCCTGATTGGAAAAACAACCCCGATACAAAGCTTGGCTTAATCTCTTATTGTGGCATTCCGCTATTTTGGCCTAACGGCGAATTGTTCGGCACCATTTGTATCTTGGACTCGAAAGAGAATCACTATACGCCTACCTATATCAAGCTATTAGAGAGCTTTCGTACCTCGATAGAGTCCCAGCTTAAAACCTTGTTTCAGCACGCTAAGCTCACCCAAATGAATCGTGACTTAAAGAACCGGGTCTACACTCGCACTAAAGATCTTGCGAGCCTCAATTATTCTTTAAACCAAGAGATTGATAAGCGAAGAGCGGCTGAACAAAAGATAAACTTCCAAAAGAATCATGACATCGGCACCGGTTTTTTGAACCGAACCGCATTCGAGTCTCGCCTAAATAACAAACTATCGTCACAACAAAGGCTGACGGACAGTTCATTTGCGGTTATTCATATAGGGTTTACGAATGGAAGGCGCATACAGGCTCGATATGGCTATGACGCTTTAGACCAAGTGTTGGTTGAATACCGAAAACGTATCGACAGTGTCTCTGATATCGAGGTACTAACTGCACGCCCTACTTCTATCGATCTCGTACTGGCGTTCAGCGTAAAAGATTTGCACCAACGCTTAGAAGAACTTTGCCAGACGCTCGTTAAGGTCGGCCATTCAGAGTTCGATATCGACAGTGACAAAGTACATTTGCATGCTTTTATCGGGATTGCGATTACTGATAACGAAGACGATGCGGAAAGCATTCTCCAGAAATCATCAGAAGCCATGCTCGCCTGTAAAGATTCCGGGCAAAAATTCGCTTACTACTCTCAATCTCATACTGAACAACAAAGTCACATCAATAAGATCGAAGGTTATTTGCTTCAAGCCGTCCGTAACGATGACCTCATGCTCTACTTTCAACCTAAGGTATGTCCATTAACGCATCGTTGGGTTGGTGCTGAAGCCCTACTACGTTGGCGTCATCCAGTTTTAGGTGATATCTCCAACGAAACCTTGATACATATGGCCGAGCAAAACGGTTTGATTTTCGAAGTCGGAAGCTTTGTTCTGCGTAATGCGATTGAAAAAGCGAAAGAGTGGTCGCAATACGTTGAAGATTTCAAGATGGCTGTGAATGTGTCTGCAATTCAACTCAAGAACGTGCACTTTGCGGAACAAGTGGTTCACCTACTCGAAACCTATCACCTAGAACCTCATTTTTTGGAACTCGAGGTG
Organism: Vibrio sp. QJM3NY_21; assembly: GCF_057785975.1. Lineage (NCBI taxonomy): Bacteria > Pseudomonadati > Pseudomonadota > Gammaproteobacteria > Vibrionales > Vibrionaceae > Vibrio > Vibrio sp. QJM3NY_21. Next base: position 897,561 of record NZ_CM173514.1, read on the forward strand.
ACAGAAAGTGGCCTGATTGCCGATGAAGTTGTCGCGAAGAATACCTTAGAATCGCTGCATGACATTGGCGTTACATTGTCACTGGATGACTTTGGGACGGGCTACGCCTCTTTCAGTTATCTCAAGAAATTTCCGTTCGATACGATTAAAATTGATAAGAGCTTCATCGATCAGATGCTTAACTCACACGAAGACTCGGAAATCGTTCGTTCTATTGTCCAAATCGCGAAGAAGCTCGACCTAAAAGTCACGATTGAAGGGATAGAATCTGAAGTTCAGGAGCAATTTATTATCAACGAGGGCTGCGATGTGGGACAAGGTTACCTTTATGGGCGGCCAATGCCGAGCCAAGAATTCGAACACAGTTTAATCAATCAAAACTATTTGGGGACAACCCGTTACGCTTAAAGCAAAAAAGAGCAGTTTGTTTTGGATTTAGGCCACCTTTCTCTTTACTCTAAAGGTGGTGATTTTTATAATCGCCGCCTTTCTGTTTTAATCTTCCCTTTATATAGGCATTCCTCGTTATGGATCAGTTGACTGCAAAGCTTAAAAAGCTCGAAAAACAAAACTTCCGCGCATATCAACAAATTAAAGGTCAATACGACTTTGCTGATTTCGAATTACACATCGACCACGTTCAAGGTGACCCGTACGCATCTTCTTCACGTTTTCGCGCAACACGCGCCTGGTCGTTAACAGGGTTAGGTTGGCTGAAAGAAAAGTCTTACGAATACCAAGTAGCAGCGCGTGATTTCATTGCACGTAGCTTCTCTGAATTTGCTAAGCAAGAAACGACTGTGTCTATCGCACTAACAGGCCAAACTGTTTTGGATAACACATCTGTGGTTTTCACCGAGCACGGTATCGAAATCCGTTTTCGTATCAACCTACCTGCTGATGGTCGTAGTATTCTTGCAAAGAAAGCAATCAACATCATTACATTCTATTTGCCTAAGTTTATTCGTCGCGCAACGCTTGAACGCGAACTCAACATTGAAGCGATGATTAAGCATTGTGAAGCCGTTGAAGACCAAGACGCGTTGCGTGCTCAATTGGAAGAAAACAACCTAGCGGCATTCGTAGCAAATGGCAGCGTATTACCTCGTATTGCTGGTAACTGTGACCTACCAATGAAAGGTGCGGTGCCTTTCTCTGCTCCAGAATCGTTGAGTGTTACGTTAAACACACCGAACAAAGGTGATGTGACTGGCCTAGGCATTCCAAAAGGTATCACGCTAATCGTTGGTGGTGGTTTCCATGGTAAATCTACGCTGTTGAACGCCGTTGAACGTTCTATCTACAACCATATTCCTGGTGACGGTCGTGAAGGTATCGTGACTGCGACTGATACAATGAAGATCCGTGCTGAAGATGGCCGATGTGTTCACAACTTGAACCTATCAAATTACATCAACCATTTGCCGATGCAAAAAGACACGTCTGATTTCAGTACACAAGATGCGTCTGGCTCGACATCGCAAGCGGCTTGGCTACAAGAATCAATTGAAGCAGGCGTTCAAACGCTACTTATTGATGAAGATACGTCAGCGACTAACTTCATGATTCGTGACGAGCGTATGCAAGCGCTTGTATCAAAAGGGGCTGAGCCTATCACTCCACTTGTTGACCGTATTGGCCAACTTCGCGAAGAGATGGACATCTCAACTATCGTGGTAATGGGTGGTTCTGGTGATTACTTAGATGTTGCTGACACTGTGATTCAAATGCACGACTACCAAGCGGTAGACGTCACTGAAAAAGCACAAGAAGTCATCGCTCAACACCCTACTCAACGAACTAACGAATGTGAGACAGCATTAGAAACGTTTGTTCCTCGCTCGTTAAACCGTGCTGCACTGATGAACATTCTTACTGACGGCAAATTCCGAGTTAACGCGAAAGGCAAAGAGTCACTGCGTTTTGGTAAGGAATTCGCTGATCTTTCTGCATTAGAGCAGTTAGAGTCAACATCAGAAGTGAACGCGATTGGTTGGGCATGGTTCCAGTTTGCACAAACTCCGGGTTGGTCAAACAACCCTGCTAAAGAGTTTAGCGCTATCTTAAGCGATGAGTGGCACGTTAATATGCCAAACTACGGTGATTTAGCGAAACCAAGAGTATTGGATGTAATGGCCGCACTAAACCGTATGCGTAAATCTCAGTTCAAACCTTCGAACTAAGTTAGATCCAAGCATCATAAATTGTATGGACGGCCCTCATTGTGAGGGCCGTTTTTTTATTCGCTAGCTCTATATCTAGATCTAAAGCCTTAAGACCGTCTCCTGCCTCACTTTTCTTGTTTGACGATAAAACCCACCAATATTGTGCTTATCCTAAAAATCATGACACAGCTTTTACAAAACTATGGCGATATTCATATAAAGTTCCGACTCGACAAGTGTAACCAAATGTAACAACCCTTTGAGGCTTCAATGAATCATAAACGCGTTAAGATGCGTGACCATAAAAAAGAAGTAAATCTGTTCAAAAACCGTGTAACCGTTGCGTTTTGTGGGATCTTGCTGTTCACTCTTGTCTTAGTCGGCAACCTTTACCGACTTCAAGTCGAAAATTTTAAAAGCTATCAAACCCGTGCCGATGGCAACAGAATCAAAGTATTACCTATTCCCCCGACTCGCGGGCTTATTTACGACCGCAATGGTGTGTTACTCGCCGAGAATGAACTTGTCTTTAATCTGACGATGATTCCAGAGCAAACTGATGACGTCGATGCAATGCTTGCCAAGTTGGACAAATACATCCCGCGAGAGGCTGAGCAGATTGCTCGTTTCAAAAAGCGTTATCACAACACTCGCCGTTTCAAATCGGTCACGATCTTAGAGAACCTAAGCGAAGAGGAAATTGCTAAGTTCTCAGTGCACCAGTACCAATTCCCCGGCTTATCGATCGATACCAGCTTGAAACGATTTTATCCAAATGGAGAGGTACTTACCCATGTCTTAGGATATGTCGCACACATCAATGATAGCGATCTTAAGAGACTAGAAGAAAAAGGCATCGAAGCGAATTATCAAGCGACGACCATTATCGGTAAGCTTGGTGTTGAACGTTATTACGAAGATATCCTCCACGGTACCAAAGGTTATCAAGAAGTCGAAGTAAACAGCCGTGGGCGAGTCGTCCGCACCATTGAGTATGTAGCTCCGGTAGCAGGAAAAGATATCGTTTTAAATATCGACCTCGAACTACAAAAATACGTATTCGACCAGCTTGATCACCGAACAGGCAGCGCGGTCGTTCTAGATCCGAAAGACAACAGTGTACTTGCAATGGCATCAAGCCCAAGCTACGACCCGAACCTCTTTGTCGACGGTATTTCTAGCAAGAACTATCAGCGTTTATTGAATGATCCTGCTCACCCATTGGTAAACCGCACTACTCTCGGCGTTTATCCTCCGGCATCTACCATCAAACCATTTATGGCAGTCGCTGGCTTGCAAGAGCATGTCATCTCTGAGGATACGATTCGTAATGACCACGGTTCATGGCAAATTCCTGGTTCTAAGCGTAACTCTAAATCATGGCGAGACTGGAAACGCTGGGGTCACGGCCCTGTCGACGTTACTCAAGCCATTGAAGAGTCAGTGGATTCGTTCTTCTATCAAACCGCTTTTGACTTGGGCATTGACCGTATCTCAAGCTGGATGAATCGCTTTGGTTTTGGTGAACCTACAGGTATCGATATCTATGAAGAGAGTACCGCCAATATGCCAACTCGAGAATGGAAGATGATGCGCTATCGTACCCCTTGGTATCAAGGTGACACAGTCCCTATTGGTATTGGTCAGGGTTATTGGACATCTACGCCAATGCAACTGGCAAAAGCGACTTCAGTGTTGGTCAATCATGGAAAGGTGATGCCACCTCATATCCTGAGAGCAATCTTGGATCATGGTGAGGACTTTGACACACAACAACTCGTTAAACCTGAACCTATGCCATCTATCACTGAAGTCCCTAACAAAATATGGGATGTACCCATCAATGCAATGAGACTGGTAAACCACGGCAGTCGAGGTAGCGGCAGGCGCGCATTTAAGGGAACCAACTACACTAGCGGCGGAAAATCAGGTACGGCACAAGTATTTGATCTTGCGAAAGATCAGGTCTACAACTCGAAGAAATTGGCTAAGCATTTACTCGACCATGCGCTTTACACGGCCTTTGCACCTTATGAGCACCCTGAATACGTCGCGACGGTGGTCATTGAACACGGTAACGGAGGTTCAAAAGTTGGCGCGCCATATATCCGTAAAGTACTCGATTATGCATTTGAGCATAAAAGTGGCCAAAACAAAGATAACTCCTAATACCAAGAAAGCCCCACTCTAGATTCATAGTATGGGGCTTTTTATTTAAGAGTTGCATTAGACGTAGACGTAGCTAGAGACTTCGTTAGGTTACGAGCTTCTCAATATATGCCATGCTTCGCACAATGTCTGAAACTTAGCCGTGTTGCCCTCGTCCCGATCTGGATGCCAGCGCAAAGCCAATTGTCGCCAGCGCTTTCTAATCTCATGATGAGTCGCGTCCAACGGTAACTCAAACAAGTTTAACGCTCGGCTTCTATCCATATCGAGCTCATCACCACCGACAAACTTTCTGTACCGAGTCCAGAACTCGTTCAGCAGCCTTTTGACTTCGCCCTCGTCCGCTTCATAGTTAATCCAATTAATGTAGTATTCTCGAAGTGGGTCTTGATGATCGATGCTGTGACTGCTTCCGTGATAACGACCATTCATCAATTCAATGTCCATCGCTTGGACTTGTAGCCAACCATCAGGGTGTAAGGTTTCTTGAAGCTGATAAAGCGCATTCATGATGAGGAAGTTCTTTTTAAACAACTCTTTCTCAGGTGCTGGGTCTAGCACCGGCACAAATCCAAGGTCGTTAAGGTGAGCCGCCAATGTGTGTACTTTCCAGCCGCTTGGCTTTTGCTTAAGCACTTCCATAATCGGCCAAAGCAATGGGTTCTCCATATGGCAATGGAAGTTTGCTCTCACCTCTTGATGATTCGACATAGTGGACTCAGTTAGATTTTCTGTATTAATGGATGACTAGGGCATTGGATACAATGAGCAACCTACATCATAACCAGTGGCGTATCTCTTTTAATTGAAAGCGATTTTCCGCGATTTGTCGAGCTAATGGACCAACAACTTTCAAACGCTTGGCTCAAAGGCACCCTTTCATCATTAAATTGAAAGTCATTAAGTGGGTGTAAACGTCATCAATGCAGAAGTGAGCCTGCGATACCGATACAAAAAAGGTCAGCAATTTAGCTGACCTTTGATATCTATACCAATTTTAGCACGACATATTTCGCTAACTAGATAACGCCAAGTTCTCTTAGGCGCTCCATTAGGTACTCGTTTGCTGTGTACTTTTCTGACAGCACAACTTCCGGTTTCGGGTGAAGGAATAGAGGCAAAGAGATACGAGATTTCTCTTGGCGTTCACCTGATGGATTGATTACACGGTGAGTTGTCGATGGAAAGTAACCACCCGATGCCTCTTGAAGCATGTCACCAATGTTGATGATCATGTTGCCGAAGTCACACGGAACATCTAACCACTCGTCGTTTTGAGCTTTAACTTGAAGGCCTGGCTCGTTTGCTGCAGGAAGAACAGTCAGTAAGTTGATGTCTTCGTGTGCTGCTGCACGGATAGCGCCTGGCTCTTCGTCACCTTGCATTGGTGGGTAGTGAAGAACACGAAGCAGAGTCTGCTCACTGCCGTTGATCATTTCAGACAACGCGATAGAGAACTTCTCTTGTACTTCTTTAGGAGCATGAGCTTCAACCCATCCTAGAAGCTCTTGAGCAAAAGCATTTGCACGTTGGTAGTAATCTAGAATCTGTTCTTTCAGCTGCTCAGGAATTTGGCCCCAAGGGTATACGTGAAAGTACTCTTTGATGTCTTTTACAGTGTGGCCCTTAGCAACTTCAGACACTGATGGTGGAAAATATCCATCTTGTGTTTCAACATTAAAGTGGAAGTTTTCTTTCTCCTCAGAGATGAAGAATTGGTACCAGTTTTCGTAAATAGACTCAACAAGCTCTTTCGGGATTGGATGGTTCTTAAGAACACCAAAACCAGTTTCACGTAGAGAGCGAACAAATTGTTCTGCTGCGTCGTCAGCAAGGTAATCAACAGTTTCCAGTTTCATGACTTTTCTTTCTTGTTATGTAGTGATGAAGCGATTTTAAGGATCGCTTTGTTGTAAATCAAACTTTTGTGAAACTCTCGCAACCGTTTGTCTAGATACTGGGCGATAACGCCAGTTTTCAACAAATATGGGTACTAGAGCTCAATTGAACACTGTTCAATATTGTGTAACACTATTAAAAACTTCGACGAGAGATCTCGATATGACAATTACGCCACTTGCTCAAAATCGACCATTACTTTCATTAACGACGCTTTATCTGATTGTGTTTCTATTTTCAGCGTTTGCTCCCTCTTCAAGAGCAGTATGGATTGCCGAAATTGTTCCTGCTCTCGGTATTCTTGTCGGGATTTGGTGGCTATCCACCAAGCTCACCTTCACTAAGACTGCCTACGTTTTAATGTTCATCTGGTTGGTTCTGCATACGATTGGCGCTAAGTACACTTTCGCTGAAGTCCCCTTTGATTGGTTTAATAACCTGATTGGATCTGAGCGTAATAACTTTGACCGTGTCGCGCATTTCTCTATTGGCCTTTACGCCTACCCACTCGCCGAGTATTTGATGCGCAAGAAACTGGCTCAACCAGTACTGGCATGTTTCTTTGCCTTATTTGCGATCATGAGTGTTGCCGCAGGTTACGAAATTATCGAGTGGTGGTATGCCGAGATTGCAGGTGGTGATGAAGGTATCGCGTTCCTTGGCTCACAAGGTGATATTTGGGATGCGCAGAAAGACATGCTGTGTGATACAACGGGTGCTATTGTCTCGCTATTACTTCTGAAACTTCAAGGGCGAGTTAGAGCTCAATAGTTCGTGGATAGCCCGCTCAACTTCTTTCTTATAAGCTAATAAGTTAATTAGTCGATTTAAATGCCACACACAAACTGTGTCGTGGCATTTGTTCTTTTCTACTTCATAGTCACCTTGCCACCCACAAACTTGTAGGCTGGCGTACCTCGAACCAAGGTATCTCGCGCGAATTCAATCCCACATTCAGGGCACACACATGGCTCTTTAGTGAAATCTTCAACAATACGTTCCTTAAAACACTTCACGAGTGCACCTTTGCCACCTTTCCGATACTTAAAAAGTTGCGTTTTGCATTTCGCACAGAAAATCTGAACCGTTTTGGTCGGTTGCTTCTTATTTGGTTTAGCCATAGAAGTTAATGATTGAACTCTTTATTTCTTAAGTTTAGGTGCGACAAGAACCAAGCTTATCCCGAGTAAAATAACGGTCGATGAGATAATGAATTGCATGGTGACCGGCTCGGAGAGTAACAAGACGCCACCGAGTGTCGCGATAACCGGCACAGAGAGCTGTGCAATGGATGCGACCACTGTATTAAGCTTTTTCACCACGTAATACCACAAACTATAACCCACACCAGAAGCCACCGAGCCCGATATAACCGCGTAAATCAAACCTTGCTCAGTGATAGAGACTTGAGGCATTGCATTAGGTATTACAACTAGAAGGCTTAAACCTGCAAGGATAACTAGCGAGCTAAATCCAAAGTTAGCGGTCGTCGATTGCAGTGCGTTTAAAGATTTCTTTCCTGCCAATGTGTAAATACCCCACCCAACTCCTGCCAGAGACATAAAGATGATAGAAACTAAGTCTGGTGCCTGTGTCGATTCAGTTGGCATTAACAAGTAAACAAGCCCTGCCACCGATAACAAACATCCGCCCCACTCAAGTAATGACATTCTGTTTCCAGAGAACAAGTGCGCGGCAATCATCGTAAATTGTACTGCGACAAACAGCACCAGCGCACCGAGACCTGCGCCAAGCTTTAAGTAAGCGAATGAAAAGCCAAACATATACACAAGCAGTGACAATATTGATGTGAATTGAAACTGTGACTTTAGCTTTGTATATACCGATGTGCTGTTGTTTGCTAACTCCTGTTTATGCTTAGGTTGGGCAGATAAAGTGAATAAAATCAGAAGTGTAAGCGCACCAGACAAGATGCGCACGATCGAAAAGCTCAAAGGATCAATCGTTTGATCCATTAAAGCCCAGCGACACAAAACTGAATTAGCAGCAAAGGCCACCAGCGTAATAAATGTAACCATCACAGTTTGCATCGTTTTGTCCTAATTGAGTTGTTTGGTCCTAATAAGTGTTCTTGGGTTTCAATCAACGTTGGATTTCAATCAACGTCAGGCTTCACCCAAACTTGGCTAAAGTCGAACCAGCCTAATGCATTACACTTTGCGTTCTGCAGCGTACCGCATTGGTCTTTGTTTACACCTAGCCAACAGTGAAACATAGGGATCAACTGATTGCTTTGCACAAGTTGTTTCCCGAGTTGTCTTGCTGGGAATTGCTCAAACTCGCCCGAGCGCCAACGATCAATCATGTGACACCATTGGTCGAAGTCTTCAGCTGGGCTAGATTCATCAAGAAAACTGTAATCCATTAACCAACCAGCCAATGCATCGTCTCTGTTGTTTGCGATACCCATAGGATTAATCCAAATATCAACATTATCGGCGTGTGGGGGAGCAGTTTCGTAACCGATAAGCTCAACATCGACATTATATTGCTTCAACATGGTGACAATCGCTTTGGCAAGTGTTGGGAACATCGGGTGTTGGCATTGGTACGCCAATCTAATGGTTGGTTTCGCATTTGCTGGTGGACAGACTGGCGTGTTTAACTTTATGTCATACCAGCCAGGTTTTATCCCATAGGCGTGTAGAACGCCCAAATCGATGACGGTCTCTTTTGGGATATGAACAAACAGATCAGCTGCATTCAATGCGTTAGACAAAAACTCCGCCCATGCGGGATCTTGTGCAATGCCCTTCTTTCTATTCAATAGTAAATACGTACAACCGGGATCAAGCTCTACTTCATCACTATCACCACGGTCGGCCATTACCGGTTTCGAAAGGCTTGGGTAAACCATAGAGGAATACGCTTCATCAACCACCCAAACCTCAACGCGATCAATCAACGGCCTGAAACCAAAGTATCCGTTGAAAGCCGTTAGTACGAGTTGCTTCTCATCGTTCTTCTCAATGCGATACGGCCCCGTACCAATTGGTCGAATATCGTAGTCTTCGCCACGTAAAATCATCGGTAAAGTGACCTTAGCGACCGATTCCGTGAGCGCGAGTGGGAAATACTTATCTGGGCGCGTTAAGAAGACATCGACCACGCAATTTGCGGGTGAAGAGACATCTTTAATATGCGAGAACAAATTGAGTGGTTCGAGCGCAAGAAGCGTGTCGACAACATGATTCGTTAATAGAGGCTCCCCGTTATGAAAACGGACACCCGGCCTTAAGAAGAATCGCCATTGATAGTCACTGATTTTTTGCCATGAATGAGCAAGATCGGGTTGTAACTGATCATTTTCATCCAATCGCGTTAACCCACTGAAGACTTGGCAGGCAATATGCTGCTCTGAACGTCGCATCGATTTTGTCGGGTTAAGCATTGAGAGCGGTCGATAATAAGGAAGACGAATGACCTGCTCACCTTCTTGATATTGCACACCCAAATAGTTTTGAATAACCTGAGTAAGCTTGGCAGCATTGTGGTCAAGCACTGACAGCGCCTGACCAATTTTACCTTCCTGTAAGTACCGCCTCGCTAAGTTTTCACTGACATCGCAACGATTCTGCTTAAAGATAAGTTGAGATAACTTACCTCGGCCAGCCGCCGGTAGCCACTCTACCCAGCCTTGTTCTTCAAGTTTGTTGAGTACCATTCTTGCATTACGACGGGTACAACAGAGTACATCTGTTATGTCATCGAGCTGAACATCAGAATCTTTACCATCGAAGTATTCAAACAGAGTTTCAAATTGAACGCGAAGTCTTGGGCTGCTCATAAAGAGGAAAACTTATTCAAAGGACATTGGATTCAGTTTCCCTATTTTAAGACGTAAAATCAATCTTACTGACGTGTTTTTATTGCGAATTATTGGGTATGACGTCCCAAGATGTTATTCAAACAGAATGGCTAAGTACTTTTGCAGCATACGGTTACATCACATCGCAGCCGATTTCATTGGCGATGTCACGAAGCTGTTGTTCATTATCTAATTTAATTGACCACTTGCACTCAGAGCCATTCGCCGAAATGACATTTGCCCCTTTTCCAATTAATTGAATCGCATCAACTTGGGCTTGCAGCGTGACTCTATGTTCACCATCTAAACGAACAACCAGCTCATGTGCGGTTGCGATAACTTTTCCACTTTTAAACGTTATGACCATCGGTTTCTCTAGCTACTTCTTTTAAATACAAATTACTATTATTCAAAATAGTACACAGTTAACTGCTTCCTTCTCTATTATCGCTTATGTTTCTTCACGGCAATCGTTAATCGACTCGTACACACTAAGCGTTGACGCTCGTCAGTGATATTGATTTGCCATACTTGGGTAGAGACACCCAGGTGAATAGGTTCAGCCGTACCGATAACATGGCCTTCACGCATTGATCTTACGTGATTCGCGTTGATATCTAAGCCAACGCAATAGTAGCCTTCTGGTACGCAGAAATTAGCCGCCAATGAGCCAAGCGTTTCAGCTAGCACAACCGATGCGCCGCCATGAAGCATGCCTAGTGGTTGGTGCGTAAAATGACAAACCGGCATGGTTGCCACTAAGGAATTATCGTTTACCTCTGTGTAAACAATGTTGAGGTGCTCAATTAAGGTATTTTTTGAGGTCGCGTTGAAGGTATCTAGGTCAACGGGCTTTTTCCAAATACTCATATGGGTTCCTTAATTATTGACTTTATTAGTGCGTGAATCGCTTTATTAGTAAGTGAATAGCTTCATTATCGTTAATAGTGATCTTAACGATAACAATGTTTTTAAATACAATACTTATCTTACAGCTCTTAGTTATTACGCAAGTTGATGTTAACATGCATAAAAACCGAATACACAGAGGATATTGTATGACGTCATGGATGAAGTTTGCCTCGCTTCTCACACTTGCAGGCCTAACCGCATGTAGCGCTTCCCCGACAGGAAGAAACCAATTACTGCTTTTTTCTGATCAAGACATGTCTCAACTTGGGGCGCAATCTTTTGAACAAATGAAGAAAGAACAGCCAATAAGTAAAGACGCGAAAACGAACGCTTATGTACAGTGCGTTGCAAATAGCATTACTCAACATATTCCAAAACAAGGCTTTAGTGAATGGGAAGTTGTTGTTTTTGATAGTGACCAAGTGAATGCCTTTGCTTTGCCGGGTGGCAAAATTGGCGTGTACACAGGGTTACTTAAGGTAGCGGTCAATCAAGACCAACTCGCAACGGTTATCGGACACGAAGTGGCTCACGTTCTCGCTGACCACAGTAATGAGCGTCTATCTCAGTCTCAAATCGCTAATACTGGTTTATCCATTACCAGTGTTGCGTTAGGCGCATCAGAATACAAACAGTACCAAGGAATGACAATGGCTGCCCTAGGTTTAGGTGTTCAATACGGGGTTATTCTACCGTATGGCCGAACTCAGGAATCAGAAGCCGATGTTGTTGGTTTAGAATATATGGCTCAGGCAGGGTTCGATCCTAAACAGAGCGTCGACTTGTGGCAAAACATGGCGAAAGCATCAGGTGGTAGCCAACCGCCAGAATTGCTGTCTACGCACCCTTCCCACAGTACGCGTATCAAAGATCTACAGGCGACGATAAAAACGTTACCTAGTTCGGGTTCACTAAGACCAAATTGCAAAGCGTAATCTAACATTCGTTTAGACGCTAAACTTCGAATACAAAAATGCCCTATCCGTATTGGTTAGGGCATTTTTTTGTTTTTGATTCTTGTTAAGTACCAAGAATTTGCAATGGTAGGCTTAATAGCTGATCACCCGTAGATGCAAAATACCAGATAACACCGATCAAACTACTCACTAGACCTACATACCAAACAAACGACACGACTTGACCGTATTTGTCTAATGGCAGCAAGTGACTGTGGTGACGCCCTTTCCATTCGAATAGTATTTCCACACTGCCCATAATCAATAAGAAACCAAACAAGGTTAAGTTCAGCTGGTAACTCAATACGACGCCAGCAACCGCTGCTGCAACACAAAGTACAATGCCAAGCACGCTGTTCATCGAAAAGCTGATACTTTTCAGCACATGTCCGCCATCGAGAGGCAAAATCGGCAATAGATTAAACAAGTTTAATAATGCGTTAAATACTGCAAGCCCGGCGAAGAACATTTCGCCAGTCGCCCAGTACAACACCATAAATATCAACGAAAGTATCAAGCCAAACAATGGTCCCATGATCGAGATCACCACATCTTGCCATCGCGTATTGATCTTTTCGTCGGATAACGCCAAGCCACCAAGGAACGGTATTAAGTAGATGCCTTTGGTCTTCATTCCAAAGTATTTCATTGCTCTAATGTGGCCATATTCATGGAACATTAAACAAGCGATCAAGGCTAAAGCGAACTGAATTGAAAATAGCCACGAATAAGCGGCTAAACTCGCAGAGGCAAGTACCACCTTGATTAACTTGGCACTCTTAAGGGCTTTCATTCCCAGCGAAACTAACCCGATTAAGCTAAAACGTTTCTCTGGTTTTGGTGCGACAACCGGGGTTTGTTGCTCGATATCTTTGGTGTTTCGATTGCCTTCGGTAACGATTTGGCCATTCACGGTCGCTTTATAGGTCATCTCAAACGGTTGCCACTGAACGGCCGCCTCAACGTGACACTGCAACGTTTCCTCACCTGCAAGCAGAGTAAATGCATGAGCTCGAGCGTCATCTTGATCTGTGGTTGCGTCTAATTGGGACACCAAAGTATTGTCCCAGTACAACTGTTGCCACCCTGCCATTGACCCCTCTAAACGAAGTGGTTTTCCAAGAAACTCTATCGCGAGTAATTCCAAACTTTAATTCCAATTTAATGACTATCAATATGAATCGATATTATGCCGATTTAGCGATTAACGGTAAACATAAACAAAGTTGTTACATATTGAGCAGTTGAACACTATTTATACCAGCACCTAACATAAACATTCTGGTCACACCTCCAACCACACATAAATCATTGATTGTAATTATATTATTAGTGTTAGAGTGCCGCCCCTCAAAAATATTACTTCACAAAATGACAACTCATTCTTTGACTTTATATTAAACATGAATTTAACATGCTATTTACATTAGAGCTAGAACACCAACAACGCTCAGTGTGTTTTCAACAATAAGAATGAGATTTGATGCCCTAGGAGGGTCAAGGATGAAAACAATACAACGCTCTCTCGTTTCACTTTCTGTGCTATTTGCATGTAATTCACTTGCGGCTGGTTTCCAAGTTGCTGAGCACTCTGCCTCAGGTCTTGGTCGCGCATTTTCAGGTGAAGGTGCTGTAGCTGATAACGCGAGTGTACTAGCGAGAAACCCCGCCGCAATGACCCTATTTGATACAGCCCAATTTTCAGGCGCGGTTTCTATCGTTGATCCAGAGGTTAACGTATACGACGTTGATGCTAACGAGCATTCAAAAGATGTTGCGCCGTTGCAAGTAGTACCAGCCGCATATTACATCAGCCCAATCAACGATAAATGGGCTTGGGGTATCGGTATGTTCACCAATTATGGTGTTGCTACGGATTACCCTGATGACATCTCGGCAGGTGATATGGCTGGCGATACGTCGCTCCTATCTGTCAATCTAAATCCAAACATCGCATACCGTGTAAATAACTCATTTAGCATCGGTGGTGGTCTAAATTTAGTTTACGCAGAAGCTGAGTTGACTCGCCATAAAGGCGAGCTTGCTAACTTTGTTGGTGGAAATCCATCTGACAAACTTATAGGCATGACCGGTGAAACATTTGCCTATGGTTGGAATGTTGGTGCGATGTATGAACTGAACGAAAACAACCGCTTTAGTATCGGTTACCGCTCCTCTGTTGACCTTGACTTTGATGACGGTGAATTCACCAGTTACGACTCAGGTAGGGCAACATCTCCCAAGGTTGATGGTCGCTTACAAATCGAGCTGCCTGCAATCTTAGAGCTTTCTGCATTTCACCAACTTAACGAACAATGGGCAATTCATTACGGTTGGCAACAAACTGATTGGAGTACTTTCAAAGAGCTAAAAGCAACGAGTCCAGATTGTACCGATAACGGTGTGGCTGGCCAGTGCTTCTATAAACCAGAAAAATATGAAGACAACAATCGATATTCATTAGGTGCGACCTATAAACTAAACAGCAAGTGGACATTAAGAGCTGGTTACGCTTATGACGAACAAGCTGGTGAAGCAACTCTCAGTATCCCGGATAGTGACCGTATGTGGTATAGCGCTGGTTTCACTTATGCGTGGAGCGAAAACATGACTGTCGATGCCGGATTTGCCCTTGTAGTAAGTGATGAAGGTGAGTTCACAGAGACAAATGGTGCTCAGCAAGAAAGAACGTTCGAAGCCGAAGGTACCGCTTATCTTTCGTCAGTTCAGCTTAATTACACATTTAACTAAATCAGGGTCGCATCATGAAACGTAACTTTAAGATCTCTCTATTATGTTCCGCGATTCTGCTAGCAGGTTGTGGTGACAATACTGAAAGCTCGGGGACAAGTAACCAACAACTCGAAGCTTATTTAGAAACTTCTTTAGCAAGAGCTACAACGCAAAAAATGCTCTTGCAAGGCAGTAACGCATCTGTTCCTTTAAGTAATAACCTATTATTCGACTCTACAGATGGAACGTTAGCGATCCCTACTGGTGGAGACGAGAGCATTTCAAACCCAAAAGCAGCACTGAACTATGCCGATGGTTTTTCCACAAGCATGCCAATTTACATCGAGTTTGAAGGTGATGGTTTTGGTGATACCCCTGGAGTTGTTACTTCTGGAGTTACATTGTTGAAGCTTTCAAAAAAGCTAACAGACACATCCACAGCGGCTCAAGTACCAACACCTGTTGCTAGCTCTGAATACACAGTTTACAAAGTAGGCTCAAACCTAGCAATTACACCGAATACTCCTTTTGATGAGAAGTCTGAATATTTGCTTGTTATTACTGATGACGTTACAGATTTAAATGGTAACCCAGTAGGTACATCGCAAAGCTATGCGGCTCTCAAAACAGCAACGAAAACATACACCACCGGAGATCTAGCGAGTGCGCAAACTTTAATTAAAGGCCAAGAAGCAATAGCAACTGCTGTCGGTGTTGACGCCAATAAAATTGTCTATTCAGCTTGGTTCACTACAACTTCCGTTGGCGATGTACTTGCCTCGACAGCATCGTTGATTGGTGGAATGATTGATGCTGGAGCCCCACTTTCGACTTATTGGAATGGCAGCGCAAATCCAAATAGTGTCGATCTGTCAAACGCTTATAATCTTAGTCTAGATTCTTCATCAACAGTTCCGTTTGCCACAGCAATCGCTGCCGATGCAAACTTCAAGAAATATCTCGGAGATGATGACGTTACAGAAACTGCGACCTTAATTGGCGGAATAAACCTCCTCTACTCTAATGGTGGTATCAGTACTACAACTGTAAATGTGACTAAAGGTACCATTCAGCTTCCTTATTTCTTGGAAACAGATCCAAGTAAGTTTTCTGTTACACCATTTGCCTCAGCGTTGGACAGTTTAGCTGTTATCAAAAGCGCACTAACGGATAGCTCTACAAGTTCTTTCGTTGGTGGAGAGTTGGTTAAATTAGGATTAGACCCAGCAAATCTTAGCGCAGCTGATGTCACGACTTTAATGGGAAAAACACTCACAAAGGACGCAAGTGGAGCAGCTCTAGATAGTGAGCGCATTGTCACTCAGTATTCACCAATACCACAAATTAAATCACTTGAAGCTGTTGATGTGCTTTTGTTTACACCCACAACTGGCACGCCTTCAGGTGTAGTCATTTATCAGCACGGTATTACCTCTGTAAAAGAAAACGCGTATGCATTCGCTGCTAATTTAACGGCCGAGGGTCTTGCAGTGATAGCGATTGATCACCCTATTCATGGCTCGCGTTCGCTTGCTGGCGGTGCTATATCAACTAACGATAATGCACTGTACTACTTGAATCTAAGTGCTTTGCCTGTTGCCCGTGACAATATTCGTCAAAGTGCGCTTGATGTAATAGGTCTTCGTATGGCACTTGAAAAAGTGGGTAATGATTTTACTGGTACACCATTAGCCGGAGTTGATGTAAAAGACACAACCGTTAAGTTTATGGGCCACTCATTGGGCGGCATTACCGGATTTACTTCTGTTGCTACATCAGAAATTGCTGGCACACATAAATTTAGCTCGGCGGTATATGCTAATTCAGGTGGACACATTGCTGAATTGTTGTTCGCATCGGAAACCTTTGGCCCTGAAATTAAACATAACTTGGCTAAACAGCTGAATACGGTTTACAAGGATTCAGTCGCGACAGCTTGTGCAACCAACAACATTAAAGATGGTGATTGTTACACCGCTTTTGCTACTGGAAACCCAACCAGCGCTGCAGCTATTGAAACTGAGTTAGTTGCATTTAAAGTCGCCGCTCAAACCCTTATTGACACTGTCGATCCACATTCACTAGCAAACACTGAGGATCTGTCATCATTCAGATCTAGCTACCCAACGTTGTTGATCCAGTCGCAAAATGACAAAACGGTTCCTAATACCGGAATTGCGACATCTTTTACGGCTTCATTTGTTGGTTCTGAAGGCTTAGATACAACGTTAGGGTTGAGCGACTCTACAAAAGCGAGTCCTTCAATTGGAAACCGTGTGTTTGTTCAGTATAACGAAACGGCTAAGCACTCTACGATCATTGGACCACAAGCAGACCTTTCTGATGCCTCTCATACTCTATCAATGAGAGCTCAAGTAACTGATTTCTTGAAGTCGGATAGCCTTGATACAGCAGCACCGAGTGCACTATTGGAGTAACTCAAACTTAAGTACCTTTTAATGAAACCAAATGCCAGCCTAACCGCTGGCATTTTTGTATCTATCGACATCCCATTGTCCCTAGTTAACCGTTTGCATAAACCGCTAAAACACAAATGGTTGATCTCAGCTAAAATTAATCAAGACAGAATACCGTACGACCTCTTTCTTTATTGTAAATAAAGTGGATAATAGCCCCGTAATTTAATACCTAATAAATGTGAGTCCATTATGTCTTCTGAAGCTACGATGCTAGAACGCTGCCAATCTAAATGTGAACTATGTGGTTCTGATTCTTCTCTTACTGCATACGCAGTACCGCCACACAGCCACGTAACAGTGGATCACGGCATCATGGTATGTGACAAATGCCTGGGTGAGATTGACGATCCAAAAGATATCAACCACTGGCGTTGCCTAAGCGACAGCATGTGGAGCCAAGAAGCGCCAGTTCAAGTAATGGCGTGGCGTCAACTTACTCGTCTGAACTCTGAAAGCTGGGCGCAAGACGCGCTAGACATGATGTACCTTGAAGAAGAAACATCAGTTTGGGCACAAATCGGCATGTCTGCTGATGACAAGCCTCTTGATGTGAACGGCGTTGAACTTAAAAAAGGTGACGACGTAACAGTAATCAAAGACCTGCCAATCAAAGGTACTAACCAAGTGATTAAGCAAGGCACTGTTATCCGTGGCATCAGCGTTGGTGACGATCCTAAGCTTGTTTCTGGTAAAACAAACGGCGGTCAATCAATGTACGTAATCGCTGAGTTCTGCCGTAAGAAGTAATTCTTCTTTTCGCTGAACAAAATCTAAAAAGGCGCTAATGAATAATTAGCGCCTTTTTAATATCTCAAATTTTCACGACTTAAAACTATCAATAAGTTGCTCGCGGTACTCTTTAATAACCGACACCAAAGAACCTTTGATACCACTGATTTGTTTCGAGTGCGGACACCACAACGCGAATCCAAATTTGAATCCTTCCACCATTTGCGCAGAGTGAATGGGCTCTATTGAATGTTTTGAAAATTCAGAGTCGGTAAAAAATGCCTTAGGAAGAAGTGCCCATCCAAAACCCTCTTCAAGCATTTTGATCACTAACGAAAGCTGATCAATCTCTTCATAGTCAGAGCTCACAATAATCTTTTCAGACATCCCTTCATCAATCAGAGACCTCAATACGAACTGTTTTGAGTTCCTTAGTGCGACTAATACTTCGTCTTTATTTATATGTGATAGTTCTCCACCTTTTTGTCCGAATGGGTAGAACTCAAAGTGTCCAAGGAAGGTAGAATCAAAACTATGCATCGCTCGGCTATTGTGAGCATTCACAAGTCCAAAGTGATATTCCCCACTTTGTATTCCTTGTTTAATTTCGTTCTTATTCCTAACCAGAAAGTTCACTCGCATCATTGGGAAATCGTGCTTAAGTCGTTTACGTATATCCACCAAAACACGTTGTGGAACGAAACTAGAATACGCGATTGTTATTTTCTCTAACCCACCATAAGAAAGGCTCAACGCTACTTTGTCAAAAGTACGAGCTTGCTCAATCGTCTGTTTTGCGTAGTGATAAAGGAGGTGCCCGTCCTCCGTTGGTTCAACAGAGCGGCCAACTCTTTCAAAAAGATGCACAGCAAGATGATCTTCCAAATTTGTAATAACCTGGCCGACGGTCGTTCTGTGCTTGTTGAGTTTTACTGCTGCTTTGCTGAATGACCGTTGTTCATAAACGGTCACAAACGCGAGAAGTTGTTCAATACTAAAGTTCATTTTGATGTGCTTACTTTCTTAGTCATGCATATGAAATAGAAAAATATCTACTGCATCAGAATAATAATGATAAAAAGACGGATCTAAATAGGTAATGATTTGTGCCTTTTGCTAACTCTTCTTTCTAGTATATACCTACCTACGTTTGATGGATCCGATCCTCTATATACGATTATTAACATTGCCATAGTTCCTTTATCGTAACCTTCTTCAAACGATAGAGACAGACCCATGAACACAATGCCACATGAACTCGTGTGGGGTGAGATCTACTTCCCGCCTTTGCTTTTGGTTATCGCGTTAGCGTATGTATTGACGATATTGACTGGCTCAATCGCGACAAAACTTGGGCTACATAAATATGTCGCTTTTCCTGCAATAGCCGAAATAAGCTTAATCGTTATTTTCGTCGGCGTTATCGGCCAATTTATTACCATTTTCTGAGGCATTCACCTTGATTAAACGTTATCTCATCACGCTACTACTGGTCGTTGCCGCAAGCTCTGTGGTTTATAGCTATTACCAATCCTATTCAAGTAATCCTTGGACTAGAGATGGTCAGGTCAGCGCATACATCGTTTCGATTACCCCTAGAGTCACCGGGCAAGTAACCAAAGTCCATATTGAAGACAACTCACAGGTAGCTAAAGGGGATCTACTGTTTGAGATCGACCCAAGCATTTATCAGGTAGCCTACAATAAAGCACTCGCGACACAGAAACAGGCTCGCGCGCTCTTAGCAAAAGCTAAAAACGAAGAGCAACGCGCGTTGAACTTAGAAAAAAGAACGCCTGGCGCGCTGCCAGTGCTGACCTTGAATAACCTGAACAATGCGGTTGAGACAAATGCAGCTAACGTTGCACTAGCAAAGGCCAATGTTGAAGAGGCACATTTAAATCTCAAATACACCAAGGTGTACGCTCCAACGAATGGCTTCATCACGAACTTAAACCTACGTGAAGGTTCTCAAGTTGTTGCTAATACCCCTGTGGTGGCATTAATCGATGAGGATAGTTTTTGGATTGAAGGTTATTTCAAAGAAACTGATCTTGTGAACGTTGCACCAAACGACAAAGCTATCGTCACGCTCATGATGCACAATGATGTTCAATTAAAAGGCCATATTAAAAGTATTGGTTTTGGCATTGCGACACAAGATGGCAGTACTGGTAATAACCTTCTTCCCAACGTGAACCCAAATTTTCAATGGATTCGCCTCGCTCAGCGTATACCAATTAAAGTAGTACTCGATAACGTGCCTGAAGACTTGCAACTTCGTGTCGGCATGACAGCTTCAATCAAAATAATCAAATAGTTGGATGGCATTTATGTTCAGTGCATCGACCAAAGAAGCAATTAAGGCTTCTCTCGCGATTGTTATCTCTATCTGCCTTGCGTTGTGGTTTCAGTGGGAGAAGCCCTATTGGGCGGCAATTGCGGTTGCAGTCATGGCATTGAACGAGAGTTTTGCCCATTCAATAAACAAAGGCCATAACCGATTAATGGGAACCTTGTTAGGGACGGGTTATGCCTTTTTCTTAATAGCGATGTTTTCTCAGGACCGCTTTCTGTTTCTGATGTTTTTCACCTTATTTCTCGGTACATGCATCTTCATGTCGAGTGATGAAAAATACGGTTATGTCTTTTCTATAGGCTTTGCTGTCTGCTCCATCATCTCTTGCATGGGCGGATTCGATAACCAAATTACATTTTATTTTGCGGTACTACGAATACAAGAAACTTTGCTAGGCGTTATCACCTTCTCAATTGTTTATCGTCTAATCTGGCCGGTAAACACTGAACAAAACTTCGTACAACGATTTGAAACAAGCAGAGAAACGCTGATAACAGCAATGAGCAACACTAACAACTTAGATATAGAAGCATTGGAGTCCAATACCGCTAATATTGAGAAGCTTTATCAACTGTTAGATTTACCGCTCACTGGCAGTTATCACCTAAAACAAAATATCCATGCGTGGCGTTTACGAGTCCGTGAAATGGCTCATATTCAAGATCGTCTGCTTGAACTCGCCTCGGATGAACTGACTCAACCTATTGATTGGCCAATTCTCACCGAAAAAATGGAAAAACTAGAGTTAATGGCGCCGCACTTATCATTGATTGATGATGTGCCGTTTGTGAAGATTGAGAAGAAAAACGTTTCTTGGCACCATGAGCACCGTACCTTTGTTCAACACCTGGATGAAGATGGGAGAAAAGTCTTACAAGGAGTCTCGATGTTCGTAACGTCGCTACTGGTTTGGATATATCTACCTGTGCCGGGTGGTTTTATTTTTCCGATGATTGCAGGCGTATTTTCTTCCATGTTGCCGACGATGCCACCAAGTGTTATCAAAGATGCGTTTTTCGGGGTGATAGGCACAGGTACCATTATTTTACTTCAATACATCTTTATCATGCCGATGATGACTGAATTGTGGCAATTGGCACTGTTTTATTTCATTAATAGCATGGTGATATGGAAAGTGTTCGCAACGCCTAAACTGATGGTACACCGAATACTTGGCATTAACCTGTTGGTCGTCCTTACATCTGGCGCGCTCAATCTAACACCGGTTTATCAGATTCAAACACCTTTGCTGATGTTAACCACACTGCTCATCATTTTAATGATAGGCAAATTATTTACTGACCTCTTTAGAATCAAGAGTGTCGTTTAATCTCGTTACGCGGATGCGCTAAACTTGGAATATGAAAACAAAAAGGCGCAATTAAGCGCCTTTAGAAATTCTATTTTTACTGACTCAATATCAGTTGTTTCTCAACCAAACATCTTGGTTTTTAGGTGCTTTCTTCTTTTTCTTCTTGCCTGTACCAGCCGGTGGCGCAACGGGTTTTAATGCAGCAACAAGTTCAGCGGTTGCCTCTTCATCCACTTCAAAACCTTCAATTTGCTCACGCTCAAGACGGATTTTGTTCTTCTTCTCAATGATTGTGAAGTGATGGTAATCTTCGTGGTCGATCAAAGATAGCGCTAGACCAACCTCACCCGCACGACCACTTCGGCCAATACGATGCATGTAGTCTGATGGGCTACGCGGTAGGTCAAAGTTGATTACTACAGGTAGCTTTTCGATATCCAGACCACGTGCCGCGATGTCTGTCGCGATAAGAACGTCAATCTCGCCAGATTTAAAATCTTCAAGGATACGAGTACGTGAACCCTGCCCTTTATCACCGTGGAATACTTCTGCGATGATACCGCGCTTGTATAGCTTGTCTGCAAGGTGCTCACAGCTGTTTTTCGCGTTTACGAAGATCAGTGCTTGGCGCCACTCGTGTTGTTGAATCAGGTGCGCTAGCAATGCGGTCTTACGACCTTTTTCTACTTCGAATACACGCTGAACCAGAGTGCTCGCATTGGCACTTTGAAGTTGAACTTCAATTGGATCATTCAGTAGTTCGTGAGTCAGCGTTTTAACTTGCTCGGGGAAAGTCGCAGAGAACAACAAGGTTTGTTTTTTGCTTGGCAGAAGTTTCAAGATCGCGTCTAGTTCTTCTGTAAAACCAAGGCTTAACATTCGGTCAGCTTCATCAAGCACTAACGTTTTTACTTTATCTAGCTTGATAGCGTTGCTTGAGATCAGATCCAGCAAACGACCCGGTGTTGCCACCAAGATATCTGTGCCACCACGTAGCGCTTGCATCTGAGTGTTCACCGACACACCACCGAAGACACAAACGGTTTTGATTGCACCGTTGAAATGCACTGCGTAAGACTTAACGCTGTCCGCCACTTGCTTAGCAAGTTCACGAGTAGGAACTAAGATAAGACCAGACACAAAGTTACCTTTGCCTGCTCTGCGGTCTAAAGGTGCATCTTCATGGATTTGTTGTAACAGCGGCAGTGCAAATGCTGCGGTTTTACCTGAACCCGTATTTGCACCTGCAATTAGGTCGCGTCCTGCTAACACACTTGGAATAACTTGCGCTTGGATAGGCGTTGGCTGTTGGTATTCAAGCTCTGTTAAGCGAGCCATCAAAGGAGAGATTAAGCCAAGATCAGAGAAGTTGGTTGGTGTTGTGGTGTTAGTCATTAATTGCAGGAACTCAAAGCTAAAATAATAGCGCGCTATATTAACGTATTTCAGCAGTATTACGTAACTAAATCGCCCCTTTCTCCCGTGTTTCAGCGATTAAGCCCCTCTAAAACACATCCAGATATCAAGTTATCGCAAATTTAGTTAAGCCACCCCGCTACCGTTTGCTCTGGAGCATACGAGTTAGGCTCTGTTAACCACACGGCTACTGCGTCAGGTGTGGCAACTAACGGGGAGAAGTCGATATTGAATTGCCATTTGGATTCACCACGTTGATAGCCATCGTAAACCACGACAAAATCGTGCTCAAGTTTCTTACCTCTGTTCTCGCCCGCTTTAACGCTGGTGACTTCGTTCATCGCCAACAAGGCAATATGAGCGACATAATCCCCTTTGCTTTCGTAACTCACGTTGAACGTATCGCCTTTATGGTTCACTGTTAATTTGGGATTAGTTTGTTGTTGGAGCGAAGGCAACGTTCTGTCTAGCCAATTAAAGTAACCACGCCACTCTTTTCCATCGACAACAAAGCCCGGTGTATAAACGCCACTTGTTACCCCATAAGCTTTGTATAAACGCTGCTTCTGACTGAATGCCTTGCTGGCGAACTTGTCTCCCCAGCCTAAGTAATCCCAGTAGTCTACGTGATAAGCAAGCGGTATGACCTCGGTCCAAAGTTTTGGATGATCTGCAAAAGTACTAAGGTACGTGTCAGCAGGCGGACAACTAGAACAACCTTCAGAGGTAAACAGCTCAATAACCTGAGCAGGCTGGCCTTCGTTACTCCAGGTTTGTGCAAACGACACAGAGGAATAGGCGCCGATCGGTAAGGCAAATAAACAAAGTTTAATCAATGATGAATTGCGTGTGGCGTGTGACATACCGAGATCCTTGTACAAAGCGAATTTACTGGCGCTCAAATAAAGACCGTTATGCCTAAGTATTTCTTTCAGGTGATGAGTTTCTTTCAGGTGCTGGGTTTATTTCAGATACACAGCTTGTTTTAGATGCACAGCTTATTTCAGATACAAAAACGCCAGCTTTAGAAGCTGGCGTCTTTTTTAAAATTCTATATTTTTACATGTTAACGCAGAGATTAACGGTTGATACCGATATCGCGTTGCATGTGACCAGATAGGTCGCTTACGTAGTAACTACGTGGAGAGTTGTCTACGAAAAGAATATCGAAAATGTGTGCAATCAATCCTTTGATGTTAACCGAGTAGGTCTTCTTATCCATAGAGTTAGGAACAGCGATAGTATTCATTTGCATTGCTTGAGCCATGATTGCCTCTCTATAAATTTGTTTATGTGGTTCGTTCTGATGACAAGAATAATAGGTGATCTTTTGCAGGTTAAAAAATGACTAAAATTAGAAATTCAGATTAGTTTTTCTAATAAAACAAATCATTAACAACGCCTCGAAATACATATTCACGCTTGATGAGTAAAAATTCACAGTAGTGCCTAAATCATGCATTTAGTACAAATAACCCTCAAACAACAGCGGTCAATGTCACAAAAAATTTACATAAATAAATTTCAAGCTTCATTGACCACCTAATTATTATCGAGTTTTCGATAAGTTATTTTTGTTTTAATTTACTTGTTCAATGTCTGGCTTCTTCGCATAAATCGACGCTATAACCGCAATCGTCATAGTAGAAATTAGAACAGCTAACGACCAATACGTTGGGATAGCCCACTCACTGTCAACTAATAGCATTTTCACACCAATGAACACCATGATGAATGCCAGTGCAGGCTTCAAGTAGATGAACTTATCCATCATGCCTTGCAGAACAAAGTACAAAGAACGAAGGCCAAGCAATGCAAATACGTTTGCAGCCAGTACTAAGAATGGCTCTCGCGTAACGGCGAAAATTGCAGGAATAGAATCCAGTGCAAACATGACATCCATAACCGCAATGGCACCAATCACCAACATCATTGGCGTGAGTACCCATTTAGTGCCTTGCTTGATCATCAACGCGGGACCATGGAAGTCTTCTGTCACAGGCATCACTTTACGAAGTAACTTCTCAGGTAGCGTATTCACACTCTCCTCTTCGCCCTTGTCTAGCGCCAGTTTAATACCCGTACCAATTAGGAACGCAGCAAATACATAAAGCACCCAGTGGTATTCAGCCAATAGCTGAGCACCTAATGCGATCATAATTGCGCGAAGCACCAATGCACCAATTACGCCCCAAAGAAGCGCACGAGGTCTTAGATGCTCAGGAACTTGGTATTGAGCAAAGATCATCGCGAAAACAAACAAGTTGTCTACGCTCAATGATTTTTCTAGCAAGTAACCGGTAATAAATGACACGGTTGCTTTTTGGGCTGTGTATTCACTATTCGGCGCATAGATGTCCCAAAAAAGGTAAATGGAACCAGCAAATAAAAACGCGAGCACAAACCAGAAAACGCTCCAAATTGCCGCTTTCTTGATGGTTACACTACCACCACGAGTCTGATAGATATCAATAGAGACGAGAATGACTGTCAGCAGGAAAAAGCCCGCATAAGTCGTCATGATTGGCGATGAAAAAAAGGATTCACTATTTGTAGATAATAGAGATTGAGTTGAGTTCATTATTCCTCCGGGCGGAAGAACTGTACAAAGACCTTCCGCAAACAAAACTATCAAGTTCCACGACGGATCTTGATTGTGATTGCGTTGGTCTCGTTGAAGTGAAATATGGGATTTCACCTTTACATACCGGATAGACTCTTGGCCTAACGAGATGACGATATGTAAACTTGCGCTAACTACTCCCCAAACGCGTGGATAATATTCCTCTATCTTTGTTTCGTCTAGAAAAATTTTCGGAAATAAATAAAAAAGGAGCAAAACGCTCCTCATTTATTTCTATAGGCTTGTCAAAACGACATTCGTATTGATTCTGAGAATACTACTGAGAGGATTAACCCCTATTACCGTTACTCATGATACAAATCCGTTATTCAATGATACGAATAACGAACGAGTCTTGTACGCGCTTTGTCTGACAGCTCACTTCAAGGCACGCTACGTTATAAACCTGCAGCGGGTACCAAGTACACTAACGCAGACCAAACCGATACCCAACCAACCACCGCTACCGCATCTAACCAATCTTTCTTATCCATGCTTATCTCCACAAGAAGGCGACCTGCAGGAATAAAGCATAAACAATGCCAAATTTATAAATAGGCAAAACTAATAATACTAACCACAAGCATTACCTGTGCCTATCTAAATTACCTGTGACTATCTAAAACACTCCAAACAATTCAGCGGCTCGTTGTGTTGCAGTGACTCTGGGTGGTCTTGTAGAAACTCGATGAAACAGTCAGCCATTGAGTCGGTCGTAACCACGCCATCACCTATCATATCCAAGACGGCGTTATAGCCCTCTTTTCCTTTCATGGTATAGGCTGACGACGCGCCTCGGTAAATACGGTCACGAGAAACAGCCTGCCAGCCCAATACTTCAGAGTGAATTTCTAAATGGTGAACCCTATGCCCTAGAGGTGCTTCTTTGTGGTAACAAAACCTCAAGTTATGCGTATAAGGAAAGCTGCCTGAACCTGTCCCTACAACGCCATTATCCAAAGCATTGTTGATTGCACCTTCAAGCATGCCTGCGATCGTTTCACCTTTTACTTCATACACACCAATGGGTACGGCAAACGGTAGTAGTTTTCCGGCAATATCGGCAACAGAGACGTCGCCGCTATTCAGTGAATTTCTAACACCACCTGCGTTGTGAATGGCAAATTCAACCTGATGACCTTTTTTGTTCATTAGGTAGTGAAATGATTGAGCAACTAAGGGCGCTAGTTGGCTCGGGCCTTTCTCGTCCGGGATACGTATGTGGCGCAGTTTTGTATCTGCATGAGCAATAACTTGTTGCTGAAGCTTTCGAACTCTCGGCTGATATTTATCCGTAAGAATGCTCTGAAGTTCCGGATCTTTTTTACATACCGCAATATTGGGGTGGTTGTTCAAAAACTCACACGCCATATCGTGGGCATCGTCTTGCCCTACTTCACTCAATTTAGCGTCTATAAACAGTCGACGGCCTAACAGCAGTTCGTTCTTACCGTTGAAGTGAGTCACTTTGCCTTCAGCATCGAACTCGATTTCACAGTGTCCTAGACTCATTGCATGGAAACCCGCTTGCACAACATAAGTGTCACCGATTTTCACGCCGTAATCATCATCTTTAACTAAGCCAATATCAGAGAAATCACCTTGTAAGCGATGACTATGACCACCAACAATGACACCAATACCTGTTACGTTGGCTGCTAACTCTAAATCAGCTTCGTAACCAAGATGGCTAAGTAACACAATCTTGTTGATACCAGCTTTATGAATCTGCTCAATGGTCGCTTTTGCTGTTTCTAAAGCATTTTCAAATGGTGTATCGATATCTGGATTAGCAATGCCTGCCATCTTGTCGATGCTTAAGCCGAATATTGCAACCTTCTCGCCATCAAACTCTTTCGTTATAAAAGAAGCACTTCGCGTTTCAGTCAGATAAGGCTTAACAATTTCGTTGTCCGCTAAGGTATGAGTTTTATTGATATCCTCATTCGATAGATTCCAGTTACCGGCCAACAATGGGAATTTGATTCTTTTCGCGAAAATCGCAACGGGCTCATTACCCATATCTAGCTCGTGATTGCCAAGCGTCATGGTATCTATATTAAGGGCATTCAACAAATCGGCGTTGGCTTTTCCCTTGAACAAAGAAAAGTACAAAGTCCCCTGGAAGCAGTCACCAGCGTGTAGGAACAGGGTTCCAACCTTCTGACGCTGGGCATCTTGTTCTATTTGTTTAAAGCGTGTTGAAATTCGAGCAAAGCCACCTGCACTCACATAAGGTTCAATGATGTGGTTGTTCATTTTAAGTGATAGCTGTAACGAGGTTGGTTCAAAGTATGAGTGGGTGTCGTTGATGTGTGCCAACACTATTTTTGTCGGCTTATTCTTTTTAGTCATATTTTCTTCTCTCTTTGTCCCTTCATACTAGGTCGAGAATCATGACAGAATCGTGAATTTTATGAAACTGCACTGCAAAAAAATACTCGAGATAGATCAAAAATCTCGTTTCGATCCGTATAAATAAACAACGGGTTTTGTGACAGGTGAGCATACCGGATTGGTATTTTTCGATTATGATTAAAGATATCTGTTAGCTTTCAAATAATTAGCAGAGCCTTCCGTTAGGAGTAAGCCTATGCAACTAGAAAGAATCGAGATTTCTGGCTTTCGAGGTATTAAGCGCATGTCACTCGCGTTTGATGAGCTAACCACGCTGATTGGTGAAAATACTTGGGGTAAGTCTTCATTATTGGATGCCCTTTCCGTCGTTCTTCCCTCTGACGGTGTGCCATATCACTTCGAAATGACTGATTTTCATGTCGATTACTCGGTTTCACATCCACAGTCTCAACATCTTCAAATTGTTCTCGCATTAAAAGCCAATGACAAGAGCGAACTCAACGCTGGTCGTTATCGCAAGCTCAAACCTATCTGGGTTCAAGATGAGTTTGGCATCTATCGTATCTATTACCGAATCAGTGCCACATTAGAACAGTATGAAACGACCACAAACTACGCATTTTTAGGTTTAGACGGTAATCCGCTCAAACTTCATCACTCAGAAAAGCTCGCTCAAGAATTAATGACCTTACATCCTGTGATCCGTTTACGAGACGCAAGACACTTTGATCGCCCTTTCAACGGAAATTCACTCAACCACAATGCTCACCTGCCGACTAATGTTCACGCTAATAACGGTCACGCTAACAATGCAAACGGAAATGGGAACAACAACCCAAATAACGGACATGGGAACGGACATAATCACACGACCAATGGTCATAGCTCGAATGGAAATGGCAGCAACGGCAACGGCAATAGCAATGGCAATGGCCGTCAGGCAAGAATAGAAAAGCGCATCGACAACACCTGCCGCCGTCTTATGGCGATACCCGGACATGTTAATAAAGGTGAAATGCGCAGTAGTCTTGAGTCAATGCAAAGCTTAATAGAACACTACTTCTCGTTTAAGAGTGTCTCACGTAAGAATCCGAGAAAACCGCGTGACGGGCTACTGTACTCAGCTGGAGCGAACGACAAGAGCATTCATCAATTGGTCGAGGAGACCAAGAATAAGCAAACTCGGCTGTTATTCATGGGGTTACTTAACGCTTATCTACAGGCCAAAGGGCCGACAGACTTAAGACGATGTGCGCGCCCTCTTTTGATCCTTGAAGATCCAGAAGGTCGACTGCACCCAACGCACCTAGCAAGGGCTTGGAGCTTAATGCAGAAGTTACCCATGCAAAAAATCCTTACCACCAACAGTGGCGATCTACTTGCTGCTGTACCACTTCAATCGATTCGTCGTTTGGTGCGTCAGTCCGATAAAACCATCGCTAACCAACTTAACATGAATCACTTTAGCAAAGATGAGCTTCGTCGAATTGGTTTTCATATTCGTTTCCATCGTTCAGGTGCTCTGTATGCTCGCTGTTGGTTATTGGTAGAAGGTGAAACTGAAGTCTGGTTGTTTAACGAGTTAGCCAACCAATGTGGGTATAACCTTGCTGCGGAAGGCGTTCAGATTATTGAGTTCGCTCAATCAGGACTAAAGGCATTAATCAAAGTCGCGCAAGAGTTTGGCATCGATTGGCATGTCGTCACCGATGGTGATGCAGCAGGCAAAAAATATGCGGCAACAGTGCTATCTAAACTTGGGAACGATCAAGAGCGACATCGCCTCACAGAACTGCCTGATAGGGACATCGAGCACTACTTGTATATGAATGGGTTTGAGAACTTTTTCAGAGACATGGTTAAGATTCCTTACGATCACCCTATCCCAGCGAAAAAAGTCGTGGCTAAAGTTCTTAAGAAACACGCAAAACCAGATCTGGCTTTAGCGATCGTGTCTCATTGTGAGAATCAAGGACAAGACTGTATTCCCTTGTTATTAAGGTGGACGCTAAAACGTGTCATCACCATGGCAAACGGCAACACCTAAGCGCTTTAATTAATTGATAGATGCTATTGGTTCTTCTGCAGATGAATTTTTTGACTGATAGGCTTAACCAAGAACCAAAAAAGGCACACCAAGTGGTGTGCCTGTATAAATCGATATACAAATTAATTGGGGGTTATCTTGCAAGAGTTTACAGTCACTAAACTACGGCTTAACGTATTAATTAGGCCTTAGCTTGCTTAGTGTGTTGTTCAACCACTTCCGAAGATTGAGTCGATTTCTCGTGAAGCCATAGCCCCGTTGCTTTCATCAAGTATCCAAATACACCACCAAGCAGTAAAGATGGTACTACAAGTTGCCAATCGCCACCTGCAGCAAACGTCGCACAACAACCAATGAAGGTTCCTGGGATATAACCTAGCCACGCTTGTTTCGCTTGGATACACATAAAGAAAGCCACAATAGCGGTAATCATATAGCCTAAAATCTCTAACCCTGCGAAGGTTGAGCTTTCGATAATCACCATTGCCCAGAATACGCCTGTCATGTTGGTCAATAAGCTACCGGCTAGTCCTTTAACGCCGCCTGTTGGCGAAGCAAAATAACTGGTGCAACCTAAGAAACCTGCCCATGACAATAAGCCGAAAGAGATAGCAATCCATCCCCATAGACCTGACAAAATACCTGTTGTTAATGAAATCGCGACTAATGTACTCATACTATTTCTAAAGCCTAATTACGTAATTCATCGCAACCGGATTTAGCCTCACTTAAAATCAAGTAAGCATATTATGGGAAGAACGCCTTCTTTTAGCCGATCGTGATCACATTAATAATGTATGCGAACATGCATTTATCACCAGATAGAGACCGAAATCGCTTATCCAACACAATTGGTTATTAGTATTTTATCAAATCTACCTTACAGAACCGACGGTTTGCCTTTCATCATGCGCTTACCTTCTCGCTTAATACACTCAGCAAGCGGGTTTTCGGCCATATCAGCACGCCAGATAAACGAAAGCGTACGTTCCATTTCAAGCTCAGGAACATTCAAGGTAACGAGTTGGCCAGACTCAACAAACTGTTCGACATCGAGATAAGGTAAACACGTTAAATATGGGCCGTTTGCAACCAAACTTCTTAAAACAGGAACGTGTTCATACTCTCGCCAAACATCAAGATCACCAATTAAATGATGAATAGAGCTATCAAAAACTTTGCGAGTACCCGAACCATGTTCACGTAATACCCATTTTGCTTGTTCTAATTGCGCCAAGCTTACTCGTTCACGCTTGGCAAACGGGTGATGAGCCGATGCAACCACCGTTAAATGGTCAGTACACCACACTTCTTGGTGAACTCGGTTGTCATCACAACGACCTTCGATAACACCCAAGTCATATTGATAATCTAATACGCCATCAATAACCGCATCGGTACTTTGTACGCCGAGCGAGATTCGCATCTCAGGAAAGTCGTTATCAATAATACTGATGAGGTCAGGAACAAGGTGTTCCGCTGGTGTTTGGCTTGCACCGAGTTTGAGCTCTCCACTTAGTAAATGCTGCTCATAAAAACCCATCTCAATTTGCTGCGCATCTTGCAGTAAACGCTTCGCTTTAGGCCTTAGCCACATACCCCAATGAGTAAGGGCCATTTGCTTGCCCTGCCTTTCAAACAAAGGCCTGCCGAGCATTTTTTCCAACTGTGCAAGAGACATACTTGTCGCCGATTGAGTCAACGCCAATCTGTCTGCTGCTTGACTTACACTCCCGGAATCTGCCACTGCATCAAATACCGCGAGTTGCTTTAATGAATAACGCAAAATTCATCCTTAATTCTTTTAATAACTTGTGTCCTGTTGCTCGTTTTTTCTTAAGCCGATGAGCAATCAATTTCATTCTACGCGTAACCCAATCTATATCAATAAATTTGATGTGGTTTCTAAAAATTATCAATTTTACCTCTACCCCTCTACCCCCTAATCTGGAATGGCAGGACACAACGAGCCCTGCAAAAAAATCACGGATTAACCATTACGGATTAACCATTACGGGTTAACCAAGTCGTTAACACTAGGAATTACACATGACGGATTGTTCAAGGGGGGGATATGGCAACCAGCACTTCTGAAAATCAGCAACTGTTCTCGCCAACAGAAATGATGGCGGAAGCCGAGAAGTTTGCATTAAGCAAAGCAAATAAAACCAGCAGCATGACATTGAGTTTGGCAATCATGGCTGGCGCATTCATCGGGCTTGCTTTTTTATTCTACATCACGGTGACCACGGGTAGCGCTGATGCAGGATGGGGATTGAGTCGTTTAGCCGGCGGTCTTGCATTCAGTATGGGGTTAATCCTGATTGTGATTTGCGGTGGCGAGCTGTTTACCAGTTCAGTGTTATCAAGCATTTCATGGGCTAACAAGCAGATAACCTTCACCAAGATGTTGTCTATCTGGGGCAAGGTCTACGTCGGTAACTTTATCGGTGCCATGTTCCTATTGGCTTTGGTAAGCGCAGCAGGCTTATATCAACTGGATGGCGGTCAATGGGGCTTAAACGCTCTGAACATTGCTCAACACAAGCTACACCACAGCCCTGTTCAAGCTTTTGCTTTGGGTGTGCTTTGTAACTTATTGGTGTGTTTAGCGATTTGGTTAACGTTCAGCTCTGCGAACGCCATGACCAAAGCAATGATGACCGTATTACCCGTTGCAATGTTCGTTAGCTCAGGCTTTGAGCACTGTGTGGCGAATATGTTCATGGTTCCACTAGGCATCACGATTCAAACATTCGCACCAGAGAGTTTTTGGATGCAAATCGGAGCAACGCCTGCTCAGTACGCAGACTTAAACATCATGAAATTTGTCACCGCAAACTTAATACCAGTGACAATCGGCAACATCGTAGGTGGTTCGGTATTGGTCGGCTTAGCCAATTGGAGCATCTACCGTCGCCCGCAGCTTAAAGCAGCAAAAATTACAGCAATTACACAAACAACAGAAATTACGTCAGTTAAGGAAATCACTATGAACACAGCAACGACTATCAAGCAAATCATGAACACTCAACCAATTACACTGAGCGTAGAAATGCCTACATCAGTCGCGATTGACTCTCTTCTAGACGCTCAACTTGTTAGCGCTCCTGTTTGCGATGTTGAAGGTCGTCTAGTGGGTATCTTCTCTGTTCATGACGTAATGGTTGACCTTTGGTGCCAAGACTACATTCCAACTAAAGGCCAGAAAGTGGTAGACCTAATGAGCCGTGACGTAGTCGCTATCTCTGCTAGTGATAAGTTGGTCGATGTTGCTGAATTCCTATGTATCGACAAAGAGCAACTTTACCCTACTACAAGCATGGGCTACGCCACTCGCCTGACTTCTCTTTCTCTAGAAGAGCGTGCAAAAGCGATGAAAGTAAGCCAACCACATATGCTGCCAGTGTTAGAAAATGGCGTAATGGTCGGTGTGTTAACTCGCATTGAAGTGATGCAAGCACTACGTCCAATTTACGGTGACCGACTAAACGTGGTTCCAAAGGCTGAACTAGAAACGGCTTAACTAATCGTAAGTTGAACTATTAGGGATTAGTAGTTCAATTAGATAACTCAGTCATGGCAACGTTGACTGGCAGAAGTAAATGGTGGCTTAAGACGCAGTAAAAGGTTTGACACAAAACAGACCTAAACGCGTGGCCATTTACCTCAATAAAAAAGGCGCAAAGTGAAAACTTTGCGCCTTTCTCTATTTCTAGCTGTTTTACTACTTTCCCGATGACTAACTAACTAGCCAGCTGCTGACCTCTTTAGTATCGACCAAACTTTTGATGTTTCTAAAAAATGTTGATACCTGTCAGCGAATATTGAAGGCTAGATTATTTCTTTACACCTTCAACGTGCAGATCCATGTCTACATAGCTTGAAGCGCCCATTACTGGAATGTTGAAGTCAGCAAGCTCTAGACGAGTTGTACCAACGAAACCTGCACGCTCACCGCCCCATGGGTCTTGACCAGCACCAATGAATTCAGCTTCGATAACGATAGGCTTAGTTACGCCATGAAGTTTAAGGTCACCCATTACTTCAAGTTTGCCGTCACCTTTATCAACCACTTTCGTGCTGTTGAATGTAGCATCAGAAAACTTGCTTGCATCGATGAAATCACCGCTACGGATGTGCTTATCACGTTCTGCGTGGTTTGAGTCAAGACTTGTAGTATCAACCGTTACGTTTATTTTAGACGCTTCAACGTTGCTTTCATCAAATGAGAAATCACCTGAAAATGTGTTAAAACGACCTTGGATAAAGCTGTAACCTAGGTGGCTAACTTTAAAGTTAACTGAAGCATGCGCACCTTTTGTATCAATCACGTAATCAGCGGCGTTCGCAGCGAAAGGCATTGCCATAGCAAAT
Organism: Vibrio sp. QJM3NY_21; assembly: GCF_057785975.1. Classification (NCBI taxonomy): domain Bacteria; kingdom Pseudomonadati; phylum Pseudomonadota; class Gammaproteobacteria; order Vibrionales; family Vibrionaceae; genus Vibrio; species Vibrio sp. QJM3NY_21. The sequence goes on from NZ_CM173514.1 coordinate 931,925, forward strand.
GCTAATCCTGTAGCGATAATTGACTTTTTCATTTTGAAGCTCCTATCATTTTTCGTAGCGTATCGTCTTTGTCGATAACGTGGTGTTTTATCGCCGCTAAGGCGTGCACTGATGCCATAATGATCAGTACCCATGCAGCATAGTAGTGAACCGTACCTGCGAGATCAGATTGGTTTGCAAACAGTTCACCCATACTTGGTACAGTGAACCAATTGAAAACCTCGATCCCGCGGCCATCTGATGTCGAAATCAAATAACCTGAAACAAATAAAACTGCTAAGTTGATGTACATAAAGCCGTGAGCGATCTTCGCTGCTGCAACTTCATAGCTTTTACCTTCCACCTTAGGTGACGCGGTAACTAGTTTCCAAAGCAAGCGGAGAACAGTAACTGTAGCCAAAAGAATGCCTACCGAACGGTGGTAGTCTGGTGCTGTTTTGTACCACTCGCTGTAGTATGAAAGATCAACCATCCATAGGCCTACACCAAATAAGCCAAATATTGCGAGTGCTGAAATCCAATGCATTGCTCTTGCTAAGGGATTGTAATTTTTAACGTTGTTGTCCATGCATCTGTTCCGAATGTTAACGAGTCGTGTAATTTTGAAAAGCGTACCCTACACTAAGTTTGTGTAACATATTATTTACCAAGCTTTACATTAGTTACATCATTTCAAATTAAACAAGTTATTCAAAATTTTTGAACAAGTTGCTTTATTGACAAATTTCTTTGTCGAACAATCGTTTGCTGGGTCTATATTTCAACGATTTGTTCAATTTCATAGAGCTCATCTGAGATATCCAACATTTTTCGTTCCATGACTTTCTGAGCATCTTCTATCCCCTTGTTGTAATACACCGCACCAAACTTTTTGCTAATGAAGTCGACCAAGAATTCTGTGTCGAACTGACCGAGTTCTACATCAAGTTCATCTTGAAGGTACTTTTGAAGGGCATGGGTAAGCTCAGATTTTTGCTTCGAATCTAATTGAATGGTCATGAATGTTTCCAAATAAAGAGTAAGTAGATCAATTGTGATTAGCTGACTAAGATTAAGCTAGCCACCAGTAACTTTGCTAACTAAGCATAATCCTTCTAACTAATTAGAATTCCTAATAATTTAGAATACAGACAATTGAAGTGCCAGTGCTATCCATAAAATCGCTCGGCAATAGCTAATTTTGATAGAGGGATCAAGAACTCGCACTTTGGCGATAGGTAACGGAACCTCAATTACCGTACTATTGCCCATCAATAAGATAGTAACTGTGTATAAGGGACTTCATTGTTATTAGATCTAGTGATTAAAAGCGTCAATCAATTTCAAGATGATTGCCTAAAGCTATGTGAACGCCACTACCCTACGGTACACAATCAAGGAATCAGTGAGCATCACATCGGCAAAGCCTTTGCCCGACGAATGGAACACACCTTTGTTAGCTTTAACCATGCAAGCAACATCAGCCCACTCGAAATACTCTCTTCTGGTGAAAACCCTCGACACTTCCGAATCTCTTCTGAAATCGGTACCGTTTGGATGATCAGCCATCATATGGTGAGTGCAGGAAAAACCTGTCGTAAAAAGTTGATGCTAGACATTCATAACTGGCAGCAAGAGTATGGATTTGCCATTCAGCCAAATGACGTTTTGATCATTGTCTCCGACCATTGGATAAGCCGAAGTAAAAACAGTAGTGAGTTGTTACATTGGTGGATGGGAGAACTCCCAGACGAGATAACGGAATACAGCCAGCAGGGCATCACCCTAAGAGAGAGTGATTCTCAATTCGCTTCCGATTTAAATAACAATTTCAGAATCAGCCCTTGCTTTATTAAATTCAGCCACCCACTCAAACGGTCAGGAAATCAACAATTGGTTCGTAAATACCTGCAACTTTATGCGGTACTTCAATGGCAGTGATAATACGGGTCAACTTTTTCATTCAATATTGAAAGTAAATTGTTAGACCTTCATCCCAATATTTTATAAAAGACAACTCATTCCCTGTTCATTAATTATTCGAACCTTCTGTTTTAATTATTAATAGTTGTTGTACTTGCCGTCTCGATTTTGAGAGATAGATACCATTTCTATGTAACTCGCTTAGTCTCTCTGTTTTGTAACTTTGACATTCCCCCACAATCTAAGCCTTTAACCCTACTTTTCTCTGGTGTATCAGCATTCTAGCCTTATATTGGCTGGGGTTAATATGAGAGACGTTACTTAGCCATTAAATTCAGTGCAACTATCAAATGCAGTGAATGATAAGTAAATTTAATAGCTAATGTCATTTATCATGCTGATTTTTCGTTAATTATATTTATTTAAATATTGACCCTACAAATGAATTTTTATTAATTGACAATTTACTTACACCTGTCAATATTGTGACAGCCATGGCGTATATTTTCGTCATTAAATAAACACCTTTATTAGCGACTATGATTTTATCAGACAGAAGTGAATTTATTAGCTGTATATCTGTGGATGCCGATATGCAGTTTATTGCGAAATATCAAGACTTAACACTTAGAAGTGTCTATCAACCTATATTTGACAGTTCGATGACTCAGATAGGCGTTGAGGCTTTGGTTCGTATTTCGAATAGCAAAGGGGATGTTGTTCGTCCTGATCACTTCTTCCATTCCGACGATACCTTGTGCACTGACAAGATCAATGTAGAAAGGCTGAGTCGCGCTATCCATATCCGTAACTTCGCGCAATCGAATATTCGTCATTTACACCTCTTCCTAAACGTTCTTCCAAACGTTGGTGAGCTGTTTGCCGCAGAAAAAGTCAGTGACAGCCTGTTGGCTAAACGCCTGCATGAACTTAACCTTTCATGCGAACAAATCGTCATGGAGCTGGTAGAACTGAATGCAGAAAGTGAAGAACGCTTGAAAGATGCTGCTCACTCTCTCGCAGAGAACGGCTTTCAAATTGCTGTTGATGATTTTGGAACACAAGCGTCAACAGAACAGCGCGTTCGTCATATTAATCCTCATATCATCAAGATAGATCGCTCTGTCATGTTGGATTTTGAACAAGGCGACACAAGCGAGATGGAATTGGTTCTTAGCCTTGCTAATCAAATTGGTGCTAAGACCGTAATCGAAGGTATCGAAACCGAACAACAGCTCGCAGCAATGCAAAGCTTAGGCTTCGATATGTATCAAGGCTATCACTTAGCCATGCCAAAGCCGATTGAGTTAGATCTCCGCCTCGCAATCTAGAACTGCCCCCTATTCTCTATTCCCTATTCCCTATTCCCTATTCTACAGGAAGCCGCTTTACCATTGGTTAGCGGCTTTTTAATACCTATCTCTTTCTTAACGCAACGCTCGCTGACGCTATAGTCCCTTAGTCGCCAAATCACACCCATAAAAAAGCCCAATCAAAATTGACTAGGCTGGCTTAAAAGAATCTGTTTTATATCATTCCCTAATAACCCGCAGTGGACGGTTTGATTCTATATAGAATAGCGAACATCACTGGTACTACTATTAGCGTTAGTACTGTAGCAAAGCCTAAGCCTGCCATGATGGTAATCGCCATCGAGCCGAAAAATGCATCGAATACCAAAGGAATCATACCCAAGATAGTCGTCAATGCTGCCATAGATACCGGTCGCACACGACTAATCGCGCTGTCGACAACCGCTAGGTATGGGTCTTTACCTGTTGAGAGTTCGGTGTTGATCTGGTCAAGCAGGACGATTCCGTTTTTCAAAATCATGCCGCTTAGGCTCAGTAGGCCAAGGAACGCCGTGAAGCTGAATGGCATATTGGTACCTAACAGACCAATCGAAACACCAATGATAGAAAGTGGTACCGTAAACCAAATCACAAGTGGCTTACGAAGCGAATTAAACAAAAGCATGGTGATGATAAACATCAATAAGTAACCCATTGGTAGTGAACCAAATAGAGATTCTTGTGCATCTTTCGAACTTTCGTACTCGCCACCCCAGCTAATGTTGTAACCTGCTGCTAGCTCTAATGCTTCTACCTTTGGTTTAACACGAGCAAACAAGCTAGCCGGCGTTTCATCACCCAATACATCATGATCAGCCAGTACGGTTAGCGTACGTTTTCTATCACGACGTTGAATCAGTGGTTCAGACCATTGAAGCTCTACACCATCAATCACTTGTTCAACTGGAATGTAGGTTTGTAACGATGGGCTCCAAATCTTCACATTGTTTAGTGATTCAAAATCAAAACGCTCTGCTTCAGGTAAACGCGCAACAATAGGCAACATATGAGTACCATCACGCAGTAGACCGATGTTGTAACCGCCAAACGCCATCTGTAACGTCTCGGACAGATCCGTCTTTGAAATACCAAGACGACGAGCCTTTGATTCGTTAAACAGTGGCACGAGCTCTTTGGTACGTTCACGCCAGTCGTGACGAACATTTCGAGAGCCTGGGTCCGCTAACAAGATGTCTTCCACTTCAACCGCAATACTGCGCAAGATTTGTGGGTCGGCACCACTAATACGAGCCTCGATTTTTGAAGCTGGTGACGGGCCAAACTCAATCAATTTGAATTGGAACGTAGGTTGTTCAAATTTGTTGGCTAAGTCCTTGTCTAACTCTTCTAGGACTTCGAACATGGTGTCACGGTCAGTGGTTCTTACTTGTAACTGACTGTACGCTTCGTAGCTTTTCTCTGGTTGGTATGTCAGCGCGAAACGTTGCATGCCCTGCCCAACCGTTGTGGTTACAAACTCTACGTCGTCTTGTTGACGAATGTAGCTTTCGACTTTTTCTGTCTGCTTGATCGTTTCACGAACATCAGTACCTTCCGGCATCCACATGTCTACATAGAACATTGGCGTGTTTGATGGCGGGAAGAACTGCTGTTTCACCATACCAAAGCCGACAACGGAAACCGCTAATAGCGCAACCATGCTGACAACAGTAAGCCATCTAAATCGAAGCGCTACTTTCAGGCACGCACCAAATACAACGAACAAGATGCCTTTGTAAGGGTCTACGTTTTCATCAACCTTGTCTTCTTCTTTAAGCAACATCTCGGCCAGGAAAGGCGTTAATGTGAGCGCCGTTACCCAGCTCAAGAATAGCGAGAAACACAGTACCCAGAACAACGAGCCCATGAACTCGCCTGTCGCATCTTTCGACAAGCCGATAGGCGCAAAGGCTGTGATAGCAATAATGGTTGCACCCAATAGTGGCCATTGTGTTTGTGTCACGATGTCTTTCGCTGCTTGAAGCTTGGTTTTGCCTTTTTTCAGGCCAACCAGAATACCTTCAACCACAACAATTGCGTTATCCACCAGCATACCCAGTGCGATGATCAAAGCACCCAGCGAGATACGGTGCAGTTCAACATCGTTGTAGTCCATAAGAATGAACGTACCGAATACCGTCAGCAACAGAACCAAACCAATGATCAAACCACTGCGTAAGCCCATCGCGAACAGAAGTACGATGATAACGATAGCAACGGCTTCTACTAGGCTGATCAAGAAATCAGCAACAGACTTGTCCACTTCTTGTGCTTGGTTGTAGAAGTAATTCAACTCAACACCGGCTGGCTTAATGCTTTCTAAGCGCTCAAGCTCTGCATCGAGTGCCTGACCGATTTCCACTACGTTTACGCCTGAAGAGAATGCGATCCCGAGGTTGATGGCTGGCATACCATTGTAAGTGAGTACATTGCCTGGCTTTTCTTGGATTCCGCGAGTGACCTCAGCGACATCTTTTAAGCGAATTAGGTTACCTGTATCGCGGCCATGAATGATTAAGTTTTCTAGTTCTTCAACCGTACTTAAAGTGCCATTCGGTTTGATCGTTAGGCTTTGACCATTGAGCATTACCTCGCCTGCCGATACCACACTGTTTTGCTGTGCGAGCAATGATGTCACTGTCGACATGTCTAGGTTTAATGCCGCTAAACGCTCAAGTGACATCTCAACGAACAATTGCTCTTGTTGGTCGCCTGCGATACTTACCTTGCCTACGCCTTCAACCAGTTCGATTTCACGTGTGAGGTAATCAGCGTACTGTTTGAGCTCGACGTAATCGTAGCCATCACCCGTCAGCATAATCATCACGCCAAACACATCACCGAAATCATCAATGATCTGAACTGAGTTAACACCACTAGGAAGCGTGGGCTGTAGATCGTTGATCTTACGACGCATTTCATCCCAGATTTGAGGTAGCTCATCCGGACCATAGTCCATCTTCATGCTCACCATAATTTGAGACATACCATTCGACGACGTTGAGGTAATCTTGTCGATATAAGGCAGCTGTCTTATCTCTTTTTCAAGCGGGTAAGTCAGCTCTTCTTCAACTTCCATTGACGTAGCGCCAGGGTAAGTTGAAATAATCATTGCATCTTTAATGGTAAAAGCTGGGTCTTCCAAACGGGATAGATTACCAAAAGACGTAACACCACCAATGGCCAATATGACGAGAAACAGCCAGCTGATTACTTTGTTCTTTATTGAATATTCTGCGATGTTCATTCTGCTTTTCCTGACAATTTAATTCCGTCACGGAGTTTTCTTAGATTCGAGTTTACGAGTCGATCACCTTGCTCAACACCATGAGCGATTAATGCGCCTTGGCCACTGATCTTGTCGACTTCTACTTCGCTTTTGAATGCTTGTCCGTCTTCCATTTTCCACACATAAAACTGATTCGCTTCAGAACCCGCTTCTAAAGTTGTCATTGGTAATTGGTAGCCTTGAACATCGCTCAAGCCGGCTTTCGCCATATCCACGTTCACCGTAACGCTGGTACCCGGCAGGATTTCGTTTTTAGGTTGCTGCATCTGCATCCAAAATTCGTAAGTACGCGATTGCGGGTGCAATTCACTAGTGTGCTCCAAATACGTCAATGGATATTGCCCTGTATGACCGCCAAAGGTCGCCTCAGGACGATAGCTATTTGAACGCATGTCTGGACTGATCGATGCCAAGATCGAATCTGATACTTGAATTCGTACATATACCTTGTCGTTCTGGTACACGCTTAATAGTGTTTCACCCGGTGTCGTGTTTTCGAAACGTTGCTTGTCCACGGTAGAAACGGTCCCGGAAAATGGCGCTAAAAGCTCTGTGTAACTTAGCTTGCGCTCTGCAGCCGCCAAATTCGCCGATGCCAGCTTATAGTTAGCCGTTAGTTGGTCTAGCTCTGACTGCGACAACATCTTGCTACCAAACATCTCCGTACCACGGGCTAACTGCTTGCTCGCCAGTTTGAATTGAGAGTTAGCGTCAGTAAGATCTTGGAGATACGTTGCGTTGTCTAAGGTCGCAAGTAACTGCCCTTTTTCGACGTTGTCACCGGCTTCTACCAAGACTTGTTGGATTTCGCCTGCGAGCTTAAATGCCAAGGGGGTCAATTCAGCGGGCATTACCTGACCGTTAAAACTTCTGAATTGATCAGTCAGCGGCGCGCCAACTTCAAAGGTAGAAACTAACAGAGGGGGTTGTTCACGGTGTACGGCTTCACTGTTACAGGCTTGAAGCAACATAGCCGACGCGACAACAATTGATAATTTGGAAAGGTTCATTAAATACCGCCCTCACGTAACCAAGCTTTAACTTGCTGTCCATCGGATAACACATCCACACCCGCTTCAACGATAAGGTCGCCAGACGACAATCCATCAATAACCTTGCCTTGCTCATCAAGAAGGACTTGTACTTTAGAAATCAATTGAGACTCTGGGTTGTAGCGCCACAGTTCACCGTGGTCTGCTTCTTTGCTTAACCACGCTGAATCAACAATCCCAATACCGTAGTCAGATTTATGCTTCTGAACTTCAACTTGCGCTGTCATCCCAGAAAGTAAATTGATGCCTTCCGGCTTTTCGATGGACACAACCGCTTGGTAGCTGTTGGTGTCTTCATCTGGTTGTGTAGAGATTTCTTTAAAGCGAGTCGGGATACGAATACCACGGTGGCTATCCATCACAACCCACATGTTTGAGCTCGTTAGGTCTTGAATAGAACGGTCTTCAAGCTTTGATACTGGAATTGAAAACGTCACGTCCATCTCACTGTGATTCAAAATATTCAGTACAGGCTGCTTTTCTGCGATCAATTGATATTGTTTTCCAAACACCATCGATACCACGCCATCGAATGGAGCAACTAAGGTGGTGTAGCCAAGGTTTGTTTTTGCTTGGTCCAACTCAACGTCAGCGGCAGTAAAGGTGTTCACGGCTTGATCGTAGTAATCGGTACTGACTAACTTTTTCGCGTACAACTCAGAAGCTTGTTTGTATTGGCTATTCGCAAGATCAAATTTGGCTTGTGCTGCATCAACCGCAATACGGTAATCCGTCGCATCTAATACGGCGAGCACCTGACCTTTCTTCACTTCTTGTCCCATACGAACATCGAAGGTTTCAATGTCGCCTCCTACTTGGAAGGAAAGCGCAGCACGGTCGGTTGCATCTACTTTTGCGATAAAGCTATCAAGCTCGATATCCGTCTGCAAAGGAATCTCAAACAGCTTTACAGGCTTAACAACTTGAACCGTTTCTTCTGACTGAACCTTATTACATCCGGTCAAAGAGCCTGCGAGCAATAGTGCTGCAATCACAGCTCCCATGCGCTTGCTCGATATGGCATTGATAGACAAATTGGACTGCATGATGTCTCTCCATTTAATTATTATGATTTATTACACAGATGGGCAGTATATTCAAAAATCCATAATCCACAAGCTTTACTTTCCACCTGTGCAGTATTTTTTATTTGAGTAAAAACAGTGTAGAATGTGGTAATCAGGTAAATGTGTGAAATGAAGATGACTGAAAAGAAACAAGGCAGAAGAAGCGCAAAAGACGCTGAAGAGACGAGATTTTTGATCATGGGTGTTGCCGCGGATATGTTCTGTGAGCATGGTTATGATAGCGTTTCGCTTCGTAACATCAGTGAAAAAGCAGGCGTATCGCATAGCCTTATTCGCCACCACTTTGGCAGCAAAGAAAAAATCTGGCATGCGATAAGTGATTGTTTACACGCTTATTTTCAGTCTTATATTGCTAAGATAGTGGAAGAGTTACCAAAAGGCGTCGCACCAAACATTACTATCTATTTATTTAGTATGCGCCTCTTTAGCAACATGATTCACTCACGAAAACCGATGCAACTTATCACTGACTCTGTTCGTCAAAAAGACAACTTGGTCGATTACTTTATCGACACTGTTGGCGATGTCGAAAAAGAAATCAACATGTTAGCTGAACAATATAACGATGCGAATCCAAAGAACTTGATCAACATTTATGAGATTAAATGGCAAATGATCATGTATGCGCACGGAGCGGTATGCCTAACTCCCTTCATGGAAAGCACTTGGAATGAAGGCGATATGGTCACCTCGCCCGAAGATGCCCTACTTAAGCATTGGCAACTATTCAACTCACAAATGGTAAGTAAGTTTAGAATCGAAGACCAATGGGTGCTAAACCCAATTAGCCTAGATGAGCTAATTTATGAAGTGCCCTGTGTATGGAAGTGCAATCAAGAACATCATTAATCCAGTGTTTTATTTTCCTTGGTCATAAATTGATTTACTTGAAACAAAAATGCGCCGTTACAGAACCAACTGTAACGGCGCATTTTTATATCTATAGATCTTTAAACTAGAGCTTTGTCCAGCTTGTTAGCGACGTGCTTTACCGCGATTTTGGTGAATCTTAAGCTTCGCTTTCATCTTACGTTTTTCTGATGAACGACTTTTACTGCGACCACCGCGATCAGGGGCTACATCTTTTTCTAGACTTGGTTCAAAACCCTCTAACCACTCTTGAGGCAAGCGAGTATCAAGTAAGCGTTCAATGTCACCCAATAGGTACGCTTCATCCTGACTCATCAAAGAAATCGCTAAACCGGTATTACCTGCACGGCCAGTACGTCCGATGCGGTGAACGTAATCTTCAGCTTTAAATGGCATGTCATAGTTCACAACTTGTTCTAGCTGCTGGATATCAATACCACGAGCTGCCACGTCGGTTGCAATCAACGCTCTCACCTTGCCTGATTTGAAATCGTCCAGTGCTTTTTGGCGCGCACCTTGGCTCTTATCACCATTGATTGATGCCGCTTTGATGCCGTCTAACTTAAGCTCTTTAACTAGAGCATCAGTGCCCTGCTTAGTTTTCGTGAACACCAACACTTGTTGCCAGTTTTTTGAGCCAATCAAATAGGCCAACAGTTCACTTTTACGCGATTTATCAACCGGATAAACCATCTGGGTAACGGTGTCAGCGGTGCTGTTTTTTGGCGTAACTTGAATTTCGCTTGGTGACTGCATCATTCGATGTGCAAGCGCTTTAATTTTATTGTCGAACGTCGCAGAGAAGAACAGCGTCTGACGTACGTCGTTCATGCGAGAAAGAATGCGTTTGATGTCAGGCATGAAGCCCATATCTAGCATGCGGTCTGCTTCGTCTAATACCAACACTTCCGTTTGGCTCAACATGATGTTCTTGGTGAACATATGGTCAATAAGACGACCAGGCGTCGCTACAAGAATGTCGGCGCCTCCACGTAAGTTATCGGTTTGAACCTTCATGCTAACGCCGCCGTAAGCCACCACAACTTTAATATCGGTGCCTTTCGCATAACTCGTTACGTTATCAAACACCTGTTGTGCCAATTCACGCGTTGGCACTAACACAAGTGCACGAACGAGCTTAGGGTTCGGAATAACATTGTCTTTAGTCTCGATTAATCTTTGAATAATCGGCAAACCAAACGCCGCGGTTTTACCGGTACCCGTTTGCGCACCAGCCAGTACATCTTTGCCTTCCAGTACCAATGGAATAGCTTGTTCTTGAACACTAGTCGGAGCCGTAAAGTTTAGCTCTGATAGCGTTGTAAGAAGTTGCTCAGACAATCCTAGTTGGTTAAAAGATCGGGTAGATTCAGACATAGTATGATGCTCAAAGATTAAATAGGCGCGGATTGTAGCAAACCTGCATTACGCTGTTTACCTTTCCTTTTGATTTTTCTTCATTTGAAGTGCATTAAACTGCTTCGCTTCTTCTAAAACGCTGGGATACAGCTCATTAAAGTGACACTGCAACGTATCATAGTGACGTTCGAGGTCGTCGTAACAATTTTTGAGCATGCCTAACTTGGGCCTTCTCAACGCCATACGTTGCAATACCACCTCTATGGAAGACATGTCTTGATAGCTTTCCAGCCAACGTTGTTCTGCCATCTTTTTATGAATAGTAATGAAGTTCTCAGGCCAGTGAGGTTCTTGATGTTCAAAGATCTGTTGATGACTATCGAAACAAAAATGCTGTAACGTCTGCTGCGAGAACTGAGTCCAATGATTGGCTAAGCAGTGATCCCAAAATACATCCAGTGCAATAGGTGCAAAGCGACGCGTTTGGTCTAAAAAAAGCGATTTTGCCGATCGGGATACATCGTGGCGGTCTGTGTAACTATCCACGAATCGATGAAGTCTTATTCCGTCTGAAAGCGAGGTTGAATAGTGTTTATTAGGGTCGCCTTTAACGAAGTCACCTAGAAGGTTACCTGCTAAGTTGCTGTTACAGTGTTGAGCGATGTGGAGATGTGCGAGAAAGTTCATTGAACCTCATTAAAGTATCGAGAACTAAGTAACATGGTAAACGTACTCGTTTATCTTCGCGAACTTTAATGAGGATAGTTTTGTTATGACGTGTGAGCGAATGAGATTTGCTCAGTTTAAGAATTGTCTAATTTGAGAACGTTGAACTACAGAAACCTTTAGTTCAGGTAAAACCTAGTTCGAAGACTTAAAAAGTTCTTCTGCTAATTGTTTAACCGCCTGCTCGTAGTCAGATAAATCAATGCCAATTTCCATGGCATCTAACAACTCAAGACTTTCGTCATTAAAAGATTGGTCACTCATAGTGCCCCCTCTATTCCTTGATGCGGACATGATGTCCGATTAACTAGTGCACCATCTTGGACTTATATTATGTCACTTTGATGAACGCACTCTACTCTACCCATTCCATATTTATAGCTTGAAGCTACTCGCGATCATTAGCGCTTGTTTACGCTAAAGGGGTATACGCGAACGACATATGTACTGTCACCTTACACCAAGTACAACAAATTACTCTACAAATTTTGAAGCAGATCATGGTCAAACGTTTGCTTCGGGCATTTGAGTGCTTTCAACCCACCAGTCGTAAATTATAATTTACAGTGGATATTTTTAATTACATTAGACATTGCATTTGGAATTAAACTCAATCAGAATACTTTAAAATCGAGATATTCTTTGGGTTTATGCGCTTAAGCTAGAAGAATTACAATGAAAACACACCCTAACGTAAAGAATTATATACAATGAATAAATCAAAGGTTTTTGGTAGTACTTTGATCATTGCAGGCACCACTATTGGTGCTGGCATGCTCGCTCTTCCACTTGCTTCTGCAGGTATTGGCTTTTCAACCTCACTTTTTCTAATGCTTGGCTTATGGGCTCTAATGGCCTTTACTGCATTGTTAATGGTAGAACTACATCAATTCGCTGATTCTGACGCAACCCTACATACGCTAGCTGACAAAATTTTAGGGACAAAAGGTAAGTGGATCGCTAGCTTTGCAGTTATGTTCCTTTTCTACGCTCTGTGTGCAGCTTATATCGCAGGTGGTGGTGCGCAGTTTAATCAGCGTATCTCGGATATTTCAGGCTTTGAGCTTAATGGCCAAATTACAACCCTTCTATTCACACTGTTAGTTGCTGGCGTTGTGACGATTGGTACGCACAGTGTTGATAAAGTTAACCGCGTTTTATTCGGACTTAAACTGATTGCGATGGTACTGGTACTCAGCTTCCTAGCACCAAACATCACCTCTCAATACCTAATGAGCATGCCTTTACAGCAAGGGCTGATTGTTGCTGCAATTCCAGTTGTGTTTACCTCTTTTGGCTTCCACGGCAGCATCCCTTCAATTGTTCGATACCTAGATGGTGACGTTCGATCTCTACGTAAGGTCATGATTGTTGGTTCTGCACTGCCTTTGGTCATCTATGTTTTCTGGCAGAGTGTGACTCTAGGTGTGATCAGCCAAGAGCAGCTTTTGTCGGATACAAGCTTAGGCGCACTGTTAGTCTCATTGTCACAAACCGTTCATCAATCAAACCTTAGCGTGATCGTTGGCGTATTCGCAGACCTTGCACTGCTGACTTCTTTTATTGGTGTGAGCTTGGGGTTATTTGAATTCATGGGGGATTCACTGAGCAAGAAACTAGGCAGTGCAAAACGCGTTAAAACGGCCGCTATCACTTTCTTACCGCCATTAGGTTTTGCCTTGTTCTACCCACAGGGTTTCATTACAGCTCTGGGCTACGCAGCCATAGCACTTTCAGTGCTCGCAATTTTGCTGCCGACAGTGATGGTATACAAGATTCGTTACACGGATTTCTCTGTAGAACCTCAAGGCACAGAAGCGACTTACCAAGTGCTCGGTGGAAGTAAAGCGTTGTTTTTAGTTGGCAGCGTAGGCGTTTTTATCATTGCGATTCAAATCCTTATTTCAGTAGGGTTATTGCCTTCTCTAGGCTAATAAACCCATAGAGAACAAAAATACTTGATAGATATCTCATAAACGATATGTTGGTATCATTAATTTTCACAATTAGTCGATTGGCATCACATTTTTATTGAGGTCGGTTATTTAGAGTCCACGGTAAAGGATTTACCGTGGAGTTTTTATGAAAGAAGTACAATTTCGAACGATAGATAAACTGTTTATTAAAATGTCTATCAACGACAAGTTTTGGGTCATTTTCTTGATCTTTTTTGCCGCTGTGGCAAGCCTCGCTGGCCTCAACTACGTCAACAATATGGAACAAATTGACGCGAGTGCAAAACAGCAGGTTGAATATCAATTGCAAGGCATCTTATCAGCGTCAGATTCCCCTGCTTCCGTGCGTTCAGTTAGCCAACAAACACGTCCTCAAGAAACAACCATATTGAAAAGTGGTGCAGTTACAGCAACAGCCATTGCGCAAGATGGTAATTACTACTCTCTTACCGTTTCAAATCTCGATACACAGAATCAAAAGCAACAAGCACTGTACTCTTTATTACTCAGTTTTTTGTGGTGTATGCCTTTTGGTCTTTTCTGTTACTGGGTGGCGACTTTTCTAGGCGGCGCACTTTGGGTGCTTTACTCAACCACTCAAAAGATTGGTGATGGCGACTTAACATCACGCCTTGGTTTCCACCCTGGACGTGATGAGTTCGGTACGATTGGTTGTGCACTTGACCGTTCAATGGACACGCTTAGTGAGCTAGTCAACAACGTAAACCACAGTGCAGCGACACTAAGCGAAACATCGGCTTCTTTCGAAACAGAGATGAAGCGCAGTGAAACACAAATCATGAGCCAGAATGCGTCTCTAGACTCTGTTGCTACTGCCATGGATCAAATGACCGCTTCAGCCAATGAAGTCTCTAACATTTCAGCACGTTCAACTGAACAAACTGAACAAGACGCGCAGCAAATCAACGACAGCCATACGAAAGTTCAACAAGCCATCTCAGAGATCACCACGCTCTCTTCTTTGATTGAGCAAACCTCATCTTCAGTTACCAGCTTGAATGTGAACACTAGTCAAATTAATGAAGTGATCACGACGATCAACGCAATTTCAGAGCAAACTAACTTGCTTGCACTGAACGCGGCGATCGAAGCTGCTCGTGCGGGTGAACAAGGCCGTGGTTTCGCTGTTGTTGCTGATGAAGTAAGAACGCTTGCAAGTCGCACTCAGTCGGCTACGGTTGAAATCCAAGCGATGATAGAACGCTTACAGCAAGAGAGCCAAAATATCGCTAAGATCACCGAGCAAACGGTCGATCAAGCGCAAACTAGCAGCCAACTGATTTCAAACATTGGGGACGATGTAAACTCGATTGCCGACTCAGCTCAAGCGCTAATGGATATGAGTATTCAGATTGCAACCTCAGCGGACGAGCAAAGCAACGTAGCGAACACCATCGCAGCTGAGCTTAACGATATTCGCAGTCAATCCGATGTGATTAAAGAAGTGGCTCAAAACTCTTCAAATGGCGTGTCGACACTGACAGACGCATCAGTTTCTTTGTCTAAAACTTTGGCAAGATACCGCACTTAGATTTGAGTGTTCACTTAGGCTGACCAAGTTAAATTCAGCGAAACTAAAAAGGACTCATCATGAGTCCTTTTTTATCGACGTTCGTTAATAGCAGCGTCCGCCAATAGTAACGCCCGTTTATAGCAGCGTCCGTTAATAGCAACTTTCACTAATAACAACTTCCCTTAATAACTACAGGAAACACATGGTCTTTAACGATGAGATTATCATTACCATGAAGCAAGTCGCAAAGACGAGATTATCAAGTGTCAAAACTGTCTAATATTCGAGCTTAGGGGTAATCTAATTAAACGGGTCTTTTTTCGCTTACCCTCTTGCTGCAGGTGACACATAATGAATAAAACAGAAACACCAAACACCGACGACATTACATGCCCTTTATGCCAACACGACGAATATCTACTCTCAGAAAGTGGAGAAAAGTTTACTTGTGCCTCTTGCGGTTTTCACACTAAACAATTTAGTAAGGTAGTCAGCCTTCAGCTAGGCTCTACCCCACCAAAGCTGCAGGGTTCGGTATTCCACCACTTGAGCAGTGTTTGCCATTAATCCAAACCGAAATCTCTTCCAAACTGTAGATATCCTGAGCCGCTACCTCTGATGAGTCGGCTTCGGGATCTACGATTGATTCATTAATACTTGGGCGCAATCGGAATGATTGAATACCCGCACGAACACCCGCTTCAATTCCTTTCAAAGTATCGTCCACATAGATACACTCATTGGGTAAAAAGCCCATATTCATGGCTGTATACATAATCAGGTCAGGTTCTGGCTTCCAGCTGTTGGCATCAAAAGCTGAAAACACTTTACCTTTAAAGTCATCAAGCATTCCTGTCATGGCCAATGAAGATTCAACCCGAGACTTAGGCGCATTAGAAGCGATACAAAATTCGATGTCCTGTCGCTTTAGAAATTCAATGAGCTCGATAGCACCATCCATCGGCTTTAAATGACGTTGGAACAAGGCTTCTAATTCAATACGATATAACGGCTCAAGCGTATCAATCGAGATAGATAGCCCTAAACGTTCCTGTGTATCCATTAAGATGTCGGCCAGCTTTCCACCTTGAAAGTGCGCATAGCAGTCATTAACGTTTAGCTCCGCCCCAAAGCCGGTGAATACATTCACCAAGGCTTGGCAACAAAGCTTTTCGCTATCGATGAGTGTTCCATCACAATCGAAAATTACACATTTAGTCTGTTCTAACCGCATAGCTCTCTCACTCGCATTGAATTCAAGTTTTATCCTATAGTGTTCTTTCAATGCGCGGGATGATTGAGATAACAGTTTACAGACACAGGCTTATTTCTCTTCGCGAAATATGGGCTTGATCACCTTATGGCTCGACATAAGCAACAGCTTTCATCAAATTAACCCAGAATCTGCGAAACCAAATACTGCAAGGTTTACATAAATGACTTAATTTCAGTGGAAAATATAAATTGCCACGTCCTAGTCGGATTATGGCGAATTGATAAAGAAACCAAGACTTATAGACTATTCAGATAGAGCGAGAGTTAGCTAACAACCGACTCTTCTAATACCTTAACTTCAATCGAAGGTACAGACGCATATTCTACAGTTCCAGTATCGGGATACGAATCTCGGATGGCGACAAACTCGGGCAAGTGTTTCAGTAGCAGTTTGGTTAGTTTAGGGTCAAATTGATAGCCACACTCTCTATCGAACAAATCGACGACCATCTCTAATGGCCATGGCTCTTTGTAGCAGCGGGCACTAAGCAATGCGTCAAATACATCGGCTACCGCAGTAATGCGAGCAAACAAATGAATTTGTTCACCTACCTTACCATTAGGGTATCCAGTGCCATCCCAACGCTCATGATGTTCGTTAGCAATAATTGCTGCGAGGTTGGTAATATCACCCGCTCCGCTCTTCAGTAAATTGTAGCCCGCAGTGGTGTGAAGTTTCATTACATCCCACTCTTGGTCTGTCAATTTACCTGGTTTATCCAAGATAGATTCCGGAACCGAAATCTTACCTACATCATGCATCGGGCTTATGATCTCAATCATCTCGACCTCGCGATGGCTCAAGCCACGATACTTGGCAAGCAATGCGGATAACTTGGCTACACGCTTAACGTGATTACCCGTCTCGCCAGAGCGAGTTTCAATGGCTTCACCCAACACATGAATCATGTCCTTTTGAACATTCAAAGTTTGTTTCTGTAGAGCAAGGATTCGCTTGTTCTTTTTTGCCAACTCTTTCTTTTGGCGCAGGGTAATAAATTGCATCACGATAATCACGCTCAGCCCTGTAATGACCATGATTAAGCCCAACAACAATTGAAAGTTCTTTTGTAAAAAGGAGGAAGGCTCGTTAACAATCACAGATCCTGTCGGCAGTACATTATCACCAATACCAAACTTTTTAAGCGCCGGATAATTGAAAACAAAACGCTTGTTGTCACCGGGAACTAAAGGTGTAGAAAAATTAAGAGGCACATACTTATCCAATGCACTAACGGCCTCTTCGCCCATACTTCGCGAGTGGTTTACATAACCTCCGAGTACATCACCGACTATATTAAACTGCCATAACGCAAACACTGGTGCGGCGCTCGATGCAGATAAGGTTTCCGCGACCTCTTGATAGGTATGATATACACCTTGATCTAACTCAGTATTGTAGTGGCTCAGTAAGACCGCATCGTCAACAGAAACCCCTTTCAAGAACTCACTTGTTTGCTTGAGCGACAAATCGCGTATTTCTACCAAATTAATCGATGGAAAGTCTGCCATAATATGGCTTATATCTTTACGGATTAGCTCAGAAGTGACACTGTAATCATTGATGAAATAGAGGTTCTTTAGATTAGGTCTTAGTTTAGAGATCAGCTTAATATTGACGTCTATCTGATCGTTCTCATAAAGCACAGTCGCTCTATCAGACACCGCATACATATCGGTGCTTATGTCATTGATACCCGCCGCAACAATAGGTGTCGCACGGTCAATCAACGCACTCAGTGATTCAAGGAAATTAGCCGCATTATCGTCAGTCGCAATAACACCATCAAATTTATAACCTGCGTATTTGGCTTGTAAGTAATCGGTGAGAGAGTGGTAGTACTCAGAGCTATGGACGCGCTTTGTATCCAAATACTCGATTGAGAGTTTAACTTCGGTTTGAGATTGGCTGAACGCACTGTCTATCCCTTTCTGAAAGTCAGCAGTCCATTGGTAAGAAGGTTCGTATGAGTGTAAAACTAGGATGCGTTTGATATCCCAGTCGGTAGCAAAACTGACTGTAGAAAAAGCGCTAACACACAATACAGCGATTGATATCAATAGCTTGTACATACAAAACCCTTTAAAAAAGATGGGGTATTGTACTTAGATTAACGCTTTCTCAAAGAATCTTTAGTTCTCGACCCACACTTTATCGTGAGAAGCATGATCTTGTGCCCAAAAATCATGTAACTGCTTGGCAAAGCCGTTGATATCTTGACCGTTTTCAATAATCACGTCGGAGATCAACAGAGAGTCTTCCACTTCTGTGACAATAGCACTCGCCACAACATCACCATTTTGAGTTCCAATGTATAAAACATGCTCATCAGATAACATAATCTGACTCAAGAACTCAAGCATATGTGCCCTTTCGGTTTCATCGTGATAAACACTGGCTTGGTTAAGTGAAAAAAGTACCGTCAGTTTATGGAAATCGACTTTATGCAGTTCATCAATTTGGGAAGGAATTTGATCTTGAGCGAGGAGTTGGTAATTCTTGGATGGGAGTCTGCTTTTATAAAGTTCTCGACCTAGCAAGCTCTCCTTTGCGGGATAAGCAATGTCGAGTTGGCTAAACAGCCATTGGTTTTTCTTATGTGCGCTTTCAGGTATTTCGTTATTCATTCTTTTAGTACCTAAGATTAGTAACCCCAAATATCACAGTTATTTGGAAGACATATGGTCGGCGTAGGTGCCGAGCTACATGCAGAAAGGATACAGAGCATGACTAACGCCAACAAGTACTTTAAATGCTTCATATTTTTCATTCTCTCATAACATCCTTTCAGAACTCGGTGAAAAGCTCTACACTCGTATTCAAGCTTTCAATATCCTTATAGTAAACAGAACTATATAAATAAAAAGGACTTCTTATGAAAAAAGCCTTAATAGCAGCAGGTATCATCACAATGTTGGCAGGCTGTTCGGACAACGAGGTTGGCGACGTCTCTTTAGGATTCTTCACAATGAAGGATATCAAAATGTCATCTTTAGATGATGATAAGATCGAAGGTGTGACTTGTCACATTGCATCAATCGAAGCAAATCTTAGCCTTTCTGATCCAAGCGATAGCTCTATCTCTTGTCGTCAAACGGGCGAAATCACTCCAGAAATGATTGCTAAAATAGACAAAAGTAAATCAGGTGAAGTGGTATTCAAGCAGTCGAAAAGTATCTTTTTTAAAACGATGAAGGTTCGTCGTATCTACGATGCTGAGAATCAATCGCTGCTTTACTTGTCTTACACAACCAAAGAAACAGAAGGCAGTTTCAAACATAGCCTTTCAACCGTTCCGCTATGGGGTACAAAGGCTTACGTAGATCCGGCAACACTCGTTCCAGTCAAATAGTCTCACTGAAGCAAGAGTAAGCTGAATCACCTGTACAGACATTGCGCAGGTGATTCAAAATGTAATAAAAATGAAAGAAACAGAAACAAAATGTGATATCATGCGGCAAAATTTTTTCACTGTATTTGTCATATGAAATTTCCTGGACAGCGTAAATCTAAGCACTACTTTCCAACTCACGCCCGTGATCCGTTGGTCAACCAAATTCAACAAACACCTAAGCTTCACCGCGCAACAATTGTCGGTGTGGGTCAAACTATTGTTGATATCGAGGCCCGTGTTGACAACGCGTTCCTAGAAAAATACGAGCTGAGTAAAGGTCACTCACTAGTATTGGAAGAAAGTAAAGCAGATGCGCTGTATGAAGAATTAGTTCAACGCGGTTTGATCACGCATCAATACCCTGGCGATACTATCGGCAATACATTGCACAACTATTCCGTACTTGCAGACAGTAAATCTGTCCTGCTTGGCGTAATGTCTAAGAAGATTGAAGTTGGCTCATTTGGTTACCGCTACCTTTGCCGCACTTCTTCTCGTATGAACTTAAACCACCTACAAACCGTTGATGGTCCAATTGGTCGTTGTTACACGCTCATTACCGAAGATGGCGAACGTACGTTTGCGATCAACGAAGGACACATGAACCAACTACTCCCTGAAAGTATTCCTGAACAGATTTTTGAAAAAGCGTCTGCATTGGTTGTGTCTTCATACTTAATGCGCGGTAAGCCTGAAGATCCGATGCCAAAAGCGGTACAAAAAGCGATTGAATACGCGAAAGCGCACAATGTGCCAGTTGTACTGACGCTTGGTACGAAGTACGTGATCGAAGGTAACGCTGAATGGTGGCAAGAATACCTGAAAGAGAACGTAACCATCGTCGCAATGAACGAAGATGAAGGTGAAGCATTAACGGGTGAAAAAGATCCTTTGCTAGCGGCGAACAAAGCGCTTGAGTGGGTTGACCTAGTTCTGTGCACTGCAGGTCCTGTCGGCTTATACATGGCAGGCTACACTGACGAGCCAGCGAAACGCGAAACCACACTACCGTTATTACCGGGTAACATTCCTGAATTTAACAAATACGAATTCAGCCGTGCGATGCGTAAGCAAGACTGTAAAGACCCAGTCAAAGTGTACTCTCACATCGGCCCTTACTTAGGTGGCCCACTTGAGATTAAAAACACAAACGGTGCTGGTGATGGCGCGCTTTCGGCACTTCTACATGACATGGCAGCGAACAGTTACCATCACGTGAACGTACCGAATTCAGAGAAACACGAGCACGCGTGCTTAACTTACTCGTCACTGTCTCAAATTTGTAAGTACGCAAACCGCGTAAGCTACGAAGTATTGACTCAGCACTCTCCTCGCCTTTCTCGTGCACTACCAGAACGCGAAGATAGCTTAGAAGAAACATACTGGGATCGATAATCAACCATGCCAGGTTGTTAACTCATCAAAGTTGATGACCAGCTAGATTTTCCATTCCTGAAAGGCTGCTATATGCAGCCCTTTTTGTATTCAGTACTAATATAACTGCAGCTGAAGGTAGTCACATCGAATATTTTGCTCGTTTAACATTTGATCTCGCGCAATGACTCTTTAGATCTGTTATCTTCCAGCACATAATTCGTGTGGTTTGCCTTTACTTGGCAAATTTATGCAGTACTATCGCCACGCAAACGTTTACGTACCACCTTTCGGTTCTGATATAAGGATCAAATATGCTGTCTGATATTGATATTTGTCGCTCTACTCCCCTTAAAAACATCAGTGAAGTTGCCAAACAAGCTGGCCTGCAACACAACGAACATCAGCCATTAGGGCAATACAAATCTAAAGTGTCTCTGACATCACTTGAACGCCTCGCCAACCAACAAGATGGTAAATTGGTCGTGGTGACTGCTATCACACCAACGCCTCTTGGCGAAGGAAAAACCGTCACTACTATCGGTTTAGCGCAAGGCCTCGCAAAGATTAACCAATCTGCGATGGCCTGCATTCGCCAGCCTTCAATGGGCCCAGTATTTGGTGTCAAAGGCGGTGCTGCTGGCGGTGGTTACTCTCAAGTCGCCCCTATGGAGCAATTAAACCTTCACCTCACTGGTGACATTCATGCCGTGACAGCGGCTCATAACCTCGCCTCTGCAGCCATTGATGCACGCTTGTATCATGAGCAGCGTGAAGGATTAGAAGCCTTTGAAACGCGCTCTGGCTTAAAATCATTAGACATCGATCCAAGCAGAATCGTGTGGCGCCGTGTACTCGACCACAATGACCGCGCATTGCGCATGATCATAGTAGGCAAAAACGAAGCAGACAAAACAATTAATGGCCTTGAACGCGAAGACGGTTTTGATATCTCAGCCGCTTCAGAGCTGATGGCTATTCTCGCTCTTGCCGATGATCTACAAGATTTACGCAAGCGTATCGGCCGTGTGGTACTCGCATACAACAATCAAGGTTCGCCATTAACCGCAGAAGACTTCAACGTCGCGGGCGCTATGACAGTAACGATGAAGGACTCTATTGAACCAACATTGATGCAAACCCTTGAAGGCGTTCCTACTCTAATACACGCGGGGCCTTTCGCTAACATCGCACACGGTAACTCATCTATTATTGCTGATAAGATAGCGTTAAAGCTGAGTGACTTTGTGGTAACTGAAGGTGGTTTCGGCTCAGACATGGGTTTTGAGAAGGCGTGTAACATCAAGGTGAAAGCGTCGAACAAGAAGCCCGATTGCGCCGTAGTTGTCGCAACATTACGCGGATTAAAAGCCAACTCTGGTTTATACGATTTGAGACCGGGTACTCCATTACCTGATTCAATCTTTAATGACGATCAAGACGCGCTCACAGCAGGCTTTGAGAACCTTAAATGGCATATCAACAACGTTAAACAATACCAAGTACCTACTGTCGTAGCGATCAATCGATTCCCACAAGATTCAGCTCAAGAGCTCGATGCTTTGAAACAAATGATCATCGACTTTGACCCAAGTGTCAGCGTTGAAGTAAGTGAGGCCTTTGGTCAAGGTGGTGAAGGTGCAGTTCAGTTGGCTCACGCCGTGGTAAAAGCATGCCAAACAGAGAGTAAATTTAAGCCTTTGTACTACTCTGAGCAAAGCTTAGAAGAGAAACTGATGGCAGTCGCTGAAGTCGGATACGGCGCAGCAAGTATTTCACTATCACCACTGGCAAGAAAACAACTGACTGAGTTCAACCAACACGGCTATAGCGACCTATCGGTTTGTTTGGCAAAAACGCCATTATCGATTTCAACAGAAGCTCAAATAAAGGGTGCACCCACTCAGTTTGACGTACCCGTTAGAGAGTTAAAACTGTGTGCTGGTGCCGGCTTCATCTACGCTTTGTGCGGCAACGTAATGACCATGCCAGGCTTACCTGACAAACCGGCTTTCATGTCATTAGATATTGATAATAATGGCAATATTATCGGATTAAGCTAGGTAAAGTTAACGTAATACCTTTTGTTCAACGAAATTATTAACCACAACTGAACTAAGTGTACTTAAACGAGCAATGATTCCATAACGACATTACTGCTCGTTTCGCAACTCCAATTGCAAAAAGTTGCACTAAAACCGTAATAATATGCAGATCTTGTTCTAAGTTCTGGGTAAAGATCACATTAAAAACCCTATAAAATATATAGTATTGCGCTGATTCTTTGAGGACAGTGATGAATACGAGTATAAAAAAACTAATCAGCCAATTTCTATGCACCATATTTGCCCTAGGATTAGTCCCTGCCCTTTACATCAACTCTGAATTTGACCGGGTCGAAGCCCAACACACGTTAAATATTAAGCAATCCAGCCAAAATCAAATTGAATACAGCTTTCATGAGCTCGCAATAATTGTTGAGCAAATCTCCAACTCCGTGCCTTCTATTGCAAATTCTCAAACACTACTGCGTGCGATCGAAGAACCTTCGATTGTTCATAAAGAAGCGCTAGAAGATCTATGGGTGATGTTAGCGCGCGGACAACAATATTATTCTCAACTTCGCTACCTCGACTTAGAAGGTAATGAGGTTTACCGCATTAACTACAACAACAATAACGCGACGATAGTTCCAGTTAATAAGCTTCAAGATAAGTCGGCTCGTGGTTACTTTAAAACGCTTCAACAATTAAAAATTGGAGACGTCAGCTCCAACGGTATCGATTTAGAGATTGAAAATGGTGAAGTTGTCCATCCTTTGATACCAGCCCTAAGGATAATGACCCCTGTCGCATCAGAAGATCGTATTATTGGCTACTTTATCGCTAACTTGAATATGCTCGAGGTCTACGACCGTCTTCTTTATCAAATCGGTACATCATCCGCCGTCCCTGTCATTCTTAACAGGACCGGCCATGTCATCATGGGCCCGGATATCGAAGAATCGTTTGGGCATCTTATTGAATCTCGTTCAGATAAAACCTACGCGAAGCTTTACCCGGAACTTTGGAAAGCCATTCAAGAAAATACCTCTTCTAGCTACTTTGATGGTAAAAACTGGTATTTCCACTCAGATATCAGCCCTAAAATAAAGCAATTTGAAGGACCAATTTATTTAGTTCTTCATGTTGAAAACCAACTGTTCAGCAGCCAGTACCTACAAGAAAAACAAGCTATATTCGTGCAGGTCATCACCTTATCTTTCCTAATTTCTATGATCTCTGCTGGTTTTGTTTTGTGGAACAGTAACCATAAAAAGAACAGCATAGATAGCCAACTGGCCAAAGCAGCAATGAACGGTATGTCTGCACTGGTCATTACCGACAGAAATAACCGAATCATTAAAGTTAACCAAGAATTTACTCGAGTCAGTGGCTACGAACTGGAAGAAGTAAAAGGTCGACAACCATCGATGTTTGCCTCTGGGCGCTATAATCAGGAGTTCTACATCAAGATGTGGAGCGTAATCCAGAAGAAAGGCATGTGGGAGGGAGAAGTGATAAATCGTCGCAAAGACGGTTCATTGATTACCGAAATACTACGAATCCAAACCATCAAAGATTCGAAAGATGTGATTCAGTTTTACGTCGCTTCTTTTGTCGATATTAGTAAGCACAAAGAACTCGAGAAAAAGCTCAGAAATCTAAGTGAAAAGGACGCATTAGCCGGTTGCTGGAATCGAAGAAAATTTGACCTTGAACTTCGCGACGAATGTTCTCGTGTTAATCGTTACCCTACTCGCGAGCAATCTTGCTTAGCTATCTTGGATATTGACTACTTCAAACGCATTAACGACAGATTTGGACACGATTACGGTGATCGAGTCATTCAAACAGTCGCTCAAGTGCTTCAGCGTGAATGCCGTGAGACCGATTTTGTTGCTCGCATTGGTGGCGAAGAGTTTGGTGTTATTCTGCCTCACACCACAACAGAAGAAGCTGAATACGTTCTCAACAGGCTGAGGATTGCTGTCAGCCTTGAACTCGATAACGTAGTCACTGTGAGTGGCGGCATTACTAACGTCACCAATGATCCAGCGCTGAACTACAAGTGCGCTGATTTAGCGTTATACGAAGCTAAAGCGGCAGGTAGAAACAATGTATGCTTATTCCTAGACAAAGAAATGAGTGAAATAGCCTAACAAAAGATAGTACAAGCACTCTTGTTAGGCTCTCGATCAACTTGGGGCCGGATAAAACTCTAACTTGTTCCCTTCTACCACCAGAATACAATCCATGTTCGCAGCATGAGCAGCTTGCTTACCTAAGTTCGTATCTTCAAACACAACACACTGCTTTGGCTGTAATCCCATACCAAAACACGCATCTAAGAAGGTATCTGGATTGGGTTTGTGATTCTTAACATCTGTTGCTGTCACTAGGATATCCAGCTTGCTCAAAATGTCTGTTTTGTCCAACAACTGTTCGGCACTTTTACGTTGACTACCCGTTCCTACTGCAATCTTCTTATTACCCAGATGCTGTAACAGCAGAGAGTGAGTACAAGGGATAATATCTCCTTTGTCTTCAATCGCAGCAAACGACGCCATCTTAAACGTAGAAACCGCTTGTGGGTCGAGCGATAAACCGTACTTACTGTTCACTTCACTGGCGATCTTATAACTCGGCATGCCACCTAAGCTATGCAGCCAAGACGCTTCAAAATGAAAACCGAATTCTTCAGCCGTTTGCTGCCACGCCTTTACATGTGCTGGCATTGTATCGATCAACGTACCATCCATATCAAAGATTAATCCATCATATGCCGTTAAATCTATTTTCATCACTACTACCACTCTTTGAGAAAGTTACTGATACCATAACCAATATTCAGTATCATGACCCCATATTACCGTTCAAAATGGATGTTTATGTTACAAATATCTAACTCTGTTTCGATTCAAGACTGGGAACTCCAGTTAACTGCGATCAGAGCACAAGGAGCAGGCGGCCAAAACGTCAATAAAGTATCAAGTGCGATACATTTGCGTTTTGACATCAAGCACTCCACCCTACCAGATTTCTATAAAGAGAAACTGCTTGCACACAAAGATAGCCGCATTACTAAAGATGGTGTGATTATCATTAAGGCGCAGCAGTATAGAACTCAAGAACAAAACCGTGATGATGCTTTGGTACGTTTGAAAGAACTGATCTTGGAAGCAACAAAAGTTCAAAAAGTAAGACGAGCAACTAAGCCGACGCGTGGCTCTCAGAAAAGACGTTTAGAAGGAAAGAAACAAAGAAGCACCACCAAGCAACTGCGTGGAAGAGTAGAATAATTGTTTCATGTCATCAGTGAACACACCACCCATGAAACAACCGCTCTAAGTCTATTTATTTAGATAAAAAGACGATACCTAGTAGAACAAAACTCTACTGCTGTTTTTTAACCGACAAAATCAGCTTGATTAACAACATGCGCTCTTCGCTGGTCAGTAAACGACTGACCGCCGCTACGTCTTCCGCCGTCGCTTGTGATGCGCCAACGACATCCAGTACCACATCCAAATCGGTAACTTTCAACGTCCTCGTGAGCGAACGATACTGAGACATTTTGATATCAGCTTCACCACGTTCGATTCGTTGATAGGTTTTTAAACTCATTCCCGCACTTGAGGCTAATTTTTCCTGGGACAAATTGGCGAGCTTCCTACGATCAATCAGCGCCATGATTATGGGTTCTTGTGACATAAGCTTATCCTCAATAGACAGTTATGACCTAATTTCAGCAAGAAGCAGACCATATTGACTCGCAACGGTTTACATACGCCATTAAAGGCATATTATTCGATTATTAAAAAACGTTACGTTTCATAAACTTTGACACTTAGATCGGTCGTGAGCGTACTGGCTAGTAAACTTGAATATTCAAGTGTTGGGAAATAAGAAAAATTGCAAATTGCGAATAATGAAGGCGTCAAATTGGAAATTGCGAATCGCTATACATTGGCATTTCCTTGCATCAAGCACGCATTAGAATCAGAAAATACCCGCAATCAAATTATCGCGGTACAGCATAGGCTACTCACTTACAAAGAAGTGTTGTTGCACGGGAACATGTTGGAAGACAAGGAATTAAGACAGGCTTTTTCTGCGTTGAACCAAAATGAAAAAGATGTCGCGCAAGCTGGTATCAAAAGCATCAATGATGCAATAAAAGAGATGGATGAGATTCTAGAAAGGTACAGCCGAAAAACGTTTGTAGAACTGACTAACTAAGCAACTAAGCGGGTAAATGACTAAACAGCTAAACCTGCAGACATAAAAAAGTCGACGCTATCGTTAGATACAGCGTCGACTTGTTCAAAACATTGAAGTTCTAACGTAACACGGCTTTTCTAAGACCCGCGAACAACATCAGCATGCCTAGCAAACCAAATGAAACACTACCACCACTGCTACCAGAGCCAGTCGATGTACGTGCATTCACATAAGCTGTTCGCTTAGCATCAGTAGAAACAAACTTAGCGGTTTCAGTACCAGCAATAACACTGTCAATCCAATTTCTATAGTCATAGATTTCTGTGAACACAGAAGTTATGGTGGAGGTGCCACCACATGTGCCTGGACCGAAGCTAGTGATTCCAACCTGCCTATAGTCAACACCATCTCTCCAGTACACTGGACCACCTGAATCACCTTGGCACGTACCATTGAATAGTCCGGTAGATGAGCTGTAGTTGCCGTTAAAGCAGATCTGTTTGTTAGTTAAAGCTGCATCATCAATAAAATCGGCCGTTGCACAAGTCGCGTTATCTACATAATTAAGATCGGATTTTTGTAGCAAGGTAGTACCGTCAAAACCAGAACGTGTATCACCGTGACCCACAGCAGTAAACGTCTCTAAAGAACTACGATAGCCCTCAGAAATTGGTCGTTTAACAATATCATTAATTGAATCGACATTGAGTGCACTTTCAAGTTTTAAAATGGCTACGTCATTACGTAACAAAACATTCAAGCTATTAGAATAATCGCTAGGATAGAACACCTCTGAGACTCGGATTTTTTCAATGCTTCCTTTTGGGAATTGAGAAGTGTCTTGTAGTTGAGGGACTACGACAGTAAATAGCTGAGCGTTTTCATCTCCATAAATACAGTGTGCAGCCGTTAAAATATGCGTTGGATCTAAAATTGTCGCTCCGCAGTATGGGCCCGTCGAATACACGCCATCATAATCTATTCGATCGATGAACAAGCTAGCCATTGAAGGGAATTCCGTTACTGAAGCGTTACTACCATTCACAATATAAGGAGTGACACCAATATCAGGATTGATCTCAGCCGTGTTTTCCGTCGCCAATACACTAGATGTATAAATGAACGGTGCCAATAGCACTAAAACGGCTTTACGAACCGGACTCACTGTATAGTTCACATTCATAGTCAACTCCTTGTAACCACTACGACTTATTTATAAAAATGATGTGTGGCACCATAACACGGCATAACCCTGAGTATAGTAAGTAATTGTAACGATATAGCCACATATCTCATTTTATAAACGAATTTATAAACAACTTACCTCAGCTCATCATCTTAAGTTTTATACGTTGCGAAAAACAAAAAAGCCTACCGTCAAACATCTTAGTATAAAGAGGTAAACAATAGGCTTTGATTTAGCTTAGTGGTTTCTCTTAAAAGAGATTAGCCACGGTAGTAACGCTGAGGTACGAAAGGCATTTTTTCTACTGTCATTGGTAGCTTCTTGCCACGAACGTCAGCGAATACTTCAGTGCCAATAACCGCTAGGTCAGTGCGAACGTAAGCCATAGAAACAGGCTTGCCTGCGTTAGGGCCAGCAGTACCACTTGTTACAACGCCAATCTTGTTGTCTTCAGCATCGAACAATTCAGCACCTTCACGTACTGGTGCTTTAGTTTGACCAACTAGACCAACACGCTTACGTTGAACATCTTTCGTTGCGATTTGCTCAAGGATGATATCAGCGCCTGGGAAACCGCCTGCACGCTCACCGTCAGTACGACGAACTTTTTGAATACCCCATAGAAGGCTAGCTTCAACTGGAGTAGTTGTTGTGTCTAGGTCGTGACCGTATAAACATAGACCACACTCAAGACGAAGTGAGTCACGAGCACCAAGGCCAATCCACTCTACTTCTGCTTCTGATGTTAGTTTACGAGCAAGTGCTTCAGCGTGATCGTTCGGTACTGAGATTTCGTAGCCGTCTTCACCGGTGTAACCACTGCGGCTTACGATGCACTCTACGCCGTCAATATCGACTTTTTGAACGTCCATGAACAGCATGTCTGCAACACTTGGTTGGAAACGAGCAAGAACTTCAGACGCTTTAGGGCCTTGAAGTGCTAATAGAGCGCGATCATCAATCACTTCCATTTCTACGTCAGCTGGAAGGTGCGCAGTTAGGTGGTCGATATCTTGTGTTTTACAAGCCGCGTTCACAACAACAAACAGGTGATCGCCTAGGTTAGCCACCATAAGGTCATCCATAATGCCGCCCTGCTCGTTGGTAAAGAACGCATAGCGCTGCTTACCAGAAGGAAGGTCAATAATATCTACAGGAACCAAAGATTCTAAGACAGCTGCTGCGTTTGCGCCATGAAGACGAAGTTGCCCCATGTGAGAAACATCAAAAAGACCGGCAGCATCACGAGTGTGTAAGTGCTCTTTCTTTACACCTAGTGGATACTGAACTGGCATATCGTAGCCAGCGAAAGGAACCATTTTTGCACCCTCTTCAACATGAAGTGCATGTAGTGGTGTTGTTAGTAGGTCTTGATTAGCGTGTTCTTGAGTCATTTTCTTCTCCATGAAGCGTTGCAGGCTTTCCAAAGTCGAGTCTGCCGCTTATATCTCTATTTAGAGTCGTCTCTAACGATAAGTCTCATCATTAGTCACCTCAGCGTATTCGCGTTAGTCACCTTGACGTCTTAACCTTAGAAACAGTAGATAGTAAAAAGTGATGTCTTTTATATAGGCTTATATCGTTAGCTTGATAAATCAGGTTAGCTGTACAAAAGCTCTACAAGTCACTTTCTAAGAATTTACTTCAGTAAACTTCAATCAACATGAGTAAACCGTGTTCACTATAATAAACAAGCCTGAGTCAGTTTTACACCCTTAACAATAGTAAAACAGTTCAAAATGTGACATTTAACAATTTAAAAACAATTTTTCGATGTATACAAAAACGCGATATTGATGATTATCACATCAATATCGCGTCTGTTGGCTCACGTTAGAAATAATAGCAAACGGTTGTATTCACTATAAGAAATTCCAACTTTGTTAATTTATTTTGCTGTCACCCACAAAATGAGCGCATCTTCTGCGCTGGTCGAGATAAGCATGTGACCCATATTGGCATCGTAATACATGCTATCACCTTCACTCATTGGCACAGGTTCATAGAATTCTGAGTAGAACATCACATCACCAGAGATGATCATCAAAAACTCTTCACCGTCGTGACGTACCCAATCGTTATACTCTTCAAAAGTACGCGCTCTCACGCGACTCTTAAAGGGCATCATCTTCTTATTAGACAGCTCTGTTGCAAGCAGTTCATGCTCGTACGTTGGGGTTGGGTGAGGTTTACCTTGACCGGCCTTAGTTAAGTCACGACGCCCTGTTGCGACCTTTTTCCTTGGTGGCTCAAACAGTTGGGGCATATTTATTTGTAAGCCCATCGCTAGCTTTTGCATCGCTTGGAAGGTTGGAGAGATTTGCTCGTTCTCAATTTTGCTGAGCGTAGAGCGAGCTAAACCAGTACGTTGGCTCGCTTCTTCTAACGTAATCCCAAGCTTGCCGCGGATATCTTTAATGCGCTGGCCAAGCCTAAGTGGTTCGATATTCTGGTCTAACGTTTCCTTCGCCAACGTTAAAGATGGGTACTCATCATAAATGTCTTCTGACATAGGTCCCTCATTAAATTCTTGCTTCCTGTCTATTAATTTCATTGTTGCATGAAGCGCTTTGTTGATTAAAGAGCACACAGAGAAATAAAGCGTGCTCCCCGTAGCAAAACAAGAAAAGTTGTTTCCTATTGGAAATTTATGTTGAAAATTGATTTTATCGGAGCTATGTTATCGACTTGTTAGATGAAGAGATGCTACTTCAGCTTGCAGCAAATGATAGATTTAACATTTGTAAGAGCTGTTTTTTACCCGAACTTTTTGGGAAACAATTCGTGCTGCATTGACCCTACAACGATCGCTTAGACGCTGTAAGAGTATATTTATAACGCAATTCACGTTTATCTATACCTATATAGCGCAAACGATACCGATGCAGAAATCAACGTAAGACCTAATGGACTATAAAAATAATCACCATTAGCTTAATGAAAGGTCTCGACAATGAACGCTTACCAAAACCATAGCTTAGACAGTTTTTTCACTACGAACCTATCTGGTACTGACGACGCAGTATTTGCTGGCATCCAAGCAGAGAACACTCGTCAAAATGAACAAATCGAACTTATTGCTTCTGAGAACATCGTTTCTAAAGCAGTAATGCAAGCTCAAGGCACTTGCCTAACAAACAAATACGCAGAAGGCTACCCAGGCCGCCGTTACTACGGTGGTTGTGAACATGTAGATACAGTTGAAGCGATTGCGATTGAACGTGCGAAGCAACTATTCAAATGCGAATACGTAAACGTACAGCCTCACTCAGGCGCTCAAGCAAACGGTGCAGTTAAACTTGCTCTGCTTCAACCTGGCGACACTATTTTGGGTATGTCTCTTGACGCTGGTGGTCACCTTACACACGGTGCACGCCCTGCAATGTCTGGTAAATGGTTCAATGCCGTTCAATATGGCGTAGACCGCGATACTCTAGAAATCGATTACGAAGCAGTTCGTACTTTAGCTATCGAAAGCCAACCTAAAATGATTATTGCTGGTGGTAGTGCTATCCCACGCGTTATTGATTTCGCTAAGTTCCGTGAAATCGCTGACGAAGTTGGCGCTATCCTAATGGTCGATATGGCACACATCGCGGGTCTTATCGCGACAGGTGCTCACCCGAGCCCACTACCACACGCACACGTTGTAACCACAACAACGCACAAAACACTTCGCGGCCCACGCGGCGGCATGATTCTGACTAACCACGAAGACATCAACAAAAAGATTAACTCTGCAGTGTTCCCAGGCCTACAAGGCGGCCCACTAATGCACGTTATCGCAGCGAAAGCAGTCGCGTTTGGCGAAGCTCTTGGCCCAGAATTTAATACTTATATTGATTCAGTGATCGATAACGCAAAAGTTCTCGCTGAAGTGTTGCAAACTCGCGGTTGTGACATTGTGACAGGCGGAACAGACACACACCTAATGCTGGTTGACCTTCGCCCTAAAGGCTTGAAAGGTAACGTAACAGAAGAAGCGTTAGAGCGTGCTGGGATCACATGTAACAAAAATGGCATACCATTCGATACAGAGAAGCCTATGATTACTTCTGGTATCCGTTTAGGCACGCCAGCTGGAACCACTCGTGGTTTTGGCACTGAAGAATTCAAACTTATCGGTGAATGGATCGGCGATGTACTTGATGGCTTAGTTGAAAGCCCTGAAGGCAATGCTGAAGTTGAGCAACGTGTTCGCAAGCAAGTTAAAGAGCTTTGCAAGCGCTTCCCTCTTTACCGTTAAACCGTTTTTAAGATTTAAATTAAAACCTCATAAATTTTTGGAGAATAAGCAATGGACAATACACTAAAGTTTGCAGACAGCCACGAGTGGGTAAAAGACAACGGTGACGGTACTGTAACTATCGGTATTTCTGAGCACGCTCAAGAGCTACTAGGTGACGTTGTGTTTGTTGACCTGCCTGACACTGGGGACGAAATTGAAGCTGGCGAAAGCTTCTCTCTCGTTGAGTCAGTGAAAGCAGCTTCTGATATCTACGCACCAATCT
The DNA here is from genome assembly GCF_057785975.1 of Vibrio sp. QJM3NY_21. Lineage (NCBI taxonomy): Bacteria > Pseudomonadati > Pseudomonadota > Gammaproteobacteria > Vibrionales > Vibrionaceae > Vibrio > Vibrio sp. QJM3NY_21. Next base: position 965,056 of record NZ_CM173514.1, read on the forward strand.
CTGGCGAAATCGTAGAAATCAACGAAGAATTAGAAGATAGCCCAGAGTTAATTAACGAAGAATCTTATGAAGGTGGTTGGATTGTTAAAGTGAAGATGTCTGATGCGTCTGAACTAAACAACCTTAAAGATGCGGAAGAATACCTAAGCTCTGTAGAAGAAGACTAATAGGTAACCTCATTACGATAAAGCTGCTCTTGTGAGCAGCTTAATTTTAGGGGCTAGCTCACGGCTCCAGAGAGAAAGTAGAACATATCATGACTGAATTACTTCAAAGCCAATTACTGAAAGACTTGGGTACTCAAAACGAGTTTGTTGCTCGTCATAACGGCCCTAATAAAGCAGACCAGCAAAAAATGCTTGAAGCGATCAACGCGACTAGCTTAGACGCACTGATCGACGAAACGGTTCCTGCACAAATCCGTCTTGAAAAACCAATGACACTTGCTGCGCCTCTGAGCGAAATGGACATGCTGACCTCTCTTAAAGAGATCGCTAACCTAAACCAAGTGAAACGTACTTTCATAGGCCAAGGCTACTACAACACATTCACTCCAAACGTTATTCTACGTAACGTTTTAGAGAACCCAGGCTGGTACACAGCTTACACACCATACCAACCAGAGATTTCTCAAGGTCGCCTTGAAGCTCTACTCAATTACCAACAAATGGTAATGGACCTAACAGGTATGGAAATCGCGAACGCATCCCTTCTTGATGAAGCGACAGCGGCTGGCGAAGCTATGACACTGTGTAAGCGAGCTGGCAAAAGCAAGAGCAAAGTATTCTTCGTTGCTGACGATGTTCACCCTCAAACACTAGAAGTTGTTAAAACTCGTGCTGAGTACATCGGTTTTGAAGTAATGGTAGGTGCTCTTGAAACACTTCCAGAGCAAGACGTATTTGGTGCGCTTCTTCAATACCCGAGTACAACGGGTGAAGTTCGCGACCTAACAGACATCATTGCGAAAGCTCAAGCTAACAAAACACTGGTAACAGTTGCTACTGACCTACTTGCTTCTGCTCTACTTAAGCCTGCGGGCGAAATGGGCGCAGACGTAGTCATAGGTTCAGCACAACGTTTCGGCGTTCCTATGGGTTACGGTGGTCCACACGCTGCATTCATGGGTACTCGTGAAAAACATAAGCGTACAATGCCAGGTCGTGTAATCGGTGTATCTATCGATACTCACGGTAACCAAGCGCTACGTATGGCAATGCAAACTCGTGAGCAACACATCCGCCGCGAGAAAGCGACATCGAACATCTGTACAGCTCAAGCACTTCTAGCAAACATGGCGTCTTTCTACGCGGTTTACCACGGCGCAGAAGGCCTACGTACTATTGCTCGTCGTACACACCATATGACAGCTATCTTAGCGGCTGGCTTGACTAAAGCGGGTTACGAGCTAACGAACAACAGCTTCTTTGATACCATCACAATCAACTCTGAAGAGAAGACTGATGCACTGTACGCGAAAGCGCAAGCAGCAGACATCAACCTTCGTCGACTTGTTGGCAAAATCGGTATCAGCTTAGATGAAACAACCACAATCGACGACGTGAATGCCCTGTTCGCAATCTTCGACGTTAAAGAAGACGTTCAAGCACTATCTTCTGACATTGCATCAAACGAGTTTGCAGCAATTCCAGAAAACTGCCGTCGTGAATCAGAGTTCCTAACTCACCCAGTATTCAATACGCACCACAGCGAAACGCAAATGATGCGTTACCTAAAACAGCTTGAGAACAAAGACTTCTCACTAACGCACGGCATGATCCCTCTGGGAAGCTGTACGATGAAGCTGAACGCTGCTGCTGAGATGATCCCAGTAACATGGCCCGAGTTTGGTTCAATTCACCCATTCGCACCTCTAGAGCAAGCTGCTGGTTACACGGCACTAGCAAAAGATCTTAAAGAGAAGCTATGTGAAATCACTGGTTACGACGATTTCTCACTCCAGCCTAACTCTGGTGCATCTGGCGAATACGCAGGTCTAATCGCAATTCAACGTTACCATGCAAGCCGCGGTGAAGCTCACCGTAACGTTTGTCTGATTCCAAGCTCTGCGCACGGTACTAACCCTGCTACAGCATCAATGGTTTCAATGAAGGTAGTGGTTGTTAAGTGTGATGAAGATGGCAACATCGACATGACAGACCTAGCAGCGAAAATCGAGAAGCACAAAGAAAACCTATCAAGCATCATGATCACTTACCCTTCTACGCACGGCGTATACGAAGAGCAAGTGAAAGAAGTGTGTGAACAAGTTCACGCAGCGGGTGGTCAGGTTTACCTAGACGGCGCGAACATGAACGCTCAAGTAGGTCTAACTTCACCTGGCTTCATCGGTTCAGACGTATCTCACTTGAACCTACACAAAACATTCTGTATCCCACACGGTGGTGGCGGTCCGGGTATGGGTCCTATCGGTGTTAAATCGCACCTAGCACCTTTCCTACCGGGTCACATCGAAAACGGTGTACAAGGTTCTGACTACGCGGTATCAGCAGCAGATTTAGGTAGTGCTTCAATCCTACCTATCTCTTGGGCTTACATCGCAATGATGGGCGAACCTGGCCTAACGGACGCGACTAAAGTTGCGATTCTAAACGCGAACTACGTGATGGAGAAACTACGTCCTCACTACCCTGTTCTTTACCGTGGCACTAACGGCCGCGTAGCTCACGAATGTATTATCGATATTCGTCCGCTTAAAGAAGACACAGGCATCAGCGAAGAAGATATTGCTAAGCGTCTAATGGACTTCGGTTTCCACGCGCCTACTATGTCTTTCCCAGTAGCTGGCACTCTAATGGTTGAGCCAACTGAATCAGAAGATTTAGAAGAGCTAGACCGTTTCTGTGAAGCGATGATCGCAATCCGTCACGAAATGGCAGCAGTGAAAGCCGGTGAATGGCCACTAGACAACAACCCTCTAGTGAACGCACCTCACACTCAAGTTGACCTTTCAGGCGCAGAATGGGATCGCCCTTACTCTCGCGAACTGGCTTGCTTCCCATCGAAAGCAACGAAGAACTCGAAGTACTGGCCAACAGTTAACCGTGTAGACAACGTATACGGCGACCGTAACCTAATCTGTTCTTGCCCAAGCATCGACAGCTACGAAGACTAATTTTTGTAGATTTTAGATAAACAAAAGCGAACCACTTGGTTCGCTTTTTTGTTTAGCCCGATTTACGGACAGTAACTGACTACTTGAGATTACAACTTACTAGAGAACACTGATTTCTAATCAAGTGCTCTTGAGTTATTGCCAGTGAATTCTCCTCAATGAAGGTTAAATGCTCTCGGATTGATGCGCTAACAACTCTGTTCTTTAGCCTATCAAGCTGTTCTAGTTGCTTCAAAAATTCATCTAGCTTGTTGATACTTTGGAACAACTCCAGATTTTCGACAGGTACAATCCAATAGTGTTTATCATTACTTAGTTGGTCGATCATGTCTAAGCCTGCTGGATCGTAATCAAAGAAAAAACCCACCTCAACATCATTGCTGTCAAAGCACTCAATCATGGTAGGTAGGTCTTTTTGGTTCTTTCCGTGACCACGGTAGACGAGCACTGCGGATTGCCATTCCACAGGTAAAGAGTGTACGACATCTCTCCATCGAACAATAAGTTCACCATTTTCAATAATGAGGACACGGCTAAAACGCTGGAAATCAAGGTCATCCAATTCTACAGAAACAATATAGCTAGCTTCTTTCAGTACATCTGGCTGGTTCTTTAACGGGATATTCACATTACCAGCTAAGCTAATTAGTTGCTGAAATACACCACCTTTAGCTGATTTCTCATTAATACTAGGGCCTGCTGCGTCCAATCTTGAATTACTACACTGTTGAAAGGTCAATAAATTTTGCCCCAATGCAGAAGTAAAATAATTATCAATTTCCCTCAATTCGGAGCGGGATACGAGAATTGAATTGCCACTGACAGTCCCTACTTCCACGAGTCTGCAAACTTCAGTATTGGACTTGTTGGCAGATATCCTCTCCCTAGAACTGGCAACAATCCTCTTAGCTGCATTAATTAACGATCGAGATAACATCATTAAGCACCACCGATTGCTTCAAAAACAATGTCACTAATAATCACATTACCGTCATAAGGAAGTATTACTTCTCTTTCTTCCTTGATTTGGACAATGCTCTTCAAACCAATTTTTTGCGCACTAATGTATCCATCGACCAATAAAAGCCAGTCTTCTAATTCTATATTAAGGTCAAACATCATATAGCTTTGCGCAGCAGACAGAGGGAGAATGTTCAGATCAGTTTTTATAGCCTCAAACATTAATTCCAACGCTTCGTCTACCTCATTAAGTTCAAACTCTTCCTCATCTTCACGGACATCCATAACTTCGATACTGTCTAAATCTGAAGCTTTACCTTTCTTCCGCTCACCGCTAGCAAGAGCCCTCACTGCCAAATCGATTAAGTCATCAGCTTGGATCTCACTGTTAGTATTTCCATAGGCTCGTACTTCCGTTTCCGAAACCTGAGACAAGCAGTCAGGCAAGCATTCAATTGAATCTATGGATGGAGAGAAGGTTTTGTCATCTTGGAATTTAATTGCAAAAACATCAATAATACGATTAAGCTTGGACGATTTCTTATCTCGCTGAAGCTTTGCCAACATATCGACCATTTTTTTGTTTGATACATTTAAATCCTTCAATGCTAGATCAATTTTAGATTTAAGTACCTTAAGAAGGATTCTCTCAAGATGAATATCAGTTTGTACCCACTCCCTAAGCTTTTTCACACTTAAGTGCTCGAAGATATCATTGATTCTACCGATCTCACGTTTGCATCGACCGATTTGGCGAATTTTGTCATCAACATCCGTGACCATGCTAAATTCATCCGCAACGATCCTATGAAAAGAAGACACAGTCTCAACCAAGGCGTCATTTATCTCGACGGTTATCTCTCGAATTTCATCTAAATAGTTTTGTTTTTTATCATCATTGAAATCCTTAACTCGTCTATAACTATCAACGGCATAGTCCAAATTTTCAATCTGATTAGAAAACTCACCATGACGTTCTCTGAATCTATAACGGCTAGTCACCCTATCTAGTAAACGCTTAACAGACGAATGGATTTGGACTCCATGTTCATCATCTAAGTCATACGCTAACTGATGCTTTGTAAGCGCAGCGATTGCAGCCTTATTGCTTTCACTATAATGAAGTACTCCAGCATGCTCATAGCAAGCCTCGTCTACTACCTCAGTATGAGTACTCAGCGCTCGTACAGCTTCTTTTGACTCCACCTGTCGAGACATCTAAATTAACCCCATTTGAGTATCTAGTTGGTTTTCAGCATCAGCTTCGATTTCCAGCATCCCTTCATTAGTAGCGATAAACTCCAAAGTCTCATAAAGCAGCGACCATTTCGCTGTAGCAATAAAAAGAGAACCAGTTGAGGATGGAGATACAAAGTATCCTTCTTGGACAAGGTAATCTAAGATCGACCTCAGCTTCGTTTTACTCTCTTTGCTTTTATGAGCTCTTTTAAGTTTATGTGCAATATGATCAAGCTGATTTTGAAGAGAGTTACTTTCCTCTATTGCTGCGAGTAACTCTGACTCCGATAGTTTGCCACCAGCCATTATAGGTCTTGAGTCTGAGTCAATATTTCGGGCTAGCTTTAGCCAAGCTATTATCCCTTCCATTGTCTGCGAAAAAACTTCAAAGTCTTTGAGAACTTCGTTTTTCTTACGTGTGTTATCTATGTTCTCGTATCCACAGTAAAAACCTAGCCCGTCTTGTGTTTCGACTGTTGTCATACTTATTCGAGACAAGTATTGGTTCATGTCACTTCGATTTCTGGTATCGGATAAATATGTGTACTCAATAGGAGTCGCATACTCACAGATCACTTTTTTACTCATGAGCAGTCGGAAAACCGATTCGAACTTATTCATTCAACCACCTCTATAGACTGATTTTGCTTCGACTCAGAAAGCAATGGATTGACTTTGCTTCTACGTCCGCCAATAAATGATTTAACACCTACATTCTTCACTATGTGATTTTTAGTCGCGAAGTATTTGTAAGTGGCTGGATGCAGATCTGGTTGAGCAGTGAACAAGCAAATACCTTTTTGAGCCATCATGTCGAATAAAATAGCTAAGTTAGAAATAGAGATTTTCCCTAATTCGTCTAGCGGCCAGTGAATAACAACGTCTTCATCCTGGCACAAGAATCGAGTCATCCCACAGAAAACAACGATAATAGCTAGTTTGGAAATCCCTTCGGAGCCGACCTTTTCTAGATCTTCATCATTTCGAACCACTGCTGGGCGTCCATTCTCAACAATCGTTATCTCCATCTCGACCAAAGACTCTAGGTTCTTAGATATCTGAGCCTCTTTAAATGAAGCCAACAATTGCTTGAAAGAAGCAAGAAACGCTTTGGAAGGTAGACCTCTTGAGGTTTCGCCTGACCATCTATCCAACTCTACACTAAAGAGATTGAGGTCTTTCCAAAGATCAAAAGTATGGATCTTGCTTGATAGTTTGATGTGTATGCTGTCGATAGCAGGGAAAGGATTGCCTGTTTCAATCGACTTGTCCAAAGTGCTCGAAACTGAATCTACTTTACTATTCACCTGTTTAAGGGTTTGGTGGTAGTTAGAAACCTGAGTCGAGATTGAACGAAGAGTTTCAATTTTAACGTCCCTAACATCTGGAATCACGTTTAGGACAAGCTCTTCAAGGTCTCCCAAGCAAGCAAGGGAAAATTGAGGACTATCGTAGTTGATAGCATAGTCATAATTTTCTGAAAGCTTCGTCATGGTCGCAGAGCGCATCTGCTCCCACATCATTTTTATTTCATTGTTGTCGTCCAATCCTAAGATTGTGTTACTTACATCTTTTACTTTACTAACGATTTCTTTCTTAAGCGTGTTAATAGCAGTGATTTTGTCTGTCACTAGACTTACGGCATGCTCAACAGAATGAAACTCTAAATCTACAGATACATCTTCTAAGCTAGCTAAATCTGATTCATCGACTGCTTTTTCCAAGTTATTGGTACAAGTTGTAAGCTGCCCTATAGCCTCCTTGACTGAAATTAGCTCCTGTTCATCCAATTTAATTGAAGTCGCTACGTCATCGATTTTTCTGCCCACCGATTTTTCATAATCGTCTCTCTTCGCAACGCCTCTCGCGATCTGTCGCTCTAAATCCAGCTTCTCAGAATTATAAGTATCAATATATTTCCATTCTGCTTCGAGCCAAGTGTGGTAGTCGATAATTAAAGCTTGAAAAGATTTGATCTCCTCACACTGGCGTTCGAGCGCACACCACTTCGACTTGGCACTCTCGATGCTGACTGGATCTACGCCTTTATTCATCAACGCATGGTTGAACGCTAACTTGCAGTCTCTGATTCTGTCTGAAGTGACCGTTTCTTTATCTTTGATCAAAGCTTCAATAGCACTTTTTTTCGCGTCTTCTTCTGACAACCTATAGTCAAAATTAGCTTTTACCTGAACACGCTCCTGTTGGTGGCGCTGTTCTTCGTTTTCAAGGTTTGCTTTCAACTCGGACTTAATGGTAAAAAAATCAGACTCTAGTACGCTTTTTTGTTTCTTAACTTCGTATGTACGACTTTCAGCATCACTTTCAAACTGGCCTGTTTTTTGATCTTTTAGGAGGCTAAGCTTACTCAGTTCATCCTCAAAGACTTTTGATCTTTGACTCTGAATTTTCACTTCTTTCTGAAGATTCTCTGTTTCTTGCTCATCACTTTTGGCTCGACTCTTAGCTTTCTCTTCGCGTGTTTCTGTTTCCAACTCTTTAATTTTTAAAGTATCTAGACGCTCTAAAAGCTTTTCTTCACTAAGACAAAAATCAGGAAGCGCAATTGAATCAAGATCCAGATGAAGACCGAACATTGACTCAGTCGTATCGAGGTCAAAAATTGGCTTTAGATTCTTTGAATTTAACAAGTTAGGGGCGATTACTTTACCTATATTGCAACGCCAATCAGGCACTTTCTGTTCTAAAAACTCGTTGAGTGACCCTTTTGTAGGCAACAATACACGACTTACAGAAATGATTTCATCTGAGATTTCTTTCAGCTCATCCCTACAAGCATGGTAAGCCGATAGACTGTCCTCATGAGTTTTGGTTGCTTGACGAAGTTGCTCATTTAAATGAATTACTACACTTTGCGAAGCACTAAGGTCTTGGCGCTTACCCTCAAGATCATTTTCCAGACTACGTAATTCACCCTTTTGTTCTTGTGTGAACTCAAGAGATTGTCCTTCAAGAACTGCAAGTCGAACTTGTTCTTGTCTTATCTTTTCAGACTGTTCATCGAACTCATCTTGCAACCTTTTTCTTTCAAGGTGAAGGTCACTTTGCATCGCCTCTATACGGTCAGACTTGTGCTCGAATATCTTTTCCTTAGTTTTAAGTATGCCATTGATTTCTTGGTGCTTGCGAGAGCGGAAATCCGAACATTCGAGTTCCAGTTTTTGAACCTGAGCGTTAAATGTACTTTCTTCTGTTTGTACATCTTCCAGTAGATTGTCGTAATGGTTCTGGGCCGATTCCGCTTCCTTCAGCATATCGCTCAAGCTATTGTAAAACGTGATTTTTCCTAAAATATCATCTTCACTTTCATACTTGTCACGCTTATTGTAAATAGCATCAATAACCTTGGATTTCCTTTCAAACTCAGTTCGATGGATGCTTAACTCAGTGTCGAGCTTTTGAAGATGGCCTTTCCTCTCACCGACTAACGAGCTGTACAGCACCTTCTGCGAACGAATCTTGTCTGACAACTGAGTGTCACTAAATGCCAGTTGATGCAAGTAAGAAGAGATTTGAGCTCGGTACGAGTTTAATTGCTTGATGTACTCTTCAAGGCTGTCTTTACTTGCAACTGCTTCATCGAACTTGCCCTTTTTAGTGTCTAGTTGAACAAATACGTCTAGGCTATTTGCTAGGTTGATATACTCTTTCTTATATGGGACATCGTCCATCGATGTATTGTTCAAGAAACAATCTACAATCATCGTCTTAAAACGACTCAACATTTTCTTGTGGCGCATCATTGTCGCTGTCAAAATATCGATATGATTCATGCTATGGTTCGCAGAACACAACGAGTACTCATGAGCGATTGCAACTAAGTTTTTACCCGCACGGTGCCTATGGGCCAAACGCTTTTTGTTATTTAGAATTACTGAGCGGTAATCGACGCTGGTTTCTATTTGCGAACTTACCGACATTGACTGAGACACAACGTTTTTAAGCCATGTTCGAGTTTCACTTCCTTGCTTAATCAGCTCGTCGTACAAATGCTGAGAAAACAATTGTTCAGCGGTTCCCGTCAAAAATCTATAGGCGACACTGGAGCCATTCCGATACATTACAGAGCACTTTCTCTCACCAAGCTTTTCATATTCGAACACGATGACAGATTTTGGAGTCGGTAAATAGTAATCAACGAAGGAAACTTTATCCGCTTGTCTGTCCACCAGTTTACTTGGATCGGCTCCATAGAACGCAGGCAATAAGCTTAATAAAGTAGACTTGCCAGCTCCGTTATCACCTGTATTGTTGCTATGCCCAATAGCTTTGACCTTGAATAACTTTCCAGGGATAAATGAGTGAAAAAGTATGATTCCTAGTAGCTTTGAACTCTTCGTTTCAGTTTTATTTATTTCTTTCATTACAGTGCGGTAGAGATATTCTCAACCCCTCGGCTAGTGAATGATTTACAACAAACTTACTGACTCGGCTGCCATTAAGTTAATCCGTTATTTGCGCTTCCAACTTCCACTAGAGTTAAGAGACATTTTAAAAGAGAAATGCCTCAACACCCATAAGAGCCGAGTGTAACGTGTCTACTAGCGGTCAGATAATCAACTGATTTTATATTACACTGGTATCAAAAGATTCGTTAGAGTAAATTAGTACAGTTCATTTTGATAAGGGTAATCATTGTGCGTTGTGTTGAATCTCCACAAACAAAACGACTAAGGCTTATTGATTTCTATCTTTGCTTCTTCGGGAAAGTGAATCGCTCCGACCTTATTCAGCACGGTGATATTGCCGTTGCTACAGCAAGCCGCTCTTTTAACTCTTACAAGGAGCGTTTTCCCAAAAACACGGTTTTCAACGAAAGCATGCGAGCATATATGAGGTCAGCATCGTTTAGCCCTGCTTTTGAGCATGAACCAGAAGCCGCTCTTAGGTTAATCGCGTGGGGGCAGGAACTAAACTCTATTCCAGTAACAACTTATGGTGTAAGCAGCTTCGCGACAGTGTTAGATTCGCTAACAATTGATATCGTCTCTCAAGTCACAAGATCGATCCTGAATAAACACTGTATTTCTGTCCTGTACAGCTCCTCAACTAGCACCGAAATTAGAACCCTTACACCTCATTCTCTATTCAAAGGACTTGGGGCTTGGCACATCCGTGCTTGGGATAGTAAAAGACGTAAATTCCTGTGCTTTAGAATCAGTCGCATTCTTAAAGCTGAGCAAACTGACAGCTCATACGACAAGACTATAGAAGACGATTCTCTTTGGAACCGTGATGTCGTCTTAAGTGTTGCACCACACTCTAAGCATGAAAATAGAAATGACTTAGCCATTGATCTTGGTATGCAAGGTCAATACGTGCGAAACATTACAATCAATGAAGCGTTAGCGGGCTACGTGCTCAATGATCTTCACGTAGACTGTACGCCTGATGCTTCTTTGCCGCCGCATGCTTTCAACTTGCAGTTGATGAATAGGCACGAGCTAGAAAATGTAGATTCTATTCAGGCTTTAGTTCCTGGGTATTGAAAGATGGTAACAACCCAATGGTTACAAATGCTCTTTCATTCAGCTTCGAAAATTTGGAATCTCTTGAAAATTAGGCATCGACATAGAAGTCATTGATTTTTTTTTTTAATAAGCCTAGGCTTAGATACCCAAAAACACTGTACCTTTTCATCCGATTATAATCGACCTCGATAGGGGCAGCTATTGTCGCAGAATATGAAACAATTTAAATTGTTTATGCAATGTGATTAACCGTTGGTAAAGCGTAAGGAATAACGCCTATGGACAATTTAGACAAACAAGTTACTCAGGTAAAGACGCTGTTGTCTTTACCTCACTTAACTATTCCTGCCTACCAGCGACCTTATAAGTGGTCGCAAGAAAACTTGGCTGATTTACTCAATGACTTAAAGGTGTATCGAAAAAAATCAGCTTACCGTTTGGGTTCTGTAGTGTTTCACAAACACTCAGATGGATACTCAGAAAAGCTTGATATTGTTGATGGACAGCAACGCACACTAACGCTGGTGCTTCTGGTAAAAGCCCTATTAGAAGAACGCTTAGCAGGCTTAAAGCGCCAAGATGTTAAAGAAACACTTATCTCCCTTAAAGAACCTGTAAATGCCTTTTTAAAACGACAAACCTTCAATAGTGATATTTCACATCGAAATTTGCATCAAAACTTTATGGCGGCAAAACGTGCGATGGCACGCTGTGATTTTACTGAAGCAGATATTGAATTTCTTTTGAACCGCTGTGAAGTAGTTACCTTTGTTCTGGACGATATATCTGAAGCGTTTCAATTTTTTGATTCGCAAAATGCCAGAGGCAGAGATTTAGACCCACACGATTTATTAAAAGCCTTTCACTTGCGAGAGTTTTCGCAAAGTGAAGTGGATTTAAAGGCCAACTCAGTGAGCCATTGGGAAAGCTTGGAGAGCGAGCAATTAGCACGGCTGTTTGCCAACTATTTATTCCGTATTCGCAACTGGGCACAGGGTAAATCGGCACAGTATTTTAATAAATCACAAGTGAGTCTATTCAAAGGGGTGAACCTTGATCAGGTTGGGCTTTACCCTTACGTTGAGCCACTTCGTATTTCTCACCATTTTGTTGATGAGTATAACGGCCAGTACCAACGTTATATTGACCATCAGCATATGAGTTTTCCATTCCATCTTGACCAGATGATTATCAACGGCAGGCGATTTTTTGAAATGACCAGTCATTATCAACATAAGATTGCTGAGATAGTTAGTGGTGAGCGTAGCTATCCAATAAAAGAGAAAAATATAGATTCAAAACAAGCTATACGCATATTAGATCACGACCTAGAGCCTTTAGCTTGTCAGGTTCTACATACTCTTAATACCTACGGTTCTCGCACCCGCACAGGTGATGGTTATGTTCGTACTCTGTTTGATTGCGCGGTGATTTTCTATTTAGACAAGTTTGGTGCACATGAACTCTCACAGGCCATAGAAAAGCTATTTATTTGGGCATATAGCTGCCGATTACAAATGCAGGTAGTCGGTATAGAGCGAATGGATAAACATGCACTCACGCAAAATGTGTTCGAGCGCATCAAGCAAGCAGTGCAGCCAAGTGATGTTTTAAGTTGGCCGCTAATGACACTTAAGGCATCAGATTGTAAGGGAACTAAACTTGCTGAGATTACCGAACTGTTTAAGGAAATGAAGTACTATGAGTAACAAGCAAACGCCACAAATGCAGCGCAGTAATCAAAGCACTAGTACAGTAATTAAAAACTATAACGTTAAAGCACTATTAAGTGATACTAGCCATTATTTAGTACCTATGTACCAACGTAACTACGCTTGGGGTGAGGGTGAAATCAACCAGTTAATACAAGACGTATTGGACTACCAACAAAATAAACCTAATCAATCCTATTATATTGGCACTTTAGTGGTATTTGAGCGCAAGGATGGCAACTTTGAAGTGATTGATGGTCAGCAACGTTTTACCACGCTCACTTTACTCATTTTTGCACTCAAACGCTTATCTTCCGCAAGTAAAACTGTTGTCGATATGAGTTGGTATGACGTGGCAAACCTGAATTTTGAGAGCCGTCAGAAATCGTCAGATACCTTTGCTAGCTTGATACAGGGTGTGGCCTTAGAGTACTTGAAAACCGATGACTATAACCTTGATGTAGTAAATGGTTACGCACTTCTTGAGAAAGGGTTGATAGCTTTAGGCGATAAGCTTCAAGGGTTCTGCAATTACCTTTTCGAAAAAGTAGAAATAGCACGTGTTTTTGTTCCTAAAGATACTGATTTGAACCATTACTTTGAGGTTATGAACAATCGAGGTGAACAACTTGAAAAACACGAAGTGGTTAAAGCAAGGTTAATGTCGGTATTCAATAACATTGAAGACCAAGATGAGAGAGCACAACACGTACTTCTACTCAGTAAAGTGTGGGACGCAACCGCCAATATGGAACGTTATGTTCAGTATGGTTTTAGCCCAGACGAGAGGCACAATATATTTGGTAAAGAGGATTGGGGGCAATTTACACCAACAAACTACGCTGAGTTAGCTGCGACTATTGAAAATGTAGCAACAAAACAAAACGAGCAAACTAAAAGTGTATCGCTTTCGCTCAATGACATACTAGCCAAGCCGCCGCTATCGCCTTCTGGTACTGATATTACGCTAACACCAGAGCGGTTTAATAGTGTGATTAACTTTTCAAACTTCTTGCTCCATGTTTTGAGGGTTTTAACCGAGCAAGATATCGCGTTAGACGACAAACGTTTGTTAGAGCAGTTTGATGCCTATTTAAATGATAATAATAACAAAATCAAAGCAGTAAAAGACTTTGCATTTGCACTACTCAAGTGCAAATACCTATTTGACCAATACATCATTAAGCGCGAATTTAGTGATGGCAAAGATAAGTGGAGTTTGAAGAAGCTACACTTTTACAATGCTAAAAGCCAAAGCTATATCAATACCTTTGATGACAGCAAAGAGCAAGATGATGAAGATGGTTTTGAAGGGATAAACCGTCAGGTTTTAATGTTGTTAAGTGCATTACACGTTTCAACACCCACACTCGTTTATAAGCACTGGCTAAATGGCGCACTATTCCATTTATTCAGTATGGACAGAGTTACTCCTCGCCAATACTTGAAGAAACTAGAAAACCTAGCTCGCCAGTTTGTATATGGTCGATTTTTAAGTGTGGAACCCTCAGATTATTACCACATGATTTATAAAAATGAGGGCTACTCCGAATTTGATTCGACAAGCCAACAAGCAATGAAAAAGCTACGCTATGGCGTAATTGAAAATAACTTAGTGTTTAACTATCTCGATTATTTGCTTTGGTGTGATGGCATACAAAATGCGATGGATAGTGTTATCTCCCAATTTGAGTTTACCTTTCGAAGTTCTGTAGAACACTTTTATCCACAGCACCCTCTTGATGGGCATCGCATCCTGCCTGGTAATGTTTTACATCGTTTTGGTAATCTATGTTTAATTAGCCACAGTAAAAATTCAAAATTGAGCAACTTACTACCAACTGCTAAACGCGATCATTTCAAAGCAGCCATCGCAGATAAGAGCATTGATACCCTTAAGCTGTATGAAATGATTAAGGCAATGAATAGCGCTAACGAGTGGAGCGATGCTCAAATTTCCGCACACGAACAAGATATGTTAAGCGTCTTAGTTGACGACTCGAAAAAGGAGTTTAGCTATGAGTAATGTTGACAATCGCCACAGACTTAGTTGACTCCTTTTAGATAGACAAACAGGCTATCAAGTAGGAGCTTATTAAGCGTAGAAGCTTCACCTGAAAATGGTCATTTCAGTATTCTTCGCCTCAATCATGGTTTACAAGCGGGACTTTGGCTACAATAGGCTTAGGTAAGAGAAGGATTAGTCGAATTGAAAAATCCCTTCCACCCGCTCTATCGCCGAATTAATGTAGGTACTTCGGGAGAGGTTTAAAGTTAGAGCGACTGCGAAAAGCGTATATACAAAAGGTAATTCGGTGATATCACGCCCTCACTTGTGGGGGCGTTTTTTTTGTTTACAGATTTTGATCTCTAATATAAGAGGAGTTAGTTGATTTAAGTTTATCTACTTTTCTCAGCATAATGTTGTTTTTAAGAACATAATTCCAATTAAAAGACAGCCTTCGGAGGTGACTAGGTGACCCGAAATCTAACTGGTGCTCTGCTCCTGTAAGGCTAGTCAAACATCTTAGCGGCAGCTAGTCTCTGATCTATAGGGGCTTACTACTGATTCAGCATTCAAAACTCTTTTCTTATGATCATTTCATGACCACTTAATGAACCGAACTAGCAAAAACACCAGATTAATAAGCTAACTTGTGAAAAACATCAGATTATATGCAGCCAAAGGAAAAGTATCAGATTAAGAAGCTAGTTTGCGAAAAACATCAGAGTAAATGCAGCCAAAGGGAAAAGTATCAGATTAAGAAGCTAGTTTGCGAAAAACATCAGAGTAAATGCAGCCAAAAGGAAAAGTATCAGATTAAGAAGCTAGTTTGCGAAAACATCAGAATAAGAGGTTTGAAAGAGAGTGCCACAAAAAATGAAGCTCTTGCAGGCCATTTCTCAATGATGTTTAACTATATCAAACAGTGGCGGTTCGCTGTATGGAAGCTAAAACAGACTAATCACTACTACCCTCCTAGTTTCCATTTTAGTTATCGCTACGAAGTTCAACCAGACTTCCAAATTACCAAAAGTTTCCAACTTGGTTATCCTTAACGTGACTTCCAAACGATTGATACAGAAAGGTAGCAAGTTTCCATCTTAGTTATCTGTGATCAGTAGATTTTAGATAAACAAAAGCGAACCACTTGGTTCGCTTTTTTGACATCCTAGATTTTAATTATTAACTAATCTAACTTTAGCGCTGAATTATACTAATAGGGTTGTATTTTGTTGCTAAACACAAATAAACTAAAAGCTAGCATAGAACGGTTAATCCGTAAGTTCTCGTCGCACATCATTCCTATCATGCAAGACATTTTTTTTATATTTATTTATAACTGCAGTGACAACATCTCCATGCCTCATATGCGATAACACGATTTCACTACTTTGGGTAAACCGCTGGCTAATTTTTATAGTATACGACTTAAATAACCAGTTGAAAAAATTCTGGCAACATACAGCCTGTTCAAAATTACACCACTTAACTCCATATGTACCTTTACTCCACGGAAATATTCCAGAATAACACCACACCCCCGACTCATTGATATAAATCTTTACGCTCCTTATTTTAAATATTTTAAATATTATTCTAAATATATAAACGACTAAAAAAGCAATAACCACAATAAGTATAGATTCATGGTGGTCACGAGGGAATAGCCTGAAAATCAAAGGAAAGTTATACACTATGATAAAAAGGATAACTAAAGTTAGTACCGGGTCTATATACGCAGTCCACGATTTCCTAAAAACGTTATTCCCCTCTAGAACCAGACTATCCCTCACTGTGTGCACTCCTTTTAATTAAACTGTCATATTAAATATTAATAATTTTTAAAATCGCTTGTAATAATTTCATAGTTTTCGCGCTAAAAGTATTCTCGCATAGGTTTAACCAGTAAATATTCGACACAACTCACTAATGTAGGCCATTAAAAATGAACTACAAATAACTAAACCTAGTGACCAAAGTTGACGTATATTATTCGTTTTCAGCGCAACGACAAGCATATCTAGTCTTAGCGACGACTAATTCGTAGCTGTGCTAAGAAGCAAAACATAACAAAAGGCGAACCAAATGGTTCGCCTTTTGTTATTTGAAATTCAAGGTAAACAAATGCATTGACCTTACCGTAAGGGAAAGGTTTATGGTGATATGACGGTCACGATGAATTAGGAAATGATTATGGGATGTTGCAATAAAGCTCCGAAAGGTGGAGCCCCTCTTAGTTTACTTCTAAAAGTAACGCTTGGGATTGGGTTATTTGTGTTTCTGTTGGCTCTGTGGCAGTAGGAGGCTGATACGGTACTAGGTTTGAAGCTAAGAAATGATGGTATGTAAAAGATAGATAGCGCCAAATTAGCTATTGGCGCCATAGCCGTTTGTTAGCTTTGTACTCCAAGCTCGTGCATTAGCTTCTTTCGGCACTTTTCAACAGATTCAATCGCTGACGAATAACCTGGAACAGCAGATTCTAAAATTGCTTCGTCAGGATCATTGTTGAGAGCTAGCTCCATACTAGATAGCATCCCTATGGATTGAGATAAGTCTGATAAAGCTCGCTTTGCTGCTGAAGTAAGGTAAAGACCGTGAACCATTTTAACTTTATCTATAGCGACACGATAATAATGAAAATGTCGATTGTCGGCTAAAGTGTCGACATTCCTCCAGACGTAATGTTCATTTGGTGATCGTTCAGCAAGTTGCTTCCAACTGTATAAATGAATTTCTACGAGTAACTCATCAATAGCAGTCAGAGCGTCCAAGCTCTTAGATTGAAATGACTGACGAAGAGCCCCTTTTACATCAAGTTCTGTTTTGACCTTTTCGAGTTCAACGGCATGCTGACGTTTAATGGATTCTACTTGGTCTGTAATCTGCCCGATGTCTTCTTTTGTCGCTAAGTTTTTGGCTTTTTCAGACAAATACTTGGGAACGTAGTTTCTGACAAGAAAGCCACCGATGGATATGGATACCACCACAGCAATGTTTAAAATTAATACTAAATCTTCCAATTGACCTCCAAAAAAGCTAACAGTTCTTAGACAGAAAATCCTGCATTTAAATACAGAATATTTCTATCTAGCTCTTTATGCCATCAATTGTACTAGCCTTTGTCTTTCCATAACAATCACTTATACCACAACCTTAGTGATTAGCGTGGCAAATATAGAAATTATCCATCTAGCATGATTCACAATAAATCAATAAGTTACGTGAGTTGGTGTTGTGTTTTGACCATCAGAATCTGCCCCTACCTCAAAGCTAGTGAAACTCTATAAATCCAATGCTTGACCCTATACGGTAAGGTGTTTATATTGTCGCCCGCCCAACAGGGCACATCCTAAAATACACACCGGCCATCCTGCCATCATTCGTGTATTTATATTGGTGTTGTGAACTTCCATGCTAACGAAACTTCGTCCTTTTACTCGTGAATCGGGTGCGCTCATGCATCTTTCGATTCCAATCATTTTGACTCAAATAGCTACCCAAGCGATGGGATTTGTCGATACGACAATGGCTGGCCAAGTAAGCCCTGCCGATCTCGCCGCTATTGCACTTGGCACTAGCCTTTGGATTCCTGTGTTGCTGCTACTGCGTGGCGTAATTATGGCGTTAACGCCTGTTGTCGCTTACCACCGCGGCGCACGCGACTTTCAAAGTATCTCTGTCGAGTTCTTCCAGATGGTTTGGTTGGCATTAATCGCGAGCGTACTGCTTATCGCTTACTTGGTGAGTGCGAAACCGATCTTAGAATGGATTGGCGTAGCCGCTGAGATCATTCCAATTGGCAGTGACTATGCGTTTGCCCTAGCCTTTGGTGTGCCGGGTATTGCTCTGTTCTACACCTTGAACGGCTTCTGTGAGGGTATGAACAACACCAAAGTGCCGATGATCATTTCGGTGGTTGGTTTGTTGGTTAATATTCCTGTTAACTACGTGCTTATCTACGGAAAGTTCGGCTTCCCTGAAATGGGCGCTGTAGGTTGTGGTTGGGCAACAAGTTTGGTGTATTGGTTAATGTCGGGAATGCTGTATTCCTACATTAAAGGTCATCACCACTACAAGACCATTATTAGCTTTGCCGATGCAAAACCAAAAGCTAAAGAAATGCTTCACCTTCTAAGATTAGGTTTACCTATCGGAATGAACATCGCTGTATGTGGCAGTATCTTTGCGGTAATCGCTCTGATGATTGGTCGTATTGGTGCAGAGAACGTGGCAGCGGCGCAAATTGCTCTGAATATATCGAGCCTGACTTACGTGATTCCAATGAGTATCTCGTTTGGCATTACAATTCGTGTTGGGCATGCACTAGGCGAGAAAGATGAACTAGGCGCAATTGAACGCAGCAAAGTCGGTATCTTAGTTGCAGCATTAATCTCGCTTCTTTCAGTAGCGATGTTCTTACTGTTCCCTGAGTGGATCATTAGGCTTTACACCACCGACCCTGCAATAAGCGCTACAGCAGCGGTATTGTTGACCTTCACGGCGATGTACCAATTCAGCGATGCATTACAAACATCGGCTAACGGTGCATTACGTGGCTATAAAGACACTAAGATCCCAATGATCTTAGCCATCGCTTCATATTGGGGCTTGGCACTGCCACTCGGCATGGTGCTAGGACTAACAGACCATATTGTTCCAGCAATGGGTGAAGAAGGCTTTTGGATTGGTATCCTAACGGGATTAAGCGTTTCAGCGACGCTGATGCTAATTCGCTTGCGATACGTGATTAAGAAGCGTGGCTTGCCACCAGCAAGTACTCCATTGGTAAACTAAGACAAATCATTAAGCTAATACAAAAAAGCGCGTTATTGCTACTCGGCAATAACGCGCTTTTTTATTGAATTTCTATAAATCAGTTGGTGTGCTTGGTTTAACACTCATCGTTCATAACACGAACTGTACACTCACAACCATCTACTGGACATGTGTCTCCACTTGTCCTGCCGCCAAAAGAATCATAGAGAACATAACAACCCGAAGGTAAGGCATCGTCGGTAATATTATTGCTGTTCAGGTCCGCGTCGCTAAAAGGTTGATTGTATCCGACTACCGTATGTCTATTTCCATAATCTGAGATAATACTGTCATCATCTGACAATGTGAGGAAATCGAGCATGTTCAATTTATCCCCTGACTCCCCTCGGCTTTCAGGGCAAAGCGTTCCCCAGTCAACTTCAACACTGCCGATACCAAAATCGATCACATAGTTGCTCTGATCACCTGGGTTTGTTGCGTCCGGGTTAAGCCCAACAATAATGGCCTTAGAAGTCACCTGCGTGATAACGCCTTCCATCGCACCAGCAACCCCCTCTAGTACCGCTTCTCTTGCTGACTCTTGAATATTAAGAAACCTCGGGGCTGCTGTAACGGCTAATACTCCGAGTATCACGATCACAATGATTAATTCCATTAAAGTAAATCCGTTTTTCTTCATAACACCCACATCAACTGACAGCTAAAGATACAATTACTGAATGAATTATCAATAACTATACATCGTGATGAGATGCGGAACACCTTATGTGTCGCGTCAGAGTTGTTGTTTAGTCGATTTTTAGACCTTGCGCATGGGAGGATGAAAATTAGCGCCTTGTTGGCGCTGTCTTATTTGATCGCGTTGTTTTGAATGAGCTAAATTGTCGATATTACACTGCAGGTACATTCTTCATTTCTGTTGCGCTCTATCGGAGTATCTGTGTCTGCATATCGCAAAAAAAAGCGCTCATGTATGACATAAGCGCTATTAAATAACTGGAGACTCAACACATCTATCAAAGAGATATGTTGGGAAGTCTAGATTTTGAATGAACCGACATAACGATCGAGAACTTGTGATAACTCTGCCAGCTGCTGGCTTGATTGCTCTAACTTCTCACTTGCGCTCAAACCGTTTTTGACTGAGCTATTAACCGTATCCATGTTCATATTAATTTCATTCGCTACCGCTGACTGCTGCTCCGTTGCCGTTGCGACTTGCGTATTAATATCAAGAATAGCCAAAACTTGCGTGGAAATTTTTTCCAAAGCTTGGCGAGCCATTTCAGTTTCAGTCGTACCCTCTTCAATTAAGCTCTTACTATTACTCATCGAACTAACAGCGTTCTTAGCTTCGGTTTGAAGTTGGTTGATCATAGTGTCAATTTCATCGGTAGACTGCGCGGTTTTTGTCGCTAGGTTACGAACTTCGTCAGCAACAACCGCAAAGCCTCGGCCAGCCTCACCAGCACGCGCAGCTTCAATTGCAGCATTAAGTGCCAGCAAGTTCGTTTGCTCAGAGATACCTCGAATAACATCAAGAATAGTACCGATCGACTGGGTATTATCAGCAAGGCTAACAATGATGTCAGAAGCACTATTCATTTCGGCTTCAAGGTTCGAAATTGAAGTCGTGGTCTTCTCAATCGTCTTATGACCTTCTTGAGTTTCACTCGCAGCCATGTTTGCCGCGCTTGCAGCACCAGCTGCGCTAGATGCAATTTCATTAACCGTGGCAATCATTTCATTCATAGATGTCACGACCAACATGGTTTGTTCGTTCTGCTCTTGTCCTCTTTGCAATGCTTGCTGTGACTGCTCACGAAGCCCAATAGCGGTGCTATTTAATTCAACACCCGTATTCACTGTTTGAGTAATAATCTCGTGCACCTTGCCAACGAACACATTGAAAGCCGATGAGATTTGAGCAACTTCGTCATTCCCTTTGATAGGCAAGCGTACTGATAGGTCACCATCACCTTCAGAAATATCGTGTAATGTGTTTTTCAATACTAAGAGAGGCTGCATCAGTTTGCTAAGAAGAAGCGATAGAACAACGAGACAAACAACAAAAATGAAAACCATTGAAGCAAGCTGGTAGCTAATAATGCCATTCGTTGCTTGGCTAACCTCTGTGATAGGGATACCGATATCAAAAGTACCGTACAGCTCACCGTTGACGTAGATAGGTGCCATGATGTCAAACACCCACACTTGTTGAACATCAGCGTACCATTTTGAATACTGTTGTACGCCTTGGGTCGCGCCTTTAACGGTATAGCTATCTTCATAAACTTTATTCAGTTTATTTTTGTCGCTGTGAGCAATAGCACTTACGTTACTATCAATAACAATGGCATAAGTGACATCAGATCGCTGTTTCAGCTCGCCCACCAGCTTTTGTAAATCTTGAACTGGATTGTCCGAATTCTCTAAGATATACCCAGCATTCCCAGCCAAGAATTCAGCTTGAACTTGAGATTTATTCAATATTATCTCATCAATTTTTTCGCTTGAAATGAAATAAGTTGACGCCATACTCGCAGCGACGGCAATGCCAAACATAATAAAAACGGCAAATAGGATTGTTTTCTTCATTTAGGTTGTCTCGACGCAAGTTTGTTAAAAGTTCTCTAAAGGTTTCAAAAAGCGAAACCAAAGCTCGCACGTTTTATCTCGTGTTAGAGCTCGCCTCTATTCCTTTATCTGTAAAAAGCCCGATAACTTTAGCCGAAGAATACAAAAAACATATATTGATCACGTTTATGCAACACGTAAAATTCTTCAATAAAGGTCAATTAACTGGAAATCAAGTAGTTGGAGTTCAGGTTAGAAGAAAAAAATGTCGATGAACAAATAAGTGCAAGAACACCAATTAAAGTAGCGTCGGTTCAGGTCGAAATACCTAATCTAATCCAATCACATAGACAGCCCAATAAGAGCCTTCTTTGGTTCGCTTCGATACAAAAACACTCTTCCCATTAATCGACTTCTAACAAAGACGTCACCCATTTTTGTAGCGGATCATCGTTATACCTTGGGTGCCATGCGGCTATCACATCAAAACTCTCGGGTGATTGTTCCATTGGAATAGTCACCAAGTTCAGCCCTTCGATTGCCCTTGATGGTAAGAAAGCAATAGAGTCAGTAGTGTTTAAATACATAGGTACGATAGAGAAACACGGTGCAGATACCACCACGTTACGCTTTAACCCAAACTGACCAAACCATTCATCAATCGACCCTTTGAAGTTTGGACGCGATGGTGAAGCAATAATGGTTGGATAGGTCGCCACCTCCTCTAATGAAGGCTTGATCTGTGCTATTGAAGAATGAGGTGATGCAACACACACATGGTGCTCTTCAAACAGCTTGATTACTTTGTAGCTGCTTGGAATGTAGTCTGGAAACGCGATCGCTAAGTTAACTTTGCCGCTTTCCATTAGCTCGTGCAGGTTGTCGATTTCGAAGTCACGCACAATCAACTTTAACTCTGGCGCTTGTTCCCTTAGCTTTGCAATTAAGCTTGGTAATATGATCTGCTGGGCATAATCCGTCGCCGCAATCACAAACGTCCCGTTAGCTTTCTCTGGTACGAAATTTGTTCTAGATAACAACAAATTGAAATCGATCAGTAAACGATCAACACCAACAGATAACTCTTGTGCGAAGGTGGTCGGAACAAAGCCGTTGGTTTTTCTAACAAACAGCCTATCGTCGAACACTTCTCGCAGCTTCTTCAAATGCTCACTAACCGCTTGCTGGGTCAGCCCCAATTGATTCGCAGCTTTAGACGCGTTCTCTTCACGGATTAAAGCTTGGAAAACTCTAAGTTGCTTTATGTCTAATCGGTCTAGTTTGCTCACACGCACTCGCTTCGGTGAAGTTGGATTCCATGTCAGTGTAACACTCAACAAGTAAAACCAGTAACATTCACAACTAAGCTTTGTTTCTACTTGTTTGGCTCTTTGGTTAAAGTTCTTCCATCGAAACGAAACATATACAGATCGGAGAACAACATGAAAACAATCATTCTAATTGGCGCACGTGGCAAGATGGGTCAAGCAGCATTAATGGGCTTAGGCAATCATAACGTTATCACTGCGGGTCGCTCTGGCGATGTAGACCATATTGTTGACATCACTGACACACAATCAATTGAGGCGCTTTACAAGAAAGTGGGACACTTTGATGCGGTTGTGAACACCGTCGGCCTTTGCGAATACAATACCTTTGCAGATATGACTGAAGAACAGTGGATGACTACGGTAATGAGCAAAATGATGGGACAAATTAACCTTGTTCGTATCGGCCAAAAGTACATCGCTGAAGGTGGTTCATTTACGCTGATTAGTGGCATATTGAACGTTAAACCAATCCCTTTCGCTATTGCAGACGCAACCACCAGCGGTGCGATAGACACCTTCGTAAAGTGTGTCGCTTATGAAATGCCAAGAAACACACGTATCAATGTAATCAACCCAACGGTTCTTGCTGAAGCATGGGATGTTTACGGTGAAATGATGCCAGGCTTTGAACCCGTCCCAAGTAAGCTCGTGGGTAAAGCATTTGAGCGTTCTGTCGATGGCTTCATTACCGGTGAAGTGATTTTTGTAGATGCTTAGATTTAGCAAATGAACCGTGTTTATAAGCGCTCGCTTTTTATACGAATAGTTTTTACAAGCACATAGTCCATTTCTCTCTAACAAAAAAGGCGAGCCATTCGGTTCGCCTTCTTGTTTAAAGAGTCGTGCTTAAAAAGTCGTGTTTATCGATTTATCGCCAAATATGAGCCAGCAGCAATCATTATTCCACCTGCACTTTGATTTAACCTTTTATGTGCACGTGGCGTTTTCAGTAAACTGGCCATTCTGCCCGCGCCCATTGCAATTAGCATTAAACCAGACATCAGCGCAACAGCCGCCAAAACAGAAACCAATATGATATCTTTCGACTGCAAAACCGTCAGGTCAATAAACGTCGGCAAAAATGAAATATAAAAGAGAATCACTTTAGGGTTTGATGCTGAGATCAAAAAGCCTTGTGCGAAACTTGCGAGTTCTGATTTCTGACTTTGTTTGGCTGCGAGTTCCGCTGAGCCTTGCACTTCCGGTAGGCTCTTAAACATCTTGTAGCCTAAGTAAATCAAATAAGCCGCACCAACGTAGCGAATTACCTCAAAAGCAAACGACCAGTTCTCAGCAATCGTCGCGAGACCAAAACAGGCAAGCGCAAGATAGATAAGATCACTGCATATCATTCCTAACGAGAGAGTGATGCACTTTCGCCAACCGTTAACCATGCCTCGAGCTAAAATGGCAAATACGCCAGGCCCCGGAGTAATACCAAATATAAACATGGCAATAAAGAATGTAATCGCACCTTCTAATGACATTGGACTGTCCTTATCTATAACCCAACATAATTGATCATGAACGTATCATGGAGCTTCGATTCGGGTAAAGAACGTTTTTGACTAAGCACGTTTAACACAACTCATGTTTTGAATAAGTGTCACACGTAATTTCCCCGCTAAGCCTAACCTAAGCCTGAAACTGAAACTGAAACTGAAACTGAAACTAAGCGTTTTTCGTTAAGACACAAAAAAGGCAAACCTAATGGCTCGCCTTTGAAAAATATTGATTACAAATCAACGTAACAAGATTAGTTCGCTATTGGTGACAACAACTCTGGGTTTACAACTATGTTTCTCACTCCATGCGCGTGATCTTCGTTGAAGTCATTGCCTTCACACCAGCTGCCAACCGTCGCAATGTTTACTTTCGCGACTTGCGGTCTCACGCTCCATGTTACTTGGAACGGTGAACCTTGCTCATTGTAACCTGGGCCCGTTGTAGAGCCTGCGTATTGAATCGCTGACCCCGTATTTTGTGGAATATTTGGAGCTTGGTTTAAACCGTTGACTTTAGAGTGTTTCGCTAATGCTTCGAAGTCGAGAGCTTTGTCGTCATTAACTAATACATAGACTTGAGTTTCAACACGCAATTGTGGATTGGTAATCGCATCGTTAAAACAAGCGCCCAATGTTTCACCCGGTTCAACTTGCGCCGTTGAATACACGTAATGCACCTCAATAGTATCTCCCGAGTGAAGAGAACCATGATCACTTGGACAAACCTTTTGATCGAATGGTTTAAGTTCAACCGCACTTAGCTTACCTGTGTATTTGAAACCACTTTGGAAGCCCTTACCATCACCATTGCCAGCGTATTGAGTAAACTCACCCCCTTTATGCTCGGCGTTCTTGTGAAAGTGAATATTACATAAGTTCATTGCTGTTGAATCTGGCGCATCCGAAAACAGACGGGCGTTAGTTCCCTTTAAAGAGTCTAAATCTCGTGGGGCTTGCGGTCCAAAACCTTTCCCTTGAGTATTTTCAGAAAGGTTCGCTCTTTGTTCGGCGATAACTCCATCTGAAACAGCTTCATGATTCGCGCTAGATGCATTTGCTTGAGCCGATAACATGACCATCGCAACGCTTAAAAACACACTCTTGTTCTTCATATCTCTTCCCTAGAATATTGATAACTTAATCTAAACATCGAACTTCACAACAAACATATTACTATGCTCCAAAGTGAATATAAGACATTGTCTTAGCAAGATTAGATTTCATTGCTTACTTTTGGGTAAGAGTATTAAAAGCCTTGATGCATATAACAAGTCGAATACAGTAAATACGACTAGTCCCTTCCAGAACGAGAAAATTCCTACTTTAGTTGACTGTGTTTTGACTTAATCAGATAGAGCTGTGGATATTGAACAACAAACATAATAGCCAACAGAACGATGAGTTAATTAGGCTGCGATATAAAAAAGGCGAACCACTTAGCTCGCCTTCATCGCTTCATTAAAAAGTTTAGCTTGGAGTTCGCCCCCAACTTGCTTATCCATGGCCCGTCGCAAATATCCCGAAGGTCAGAATGTTCAATGTGTCTGTCACACCCTCTAACGATTTAATGACCTTCTTGGTTGGTTCATTATTTTGCAAGAAATAGTTTCCTATGCCCTTTTCACTATCGTGCTCATCGGGCGCGTGTTTTGCCGTTATTTGAGGGGTTTCTGTTGATGTAAGCTCTGTCTTAGCGTATGTATTCGAATCTTCATTTGAGTCAGACGATGTATTTACATCTAAAGTCGTATTTGGTTCTAGGTTCGCTTTGGAATTTGGGAGCACATTAGAATCATCGTTGCCACCAGCATCATATAAAGGCTCATCACCCGTTTTAGCATTTGCGTCAGTACCGGAGTTTGTTTCTGTACTAATGTCTAGATTGGTCTCTTCCTCTACACTTTTAGATACAGTGTCTTCGTTACTTAATGTCTTATCATCAAGTTGATTGTTGCTCGTTGTAGAACAAGCCGTCAAAAGAAATAGGCTAACGATGAATGTGATTAAATTTCTCAGCATAGGGATTAGAGTTTGAATTAATAAAACATTGTTCGATTGTAATTTATTTGCCTTTCAACATCCAGCATCTATTGGCTCTAAAGGCAGTTGGTGTGCTATTAACTTTCTATTAAACGGTCTGGTATTTTGCTCTCGCCAACATCTAGTAATTGGATATTTCAATCAGGTTCCCATCAGGGTCTCGAACATAGACAGAAACGATTTTACCCGTTGCACCTGTTCGCGGTACTGGTCCCTCTTCTATCACGACTCCTAGCGCTTGGATATGCTCAATAACATCAATCATGGGCGTATTGGTAATAAAGCAGAGATCGGCACTGCCAGCTTGCACGCACTCAGCCTTTGGCTCGAACTCATTACCTCTTTGATGAAGATTAATCTTTTGATTACCAAACGATAAAGCCAAACGCCCTTCACCGAATTGGATTGGCTTCATACCTAACACGTTTTGATAAAAATCCACCGTCACGGATAAGTCTTTAACGGTTAATACCAAATGGTCCAAATGGCTAATTTCCAATTTAATCATCCTTATCTCGTCGTTACTAAATGTTGAATATTAAATGCTGAATAACGCTAAGTTACATACTCTAACGTTGGATTTGCTAACACAAGATAAGCGTACACCCTCACTTCTCACTTTGAACGAATAAAGGGAGCACAGACTGCGCTCCCTTCTCATCGGTTTTAGCTAACTTAAATCACTTTAAGTCGTTTTAACTAGTCACAAGTACCTTCAAATACCCAGTACCAATAATTGTTGAACGGGTCGGCTCCCCAGTTATCCGCAGACGCTGAGAATCTATTGCCATAATATTGAATTGCTGTGCCTGCGGGGTAATAGTAATTTGGGTTCCACTCTTGAAGGTTATCGCACAAACCTTGTCGTTCTGGCTCTGGCTCTGGTTCTGGTTGTGGCTCAGGTTGAGGAGCTTCTAGGTCAGCACTCACAGCAACATACGCATCCATCGAACCTTGAGTCCCAGAGGCCATCACGTAAATGTCAGCGCCCGTTACACCATTGAGACCACAATATTCTCGGTTGCCTTGATTAGTTGACGCACAATCGTAGTCACTCAGCGTGGCTGGTCGACCGATTGCAACGTACATATCTACTTCACCGTACCCATTATAAGTCTGCACCCATACCTCATCGGCTGGTGTGTTTTTGAGAACGAACTGTTGCTGATCCTCGCCGTCACTCAAGATAGGCGTTGGCATATTGATCTCTAGGTCCACAACGTCTGAAGTTGGTGATGGTAATGGTGGATTAGGCTGACCAGAACCACAGTGTTCTACATCAATGCCTACTTCGTTAAAAGCAATCCTTACCGCAGAGGTTTCATAACCAAGATCTTGGGCCGCTTTGCAGACATCGTCAGCACCTTGTTGGAAATCCGAGTTAGGTGTCCAATAAAGTTGGTTAGCGGTCGCGTAGGCCTCAAAAGCTTTCTTAATTCCCCAGTTATTGCTTGTTGATAAATGGTAGAACGCTTTATTGAAAATGCCTGAACTATGGTGAACATCAATGCCATTGTAGTACTGGTTGACGTGGTCAATAGACACACCATCTTGGCTTGGTTGAATGAAGTAACGCATTGCATCACTATGTTTCATCACATGTTCGCCCATCTTCCAATTGAAGCTACCGTGTACATATTCACTTAATGCTGCTGCTGCCACATCAGAAAAGGATTCATTCATTCCTCCCGACATTCCACGATATTCTAAGCCTGAGTTTTGTTCAGTAAAGCCGTGGCTTACTTCATGGGCGATCACATCCCATGTCGCTAGCGGATACATCGATTGGTTACCATCGCCGAATGTCATTTGACGACCGTCCCAAAATGCGTTCCCATAATTCGAACCATAGTGAACACGCATAGTGAGCTTTTGTTTAATCGGACGTGTATTTAGCCAATCTTGGTACATGTCGAATACACGTTGGCCAAAATAATGAGCGTCATTCATCGGCGCATACGCACCATTCACTGCGCGATAATTGTTAACGTTCACGCCATTATTATCGCTACAGCTAAACTGATGTATCTGCCCAGAGCTTTGCTGATTGTTCATGTTCAGAGTAACGACGTTCTCGCTGTCCATTTGGCAATACGGGTTAACCTGAAAACCGCCATACTGTGTGTTTGAGCCAAAATAATAACGCCCACTTTTTTCGTTACCGCCAGGACCTTCAGCCTCAAGAAAAGCGATGCCTTCCCACTGTTCCAATAGCTCACCAGATTTAGCATCCACAAGCGTAATCGGCCTTGAAGGAGCCATCCCTTTAGTCTGTAAGAAATCAATTTTATAGATGAGCCGAGCAGACTGCTGATCATCAAGCCAAATAACAAGCTCAGTGTGAGGGTCACGGATAGTAGCTGCGGCAATACCTTTGTGTTGTGACTTCGCAATATCAACTGCCTGTTTAGCATTAATCATGGGCAGTGTTGAACCAATATCTGACTCAATACCGGTTAACACTTGGCCATCAACAGCTTTTGTCACACCTTGCTTAGAAAGATCAACGACCACAGATTGTCCATAAACAGGGATTCCATAATGGAGCTGCTTCTTACGTAAAAGTGTTGTTGTATTGGTGTTTACTCGGCTTATATCTTGATAAGACAGTGGTTCACTGGCTACTGTAAGCCCTTGTTTTGTATTATTAAGTACTTTAGACAAGTCAACCTTCGAATAGTCAACAACATTAGCAGCTTGAGAAGTAAACGCTATCGGGAATAGCATTATTAAATGTGCACTACGCATATGTAACCTTTTATAATTATGTTTTACAAATTCACCAACTTGATGAGCGCGTATCTTAACGATAGATATTCCACATATAGAAATAAACCTAGTTGCATACGTGAGCTTAATTCAAAACATAATTACTGGTGCAGGACGAACTGAGACATGCAGTCAAAAAAAGTAAGTGAAATCTGATGGTTAACTGAAGCAATGTAATAAGAAGAACGAGAAAATACGAATTTATCCTCATGTCTTTTATATCCATATACAAAGAACTGAACCCAAAAATTGAACATTATTCGTCGCCTCTTTTGGTTAACGACGACGAAAGCGCAGCGTCGACAAATTCAACGGTTTGAATTCCATGATTACCTTCCGAAGAATAACCATGATGAGTGCTTGCTGGTACTTTGGTGAAACGTGTTATTTATCAACCCATATCAGCAATAAACAGATATAGGTTGGAATTCATTAACTTAGTCTTCACGCTTGTTTAGTGTGTAGTTAACTACACTGTCTTCTCCCACAATGAACACCCAAACATTTTCGCCGTCGACAAAGTGAAATTCACTGGTCGATTCAGTCGGCTTTAGTTTCGCAATAAACTCGGACAATGCTGGCTCGTTGATGATAAAGCGTCCTTTTGAAGTATTCGCATCCAGATCGTTATTCACTTCAATATTCAAAGTAGATTTAGGCAGGATGTCGGGTAACCAACCTCTGTCAAACAAGCGCTCCTCTTTGGCTTGTGCATAAGTCGAGTATTCATCGCTGACTACATCTGAACAACCCGACATTAGGGCCAGAGCCGAAAATAAGACAGGGAGTAAAACGTTAATTTTCATTTAATTACCATTACTTGAAGATAAGGTTTTGAGATCGTGCTTTGCCACATAACCTCAAAGACATTCATAAAAGACATTTTATAAATCAATCGTAATCACCATTCAAATCAATTGACTTTATTTACATCCAAACCAGTCATTGAATACCAAACTCTTGATTGCTAAGTCATCGCGCTTTCACTCTCCCGCCGTTTAGCCTGTGACAGGTGCAGTAAATGCTAGATAATATTCAGACCAAAGACGCCTTTTACATCGAACAATACCTTTTGCGTTCTTTCCCTAGAGACTTCGCTACCATTTCGCAAAATATCGATGAGCTGCGCTTTGTCATCCAGCAACTCAGATCTTCTTTCACGAATAGGACGAAGCATCTCTTGCAGGCACTCTTCCAATACTTTCTTAGTTTGTCCATCGCCTAGCCCACCTCTTTGATAATGCTCTTTTAGCTGACTGACATAGTTAACGTCTGTGTGAAAAGCATCAAGATAAGTGAACACGATGTTCCCTTCTACCTTGCCTGGGTCTTCAATTCGTAGATGGTTTGGGTCGGTATACATGGATTTAACGGCAGCTCTGATCTCTTTTTCTGTTGCACCAAGATTAATGGCGTTGCCCATCGATTTAGACATCTTACTTTTACCATCGGTGCTAGGGAGACGAGATGCATTGCTTAGAAGCGGTCTACATTCATTCAAGATTGGTTTGCCAGCGAGCGAGTTAACCTTTCTTACAATCTCATTGGTTTGTTCTAACATCGGCAGTTGATCATCACCGACAGGCACTAAAGTCGCGTTGAAAGCGGTGATGTCTGCCGCCTGTGAGATGGGATAAGTGAGGAAGCCTGCTGGAATTGAACGTCCAAACTCTTTGTTCTGAATTTCACTTTTGACTGTTGGATTGCGTTCCAAGCGAGCGATAGAAACAAGATTACTGTAGAACATGGTGAGCTCAGCTAACACCGGCAACTGTGATTGAAGACAAATAGTAGTCTTAAGCGGGTCGATACCAACCGCTAGATAGTCAGCGACTACATTGAGAATGTTAGAAGAAACCTTTGAGGAATTATGGGCGTTGTCGGTAAGCCCTTGCATGTCAGCGACCAATATCGTTTGGTTGTGAACATGCTGCAAAGAGACTCTTTGTTTAAGTGAACCGACGTAATGGCCTAAATGCAAAGGCCCAGTTGCTCTATCGCCAGTCAGAATGATTTCAGGCTTGTTGGTATTGTTCTTGCTGCCAGTATGGCCGTTGCTGTCGATATGGCTGTTTGAATTGGTTTTCATGAGGTATCTCCAAGTTAGAAAGGCTACTGGAGATAAAAAGAGGCGACATTTTTTATGACATTCTTAGCTACCGTCCAGCAGCTAAAGAATGTGAGTATTCCGTGCTGCTCTATTGAGAGCACCACCAAAAGAAAATTGAAGTTGAAGCAGAATTAAATTTCATGGTTAAAACCTATCAACAATACAGACGAGCGACAACTGTTATTTACGCGCACCAGGAAAATAGGTCTTAAGATTAACAGGTTATAGGCTTAATCTTTACCGGAACACAGTTCAGTAATTCGGTCACACATGGCTTGATTGACCGTGAAGTGGGTGTTGAGGAATGCTAATTGGGCAAGTGCCGATTCAGCCGTGCGCTCGTAACCTTGTGTAAAGGTTGGTAGCAATTGAGCAAACTTAGGAAAGCGTGCTTCTAGCCTTCTATCCGACATAAATTCATCAACGAATTCAGGCTCAGATTGTTCAGTTTGATCCACAAGATCAATCAAACGATCGAGTGCGTAAGATTGAACGAACCGACTGCCCGACAGCTTTTCGCCTCGGTTATAACGAGACATGCCGACATAAAGATTGGTTAGAGCCTCACCAATGATCCACTCTTGGGAGTTAGTGTGTGCCTCCCCTTTTACTGGTGGAACACAACACTGCGTATCAAATTCAGGTTGCTGCCAAACAATGCGCCCTTCAGCAAATGGAATATGCGCTAACTCATGGGATTCAAACACCGCAAATTCGCAAAATATTCCGTCAGCGTATAAGACTTTATAGCCATCGACGGTGTTTCTCACCGCGTAGTCGATTGGGTGAATATCAGATAGCCAATGCAAGCAGTCTAAGAAATACTGCTTATGCCCCGTTTGTACTATCGCGAAAAAATCGACATCTGAATACTGATCAAGTCGCTCCGTTTCAATACCTACGGAGCCCAATCCCAGTAAAGCATGAGCCTTACCCGATGCTTCCAAAGACTCCCCAATCGCATCTAAACGCTGGAGTAATTTTTCTGGTGTGTTTATGTGTCTTGTCTGCATCACTTTATCCGTTTGCATTGCTAAATCCCTATCAAGTTGAATGCCACTCAACCTAACTGATAGTTAGAACACCTAAGAAGCCTAATTTATAAAATATGTGTTTCGGATAACGATCTGCGCAAGTTATTGTTTGAATAACGACTGGATTTAGGAGTAACAAAGAGTGCGTTCAACCGATAAACAACACTCTTCTATCATGACTTATCTTTTTAAATGCTTATATTTGTAACAGCTAAGCATCAACAAACAGCGAGCTTATAAACGCTTTAGGGCTAAACCGACAATTTTTCCAAGTAAGCGGCCATTTCTTCTTTCGGCACCATGCCTCCGCCAGTTGCCCACACAAGATGCGTTGCATTCGCTAGCGTCGACTCATCAATTTGTAGACGAGCAAGGTATTCGCTATTTTGCTCAACATGAATCACGCCCGGCATGCCCGCGAGTGCTGAAGGCTCTAGTTGAATCCCCTCGGCTTGATTCAGTTCACTTAGTAATTGATACATGTGCTCGTCGGTTAATGTGTAGTAACCATCAAGCAAACGCTCCATCGCACGACCAACAAAGCCAGAAGCACGCCCCACCGCTAAACCGTCTGCAGCAGTTAGATTGTCTATCCCCAGATCTTGCACTGCGATCTCATCATGCAAACCCGAGTGAACACCGAGCAACATGCAAGGCGAATGAGTCGGCTCAGCAAAAATACAGTGCACGTGATCACCAAAAGCCATTTTCAATCCAAATGCGACACCACCGGGGCCACCACCTACTCCACATGGCAAGTAAACAAACAAAGGATGCTGTTCATTAACCACAATCCCCTGTAACTCGAATTGCTGCTTAAGCCTTTCTCCTGCGACAGAGTAACCAAGGAACAGTGTTTGTGAGTTTTCATCATCAATGAAAAAGCATCGAGGATCTTGTTCTGCCTCTTTCCGTCCTTGTTCTACTGCAACGCCATAATCTTGTTGATACTCGACTACGTTAACACCGTGCTCTCGCAGTTTACTTTTCTTCCAAGCTCTCGCGTCTGCCGACATGTGAACAGAGACCGTAAAGCCCAATTTGGCACTCATGATACCGATCGACATACCTAGGTTACCCGTTGAACCTACCGCAATGCTGTATTGTTGGAAGAAGTTACGAAACTCAGGTTCGAGCAACTTACTGTAGTCATCGCTCTCACACAGTAACCCGGCTTCAATCGCAAGCTTCTCAGCATGCGTTAGTACTTCATAAATACCTCCGCGCGCTTTGATTGAACCTGAAATCGGCAAATGGCTGTCTTTCTTCATCATCAAACGCCCTTTTATTGGCTGCTGATAATGAGTTTCTAATGCCAACTTCATTGCAGGGATATCGATAAGCTCAGATTCGATGATGCCATTCGTCACATGAGTTTCAGGAAATGCGTTCGCCAGATAAGGGGCAAACCTTTGTAACCTCAAACTCGCATCATGAATATCTTGCTCGCCCAATCCCACATAAGGTAAACCGCGCTCCAGAGTCGTCACATTTGGGTTAAACCAAACCACTTCTTCCAATGCAATCACTTGTTGAAGTAATGGGAAATTTGAGATGAGTTTATCGATATTCAATTCAGTCATGGGTGACCTTCTCTGGTAAAGCGCGTACTGCGCACATTCAATCATTAGTAAACCTATTTAAACGGTATTTGTGTAATCATTCAATGACCTGTAGGCTAGCTTTTCTTCTCATAAGCGAACAGTAGAACAATCTATGAGCGCCTCTCTTCGTAATAGCATTTTCGTCATGTTAGGGATTCTATTCCTAGCACTTAACCTTCGTGGTCCTTTTACGAGCTTGGCTCCTGTGCTTTCTCAGGTTATGGAAGGCCTCAACCTTACGTCGTCGGCTGCTGGCTTCTTAACAGCTTTGCCACTGTTAACTTTTGCCTTATTCTCACCATTAGTCACCAAGGTATCCGAACGAATTGGTCTAGAACCAAGCTTGCTCTTAGGCTTAGTTTTGATCACTACGGGTATTACACTGCGCTCTTTTGGAGCAATTCCGACGTTATACATCGGCACAGTAATGATTGGACTTGGTATCGCGATTGGTAATGTGTTGTTGCCCGTAGTAGTGAAAACTAGCTTCCCTACTCGTATTGCGACAGTCACTTCTTTGTACATTTTTACGATGGGCATCGGTTCGACGTTAGGCTCAAGTTTGATGGTGCCGTTTTCAAATCTAACCCTATTTACGATCACGGGTTGGCAATTAGCACTGTTAATGAACCTAATATTCCCAATGTTAGCTTTGATGATCTGGTTGCCTAAAATCAGAAAACGCTCTTCTTCATCGACCAATAACAAGCATCAAGAAAAGCCAATTCCGATGAAGAAGATGATCAAGAGTGGCGTTGCATGGCAAGTGACACTAGCTCTTGGGCTTAACTCATTTACCTTCTATTCTTTGGCAGGCTGGCTTCCACAGATCTTGAACGACCTTGGCTACAGCGAAATCGATGCGGGTTATATCTACGGATTTCTACAATTTTCAACTATGGTTCCGGGATTGCTGTTACTGCCGTTCTTAGGTCAAAGCGATAACCAACAATGGCTCATTACGCTTTGTACTTCGAGTGTATTCATTGGATTAATTGGACTGCTGTATTTGCCTGAGTTTGCGATCTTTTGGGTGGGACTCTTTGGATTAGCCAACTGCTCTACGTTTATTATCGCGCTCTCTTTTGTTGGCCTGAGAACATCGAATAGCAGCCAAGCCGCATCGCTGTCGGGTATGGCGCAAGGAATTGGTTATGCTTTAGCAGCAACAGGCCCAACGCTGGTGGGTAAGCTTCATGCTCAAACCGATTCTTGGAGTGTTCCCATTCTGCTGATCGCATCTGTTGCTTTTGCGTGCACGATTTTCGCGGCATTGGCAGCACGAGACAAAAAAGTGAGCGTTTAGGACAAACAGATTAGTTATGGCGTCGCGACTGTATTGCTGACGACAGTTTTGATGTATTCGCTTGGCGACAAACCAAACTTCCCTTTAAAGCGCTGACTAAAACGCCCCTCCGATTGGTAACCGCAAGACTGAGCCAACATCGCCACATTCTGCTGCCCGTTTTGCATTAGATAAAGCGCATGACTCAAGCGAACTTCAGCCAGTACCTCACGATATTGCATACCTTCCAGTTTGAGCTTTCGGATAAGCGTGGCACGGCTCATCGCAAAACGCTCCGCCACCGACTCTAGTGGGTGCTTCTCATCAGGTGAATGTGAAAGGTAATGGCTGAGCTTTTGGCTAAACAAGACGTTGGCACTGGCAAACAATCGATGCAACACACCTTTTTCAGCTAATTGTTGGTATAAGCCCTGCAACCAAAACTGTTGGGTCTCTTTGCTCATGCTCTGTGTATCAAACGAAAACAGCGCGTTGAGTGAGTCTTGTAAGCTTCGGTCCGCTTGTACTGTAGGCAGCCCCAGATCATTCGAGCGTTCCTCACTTAAATCAAGCATCCCTTGAGAAGGTTGGAATTGAAAGCTGAATACTCGCGACAAGAAACGTCCTTTGTGAGGCATATTCTCAAAACTTAATGACGCTGATGCCTCACACAACAGCAGCTCAGAATGTGAGAGTTCTGCCGCTGAATCTTTCCAAAACAGGCGCTTACTGCCTGTAATGATCTGAATGATACTAGGAGATAGAATCCTCACATTACGTAGCTTTTGTAACTGCTCTGCACGAAAGATCGTCACTTGATATTGATGATTCATCTCATCCCCCTTGTTTACTTATTATCAACGACCAGCTATCGCATCAATAACTGGTCGCTTTATTAGCTTGTGTCAATTACTAACGTGTATAAAGCTATTAACGTGTGTAAGTTGTAGTCAGTTTCGCTTTGTCTAGAGCCATGCTGTTCAACGTGAATCCAACCACAGCCGACGGCGTGTTTTCGTCTAGGTTGAGCTTATCCGTTGGCAATGCCCAAACCGTGAACTGGTAGCGGTGCATGCCACCTTTTTCAGGAGGACAAGCGCCACCGAAACCTACCGTTCCATAATCTATGCGGCCTTCTTTGCCACCCATTTTAGAGATGTCGACACCACGAGGTAGCTCGCTCACTGTTGCTGGAATATCAAACACGACCCAGTGCCAGAAACCACTTTCAGTCGGAGCATCTGGATCATAAGCCGTGATTGCAAAGCTTTTGGTTCCTGCTGGAGCATCTTTCCACATCAACTGCGGTGACAAGTTTTCGCCATCACAGCCCCAACTTGAATATTCAAACGTCTTCGCCATTGGGTGACCTTCTTGAATATCATTACTCGTTAATTCGAACGCCTGAGCCGAGCCCGCTGTTAAGATACTAAGTGCCAATACTGATTTAATGAGTGTTTTCATGGTGGTTCCTCTGATTAGGTATGAGCCCAGTATAGTCCCCTCCATCCGTTCAATAATGACAATAAGTACACAATTATCTAGTTTAATTCATTAAAATGATACTTACTGTATTTCCAATTTATTATTTTAAAACATGACCCACTCGACAATTTGTTGTTAAAGGAACACTTGTTGACATTCAGGTTACAAATCACGTCCAAAATTCTTTAGACTCGCCCCACGACTTTTAACGAGAATGATTGGATGCGCAGGTTTACCTTAGCCCTTGGCTTGATCTTTTGGCTCCCAACTCTAGCCAATGCCCAAAGTTTGCAAGACAAGTGGCAAACCCTGTATCAACTGAGCTGGCAATCATCCCCAATCCTAGTATCTCAACAAGAGTTGGCTCAGTATCCGAAAGTTCTGCTTCATGAACGTAGCCGCTATCCTGATTTCAACCAATTCAGTTGGGACGACATCGCAGCGTTAGCGTCAATACAAGATCACTGCCGAACGATTGAAAGCAATAACCCTTCATTAGATGACGCCATCGAGTTTGAGCTCGCTTTGTGTCAGCAACAAGCATTGGATTCCATTTGGTTTGCAGCACACTCCAAACGACACCCTGCAGGTGGCAGTTTTGCTGATCGTTATTTAGTAGCTTACCCAGATGTGAGCGAGCAGATACGCCCATTTTTGAGTCTTACCAACCCTCAGCACCCTTTATATATCAAGCTAGAATCGCTAACCGCTCAAGGCAGAGAAGCACTGCTCAATGGATACCGCGCTTGGCAACAGGACGATGTGCTTTGGTTAAGTGGCGAACAAGGCTGGAAAGCCATTCCCTTAAATGTTTGGCAACCTATTGCAGAGCAGCAAGAGGTGTCTTTGACGGGTGAAACCTGCACTTTTCGTTACAGCAACGTCTGCTTAAGCGAACCTAGCAATGACAATCTGATCATGAAAACGTTGATCTTTACATTGCTGTTAACGTTGCTTTCCGGACTCGGTAGAGTCTTATACCTAAGAACAAAACAACGAAAAGAGAGGCAGTTCGTTTTACAGCTTCTTACTCATGAACTTCGCACGCCCATTACTAGCCTAGGTCTAACCGTCGAAATGTTTAGAAATCGCTACGATGACTTTTCTGATGAAACTCAAAATGCGGTTTGGCGTTTAATATCCGACTATCAAAGGCTCTCTCAGCTCACCGAAAACAGTAAAGTGTATCTAAGTTCGGATCAGTCAGAACCTTTGTTGAAGCAAAACGCTTCATTAGAAGAGTGGCTCGATCATGTATGTGAAAAGCACAATATCGAGTATCAATGTGATTCAAGTGATGCTGAACTTAACCTACCGTATTACTGGCTAACCATCTGCTTAGATAATTTGATAAAGAATGCCAAACAACATGGCAAAGGCAAGGTTTTGGTTAAAGTAGCGCTCGCAGAAAAGTTAACGATTGAAGTTCAAGACGAAGGGCATTTCCCTTCCTTAATACAACGCCTTATTTCACGAGTGACACCGACCACCATTCATAAGCAAGATAACATGGGCATTGGCCTAACTATTGTTGAGCACTTGGTGAAACAAGCGAATGGCCGTCTCATTATTCTTCGTAACCCAACCCGATGTATTTTGGAAATAGCTTATGAACACCCTACTGCTGATTGAAGACGACCATCTACTTGGACAAGGCCTCGTCAGCTTCTTTGAGTCCAATGGTTACCCATGCCTTTGGGCGAAGGATTCAGAGAGTGCCAGTAAGCAATGGTTCCGAGCCGATCTAGTGATACTGGATCGACAACTCGAAGACGGTGACAGCTTGCGACATTTGCCGAATTGGTTACTGCTCAAAGCCCTACCAGTGATTGTGTTAACGGCTAAAGTGGAAGTCCAACAACGCGTAGAAGGCTTAATGGCAGGTGCCAAAGATTACGTCACTAAACCTTTCTCAAACGAGGAGTTGCTTGCTCGAGTCATTACCCAACTTCGTCCGTTAGGTGTGAGCCAACTAAATTACGCCAACATTGAAGTCCGCTTGTCTGAACGAATCGCTTATTTGGATGAAAGCCCGATCACGTTAAAACCTAAAGAGTTCCAGTTATTGGTCTTGTTTGTTCAGAACCAAAGTCGTGTGTTTCATCGTGATGAGTTACTCAATAAGATTTGGGGTTATCAAGCCTTTCCAAGTACCCGAACCGTGGATAATCACATACTGCGCTTGCGCCAGAAGCTGCCAACCCTAAAGATCGAAACACATCGCGGCGTTGGTTACCGCTTAGCTGGGGAATCATAATGAGAGTCACTTCGTTAATCGCATTGATCTGCGCTTTGCCGTTTGCGTGTCACGCCGCTTGGTTTACCAACACGCCATTACAACATACGTATCAATCTCTGCTTGATGAACAACCTCAAGTTGCGTGGCAAGAGCTTCAAATCGCACTCGATCAACAAACACTCGATAGTGAGCTTTGGCTGCCTGTGAAACAAGAGATATTGAGCCAAACTCAATGCGGAACTTCACTAAGACAAGACACTGAGACGAAACATCACATTCAAGTTAGCTTCATTCGACGTTACGGCCTGTCATCGCAAGGTTATCAAATCAAAGTCGCTGCAGAACAACTCAGTGAAGACATGAAAATCCAAACACAACCTATCTCTCTGGTCTCCCCAAGAGGTAAAATCCTTCTCGATGGACAACTCCCTTCTAACAATGAGTATCAAGAGATTGAGACCAGTGAAATGTTTATCAAACCCGAATCTGGTGTTTATCAACTAAGGATAGGTTCGAACCACTATCCTATTGTTGTGGCTTTAGACGACAACAAGCGATGGTTAACACTCGAAAGTAAACTCAGCGAACCACATATCGTGATCACGCCACCGAAGGTGATCGACAACTGCCCTAACGCCAATGTGAGTTGGCAATGGTTCGATGAGAACTACAACCTGTTAGGCTACAAAGTGCCAATCAAGACAGCGCAAGCACCCGTTCCCACAGAAAGCCCACTAGGGACTAATGCCAAACACTTGAGTGCCTCGGTTGAAATGTTTGAATACCAAGGCGCGATTGAAGTCCAATATGTGCAGCGTGTCGCGGTGCCTTTCTAATGGAATGCATTCAGAAGAAGATTAGAACTAGGTAA
This sequence comes from Vibrio sp. QJM3NY_21, assembly GCF_057785975.1. Taxonomy (NCBI): domain Bacteria; kingdom Pseudomonadati; phylum Pseudomonadota; class Gammaproteobacteria; order Vibrionales; family Vibrionaceae; genus Vibrio; species Vibrio sp. QJM3NY_21. The sequence goes on from NZ_CM173514.1 coordinate 1,005,229, forward strand.
TGCAGAAAATAGAGACATATAGGTGACAAAGCACAAACGCTACTTGGGTGTAATGACCGTACTTACCCTTTACGGAATCTAGATATGCTCAGCGTACGTCACCCACTCAACCTTTCTACTTGTGCCATTGTAGCTTTAACAACAGCTTGTCTGTTTTCATCCAATGCACAAGCGAGCCAAATAACGCTAACCAGTAATAGCAGCGTTAGCGGCAGCAGTATTCGCGACAACGCTAACAGTGCTACCAACAATACCGTCTCTATTTCATCGAATACTTTAGAGATAGATTGGAACGGCTTAAGCGTTAACAGCGGCGCTCTCACCGTTGATAGCCAACCACAGAAAGTGACCAATCTAGTCATTGGTCTTTCCGATAAAACTAACTCAGCAAAGACCGCAACTTGGACCTTAGTACCTAGTGGGATAAACATTGAGGCAGAACTAAATCAAGATCAACTCACTTTTCAGTTCAGCTTCCCTTCCAATATACAGGTGAAACGTAACCAGCCCGTAGAGTTGGCGTGGTTTGATCTTGCAGAACAACAAACTCAGATCCTATTTCTTCCTTTTAGCGAAGGCATGCGTGTACCTACAAATAACAAGCTTTGGGGTAGTTATCTAGTCGACAACCATTCTGGAAGCAACACCACTCAAGACCTAAAGATGCCTTTTTGGACAGCACAACAGAACGACCACTTCATTAGCTACCAGATGATTAATGCAACCAACAATCAACTGCTCTTTTCAGATGCGTCCTCTAATGCTTCCTCAAATACAAAGACAAAAATTGATATGAAGGCATCACACCAATTTACGACGCTCAATCAGTCACAACCTTTTATTGCTCGTATCACCCTTGGAGACTCGTGGTTAGATGGAGCGAAACACTACCGCGATTGGCGCATCGATAATGACCAGTCCGAAACACTTGTAGCAAAGCAAAAGCGCAATCCAGATGTGAGTAAGTTGATCGGCGCGAGCCACGTTTATTTGTTTGGCAAAGATCCACTAAGCGTCCAAGATGTAAGCGACTGGTGGGGATTGAAAAGCTGGTATCTAAAGGGCTCTAAACTCAACGTTTCCAAGGAAGCAAAAAGAGAGCTTTCATCACTCTCCAAGGCTAAAGATTGGTTCAGTCAGTACCACAAACAGTTATTGTTGGATTCTATTAGCCAATCGTTACAGAAGTTACTTCCAGTCGGTACTCCGACACTCGAAAACAACACGATCAAAGCTCAATACGTGGCAGCGCAGAATAAGAAAAATTGGTTGGTTGAACACGCCTCCCCCTACCTAAACTCGTCAGACACTTGGGGACAAGCGTTGTCTTCAGACATGGTAACCAATCTAAATAAGGCAGGCTTAAACAAACTTTGGCTCGGATTTGATAATTGGATGCCAGCATTCTATCAACCTAACGCTGTGGGTCTGGCAAAACAGTCAGGATATCTGGTCGGCACCTATGACTCCTACAACACAGCCATTCCTGCGAAGCTGAACGACAACTGGCTAACCGCTCAATTACCAGAGCCAATGCGTCAAAGTTGTGCCATTGAACTAGCGGATGGCAGCCTAAAAAAAGGGTTTCGAGGTAACGGATTCTATCTTAATCCGAATTGCCATTTAGATTACGTAAAGCAGCGCGCTCAAGACATTATGAAATTCGGCAACTTCAACAGCTTGTTCTTAGATGTTGATGCAACCGCTATGGCACGTGAGGATTACAGCGGCTCTATAGACAGTCATAGCAAGAGTCATAGCAACAGCAATCTCAATGGCGATACAAACGAATCGGATATGCTTTCTGCCTTCAACAACCGAATGCAGTGGCTAAGCGAGCAACCATCGTTAGTATTAGGATCTGAAGACGGCAACAGCCTAACAACAAAAGGCATCGTGTTTGCACACGGCTTAGAAACGGTTGGTTTTGGTTGGACAGATAAAGACATGAAAGAGAACCGCCGTTCTCCCTATTACTTAGGTCGTTGGTACCCAGACCACAAGCCTGACTTCTTCTTTAAACCCGCCGAGGTTAAAGAGCCCTACAAGTCGCTACTGTTTTCGCCACAATATCGAATTCCGTTATACCAAGCCGTTTTCCATGATGAAGTAATCAATACGCACCATTGGCACTCAGACAGCCTTAAGTTCACTAATGTACAAGCAGAACGTGACTTAACCGCGATGCTGTACAACACACCACCGATGGTTCACTTGACCAGAGATGAAGCTTTATCAAGTCCAAGGATCAAAGCACTCAAACGCTATCAAGATGGCTTTGAACCGATGCACGAACAGTTATGGGATAAAGAGTTGGTCGATTTCGACTGGTTAGATAAGAACGGCGATGTTCAACAAACCGAGTTCAGTGACGGGAGTAATATCATAGCCAACTTCTCCAACAAGGCATTTCGTCACAACGGTATCGATATTGCTGCCCTATCGGTCAAAGCTATATTAGTGAATGGACAAGTCGTCGACTGGCAGTCAACTTATCATTAGCTTCGATACGGTTTAGGCAAAGCGATTAATAGGAAGCCTAAGCACTTATTTACCCGCTAAGGTTATCCCCGTTACTTTTGCTTCCTATTTTGAAAGGCAGTCAGTAGATAGTCGATAAAGACCTTTTTACGTTTCGGCATCAACTGCCTGTCTGCATACACTAGGCTTACTGAAACTTCTGGCATCTCATATTCAGGTAACAAACGAATCAGCTTACCTGTCTTGAAGTGTTCCCGACAAATGAATTCAGGAAGCACCGCCAAGCCTAGCCCATCCACACACGCCGTTAGGCATGCCGTGATGGTATTCACCCGCAACTGACACGGTAGATCGATCAAAATCGACTCTCCGCCTTCTAATTGCAAATGCCACTTAGGTAGACGTGCCGCCTTGTTCACCACCTCAATCATCCTAAATGGAGGCTTAAGGTCATCGGGTGAAGAGATTTCACCGAACTGTTCTAAATACTCAGGGCTGGCTACCAATACACGCTTCGATGTTGTGAGGTAGCGAGAAACCAAGCTCGAATCCACCAGCTCACCAATTTGCGCGTAAAGATCGATCCCCTCCGCAATGATGTCGACTTCTCGATTCGACAGTTCTAAGTTCAAAGTCACGTTTGGGTGCTCTTTTAGGAAACTGTGGATGTATGTGGCTAATACTTGATGTCCCAATTCGACAGGCAACACAACATTCAACTGCCCTCGGATCAAATCCTGATTGGCAGAAACCTCTAACTCAGCTTGGTTCATGATCTCTTGCATCTGCATACTCGACTGATAAAAGCGCTCACCCTCTGGCGTTAAAACTAAACTTCGTGTCGAACGAGTGATCAACCTCACACCTAGGTGCTGCTCCAGCTCGTCTAGCTTTCGGCTGACGGTCGACTTGGTCATGTTCAATGCTTCAGCTGCGTGCGTGAAACTCCCACAATCAACAACTTGTGTAAAAACAGTCACAGCATTTAAGTCCATCGTACTTCTCCCAAAGCCCTATTAGTAAGATTTTTGCAACAGTGTTTCCCTTTTTTCCTATCTTATCAATCAATCGAATTCATTTACAATTCGTTACATCTAAATAAAAACAAAATGAGAAATAAAAAATGACAGAGAACAACAACGCTTCGCAATCAGTAAGCACAAAAAAACGTAAAAAAGCCCCGCTTATTGCTACTGCGATCATGCTGTCATTAGGTCTTGCTGGTGCCGGATATTGGTACGGCTATGGCCAATACTTTGAATCTACCGACAATGCCTACCTACAAGGCGACATCACTAATATAAGCCCGAAGGTGTCTGGTTATATTGTTAAGTCTTACGTGAGTGATAACCAATCGGTTAAACAAGGTGACTTGTTGGTTCAAATTGATGATCGTGATTACCAATCTGCACTTGCTCAGGCGAATGCGCATTTAAGCGTCGTTCAATCAAGCGTACACAACCTTATCGCTCAACAAACGTTACAACGTAGCCAAATAAATCAAGCTGAGAGCCGTGTTGATTCTGCACAAGCTGAATACGAGCGTGCAATCCAACAAGTCGTGCGTTCCCGTAGCTTATTAAAGCGTAACTACGCTTCGCAAGATGAAGTCGACAGCATGGTCGCACAACAAAAAGTCACCCAAGCAGAACTTGAAGAAGCAAAAGCAAACCTCGTCGCAAGTAATGATCAACTAATCGTGATTGCGAGTGAAATCGAACAAGCAAACGCATCCGTGACTGAAGCTCAAGCACAAAGAGATCAAGCACAACTTAACCTTGATTACACCAAGGTTTACGCGCCAGCAGATGGCGTGATTGGTAAACGTAGCGTCCGTGAAGGCTTGCTGATTCAAGCAGGCGCGCCATTGATGAGTTTGGTACCAGACAACCAAGTGTGGATTGAAGCTAACTTCAAAGAAACTCAATTAAGCGGCATTCACAAAGGCCAAACCGTAGAAGTCGAACTGGATGCCTTTCCGGGTCAGCCACTTGAAGGCGTGGTAGACAGCTTCTCCCCTGCAACTGGCGCCAAGTTTGCGCTACTGCCACCAGAAAACGCGACCGGTAACTTTACTAAAATCGTTCAACGTGTGCCGGTGAAAATTACCATTCCAGATCAGCAAGAATTGAAAGGTAGACTGCTTCCTGGTTTGTCTGTGGTAGCGACCATCGATAAACGAGGCTAGATCATGAGTAATACTGGTGTTGTCACCCACACTAATGATGATGACGAAGTTTCAAGACGCCATTGGATCGCCCTATTTGGCGGCTTAATTGGTGCGTTTATGGCGATTTTGGATATTCAGATCACCAACTCGTCTCTTAAAGATATTCAAGGTGCGCTGTCTGCCACCTTGGATGAAAGTTCGTGGATCTCTACGTCTTATCTAGTCGCAGAGATGATTGCTATTCCACTCAGTGGTTGGCTTTCTAAAGCACTCGGTAAACGCCGTTATATCACGTGGACGACGGCCATTTTCACCATTTCATCTTTGTTATGTTCGTTCTCTTGGAATATGACCTCGATGATCGTATTCCGCGCGATGCAAGGCTTCAGTGGTGGTGCTTTAATCCCGCTTGCTTTCTCGTTAGTGATTCAGTTATTACCTGTTAACAAACGCGCTGTGGGTATGGCACTGTTTGGCGTAACCGCGACCTTTGCTCCATCGATCGGCCCAACATTTGGTGGTTGGCTGACGGAGAACTTTTCATGGCACTATATTTTCTACATCAATATTCCGCCTGCTTTGCTTGTGATCACCATGATCCGATATGGCTTGGATGATGAAAAGCTCGACCTTGGCACGCTGAAAAAAGCAGACTGGTTTGGTATTGCCACCATGGCGTTAGGGCTAGGTTGTTTGGAAGTGGTACTAGAAGAAGGTAACCGTGAAGAGTGGTTCAGTTCGAGCTTTATTATTGGCTTGAGTATCGTGTCGGCGGTGAGTTTGGTTTACTTTGTGATAAACGAACTCCAACACAAAAAGCCATTGGTTAACCTGCGGCTATTGCGGGATGGGCAGTTTGCTATGTCTTGTATCGCCTATTTGATTTTGGGGATGGCGTTGCTTGGCTCTATCTATGTGCTGCCGATGTATCTCACTCAAATTCAGCAATATAACGCGATGGAAATTGGTGAAGTGCTAATGTGGATGGGTTTCCCACAACTTCTGATATTCCCAATTGTCCCCAAGCTAACACAGATCATTAAGCCTAAGTACTTGGTTACCTTTGGCTTCGCGATGTTCGGTTTCAGTTGTTACGTAAATACACACATGACAATCGATTTTGGTGGGCAACAGCTGATTTTATCTATGGTTCTGCGTGCTATTGGTAGCCCATTTATTATGGTTCCGTTGTCTTTGGTTGCCATGAAAAACATCAGCAAAATAGACACGCCAGACGCATCAACGTTAACCAACGTGATGCGAAACTTAGGGGGCGCTTTCAGCATCGCGATTATCGCTACGCTATTGGATAACAAAACCCGTGAGCACTTGGCACACATCAAGGAGTCGTTACCTTCTGTGAGTCAACTTGGTTGGCAGACGCTTGAGCAACAACAAGCGTTTTTCATTCAGTCAGGAAGTGATTCCGCAACGGCGATGCAACAAGCGCAAGCAAGCTTACTTGGTACAATGCAACGTGACGCTGCCATCATGGCTTACAACGATGTGTTCTTAATGATGACGGCGTTCTTGGCTCTAGCGGCAGTATTGATTTTGAACATGCGTGATTAGCGCTAGTTTTTTAGTAAGAAAACAGAGAGGTAAGCTTATCGGCTTACCTCTTTTTTATTTCTAAAACACGGATAACCCCACAAAAATAAGGTAAACGTAACCTGCGTTTTAAGGCTTTCATAAATGTTATCGAATACTCTTTAATTACCAATAGTTTATTGAGTGTTTGTATGTGATATAGGCACCTTGACAATGTGCAACCTGACACCTAAATTAAACATAACATTTGGTATTGAGGAAAATGGATTTGACCTTACCAACAGACCTGCGGGTTTTGATTGTCGACGACTCTAAGAGCGCAACAATACTTATTAAGCAGCAACTCTCGAGCATGGGCATTTCACATGATTGCATCTTTATTGCGACCGATTATCGACAAGCCATCAAGGCGGTCGAGACGCACTCATTTCATGTACTCCTCATTGACTACCACTTAGAGCAATCCTTCACGGGGTTTGAGCTTTTGGGGATCCTCTATCGAAACAGGCTCATCGATCATACAGTCGCCACGATTCTTGTTTCTGGGGATATGCGTCAGGAAACCGTATTGACTGCCCTTTCCGGCGAAGCACATCACTTTGTTTCTAAACCGATCAATACTCAATCTTTAGGCAAGAAGATTCAAAGTGCTGTGTCCGTTTCGAAGAAACTCACCCAACTGAATGATTTATATCCGATCACTAATCTGGAACGATTGACACAAGCGTTAGCGATCTCCCCCAATGGCAATAGCGTTCAGTTTGAAGCGACGTTGATTGAACACTTAATTGGAGGCAAAGAATGGGATTTGCTTTCAAGCACAATCAACAACTCGAACACGAAAATGCACCCGACCAAATTAGTCGCAGAGGCATTAATTCTAGACAGCTTGGGGAAACCGAACCTAGCAATAGAAAAGCTCCACAATTACCTGATTGCTCAGCCGTTGTCATTAAACGTTATTGATTGTTTAAGCTGCATTTATGAAAAACATAATATGTTACTGCCCGCGCTTAAACTGGCCATAAGAGCGTTTGAAATGACGCCTAGCATCAGTCACCGTGCGATAAGAGCAATCGACTTGGCAGAAAACGTCGACAACACCCTGATGCTTATCAAGCTTGGTGAGATGTACGCGACGCATATATCGTCTGCCGACATTGATATTATTCATTCCATTGGCGCTCACTTCAGTTCACTAAAGGCGACCTACCAACGTGAGACACAATTAAAGTACAAACGTATTCTGCTGGAACATGCTAATCAATTCACAGAGTTGGTAAATCTCAAACTTCCGGTAAAACAACAGCAACAAGTTCTGGCCAGCCTTGCCCTATTTCAAAGTAATATTTTACTCATTGAGAACAGCCCTCAAGTTGCTCACAAGAAAGTGATTCGAGCCTCGACACTGTTAGCAAATAACTTTTACAACCAACCCACTCACTTATTGCTTCAATTGCTGCCTCTTCTGACTTACTTTGGCGAGTACTCCCTGTACCACTTAGTTGCAGAGTGCTTAAAAGCTCGAGGTGAGACAATAAACCATCAACTCGAATCAAAAGATGTAGACCCTTCTACTTGTGTAAATATCGAAAATTCCGATTCCATCCAAGAACTAAAGGACTACATTCACAATTACCCATATTCAATTGCGGCGAAACTTGACTATATATATGCCGTCCATAAAGCTCATATAGAAGAAAACCTTATACACGAATACTTGAAACAGCTCGCGCAGCTAGAGCTTCCACCAAGATGGAGCCAATGGCTCAGTGATTCATTAAGATCTGGTTTTTCTACTAAGCCGCCCAGCCCATTTTCAACATACAGCCGACAGGAGTCTATATGCTAGATTTTGATGCCCTAAATGCCTACTTAGATAATGACAAAGAAGTGATTTTCGCTGTGTTGTCTGTGTATCAAGAAGACCATGGCAATTCATTAGAAGAGATACAAGAACTGGTACAGCAACAGGATTGGGGCAAGCTTCATTTTACCGTGCACACATTAAAAGGCATATTAGCCAGCTTCGGCGAAGAAACCGCCACCGTGGCCTTAGAAAGAGTCGAGCAAAACACACTTAATAAGCTTGCACCTCAAGATGATGATCTTTCTGTTATCTACAGCGAAATGAAGATCATCAACAAACAAATCGATGAGGTGCTCAGCACTTATTAGTCAATTCACTGAGCTTTTAGTATTCCGTAACAGCTTTTAGTCTTCAGTAATAACTTTTTGTCTTCACTAATCGGTTTTCTAGTTTTACGCAGCAAACAATGTCAGCTGAACAGGTTAAAGAGCTGAGGTACTTTGGCAACATGGAACCTCGACTCTTGCCACGTTCTCCTCATTTTCCCTATCAATTATATAGCCGCCCGCTCCTATAAATTCACTCGGTTTATCTACATACGCCAATGCATAACACATACTTTATAAGCTATGCATGTTCATGTTTCCTATGAAAAACCGACACGTTCGATGAGATGTAAAATGGTTAAATACTTGTAGATCTTTTTGTGACGTAAGTATACGAAATTGCATTTTATTTATTGGTAAAGAAGAAACTGTTATCTACACTCTAATGAAACCAAGCGTTAATCACTTGGTGGCATAATAATAAAATAAAAAAATAAAACGTTCAGTCGGCTAAAAAAGGACAAGGAAATGAACAATGACAGTTTTGCTGCGTTTCAGGGGTTCACGGATGACACACCCATTAAAGAATCATTTTCTACCACTGCAGAACCTTATGCTCACTATCTAAAGGATATTGTGGGGATTGATCTGCTGTCGCGTGAAGATGAGGTGTATTACGCAAAATTGAATCGCGCGGGTGACAAGCAAGCACGTGACATCATGATCGAATCAAACCTGCGACTTGTTGTAAAAGTCGCAAAAAGTTACCTAAAACGTAAAGGCAACAACTTCACGCTGCTCGACCTGATCGAGGAAGGTAACATCGGCTTAATCAAAGCAATCGATAAATACGACCCCGAACCCGGTTATCGCTTTTCGACTTACGCCGTATGGTGGATTCGAGAGAATATTGAAGCAGCATTGATGAACAAAGGTCGTACTGTCCGATTGCCCGCCCACGTATGCAAAGAAATAAACAGCCTCGCGTCCAAGAAGCTCGATGTAAGTAAAAAAATGAGTAAAGAGATTTCTATTTCAGAGTTGTCAGACAGCTCTGGCGTTAAGGCAAAACGTGTCGACCAACTCGTGGCGCTTAGCGGGTTTATTGACGTGACAACAACGGTTGGTATCAGCCACGCACCGATAGTACTTGAACAGTGTGAAAGTGAGTATATCCCTGACCCGCAAAAAGATTGTGAAGATCAGTCTTTTACCCAAGCTCTAGAGCAAATCATAAACACACTGCCACCCAAATTACAGAAGGTTCTCATTCACCGTTTTGGATTCTTTGATAACAAGGTGAAAACACTGTCTGAGGTGGGACAAATGCAAGATGTAAATGTTTCTAATGAGCGTGTTAGACAAATGCAGAAAGAAGCAGTCGAGAGAATTCAAAAACGACTCAAATTTGATGGTTGGGTGTAAGCCATAACCCTGCTTAGAAGTGGGTGAAAATAACGTTAAGCCGAAACAGCAACGTAAGTAAAAGAAATAACCTTAAGGGTGAGCCTCAAAGCTTGCCCTTTTTGTTTGCCTGTTTTGTTTACCTGATTCGCTAGAAAAACAAAAAGATCGTAAGAACACGAACCGTAAGTCGTTAATGGCTAATGGCTAATGGCAACAGCATTAACTTACCTTAGAGAAGTGACTCGCTCACTGCGTAAAATGAGATAATTGATGTAAGTGGTTTCAAGGCAATCTTGTTCCCACACAGATAAAATCCGTTTGGCCGCAAAATAATAATCTTTGTTTCTCAACAGCATCCCAACGGTGCCGCTGAGCTTTTCAAATCGAACGTGATCGCTCGCAGAGATGTAGTCATCTTCACTTTCAATAATGGGCGCTAAACCATCAGCAAACCAATTATTCAATATTTCTCGCATCTCTAATTCAGACTCAGGCACGTCCACACTAGACAACTCTCGATGTTGAGGTGGTGGCACGATGTACTTCGACGCTTGCGGTGAACTGACATAACGATACATGTCGTCCCTCCTTTCTAACTAACTCTTCTAATAATTAAGGACATTTTTATCTGTTCTCAAGTTTATTTAGCGAAACAAACAATATTATTTAGAAGAACAAGCAATAAAAAAGCCATGTATCAATAACCCTACATGGCTTTAATGAGGGCAACTTTACGCTGCCCTATCTACTTGTTGGTTTAGACTAAATGTCGGTTCAGACTAAAACTAAGCCTTCTCGATTAAATCGAGCTTTGGTCGAAGTCGTTGCCTTGATCTGTTCCAGTTTGAGAATCTGAATCGAAGCTTCCAGAGTCGTCCGTGAAGTCAACACCTTGATCTTGACCACCTGAACTTGTCCAGTCGCTGCCTCCAGATTCCATACCCGCCATGTCTGGTTGCTGCTCTTGGGTAGAACCTTGCATGGTGTATTGATCATCGACCTCAACCTCAACAGAACCGCTAGCACCGTCTATTGAACTACCCAATTCGTCGTAACCTTGGAATTGGATCTCGCTAGTACCTTCATAACCTTCTGGAAGTTCAACGGATACAGGCTGCTCTAGGTTGCCACTGATTGTGAAGCTACCATCACCGTTATCCAGTGCGTTGCTCACAGTAGCGCCCTCAGGTAAGCCAGACATATCAGCGTAATCAACCGATTCGTTACCACTTACCTCATCTGGAATCGAGATAGAGATGGTATCACCCGGTGCCGCGGTTACATCTGCTGTACTGTCTTCAGTTTCAGCATCTTGAGCTTGGTCATCAGCTTGTTGAGCCACTTCCACTTGTTGCTCTTCTGTTGCTTGAGCAGCTTGGACTTGTGGTTCATCACTTTGTACTGAATCATCTTCAACTTGAATGCTTAAGCTATGACTTGATACTTCACCGCCGTCGTTAACTTCAACATTCATCGCTAAGTTGCCATCGAAGTCTTCGTTCGGCCAGTAAGTCCACTCACCTTCACCTGATTCGGCAAAGAAGCCAGCATCGTTCGCGTCTGCAACATCAACAACTTGTGCAGAATCACTCACGCCCAACTCATCCACCAGCTGTGCATCCGTGATAGTTAGTGAACCATCATCAGCTAAGGCATAACCTTCACTCGCCGCTGCTTCATCTCCGCCTTGGATATCCACATTGAAGAAGCTTTCGATGCGATTTTCGCCATCGGTCGCTATAAACCCAACTTGAACATCGCCGGTGTAGTCTTCAGCAGGAGTGAATTGATAGTTACCTTGGTTATCGCTCTCTATTACGCCCTGACCTTCCATCAAGCTTACTGATTCAATGCTCAAGCTATCGCCTTCTGCATCGCTCAGGTTCGCTAACATGTCTTCATCAGTGAACGATAAAGTGGCATCCGCTGCGATTTCCGTCGTTGTGATACTGTTAACTTCTGGTGCTGCATTGTCTTGCGAGTCGCCTTCTTTCACGACTACGCCAGTTTGCTCATCATGAAGCACGCCATCTTTATCAACTACGTATGCAATGTCTGCTTCGCCCGTAAAGCCTGGTGCTGGTGTGAACGTCCAAGTGCCATCGCCATTATCGACAATCTCACCTTGGCTGCGGTCGGCAAGATGAACCAGTTTCACTTCATCATCGCTGTCAGCATCCACATTCTCAGCCAAACCGATTAGGTCGTCCGCCGTTAGGATGATGGAATCACCCGCTACGGTTTCGAAATCACCAGAATCGATGCCATCTTCAAACGCTTCCGGCTCATCTCCGTAATCAACCGTTGTTGCGCTAACCGTTACGAAGAACTCACCATGGAAGTCTTCAGGAGGCGTCATTTGAATGTTTGAGATTTCCCAATCGAACAGGTCGATGTATTGACCCGGCTCGGTGATCATCACGGTATTCACACCATCTGTTACCTCGAATCCAACAGGGAAACCTGTCATCACCAAGTTACTCAGTGTCTCTGAGTCATCGACTAGGCCAACGTTCAGTCCCAAGTGACCCGTTTCATCTTCGCCGAAGACTAATGGACCGTCATGGTCAGTTGAAATAACCGCGCCATCTGCGACAGGACGTACGTACACAGGAACATCGAGAACGGTTTCAAACTCACCGTCACTCACGACAACTTGTAGGTCAGAAACACCTGCAAAGTCGCCTGTTGGTGTGAATGTCCAAGTACCATCACCGTTGTCTGTTACTTCTCCGCCATCTTCACCGTCTGCGGTGATAATGCGAGAAACAACAAGGTCAGCGGTATCAATGTCACCGAACAAGTTCATCAAGTCGCCAGCATCGAAAGTGAACGCGCCATCTTCGTCTGTGGTCATCATTGCGTTGCCGACATTGAATGGTGCGTCGTTAACCGGAATGACATCCACATTCAGCGAGCCATCAACCACTTCTTCACCGTCAGTCGCTTGATAACCCAGTTCTACTAAGCCATTAAAGTCTTGAGTAGTCACTAAGTGATACATGCCGTCTGGTTGCTGAGTTAAGGTCGCATTCGCTGGAGCTCGAACTGTGATGCTTTCAATGCTGATCTCATCGCCATCAAGGTCTGTAACTTGATCCGCGATGTAAGCTGGGTCAATCACCATGACCACATCTTCTTCGCCTTGCATTTGAATCATTGGCGCTTCAGGTGCATCATTCACTGGCGTGACATCAATGTTGCCGTCAACGGAGATCGTCTCTTGACCATCGCTAACGTTAAACGTCATTGGCACATCGCCATTGAAATTTTCGTTTGGCGTAAATGACCAAGTACCATCTTCGTTATCTAGCAACTCACCTAAGCTAGGGTCGATTTGTAGACCAGAAGCTGACAGCTCGTCTGCGGTGTTATCGATGTCGGTAGCTTGAGCTAACAACATGTCTTGTGTGATAAGAATGGTGCTGTCTTCGGCTGTGGTTAGTTCCACTTCCTCAGATTCTGGTCCATCGTTCACAGCCAGAACTTCGATACCTGCCGTTGTTGTTGCAGTTGCACCGTCATCGTCGGTCACAACCACATCTAGGCTGATATCACCATTAAAGTTCTCGCTTGGCGTGAAGGTCACCGAACCATCATCATTTTGAACCAATGCGCCGTCAGAGCCAGTGTAAGTCACGCTTTCAAGCGACACTTCACCATCAACGTCTGAGCTGTTCGCAATCAACTGCTCAGGGCTAATAGTAATCGTGCCATCTTCGTTCATCTGGTAAGACGTCGAACCCGCCACTGGTGCATCATTCACATCCGTTACCGTCACATCAATATTGGCATCGACTGTCTCAGTGCCATCAGACACTGTGAAGCCAAGGTTTACATCGCCATTGAAGTTCTCGTTTGGAGCAAAGCTGTAAGTGCCATCACCGTTATCAGTGAACACACCTTCAGCGCCCGTGTAAGACACATCCGTAATAGACAGGTCATCTCCGTCGATGTCTGCAGCGCCTGCTAGTAAGTCTGCATCCGTGAAGGTTAGCGTTCCATCTTCCTCAACGGTGAAGCTTTGGTCAGCAGCTGTTGGTAAGTCATTAACAGGGTTAACCGTTAAGTCGACGCCTGCTTGAACAGTTTCAATGCCATCTGACACATCGAAGCTTAGGTCTATGCCGCCGTTGAAGTCAGCATCAGGAGTGATAGTAAATGAACCATCATCGTTCGCTGTTACAGTCGCATTATCGCCTGCAGATAGGTTGCTTGCGGTCAGTGCATCACCATCAACATCGGATGCGTTAGCCAGCAACTGCTCTTGAGATAACGTAATTGAACCATCTTCATCAACCGAGTAAGCCACGTTTCCAGCCACTGGTGCGTCGTTAACTGCAATCACTTCAATACCAGCGGTAGTTTCAGCCGTTGCGCCATCGTCATCAATAACCGTCACATCAAGACTGATGTCGCCGTTAAAGTTTTCATTTGGAGCGAAGGTGACTGAACCATCTTCATTTTGAACCAAGATACCGTCTGCACCTGAATAGCTAACACTATCGAGTGATACTTCACCGTCCACATCTGAGCTATTCGCAATCAACTGCTCAGGGCTCAGTGTAATGGTGCCATCTTCGTTCATTTGGTAAGACGTTGCGCCCGCTACTGGTGCATCGTTAACGTCTGTTACCGTTACGTCGATGTTTGCATCAACCGTCTCTGTACCGTCAGATACTGAGAAGTCCAGACTTACTTCGCCATTGAAGTTTTCATTTGGAGCGAAGGTGTAAGTACCATCACCATTGTCAGTGAACACACCCTCTGCGCCGGTGTAAGACACATCAGCAACTGAAAGCTCATCTCCATCTATATCAGAAGCACCCGCCAGCAGTTGCTCATCTGTGAAGGTTAATGAACCGTCTTCTTCAATGGTGTAAGCCACATCTTCAACAACCGCGACATCATTCACTGGGTTAACAGTAAGGTCTGCCGTTGCGACAACCGTTTCAGTACCGTCAGACAGTTCGAAGCTTAGGTCAATGTCGCCATTGAAGTCAGCATCTGGTGTGATGGTAAATGAACCATCATCGTTTGCCGTTACTGTTGCGTTATCACCTGCCGTTAGGTTTGCAGCGGTAAGATCATCGCCATCAACATCAGACGCTTGAGCCAGCAATTGCTCTTGGCTTAAGGTGATTGAACCATCTTCATCCACTGAGTAAGCCAAGTCGCCAGATACTGGAGCGTCGTTGACTGCGATAACGTCAATACCCGCGGTAGTTTGAGCAGTTGCACCGTCTTCATCTGCAACAGTTACATCTAGGCTAACATTGCCGTTGAAGTTTTCATTTGGTGCGAAGCTGTAAGTGCCATCACCATTGTCAGTGAAGATACCGTCCGCACCCGAGTAGGAAACGTCGCTAACAGATACATCGCCTTCGATATCTGAGCTGTTCGCAAGAAGCTGCGCATCAGAAATAGTAATCACGTTATCTTCATCAACGCTGTAGGTCGTTGAACCTGCAACCGGTAGGTCATTGACAGCAATAACGTCGATGCCTGCCGTTGTTTCAGCCGTTGCGCCATCCTCATCCATAACAGACACATCAAGGCTGATGTCGCCGTTAAAGTTTTCGTTTGGTGAGAAGGTGTAAGTGCCATCACCATTATCCGTGAACACACCATCTGTGCCGCTGTAGCTAACATCGCTGACAAACACTTCCCCTTCAACATCCGAGCTATTAGCCAGAAGTTGTGCATCGCTTAGGGTGATACTGCCGTCTTCTTCAACACTGTAAGTTGTAGAACCCGCTACCGGTACGTCATTGATTGGAACCACTTGAACATCAATGTTCGCCGATACAACATCAGTACCATCACTCACATCGTAAGTTAGGTCGACATTACCATTGAAGTTCTCGTTTGGAGCAAAGGTGTAAGTACCATCGCCGTTATCCGAGAACACACCGTCTGTGCCTTCGTAGTTAACCGACTCAACAGAAAGGTCATCGCCGTCAATATCCGTTGCACCAGCTAATAACTGTTCATCGGTAAAGGTCAGCGATCCATCTTCATTAATGGTGTAGCCATGATCGTAAATCACAGAAAGATCGTTGACTGCTGTTACGGTCACGTCTAGTTCCGCTGGAGTAACACCACCGTTACCATCGTCCACGTTGTAGCTAATGGAGAATTCACCGTTGAAGTTCTCTTCTGGTGTAATGGTGTAAGTTCCATCACCATTGTCAGTGATAAGCGCGTTCTCAATTGAGACGTCTCCAACACTTGGTTCGTTTCCACCCGTATCACCAGAGTCATCACCTTCATCGCCAGTTAGCAATTCAGAGATATCAATGCCGTTTTCATTCGCGAGCGCTTCTTCTGCCGTTGGCAAGTCGAATGCATTTTGAGTGCCTACATCTTGGCTTGGAACAATAACGCCGTTCACGATATCGAATACATGCCAGTGGTCACCCGATGGGCTTTCAGATAAATCAGGGCTAAAGGTTTCAACCAATGTATCGCCTACAAACACCTGAACTTGTACATCTTCAACACCATCTACATCCCAACTTCTGCTGGTGTAGTTGTGTACTGAATAGTGCATGTCCGCATCTTGGTAGTTTGGAATGGTGATGGTTTCAGGGCCGCCACCATTTGTGTCATCTACATCTTGTTGAACAACGTTACCTTCACCAAGATCATGGCTCATGTCGCGATAGTAAATATGGTCTAGCTCATTGCCATTCTCTGTATCGTAGAGCCATAGGTGGTTGTCCATATCACGTGGACTGTCGCCCCATGTGACCACGATACGCATATCTGTTTCTTCAAGGACTTCGGATATAGCGGTTACGCCACCGTTGGTATCTTCGCCTGCTGGAACCAGGAAGCTGCTGGTAATAGAGCCTTCTTGTTCAATAGTGACGGTACCTTGGTCAACAACAGGACCGCTCACAGAGTAGTTACCGGATTGATCCGTCACCGCTGTGTAAGAATGACCCGCGTTGTCGGTTAGCGTAACATCCGCACCTGCGATTGGATTACCAGTTTCAGCATCCAACACAGTACCGGTAACGGTCGTTTCATCGCCTTGCTCTCCGATAATTGCGGTCATGTCATCGTCTTCGATGTCAGTCGCGAATTGTAGGAGCTCTTCTTGAGTAATGGTGTATGAACCGTCTTCTTCAATGGTTATCGCCACATCAGCAGAAACAATTGGCGCGTCGTTCACTGGGTCAACGGTCAAGCCTAAGTTAGCGGCAATTGGTGTATCGCCATCGCTGATGCTGTAGGCAACATCAATGTAGCCATTGAAGTTTTCGCTTGGAGTGATTGAGAACGTGCCATCGCCATTGTCGACAATCGTTGCATCGTCACCGACCAAGGTTAAGTCGGAAGCGACAAGGTCATCACCCTCAATATCAGCGGCATTCGCAAGTAGCTGCTCCTGCGTGATAGTGATGACATTATCTTCATCAACGTTCGCATAAACATCAGATGTTGTTGGCAAGTCGTTGACTGGGTTTACGGTCAGATCGGCGTTCGCCACAATCGACTCGGTGCCGTCCGAAATATCAAAGCTTAGGTCGATATCGCCATTGAAGTTCGCATCTGGCGTTACCGTAAAGGTGCCATCGCCATTATCAACAACGGTTGCATTATCGCCTGCACTTAAGTTGCTTGCGGTTAGGTCATCGCCATCCACATCAGATGCTTGAGATAGCAACTGCTCTTGAGTCAGAGTAATCGAACCATCTTCATCAATGCTGTACGCCAAGTCACCCGACACCGGTGGATCGTTAATTGGAAGAACATCAATACTTGCGCTGGTGGCTACTGTCGCACCGTCTTCATCTGTCACCACTACATCGAGGCTAACATCACCGTCGAAGTTTGCGTTCGGTGCAAAGCTGAATGTACCGTTACCGTTGTCAGTAAAGATGCCGTCAGCGCCTGTGTAAGTAACGCTATCAATCGCCACTTCACCTTCAATATCAGAAGCGTTCGCCAACAGTTGCTCTGCACTGATGGTGATAACTTCATCTTCGTTGACTGAGTAACTGGTTGAGCCTGCGATTGGCGGATCGTTCACCTCAAGTACAGTAATTCCAGCTGTCGTTGGTTCGGTTGCACCATCTTCATCGGTCACAACAACGTCTAGACTCACTTCGCCATTGAAGTTTTCGTTTGGCGAGAAGGTATACGTACCGTTACCGTTGTCTTCAAATACACCATCGGCACCGGTGTAAGCCACACTATCAATCGCCACTTCACCTTCAATATCTGAAGAGTTAGCTAATAGCTGTTCGTTACTGATAGTAATCGAGTTGTCTTCATGAACCGTGTAAGACGTACTACCCGCCACTGGAGGGTCGTTCTCCGGCGTTACGCTCACATCAATATTGGCTTGAACCGTGTCCGTGCCATCTGACACATCAAAACTGAAATTCACATCGCCATTGAAGTTCTGGTTTGGTGAAAAGCTGTAGCTGCCGTCGCCATTGTCAGTAAGAACACCGTCCGCACCCGTGTAAGTCACACCTTCTACTGTTAGGTCGTCTCCTTCAACATCGGTTGCGCCAGTTAACAAGTCAATGTCCGTGAAGTTAAGAACCCCATCTTCACCAATAGTGAATGCTTGGTCTTGTGGCTCTGGCGCGTCATTGACTGGTGTTACCGTCAAGTCTAGGCCAGCAGCGACCATCTCTTCCCCATCGGTGACATCGTAACTAAATTCGATATTACCGTTGAAGTTTTCACTCGGAGTAATGGTGAAGCTGCCATCGTCGTTCATTTCAACGGTCGCATTTTCATCATTAGTGGTTAGGTTGATTGCTGATAGGTCATCACCATCAATGTCGACAGCGTGCTCTAGCAACTGCTCTTGAGTTAGCGTGATGCTGTTGTCTTCGGCCGTAACGGCACTGATGTCACCATCAACTTCTGGAGCATCATTCGCTGGCGAGATGTGAATCGTCACATCTTGTGTTGCCGTTGCGGTTGTTCCTGTATCAACATCCGTTGATGTCGCATTGACCGTTAGTACCACATCACCATTGAAATCACCTGAAGGGATAAACTCTAGCCCTGCAAGCTCTTCTGGCTGTAGAGACCATGTGCCATCACCGTTGTCGGTACCTGCAGAAAGCGAACTTCCCTCTGGTACATCTTCAATCAAGATAGCGAGATTTTCTGAACCATCGGTATCGGTTAACGCCGCATCAATATCCAGTGGTACTGGCGTATCTTCGGTACCAATAATTTGGTAATCCGCATCAGACACTGTGATTTCAATGTTATCGATGCCAAACGACTCATCACTCACACCTTGGTTCAAGGTTGAACCGAAGCCTAACTCAAGTTGGCCATCTTCAACTGGTACCGTTAGGTTGATTTGGTGCGCTTGGTCATTCCAACCACTGAAGCCTTCACCTTGCGACACGCCGTGAACAACTTCACCCACTTCATTGCCAGCGGAATCGTACAACGTTGTCGTGCCATCTTGAGTTTGGAACGCCGAGTTGTCTAACGAAGTAAGCTCTTCGCCACCGACAAAGATTTGGAATGACTCACCATCCCAAGAATCAATTTCGTAGAAACTGAACGAGATATTCACTTCGCTCACATCACTTGGAATGTCGTAAGTTTTGCTGACTGCTTCATCGCCACCAGTGCCACCAATACGACCTAGCATGTCACCTGATTCGAAGCCTTGTGAGCTTTCAGTGCCCGTATTCCAGCCGTTCGAGCCAGACTCGAAGTTGTCTGAAGCAATCACCAAGTCAGACGCAATCGACAGCTCTGGCATATCAACCACAGATTGAACATCAATCGTCGCTTCTGCTGGCACTGTCGCAGTACCGTCATTCACGTCGAAGGTCACATTCACATTGCCATCGAAGTTTTCATTCGGAGCAAATGTGTAAGTACCGTCGCCGTTATCAACCAGTGAACCACTGTCAGAAGCGACATTTTCAACCGATAAGTTATCGCCATCAATATCGCCTGCATTTTGCAGCAGTTGCTCTTCTGTGAAGGTAAAGCTGGTGTCTTCTTGAGTCACAAATTGTGGCTCGCCGACGGTTGGTAAGTCGTTGATTGGGTTAACCGTTAGGTCAGCCGTTGCTTGAATCGTTGCATCACCATCGGTAATGTCGAAGTTCAAATCAATGTCGCCATTGAAGTCAGCATCTGGCGTGATAGTGAAGCTACCATCGTCATTCGCAGTAACGGTCGCATTGCCGTCAACGGTTAGGTTAGCTGCTGATAGGTCGTCGCCATCAACGTCACCCGCTTGAGCAAGTAACTGCTCTTGGCTCAAGGTAATTGAACCATCTTCGTCCACGCTGTACGCCAAGTCGCCCGATACCGGAGCATCGTTAACAGGCAGAACATCAATGCTTGCGTTGGTCGCTACAGTTGCACCATCTTCATCAGTAACGACAACATCAAGGCTGACATCACCGTCGAAGTTCGCGTTTGGTGCGAAGCTGAATGTGCCGTCACCATTGTCGGTAAAGATACCGTCGGAGCCTGTGTAGTTAACGCTATCAATCGCCACTTCACCTTCGATATCAGAAGCATTCGCCAACAGTTGCTCAGAACTGATGGTAATCACCTCATCTTCATTCACAGAGTAACTTGTTACACCTGCGATTGGCGGATCGTTGACCTCAAGTACTGTAATACCTGCAGTTGTCGCTTCAGTCGCGCCATCTTCGTCCGCTACGACAACATCTAGGCTCACTTCTCCATTGAAGTTTTCGTTTGGTAAGAAGGTGTAAGTACCATCGCCGTTGTCTTCAAAGACACCGTCTGTGCCAGAGTAAGTCACACTATCAACGGCAACATCACCTTCAATATCCGAAGAGTTAGCTAGAAGCTGCTCATCGCTGATGGTAATTGAGTTGTCTTCATGAACGGTGTAAGACGTGCTACCAGCAACAGGTGGATCGTTCTCTGGTGTCACGCTCACATCAATATTGGCTTGAACCGTATCGGTACCATCTGATACATCAAAACTGAAGTTCACATCACCATTGAAGTTCTCGTTTGGCGCAAAGCTGTAGCTTCCGTCGCCATTGTCAGTAAGAACACCGTCGGCGCCAGTGTAAGTCACACCTTCAACCGATAGGTCATCCCCATCGATGTCTGTCGCACCTGTTAGCAGGTCTTCATCAGTGAAGTTCAAGACGCCATCTTCACCAATACTGAAGGCTTGATCTTGTGGTTGTGGTAAGTCATTAACCGGGTTAACAGTTAAGTCAGCGGTAGCAACAAGTGTGTCTACCCCGTCGTTGATGTCGAACGTTAGGTCAATATCACCGTTGAAGTTCGCATCTGGTGTGATGGTAAAGCTACCGTCATCGTTAGCGGTAACCGTCGCATCACCATCAACCATTAGGTTGGAAGCGGTTAAGTCATCACCGTCTACATCATTCGCTTGAGATAGAAGTTGCTCTTGGCTCAAGGTAATCGAACCGTCTTCCTCAACGCTGTATGCCAAGTCTCCTGATACTGGAACATCATTGATTGGTAAGACATCAACCGTAATATGAGTATCAACTTGAGCGCCGTCTTCATCTTGAATGGTCACATCTAACTGTACTTGGCCGTTGAAGTTTTCATTCGGTGCAAAGCTACATGTGCCGTCACCATTGATTGAGAAGATTCCGTCTGGGCCATCGTAGTTAATCTCAACAAGCTCAACATCACCTTCAATATCAGAAGCGTTCAACAGAACTTGAGACTCATTGAAAGTCAGTACTGAATCTTCATCGATGGTGTATGACGTTGGCCCAGCAACTGGCGGATCGTTCACCTCAAGGACAGTAATACCCGCAGTTGTTTCTTCGGTCGCGCCATCTTCATCCGTCACGACAACATCTAGGCTAATTTCGCCGTTAAAGTTTTCGTTTGGAGAGAAGGTATAAGTACCGTTGCCGTTGATTTCCAACACACCATCACTGCCACTGTAGGTGACGCTATCAATTGCCACCTCCCCTTCAATATCCGAAGAGTTCGCTAATAGCTGTTCGTTACTGATCGTAATGGAGTTGTCTTCATGAACGGTGTAAGACGTGCTACCCGCCACTGGAGGATCATTCTCTGGCGTCACGCTGACATCAATGTTAGCAGTTACCGTATCGGTACCATCTGATACATTGAACGAGAAGTTCACATCGCCATTGAAGTTTTCGTTTGGCGCAAAACTATATGTGCCATCGCCGTTATCTGTGAGAACACCGTCTGCGCCAGTGTAAGTCACACCTTCAACACTTAGGTCGTCCCCTTCAATGTCCGTTGCACCCGTTAATAGGTCTTGGTCATTGAACGTTAACACACCGTCTTCACCAACTGTGAACGCTTGGTCTTGCGCTTCTGGACCATCATTCACTGGTGAAACGGTTAACTCAAGATTGGTAGAGACAACATCATCACCATCCGATACATCAAATGTGAAGTTAACATCACCGTTGAAGTCAGCATCTGGCGTTAATGTGTAAGTACCATCACCGTTATCGGTAATCGTAACGCTCTCATCATCAGTTGCTAAATTCAGAGCGGTCAGCTGGTCGCCATCGAGATCACGAGCATTAGCTAACAAGTCTTCTTGCGTAATGATGATAGAACCATCTTCTTCCACAGTTGCAGCAACAGGAAGTGCTTCAGGTGCGTGTTCAATGTGGGCGCCTGTCGCGTTAATGTAGATGGTTTGAGAGACCGTTTCAGAATCATCATTCGATAGCTCTGTTGCGGTTGCGGTTACATGAACTTCAAGCTGCTCGTTGAAGTCTTCTGGTAACTGGATTTGTAGCGCATTTTCGATTGCCGTTGTTGGTAAGTTCACCGTACCATCAGGGCCAACCGTCACTTCACCGCTGTAGATTTGGCTGTTCACTTCACCCACATCGATTGTGAAGTTGAAGTCCGTGTAGTCAGCGTCACCACCGCCATACAAATCTTCAAAGCCGTAAACCAGCTCGCCGTCTTCATTAACCGTCGTACGAGTATGTTCGATACCATCTTGGTTTAGCTGAGAGCTTGAACCACCATGGAAGATCGCGTCACCGTTCTGCCCTTGCACTACGGTTTCGGTTCCATCTGCAGCAACAAAGACAAGTTGAGGATCAACCGTATCCATGTTCGCAGGCGAACCATCCTCAGCACGGAACTCGTACTGACCGTCTTGCATCGCATCAAAGTCGTTGTGCTGATGTCCGTTTGGAATTAAGAACAGGTTAAAGCTCTCACCTTCCTCGACTTGGAAGCTGAACTGATCTTGCCCAGGGACAAGGTCACCGCCGCCACCCACTTGTGATGCATTCTCGTAGACAACTTCAACACCTGTGATGTTGCCGTCTTCATCGACTTTGTAGTAACCCGCTGCGTTTTGGTATCCCGCGGTTTCGCCTTCAAACGTTACTGTGATTTCAGTATCGTTATAACTGGTGATACCGTTTTCTTGGTCATTCAGAACGCCTTCATTATCGTATTGAATAACCGAACCTTCTGGCACACCATCTACAGTTACGGTAAGTGTTTCAGACAAGTCCTGGTCGACAAGCGCCGCTGCAATATTCAGTTCAACAATGCCGCCTGGCTCAACCAAAATCGCTTGGTCATCGACGTTAACGCCATCGCCATCGGTAATCACAAGATCCGGCGCATCTGCGACCGCTTCAATGTGAACATTGAGGTCTTGTTCTACTTCAGTTGTGCCATCGGTAACTGTAAAACTGAACTGTAGATCGCCACTAAAGTGCTCTTCAGGAACGAAGCTGAACGTGCCATCGCCGTTATCGGTGACTGTGCCTTCATCACCAGAGTAATTGATGCTAGTAACACTGAGGTCATCGCCTTCAATATCAATCGCACCACTCAACAGATCTTCTTGAGTGAACAGGATGCTGCCATCCTCTTCAATGTGATACATGCCTGGAGCAACAATTGGAATGTCATTCACCGAATTAACGGTCAATGTCATATCATTAGACGTGCTCAGCTCGCCGTCGCTCACCTCATAAGTGAATGCAATATCACCGTTGAAGTTTTCAGAAGGTGTCACTGTGTACGTGCCATCACCATTGTCTACAATGCTTGCATTCGGATCGTTGGTTTCAAGCGAAGAAGCAAATAGCTGATCGCCATCTTGGTCGCTCGCGTTCTCCAACAGCATTTCTTGTGTAACGAGGATTGAACCATCTTCGTCGACATCTGCTACCATCGGCGTCGCTTCTGGCGCATCGTTGACGAACTCAACTTTTAGGTCGATGTTTGCGGCAACTACATCAGTGCCATCGCTCACATCAAACGCTAAGTCGACATTACCGAAGAAGCCCTGCTCTGGTGTTAATGTGTATGTTCCATCGCCATTGTCTGTGACTTCTACCATGTCGCTTGCGCTCGTCACATTCACAACTGACAGTTCATCACCTTCAACGTCTGTCGCCTGTGCCAGTAACTCAGCTTCGGTAATAGTAATCGCTTGACCATCTTCCGTAGTGAAAGACATGTCTGGAACGTCTGGCGCATCGTTGATTGGATTTACGGTTAAGTTGAGGTCAGCGGCAACAGTTTCGATTGCGTCAGTGACATCGTAAGTAAATTCAATCTCACCAAAGAAATCTGCACTTGGTGTGATAGTGAAACTACCGTCTGAGTTTTCGACTATCACAGCATTTGGATCGTTGGTCGCAAAGTTAACCGCTTCAAGGTTATCGCCATCTACATCGGTTGCATTCGCTAACAGATCCTCTTGAGTAATAGTGATTGAACCATCTTCATCAACAGCGGCTTCAATTGGACCACTCACCTCTGGGCCTTCATTGACAATTTCAACGTCAACTCTTGCAGTGCTTGGTGCGCTTGCTTGGCCATCACTGATATCAAAAGTCAGATTAACTTCACCGTAGAAGTCTTCTGCAGGTTCGAAGGTAAAGGTATTATCACCGTTATCCGTTAACGTACCTTGCGTTTGGTCTGCAAGTAATAGGTTTTCAACATGAAGAATGTCGCCATCAACATCGGTCGCACCAGACAATAAGTCTTTCGCTTCGATGATCATAGAGCCATTTTCAAGCATTTGGGTATGCAATGGTTCGCCCGGAACCGGCACATCATTGACCGGTACAACGGTTAGGTCTAAATGCGTTGCAACTTCATCAGTACCATCAAACACCTTGTAATCAATGTCGATTTCACCATTGAAGTGTTCATTCGGCATGAAGGTAAATGTACCATCACCATTGTCGACTAAGTCACCGTCATCACCACCGTAAGTGATGTCAGAAATAGACAGCGCATCGCTTTCTACATCTGTGGTGTTCGCCAGTAAATCATCAGCACTGAACGTAATACCTTGGTCTTCGTCTGTCGATAGAACCATTGGACCAGAAACGATTGGCGCATCATTCACCGACTCAAAGTTGATGTTAATGATGTTGTCATCAGTCAGTTCACCATCAGAAACTTGGTAACCCAGCTCAATTTCACCGTAGAAGTTTTCATCTGGTGTCACCGTCCAAGTACCATCGCCGTTGTCAGTCAGGGTTGCATGCTCTGAGTTTTCACCCACCAACTCAAGATTTTGAATATCAAGATCATCGCCATCGATATCTGATGCTTGTGCCAGTAACTGTTCTTCTGTAATCACAACAGAAGCAAATTGAGCAGAACCTTCCGTATCGATAGTGATATTAGGAAGATCAGCCGTTAGCTCAATTTCGTTGTCACCCGCATGGATGTTCAACTCAACCGTTTCGGTGATTTCTGAACCATCTACACCAATCGATGTGAACACGGCTTCATCATGACAAGTTTGTGACACTGTCATGTTTTGCACAACGTAAGTACCATTACCTTGCACTGTACCCAGTTCAAAGTAAGACACAGGTTGGTCAACGGTTAGCGTGTAGTCTGTCTCGAAAGTACCACGGTCTTCTTTGTGGTAAGTCATCGAGTCAATCATGTCACCGTCTTCATTGAAGGCGCGAATTTCGACTTCAGTAAAGTGGCGCGACTCTTCCATGAACCAGCCACCCAAACCATCTAGGTGGAAGCTGATTTCATTGATGTCTTGACCTTCAACCGAGATAGTCAGTATTTCATCACCACTCAAGCCTTGACGGTCAGTATCTCCGATACCGTGACCAATGTGCGTATTACCATTCCACGCACCAAGCGGATCGTCGTTACTTTGAACCGTGACGGTTAGGTCGCCATCCGAGAACTCACGAGTGTAAGGGTCAACTTCTGTACCCCAATCGTCTACGCTCGCGTTATCGTCGAAGGTACCAATTTGTGTGGTATGCGTACCTTCAGCCAAAGCGTCTTCACTTGGTACAAAGCGTACTTCTGTATCCGCAGGAACTTCTTGCCCAACTTCGAGTACTACCCACTCATTATTAACATTCGCTTCAATGATGCCGTTTTCTGGCGCTTGGTCTAAACGTAGTGCAGGTTCTTCACGCAGCGTCACACCAACCGTTTGATCTTCTTGCGCTTGGATGAAGATCTCTTCGCCCGCTTCTGGCGCATCATTAACTGGATTAACCGTTAGGTCGAGTGTGGTCAGAACTTCGTTGTCACCATCACTGATGCTGTATGTGAAGTCCAACTCGCCATTGAAGTTTTCTGTGTGCGTGATGGTGAATGAACCATCGTCATTAGCAACAATTGTCGCGTCAGGGTCGTTGGTTTGAAGGTTAGAAGCCGTTAACTCATCACCCTCAACATCAGTAGCATTCGCAAGCAGCTGTTCTTGAGTAATAGTGATTGAATTATCTTCGTCGACTTCGGCTTCAATACCGGACGTTTCAGGGCCGTCATTCACAGCAATGACATCAATGCCCGCAGTCGTTGTCGCCGTTTCACCGTCTTCGTCAACCACAACTACGTCTAGTGAGATGTCTCCGTCGAAGTTTTCATTTGGCGTGAAGGTGTAGGTGCCATTGCCGTTATCAACGAACGAACCGTCGTCACCAGCGTAAGTAACGCTCGATAGAGCAACATCACCCTCTACATCTGAAGAGTTCGCTAATAACTGTTCATCACTGATCGTGATTTGACCATCTTCTTGAACTGTATAAGCTGTCGAGCCCGCTACAGGTGGATCGTTCTCTGGCGTCACGCTGACATCGATGACAGCAGCCGTTGAGCCCGTGCCATCAGAAACATCAAATGAGAATTGAACATCGCCATTGAAGTTCTCGTTTGGTGCAAAGCTATATGTGCCGTCACCATTGTCACTCAGAACGCCGTCTGAGCCAGTGTAGAACACGTTTTCAATCGACAGTTCATCACCATCAATATCCGATGCTCCTGCGAGTAGGTCAGCATCGGTGAAGAGTAGTGTGCCGTCTTCTTCAATTGAGAACTGTTGATCTTGCGCTTGTGGCAAGTCATTCAGCGGATTCACGGTAATGTCTAGGCCAACTTGAACTGAACCACCATCGTTATCGATGATATCGAAGTTCAGATCTAGGTCACCGTTGTAATCTGCGTTCGGTGTGATGGTGTAGCTGCCATCATCATTGTGTTGGATGGTCGCGTTTTCATCGGTCGATAGATTGATAGCTTCTAAGTTGTCGCTATCAATATCTCCGGCACGTGCTAGCAATTGCTCTTGGCTTAGCGTGATGGAGCTGTCTTCATTGATGGTGTAAGCCAAATCGCCCGATACTGGCGCATCATTGATTGGCAATACATCAACGTTAATCTGTGTTTCAACGGTTGCACCATCTTCATCTTGAATGGTCACACCCAGTTGAACCTGACCATTGAAGTTTTCATTGGGTGCAAAGCTGCATGTACCATCACCATTTACAGTGAAGATACCGTCTGAACCATCGTAGTTAATGCCGACTAACTCTACATCGCCTTCTACATCCGAAGCATTCACAAGAATCTGAGATTCGCTGAATGTCAGTACCGAATCTTCGTCAATGGTGTATGACGTTGGGCCCGCAACTGGTGGATCATTCACCTCTAGAACGGTAATGCCCGCAGTGGTTTCATCAATCGCACCCTCTTCATCTGCAACAATCACATCAAGGCTAATATCACCGCTGAAGTTTTCGTTAGGAAGGAAGGTATAGCTGCCATCACCGTTATCTTGGAACACACCATCAGTGCCACTGTAAGTCACAGTATCAACCGACACCGCACCTTCAATATCCGAAGAGTTAGCTAGCAACTGTTCATCAGAAATTGTGATGGCATTGTCTTCATTGACCATGTATGAGGTTGAACCCGCAACTGGCGGATCGTTCTCAGGAGTCACACTCACATCAATGTTAGCGCTGACTGTTTCTGTGCCATCAGACACATCGAAACTGAAGTTCACATCACCATTGAAGTTTTCATTTGGCGCAAAGGTATAAGTACCATCACCGTGGTCGGTCAGTACGCCATCACCACCTGTATAGCTAATACCTTCAACGGTTAAGTCGTCGCCATCAATATCGGTAGCACCGGTAAGTAAGTCGGCATCTGTAAATTGCAGCGTACCGTCTTCAGCAATACTGAATTGTTGGTCTTGAGGGACCGGCAAGTCATTAACTGGGTTAACAGTAAGATCGGCGGTTGCTTGAACTGTGTCAGTACCATCAGTGATGTTGAATTGAATATCAATGTCACCATTGAAGTTCGCATCTGGTGTGATGGTGAAACTTCCGTCATCGTTAGCTACAACCGTCGCATCACCACCAACCGTTAAGTCGCTCGCGGCTAGGTCTTCACCCTCAACATCGGACGCTTGAGACAACAGCTGATCTTGGCTCAATGTGATTGAACCATCTTCGTTAACGTTGTAAGCCAAATCACCGGATACTGGCGCATCATTGATTGGCAGTACGTCAACATTGATGACGGTTTCAACTTCTGCACCGTCTTCATCACGAATGGTCACATCAAGTTGAACTTGGCCATTAAAGTTCTCATTTGGTGCAAAGCTACAAGTTCCGTCACCATTGACTGAGAAGATGCCATCTGGGCCGTCGTAGCTAATACCGACAAGCTCGACATCCCCTTCCACATCTGACGCATTAAGCAACACTTGAGACTCATTGAAGGTCAGTACTGAGTCTTCATCAATGGTGTAAGACGTTGGGCCTGCAACTGGCGGATCGTTCACTTCAAGAACGGTAATTCCAGCGGTTGTGGCATCGGTTGCACCCTCTTCATCGGCAACCACGACATCAAGAGCAATTTCGCCGTTGAAGTTCTCGTTTGGCGAGAAGGTGTAAGTGCCGTTACCATTGATTTCAAGGACACCGTCACTACCAGAATAGGTCACGCTATCTATCGATACATCACCTTCAATATCTGACGATGTTGCCAATAGTTGTGCATCAGAAATGATAATCGAATTGTCTTCATTCACCGTGTAGGACGTTGAACCCGCAACTGGCGGATCGTTCTCAGGAGTCACGCTAACATCAATGTTTGCAGACACGGTATCTGTACCGTCTGACACATCGAAGCTAAAGCTCACATCACCATTGAAGTTTTCGTTTGGAGCAAAGCTGTATGAGCCGTCACCATTGTCTGTTAGTACGCCATCAGTCCCTTCATAACTGATGCCTTCAACCGTTAAATCATCACCTTCAATATCGGTTGCGCCTGTAAGCAGGTCTGAATCGGTAAATTGTAGAGTTCCATCTTCTTCAACGCTGAACTGTTGATCTTGAGGGACTGGTAGGTCGTTAACTGGGTTAACTGTTAAATCTGCTGATGCTTGAACCGTATTGGTACCATCTGAGATATCGAAGCTGATATCGATGTCGCCATTGAAGTTTTCATCTGGCGTGATGGTGAAACTGCCGTCATCGTTAGCAACTACTGTTGCATCGCCATCAACCGTTAGGCTGCTGGCTGTCAGGTCATCACCTTCAACATCTGATGCTTGCGATAAAAGCTGTTCTTGGCTCAAACGGATAGAACCGTCTTCGTCCACTGAGTAAGCAAGGTCACCCGATACTGGCGCATCATCAACCGCCGTTACACTCACATCGATGTTCGCAGACACCGTATCGGTACCGTCAGACACATCGAAGCCGAAGTTTACATCGCCGTTGAAGTTTTCATTCGGAGCAAAGGTGTAAGTACCATTACCGTTGTCGGTAAAAATACCGTCGCCGCCATCGTAGGTCACACCTTCAACCGTTAGGTTGTCGCCTTCAATGTCCGTTGCACCGGTTAGTAGGTCTGCATCAGTGAAAACAAGCGTGCCGTCTTCTTCTATTTCAAAGGTTTTATCTTCTGGTACAGGTGCGTCATTAATAGGACGAACCGTTAAATCAATTGCGCTGCTTACGGTTTCTTGACCGTCACTAATATCAAAAGTAAGGTCAAGCTCACCATTAAAGTCAGCGGAAGGTACAACTGTGAATGTACCGTCACCATTGTCTTGAACCGTTGCATCTGCGCCGACTTGAACGTTTGAAGCAACCAGCTCATCGCCATCTACATCACTTGCGTATTCGAGTAATTGTTCTTGAGTGAATGTTATGGAGCCATCTTCATCCATGATGTAAGCTAGATCTTGTTCTGCTTCTGGCGCGTCATTTTCACTTTCTACATTGATTTGGAAAGTTTCACTTGTCGTTTCAGAATCAAAATCTTCTTCTACTTGATTCGTTGCTTCACCGCTTTGGTCCTGAACATCGACTGCAAACGTTTCTTCTGCGGTTTCCGAGTCTAGATTATCACCACCTTGTGACCCTTCAGAATCTGTTGACGAGCTTGATGCTGCAGAAGTTTGTACTGCTTGACCTTGGGCTTGATTGCCTTCTGCATCAACTCCCCCTTCAGATCCGGCAGCGCCACCGCCTCCCACAGCTTGCGCGCCTGCATCAGAATCCCCACCACCACTTCCCGATGCACCTTCAGCATTTCCCCCGTCAGAAGCCACACTGTCGACCACATTGGATTGTGCCGCGTCTGAATCTCCATCGCTTTCTGGCGTCTCGTCTTGAACAGCCGCACCAGAAGCCGACGCACCTTCAGAATTACCTGCGCCACTCGGGTTGTCTTCTAAAGCCTGATTAACCTCGTCGGCCGCATCCGTGTTTTCAGCACCCGTCGCTATTGTCGACGCAATCGTATTTTGTTGATTTTGTTGATTCTGCTGTTGGGAGGGCGTACCCGCGTCATTCGTGTCCGTTTGTTCTACCGCATCATTTAGATCTTCATTTTGGTTGTTTTGGTTATTTTCGCCTGCCATTACAGCCTCCGTTGCTACTAGCTAACTGATCGTATTTAGAGGCATTAAAGGACACCATTTTGAAAAACCAAGTTTTTATACAACATTTTTCATATTTTTCTTTTTATGCATAAAGAATCAAAAAAAATTTGAAAACTACCTTTAAACATCCTTAGTTATTGTGATTAAAGCAATTACGGCGGTGGAATGATGATAGACATGACGAGTTTGCTGCGTTCAATCGACAACAACCACAAAGGGCTTCAATTGCTATTAGGCGATTTTTATAAGGACTTTTCAGACGCAGCGATCAACATAGAGACGCTCCATAAAAGTGACCGTTTTGATGAACTCAACAACTACTCAAAGAGATTAAAGACCATCTTAACTTTACTGTGCGATCAAGACTTGCCACCCAAAATGGCCAAGTTGGAACATTTGAGTAAGCACGAATTCCCTGCACCAGAAGATCTTTTAGAGGATGTAAAAACTGAATTGCACAACGTCAATCGACAAATCAATCACTTGTTGGACATTAAGGAAGTAATAGATGACAAGTCATCGAGGTAGTCATGAGCAATAACCAAATAGAACATCACTTAAGAAAAGCGCTCGTTTCTAATAATGAGGCTTCTAAGGTCACAGCTGATGACACGATTGTGCTTGCAAGTGCCATGACCAGTGTTCACAAAACGTTGCTCATCATATTCCTACTCGCTTTAGTCGCTATCGCCGTGGCATCACAAGCGCGTATCGACATCGTCGTGTCTGTACGTGGTGAACTGTTGTTGGAATCTGACGTTGAGAAAGTTCAACACCTAGAAGGCGGAATATTAGAAGAGATGTTAGTCCGAAAAGGAGAAGTCGTTTATGAAGGACAGCCGATCGCACGAATACGCTCACTAGACCGCAACACTCAACTTGATACCGTGAATACCGAAATCACTCAGCTAGAGCTAGACAAAATTCGTTATGAAAGCCTACGCGACATGGTAGAACCAAACTTCGCTTCTTATATCGAAAAATTTCCAGAACAAGTTCAGGTCAACATGAATACGTGGCAACAAGAGTTTTCTAAAAACCGCTCCAACGAAGAGCTCATTACCCATGATATTAAACACAAAAACTCTCTGATTAAGTCGATGCTTAAGCGTCGTAAAAGCTCAGAGAACCAACTATCGCTCATTCGCAAACAACTCAACATTAAAAACACACTTTATAAAGAAGAGATGGCGTCTTATGTCGACGTTCTCAACATGAAAGTACAAGAATCCAATATGGTGCGTGAGATTGAGAACCTTGATGAGTCGGTCATGAATGAACGTTTTCAGCTCGACAAACTGGAAAAGCAACACCGTGACTTGGTTGAGAATCGAAACTCCGAGTACCAAGCACAAATCATTCAAGCGAATAAAGATCTCAAGCTAAAACGTATCTTACAACCACAACATTCCGACAAGGTTGATCGACTGGTTGTCTACTCACCAGTCGATGGCGTGGTCGACAAACTGCACTTCAATTTCCGTTCAGCTGTGATTCCGCCAGGCGAGAGTATCGCCGATATTGCCCCAATAAATAATTCGCTACACGGCGAAGCGAAGATTCCACGTAAAGACATGGGATTTGTTGAAATTGGCCAAGCGGTGAAAGTCAAAATGGACACCTATAACTTCGCAAAATATGGATTTGTTGAGGGAACTATCGCCTCAATCAGCCGTTCATCCTATGAAGAAGAAGATGCTGAATTCTATTTGGCAGAGATTGAAATTGACCGAAACTTTCTTGAACGAGGAGGCACTCAATACAAATTATCACCTTATATGGAATTTACCGCCGATGTAAAAACAGGCTCGCGTCGTGTGATCGAATACGCAGCGAAGCCAGTGATGTCAGCCATCGAAGATGCTTTCGATGAGAGGTAATCAATGAGCGGAAAACCTTCATACAATATTTCTGTACCCGCCCTACGACTGAGCATATTGTTTAGCATCGTACTGGCTGCGCTCGCTTTCTATTTATACTTTTCTTGGTCAAAAGTAGATTCAGTAGCGCAAGTGCAAAGTGCCCCACTGCTCATACAAGCTCAGAAGCTTAATCAGACCATCGAACAAGATATTCAAACTCTGCAGCAGTGCTTAAGTACCGACACTTGTGGTACTAACGAGTTCAATCTAGTTAACTTGAAGCGTGAAATAGATGAATTTCGATCTTTAGCCTCTTTGAACAAAACTGAGTTCAGTTTGGTTGGAGCAACTGAATACACGCAACTGGAATTAGCGATTAACCGCTTCTCCGATAGCGCTAAAGCACGTACCGATGTACTCGATTTATATCTATCACTGACCAACAACTATCTACAGATGGATGACAACTACCGCACCATGTTTAACAACCATGCGAGCGATTTGATGTCTGAGAAAAACGAGTTCTTTGTTTGGTTGTTTATGGTGGTCGTAATACTGGCCGTGATAACGGTTCTATCTAACGCAGTCGCCATGTTGAAGCTGAAAAAATCCAGCTCTAACGAACGCGAAATCGACTACGAGTTCGATGCACTGTATCAAGAACTAAAACAGTTAGATTTACAAAGGCTTGAAGAGCTTCTTAATGAAGTGAGTATCAATCCCAAACAGCGTCAGATCTACTCCCATCTAAAACTGATCTTCAGTAAACTGGAAGACCAAAAGCGCAATAACGATCTCTACAAACAGTTGTATGCACTCATCGGCTATGAGATTCGCGGAATCACCAATACGATTAACGGTGGTGTCCAGTATCTCGTTCAAGAAACCGATGAAAACGGCGTGTTGATGGCGAAGGACATTACCTCTGCATGTAGCACCCTATCTGAGCTAGCAGAAAACTATAATCGATTGATTTCACAGGGTACGGAAAGTAAGTCGAAGGAATTCTCTTTACTTAGCGTGTTGTCTGAATTGATGATTCATATCAGCGCCAAAGTTCAGAGGAACGAAGGTCAACTTGACTGCTTTATCTCTGACAATTTGCCGAATCGAGTGGAAGGCCAATCCACCAGCTTGTTCTGGATATTGTTCCTGCAGCTTTCTAACGCCATCCAACTAAAATCAAACAAGAAGTTGTTCGTGACAATAGAGTCTGGCGCCGCTTCGGATATGGAAAATACACGTGTCACCATCAACCTTAATTTCCTTTCAACGTTAGATGTCTCTGTTGCAAAGCTCAATAAGCTCCATTGGAGCGATCATAAACACCATACCGCTAACACAGACGACTTAGCGAAAAGCGTATTAAAAGATTACGGGTATTACGAAAGTCACTGGTTCCAATCGGGTACACAGGAACGTTTTCAGATCGAGCTTGATCTCAAGGCGAAGAATTTCCATACAGAGAAAACTCGCTTCGACGGCAAGCGTTTACTGCTTTGCGCCAATACACAAGTTCGTATCGATGTAATGAAGAAAATGCTCAGTAACTTGGGGCTTGATATCACTGAAATCCGCACTGCAAATGAGTTATTTTCAGCGGCGAAGACCTTTGGTGAGTACGATGCCATCATGCTGACCGATACATTTGAACCCAACAAGCTGCCATCACTGAGCAAAACGGTGAAATCTCAACTTAAGAATCATCCAAATACCAAGCTGTTGCTGTCTGTAACCAATACTCAGCATGCACAAGAGTGTCACAGCTTCGTCGATAAGATCATCAACTCCCCTGCGATTCCTTATGAGTTTATTCCGAACTTACTCACCATTATGGAAGCAGAAGCATCAGAAGAGCAGATGGAAAACAGTTCATTCCTTATCGTAGAGGATGACCGAGTTCAACAGATCTTACTTAAACGAATTTTGACCAAACAAGAGTATGAACCAGACACGGTTGGCGATGGTGCCGACGCAGTTGAGCACTTCATGAATAAACGTTCTGACATCATCTTCATGGACTGCATTATGCCGGGTATGGGCGGCATTGAAGCGACCAAACGCATTCGCCAGTTTGAACAAGAGAACGAGAAAAACCCTTGTACCATCATAGGGGCAACCGCATTGACCAGCAGTAACGAACACCAGGCTTGTATTGAAGCCGGAATGGATTACGTGATCAGCAAACCTTACAAAAGCGACCAAATCATCAAGGTGATCAACAAGTATGTGGCTGTACAGAAACTTAACTAGCAGCATTATGGCTGCGCTTGCATTCAGCACGATACCTTCAGCATCGGCGACGACCCTGCTTGAGGCGGTCGAACTCGGCCTACAAAACAGCCTGTCTCTTCGCGCCAGTGATAAAGGTGTGGAAGAGAACGAATACAACATTGGGATCAGCCGATCTAAGTTTCTACCTTCGCTTAATGGCGCTGCCGACACGACATGGAATGAGAATGAAACCTTGTTATCAAGTGTGCCTGATGAAACCTCAAGCTATAACTCAAACAGCTACAGCCTTTCTCTTTCCCAATCCATATTCAATCTTGGCGACATTTTTAAATACGGGACGGCAAAGCTCGATTTCAATATCGAAGAAGTGAAGCATGAGAACAAAATTCAAAGCACTATTTCGGAAATCGGTTCACAGTATTTTGAATACCTGAAAAACAACGCTCAAATCAAAGCGACTAAGGTTGAGCTTAAATCGTCTGAGACTCGTGAACATCAGATGCGACGTAACGTAGAGCTAGGAAATACAGCGGCCAGTGAACTGTACGAAGTTATTGCTCAAAAAGAAGGTGTGTCGAATCGATTAAGAACCTTGCAGAAAGATCGCCGTGTCATTCTCAACGGGCTATCCATTCAGATTCAGTACCCTATCACTCCATCACAAGATATATACGAAAGTGTGCCTTTAAAAGAGATAAACGAAAGCGAACAACACTCAATCATGGATCAAGCATTAAAGCTCAACAACGACTTGTTAGTGGCGAAGAAAAACGTCGAGAGAAGCCGTAGAAGCTTAAAAGAGAGCGGTACAAACTTCTTACCTACCGTGTCGCTTTCAGCCAGCTATCGTCATGATGACACCAATAACTACAGCACGGCGAGTGATCCAACACAAACTGGTGAAAGCAACTCTACCAGTGTTGGCTTGAATCTAGCATTGCCTATCTTATCTGGTGGCTCTGATTACTATGGATATCAAAAATCATCGACGGCGATTGAACGCACCGAACTGCTTTATCAAGATTCGCTTTACACCACCCGTAACAGCGTGAACACCTCTGTGCTCAACATTAACGATTTTTCGCAATCGATAAGCAGTTACGAGAACATCATTCGCGCCAACTATGCGTCTTACAAAGGTATTCAAAGGGCATACCAGTTAGGCACCCGTACAATCACCGATTTACTTGCCGCAGAAAGTAAGCTTTTCAGCGCCTTAAGAGATTATGAAAGCGCACGATACGACTACATCATCGAAACCATCAAGCTTGAGCAAGTTAAGGGCGTGCTCTCGATTCAATCGATAGAAAGCATCATGCAATTGATGAGTGATATCGAAGGACGAAACAATCAAGAATTAGTGCCTAAACACCTTCTCTCAACGGAGTCGTTGAAAACAGGAGGTCGCAATGCAAACTGAGCAGTTTTCTCAAAAAATCAATATGGCAGATAAGTGTTATCTGACTTTCTCTACGATAATTTCCACTCTATTTGGCTTGGTACTGCCCTTCTCTATTCTGATCATTTTCGACCGAGTATTACCCAACCAAGCACAGGATACTCTGTTCTTATTATTCGCGATTATCTTGATTTCCGTCTTCCTCGACTATCACTTAAAAAATCAGGAGGAAAAGATATCTTCCGTCATCATGAGGCAGTTTGAGACCAACTTAACCAACAAGGTCTTCCAATCCATCTGTTTGGCTGAGATCTCCAAATTCCGCCGTTTAGAACCGGGGGAATACCTAGAACGGATCTCAACCATTCCTGAGCTGAAAACCTTCTTTGGTGGCGAGTCGGTTCGAGCGCTGATCAACCTTGCCGTCAGCGTAATAACCATCCTTATTATTGGCCTCATCAACATATGGGCTGGCGTGACGCTTCTGATTGCCTCGCTCATTTTAGCTATTTTCGCTTGGAGCCTTTCTAAACAAAAGATTGGCAGCTTACAGAACAAGTCCGATATAGAGGGCTTAACGACGTCCAAAATCATTGAAATCATTTCAAGCCCGCTGGATATCAAAGCGCGAAACATGGAATACCGCGTTGAAAGCCTGATGACACAAATGGTCGAGGAACGTGAAGTTGAAAACATCAAATACGAACAGATTGAATCGAATTTTGGCTTGATCTTAGCGCTCATCCAACAACTCTCAATTGCTTGTGTTGTTGTGGTATTGGCAACAGCCGTGATCAATATGGAGTCAAGTCAAGGCATAATGGCCGCAATAATCATGCTGACCAACCGTTACTTTGCGCCCTACCAACAAGTGATGCGTACCGCGAGCCGTTGGGAATTGAACAAGCTTCACATACAGCGTATCGCCGAGCTTCTTGAACTGGCCGCGTCTGTTGAACATCAACATGAGACAACGGAAGTAGAACGTATTTCTGTTAAATATTCTGAAAATCAGCGTATTGAATTTGAACTCGGACAAGCTTATTTACTGACAGGGAAAAGTGGCACAGGCAAGACCCATCTCGCCAACTGTATTACGCGGCAGAATAGCGATAACAAACTGGATATCATGATTAATGACACGCCTCTGGATGACTTGAACTACAACGTATGGCGTAACAGCGTGCTGATGGTCGATAAAACAAGCTCGTTCGTGGAAGGAACCATTATTGATAACCTAACCTGCTTCCGACCAAGTTTGAATAATACGGCGTTTGCACTGTGCGAGACCATGAACATCAAGGCACAAATCGATGGGCTTCCTGCTGGTTTTTACACAGAACTCAAAGGCCACATGCGCAATCCATTCTCACGCCAAGTAGGTTACGCTTTATTATTGGTTCGCGCCCTGCTCGCCAGTAAGCGTGTATTGATATTTGATGATATCGATTGTGTCTATGATGAGGAATTTGCACGAGTGGTGCTCACCAGTACCGCCTATCGTGCCAATGACAAAATCCTAATCATCGCCAGTAATAAGATGGACAAACTAAACCACCGCCTCAAACGCGTAAAACTTACCGGAGGTGATCAATGAGCATCCTAGTTGACTTCAACAATGTTCCGCAGCGGGTGTTGGACTTTGAAGCAAGTGGTTATGATGAACGCTACAGTCAGTCACCGCTGATTCGTGGCTTAGCTTACACCCTGATAGCACTGGAATGGGAAGGCACGCCGTCTATTCTCAGTGACGCTTTTATTCCTAAACAAAAAGACAGCGACAGTTTTACTGCGACTATAGAGCGTCTTGGATACCGTTGTGATGTGACCAAGCTAAAAACTCTCGAGAATATCGATCAGTACCCTCACCCATGCTTTATTGAGATAGAGAACCTTAGCGCCATTTTCTTAGGTACTAAGGATGGAAAGTTGCTCCTGTTTGATTACACGAACAACAACACCATTGAATACCCAATGTGTAAAAAGCCCTGTTTGCTGATTTCGATTAGCGAATATTCTCGTCTATTCCGCGAACCACCGCCGGAATCGCAAGACAGAAGCAATTGGATAAAATACGCTTTCTATCGTTATAACAACGAACTTAAAAGCTTGATCATACTGAGCTTCGTCATCAGTATACTGGGCGCGTTACAGCCCTTCTTTATTATGAGTGTGTATAACTTCGCGCTAACTTCGAGTTCTCAAGCAACACTCTATTGGCTAACTTTATTTGCCATCATTGTTGGCTTCTCTGAATACTTTTTTAAGAAAATGCGCGTCAACATTATTGCGACCTCCGGTAAAGATCTCGCGGTGCACATCTCACAAGCCGTAATATCGAAACTTCTATGGCTGCCCTACGCGATGACATCAACCGCTGGGGTTTCGTCTCAGTTGGCTCGTTTGAAAGATATCGACACCTTCCGACGCTTAGTGACCGCAGAATCAACGCTTAGCTATTTTGATATGCCGTTTGTAATTGTATTTATCATCGCCATTGCCCTTATGTCGGGTACGGCAGCGCTTGTAGTGATGGGTGGCTTAATCTTGATGTTGGTGTTCTGTGTGTATTCTCGCTATATCTACTCGCAAGCCACATCCAAAAGCTCGCGCGCCAATGCGATGGTCTCGTATCAATGGAATGAAATCCTTCGTGGTATCAAAACTATCCAAGGCCTTCCTTTACTTCGTGTCGTTCAATCTCGTTTCAGTGCTTCACATATGCAAAGCACCAGTGATGCCGAGAACGTTGCCGTGACTAACAGTAAGATTCAGGCTGCTGGCGGCAGTTTGATTCAGGTGATTGGTACTGCAAGTATCGTGACCGCAGTAATCGGAGTAATGGAAGGGACTTCTGATGCTGGTGCGATGCTCGCGACAGTGATATTGGTTTGGAAGGCGTTAGGTCCGATCATGGGTATCTACAACTCAATTTCTAAATTCCAGTCGATTAAGGCTTCATCAGCACAGATAAACAATTTGATGTCGATGAATGACGACAAGCTGACTTTAGAAAAAAGCCCGCCTATTCGCCTGTTCCAAGGTAGCATTGTGGGCAGTGGTGTGAGCCACCGTTACACAGGCGCAGCAACAGGCTTAACCAACCTTGGTTTCAAGGTGCCTCCTAGTGCAAAAGTCGTTATTTGCGGCCCTACTGGCTGTGGGAAGACAACACTCATCTCTATTATTGCTGGCTTAGAAGATCGTTATCAGGGTGCCGTATCTGTCGATGGTTATAACATTAAGCAGTTCAACAGCTATCGCTACCGCACATCGATCAATTACATCCCTTTCAATCTGCACATTTTCGAAGGCTCTTTAGAGACCAACTTCATTTTGCACAATGGGTTGATTCCGAAAGAGAAAATGCAGGAAATGGTGAGCTTCTTCGAACTAGACGAATGGCTACCAGAAGGATTGGCAACGCAATTGAGTGTCGATAAATGCAAAGGCCTTCCCAATGGTATTCAGCAAAAGCTGCGTTTGGCGCTTGGTTTAGGCAACTGTGAGCAATCTCTGATCATCATTGATGAACCCTTTAATGGGGCTGAAAATGAAAACGCGCAGTATTTTAACCGGTTGTTCAGCGATAAGTTGTTGAACAAAACAGTCATTTTTTCAACCAATGATCCCGGTTTGATCGCCACTTCCAATATGAGTTTGGTTCTAGAGCCTGACGGGAATCTTAAATATTTTGGCTTAACAGACAAATACTTAA
Organism: Vibrio sp. QJM3NY_21; assembly: GCF_057785975.1. Taxonomy (NCBI): domain Bacteria; kingdom Pseudomonadati; phylum Pseudomonadota; class Gammaproteobacteria; order Vibrionales; family Vibrionaceae; genus Vibrio; species Vibrio sp. QJM3NY_21. Next base: position 1,045,384 of record NZ_CM173514.1, read on the forward strand.
ACAGTTTAAGTTAAACACAGCGATGCTTACTCACAGATTACTCGTTCGATAAATGGATGTAATTGACAAAAACATAAGTGAGAGAGATGATTCGCTCTAAAATCACCGATAACAAGGAAGCAAATGTACACATTCGTTGCAGACAAGCTTGATGTAGCTTACTTATCCGCAATTCCTGAAAACCATCAACTTCAGGACTGCGATGTTCCTGAAGAGGAAATCGAACTTCGAGAGATCGTTGAGGTTTGGTATGAGTGTGCCTTTCTCCCTGCTTTCAACCTTCAGAAAATCGATATCGAGAACAAAGCTGAGCTAACCGTCGTACAAACACATGTTTTGAGCAACGATACGAGTACGCTCGCTTTCCTACTCAAAAACAGAGTGTACCGCGCTGCACTGAATAGAATGCTTGGTATTTGGGCGTTAGAGCCCTCTGCAAAAACGGTGTTAGAGCAACTTCTGTTTGAACTAAGTCTCGATAAAAAGCGTCCTCATTAACTCGCTTTATAAGCTATTCATCAATAAGCATAAAAATTAAACCGACTGACAATCGCTATAAGTTGCTAGTAAGAGAAGATATTTCAAAATAAGCTGTGGAATCACAAGAACTTATACCCCTCCCACACTTCCATTAAATTTACCGTTTCAAGGTTTCCATATCCGCATTTTTATTCTACTGTTTTTATATAAAAACAGTTGGATGGATCCTTATATGGCGATTACGGTCTGGAATAACCTTTCAGTCAAACATAAACTCTTTGGCTTAGTTCTACTTCCCATTTCACTACTGCTCTTTCTAGCAGGCAGACAAGCGTATATTTTAACGACTCAGTTAACCGATTTTGAACGAACCAATCAGTTATCTGTGTATCTTCAAGATATTTCGGTCTTATATCGGAGCACTCTGGCTTCTAGCCCTGAAGAATTCGCGACACAAAGCAGCCAAGTAAAGGCAGAACTAAAAACGCTTTCTCCAGCTATATTTTTAAACACCTCTGATGAAATGAACCAATTGGTTGCAGACTTCAGCGAAGCGACTCTATCAACGATGGAAGCGACTGATAGTTACGATAAATTGGATGCACTTGAATGGCAGAGTGATTTGTACAAACAGTTGCTCCTTGAGATAGAAAAAGTCCCTTTCGAAAACACCAAGCGTGAAATTCAACAGCACCTCACCGCGTTACAACAGCTTGAATGGCTGATGTTTTGGTCAAATGAAGAATTTAAACTGGGTACCTCATTGATTGAGATATTCCAAAATAGCCAAGAATACGATCCAGAACTCGCTGAACAGATCGAAACTCTGAGTGAAAGACAACAACTGTTCCTAGAACGCTTTGTGTCATTGAATGCCAACGAACATCAAGTGTCATTGATGGTTGAAGTGTTTAGAAACGATGTATTTGCTCAAAGCCAAGAGATCCGCAGCGCCCTACTCGACCTAAACGCAATCAGCCAACTGACGCCACAAGAGATTTCAGTCGGATTAGAGGCTATGAGTGCTCGACTCAGCTTATTGCAAAGCCTCGGTAATGTTATCAAGCAAGAGTTCCAACAGGAAGTTGAGCAAGCCATCTATGAAGCGCAAATCCAACGAACACTGTTTATCTCCATCGTTGCTTTGCTCGCGACCATTGTAATGGGATTAACCCTAAGCTTGGCACGACAAGTCACCAACAATCTGAATTTGGTGTTAGCTTTCTTGAAAAGCGAAAATGATGAAACTCGACCTTCTTTGGATAAGCTGATTCAAGGCAAAGACGAACTCAGCCTATTTGCTCAGCAAGTTGAACGGTTGACCATCGAGCGAGAACTTGCAAAAGACAGGCTTACGATAGCGAAAGAAGACGCTGAGCGAGCCAAAGAAGACGCTGAAGAAGCGAAAGATCATGCAATACAAGCTAGCAAAGCGAAAAGCAGCTTCTTAGCCAATATGTCTCATGAAATTCGTACCCCACTCAATGGCGTTATTGGTATTTCCGAGATTCTTGCAGATACCCCACTCACACCCACACAGCGTGATTATGTGGATACGATTGAAACTTCATCCCAACTGCTACTGAGCTTGATCAACGATATCTTAGACTTCTCGAAGATTGAATCTGGCATGCTGTTAATCAGCCCGCACTCGGCGTCGATTAGAGAATCGATATACGACATAGCCTCTATTGTTGCGCCAAAAGCGAAAGAGCAAAAAATATCGGTTAACGTTGATATCAGCCCAGACACACCTGCACGCGTGATGATCGACGATCACCGCTTAAGACAGATCCTAATGAACTTTATGTCGAATGCAGTGAAGTTCACGGCAGAAGGTGGCGTCACATTATCAATCCAAACGCTCGAACAATCTGACGATAATGTCACCATTCGATTTGCCGTTCGCGACACAGGTATTGGTATCGGCAAGCAACAACAGAAACAAATATTCGAGCCCTTTGCTCAAGAAGATGACTCAACTACACGTCAGTTTGGCGGTACTGGTCTTGGCCTCGCCATCAGTACACAGTTGGTCGAACTGATGGGTGGCCAGATTCAGCTCGATTCAGTTAAGGGTAAAGGCAGCTGTTTCTACTTCGACTTAGAATTACCCGTTGACATAATGCTACCTAAACCAAGCACGGCAACCGCTGACATTTATATTCTGGGTAACGAGAGCATGCTTTCTACACGAATAGAATGCGACCTTAACCTTTATGGCTTAAAGGTAACTCAGCGAACGAATAACTCTTCCGCGATGACCGAACAACTCGCGACTCAGAAACACAATAAACCGATTACTGTCGTTTTCGCTGAAGATGATGCATTCCTAGCTAATACCCACGCAGATAACTTAGCTAAGCTGCACCAAAATGGCATCACTATCTGTTTGATACGTTCTTTCTTAAGTGAGCCTGCGGATCTTGGCGACAGCGTTACTGCACAAGTCGCACAACCCCTACTAGGCTTACGTTTAATTAAAGCTATTGAGCTCTGTGATACGCAGGGTTTGGCTGAGCTTTCAGAGGCAAGCCAACTACCTCTAGAGATCCAACACAAAATCCTCATCGTCGAAGACAACAAGATCAACCAAAAAATTGCTGGGCTTCATGTCGGTAAAAGTGGGTTTGAATTCGAGTTCGCTAATAATGGTCAGGAAGCGGTGGACATGTTCACCGCAAACCCTCATTACGCAGTGATACTGATGGACTGTATGATGCCCGTCATGGATGGCTTTGAAGCGACAAGCAACATTCGACGCGTTGAAAAAGAGACCAATGCCACGCGTCGTATCCCTATCATCGCCTTAACCGCCAGTGTGATTGATGATGATATTCAAAAGTGTTTCGACGTAGGTATGGATGACTATGTACCAAAGCCATTCAAATTTGAAATGCTAAAAGAAAAAGTACTTGCCGCCGTTGAAGCGATGCCACTTCCTGCTGCCTACAAAACTAAATCTACGAAAAAACCCACGACCGTAACACCGATTCTTAATGCTGCGGCTAAGCGAACATTGCCAGAAGAAAGAGTACAAAACACGGTTCCGAGTAAATCTGAAAGAATACTGCTCGTCGAAGACAATCGAGTTAACCAAAAAGTCGCTTCTGTGATGTTAACAAAGGCGGGCTACGCGTTTGAAATCGCCGACAACGGGCAAATCGCCGTCGACATGTACCAAAACGACAGTAGCTTCGACATTATTTTAATGGATTGCATGATGCCCGTTATGGACGGCTTCACTGCGACCAAAGAGATCAGAGAGCATGAGAAAAACCTAGGCTTAAGCAAAACTCCTATCATCGCGTTAACCGCCAGTGTTATCGACGATGATATTCAAAAGTGCTTTGATTCAGGCATGGATGGTTATGTAGCGAAGCCCGTAAGAAAAGAAAAGCTATTCCATCAAATAGAAAGTGCGACTTGTTAGGAGATACCCATGGATTGGATTAGAACAATAAAAACACTTCCCCGCAGAGTCATGTTGCCAGTCGCGGTAGGGCTATTAGGAAGCTTGCTTCTTCTCAGCCCTGCTCACGCCGCTGAAGATTATGCCATATTTTCTTTAGATTCTGGTTTTGAAGAGATATCAATAAACAAAGCCAGAAAGCTGTATCGAGGAAAAACCAAACGCCTTAACGGCAAGCGTGTAGAACTATCAGATTGGCCTGAAAACAGCACCGAAAGAGAAGATTTTTATCAGCTGTTACTTGGGAAAAATGCAGCTCAAATGAACGCGCACTGGGCTGGCTTATCTTTCTCAGGGAAAGCGCGTTATCCAAGAGAGATCAAACAGGCCTCAGCTGACAGCTTAGTTAATTGGCTGGACGACAAACCAAATCGTATTGGCTACTCACCACTCTCTTCGGTTCCTCAAAATGCCAACGTCCTATACGTTATAAGTTCGGAGAAATAACATGAAAAAAATAATCACGTCAGTGCTATGTGCTTCAATCGCCTCTCCGGCCTTTGCCATTATTGAACTTACCGATAATTTGTCATTAAGCGGATTTGGCTCTACGTCTTGGGCAAAATCAGATAACGACAATCCTTTAATCATTAACCGCGGTTTTACTGATGAAAACTGTTATGACTGTGATACCACGTTTGGGGTTCAGTTAGACTACTTCTACAACTCATTCAAAGCTTCTGTGCAAGTTGTCAAACCACCTCAGTATGATTGGAGTGATCCTCAATTAGAGTGGGCTTACGTCGGTTACGAGTTTAATGACTTCGATGTCAGTGTTGGACGCTTAAGGCTGCCACTGTTCCTTGCCTCTGAATACTACTATGTCGGTCAAGCCTATATGACGGCGAGACCCCCTACAGAGGTATATAACGCCGTATTAGGTATCACTGCCTTCAATGGTATCAAAGTGAGCTGGACTCATGATGTAAGCGATGAAGCTACCCTACTACTCTCTCCGTTTTTCGGAATTAAAGATAACAATGAAGTCGACTTCAATTCGACAACTGAGCTTGAATTTGAAACCAATCGAATGTTCGGAGCGAACCTGCAGCTTAGTGGTGAAGATTACCGTTGGAACTTATCTTTCCTAGATTCAAATTTTGATCAAACGGTTAAAATCAAAAACATTGGCTCTCTTCCAACAGATGACAATCAGCATATCCAACTTTGGTCTTTGGGTGCAGAATATGAATTTGGTCAAGCTGTGCTTTCAAGTGAGGGGCAAATTAGCGACTTCTCATCATCGATGTATGCAAGCCTTGGTTATCATTTGGGTCAATTTACCCCCTACCTTGTATACGGGGCGCAATTCGACGCCAATGAACACTTAAATGGTAACAGTTATCTTATTGGTGTGGACTACGATGTACTACCAAATGTATCTATCAATGGTGAAATTCAGTACTTTGAAGCTCGTAAATCAAGAGGTGCCTTTATCGAAGATTTCAGTTCACTCAATACTTTTGATGACAAAGACACGATGCTTTACACCGTCATGTTGAGCTTCGTGTTTTAACCCACGATAAAACATCGTGTCCATTCAGAACATTGGTCAGCGCTACTATTAGTCATCAAGAACAATAGTGATTAAAAACAAAAGCCCAAGGTAATCAAATCACCTTGGGCTTTTTAATGCTGGTAAGTAAGCAACGCTTAGTATTTAAATAACACTTTCACGTCACCTGTTACAGCGGTTTCGTCGACATAACCAATTGCGTTGGTTTTTGAAGCAACCGTTGTGATTGCTTCGTTGTAGTCTGCAACCTGGATTGGCGCTTCAGCTTTACCAGTAAAAACGAGTCGAGACCACGCTGATTGAAGTTGTGATTCGCTGCGTCCAGTTGCCACCTCATGAAAGGCTAATCTACCTTCAGAGCCATCAGCCAGCTCGATGACCTGTGCTTTAGTACCATTCGATAGCTTGCTTTTCTTACCCATGAATAACTTTTTAACGTCAGATTTAGATAAAGAATCAACGCCAGCATTATTACCAATCACTACCATTCCAGCAGAAGCGTTAAATGAAAGAACCGCTATGGTTATTGCTGTCAGTAAACTTTTCATGTGGCCTCCTTAGAATACGAAATCAAGACGTGCTGAATAGACAATAGAGCTGTCTTCAAGGTAGTTACCCGTTGCAATATATGGGTTTACTGTTGTTTCAACGTTGCTTTGGAATCCACCACTAGTATCGCGGTAATCCACATACGTCACATCCGCTTTTAAAGACATGTTCTTAGCAAAATCCCAACGGCTACCAACAGAGTAAGAAAGACGCTCGTAATTCATCGACTCTTTAATAGCCGTCGTAGTCATGTTTTCACGTTCTTCGTTGTCTGTTGTTTCAACCCAGCTAACGGAAACGTAAGGTGTAAATTCATTGATTCGGTAACCGACCAAGCCAGAAACCGATTGATAGTCATAAAACTGCCCTTCCAATTGAACATCCGCAGCTTCTACATTAACTAAGAGATCACCATTGTCATATTGAGCACCCAAAGAAATGAACTGACCATCTTGGCTATCTAGCATCGCACCCAATTGACAATACGGGTCTTGTGAATTTTGGAAATCACAAGAAGGGTTTGACTCAGCAACAAAATACGAACCTCGGAAAGTAAAATCATCTACATTCCAGTTAGCGCTAATACCAAACAATTTATCCAGTTTCACTTCACCAACGATTGAATCATCTTCATCGATAGTACCAATCCCAATGACTGGCTGAAGAAGAATACTTGAGTCTTCAAATTCAATTGGAATTAACAGATCTACACCTGTATAGCCTTTCAAGACGATATTTTCATACAGCTCCTGAGAAGGTCTGATCATTGGATACGCATAGCCAAGGTCGGTGTAATCTGAGTAGAAAAACAAAGGTAAACGCAACTTACCTGCTCGAGCTGTGAAAGCCTCAAAATCATAAGAGGCATACGCCATTTCAATTTTTGGCTCATAATCATAACGGCTGTTTGCAACGATTTGCGTCACGAACTTAGCACGTTCATTTACTTGAAAATCAAATTGTAAGCCTGCTAATGTCTCTTGCTCCCAATCTAATTTTTCATCTGTGTAACCCGCATAACCGATCGCGTTATCTGACTTACCGATGCCTACAGAACCAAATCCACTAATTCGAAGATCATCCATGTTTGCAGCATTTGCTCCAAACGCCATACTTACTAGGGCAGCAACCACTGTCTTCTTCATAACTAACTCCAATTGTTATGTGATTTTTCGTTTTTTATATAATTGTTTTTGTATAATCAGCCCATATTTGGGCATACTCCCGCCCTCCTTAAGGCGTAGCCAAAAGGAAGAGGGAATGATTCTAGGGAACTTAACTGACTTTAAAGTGGCCAGTTAGTGTTGAAAGATTACGAGTCACTTTTTGAATATCTTGCGCCACGGCGTCCACTTGCTGAACACTGTTACTGGTGCCTTCTGCCATCTTACGAATTTCTTCGACAAACGTTTCGATACGAGTGGAGGTTTGCTCTTGCTCTTCAGTCGCAGCAGCAATACTTTCGTTTCGTTGGCTAATTTCAGTGATATCTGATGTGATTTTTTGTAGCGAGTTCTCAGCTACCAGGGATTTCTCAACGCAAGTTTCAGCTTTTTTAACACTATCTGAAATAATAGACGATGCAGTTTTAGCTTGGTCTTGCAACTGTAAGAGTACAGATTGAATTTCTTGTGTAGATGATTGAGTTCTTGATGCTAACGTTCTTACTTCATCAGCAACGACAGCGAAACCACGGCCTTGTTCACCAGCGCGTGCAGCTTCAATTGCCGCATTGAGCGCAAGTAAATTGGTTTGCTCTGCAATCGCGCTAATCGACTCAAGTATTGACCCAGCACTTTGTGTGTTGTCATTTAACTGTTTAACCACTTGCGATGCATTACTTACATCATGCGTTAATTCTTGTACGGCTAAAATCGTACTCTTGACTTGCTGTTCTCCTAAGCTTGCTTGCTCGCTCGCACTGGAAGCTGAAGTCGAAGCATCATTAGCGTTCGTAGCGATTTCTCTAGCGGCAAGAAACAATTGGTTTAATGAGCTTGATACTTCTTCAATAGAGAGGTGCTGCTTAGTCGACAACTCACTTGTTACTTGACTTGATTTCACAAGTGAACCAGAGATCGTGTCCAGCTGAGTAACGTTACCTATAGTGTGTGTGACGTTCTGCTGTAAGTGAGAGACAAAGCTATTGAACGACTCTACTAAAGGTTTCAGTTCGTCATTTTTTTCATGCTGCAGACGAACCGTTAAGTCTCCATCTCCTTCAGCAATATCACGCATTTTGTCACTGATATTCGCGAGATCTCTACGTATACCTTTCACCACAAACCAACCAAAGATACACATCGCAAGCATGGCTACAGCACCAGACACGCTCATGATTTGGTTAGCTTTTTTATTGTTTGATTCTAAATCTTGTACCGCGCTTTCAAACTCTGATTGACGAGCCAAAGAAAACTCATGCATACCCAAAGTAAGCTCATCTAAGATTGCGGTGCTCTGTTTTGCAAGACGCCCGGCTTCGCTAAGGCTGATCTCTTCATCTATCATGCCTTGAGCAATTCGGTAAGCTAACTCAAAATATTGATTGGTTTGATTTTGCAGAAGTGCAGATGAGCTCTGTAACGAAGGATCGAGAGAGATTTGAATGTTGAAGTTATTTTGAATCTCAGCAAGAGTTTGCTTGTTCATCTCCAAAATCTCTTCATCGCCTAGAGTCACTGCCAAATTAAAGCGCTCAGCTAATTGAGAAATTAATACACTATTCAATGAAGCCGCATTCATAACCGGATAAGTAACTTGGTCAATTCGATTAACCTGCTGGGTGTTACTGGTTAACGTATCCCCTCCGACAAATAGAATACTAGTAAATCCTACTAGCGACACTAAACATAAAGCCAAAATCCTATTTTTGATCGATAGTGTAAACATAAGCTCCCTTTGCTAAACAGTATGGCGAACCGCACATATATTTTGAACAATAACAGATCTGACCAGTATATCAATCTGTTACAACGAAAATAGTGACAGAAATGTTAATACTATTTATAAACCATCACATAAACGAGAATAACCATATAAATCAGTGGGTATAATTGAGTGCTTTATTAAAAACAAGTTCAACATCAAACTGCACACCTCATCATAAGACTGAAATTCATCATGTTCCAAACTCGCTTTAGTTATTCATGAGTGGGGATTTCACGATAGTTAAATCAATATTAAGAACCCAAGTTTCCTCTTACATTTAGCTTCGTAATAAATTTGAACCACAAAACCCTCTACTATTTAATGGTTCTGTCAGCAGCGTCAGCATTGTGTAAGAAGGCTGAAAACTCACGAACTTCACCGCCTTTATTCAATCAACCTAAGAGCGAATAAACAGATACCTTAAACGGAGAACGCATGCGAATAGCGACTTTATCTTTAAGTTTGGTTTCAGCGGTCGGTTTCGCGGCTGAGCCAAATCCTTTTCCAATTACGCCAGATGAAACTGGCGAAGAGTTTATGGTAAGTGCAACGAATCCATATGTAAGCAGCACTGGGTATTCGGTACTCAAGCAAGGCGGTAATGCGGTCGATGCGATGGTGGCGATGCAGATGACCATGTCGGTGGTTGAACCGGATATGACAGGGATTGGCGGTGGTACTTTTGCGCTGTTTTATCAAAAAGACAAAGATCAATTTCTCGCACTGGATGGGCGTGATGAAGCGCCCTCAAGTGCGACTCCAAATATGTTTATGGAAGATGGTAAAGCACTCAGTCGAAATGAGATTTTAGGACCAAGATCTGTTGCCGTTCCCGGCACGCTTCGTTTGCTCTATAGCACTCATCAACAATACGGAAAGCTACCATGGTCTGAGCTTGTTCAACCCGCGATTGAACTGGCAAGCAAGGGTTACGCGATGAACAGCTACACCTACGACATCGTGGTTCGTGAACAAGAACGATTGATTGAAGATCCAGAAATCGAAGCCCTGTATTGGAGTGACGACCAAATCAAACCAACCGGCACATTGATGAAGAACCCAAAGCTTGCTGACACTCTTAGCAACATTGCTCAACAAGGCGATAAGTACCTTTATGGTGGCGAGTTTGGTAAGCACATCGTTGAAACTGTGAACAGCAGAATCGATGCCGACCACGCAAAGCTCTCTATAGAAGATTTTGCACAATACCAAGTCAAACAGCGTGAGGTTATTGAAAGCGACTACCGAGGCAACAAGATTGTCTCGTTCGGTTATCCAGCCTCTGGTGGCGTGATGGTTGCTCAAAGCCTTGAAATGTTAGAAGCTTATGACTTAGCCGCCATGTCTAAAACTGATGTTGAACCTTGGCGCTTGATGACTGAAGCCATGAGAATCGCCAAAGCCGATCGCATTGCGTATGCAGGTGACTCAGATTACATTGAAGCGCCAATTGCTGCCCTACTCGACAAAACCTACATCGACGAGCGACGTAAGCTCATTCCGGAGAGTGGCATTGCGAAAACAAAACCGAAAGCAGGCAAGCTATCTGATACCGATTACGCTCAATATCAAGGTTTTGAGAGCCAAGATACAGGGCACATATCTATCATCGACAAAGACGGTAATGCCATTGCAATGACCAGTACCGTCGGCACAGGCATGGGGTCAGGGGTAATGGTCGACGGCGTGATTCTTAATGCCCAAATGGCAAATTTCTCCACCAAACCCACAATAAACGGTAAACCGACTCAAAACTCTATTGAAGCAGGTAAGCGACCTCGTTCCGCGATCACCCCGTTAATGGTTATGGATAAAAAAGACGACCTGCGTTTAGTGGTAGGTTCTCCTGGTAGCTCACAAATTCCGGGGTATGTGTTAAAAACCGTGGTTGGTGTTTTAGATTGGGATCTGTCTGCGCAGGAAGCAATTGACCTTCCAAACATCCAATACGGCACCAAGATAGATCGCACCAAACCTTATGACCCAACGGGTTTATTGGTCGAGAAGAAGACTTACGCTGAAATGTTGGTTCCAGAATTTATGCAGCTCGGTTATCCAGTACATGTTATTCCTGTGGTCAGCGGCTTGAACGCCATTGAAATCAAAGATGGCAAAATTCATGGAGCAACAGACAGACGTCGTGCATCTAGCTCTATGGGTGAATAATTAGGCGAAATGAGCCAAGTAATATAGGTGACTAACGATATAGGTGACTAACAATATAAGTGGACAGCAATAGAGATGGGTAAGTAATGAACTTGCCCACTTTTTTCTTTTCCAACCTTTGTTTTGTCTAAGCATTACGTGAATACAAAAAAGCCAGTCGAATATATCGACTGGCTTTAAAGTTTATGCGCTCAGATAATCTAAGTTTATGTACGCGGTTAATCTAAACTTACGAGCTTGAGCTCACTCGTTTTTCTTCTAATTGCTCAATAACATAGTCTGGTGCGACTTTACCTAGCTCTGTCAGGCAATCATCAGTTTTTTCATTACCGTAACGTACGTAGATATCACATACCGCGTATAACTGCTCTGGAGAACCAGAGATCAAATACGCTTTCTCAAAAGATTTAGTCGACTTGTCGATATCCAACTCTTCTTGTAGTACCCCATTCAGATACCAGTAGTAGCTGTTATCTTTTGCAAGTTCTGCTGCCACTTCAATCTCTTTGGCTGCTGCTGCCTTGTCTTCAAGGCGAACCAAAGTTAATGATTTAGAATAGTGCATCGCTGCATTGTCCGGCACGTTCTTCAAACCACGATCCAACACCTCGACCGCTTGTTGATCTTTATTCTGAGCTCGGAAGTTATCCGCGTAGCTCAGCCAAACTTGAGGGTCTTTCCGGTGAGTATTAATCAACTCAAGATAAATCGTTTCCGCTTTATCCCATTCATTGTGCCAACGGAGCACGTCAGCGAACAACAATTGAAACTTTTCAGATTCTTGTGATTCCAAGAATGTGATTAACTCAGCGACGGGTTGTTCAATTTGTGCTTTCTGTTCTTTATCTAACGTATTGTAATCACGTACTAAGTTCGATGTTGCTGAATGACGAACCATAGAATCTGTATCGCTCAGCAAAGGCGAAACTAACGCCCAACGGTGCTCAAGTTGATATGGTGAAGAACCGATAATCGAAGCCTCACGAACTTCAGGGTTTTGATCTTTCAAACCTCTTGCCACCGCCACCAGCGCATTCTGACTTGGGTATGAAGCAAGCTCTTGCAGTGCACCAGTACGATTTTCAACAGATTGGTTCTGATCTTGTGCCATGTAAGACAACTGTTGAATACGGGTTTGAGTGTCCGTCATTTCGAGCACTTGATTGATATTTTTTGCCGGTGCGTCAACAGTTTGCTGAACGCTATTCGCTGCCATTGCTGACGTTGAAATCAATGCGGACGTTGAAACTAATAGAGCAACAGCCGTCGCTAAACTCTTCTTCATCATAGTATTACCTTAAACTGGAGAACTTAGCCTGTCCTTAGACTCGTATCTGATTAAATTTGTCTTGGACCTGTTGTCCCAAAAAACGAGTTAAAACTTGGTCTCGAACGTAGTTTGTTGCGCCTGTTTTGCACGATGTGCCATCAATATTGAGTCACTGAATTTGCCATGAGCAACCGGATGCCCCATCGCACGAGCGATATAAGCCATCGACTTGTCGACATGAGAAAAGAACTTATGCCAACCTGCACATAAGTAGTTCAAGCCCGGTTCACCGGCACGAGTTTTGATAAAGCGGTTTTTAGGACATTCACCATGACAAGCAAACTTGTAGTCACATTGCTGGCACTGACTGGTCAATGTGCGTGATTTAGCGAAACCAAATTTCTGTTGTGGCGCGCTATACGCCAACTCATCAAGATTGTCGTGGTGGATGTTGCCGATTTTGTATTCTGGGTAGACATAGTGGTCGCATGAGAAAACGTCGCCATTTGGCTCCATTGCTAAGCCCTTTCCACATATCTCATTCAGAGTACAAAGCGGGTTAGGACGCCCTATCCATGTTTCTAGACTGGCTTCAAAATACTGAACGAACACTTTACCGATGTCGTTCTTCGCCCACTCATCAAATACAGAAATAAGGAAGTTACCCCAAGCCAAGTCCGACACACACCACGATTCCATGATCGAGTCTTTATGGCCGGGGATCAGGCGTTTATCGCCTTGTTTGAGCTGCTCGCTCACTTGGGATGTTTGTGGCGCAACCGTTCGGAACGTTTTCTGTTCAACGATAGGAATAAACTGCATTTGCGGTGACTTCACCACATCACGTAGGAAGCGATACACCTCAAGTGCATTTTGACTGGTGAGGTTATTCACACAAGTCAGCGTTGCGAACTTCACTTGGTGTTTGTGGAGTAGCTCCACAGCCGCCATCACTTGTTTGAATGTGCCACGGCCTGCTCTGTTAACACGATACGCATTGTGCAGCATTTCAGGGCCATCAATACTCAAGCCGATTAGAAAATTGTTATTTGCTAAGAATCGGCCCCAGTCGTCATTCAATAATGTGCCATTGGTTTGCAAATCGTTTGAGATCAACACACCTTGAGGTCGGTACTTTTTCTGTAGCTCAACCACTCTTTCGAAGTACGCTAAACCTAGCATGGTCGGTTCACCGCCCTGCCATGAAAAGATAATTTCAGGCGTATTTTGACCTTCGATGTATTGTCGGATGTAGGTTTCTAACGTCTCATCATCCATTCTTGGAGAACTGCCTTTCTTGTACTCCAACAAATCTTGCTTACTTAGGTAATAACAATATTTACAGTCAATGTTGCACGCTGCGCCAATTGGCTTAGCCATAACATGCAAGCGTTTAGACGCTTTACCATTGTATTGTGGACCTTGAGTAATGTGCATGATTTACCTACCTATCTTAGTGTCTGTAGCCATCATAATGCCTATTTCAGTCAGTGGCATGTTATACCCTTTATAACCAATAGGAATGACCTTAAACGTTAAAATTGCCCTCTATTTCGAACATTCGAGGCACGTGATGAAATTTTTCAATTACAAACAATTAGCGGCGATCAGCAGCGTCACCATGACTATTTTCCTAAGCGGCTGTGCGAGCGTGCCTACACACCCTATCGCTCAACAAATCGACCAAGAAATGGTGCTAGTTGAAGGTGGTACATTCACCATGGGTTCGAACGATCCTGAAGCGACCAAAGCAGAACGACCAGCGCGAAATATAACTGTAGATAGTTTCTACATTGCGAAGTTTGAGGTAACTCAAGAATTGTTCGAATCGGTGATGGGTTCATCTCTCAGTTATTTCCAAAACCCACAAGTTCCGGTCAATAACTTAAGTTGGCAACAGGCGAACTACTTCGTTGAACAATTGAACGAACTTACGGGTGAAGAATATCGTCTGCCGACTGAAGCTGAATGGGAATTTGCAGCGAAAGGTGGCAACAAGAGCAAAGGCTATACTTACAGTGGTTCCAATAACTTAGATGATGTTGCGTGGTACTCAGCAAATTCTAAAAATAGCGCACATCCAGTCGGGCTAAAGAAGCCAAATGAACTAGGCTTATATGACATGACCGGAAACGTGGGTGAGTTTGTGATTGATGCCTTCGATGACACCTTCTACCGATTCGGTCCAACAGACAATCCTAACAATGCAAAACACAGCGACGTTGGTTTATCACATAAATCGGTTCGCGGTGGCAGCTTTGCTTATGACGAAAATGAATCTGAAAGTTACCGTCGCGACTTCGCAAGCCAATCGATCACTATGTCAGATATGGGCCTGCGTTTAGTTAAGGATACGAACTAACTAAAGATGCCGACGGTTATGACTCAATAATCTTCACAAACAATCCTAAAAATACGATTCGCACTGTACAAACATTAGAAATCTAACCAAATGTTGGAAATCTGACCAAACCTTAGAACTCTGCTGCAATACTGAATAAGGAAACTCTATGCAATACACCAAGCTTTCAGGACTTACACTCGCGTTACTCTGTGCCTTCCCTGTTTCGGCTGCGGAAAAGCCAGATCTAGTCCTTCAAATCACGGTAGATGGCCTGCGCGCAGACCTAATCGAACGATATAAGCACAACTTCGGTGAAGGCGGTTTCCGGTACTTAATGGATGATGGTACTTACTACACCAATGCGAATTACCAACATGGCAACACGGAAACGATCGTGGGGCACGTGTCGCTCGCAACAGGTGCGCCACCGAGCGTACACGGCATGGTAGGTAACGTTTGGTATGACCGTAGCGAAGAGCGTTTGGTGTATAACGTAGAAGACGGTAACTACCAAATGTTGACCTCTGGCGCGGGTGTCGACAAAGCAACAGAGATCGACCCAACGCAGAAGACAGCACAGGGCGATGGACGTTCTCCTGAGCCAATACTTTCCACCACGTTTGGTGACGAGTTGACGATTTCCAATAGTGGCAAATCAAAAGTGTTCGGTGTATCAGTGAAAGATCGCGGCGCCATCTCACTCGCAGGCCATAGCGGCAAAGCGTTTTGGTTTTCGAAAGCACAATCTGAATTTGTTACCAGTAACTATTACTACGACGAATATCCAGACTGGGTATCACGTTGGAATGAGAAAGCCATTGCGAGCCAGTACTCTAAACAAAGTTGGGAACTTTCTTTACCACGTGAGAAATACACCCTTCAAGAACACAATACTGACCACAAGGTGAAGTTAGGTAATTTTGAACGCACCTTCCCTCACCCTTATGGCCCTGCAAGTTACAAGTACTACAGCACAACGTTAACCGTTAGCCCGGCTGGTGATGAGATCACGGAAAACTTTGCAAGCACACTGTTGCTGCAAGAGAAGCTAGGCCAAGGTGACGTGACTGATTACCTGTCTGTGAGTTTCTCATCAAACGACTACGTGGTGCACCTGTATGGCCCTGAAAGCTTAGAAACAGAAGACAACCTAATTCGACTTGATAAGACGATCGCCAAGCTTCTTAAAACCGTTGATAACCAAGTCGGGCTAAAAAATACATTAATTGTATTGTCTGCCGATCATGGTGTCCCTGAATCTTCACCTGCGGCAAATGCGCTTGGCTTCAATCAAGCTCAATACTTCAATAAAGACACACTGCTCTCGAGTGGCGTAGAAAAAAGATTGAAGGATCAATTTGGTTTATCCAAAGACGCCATTCGCTTGTATGCACAGCCTTATATCTATCTGAATCACGATTTAATCGCAGAGAAGAAACTTGACCTAGCTAAAGTGCAGGAAGCGATCGCCGATGAAATAGCGAAAGTGAAAGGTGTGGCGTTTGCAGTATCAAGCAGCGATATTGCAGCCAACCGAGTGCCTGATACTCACGTGATGCAGCTAATCAAAAACAACTACCATCCTGCTCGTTCTGGTGACGTGTATGTGGTATTTGCACCGCGTAGTTACATTAACGACATGGAAGGCCTTCAAATCGCGTCTACACATGGCTCGCCATGGAAGTACGATACGCACGTCCCTGTAATCTTCGCAGGCTACGACGTTGAAGCTCAGAAGATCTCGCGTGCAATCACGCCATACGACATTGCGCCAACACTTTCGAACAAACTGGGTATAACCCAACCAAGTGGCTCTATTGGAGAGGTGTTACAAGAGCTCACTGAGTAGACTATATCCCTAAGGTTTCGTGATCTAGATTTCGAATCCAGAACCCACTCAATAAAAGAGCCGCTTATTATATTCAGACTGATTCAGTCGAAACAGATAAGCGGCTCTTTTTGATTGATAAAGGACAGATCGAATCGAACCTAGTTCTTACCAGAATATCGAAACGCTTCTCTGGTCAGCTGATCCAACTGGTCATCATTCATCTTGTTGTGCACAACCGTGATACGGCCTAAATAAACCAGTGGGACTTCTGCCTCACGCTCTTCCAAGTGAAACTTGATCGCCTCGGCAGTTGCCACACCAAGGTCATCACTCATTCTCATTGGAGTCGCATCCAGTTCATCCGTACGAATCTTTTCAATCTCTTTCGCTGTACCGCCCCAACCTGTCACATAAATTTCAGACAACATGTCGGCATTGTTTAATGCATCCACCGCTCCCATGGTCATCGCAGTATTGGCATTGTGAACCATGGTCACCTCAGGGAAATTACCGAGCACTAAACGGATTCCATCGGCACCGCCTATCTTCTGGTATTGCCCAAAATGCTCATACACTGTTAGCCAATCACCTTTCTCTTCTACGCAATCAATGAAACCTTGCGAGCGTTGAGTATCGGTTATTCCCGGTATCCCACGATTCGCAGAAAATTCCACGTCGTTGCCGAGCTCTTTCACCACATGGTCACACAGAACATCGGCCCCCATCGCGCTTGAAAAATCGAACCAGCTATCCGGTTGATGTTTCCATTGTTCATTAGGCGTGTGAAAAGCCCAAATAAAGGTTTTGAACTCTGTCGAAGCAGACAGTTTTTGAATATTCTCAGCTTGAATACCCAGCTCAGAAGGGCCGAAAATAACGAAGTCGTAAGGGGTTTCAGAGTTCAACACTTGTTCGGTGTATTGGGTCTGCAGTGAGTGCTCAATTTGCCTTGAGGTAAACTCGCTGATCTCAAATGGTAACTCCAAAGCGACGAGCCTTTGCTTCAATGCTGTGTAATTTCTTGTCCAAAAGTCAGAAATATCTGCACTTGGGTAAATTAATGCAATTCTTACCGGTTTTTCTACCGACATTGGAGCCAAAAGAATCGGTTCGCCACTCACAGTCTCTTGAAATTTTTCGAGTTTCTGAGCATCAGCCTCCACCCTTATACGGTCGGACTTGGCGTACAAAGGGAGGGAAAAACACGCTGTCAGTAGGGTTAGCAAGACGTTTTTACAAATTTGACCCGGCATAACTGTTACCAAATGTTTGAATGTTTATTAACATTATTATAAATATAGAGCGATTATAAATTAAAGCGTTTTATAAGCCATATGAATAAGAGATTAAATTTTGCGAGTTTGTTGCTCGCTATTACTTGCTACTCTCAGAGTTTTGCGGGTAATCATGAAGACGATTTCTTCCAATATGCTGAAGAAAAAGTGATGCGTGCGGTTTCCAACCAGCGAACGTGGAATGGCCCCACACAAGGCCCTGCTGTGTGCCATGAAAAGAACGTTATTTTTGTCGCGTCTGATTTACGTAATGGTGGCGTTTATGGCGTTGGGAAAGGCATATCTGAAGCCATTTCTAACATCAATTGGCACCTTAGATTCATCGATGGATTAGGCTCAGAAGTGCGCCAAGGTGCAGCTATCAGGAAAGCGATTGGTTTTGAACCCGATGCCATTGTTTTGGGCGGCATTGACGCTGTCCGACACAAAACCATTTTGAAACAAGCAGAAGATCTGGGAATTGTAGTCATTGGATGGCACGCGACTGAACTTGTCGGTGGTAATCCAGAAATAGGTTTATACACCAACATCACCACCGACCCTCTCGATGTGGCGGAAGTGGCCGCGCTACTCGCGATTGTAAACTCAAACGGTCGAGCGAGAACCGTGGTGTTCACCGACCCTAACTATGAAATCGCGATGATCAAAGCCAACGCGATGGTCAATACCATCAAGCGTTGCAGCACTTGTGATGTACTTGAGCTTAACTATTTACCGCTCGATAAAATTGCCGAGCAAATGCCTGCGACATTAAAGAACCTAGATGAGAAGTACGGCGAGAAAGTCACTCATCTTCTGGCAATCAACGACCTGTACATTGACTATGCTATCCCGTCTTTGGAGTCAAACCTCGAGGAGTACCGGTTAATACCACAAAATATCTCAGCGGGTGATGGTAGCAAGGCCGCGTACAAAAGAATCAATAGCGGTCAATTCCAACTGGCAACAGTACCTGAGCCCTTATATCTACAAGGCTGGCAAATAGTCGACGAACTCAACCGAGCATTTAATCACATGCCGCCAAGTGGCTACTCTGCCCCTGTGCATCTCGTCACGCCCGATAATGTTGAAGAGCTCATCAGCCAGTCAGACAAAGGCATCTACGACCCTAAAAATGGCTACCGTGAAGCGTATCTGAAAATTTGGAAGCCACAATGAAATTACCTCAGATAAACATCACCCAACGACTCATTATTTCGAACCTGCTTTCGCTTTTGATTGTCAGCTTTGCTGTCATCATGGTGATTCGATCTCTGTATTACGTCGAGTCGACGCTTAAAAACGAAACTTCTACACACGTATCAGACTTGATTGTTAACTCTGAAATCAGCCGACGCGTATTTACGCTCACCTCTCGAGTTAAGCTACTTGAACAAACTTTTTTATTCAGTGAAACCACACTGTCGGAAGAAGCATTTAATGTGGATTTCCAGCTTCAACGACTCAGAGACCTATCAACTAACGAAGGTTTCTCGCAAAAAATTGATGCCTTTATCGATAACTTCCACCGTTTCTTAGGCAGTTCGCTCGCATTGAATCGAATTCTAAAACAGACCAATCAGATTGACGCCACCTTAGCCGAACAGCTTGATCAGCTCGAATTTGCGATAGCCGACAGCAAGCTTAGGCACTTAGACCAACCCAATTTCATTCGTTATAACAATGAATTAGATCTTATCAACATGTTGAGAGAGTCGTTCCTCACCTCAGGAAAAATGGTTGGAGACATTCACAGTCGCATCACGCCAGAAACGGAGAAAGTACTGCTTATCGAAGTCGAGAAAGAACTCGATATATTCTTACTCCACTTAGAAAACGTTGATATCGAAACGACGGCGGTTATTGCTGAGAAGAAAAGAATCAATCGAACGGTGAAACGATACAACGCCGCTTTGAAGCGCATTAGAGCTAATCTGGAGCAGCGTTGGTTGGTGATGGCTTCACTCTTAGTCGCTCAAAGCGACCTATTGGAGATGGTAGAAAAAACCGAGTCACGCGTACAAAGCCAAGCCTTAGAATTAACCGACCAGCTTGAAAAAGAGATCGGTTTATCAAGACTAAACGCCATTATTATCAGTTTTTCAGCCGTTGTATTATCGATGTTGTTGGTTCACCACGTTGTTCGACATCACATTCGAAAGCCACTCAATGCACTGAGACATGGCTTCGATCGTCTAGAGTCTGGAAGCCTAAAAAACCCCATTAACTTGGGCCGAAGTGACGAATGGTCTCACTTAGAGAAAGCCTATAATGATATGGCTTCAAGGCTATCTAAAGCATACCTAGACCTCACTGAAGAAAAAAAGAATTTCGACTTCCTCGCCCACCACGATCCACTGACCAGTTTGGCAAATCGACTATTGGCAACGAAACAGTTAGATGAAGAGATCAGGAAATCCTATGAGAACAACGCCTCTTTCTTGCTGTTCTACCTCGACATTGACGAGTTTAAGACCATTAATGATTCTTTAGGGCATGCACCAGGTGACAACTTATTAGTCAATGTCGGGCACATATTGAATAACTTAGTGGGTGATAAAGGCTTTGTTGCGCGAATGGGCGGAGACGAGTTCTTGGTTGTTTACTCAAACATTGGGTTAGACGAAGGCGAACCTATCGCAGACCGCTTAAATCAAGCGTTAAGAAAGCCTTATTACATAGATGATAATTCTATCTTTGTATCGGCGAGTATTGGTGTGTGTGAGTACCCTACTCATGGTTTAGATCGTGAAACTCTAATCAGAAATGCGGACACAGCAATGTATCACGCAAAGCGAAACGGCCGAGATCAATATCGCGTCTACGCGGACGAAATGACTCACGAGGTAAATGACTTGATTGAAACCAACATGGGGCTTCATCAAGCCATTGCCAATGACGAGCTTGAAGTCTTCTTCCAACCCAAAGTCAACTTAGACTCGCAAGACATCATTGGTGCCGAGGCTCTAATACGTTGGCGTCACCCTAAACTGGGCTTATTGCCGCCCGTCGATTTCCTTGAGGTTGCAGAAAAAAGTGATCTCATTATCGACATTGATAAATGGGTATTTAAGAAAGTAGCGAATCTGATTACCGAATGGCAACGCGCGGGAATGGACCTACAGGGCGTAATTTTTTCCATCAACTTCTCAGCGAGAATGTTCTATATGACCGATCTCGCAGACCAGTTACAAGTAATACTCGACGAAACAGATTGTCAGCCTCATCAACTGCTTCTGGAAATCACAGAAAGGGATATGATGCGAGATTTCGATACCTGTTCAAGGACCATCGAGGTACTTCATTCTAAGGGTTACAAGATCGCTATCGATGATTTTGGAACGGGTTATTCTTCGTTGTCGGTGTTGAAGAATCTTTCCGCCGATTGCGTAAAATTAGATCGAAGCTTTATTGAAGATATTAACTCGTCAAAAGTAGATTATGAGATTACTTGCGCGGTTCTGAAGCTCGCGCAAATACTTGATTTCTCAGTAATTGCAGAAGGCCTTGAAACCCAGAATCATGTAACGACTCTGCGCCAGATCGGTTGCAAATACGCTCAAGGCTATTTCTTCGCGCGACCTCTGCCTATTGATGATTGGGTGTCCTACTTCTTGCTTAACTCAGAACAGAGCCCAAAAGAGGCTTAGTATCCGTTATTTAAATTAAACAGTTCAGTAAGTTAAGTTCCTTCACTGATTTATGATTAAACAAGGGCTGCCTTCGGGCAGCACCAAGCGAAACATATCTTACGAGTCCCACCAGACTCTAACTTGTAGGTCAATATCCCGTCCCCTTGTAGTAAACACCGCTTACCTCAGCTCAGGGATACTGGCTTTCTTTCTATTTAAAATTGCGCGAATGCTTTCTATGACCATGCCCTTTAGAAGCTAACTTGATAACTCTTTTGCTGCCGCTTTGAGCTTAGTGCGCAGCCACTTATGGCTAGGTTCGTTAGTGCGACTGGGGTGCCAAATCATACACATATCAAGGTCTTCCAATTCGAATGGCAAAGGCAGAGTTTTAACGTCATATTTTTCAGAAAAGCAACGCACCGATGACATAGGTAGCACTCCAATGTAATCAGAGCCCTCAATAACAGGCAGCATCTCAACAACGCCAGCAGCTCGATAGACTATTCTGCGTTTTTCAAGGTCACTGTAGTGTTCAGAACTCAATAAGCTTCTACGTGCATGCCATCTTGAAACAACCACATGATCAAGTGATAAAAACTGTTCCATATCGATAGTGTCACCAATCGTGGGATGGTCTTTACGGCACACCACCACCAGTTCCTCTTTAGAGATCACCTCATGCTTGAGCATGGTTCTTCCTCTTGGCGTCATATCGATAATGACATCATGTCTTTGAAGCCTTAAATCAGACTCGTAATCTTCCGTAAATAGAGGATGAATTTCTAATGCGATACCAGGTGCGACTTGACTGATTAACTGCATGACTCTTGGCATCATTTCATAACTCGCAGCTGAAACACAGGCAATTGAAAACACGCGGCCAGAGGTTTTAGGGTCAAAATCTCTTGATGCGGATAAGGTAGAAGTAAAGTTTTTAAGCGCAGCAGCCATTGCTGGATAGATATCAATAGCGAATGTGGTTGGCTCTACGCCAGAAGTAGTTCGATGAAACAGTGGCTCGTCATAGATATCTCTCAACCTTGCAAGCGCTTTGCTCACAGCTGGCTGGCTTATATCCATGCGATTAGCAGCCCTAGATAAGTTCTGCTCTTCATAAATAGCGACAAATATAGGAATTAGATTGAGTTCGGTACTTTTCATACAGTTCCATATTAAAGAAGCAGGTCCCCTATAGTAGAGAACCTGCCGATTTTGTTCGATGCGAATAACTAAAGTTTGCTACTTAGTTCTATCTTTTAAGTCTGGCAAGGCTTTAGGGATTTTCAAGCGGTCGAAAATTGAACGAGAATTGCTTGAGTTTGATGTGTCATTGGTTAAGTTACGTAACCCTCTCCACAAACGAGTAAAAACGTTTTTGTCTTCTCGCCCTTGTTGGAGGGATTCACTGTCTTCTAGCCAACGTTTCTGTCCATTCAATTTACCAAGTTGCGCTTTATTCAGTTGTGCTTTATCCAGCTCTAACTGAGAGGTTTCGTTTCGTAATTGACGATAGATAAAGGTTCTTAATGCAGGCCAATTACCTTGCTTAAGTAAACGACGTAGTACCAACCAACTTGGTGTTGGGCGGTTCGCGTAATAACGTTTAACAGAAACAAAGCACGCTACACCGAACAGCAAAGCCAGACCAACGCTAATAAACACTGACATGTAAGCCTTAATGAAAGATTGGACTGTGTGTTTGGCTTCAAACACATTCCCTTTTATCACTACATTTTCAAGGCGTTGATTCTTGCTGTCCCACCACTGAAATGAAAACTCTGGCAACGTAAATTCACCGCCCTGCTGAATAACATAAACCGTCTCCTCAATTCGACTGGAACGGTAGTTACCACGATCTTGAGTATCATCTAAACGATTAGGCTGCGGGTAAGCTTGGTACTGCTGGGTCGATTCATTGTTCAACACGTCCGGAAGTAATACAGAAAGGCTGTCTTTGGCCTTGATGGTTACCGTTCGAGTAATGGCATCGCCTACTTTTAAGTTTTCACTCGAGCGTTGCCATTGTTGCTCTGTATCTACTTCTGTTGCAGAAAACCAAGGCGATTCATTATCAAGTAAACCTGAAGGCAACGAAGCTTCAAACTTAATTGGCTGCGTGTAAAGCGTACCGCCAACGTTAGAACCATCAGGAGCAGAAACTTGGACGCGAACCGGCACGGTTGGAATGACAAACTCGCCAGAAGTCATCGGATAGAGTGTTACTTCCCATCGTTGACGCGACCATGTAGTGCCATTGACCCGTTCCGTGTAGTTCGTCGCGAGTTGGTTACGTTGCTTAGCGATCACGTTAGCGATTTCGATACTGCCGATTCGAGTCCCTCCCGTTAACCAACGCGGCGTCGCCACCTCAATATTCAGAATTACCTGCTCATTAACGCTCACTTTAGTCGGCGTTATCTTATCGCCTGACTTTGGCTTTTCCCCTACCCAAGCGATAAGCTCAACGTCACCACTTTTTTGGAGATCGAAGATATCGGCAGCAGAAGCAACAAAAGGAGAAAACCAACTCAATATAAGAGTCATCGACAGTAACCACTTATGGGTTCTGAATCGCACTCTCTTTGATTGAATGGCTTCAAGAGCTAAATCATATCGACTCATTGGGTTTGCTCCTGTTTTGATGCCTGTTCCGGTTTTGACGCTTGTTCGATGGAAGGTGCAGGGTCTCGTAGCTGAATTTGGAATTTAGATTTTAAGAAGAACTTAGGGTCCGCTTCTACTCGTTTTAACCACTTATCGGCAAGCTCTTGGCTACCCAAAATTTCATTGGCATTAAGCGTTTCCTTGAGCATCAATTCCGCTACCGTTTCTTCTTCAGCGCCATCACCCGTTCGTGGCTGATCGTCTTCGAGTTCTAACGACTCTTCAGGGCCATCTGTGGTTCCGGACTGGCTTTCACTGGTTCGGTTTACCTCTTCGACAATTCCACTAAGTACAGCAAGATTGTTCTCCACATCCGTTCTTAGTTCTGGTGACAGATCCTCTTTCTCGCTTAATGATTTCAAAAGATCTCGCGCGGCAAGGTATTCACGCTGCCTGGCTAACGCGCTCGCCGCGTTGTATAAACCAAGGTCAGTTTTGGTTTGCAGGAATGCACTGTGAGCGAGCTTAAAATCACGAGCATAGTAATAAGCCGCGCCCTTTCGCATTGGGTCAGTAAAATGTTTGGCAGCTTGAAGATATTCTTTCTGATTCAACAGGCGTTGACCTTGCTGATCGGGCGTTAACCATAAGTCCCACCACCATTGAGCTGTTTTGTCCCAAGTAGTAACCGACTCCACCACAACTGGTTTCTCAGCGGTTAAGTTGACTGTTTTCGCCAAAGTGTCTGGTGAATACATGCTGCTTGTGATCATCAAACCAACGACACACCACTGCACCAACCACCCTTTTCTGAACCATAGCAACATAATGAAAGCCATTGGAATAAGCAGTCCATAGCCCATGTCTTTCCAAGGCATTGAAGATTCGCCGTTGAGCTGCATGTTTCTTTCAACCGCTCTGTTCAGTTGTTGGATATCCGAATCATCAACGGTCACTTCAATCACTCGTCCACCCGTCTTACTCGCTAAGTTACGCAGTGAATCTAGGTCGACAGGGTTATCGCTCACCACATTACTGTTTCCTGCGGCGAGAATGAGCAACTGATACGGATTGTCGTTAAAGAAACTCTCGTACGCCCTAATGGTGCTTGGGTTTACACCATCTGATACCAACAGTACAGAAGAGCCTAACTCACCAGACAGTTGCTGATTAATCAGTGGCAGTGCTTCTTCTGCTGACTTACCTGATACCGGCATGATATCGGGCGTGATAGCCGCTAGAAACGGTTCGAATACTTTGCTGTCTTGAGTAACGGGCATCGCGACGTGTGCGCTGCCTGCATAAACCACTAAGCCCGTATTACCGCCTTTCCGAGCTGCCAATAAGTCTCTAATCTTCTGCTTAGATCGTTCCAAGCGACTCGGTGGTAAGTCTTTAGCGAGCATAGATTCACTGTTATCAAGCACAACCAACATCGACGCTTTGTCTTCACCAAAAGGCGAAGCCTCACGCTGCCATGTTGGGCCAGAACAGATAATGATGGCGATAGTTACAATCACCACCAATAGCTTCAATGGCAGCTGCTTACGCCAGCCTGTTTCGCCAATCGTCAATGCATCACGTAAGTGTGCAGGTAGAATGTCTTTCCACGTTGGTTTGGTCTCTTCTCTCCAACGAACCCATAACAGGAAGAACATCGGAATAAAGGCCAACAACCACAAAGGTCGGATAAAATGAAACTGGGTGAATAACTGTTGTAGAGTGAGAGAATCAGGCATCATCCTCTCCTTTCAATTTTTTAGTTTTAGAAGCCAAAAGCGACCTTCTACGTAAAGTCGCCAGACTAAAGGCCGTCAAATACATCACAACAACAATCGCCATTAAGTAATGGTGCAGTCCCTGTTTAGGACGATAAGTGGTACTTTCATATAACTGTGGTTCTAGTTCACCGATTTGAGCGTAAGCTTTGGTAAGTTCGTCGCGGTTAAGTGCCTCAAAGGCTTCGCCACCAGACTCTTGAGCCACTCGTTTGATGGTTTCCATATCCAAAGCCACTTCACCAACGGTTTGTGGGTCACCCATGGCGATCACGTGAATACGAACGCCTTTCGCCTTCGCAACTTTGGCTGCATCAATCGGTTCAACAAAGCTTCCCGTATCATTACCGTCGGTTAGTACGATCACGACCTTCTCTTTTTCGTTGGCATCAACACTTGAATCTTGAACGGCAGCACTTTGCTTTTCGCTTTGTTCAAACACCTTAATCGCCAAGCCAATTGCATCACCTAAGTGCGTGCTTTGCCCTGCCATAGCGACATCGGTTTGATTAAGCAGTTCAAGCCACACATCTTGGTCAGCTGTAAACGGTGTTTGTACAAACGCTGCATCACCAAAAAGAATCAAACCGAGTCGGTCCCCTTTTCGGGTAGTCGCAAAATCAGCCAGCACTTCTTTGGTCGCGTCCAAACGAGATATTTTATCGCCCCGCTTAGAGGTAAAGTCTTGTTCTGCCATTGAGCCAGATAAATCGACCACTACCATCACATCACGACCTAATTGTTCGCGAACTTGCGGCTCACCAAGAATGGTTGGTTTAGCGAGCGCGCACACGACCAATGCCCAAGTAATAATGAGCGTGGTTCGTTGCCACCAGCTTGGTGTTAGCTGGCTTGCCCCTTCAGACGGCGCTTCACCAATAGCTTCAACCAATTCACTGAAAAACGGCACCTTTATGGCCATTTGCTTGGTTCGATAAGCTGGCACAGCGAAGTAGACCAACAAAGGCAGAGGTAACGCAATAAACCACAGCGGATGCGCAAATTCAAAGCTGGAAGATAAAACATCAAACATTGTCTTGCCCCTCAACCGTTACCTGTACATTCGGCTTGTGAAGTTTTAGCCACATCATCGCGGTTTGAATCACCTCTAAACGCTGTTCAAAGCTCAAACGCACATTAGGGTCAATTAGGCTTTGCATCCATAATTCCGAAACTTCATAGGCAAAGAACGCATTGCTGTTTTCACTTGTGTTAGCGCTACCAGGTAGATAAGCGTTTAGACAGTTTACATAGTCTTGTCCAAACAGCTTTGCATTACTGCTGTCTAGGTAACGAAGCACCACTTTCAGTACTTTGAAGGTTCGTTCTGTTGAATTTTTGTCTCGTGCATCCAGTACTATGAGCTCTTGAAGCGCTTCTTTGCGATAACGGTTATTCCACCATTTCTGCGCCAAACGATAAACCAGATAGATAGCGACCAATAACAGAATAACGCCAAAGATCTTCCAGCCGATCGTTTGAGGAGCCCAGCTCACACTGTCAGGAATCGCTACATCGTGCAGTTCGCGGAGGATATAGGTACTTGGAGGCGTATGTTCAACGGCCATTTAGCGCCCTCCCACTAGCTTCTGCAGCTGTGATATGTGATTGCCCGACGTGTCTAATTCTATATAAGGGAGGTTTTTCATCGCCATCAATTTAGCAAGGGACTGTTTCTGAAGTGCCGCTTTCTGAGCAAGACTTTCACTCGCGAGGTTTACCTTAAATTGACTATCCAGATTAAGTTGAAAGCGACCATCACCCACCACCCAGTTTGCGCTTGCAAGATCTTGAGGCAATGACTGTTCTAATGGGTCGGTGACCATAATGGCCAAGATATCGTTGTGTTGCTGTAACTGCTTTAGTCGATCGAGATGTTGTTCTCGGCAATCTCGCCAGTCACTAATGAATATCAAGGTTGATTGCTTGAGTCTCATTCGCTTGATCAGTTCAATCCACTGGCTAAAACCAACACCATCATTGTCACTGACACTCACCCCTAAGCTTTGATTGGCTTTTGCTAGGTGCTTGAGCTGTGCCAGTAAATCAGACTGAGAACGCTGTGCTTTGCTGTGAAATAGCTTTTGGTGTGAAGCTAAAACAAAGCCGACACGGTCGCCGTCTTTAAGCACTCGCCATCCACACAATGCCGCCACTTCGGCAGCCACAACAGATTTCATGGTATTTTGAGAAGCGAAAAACATCGAACTGCGCTGATCAACACAGATCATCACATTTCGGTCTTTCTCTTCGGTGTAACTACGAACATGCGGCTTGCCTGTTCGCATTGTCACTTTCCAATCGAGGTTGCGGATATCATCACCCAATTGATAATGACGCAGTTCCTCGAAATTCAAACCTCGACCGCGAAACAAAGAATTATGTCGTCCTGACAATACGCTGCCTGCCTTTAAATGAGGTAACAGAGAAAACGACTCCGCTTGAGCCTGTATTCGCACTAGCCTTGAATAGTCACAATACAGTCGTGGATCAAGGCCTTGCGATTCGGGAGCTTGTGTTGGCTTCGCCATAACGCCCCCTAGTTATCCGATCTCAACATTATCAAGCAGCTCTTCAACTACTCGTTGATGGTTCACACCATCAGCCAATGCGTCATAAGATAGCGAAAATCGATGGCCTAATACGGTCGGTAGCATTGCTCGCACATCGTCTAACATGACGTGGTCACGCCCTTGTAGCCACGCATAAGCGCGTGCACATTTATCCAAGGAGATTGACGCTCGTGGGCTTGAACCTATCTCAATCCATTTCGATAAGTCTGATTCTGGATAACGCTCAGGTTTTCGTGTCGCCATTACCAAAGCCACGATGTAGTTCTCAACTAAATCGGAAACGGCAATGTCTGGAAGTTGGCGGCGCGCTTCAAGCACCAATTCAGGTTCAATATGCTGTGGAGTTACAAGTTCCGAACTCGTCTCGCTACCAAGTTCCTCACTGCGCACCAGTCGAATGATGTCACGTTCAGCTTCATCTTCTGGATAGTCGACCGTCACTTTCATGATAAAACGGTCCATTTGGGCTTCAGGTAGTGGATACGTACCTTCTTGCTCTACTGGGTTTTGAGTGGCTAGCACCATGAATAGATCTGGCAGAATATGAGTTTGACCGCCCACCGTAATCGTTCCTTCCGCCATGGCTTCAAGCAGAGCCGCTTGTACCTTTGCAGGAGCACGGTTCACTTCATCGGCTAAAACAATACTGTTGAAAATAGGACCCGGTTGAAAGTGCAACTGAGGCTTTCCATCAAGCTCTTGATACACTTCAGTACCCGTTACATCTGATGGCAGGAGATCGGGCGTAAACTGAATACGGCCAAAGCTTGTATTAAGTAAATTCGCCAACGACTTCACCGAACGCGTTTTCGCAGTACCGGGAAGCCCTTCTAGAAGCACATGGCCATTGGTCAATAATCCGATTACCAGAGCCCGAACGACGTGACTCTGACCGATAACACTTTTCTCTGTCTGTTCAATCAGTTGGTTTATTGCTTGTTGCGCATGGTTCATAGGTCTTCCCTTAATTCAATCTGGCTGCGTACATCCTACTCACAAGCCCCATAACTATTAGTTATAAGCACCATAAATTATAAGCGCATAGCCACGTCAATGTTGGCGCTTTATTTCAGCTCAGCTTTCTACTGACTAATTGCTTTCAATTGGTTAATGGCCTCCGGCGGTGCCACTTTGCTCAATGATGAAATACATTGCTCAAACGCCTTTGGTACGCCCGGTATATGGCTGTTTCGCGCCAACACTTCACACTGGGCATACAGGTGCTGTGGGTTGCGGCTAAATTGGTAAGCCTTGTGCAGTGATTGACTTGCCGCAAGCACATCAGATTTCTCCAAAGCCAATCCGTACACATACCAATATTGTGGGTCGGTTTGCGCAGTTTCAGCGGCTTGTTTAAGGTAGTCCGTTGCTTGTTCGTAATCTTTCACTCGAAGCAGAGATAACCCTGTGCTGTATGGCAATACACTCGATTTAGGCTGAGCTTCAATACCTTGCTTCAAGGTCGACAACGCTTTTGCTTCGTTACCTTGCGCTCGATACAAATCCGCCAAGTTGGCGTAGCTGTTCTCGAAATAAGGCTCTATCTCGATAGCACCTAGATAAAACTCAATCGCTTTGTCGTGCTGACCTAAATCTCGGTAAACGTTGCCTAGGTTAGTACGTCCAAACCCTCTATCGGAATTAAATTGCTGTATCTCAATGTACTCTTCCAATGCAGGCTTGATTTGGTCTTTCTGCAGAGGATTCATTTCTCCCCAATAACGCACCAATGCGCCTGCGGTTTCTGAACGAATCGATAATACAGGGTCTTTCAGTAGCGGCTCTAGAATCTGCCAACGGTCAGAGAATGGGAAACCAGACGAGCCTTGCACAACTCCCAAACGGATCATTTCATCATCATGTTTCACCGCTCTTGCTAACGAGATAAGCGTATTCTTACCCATATTACCGCCCAAACGTTCTAAGCTCGATGCACGAATGATATTGCTTAAGCTGGAGTCCTGAGCCGAGTATGCCAACGCATCCTCTGCACCTCGGTGTCCTATTGAATCAGCATAAAAGGCAACGGCAAAATGCTGCTGATTACGATACTTAGAATCTGGGAACCACTCACCGATTTGCTTATCTGCCCACTGGTCGGTTTGATCTTCATGACAGCTAGTACACACGTTCGGCGTTTTAATGTGTTGGCTAATATCAGGACGCGGGATATGCCAACTGTGGTCGCGTCTTGGGTCGACCTCCATGTAAGTCGTCTCAGGCATGTGACAAGTCGTACATTGTGAAGCTTCGGTATTCGCCTCGTGGAAGGTGTGCTTTTCAGGCGTGTACTCTGATGCAATGTGACATTGGCTACACACCGCTTCTTCGGCAATTTTTAGTTCAGCGGTATGTGGATCGTGACAGTTAGTACATGTGACGCCTTTTTCAGCCATCACTGATTGCAAGAAAGATCCGTAAACATAATCTTCATCGTAGATTTGACCATCGTTATGGTAAAGCTCAGGAGTAATCAAGCTCAAACGATACTTATCGAAGAATGAACCGTTCACGTGGTCACCCGTTTCATTTAACTGAGTACGTCGGCTGTGGCATTGAGCACAGGTTTGAACTTGGTTAGTATGGATGATGTCTTTTGGTTGCAGGGTTGAGTTGCCCTCTTGGTAAACCCATTCTTTCACCGACTTCGACAAGTCACGATCAAAGCCATAATGTGACGAGACTTGAGCATCCTTTCCGCCGTTGGCTTTTGCTAGCTGGGCTTGTTTAACGTGCTCGCTTGCAGGGCCATGACAGGCTTCACAACCGACATTAATCTCAGACCAAGTAGTGTTATAGGTATTACTCGCGCTGTCGTAGTTTTTCTCTAGATTCGTTGAGTGGCAATCGGCACACATGAAGTTCCAGTTTTGACCGCTATTGGTCCAGTAGAATTCATCAGTGTTGGTGGTATCCGGGTAGAGGTTAAACCAGCGTTGGCCGCCTTCGCCCTCAGTGCGAGAGTCCCAAGCGAAAGGAATCAACTGTACACGGCCGTCTTCAAACTCAACCATGTACTGTTGTAATGGTTCAAAGGCAAAGGTATAGCTGATTTTGTAATCTTTGAATTGCCCATCTGGGCCTTCGATATTGACCCAGAACTCTTCACCCTTGCGGAAAAATCGGTTGGGTTTACCGCCATGAGTGACCGTTTGATCGTTGAAATTGCCTAATACAGATTCATCTGTAGCGTGTTTCATCGCCATGTCATGATGAGAGCCCTGCCACGCTTCGACTTCTTCACTATGACAATCAACACAAGCTTCCGATCCAACATAGGTGGCTTTAGAGCCGATAGGTAAAACATCAGAGCTAGCGTGTGAAGCTACAGAACTGAGCTTTGAAGTCTCAGTGTTGCTATTAGGAGCTTGCTCGTTGGCATAGGTGCTCAAACTGAACAGCGACAACATAAGTGGAGACAAGATTACGGATAATACTGCGGCTCTCTGGTGTTTCAATCCGTTCACTAGCGAGCACAACCATGCAGACATAACATTCCTTGTTTTTATACATCCTTATGCTTACTAAGGTAGACGTAAAAACGACTAAAATACAATTATTTAGTGGCAATGAGCACGATAGTTGTGATTCATATTCACGACCGGGATTTACTCATCGATATGCGCATAAAAAAAGAGCTCCTAGGAGCTCTTTCGTGTTATCAGTTTAGCTAGGGCAATAGTTTACTTATTATGGTTCTCTTGAAGTTTCTCCATAACCTGATCCAAACTAAAGCTTGCTGCTTTTTGGCGTGGTGGGTATTCGGCAAACGTTTCTAAGAACTCGCCTACATACGCTTGCGCAGGAACGAACATATAAGCATGGTCTAGCAACCAGTCATAATAGGTATTCGACGTAATATCTGCGTTTTCATATGGGTCCATACGCAGGTTAAACAGCTTAGGAAGACGTAACGTCACGAACGGTTCTGACCAAATCTGCATGGTACCCGTTGCACGTTGCTCCATGAACACCGCTTTCCATTGGTTGTAACGAAGCGCCGCTAAATCGCCATCATCGGTAAAGTAGAAGATCTCTGAACGACGGCCTTTTTCTTCTTCACCCGTTAGGTAAGGAAGGAAGTTATAACCATCTAAGTGAACCTTAAACGTTTTATCACCTGCAGTATGACCTTTAAGTAGTTTCTCTTTGATTTGGTCATCACCAGCAGCGGCAACGAAGGTTGGCATCCAGTCCATGTGGTGCATGATTTCATTGGATACTGTTCCAGATTCAATCTTACCAGGCCAACGGACCATTGCTGGTACACGGTATGCGCCTTCCCAGTTAGTGTTTTTCTCACCACGGAATGGGGTTGTACCCGCATCTGGCCAAGAGTTCATGTGTGGGCCGTTATCCGTTGAGTAGAAAACAATCGTGTTGTCTTTGATTCCCAACTCATCCACTTGCTTCAATAGTTGCCCAACGTGTCGATCGTGCTCAACCATACCATCAGCGTAGTTACCGACACCGGTCACACCTTTACTGTCGGCTTTCACGTGCGTTCTAAAGTGCATACGTGTCGCGTTCCACCAAACGAAGAATGGCTTGTCCGCTTTCACTGCGCGATCCATGAAATCAAGTGCCGCGTCTAGTGTTTCTTCATCGACCGTTTCCATACGCTTACGCGTAAGTGGACCCGTATCTTCAATCTTGCCATCAGCGAATGACTTAATGACACCACGCGGACCGAACTTCTTACGAAACTCAGGATCGGTTGGGTAATCTTCATTTTCTGGTTCTTCTTCAGCATTCAGGTGGTAAAGGTTGCCAAAAAATTCGTCAAACCCGTGTGCTGTTGGAAGGAATTCATCTTTATCGCCAAG
Source organism: Vibrio sp. QJM3NY_21 (assembly GCF_057785975.1). Taxonomy (NCBI): domain Bacteria; kingdom Pseudomonadati; phylum Pseudomonadota; class Gammaproteobacteria; order Vibrionales; family Vibrionaceae; genus Vibrio; species Vibrio sp. QJM3NY_21. Next base: position 1,078,630 of record NZ_CM173514.1, read on the forward strand.
GTGATTTTTACCAAATTGGCCTGTCATGTAGCCCATAGGTTTCAGCATTTCTGCGATTGTCGCGTCTTCTGCTTGTAAGCCAATGTCTGCGCCCGGCAAGCCTACTTTACTCAAACCCGTTCGTAATACACTTTGTCCCGTAATAAAAGTAGAGCGACCCGCAGTACACGATTGTTCAGCGTAATAATCGGTAAACATCATCCCTTCTTTGGCGATGCTATCAATATTAGGCGTTTTGTAACCCATTAAACCAAAGGTGTATGCACTAACATTAGACTGTCCAATATCATCCCCCCAAATCACGAGAATATTTGGTTTTTCAGCTGCGAATGTGGTGGTGGAAGCCGCCATCATCGCCGTACCCAAAATCGCTAAACGACGTTTAACGCCATATTTCGCTGTCATAGAAACCTCTTCGTAAGTTATTTGCATCCTGCCCTACAACGTATAGTCCATTTTTTAAGCATGCGCGAGGTTCGCTAAGCTATTAATCTTTTTGTCATTTTTATTCAGATACAGGTGCAGAAGTTATCGATAAGGTTTACGGCGACAAACATGATAAGGATCACACATGTTATCTAAGGGTTTCTGGTAACCATCAGCCTAAATTCAATTTAATCAGCAAGTTAACCACACATCATAACGATTGGTTATAAGCACTATAAAAGGACGTAACGGAATTTTGAGAATAACATTTGCTCATCGATGTGTTGTTCTAACGCATTAATCTTAAAAGTGAATCGGAGTCCTTATGGGTACTAAAATTAATAAACTAGCATTAGGTGTTGGCTTATTAGCAGCTTCTTCAGCGGCAACAGCAGCAGAAAAACCAAACATTCTTGCTATCTGGGGTGATGACATTGGTGTATTCAACATCAGTGCATACAACAACGGTATGATGGGGTACGAAACACCTAACATCGACCGTATTGCTAACGAAGGCGCACTATTTACTGACCACTACGGTCAACAATCGTGTACTGCTGGTCGTGCTGCATTCCTAACAGGTCAAGAACCTTTCCGTACTGGTCTATTGACTATCGGCATGCCAGGTTCGGACCACGGTATCCCTGATTGGGCTCCAACGATCGCAGACCTTCTTAAAGAACAAGGCTACATGACAGCTCAGTTCGGTAAGAACCACATGGGTGACCAAGACAAACACCTTCCAACGAACCACGGTTTTGACCAGTTCTTCGGTAACCTGTACCACCTAAACGCAGAAGAAGAGCCAGAGACATACTACTACCCTAAAGACCCTGAGTTCCGTAAAAACTTTGGCCCTCGTGGTGTAATCAAATCGACTTCTGACGGTAAGATTGAAGATACAGGCCCTATGACGCGTAAGCGTATGGAGCATGCGGATGAAGAGTTCCTAGAAGAATCTCTAGCCTTCATGGAAAAAGCCGTGAAAGCTGACAAACCATTCTTCATCTGGCACAACACAACTCGTATGCACGTGTGGACTCGTCTACAAGAAAAATACCAAGGCGCATCTGGTATCAGCATCTACGCTGATGGCATGTTAGAGCACGATGACCAAGTGGGTATCCTTTTAGACAAGCTTGATGAGCTTAAAATCGCAGACAACACTATCGTAATCTACTCTACCGATAACGGTGCAGAAACCGTATCTTGGCCTGATGGTGGTGCTACTTACTTCCACGGTGAGAAAGGTACAACTTACGAAGGTGGCATGCGTGTTCCTCAGCTAGTTCGCTGGCCTGGTACTATCAAACCGGGAACTAAGATCAACGATATCATGGGGCACCAAGACTGGATCCCTACTCTACTAGCAGCCGCTGGTGATGATAAAGTAGTTGATAAGCTAGCGTCTGATAAAGGTGCAACTTACAACGGTAAAAACTGGCGTGTTCACCTAGATGGTTACAACTTCCTACCTTACTTCCAAGGTAAAGAAGAAAAAGGACCTCGTGACAGCATGCTTTACTTCTCTGCTAACGCCGAGCTAAACGCAGTTCGCTGGAATGACTTCAAGATTTCGTTCGCAGTAATGGACGGTAACATTGTTGATGCAGTTCGCTTCCAACCAAACTGGCCTCAAGTTGTTCACCTACGTGCTGACCCATTCGAAAAAGCACCACACGAATCGGGCATGTACCTACGCTGGATGGCAGACAACATGTGGCTATTCGTACCAGTAGGCGGCAAAGTACAAGAGTTCATGAACACGCTATCTGACTACCCAATGCAGCAAAGCCAAGTGTTGAACCCTGGTAACTTCAACCAAAATGCTTACATGCTTCAAGGTAAACTTAAGCAATTAGAAGCGGCAGCAGCGCAAGCTAAATAAGTCCTTCTAGATCATGTAATTCAAGCAGTTTAGAAAGTACATGATGCAATACCAAAGCCGTGGTCACTCTATGCAGTTACCACGGCTTTTCTACGTCTGGCACTTGTTTTCTGTATCTGTATCTTAAAAATCCGAGTTTTATACAACAAGGTCTTTTCGAATTCACCGTTAGGTCACTAACTTGCCCTACGTAACGCGTTGTTTCTAACGATCCCTGTTCCTTGTCATTTAACGATTCAATGACTTCATCTTGCTCCTCTCCTCTTGTTACACCATCTTCTTGCAACATCACCACTATGAAACTAAGTTTATAAATATACACCTCTCATCCACAGGGTGACTAAGGTTTAAATCAGAAGGATTCTGACTTGCCAAAATTATCTAAACTAGATGGAACTAATACTATGAAAACGCCATATTTAGCAGTAATAAGCATCACTGTCATTTGCGTTTCAATAGGCCTACTGGTTTATGACGCCGCTTCTTTAAAGATACACGGCTCAATTGAGCACCAAGAAAATCACTCTCATGCAAACGACCATGATGATTCATACTCTTCAGAACACGACTCAAATACAAACTCACAAGATGCCCAACAAGCGGCATTTCCAGATCAACAAATCTTCCCAATTCCAAATTCGACCGAGATTAACAATGAACTTGCCAAGATAGGTTGGGCGCTATTCAAAGACCCTAACTTATCGTCGAACCGAAGTGTCAGCTGTGAAAGTTGTCATAGCTTAAAAACTAATGGCGCTGAAGTGATTCCTGTTTCCATTGGCGTAAATGGAGCGGGAATGCGAAATTCACTCACCGTTTTTAACGCTGCCTTTAACTACCGATTTTTTTGGGATGGTCGGGTGAATAACCTTGGCGATCAAATCGATGGTCCAGTACACAACGTTGACGAAATGGATTCAAACTGGAAACACATTACGGACTATGTATCTAAATCGAAGACTTACATCAGCCTATTCAAAGAACAATCGACAACCATCAACGAAGCTTCGATTAAGGCTGCACTTATTGAGTTCATGCAAGGGCTAACCACGCCTGATTCTCCTTTCGACCAGTACTTGCGAGGCGATCTTTCAGCGCTGTCTGATAAGGCCAAGCGAGGCTGGGAGGCCTTTCAAGAACAAGGTTGCATTCGCTGTCACCAAGGTACCAATATTGGTGGAGGCATGGTGATGCGATTTGGCTATTTTGGGTTATCAAAAACGGGTTCAGAACGAAGTGAAGACCAAGGTCGATTTATGTTTACAGGACAACCACAAGACAAGCACCTTTTCCGTGTCGCCAGTTTAAGAAACGTGGCGATCACTGCACCTTATTTTCATGATGGTCAAACTGAAACGTTAGAAGAAGCCATCAAAATCATGGGTGAAAGCCAACTCGGTAAAACGTTTGAAAAGCAAACCATTAGTGAGATTAAAACATTTCTAGAAACCTTAACGGGCAGCCGCCCTCAGATGTTAGTGGAGTTTGAAAATGAATAAAATCAGACTCATCTTTTTGCTGTTTTTCTCGCTATTATTGGCTTTGGTTAGCTTAATTATACTGACCTATTCTGAGCACGGGAAAGTATCGGAATATGGAGAATCTGTTCGAGAGCTGGGGCATGAAGTTTTAGAAATGCGCGATCAGATAACCAACGCTGCTCTCGCTGATATTTCGAACCCTTACCAAATTTCGGCTGAGTTAGTCAGCCTAGAAATAGAACTGCAAGAATTAAAGGGTAGCTATCAGGGTGAAAGCATCCACTCAACGTTCTTTCAAGACTTACAAACCACTCAATTACTTGAACGTTTCCACAAAGCCTCGATATCCAATGTCGATACGCTCGACAAGCTCGTAGGGTTGAGTGTCGCTCGTCAGTTCATACTGCAATCCCTAACGCTACAACTCATTGATAGTCATTCAGCAAACCATCGTGAAGCAGCAAGCGAGCTTAATTCAGAAGAGTTAAATGCTCTCTCTACACCGGATATCAATATTCAAAGTGAGCTGCTCGCTAGCGTGTTATTTACAGGCACCCAAATTCAACATCAAGAGATAAGCTCAGAGTTGGCGAACCTGTCTAAAACGTTCACTGAACTCAATCAGCAACAAAGCCAGCTGTTATCTCAAGTTCTTTCGGTACATAGCATGGAGTACCTTGAGCAAATTGAACATCAATTTACCGACCTTCAAGACCAATTAGAAGGCGTCATGGTTAAACTCACCATCACACTAGCACTACTAACCTTCGTGTTCTCGTTCGCCATATTTATCTTCCGGGTCTTTGAATTAAAACGAAACAACCTTGCCTATCAAGAAGCAGCAGACAAAGCAGAAAAAGCCAACGAAGCGAAGTCCTTATTCCTTGCCACCATGAGTCACGAATTAAGAACGCCGATGAATGGCGTACTAGGTATTGCTCAAATTATCAAAGAGGAATCGCAAAACACAGACACTCGTAAGCAAGCACAGATCATCATCGACTCAGGTCAGCACCTCGTCACCATATTGAATGACATTCTTGACTTCTCTAAGGTTGAACAAGGAAAAATGGAACTTGAATACAGCCCATTCTCAGTCACAGACGTGGTTACACATCTTGATAAAACCTTGACGCCTCTTGCAGAGGACAAAGGGCTCACTTTTGCCATCAAGGACAACATACCGACCAATATTCAGTTGGTGGGAGACTCCGCGCGTACGCGTCAGATCTTGTTTAATTTAGCAGGCAATGCAGTTAAATTTACTGAATCAGGTAAAGTCGAAGTTGAATTTTTGATTGCACAGACAATCCCACCAAGCGTTAATATTTTGGTGACTGATACTGGTATTGGCATTGCAGCAGACAAGATAGACCATATATTCACAGCCTTTGAACAAGCCGAGCTTTCCACGACCCGTAAGTTTGGTGGCACAGGATTAGGGCTTTCCATTGTTAAGCAGTTAGTCGAACTGATGGGTGGTACAATTACGGTTACCAGTGAACTTAATCTCGGCACTCGATTTACCATTTCGCTTCCGCTTGAAATGCACGAACTCGAAGAAAAAGTCGTCGTTAAAACACCAACAAAAAACAATCAGGCACTCGACAACTTCTCGGTATTGTTAGTAGAAGACAATAAGATCAACGCAATGGTGATTAGGAAGTTTTGTGAGTCTATAGACTTAACCGTTGAGAACGCCTACGACGGTTTACAAGCCTTAGATAAATTGGCTTCAAACCAATATGACCTAATCATAATGGACAACCACATGCCGAACATGAGCGGTGTTGAAGCGATTCAAAAAATCCGCAAGGAACTCAAGCTGACTACCGTAGTTTTCGCGTGTACAGCCGATGTGTTTAAAGAAGCGCATGACGAATTTATCATGTCCGGGGCTGATTTCGTGCTCACCAAACCATTACAGAAAAACAGCTTACAAAACGCCATCAATGAGTTTCATCATCAGTTTGAGAGCAACCGACATAACTTGGTTAACGTACATAACTTTCCAGACAAAGATGAAAGCAACATCACTATATTAACGCGCCCACCCAAGAACAAACTTCCACTGACGGAAGAAGAGCTTTCTCGAAGCCATTTATTAGCCACTGGTAAGCTTAAATTAGATGAAAAGCTCAAATGCTTAACGTCTCTCGTTGATGACCTAGAAAACGAAATTGATGAATTGATAGAGCTGTTCTCGAGCGCCAGACCCGATGACTTAAATAAAACTTTAAACGCAGTAATAAGCATTGCGTCAAAGTTTGAAATGACGGAAGTACTGGAACTTGCCACTTTCGCTGAACAGATAGCAGAGCGTCAAATCATGCCAGAAGCCGAATTAATCCAACAACTGATCAACCGTTTAATGGTCAACAGCCACCAAGCAACACGCCTAATAAACAAACTCAATCAACAACGTAAAACAGGCTCAATCAACCACGTAAAACGGGCTAAGTGAGATATCACATGACATGGAACTTCAATTTACCCAATACGCGATCAAACGTGCTCTTAGCCCTTGGTGCGACCATTATTTTCGCCGTCGATTACCATGTTCCTTTGGGTGTTGCTATGGCAGTCCCTTACATTACGATTGTGATACTCGCATCGACAACAAGAGACCCATTTTCCACAATCATGTGGGCAATCATCTGCACTTTACTCACCCTATTCGGTTACTACTTGTCTCAATCGGGTAGCGAGACATGGTTTGTCGCTTTCAACCGAGTGATTACTATTTATGCCATTTGGGTTGCTGCTATTGTTCCTATGTACGTCACTCTTCAGCCGCCTCGAAACTCTCCTGAGAGCAATTTAGAAAATCCAGCAGAGGAAACGTTAAGACCGCACCATCGCGCGAACGAAAAAAACACGATTAATACGTTCAAAAATTAGGCTTAGGTTAAGTTTCGGTGAATTTTACCAAATCGAGACAAGACAACTTGAAATACTTCGTTCTGCATGAGATTGTAAAAATATCTCATTAAAATAACTGTATGATTATGAAGACATTACAATCCATTGCACTGCTTTCCACAATTATCGTAGCACCGCACGTGTTAGCTGACGTTGAAATCCAAGTTCCATCAAGTGTTGATATTCTAGCTGTCAACGAAGCTAAGCCAGATCTCGATGGTAGCTTATTCTCTTCTTATAAAACGCTAACCGTTCCGGACGGTCAAAATCAAATCGTATTCCAATATCAACTTGCTTTTGATAAAGGCAACGATCGTGAGTTCATTGATAGCGACGCTATTATTGCAACCTTTAGCGCGACTGACGCCGTATTAACGTTTGATATGCCTAAATACCGTAATACAGCTGAAGCGAAAAAAAGCCTTCAAAACTTAGATTGGAAACTGGTTGATGAAAACCAAAATGCAATCAGTGTTAAGCAAGATAAGCTGATCAAAGATGGCATGCAGATTGGTCGTAAGTACCCGCAAGAAGCGAAGGAATACAACCAAAAAGGCGGCATCGCTGCACTTACACTAGGTACTAGCGCGGGCGCAGCAGCAGTAGCACAACCCGTAACGCTTCCAGCAAAGATTGACGGAAATGCGGCGAATACAGCTGAAGAAATGTTGTATTTCTGGTACGAAAAAGCGGATGCTGAAACGAAGCAGAAATTCAAAGACTACGTGAACAAGTAGCTCAATGGTCTTAATTTAAAAACGAAAGAAGTTGGCGCACTGCCAGCTTCTTTTTTGTCTTCATCTAGATGATTTAGGCTTATATAGATTAAGCAGACTCAGTCGATAACACTTTTCCATCTACTTTTGTTGGCCACCCTAGCGCTTTGTATTCTGCAGCCAGTAAGTGCGCACAGCGGCTAGAAACTCTTGTTTTAATCCAATCACCAAGCCCCAATACTTTATATTCCAATACAGCCATTTTCATAACAATTCTATTCCGCTCTAATTCAATTTATAAATCTAGAGTGAACATTATAGATGTTCTCTTGTAATGTATGTTCCTAAAAGAACACTGTGCATAATTTTTTGAAATATCTAATAAACACTGAAAATCTAGTAATCCAAACGTTAGCTCGTAGTGTTAAAGATTCATGCCTTAATTTCAGCAACAGGATCTCGTATCATCAAATTCATCGGTGAGATATGCTCATACAAGCCCTTAACATCGGTGATAAACACCTTTCCTCTTTGTATCTTAACCAAGCCTTGTTGCTCTATCCCTTTAAGAACTTCGTTTAGCCTAGGTCTTGATATGCCTGTTATCGAACTCAGTTGAATTTGTGAAATATTAATGCTGACGGTTGCCCCCGCGATATTGGTCTGGCGTGCCGCAAGTTCCAACAAGACGTAAATGGTTTTCTGCTCTTTTTCATGAATCGAGGATAAGTAAGCCTGCATCCAAATAGATTGCGCTTTGGTTCCACAGTGAAGTAGCCATTTGTAAACCATGCACTTCCGCTCTGCGAGCTCTAATACCTTACTTGCAGGAAAAAGTACCATAGTGATAGGCTCGACTTCTTCTGCCACTGCAAAGAGGTTGTAGTCAGCATGTATAGACAAAGCACCCATCCAATCTCCCCTTCCAATAACACCACCAGATAAGCTTTTCATGTTTTCCGTAGAAAAACAGATTCCAGCGGAGCCACTTAAAATATAAAAGACACCGGGCAAATTCTGAAACTTTTTTGTAATCTCAAAGCTGTCGACACCCGTTTTAAAAACGGCAATATCAATCAAGCTTTCTATCAAGTCCGCTGACAATTCACACGGCCATTGTATTTGTTCACTGATTGTTGGCTCTAACAACAGTTTGTTCCTCCTCAGACAATCCCTGTGTCTGCTTTTATATGCTTATGCTTATGCTTATGCCTAAGTTGATCTCTATATCAATACAGCGTGACACTGTATATCTACACCTCGTTTAAATGTAGTTCATTAAAGCTTAAGGCAAGATGTTTTTACCTAAATAAAATCATATTTCTTAATGTCTTAAGCCACTTATCTAGCTTAAATCCCGCTTGAGAACCAAAATAAAAACGACCAACATTTGTTGGCCGTTTAAGCTTTCTAAGTCGCTGAATCCTGAGAGTTCGTTCGCATTCACCTTTACCCTAAACTTCGCCTTTAGCTTCAGACTGAAACTTTTAACTTTTAACTTTTAACTTTTAACTTTTGATTTAAGCGAGGTACGCCAAAACAACATCACGATATTGCTGTTTCAATGATTCTTCAATAAAGCTCGCTTCTATAGCATTTAAAGTAAATTGAGCAAGCTCTTGCTCCGTCATCTCATGAGCTAAGCTCACCGCGTTAAAGTTATCCGACATATAACCACCAAAGTATGCGGGGTCGTCCGAGTTAATCGTCACCGCTACGCCTCGTCTTAACAGCTCAACAATATTGTGGTCTTCCATCTCATCGAATACACGCAATTTAATATTAGACAGTGGGCACACGGTCAGCGGCATTTTGGTTTCAATCAATTCGGCTATCAGAGCTTCGTCGGTCATACACTGCACACCATGATCCACTCGGCTCACGCTGAGCATTTCAATCGCATCCACAATGTTTTGAGCAGGCCCTTCTTCTCCTGCATGGGCAACAGTTAAGAAGCCTGCTTGTTTTGCTTGCTGGAATACACGCTTGAACTTCTCTGGTGGGTGCCCTAATTCAGAAGAGTCTAGACCAACTCCGATGATCTTGTCTTGATGCTGCAACACCTCTGCGAACGTTTGAATGGCGCTCTCTTCAGATAAATGGCGCAGAAAACATGCGATGATTTGAGAGGTAATACCCAACTCTTTATGACTCTGTTCAAGCGCACGATGAATGCCGTTAATAACGGTGTCGAATGCAATGCCACGATCGGTATGTGTCTGAGGGTCAAAGAAAATTTCAGTATGGATAACATTGTCGGCTTTACAACGTTCTAAATACGCCCAGGTTAAATCATAGAAGTCTTGTTCAGTGCGCAATGCATCCGCACCTTGATAATAGATATCAAGAAATGACTGCAGGTCATCAAATTCGTATGCGTGTCTTAGCTGCTCTGGGGATGAATAAGGCAGATCAATGCCGTTGCGTTGAGCAAGTTGGAAAAGTAACTCAGGTTCGAGCGAACCTTCAATGTGTAAATGCAACTCTACTTTTGGGAGCCCTTGAATAAATGCGTTCATATTTCACCTACTATGGATTTTAGGTGTGCACTTACTCTGAATAATAGACAGGAGGTTTTCTTGAACGCCATTACAAAGAGTAAGAACACAATTGTGATCTAAACCCTTCGTAATCAGCACTTTGCGGGAGCTGGTAGAGACCCCCAAACCATATCATTGGGGTTATACGAAGCAAACGGTTGCCACTATACATAGTTCAGTGTGAATTTCACTAATCAATTACTCATTAACATAGTAAAAACCGATTTATATAGCAGGAACCCGTTTAGCTCGATATCAGCGATAATCCGGTCGAATTCTCGACATCAGTAACATATCGATATACTTACCCGCTTTGAATGTACTCAGCCTTTTCGCGCCTTCTAACTGAAAACCCACTCGTTCATATAAAGCAATCGCGGAGTGGTTATCTGCATGAACCTCTAACTCAAGACGCACGAGGTTTAGCCAGTTATCGGCTTGATTGATCGCTTCTAGCATTAAAGCCTTACCGACCCCTTTGCCATGCATCTCCGGATTAATCGCTATCGCAAGACCAGCGCAATGTCTGTCTCTCACCTTCGTGGTCATGAATAAAGTAATGTGACCTACGACCTTGCCAGAAACCTCCGCAACTAAAGTGAAATGGTCTGAGTGACCAAACAGTCGCTCCACTTGATCAGAGCTAAGAAAAGGCTTTTGTGAGGTATTCTCTAATACTGACGAGTGTCGATAAATATCAAAAATATCTTGGTTATCGGTGGGTTCAAGATGTCTAATTTGTATTTCCAAAGCGCTTCCTTATCATATTATTTTTGTCCATAAGCTAATTTTTATATTACGGATAGCAACGAGCACCTACAACCTTTGAAGGTGTAAGTGCTCGAAATAATTAAACAAATAGAAAGGCTGCTCTTAAGCTTCTGCTTTGATTAGTTTTGTTGACGTAGTGTGAATATCAGAATTTGTAGTCAACACCAACACTCGCTAATGCTTGTTCAGAGCTGTAAAAGTCAATCTTAGAGTCAATCGACCTTACACCGAGTAATGAAATAAACGACCAATCTTCATAACCCATTAAGCCACCGAACTCATAAGCTAAAAATGCACCGTATTCATTCTCTTCACGTACTTGCCCGTAAATTGGATTCGACTCATCATATTCACGATCACTTGCATCTAGGGTAACAACAAAACCGTGGCGACCGACTCTCTTCGCGTAGTTTAATTCAATTCCATAACTATCGAAGCTGAGTGCTCCTCCTTCTGCGTCTGAGTGGAAATACACCATTGAAGGAACAAATAGACCTGCTTGGTTTGGCAAGATAAAGCGGTACCCTGCTTTGGCGTACACATAGGTTCTTTCCCTATCCAGCAGCACAGCATTTTCCGGAGATAAGCCTTGGCTACCAGATAGCTCTTCATCAACATCAGATTGCCCAAATGCGAGATCCGTTCGAAAACCAGTTCCACCGATATTAGTGAGCTGCAGTCGTCCTACATTACCTTTCACATCCGTTTCATTTCGATTAACGCCAACAGCATACGGATCCGTCCAAGCCTTGCCCGAGATAAGCGTAGGAAGAACAGAAAAATCCAATATTGTGCCTCCAGATAGCTGATGTCGATAACCAATCTCAAAAGCAATGGTACCTGTTGCAATATCCTCTCGAGTGGTACCCGCATACACTTGATGAGTCAGTGACTCACCAAAGGTATATTGAACCGTACCCAAAAAACCGAGTAGCCCTAGATTTTCGCTGTCCCCCTCCTTGGTGTTAGTTGCTTGATTCGCGTCTTGCTCGGTGCTCAAGTTACTGCTGTCAGAAGATACACCCGTCAAGACACTGAAGTTACCACTGAAACCTTCCGTTGGTGCAAGGCCACTATAAGCTGGCATTGAAGCGAATGCCGAAAATACAACTGGTAAAACAAACCTCATATTCACATCCATTAATTGAATAATCACCCGTTAACTATATGTATTAAATTAAAATTATAACAACTATTTAACGGAGACATTCATTCAACTGACGAATTGGGTGTCTAAAAAATAGGTTCAAAGGTGCAATAAGTTGATCTATCGCTTTTAAGCTTTCGTAGAACTTCTCGAAAATAACGGACAAAACTCAAAGGAAGACAATATGTTTACCAAATTAATCAAAACCACATCAGTGCTAGTTGCGACGCTTCTTTTTACGGCTTTTGCTCACGCTAACCACCACGAGATGAAGAAAGACATCGTTGATGTTGCGGCTGAAAACGGCTCTTTCAATACTTTAGTGGCTGCAGTAAAAGCAGCGGACTTAATTGACACATTGAAAGGTGAAGGCCCTTTCACCGTATTAGCTCCCACTGATGAGGCATTTGCTGCGTTACCAGAAGGAACGGTCGACATGTTGTTGAAGCCAGAAAACAAAGACAAATTAGTTGCAGTGCTCACATACCATGTAATACCAGGTAAAATCATGGCCGCTGAAGTTATGAAGTTAAATAGCGCAGTGACGGTTCAAGGCGGTGCGGTAATGATAGCGATAGATGACGGCAACGTAATGATAAACAACGCCAAAGTTATTATGCCAGACGTTGAGGCTAGCAATGGTGTTATCCATGTGATTGACGCTGTGCTGTTGCCTAAATAAGAAATACAATATCGGTCAAAGTCTTTTAAGAGGGTGTGACAGGTCACGCCCTTTTCATCTTTTAACTAAAAAGTTAATAACGGTCTCAAGCCAACCGAGGCTGCCTTTATATCATCAAGAACTATATCAACAAGAACCCGAGTTACACAAACAAACGCCCAAATATTAGAAATGCCGCCATCGACACAACCTTAGTAAATACTACAACCCAAATGCAGTCACCAATACTCGAATGGGTCGCCTTCCCAAGTAGAAAGACAAACAGGATCAATCCTAGAACCCAACCAACGGTCGGAATCAATGACACCAAAGCAACGATTACAGCAATAGTAAGAAGGGATTTAAAGTCTGCGACCACGAAAGACATTTTGGAGGCGATATACATACAGCATGCGGTTATTAATGCGTCCATCACAAACGCTAAAGCTTCGATTCCCACGTTACTTCCTTCACTCAAATTAATTGTAGTGAATATTATCGCTAAAGTGATGATTTTTCTTTAAGAAGAGAATCAAAAGCAGGTGAAAACTGTAACAAAAATGAGATTACCGTTCGTCTGAAGGCACAACCTTTTCCATCACGTAATTGGTCAGCTTTACGCCACGCATTTCGACTTCCTGTTCATTAACCACCTTAAAGCCAAGGTGCTCATAGAAAGGCCTTGCGGTAATGCTTACTTCAGAGAAATATCTCGATATGCCACGAACTCGACCCACAGTGAAAACATGCTCCATCAACGCTTTCCCTACCCCCTTCCCTTGATATTCGTGGTGACAGAAAAAGTGATCAATCAAGCCATTGGGTTGCAGGTCAGTATAGCCAACTACGCAACCATCGAGTTCAGCCACAAAGGGTTGTAACCCATTCATACGCTTTTGCCATAACGCAAAGTCAAAGCTACTGGGTGCCCAAGCTTCTACTTGCTGTTGAGAATAATCTCGAACATTCACGTTACGTACGGTATGAAAGAAGATCTCCCACAGTGCTTTATCATCACTCGCTTGATAGTTTCGAATTCTAACCACGACATACTCCTTTTTGTCTTAAGTTCTTTCAGAGGTGCAAATTGACAGCTGAATCAGCAGGCTCAATAGTCCAAGCTCAACAGGCTCTGTAACCTGTATTCAACAGCCTCAGCTTTAGAACAAGATATCAACGATAAAACACAGCCAACCAGATCGTCACCATGTCTTTGTCCGTACCAATGACCTTGTGCTTTTCTCGTGCAGCGATGTTGATGTAATCCCCTTTTGATAAAGTCACAACGCGTCCATCTTCAAACTCGATGACACCTTTACCTTCAATCACCATCACCCATTCATTCTCATCTTGGTCATACCAACCCTCTTCTGGTGAGCTATGTCCATGCGACAATATCCTTTCGATTCGAACACTGTCGTTCGTAAGCAGGTCATTGAATATTTCATTGGGCATCGACGAAGGAACATCAGCGTAAATATTAGACATCGAACTATCCTAATCCTTGTTAACTGTAATCTGGTGCTGCGCTTTAAATCTTGCGGTTCTTTAACTTAATAAACCGTAGAAAGCCGAAACCTAGGCAGCAACACTCTTTTTGAAGTAAAAACGGTAATAGCCCACTAAGTTACTGCATATAAACAGCGCTTCCATCAGTACGGCTGTTGGAGAGCCAACTAAGTAGTTGTGAACCAACCAAAAACTGGTTCCGATGATCATCAATTCTCTTAATCGTCGGTCATCTCTATTGAAGGCTGCAAAGGTTTGAAATACGGAAGCAAAGCAACTCAATATGCTTGTCAGCCCCGAGTAAGTCACAACCGTTGCGACCACCGACATGGAACAGAACAAATATTTAAACTTAGACGATGTAGAAAACACGCTCGTTAAATAGCGAACAGTGGCAATCGTCATTAGGCTCGCCGCTGTCCATTGTTCGAGAAGAATAAAGTGGCTCGAAATAAGCACGCCAGCAAAGAACAGACAGGTGACGATTTTCTTCCTTTCCTTAAACTGGAATGACAAAAGATCGAAACAGATCGCAATCGCGACTAATACTTGAGAAAGATAAAAGGCTGACACGGTGATTCCTTCAATAATAACATTACGCCGAGCCGTTTCGTTCAACCATGAATAGCCTAAGAAAACTCACATGGTTAATTAAAAATACGGCAGCAGTGATCTAAAGCTTCAACAGAGAACTAAAGTTTCAACACACCACTAATCACAGTGATAGCAGAACCGACTAACTTTATTCGCCCGTTAGATAATAACTCTGTCGACATATAGCCACCACGACGAGACGCCTGATAAGCATTGAAACTACTTTTGTTTAGCTTTTCTGCCCAGTGCTGCGTCAATGCACAATGTGCCGAGCCAGTGACGGGGTCTTCATTAACACCCACCCATGGCGCAAAGTAGCGAGAAACAAAATCAAGTTCAGGATTTGATGGAACTGCCGTTACCACAACACCTCTACCATCCATGCGTTTCAAGGAGTCAAAGTTTGGCGACAAATCCAATAGAACGCGCTCATCAACGACTTCGATTAACTGCTTTGAATCAAACTCTCTAAATGAAACAACTTGGTTGAACTCCAAGCCAAGGTGTTCGAGCAATTCTTGATCGGGTTCCAGACTCGGCGATAAATGAGTGCTAGGAAAATCCAGCGCGATAGACGATTCACGAACCGTGGCAGATAACTCACCAGACAAAGTATCAAATACTACCTTATCACCCGTTTTCACTAACCCTTGCTCTTTCAATACGTGGACGGTTGCCAAAGTACCATGTCCACATAGTTTCACTTCTACTTCTGGCGTGAACCATTTAAGCGTCATAGTGTTAAGCACAAGAAAAGCCGTTTCTGATACCGCCATCTCTTCCGCTATTGAAAACATTAATACTTCATTCAAAGGCTCTTGAGAAATACAAACCCCAGCAGGATTTCCTTTAAAGGCTTGGGTTGTGAACGAATCTACTTGATATATATCTAAACCCACAATGGTTCCTAACTCTAATATTGGATAACTATTGTTGCCTACAATAAGCACAAACACCCTGTGCTACAAGTATTTAACAACAACTTTATTAATACCTTATTTAAGAAGTAAGGAATGATAAACAAAGAGTTATGAAAAGAATTGGTGGATTAAGTAGAAGGTTGAATATAGGGCAGACAAAAGATAAAACTTATCAGCCCTAATAGGAAACAAGCGTACATTTGCGTCTCATAGGCAACATATCTTGCCAAAAGCGTAGGTTACTCAGTAATGATAAATCTACTGACGTACCAGAGCAGATTTCACAATGGTCAAGCCAAGCAGCCCCAGCATGACTCCTGTCACTTTATCAATATAGTAAGCAACACGTGTAAACTCTCGACGAACTTTAGGTGCCGATAAAAGGAATATGATTGCTGCATCCCAGACAAATACAACTACCGTCATCCAAACTCCCAGCCCGAGCTTGAACATAAAGCTTACATCATTATTCAATACCACAGTGAATAAGCTTAAATAGAACAAGAGATTCTTGGGGTTGAGGGCTCCTGATAAGAAACCAGTGATGAACTCCTTTAGGAAAGTCGTTTGGCTCGATGCATTTTCTGGTACCACATCTATATTGTTGTAATTACATTTCTTCGCTCTTATTGCTTGAACAGCAAGATAGACAAGAAACAATCCACCAACAATTTTCAGAGCAATCATAACGGAAACGGATGCCGCTAGAATCGACCCTACTCCAACCAAGCACAAAGCAATATAAACCGCATTCGCACTGGCAATACCGAATGCAACACCTAATGCTTTTCTTCCCTTATTTCGAACGGCACTCTTCACCACTATCACAAAGTCAGGCCCGGGACTCAACAGCGCTAGAAAGTGAGCAATCGCCACGGTAACAAAAATTCCGACTAAACCTGCATCCATAAATCAATATCCTTATTGTAAAAATTAATGCATTATTATTGCATAATTATTAGAGGCTGGGTTTTATTGGTTAAGTGTTAATGTTTAGATACGAAGAGAATCAGACAGACAACACGTTTTCATCAGTCTTGTTAGGTACGAGACTTCCTAATAATAAGCTTTTCAATATTTAGATTATCAAACCACGATTTAGCTTAGTGAGCTTTTGACCAAGGCTCAATAACTCGCTTATTTGGAGTCAGAAAATTGTTGTTCACGTGCAATGCATTAGGTTGTACTAAAATAAGAGGCCTAAATTTGAACTATGTCTCAAGAATTGGGCTACGATTTAATTAATCACAGTACGAAAGGAATCCGTCAGTGAAAACATTCTATGTTTCAATTGTTGCGTCATCATCCTTTTTAACTGGCTCTGCACTTAGCCAAACCCATGAAATTTATCTCTACAATTGGGATGAGTTTTTATCTGATCGTGTCATTACTCAGTTACGCGATACTTACGATATTTCGCTGAAACAACAGTACTTCTCTGATGAGTCAATAAGAGATGAAGTTTTGTTGAGCGAACGTCGAGGCGCTTTTGAACTAGTTATTGTAGAAAGTGTAAAACTTAAAGCGTTAGCCGAACAAAATCTATTCCACAACCTCCAAGACTTGCAACAATCCATTGCAGGAAACTTTGATTCTAGATGGGTTGATGGATGTGGAGATTACGGTATCCCTTATGCTTGGGGGACATCAGGTATCTTGTATCGAAGCGATAAAGTTGCTACTCCCGAATCTTGGAATGCCATTCTTGATCCCGACACAAAAGCCAGTGGCAAAATAAGTATGTATTACGAACCAACAGATTTAGTGAGTACTGCACTGTTGGCACATCAATTTGATCCATTCACGAACAACGAACAAGAACTGCGCGTTGCGTATAAAACCCTACAAACACAGAAGCCGCATCTTGAAAGCAACGAATACGTTATCGATTATATTCACCAGCCTGAACGCCTCTCAAACATTGACCTCGCCTACGGTTATTCAGGCGATAGCTATGCACTCAATGATGCCGAGCCTGGTTCATCTTGGGCATATGTCGTGCCTCAAGAAGGAACAACTTTGTGGCTAGAGTGTATCGCAGCAATTAACAACGGAGCGTTATCTTCACAAGCCACCACAATAATGACATTCTTATCTCAACCCAATATCGCCGCTCAAAACGCGATGGATTCATGGTTTGCAACCCCTAGTACAAAAGCAAAAGAGTTGACATCTCAAGAGTATCAAAATGACCCTGAACTTTTTCCTAGTAAAGAGATATTAGATCGCAGCTACCTATATAAACAATTAGAACCTAATAGCATTCAAATTCGTAACCGTATTGTCGACAGTCTGAGATAATTGATGCCAGTATTGAAAAAGCTGTATTTCGTACTCATACCAACACTGCTATTTGTCTTTACGATAGCGGGAATGGTCACCTATAATTTCGCATCAAACCATGCGAAACATATGTACCTCGACAAAGTACAATCTGACGTTAACACTGCGTTAGTTGCTGCTGAGTATGAACAACTCGGTTTGTCTTTGTTAGTTAAAGATATCGGGTCGTCGTTACAGTTTCTTCGCTACATTCAAAACCCTAGTGATTACACCACCCTGTCTCTCCTTGAAAAACGAGTACTGCGCGTAATAAACCAGAACCACGTTAGCCAATTTGGACAACGTAATATCTACATCATAGATCCCAAGTTTAAATTAACACTGTCTACATTGAGAGCCGACCCTTTCGAAGGGTTAAAAATTCCCGATAATATTTATGAAAAAATCTTCGACATATATACTTCATTGATAAATAAGAACGAACTATCAAACGAAGGTTTTTCTTATATCTCAGTCAGTGGTGAGCTTAGGTACGCTTATGTTGCTGCAATTGATCCTTATTTACTCCCTCAGGATAAACGTGCAAATAACAGTTTAAATCGATACATATTGATTGCCGACGGGCCCTTAAAGCAACTCTCTAGCTTGTTAATCAAATACAACGATGATGACAATATGCAGCTATTGATTGAACCTTCATCAGACGTTGCCAACATCGAAAATACTCAGTTCGTCATCAAGTCCATTGAACAAACTAACGAAAGCATCAATGTACAGATGACAAGCCGTCATCTCATTGCTCAAGTTAACATTCGCGAGAAAAAGTTTAATCATGAGAAAGCCATCATCGCCAAACAGACCCTACTTGGCTGCTTAGCCACTCTATTTATAATCATGTTAATTGTCCACCTGGTTGTGCGATACCAACTTGTGCGCCCCCTCAAAGGCTTATTGCACGAGATATCTATCGGTGGGTTAAAGCTTCGTTATTTCAAGCGGTCGTCTGGGCAAAGTGAAATTGATGGCTTAAAGAACGCGTACATTGACTCGTTGACGGAATTAAAATTCGAAGCTGAGTTTGATCAACTCACTAAGTTAGCCAACCGACGTTCGTTCATACGTCACCTTGATGTACGTTTAAAAAGTTCAATGAACTCACGTTGCTATCTGGTTTGTTGGGATATCATCGATTTCAGAAAAATCAATGATTTATACGGTGCAAAAGTAGGTGATAATGTGCTAATTAGCCTAGCTAAAGCATTGAGAGAAACGCTACAGAACCAACAATCGTCTTTGGGCTTTAGTTGTAGTGATTATTCTCTTGCAAGGCTCGGGGGAAACCAGTTTATTGCCATATTGGAAATCGATGAACATCAATCGATAAGCGAAGAAATTGAGAACATCAACAACACACTGACCGGAACCACTTTCCTTGATTACTATGGATTTAGGCTCTCGGTTGCAACAGGCGTATTGCCTGTCGACACACCAAAATTTGAAGAGATTTGGCATCGATGTATTGATGAGATGTTGATCAATGCTAAGTCTCACAGTGATGGCGAAAGTCGCGTTATTTACGGCGAAGAGTTATTACACACATTAGAGAGACATGATGTCATCGAGAAAAGGCTTTTGGAATGTTGTGAAAGTGACAATTTTGAACTCCGTTTCATGCCTATTCTCAATGCCCAAACACTTCACATCGATGGCGCAGAGTGCCTTATCCGTTGCCCTGCTTTGTTTAGTATTAATGCCGGACCCGATGAATTCATTCCTGTCGCTGAAAAAAGTAATCTAATTTCAAAACTCGACATGTGGGTGATTAGTACCGCAATCAAGAGCTATAAAGAGCTTTCAGAGGTTCACAAGTACGAAGGTACCTTATCCATCAACATTTCAGCAATGGAGTTATATAACCGCAATTTTGCAAATAACATTCGTAAAGTTCTTGAACGATATCAAGTGCCTCCGGCCAAGATTATTATCGAAATTACCGAGACCAGTTATGTCAAAAGTACAAAACTTACGGTTCAAACTATTGAAAACCTCAGAGGCTTAGGACTAAAAGTGTCCCTCGATGATTTTGGTACTGGCTACACCGCATTTAATCAACTTCTCCACTACCCTGTGGATGAGTTAAAGGTGGATAAGAGTTTTATCGATAATATCGTAAACGACAAAGCCGGCCGCAAGATGGTCGAATCAATGATTAACTTAGGCCATTCTTGTGACACTTTAGTTGTCGGTGAGGGTGTGGAATCAATAGAGCAATATCGACATCTCAAAGAGGCGAATTGCGATTTGATACAAGGTTACTTATTCAGCCAACCATTAACATACCTTCAATTTATCGAGTTTGTTCGAGACCATAATCCTCAGGAAATCTTAGACCCTCAATCCACTGTAGATTCTAGTCCTGACGAAAGAATTGTTTCTCTAACTCAGAAAAAATAACCTCAATACATCGCTTCATATTTTCGAATTCGTATTGGTTGCCACTATTATCCGCAGCGCAGAGAGTTCGCCATCTCATCCATCTCATCCATCTCATCCAAGATAAGGTCCGAAGTGAACAAATCAGTTCTGACATTGCTCTTATGGTGAAAATTAAACGAACGAAGAATCCAATTAAAGCGATATCAAGTAGTCAATAGAAACGTAAAACGACTAAATAAAAGATTGGACACGAGCGATACATTGCTCAACCTAAACGCGGCTGAACGAAGAGGAACCGAGCAAAGCGATTAATGAATGGGGAGAATGAATTAAACAGCTCAGGTAAACTCAATAATGCTCTCACATGAAAGAGCATTAACCTTGCATGGTGGTGACCAACTCCATCATGTCTTTAGAACTTATATTTTTCTTATGTCTCACTACAGCGTCAATCATCAATTCTAAATTACCTGCCGAAATATAATCACTGAGCACCTCGTTAAATTTCTCCTGTATTTCACCACTCGCATGTAAGTGATCAGGGATAAAGAACAAAAACTGACTACCACTGCTACGAAACGAAATAGCACTTTCAGGGATCTTTGCCGTAAGAGACTTAGCGGCTGAACTCACGACTAAGTCGCCATATTCAAGCCCATACTTTTGATTAATCTCGCTAAGATTTCTGATTCGCACGAAGTACAGATCGAAGTTGTTGTCTCTCGAGTAATTATTTTTTACAAATTTCATTAGCGAGACTCTATTATGAAATCCTGTAATACAATCGGTCGAACGGAGTTTTCGTTTAGCGGAAAAATCGATATAAAAAATAGCTCCCGTCATCATCAATATTAAAACAAGAAACGCGCTACTGATTTGATGAACCATGACCAATTTGTCGACCATGGAGGTGTTTTCCTCTATCACTGGGCTTTGTAGGCGAAATTTTTCATTAATAAAGCCCACTAACGTGTGATAACAAATATCGATTTTTTTCTGTAACGACTCTTTAGGAAGGACGCCTTCGTTGACTAGCTTAATTGAAGACTCTAACGCCTTAAACTTTTCAAACTCTGTTGTAAAGTAAGGTCTAAAGTTGGCTGACTTAATGAAGTTAGACGATTCAGTGCTGTTTATTAAAATATCAAAACGACTCCAAGTAATATCGTACGCTAACCATAATTCATCATAATCGATGGTGTCAGAGCGACTGACCATCAAGAAGTTGGCGTATTCTTTTACTAACTGAAAAACGAACCACGTTGCTTCATTTTGTCGACTCGAAAAACTCTTATTGATGTCGTTAATACGCGTGACACTGTAGATATTTACGGCGAGCACCACCGCCGCTAAGGATAACACGACAATTTTAATGGCAGCCAATGACAGCAGCTTTTTCATAGTAATCCCTTACAAATGAATATCTCGTATCTGCCAAATCATCTTGGCATGGAAATCCGTATTGTTGATGCTTGGATTTGAAGAAAGTGGATAGATCAACCAATAAGGACCTTTATCTCTTACTGACATAAACTCACCATTTTGTTTGATAGCGATAATCGGATGATAATCATCAAAATCTTCTTTAGGTACGGTAATTTTATAATCGTTCAATGCCACAAACGTCACTTGCGACGATATTGGTAAATCAATGGTTTCAAGAATCGTTTGTAGCGTCACACCACTATAAACCGACTTACCATCAACCCAAGGTAGCAAAGTGGTGATTTCTTTTTGAGGCATTAAAAGAAGTTGGTCCCTACTTAACTCATGTTTTTGACCTAAGTGATCGAAAACCGTTAACTCTGAAGCGGCAAAATTGGAAAACGAAAAAAGCGAGAGGGCAAACAAAAGTACAGTTCTCATTCTAAACTCCATTTAAAAAGGTCACTAAATTCAGTCTAGCCTATATTGAGCATTTGACTTGCCTCGCTATTAGCTAATTTTTTCAATCACATAACTTTCATGTTAATCATATAGCTTTCACGTTAATCGTATAGCTTTCACATTAATTGAAGACTCTCCTCTGCTTTTTCATCAATACCGTATTCAAATCCGCAGTGCGACGCTTCTTACCCTTCAAACATTCTCTGTTTAACGATGTTTATTATCAATAACATTACTTTTCGAACCCGGTAAGTAATCCAATTGACCAGGTAAATACGTATCAAGTTGTAAATTTAATAATAAATATGGCTCAACAAGTAGCGGGAATGCTCAACGCTGCATAACCTTTAATCGAACGAATCTATATTTAGAGCCTTTCCAATAGCTTTCGTTCAGGTTGTCACAGCCAAGCAACACAGTTCTTAAACCAAAAATCGCTTGTTAACTTTAGAACCAAGGGAACCAGTAATGAGTTTAAATACACACAAGTTTAACCCCATAACCGCACTTTCCGTCCTTTTAATGACGCTCGTAACGCATCCAGTTTATGCAGAAGTCGACAATGAAAAATTCGAATTGGGAAAACAAAAAGCCAAGGTATGCATGACCTGTCATGGCGAAGATGGTATCTCGACACAAGATCCCTACCCTAACCTTCGAGGTCAGAAGGTCGGTTACCTCATTTCCTCTTTAAAAGATTACCAGACCAGAGAAAGAACCAGCGGTTTGGCGATACTTATGCAGCAACAAGCCGACACGCTTTCCGATCAAGACATCCGAGATATTTCGTATTTCTACTCTCAATTAGGTCACAAAGCACAAATGGATAACGACTCTCAACTAAGCAACGAATCTCAATAAAGATGCACAGACCAGTATTAAAGAACAACTAGACGACGATTCAAAACTTTAGGCAAGGAGCCTTGCTATGGAACAAGTGACAACGCAATACAGCATTAAGGTCGTGAAATACTTCATCGTCGCATCCTTAGTGTGGGCGATTGTAGGTATGATCATCGGCGTGATTCTCGCCGCGCAATTATATTGGCCAGTCTTAAACTTTGATTCTCAATATTTCCAATTTGGTCGACTGCGCCCACTACATACATCAGGAGTGATTTACGGCTTCGTCGTGAATATCTTGATGGGGACGTCGTTGTACATTGCCCAGCGAACAGGTCATTGTGACTTGTTCAATAAAAGCCTTTCATGGATGGTATTTTGGGGCTGGCAATTCATCTTGTTACTTGCGGTCATTTCCCTCCCCGCAGGCCACACCAGCTCAAAAGAATACGCAGAGCTTGAATGGCCAATCGACTTAATGATTGTACTGGTTTGGGTGCTTTATGCAGTGTTGTTCTTTGGCACCCTAGCTAAGCGGAAGGTCAGCCATATCTTCGTGGCAAACTGGTTCTTTGCTGCTTTTATTATCGTCGTTGCCATGATTTTCATCGTCAACAACCTCGCGATGCCAGTATTGGCGATGAAGTCCTACTCTGTGTTTGCCGGGGCTCAAGATGCGATTGTTCAGTGGTGGTGGGGACATAATGCCGTTGGGTTCTTATTGACAGCAGGTGTGATTGGTATGAATTACTATTTCATACCCAAGGCAGCGGATCGACCTATCTACTCCTATCGTTTATCCGTGATTCACTTCTGGGGCTTAGTCGGCTTTTACACATGGGCCGGAACGCATCACTTAGTTTATTCTTCCGTTCCTATCTGGATTCAAAACATCGGAATCGTGATGTCATTGATCCTTTGGCTCCCTTCATGGGCTGGCGCATTCAATAGCGCAATGACCCTTCTACAAAACAAAGAAAAGCTAAAGTCCGACTACATTCTTTTATTCTTTTTCTCAGCGATTCTTTACTACTGTTTGGCAACATTCGAAGGGCCCCTGCTTGCTATCCGCTGGTTCAACATGGTGGCACACAACACCGAATGGATCATCGGCCACGTACATTCCGCAGCACTAGGCTGGGTTGGAATGTCAGGGATAGCGGTTTTTTACTATTTCATTCCACGCTTATGGGGCCAAACCGATCTTTGGTCACGACGACTCATTAAATGGCACTTCTGGCTTGCTCATGCTGGTGTCGCCATTTATGCGATAGCACTTTGGGTCGCCGGTATCGGTGAGGGTTATATGTGGCTCGCTCAAAATGAAAATGGTGAACTGATTTACAGTTTTGTTGAAGCTATGGACTTTAAAGCACCTTGGTTGTTCTTACGATTCTTTGGTGGTGCATTGTTTGTTCTGGGCTTATTCCTTATGGCATTTAATTTGTTCAAAACGGTTCGTATGCCAGTCGTACATGACGCTAAACATACCGTTAATGAGGGGGCTTAAATGATGAGTAAAGACTTTACACATTCAATCGTCATTTTAATTTTGACCACCGTTGTCGTTGCCTCCTTCTCTCTGTTGGTTTGGGTAGTGCCTAGCATTGTCCGTGGAGACGATATTGCCAAAGGCAGCTTAGCAATGCCGCTCACACCTCTTGAGTTAGCAGGACGAGACATTTACATCAGTGAAGGCTGTCATGTGTGTCACACACAAATGGTTCGCCCTCTAGAGCCTGAAGTGAAACGTAATGGTCGTCCGAACAAAGAAGCAGACGATATCTATGAGTTTCCCAACTTGTGGGGTTCTAAGCGTACGGGGCCTGACCTCACTAACCTAGGTAGAAAGTATTCTGACCAGTGGCATGCTATTCATCTAATTGACCCTCGAAAAGTCGTACCGACATCGATCATGCCCGCCTACCCTTGGTTATTTGAACAGACTCTGTCAGGTGATGACATAAGCGACAAAATGGAGACCCTCCGCATACTTGGCGTTCCTTATACTGACCAAGAAATAGGCGATGCCAGATTACAAATAAGAGGAAAAACCAAAGGTGAAGCTCTGATCCGCTATCTACAAAGCCTGGGTAAAGATACGTCACAGGAGGTATCACAATGAGTGCATTTTGGAATCTATGGGCGGTAATTTTAACCTTAATCTTCTTCGTTCTTATGGTGTCTGTTATCGTTAAATATTGGCGTAGCAATCACCAAGCCGATCAAGACCACACCCTTGGTACTTTTGATGGCATTGAAGAAAAAGATGCGCCACCGCCAAAACTACTCTTTGTTAGCTATGCTATTGCCTTTCTATTGTCTGCTGGCTATTTGGTGCTCTACCCCGGGCTTGGTGAATGGGAAGGGTTAGTCGATTGGAAGCAAAGTGACGACAAACTCAGCTCACCCAGCACAACGTTAAACGAGCAATTCTCTCAAACAACGGAAACCACCCTCGAAGGATTGTCTGGCATACCCGAAATAGTAAACAGCGGACAAATCTTGTTCCAAACTCACTGTGCGGCCTGTCACCGAGATAATGCTCAGGGACAAAAGCACTTCCCTAACCTGATAGACCAAGAATGGCTATATGGTGGTAGTGATGAAGCGATCATTCATTCGATCGCCAAAGGGCGAAATGGCGCGATGCCGGGTTGGAGTGAGATAATGCGACCCGATGAAGTGGCTAAGGTTTCTTACTACTTAGCTTCGCTCAATCAACGCCATACCGATGTTCCAGAAGTGAAAGTCAAAGTCGGCAAAGAGCTGTTTGCAAAATACTGTTCGTCTTGTCACGCCGATGGTTCTATCGCGAACCCGGCGATTGGCGTCCCTGATCTTTCAGATGATATCTGGCTGCACGGAGGGAGTATTGAAGAGATACAACACACTATTAATAAAGGCTTGAACAACCTGATGCCTGCGTTTGATAAACAGCTTACGGAAAACGAGATACTCGCACTGGGTGCTTACATCCGACATGCGGGATCAGAGCAGCAGCAAAGACTCGCGAACCTAGAAGCTCAGTCTGTTGAACGTGGTGAATACCTCGCTTATGCCGGTGACTGTGTCGCGTGTCATAGTGCCGAAGGTGGCGAACCTTTTGCCGGCGGACTGCCTTTTGTGACACCTTTTGGCACCGTCTATTCAACCAATATTACTCCCCACACAACAGAAGGTATTGGTACTTATGACTTTGATAATTTCCGAGCCGCGTTAGTTGCAGGTAAAGGTAAGAATGGTTACCTGTACCCTGCAATGCCTTACACCTCTTATCAATACCTCACCGACCAAGACATGGTCGATTTGTGGGAATACATGCAGTCAATCACCGCGGTGCCTCGCCGCAATGACGACAACAGCATGATGTTCCCATCGAATATACGTCTAGGTCTGCTCGGGTGGAACATTGTGTTCATGGATACCGACCCGATTGACTATCAAGTGCCTGACGAACTTAAATCGGAAGTCGAAAACGTTGAGAAATGGCAACAAGGGAAATATTGGGTTGCTGGTCTTGGACATTGCTCTGAGTGCCATACCCCGCGAAACATTGCTCAAGCTCTGATACCTGAACGTATTTTCCAAGGTAACTTGATTGACGGTTGGAATGCGCCCGATATCACGGCCAACGAGCTGTATGTCGATGGTTGGGATGAAGCGACACTGACCGATTTCTTACACACGGGTCACTCAGACAAAGGTACTGCTTTTGCGGGCATGGCAGACGTAGTGAAAAACAGCCTCAGCTTGATGACACGTGAAGATATAGAGTCGATGTCTTATTACCTACTCAGCGGTGACATCAACAACACCATTGCCAGTGACGCGGTTCCGTTACAGCCTAAAGGGTTTGATGAAGACTCTTACGCGACTGACATTTACACTACGTATCGCCAGACATGTGGAGCTTGTCATGGTGACGATGGTAAAGGACGAGACCCAATTGCCCCTACGCTATTGAATAACGGCATTATCATGCACAGCGCCCCATTCAACACTATTGCGGTGACTGTGCGCGGCCTACAACCCACCTATCTCGACAAAGACAGAAACTTCATGCCAATGGCAAGCTTTGAAGATGTGCTGTCGGATCAAAGGTTGGCTGAGTTGATCACCTTCGTGCGATTGCATCTTGGAGATAGAGAGGAACCCGTCACAGCGGAACACGTACGAGAGGTAAGAGAAACACTTGAAGCAGCAGGTTACGCTGGAGGATTACACACCACACCTGAGATGTACGAAAATCGAGATAAGAACATTAACATTCGCTAGGTTCTCGACGTATTCGAGTAGCTCAGCAAGTAATAAGTAAGTTTTATATTGATTAATAAACCCAAAGGAGACCAGTGCGTCTCCTTTTCTTTTACCATAACCCGAGTTTTCGACACTTTGCCGCACAACACAATTGTAACTAACTGATTACACAATTAAGCAGAGCTGCACATAATGCGATCAATCTCGCAGAACAAAGATGACACCAAGTGCATAATACGCAAAATTTTCTAAAGATGTACTAAGGACAGTTATGGATACAACTACACTCATCTACGATACGTTGGAAGGCCTGTCGAGCGCAAAGCCACAGCAACACGCTCAAATCCGCCAAAATCTATATAACCAATTAGATTTATCATTTGAGAAGCAGTTGGCTTTATATTCATCAGTTCTTGGTCCAGCAAGTGCTGGTAGATTGACCGACTTGGATAGTGCAGTGATGTCTGCACGCAAGATTGTTGGCTTAGAAAACAGCTAAACAACCTTCAACCTATCTCAACTTTAACGCTGCCATTGTGCAGCGTTTTTTTATGGACGCTATTTACGATAAGGACGGTTGGTTACGATAAACGCCGTTAGTTACGATAAATACGGTTAGTTGCGATAAACGCGGTTAAGTAAGATAAGTGCAGTTAGGCCTGTTTTTCAAGTTACACGCATTCTCATTTGGTTAATCTTATGTTCCATTTTTAACAGGTGTGCAACCTCAACAATGGCGCTAATGTTAGTAGCACGTTAACCACACACCGGATGGAAGAATCATGAGAGTACTTATTGAATATACACAAACAGGCAAATATCGTGATCATGCGTGGGAAGCACTAACTATTCGTTCGAAAGGCGAAATTCAAGCTGTGACTCCCTCTTATGCGGCTCAACTTATCGAACAGAACCGCGCCAGCTTATCTACTACTGAGAATCAAGATATCGTCATCCAACCTTAATGAGTTTAGGAACTATCCCTCCCGGTTCTTAAACTCTCTGTTCTGCTAGCTTTAGTGATCAATACGATACTGAGTAAAACAGAGTTTGATGACATAAAAAAAACGCTGCACGGATGCAGCGTTTTCTTGTTTCTAGCGTATCTGATTTCTAACGTAGATAGCCTCTAACGTAGATAGCCTCTAACGTACATAGCTAACGTAGACAGCTTTTAACGTAAACCGTCTAATTATTTTGGCAGGTTCTCTAACGCTTCAACCATCGTCATTAATTTATCGACAATTCTTTCGCCATCCACTCGCAAGCCATTGTGTTCATACTCGTTGGTGACCCACGCTTTTGAATTTGGAATATTCGCCAGTGTTTCACGGCTGTAATCCAGTTCTACGTACATGTCGTCAGCGTAAACGGCGCATGCCATTGGAACAGTATTCTTGCTTAGCTGTTCTGCGTTGTACAAAGAACCCCAATCCGATTTCTCAGCCAGAAGATTGGCCGCTTCACGCAGTGGCTTCAACGTTTCTAGTTGATCGAACATCCATGGGTACACCATTTCTCCGGTAAACCAAAACTCGCTGCCCGTTTGGTAGTTAAAGTGTGGGTACTGCTCGCGCACTCTGTGTGCAGACCAGTTAGACGCTGCACCTTGGCAGTAAATCGATTCATGCAAAATAGCGTAGATTGGGTTCGTTAGGTAGCCCTGCTCTTGCTGCATTTGATTTAAGAAGCTGTAGCTCAACTGCTTGCTTCCGTTCACTTCAACAAACGCACTCTCCAGTGTGAAATACATTGGAAGGTTTGCTTCGCCGCCACCAAGATTAATACCGATCAACTGGAACTGTTCAACTGTAAATACCTGACCGTTTGGTAGTCTTACATCGTTGTTAAGCAGGTAATCAGAGATCTCACGACACATAGCTTGTGCTTGTGGGAACTGAGCAAAGAAAGCTCTGTTTTTGTCTTCTACACGCTTGTAAGTCGCACGATAAACATCATCAGCTTCACGCTCAATAGAAGGAATACCGCCCGTCACATAACAACGCTGCAAGCTCTGTGGGAACAGTGACAAATAACTCAGGGTGCAGAAACCACCAAAGCTTTGACCAATCGTCGACCATTGCTTAACACCGAATTGCTCACGAATCGCTTCAGCGTCACGAACGATATTGTCGGCTCTGAAATGCGTTAAGTACTCGACTTGTTGCTCTGGGGACAGATGCGCCAAAGTTTCATGGCTAGTCACTGTGCTGTTGCCTGTGCCGCGTTGGTCCAGAAGCAGAACACGATAGTTTTGCAATGCACGCTTTAGCCAGCCTGATTGACCGCTTACTCGTGGAGAAGGAAAGCCTGGCCCACCTTGAAAATAGATCAACCACGGCAGTTCTTGTGCGTCTTTTGTAACATCAACCAGTTCACGTGCGAAGACTTGGATCTGTTGTCCATCTTTGGCTTGGTAATCGAGTGGCAACTCAAAAGAGTGCTGACGATACAGGGTGGTTCCATCAATAAAGTTAGCTTGCACGCTTCATTCCTTTTTTATCTGATTCTAAAGTCATCGGTACGAATAAAAACGGCGCCCTTTGGCACCTTTAGTTAGCAAGATACGCATACTAGCTTGTAAATGAAACCGTTTGTTTAACATGAATGTGAAGGTGCTTCGTTTAATTGTTCAATTACCTCTAAACGGGTAACAACGTGTGTCAAAACAGTCAATTTAGAAGGGATTTATCTAACGAGAGATCGAAAGAATAAAGTGAAGCAAACCAAAAGCGAGAGGCAAATAAAAAGAGCTTAACGAGGTGAGGGTACGTTAAGCTCTTTGGTTTTATCTGTGTTGATAAACTAACTGGGTTATTTGTCGTTAATCTATCGAGAATCTATTCGTTCTAATAAATCTATCAAATTTAGCGAATCTAGCGACTACGAAGCCGTTAATTCACCTGCACCTTGAGTCGAACGTTGGCTACTTTCGACAAGGATAGCCGTCGCAGTCTCTTTCAACGCGCCCCACTCTCCATCATCAACCTCAATGCCATCGTTCCACGCTTTCTCTTGAGTTTTAAAAAGCGCTTCTGATTCAATGTGTGTTTGGTAGCCATCTGACAAACGTTCGATATCGAAATCCTGGACGGAAAGTTCGATGGTCATATTGTGGATATGTTCGTCCGATGCCAGTGGCAAATCTGATAAAAACAGTTCTGGAGCAACGCAACCACGGTTAAGAACATACAAAGTGCTCTTAGGGTTAGAGCCGTTGTCCCAACGTGCCATGCACGCGATGCCTTTCGCAGCAAGCTTCACAAGCTCGCTGTACGCTAACCAACGGTTGTGGCAGTTATTTAGCTCAATTTTCAGCGTCTTCTTACCAACCATTTTTTCAATCGAATAGTCCATAATCACAGGAAGATGACAGGCTAAGCTCGCCTTGTGTAGGTCAACTTCAACGGTATTATCGCTGCTCACTTGAATGTCTACAGGGCAATCGTCTTCAAGACCCATAAAGTTGCTCGCATTGTTAAAATGACGAACTCCATCCAAACCGACCATTTGTAAATCTGCCACCATGTTCGCTATCACATCAGCTTCACCACATGTACGACGCATACCCAGAAAGGCTTTATTGACGGCCGCTACCAGTTCATTGTGAGAAACGATCATAACGATTTACCTCCATGTTGAGCGTTGATATGTGTAGTAGCTTTTTGTGAGTCAGCGAGCTCCGCTTCACTTGGTGCTTCACTTGGTAAGACTGGGAACACCCATTCGTCCTGATGAATTTCATCAAGCAATGGCGCTCCTTGGAAAAACGTCACTCGTACCCAGCGATCTGAGCGAGGATCAAACTTAGTCGCACCAAACATTGCTAGCTTACAACGCAGCAAGTGCATTGGAGGCGAATCTTGGTGAAGCACATTCATTTGAATGTCGCCCATCGCTTTGTTACCTAGCGTCCACACTCGGCGTGCAATTGCACGGTGTTGCGGCTGTTTAACAAGGAATTCAGCCAATGAAAGCTCAGGCGCGAATTGCAATAAAGCATGGTACAAACGATAAGCTTGACGGCCAATATCCAACGGCAGTTCACGCTCTTCACCCAGCTCTTCACCTCGAACACCGAGCCTTGGCTCTTCTTTGTCTTGAGAGCGATACCAGAACCAGTAGTTGTTCTCTGCTTTCGTAAAGTCGGTCGTGATCGCCCAGCGATACTTCTCTTCTAGTACAACAAGAAGGTCTTGAATCTTTTTGCCGCTAGGAAGTGACAATGTTTCGCTGCAATTCATTTGCTCTTGATGGGCGTCCACTAATTCTGGGTACAATTCCATCAAGCATGAGATAAGGATTTCTTGGGCTTCCATACTCATTTGCTTAGATTGCTCGACTAACTGCGCCCATGTACCACACTGGCTAACAGACGTTTCTAGCGATTGCTCTGTTTCTTTCAAATCATCAACAGCGGCTTTGTTCAGCTCTTGCTGTGTTTCATTGATGGTAACCACTTGTTCTAAATGACAAATCGCTTTTTTAGCTAATGTACGCAGTGGCTCAATCAACGCCGTATCAGTCTGACTCGCTAACACTTCAGCCAATGCATGTTCACGGGTTGTCATCCACTGATCGACAATACTTGGGTGGTTAATCAGGTATGGCGCCATGCCTAAACCTGTCGCATTACCAACGCCTAGGTAGCGTTGCAATCCACGGTGTAAAGAAATCGCTTGTTCGCCGCCTTGTTGCTCTGCTAGGTAATGAACCCAATCCAAGCTGAACTCACGCAGCATATAAACCGCACACATTTGCGCACTGAACGACTGATTAAAATCTTCATTTTTCTCTAAGATCTTGAAGTCAGCAATACCAAATTTGCCATTACCATAAACTGCGGTGGTTCGTAGGATGTAGCCCACTTCAGCCAGTTCTTTGGGCGTTGGTTGAACACCTTTCGCCAAGTGACTCACGATGTGTTCAAACACACGTACACTTTTGTTTGCTCGCGCTAAAACAAGTACGTTATTTGGATTACGGCCCGCCTCTTGAAGCGGTACATTCGCACGAAGTCTTTCAAGTAGGGTGACATCAACATCACCAAGAACAAGCGCAAACGTTACGTCCCACTTTTCAGCAATGACACGGTCATTTCGTTCGTCATCTGCAATTTCATCGCAAAAAACAACCAAATGATAAACATGGTTTGGCGTCGCTAGCTTATAGATAACGTGACCAAAACCTTGAGCGTCTAATTGCCACTCATGTTTCGTCACTTTCCATTCTTGCTGCGCCATTTTACGAATCAGAGTTCTCACGAAGCTGATGCGTGTTTGGTGCATCGCACCTAGCCTTTCCGGTGCCATGACGACGGTTGCGTCACGTAATGCTGATTCAGTGTAGGTAGAACGATGTGCATCCATTTTGCTCACCACCTTATAGTTATAGGATTTTGCTAGCCATTCAGAACCGATCGTTGCCATCATTTGAAGCATTCGTTGTAACAGTATGCTGGTTAGCTTTCACGTTTTTGATAGTTATTGAGGCAAGCGATCTCGCCCCTTATTATTTGTCCTGACTAGATCGATTGACCTAAATACTTTGCCGTCCGGTGTATCTTCACCGGTACAGGTTTTACTGACTTTCGGATTTCTTGCGGGCCTTAATTACAAGGCCCGCATTTGGTCGTTCTTGCTTTCTATAGACCTTGTTCTTTTGCCATCTTGATTGCGATTTGAGGCGCATTCCAAAGTGAAGGAAGTAAGATTAAGGAAACAGGTACCGCAGTGATAACAATGAACGATTGCAGCGCAGAAATTCCGCCTGAACCAAGGGAAATCAGAATTAAAGCTGTTACCCCCATCATCACACCCCAGAAAGTACGAATAATTGCATTGGGTTCTGTCTCACCACTCACAACAACACTGATGGTGTAAGTCATTGAGTCACCTGTCGTCACGATAAAGATCGTCGTCAGAATCAAGAACAAGATAGACGTAAGCATTGGCATTGGTAGCTGTTGAGTTACCGCCAGTAGAGCGCCTGGTAAGTTAAAACCTTCAAATGCTTTACTTACACTGCCCGGATCTGCGATTTCAAATGCCAGACCTGAACCACCAACAATCGTGAACCAAAAACAAGTAACAAACGGAGCAACAATACTAATGGTTGTCACCAACTGACGAATACTACGACCGCGTGAAATTCGAGCAATGAAGATTGCCATCATTGGTCCGTAACCTAGGAACCAGCCCCAGAAGAACACTGTCCACCAGCTCAACCAACCTTCGTCACCACGGTAAGTCGCCATTGGGATGAAGTTGTCAATCATGCTGCCTACACCTTGGATGTAGCCATTGAAGATGAAGTTCGTTGGACCAAAGATCAGAATGTAGACCATCAATGCCATTGCTAAAATTACGTTGTAACGGCTTAGCATTTGCATCCCGCGGTTAAGACCACTTAATGCAGACAATGTGTAAAGAACGATAGCGAACAAGATGATGATCAGCTGTGTCGTGAAGCCATCTGGAATACCAAACAGTTCGTTCAGTGCGTAGCTCACTTGCAAGCCCAAGAAGCCAATCGGACCGATGGTGCCCGCTGCTACTGCAACAATACAACATGCATCAATCAGTGCGCCGGTATGACCTTTCAGTGCTCTTTCGCCTAAAACTGGGTATAGCAAAATACGAGGCTTAAGAGGCAAGCCTTTGTCGTAGTGAAGGTGCATAACCACAATAGACGTTAAGCTACCAACGATTGCCCATGCGAGAAAACCCCAGTGCATAAACGATTGTGATAATGCGTTTACTGCGCCTTGTTGTGCGTTTTCTTGTGCGCCATACAACGGTGGAGGACTCACATAGTGTGCGATAGGCTCAGCTGCCGCCCAAAACACACCGCCACCCGCAAGTAACGTACAAAAGATGATCGCCATCCAGCGGAAGCCATCCATCTCAGGCTTATCGATGCCACCTAGGATAACCTTGCCTGTTCGCCCTGCCGCTAGGCCAAGACCAATAAGAAAAGTCAGAAGAAGAAGCATTTGCCAATATGGGCCGAACACTTTTACAGACCATGCAAAGCCGGTATTTACTAGGGTAGACAGCAGCTCGCCATCAAACAAAGCAAGGGCTACAAACAGAGCAATAAAGCCGCCGCTGTACCAAAGTGCTGGGTTAGTTAGTCCTAATTTATCTGAGGCAGACTCAGACTGTGTATTTTTACTTGCTGTGTTTGCTTGACCCGCATTTACATTTGAAGATTTCACGCT
This sequence comes from Vibrio sp. QJM3NY_21, assembly GCF_057785975.1. Lineage (NCBI taxonomy): Bacteria > Pseudomonadati > Pseudomonadota > Gammaproteobacteria > Vibrionales > Vibrionaceae > Vibrio > Vibrio sp. QJM3NY_21. The sequence goes on from NZ_CM173514.1 coordinate 1,113,136, forward strand.
ATTGGTTAAATCAGACATACTCTGACTCCAGAGGTTTCTTTGCAGCCGTCATTAAAATGATGACCACAAGAGGTGTATTTAACACCTGCCCTATTGTTTTTGTGTTGGGCAGGCTAATCCATGTTTGGGTTACCGCGTTGCGAAATAGACCGTTGTTCCTTTTGTATAATTGATATTCTTTTCAATGCTGTTCAAAAAAGCGGTTACTTTTTGCTTTGAGGCTCTAAGCCGTCTTTCAAAAAGTTAAACCAGTTATCGCCTAATACTTGCCCGGCTTCAGACTCACTGAAACCGTGACGCATCAATCCGTTATAGATATTTTCCATACCAGAACTCCCACAGAACCAAGGCAGTGAATCTGGCCAACCTGAGTTATTCGCAGAGCCTTCACCGTAGTCCATAGCCTTCGACCAGCGACCATTTCGCATCCACTCAAGAACGGCTTGAGGTTGGTTTAAGCATAGGTCACTGCCAATACCTAGGTGTTCTACGCCGACCATGTCAGCCGTAGTTGCAACCATTTGGCAGAAATCTTCCAAGGTACATTGGCTGCCGTTTGGTAGGTGGAATGGGTATAAGCTGAATCCGATTAAGCCACCGCGTGCGGTTAGAGCCTTAATCACATCATTTGATTTATTACGCAGTGCATCATGTGCAAACGTCGGATTCGCGTGGCTGATACAAATAGGGCGAGAAGATAGGTCTATCGCCTCAAGTGTTGAACGTTCAGCACTATGAGACATATCGATGATCATACCTACTCGGTTCATCTCTTCGATAGCTTGCTTACCAAAGCGCGTGATACCTGTGTCGTTCTGCTCATAACAACCCGTCGCCAATAAGCTCTGGTTGTTGTACGTCAGCTGCATGATCAAAAGACCCTGCTGACGCATCACTTCGATAAGACCAATCTCATCATCAATTGGCGAACAGTTTTGAGCACCTAGAAAAATGCCGACTTTACCTGTCGCTTTTGCAGTTTCAACATCAGCCATTGAATGTATCGGCATAATAATGTCTGCATTCTGCTCGAATCTTAAGTTCCACTCAGCAAAACGAGATAAAGTCTCACGAGCTGTCTCGTGATAAACCGCGGTAGCGTGAACTGCTGTAATGCCGCTCGCCTTTAGTGTTTGGAAATATTCTCTGTTCCAATTGCAGTATTGCAATCCATCTATAACAATCCGTTGCTGGTACATAACCACTCCTATTGAAAGCTCAGTGTTCTAGCTCGGTTTTGAAAACACGCTCAAATAACATGTTTTCAAAAATGGGTTAAATCACTTACTGGGGGCTCAGTCTTTGAAATCTACATTGATTGAGCGTAATTGGGTTTGGATGTTGGCCTGACTCGATAAATCAGGCCAATTCGATAGCTGGATAGTTAGGGTCTGTTTAACTAATGACTCCAACTATCCCGTTCTAGTTAATAGAAATCTAATTAACAGAAAGCTGCTTAGTAAGGGCGCTGATAAGCTGTCTTAACCACGGTATAGAACTCTTTCGCGTATTGACCTTGCTCACGAGGACCGAAGCTAGACTCTTTACGACCACCAAACGGTACATGGTAATCCGTACCTGCAGTTGGTAGGTTCACCATCACACAACCTGTTTGTGCTTGTTGTTTGAACATCGCACTACTGCGTAGGCTTTGAGTAATGATGCCGCCTGTTAGGCCGAAACGTGTGTCGTTTGTTGTCGCGATAGCTTCTTCTAAGTCAGCAACTCGAATCACACTTGCCATAGGAGCAAACACTTCTTCTTGGTTCACTTCCCAATCGTTCTTAGTATTCAAGAACAAGGTTGGAGACATGTAGAAACCTTCGTGTTTCATGCTCAAACGTTCGCCACCAAATGCTAGCTCACCACCGCTTTGACGTGCTTTCTCAACCCAACCAAGGTTTGCTTCAAGTTGGTTTCCATCGACTACAGGGCCCATGAACACGCCCTCTTCTAGTGCGTGACCGACTTTAAGCTCACTCATGCGTTTGATAAGTGCTTCAACGTATTGGTCGTGAATGCCATCCATTACCACTAGACGAGAAGATGCGGTACATTTTTGACCGGCACCCGAGAATGAACCCGCGATAGTTGCATCTACTGCAGTTTGGATATCTGCATCGTCAGCAATCACTAATGCGTTCTTACTGCCCATTTCTAGTTGGCAACGAACGAAGTTTGGCGCTGTTGCAGCTGCGACTTTACGACCCGTATCAACAGAACCAGTAAAGCTCACACCATTCACGTCTTTAGAGTTGATCAGTGCATCACCAACCTTTGAACCACTACCCAGTACAAGGTTGAACGTGCCTGCAGGCATGCCTTGGCGGTGGATAATCTCGGTTAATGCAACTGCACTTGCTGGTGTTAGGTTTGCAGGTTTCCAGATAACGCTGTTACCGAAAGCCAATGCTGGAGCAATTTTCCAAGCAGCTGTTGCTGTTGGGAAGTTCCAAGGAGAGATGATGCCGATAACACCAACAGCTTCGCGAGTCACTTCTACAGAAACGCCTGGGCGTACTGATTCTGCGTTGTCGCCAATTTGACGAAGCACTTCAGCTGCGAAGTATTGGAAGAACTGGCCTGCACGGTAAATTTCACCACGACCTTCAGCAAAAGGCTTACCTTCTTCACGAGAAAGTAATGTGCCTAGCTCATCACAACGTGCAATCAATTCATCACCAATCGCTTGAAGCACTGCTTGCTTACGTTCAATCGGTGTTCTTTCCCACTCTGGTTGAGCGTGCTTCGCCGCTGAAATCGCTTGTTGAACTTGGTCAGTGCTTGCTTGTGCAAAGTTACCGATGTTTTCAGAAATATCTGATGGGTTAATGTTCGCAACGGTGCTTACACCCGCTTGCCATTCGCCGCCAATGTAAAGTGCGTTTTCTGCTTGAACATTCTGTGTTTGAGTCATCATTCTGTCCTTGTAACGGTTAGGTTGCGGTTGAGTCTGGCAACCATCTGGTTAATTAATAAACTGTTAATATTCAGGTGGTTAATTGCTAAAATAAGATGTATATTTTATTTCTAAAGTGAACCAAGTCGCTTGTATCAATAAACCACTTCAATTCAAAAGAGTTTTGATCCGCAAATAGCTTTAGTTCACAGTCTGATTATTCAGGTTGAGACGCCGATGCATAAACCACGAACTCGACCAGCATCTCTTCTCTTGCTAACCCTGCAACGACGACCGCTGCACGGTTTGGATAAGGTGCATTGAAGTATTCTCCGTATACGCTGTTTACCGTTTTTAAGTATTCACGGTCTGTTACGTAAATCAGAACTTGCAGCACTGAATCCATAGATTCACCTGCACACTCCAACGTATGAACAAGGTTGTTAAAAGTCTGACGCGTTTGCGCTTCAATACCGCCTTCTACTACTGCGCCAGTTTCATCAATTGGAATCTGCGCTGTGTATAGAGTGCCGTTATTAACGATTGCCCACTCTAGTGGTGCTTTTGAAGCAAAAAGCTCGGTTTTTACTGGGTGTTTTTTAGTTTGTGCGTTCACGATTCCATCCAACTTTGTAGCAACTATGTTTCAAGATGGTTAAATACTGCACCTTGACGGCTGATAAATCTAACGGTAAATTTTGTGCATTTGATAAATAAAATCTATCACCTTTAAAAAAGTAAGGTATAGCAAGGCCTAGAGAAGGATTCCTGTCATGAGTATTAAGCTACAACAGTTAAAACATTTTGTTTTAGTGGTCGAAGAAGGCGGATTTAGAGCGGCATCTCACCGAGCAAATCGATCGCAAGCGGCACTTTCCACCTCAATAAAAGAACTGGAAAAAATACTCGGTCAGCCACTGTTTGAAACAGGCAACAAATCAACGCTGACACCTTTCGGAGAAATATGCTTACCAAAAATCATTCAATTCCTGAATGTTTACAAAGCATTAGACAATGACCTGCGCGCAGCCGCGGCAGGACAACAAGGAAGAGTTCGAATAGCGAGCGTGCCATCGGTCGCCGCAAAATTAATCCCTAGTGTTTTAGGGGCCTTTTGTGAGCAGTACCCTAATGTAGAAGTCAGCTTGATTGATGATAATGCGGCAGGTGTGGAAGCGAGACTACTGTCTGGAGAGGTGGATGTTGCCCTCGGAAATAGCTCCCATTTAGAAGAAGAGAGCATCGACTTTACGCCTTTACTTTCCGATCCTATCGGTGTGGTCTGCCTCAAAGACAACCCTATCGCCTCTCAAAAAGAGGGAATCGAATGGCAAACTTTGTTAAAACAACCCTTCATTCGCAACGGTACTTGTACCCTACTTGACCCAACACCTGCACGAATGCTCAGCGAACAGGCTCTGTATTCGGTAGAGAACATCACTTCGTTGTTTTCGGTGTTAGAACTCGGGATAGGCGTGACCACGCTACCTAAGCTGGCTTTCCCAACCAATGAAACCCGTTTGGTGTGGATTCCATTGATTGACCCGCCCTTACAGCGTCAAATCGGTATTTTCAGGTTGGCTGACCGCACGATCTCGCCACAAGCACAGGCCTTTCATGACTTATGTATTCAATACCTAAGCTATGAAGAGTAATAAAGGAACATGATTGAAGGCGCTTCCTATAGGCCTATTGATACGACAAACATCTTTAGATTCCGATTATTTCTGTATTGAAACTGTTATTTCTGGGTCGATGCTCCGCGAATTCGTCTGATAATAATTCGACCCAACCTCAGCGATACCTCTATTTTTTAGTCAATTAACCCGAACTTTCCATCTGCACGTACGTTTCCTCGCCCTCATCATTGACCCTAGATCTTGTTGCATCAGCGGTTGGACGCTGAATTTTTCATCAAATTTTCATCTTGAACCCGGTGCTGGGCGTGTTGATTCGCGTTCCAATACATCAATAATGAAAATATGATAACGATATTAAAAAAAATCAGCTTAATGATAAGGAGCACCATACTGCTATTTCACTACACAAACGAAACCTTCCAATATCAACAAAATCTTGGTTATACCCCGCTTCGAATACCAACCCGTCATCACATTTAGAAAAGACTCTAAGTCATTGAATATGCTTAATTGATAACGTCATATCTTAATATTTTTTCTCTCTAATTTTCTGGGTGAAACCTCCCTTTTCTCGCTATAAACAAAGCATTTTAAATATTCATGGATTTAATAATAGAACTATTACTTTCATAAATGGAAAACACTCATTTCAAAAATGGAATTATTGATGCCGATATTTGTCGTTTTGATCACATAATTTTAGGCGTAGTTTATATTTTGTCGAAACGATAGCGAGTCAGTTTATTTCGTTTAATTTCGTCAGGAGATATAAAGCCAGAAAGATTATTTCTTTGTTAACAAGTAAAGGTTTATTAACAAGTCAAATTGCTATTAACAAGTAAGTGCTAGTAACAAAACATATTCAAACTGTGTTTTATATTAACTTACACTGTTAAATATAGGGTTTTATTATGAGGCTTAATGGGATAAGTAGCGACATCCTTGTTGCTGCTAAAAGAGTTGTTCTCTGCCAAATAGTATTAGCCGTCGGTGTAGTTTTATATGAAGTGTTTTTTGGTAATAAAGTAGATATGGAGTCTTCAGCTTTGGGTGTCGTAATCGCGATGTTACCACCGCTGTTTGGTTTTATATATGCAAGCCTTAAGGTGCACAAGAACCCTAATTATAGTTTACGTGACTTAATGCAAATGAGTCGTGTCGTGAAAATAACCTATACGTTCTTAATGTTTATCTTGGCATTCCAGTTTTTTAAATTGGATAACCCAGTAATATTATACGCGTATATTTTCACAATGATTGGGTACTTCTTAACACCATTTATTACTGCCTCTACAAGATCGGAGTACGTGTAGTATGGATCAAGTCACTACCGCTCACGAATACATAGAGCATCACTTAACCTTCTTAACTACAGGTGATGGTTTCTGGGCGTTCAACATTGACTCAATGTTGGTATCTTGGATCACGGGTTTACTGTTTATTGGAGCTTTTCGATATGTAGTGACCAAGGGCACTAGCGGTGTTCCAGGTCGTTTTCAATGTTTTATCGAGCTTATCTTTGATTTCGTTAACAACCTAGTCAAAGAGATTTTTCAAGCGGAGGATAAATTAATAGGGCCACTGGCATTAACCACTTTTGTTTGGGTGTTGTTAATGAATGCAGTCGACCTATTGCCTATAGATTTAATACCAGGGTTAACTCGTGTAATGGGTTTAGAGCACTTTAGAGACCTACCGACAGCGGATGTAAATATCCCAATGTCGATGGCACTCGGTGTGTTTATTTTATTGTTAACTTATACGTTTAAAAATAAAGGTTTGAAAGGCTTTATCAAAGAGCTAACTACTCAGCCATTTGATAACCCTCTTTTATATCCTGTTAACTTTGCTCTTGAATTAATAACATTAATTTCAAAGCCAATATCGCTAGGCTTACGATTATTCGGAAATATGTATGCAGGCGAGATGATATTCATCCTTATCGCACTAATGCCTTGGTGGATGCAATGGGCACTAAGTGTTCCATGGGCCTTATTCCACATATTAATCGTATTCTTGCAAGCATTTATATTTATGGTACTGACCGTTGTTTATTTAGCAATGGCAACAGAAGAACACCATTAATTAATAACTAAAAAATTAACTAACAAATTATTTATCGGAGATACAAATGGATATCGTAAGCGCAGTTTTATATGTAGCAGGTGCATTACTGATCGGTTTAGGTGCAGCGGGTGCAGCATCTGGTATTGGTAACTTAGCAGGTAAATACCTTGAAGGTGTTGCTCGTCAACCAGACCTTACTCCAATGCTTCGTACTCAATTCTTCATCATGATGGGCCTTGTTGATGCTGTACCGATGATCGGTGTTGGTATCGGTCTATACATCATCTTTGCCGTGGCTTAATTAGAAGCTTTGAAAAGATCGATTTGTAAATAATCAAGATTTAGTGAGGAAGGTATGAACTTAAATGCCAGCATGTTTGGTCAAGCAATCTCATTCGTGATTTTTGTTTGGCTATGCATGAAATATGTATGGCCCCCTCTCACCGCGATGTTAGACGAGCGCCAAAAAGAAATCGCTGATGGTTTACGCCACTCAGAGAATGCAGCGAAAGAGCTAGAACTAGCAAAATCAAATGGCGCACAACTCGTCGCAGATGCGAAAAAGAATGTGACCGAACTGATTGAGCAAGGCAAGAAACGCCGCAACGAAATCATCACCTTAGCTCACCAAGAAGGCGAGCAAGAAAAGGCACGCATCTTAGAACAAGGTAGAGCTGAGCTAGAAGGCGAACGTCAAAAGTTACGCCGTGAACTTCAGGCGGATATGGCAGACGCTGTTATTCAAAGTGCACAGAAATTGATCAGCAAGAACCTAGATTCTGAAACGAACCGAGCGTTAGTTGATCAAATGATAAGCGAACTCTAAACGGAGGCAATATGTCAGATTACACCAATATTGCTCATCCCTACGCTAAAGCATCGTTCGACTTTGCTTTGGGTGAAAACAAGTTACAAGAGTGGCACTCAATGTTGTCCATTCTTGTGACGGTAGCGGAAGAAGAAACGATCGCTAAGCAGATTTCATCAGCAGAAGGTGTTCATACACAGCAATCTGAAGAACTGGTCAATCTCATCATTCACGTTTGCCAAGGACTCGTTGATGACCACGTCATTAATCTCATTAAAGTCTTGGCTGAGAATGGCCGTCTTGCAGTGATAAGAGACTTGTTTAACTTGTTCAGCGACCTAAAGGACGAACATGAACGTGTAATCCCTGTCACTGTCACCAGTTCAGAATTGCTTACACAAGATCAAGTTACATCACTCACTGCTGCACTTGAGAAGAAATTAGAGCGTCAGGTTGAAATGGAACAGGTTATTGATGACTCGCTGGTTGGCGGGATCGTAATCAAGGCGGGTGAAACCGTCATCGATGGTTCTTTGAACACATCAATTAGCCGATTAGCTCATCAACTTCACGCGAGATAGGTAACAATTATGCAATTAAATTCAAACGAAATCAGCGACCTGATTAAAGATCGCATCTCGAAGTTTAATGTGAGCACCGAAGCTCGCAACGAAGGCACCATAGTTTCGGTTCGTGATGGCATCATTACCATTAACGGCCTTGCGGATGTCATGCAGGGTGAGATGATCGAGCTTCCAGGTGGCAAGTACGCTCTTGCACTTAACCTTGACACGCACTCAGTCGGTGCCGTAGTTATGGGCCCCTACACTGACCTATCTGAAGGTATGAAAGTGAAAGGTACTGGCCGTATCTTGGAAGTGCCTGTCGGTAACGGACTGCTTGGCCGTGTAGTGAACACATTAGGCGAGCCAATCGATGGCAAAGGCCCAGTGAGTTGTGACCGACTCGACCCTGTAGAAGTAATTGCACCCGGCGTAATCGAGCGTAAGTCCGTCGATCAGCCAATTCAAACCGGTTATAAAGCCGTTGATACTATGGTGCCTATCGGCCGTGGTCAACGTGAACTTATCATCGGTGACCGTCAGACGGGTAAAACAGCATTAGCTATCGATGCGATCATCAATCAGAAAGATTCTGGCATCAAATGTGTATATGTGGCTATTGGCCAGAAAGCCTCCACTATCGCAAACGTTGTTCGTAAACTCGAAGACCATGATGCGCTTAAAAATACCATCGTTGTTGTGGCGTCAGCATCAGAATCAGCCGCGCTTCAATACCTAGCACCCTATGCAGGTTGCACAATGGGCGAATACTTCCGTGACCGCGGTGAAGATGCACTGATCATCTATGATGACCTATCAAAGCAAGCCGTCGCTTACCGTCAAATCTCATTGCTACTTAAGCGTCCACCGGGTCGTGAAGCCTTCCCTGGCGACGTATTCTACCTCCACTCACGCCTACTAGAACGTGCAGCACGAGTGAATGCGGAATACGTTGAGAAATTCACGAACGGTGAAGTAAAAGGCCAAACAGGCTCATTAACCGCGCTTCCTATCATTGAAACTCAAGCGGGTGACGTATCTGCGTTTGTACCAACCAACGTAATCTCAATTACTGATGGTCAGGTTTTCCTACAAACCCAACTGTTCAACTCAGGCCTACGTCCTGCAGTTGACCCAGGTATCTCGGTATCTCGTGTGGGTGGCGCGGCTCAGTGCAAGATCATCAAGAAACTGTCTGGTGGTATCCGTACATCATTAGCTCAATACCGCGAATTAGCCGCATTTGCTCAGTTCTCTTCTGACTTAGATGACATGACTCGTAAGCAGCTTGACCATGGTGAGCGTGTAACCGAACTGATGAAACAAAAGCAATACTCTCCAATGTCTGTCGCTGAGCAAGCAACGGTTATCTACGCAGCAGAAAAAGGCTATTTGGCTGACGTAGAGTTGAACAAGATTGCGCGTTTTGAAGAAGAATTGATTGCTTACGCGAAAGGTCAAAACCCAGAGTTGTTCGACACCATCAACGCTAATGGTGACTACAACGATGAAATTGATGGCGCTCTTGCAAAGCTTCTCGGTGACTTTGTAGCGTTGAAAGCTTGGTAAACGCTCCGGTTTGTTGGCTGGAAATCAAAACAAATTAGGAGCAGATAATGGCAAATACTAAAGAAATTCGCACCAAGATAGGCAGTGTTAGTAACACTCAGAAAATCACCAGTGCAATGGAGATGGTTGCGGCAAGTAAGATGCGTAAAGTTCAAGACAATATGACGCTAACACGTCCATATGCCGAGAACATGCGTAAAGTTATCTCTCATGTCGCATCAGGGTCGCTGGAATACCAGCACCCCTACCTTCAACAGCGTGAACCAAAACGCGTTGCTTACATCATTATTTCGTCCGATCGAGGCTTATGTGGTGGCTTGAACTCGAACTTGTTCAAGAAAGTGTTAGAAGAAATGGAGATGTGGCGTACCAAAGGCGTTGAAGTAGAAACGACCCTAATTGGTTCAAAAGCTATCTCATTTTTCCAACGCAGCGGCAATGTTATCGCGCAAACGTCAGGTCTTGGTGACGCGCCTAAATTAGAAGACATCTTAGGTACAGTTAACGCGATGCTAGGGCATTACGACGACGAAAAAATCGACAGTTTGTATCTCGTGTATAACCAGTTCATCAACACCATGGTTCAAGAACCAACGACCTTGCAGTTGCTGCCCCACCCTTCAGACTCTGAGGCCGATGGAGGTGCGAAAAAAGCACGTCGTTGGGACTACATCTATGAACAAGCACCAAGAGACATCCTCTCTGAGCTGTTACATCGATACATTGAATCACAAGTGTATCAAGGCATCGTAGAGAGCATTGCCTGTGAGCAAGCAGCCCGAATGGTGGCCATGAAAGCGGCGACCGATAACGCAGGCCAACTCATCGATGATTTGCAGTTGGTATACAACAAAGCGCGACAGGCTGCCATTACCCAAGAACTGAGTGAAATAGTCTCAGGAGCTCAAGCTGTCTAAGGGCAGAAAAGAGTGGGTTAAGAATAGAATTTGAGGATTTAGAGATGAGTGTTGGAAAAATAGTTAAAGTTATCGGCGCGGTGGTAGACGTCGAGTTCAGCGGCGGCAACAGCCCACGCGTTTATGATGCATTGAAAGTGACGAGCGAGGAAGCAAGCTCTCTCGTATTGGAAGTTCAGCAACAACTGGGTGGCAGTATCGTTCGTTGTATTGCAATGGGTACGTCAGATGGCTTGCGCCGCGGCCTAACTGTTGAAAACACAGGTTCTCCGATCACCGTTCCTGTGGGCGAAGAAACCTTAGGCCGTATCATGAACGTTCTTGGTCAGCCTATTGATGAATGTGGTGAAATCGGCCAGAAAGAAAGCTACGAAATTCACCGTGAAGCACCCTCTTATGAAGAGCAAGCAAACAGTACTGAACTTCTAGAAACAGGCGTTAAAGTTATCGACCTTATTTGTCCGTTCGCAAAGGGCGGTAAAATCGGTCTGTTTGGTGGTGCTGGCGTAGGTAAAACCGTCAACATGATGGAGCTTATCAACAACATCGCAAAAGCCCACTCAGGTCTCTCTGTATTTACCGGTGTTGGTGAGCGTACTCGTGAAGGTAACGACTTCTACTACGAGATGAAAGAAGCGGGTGTACTAGACAAAGTAGCCATGGTTTACGGCCAAATGAACGAGCCACCGGGAAACCGTCTGCGTGTTGCACTGACAGGCCTGACTATGGCTGAGCGCTTCCGTGATGAAGGTCGTGACGTACTGTTGTTCATTGATAACATCTACCGTTACACGCTTGCGGGAACAGAAGTATCGGCACTGCTAGGTCGTATGCCTTCAGCAGTAGGTTACCAACCAACGCTGGCTGAAGAGATGGGTGTTCTACAAGAACGTATCACATCAACCAGACAAGGTTCGATCACGTCTATTCAAGCGGTATACGTACCTGCGGATGACTTGACCGATCCATCGCCAGCAACAACCTTTGCTCACTTAGATGCAACCGTTGTACTGTCGCGTAACATCGCGGCATTGGGCCTCTACCCTGCAATCGACCCATTGGATTCGACCTCTCGCCAATTGGACCCGCTTGTGGTTGGCCAAGAGCACTACGACATTGCACAAAAAGTCCAAACAACGCTGCAACGCTACAAAGAGCTAAAGGACATCATCGCGATTCTTGGTATGGATGAGCTGTCTACTGAAGACAAACAGACCGTATCTCGCGCTCGTAAGATTGAACGTTTCTTAACTCAGCCTTACCATGTAGCCGAAGTGTTTACCGGTCAGAAAGGTGTATTTGTACCGCTAAGCGAAACACTAAGAGGCTTTAAAGGCCTGTTAGGCGGCGAATATGACGATATCCCAGAGCAAGCATTCTTGTATTGTGGTTCTATCGACGAAGTGCTTAACAAAGCAAAATCACTCTAAGAGGCAGGTGCACCATGGCTATCGGAATTACAGATAATACATTTCAACTTAATATTGTAAGTGCGGAAGGTACGCTGTTTTCAGGTCCAGCGTATGCCCTAGCCGTTTCTGGCGCTGATGGTGAGCTGGGGATCCGCCCCGGTCACTCCCCGCTTCTCAGTAAGATCAAGCCGGGCGTAACAGTGTTTGTCACAGACCCTAAATCAGAGGGACAAGTGCTGTATGTCTCTGGTGGCATGCTCGAAGTTCAGCCGGATGTGGTAACGGTTTTAGCCGATACCGCCCTGCACGGCCAAGATATTGACCGCGCTCGCGCAGAAGAAGCGAAATACGCAGCTCTAGAGAATATCAATAAGGGCAATGTAGACATCAACTTTGCACAAGCTCAGCTTGAACTCGCAAAAGCCGTTGCCCAGCTTCGCGCATCAGAACTGACGTCTTCTCGCACTCGGCACTGAGAATAGAACTTAGATGCTGGTGCTAGATGTTTAGTGCTTAGTGTTTGATGTGTAAATAGTCTACCCACTTAAAAACAGTTCAAGTGGGTAGACTACATCAAGAACCCTTCTCTCCCTTTCAACCGTCCCTAGTGCATCCTTTTTCACCAGCGCTTACTCCATTACTTCTCTGCAAAACGCGCTTGGTGCGGATCAAGTTCATGACCAAGAGGCTGTGTAAGTGAATGATAAAGCTCTGGCTTACGACCACGAATCCAGCGTCTACCCGTACACATATCTAACTCTTCTGCTTTTAGCTCTGTAATCACCATATCGTTATCAACACTATCGGTCTCAGCAATGATTTCACCGTAAGGGCTCAAGATCATCGCGTTGCCTGTCCTCACTTCGTCCATATCAACACCTACACCATTACTGAACACCACAAAGAGGCCGTTATCGTGCGCTCTTGCAGGCAGCCAACGCATTAGCCACTCGCGACCATTCTTGCCCTGCATCTCAGCACGAATCGCTTCCGGGTTTTCATCTCGCTTAAACCATAACTCTGGGTCAATTCGTTTCATCGCGTTCGGGCTGCGTGATTGGCAACCGCCCGTCTGATGTGGCGCAATCAAATATGTCAGCCCCTTTCAAAGCGGTAATTCGTACGTTCTCGACCAAGTTGTTATCCCAACAAATCAAGATGCCGACTTTGCAACCATGCGGCGTATCGAACACCGTGTATTGGTCTCCGCTACTCATGTGTGGGCTAACGAAGGTGTGCAGTTTACGATGTTTCTGCACCTCGCCATTGGGCATAGCAAATACGTAGGTGTTGTATAGTTCGTCATCGGTGCCCTGCTCTATCAAACCCGCGCCAACACTCATGCCAAATTGTGTTGCTAGCGAAACGAGTTTTTGAGTCGATTCACCGCTCGGTACAGGTTCTGCTAAAGCTTCAATATCCCCCCGCGACAAAGCAGACACATGCCAATAACCGGTGATGCACATCTCTGGGAAGCTGATGATCTCTACGCCACTGTCCGCAGCCTTTTGAACGTATTGCTCTATAACCGATAAGTTATACGCCTTATCACCTGCATGGTGGTTGAATTGAACCGACGCTACTTTGATGTCTCTCTTCATTATTCGCCCTCAAACTTGTCTTTATCGAATTGGTATGAGCTCAGTATAAAAAATCGATTCAATTCCATATAATGAAAGATATTCTTAGTTCAATGAGCATTTGGAATGGAATTTGATTTACTGAAGGCATTCTGCCAGTTGGCCAAATCGGGCAATTACCGTTTGGCGTCAGAACAGCTCTACATTACTCAATCGGCCCTCACTAAAAAGATTCAACGACTTGAATCCAATATTGGGGCGTCTCTGTTTTCTCGTGGTAGGAATGGCGCAGAGCTAACGCATGCAGGCAAAACGTTACTGGCAGAAGCCCAACGTTTGGTTCATTCAATGCAAGCGTTTGAGCAGCTTTCAGGCTCTGTGGTGAACGGAACTCAGGGACATTTGAACATTGGCTTTGGTGTGTCCACTTATCATGAAGCGCCCAAGCTTATTGCGGCTTATAAACAGCAATATCCAGAGGTTCACGTCACCTTAAATGACACACCATCTAAGCAACAGACGAATGAGTTATTGAGCCATGAACTCGATATCAGCTTCAATCGAATACCCGACTCCACGGATTTAAAGAGCCTAACCCTATTCAATGATTCCCTTGTAATAGCAGTACACAAAGATCTTCTCAAGCAAGCGCCGAGCAAAGATCAGATTACCTCTGAGTTAGCGAAATGGCCTTATCTAAAGCTCGCCCAACATCGTGGCCCCGGACTAGACAAGCAGATCCAACAATATTGCCTCGCCAATAAAATCGACCTATCCAAGGCACAAGAAGCCGATGATATTCTCACCCTACTTGCCTTGGTTTCTGCCAATATCGGTTTCACCATTGTACCCAGCAGTGCGCAGTTCATTAGCAATACCGATGTGGAATTCATTACTTTAGAAGGTGAATACGCCACTTGGCCTGTCGAGTTGATATGGAATGGGAAGAGTGAAAATCCACTCCGAGATCGATTTGTGGAGTTTGTGACCCAACAGATGGGAAATGAATCATGAGTCAACAAAGGTGTTTCATGTTTAAGTAGAGTGACAAGACACTCTACTCATGAAAACCTGCTTCTGCCGTTAACTATAAAGGTTCAGGCAGACTTGCTTCGATCCAGCTACAAATATGACGAGCGACCACCTTAGGCTGTTCCATTGTCGATAGGTGGCCACAATCAGGAATGACATGGAGTGATACCTGCTTGATGTGTTTTGCCATTAATAAATGGTTATCTATCGGACACAACAGATCGTCTTTACCTGTGATTATCAGAGTAGGAACCCGAATATCACTGAGTAACGGCCTCGCATCAGGGCGAGCTGCTAATGCTTGAGCATGCGCTTCAAACCGTTCAACACCAATGTTGTTCGCCATTTGAGTGACTCTCTGAGTCAGTTCTTGATTCGCTAGCTGATTAGGGTGAATGAGCACTGGCATCAAAATATCAGGCGTTATTGACTCAAACTCTCCTGCTTTTGCTTTATCTACCAGAGCATTTCTTTTTTCAGAAACCTCCGATTTTTCATCAGCCGCATTGGTATCCATTAAGATCAAGCCTTTCACCCGCTCAGGAGCTTGTCTAAACACTTCAAACGCTAGAATTCCGCCCATGGATAATCCACCGAGAACAAAGCTTTCAGGGGCATTTTCTAAGACCTTACTTGCCAAAGCTTGCATGGATGTTTGCGTTCCTAAGTCACAAGTAAAAGGAGCCACCCAGTTGGGCAGCTCTTTATTGACGTCTTGGAACAACGTTTCATCACACAACAAACCAGGTAGCCATAATAGTGGTACTTCTGGTTTCATCATTCGTTATCCTACAAAGCTTGTGGCTGGTCAGAACCAAGAACGACGTAAGTAAAGCTAGTCCCTCGTAGGTTTTCAAGGCTGTATGACGCACCATCTGGAACACTGAACACATCACCGGTGGTCAGGACGACTTGCGCTTGCTCGCCGTCTTGAACGATGTTTAACAAGGTGTCACCTTCAAAGTTAATCAGCACCTGCTTCTCACTGCGTTTGTGTACTGGGATGCTCGCCCCTTCAGTCAGTTCATAGGCCATGATACTGACGTCATCTACGCTTTTAACTTGGAAGTCATAGCCAGATGATGGGTGTCCTGTTAATGCAAACTGCTTAACACCCGGCTTATCAAAATCACCCGACACTTCTCGGTAATCTTTTTTCAGCGCAACAAACGGCATCATCTGCTCAGCGGTGTAAGTATCAAATTGGCTCAACTCTTCTTCTGTTAACAGTGGCATCAGATCAGAGTCATTTGGAACGGCATCACCGTCAATGGTATCAACCAGTGTGCCGTCTGCTTTCAGGTATAAACCGTAACCTTGGCTATCGGTAATCACACTCGGGTGCCAAACCACGCCACCACCGGAATTATCACCACCTAACACAGAATACATAAAGCCGTAATCGCGCCCTACCACCTCAAAACCTCTGAAAAGGTTAGTAGGAATAGAGATAACATCACCATGCGACAACACAGCTTCATTTTCACCCTCATTGCCCCAATAAAATCTGAATTGACCTTTGAAGACAACGAACAGTTCTGCGGTATGGTGTGAGTGCAGAGAGTTCTTGATACCCGGAGGCTGACCAGCTGCACCGATGTTAAAACCAGCCGTTTCACGAATATGAACATGCTGACGACTGCTTTCCGCGACTCCTGCACCAATAATGCAGAAGTTATCTTTTAGATCGCTGCCTGGAGTGCGCGCATCGATGAATGCACTCGTACCAGGAATCAGTTCCATGTAGCGGACTAAATTGTTATTAATTTTATGTTGTAGGGTCATTCCAAATTCCTTCTTACCTAACCTACGCTCTAGTTAATTCCCCCCAAAGCGCTGATGTTAGATGCGTAAGCCGCGAACCGCAGCTTTACATTAATTACCTAACGGCCTGCCACCATCGACTGCAATGGTGTTACCGGTTGAAAATGTCAGTAGTTCTGCTGCTGCATAAACGGCATTCGCAACCTCGAGATCACTCGCTAATCGTTTTAGCGGTGTTGATTGCTCTTGCGCGTTACGCCACTCATCATCGAGACCTTTGACAAATTCGGTGTCCACTAGGCCTGGAGCCACTGCAAGTACTCGAATATCAGGAGACAAGGCACGCGCTAAAGATCGCGTCATATTCTCAACTGCAGACTTACTCGCGCAGTAAGCCACGTTACTGCCCATTGCCGTTTGTGCCGCAATTGAAGTGATGTTCACCACGCAACCTCTAGCGCTACGAAGTAAAGGTTCGAATGCACGTACCATTGCGAATGGAGCTCGCACATTTACACGGAAGATTTTATCTATTAGCTCATCATTGAGTGACTCTAAATCACTGTGCGCGACAAACTTGGTCATGCCTGCACAGTTCACTAACAAGTCTAAAGAAGTTGACGACTCTTTCACTTGTTCGGCTAATGCACCAATTGCGGAACTGTCTTCAACATTCAGTTGATACATAGCGTGGCCTGAGCCTTCCAAGGTATCTAAGATCGTTTGAGCTGCGCTTTCGTTGCTGTTGTAGGTAAACACAACACGGTAGCCAGATTGCGCGAGCTTGTGACATATGGCGGCACCAATGCCGCCACTGCCGCCTGTAACTAAGGCGAGTTTCGTCATGTTATGCCTCTACCAATTTTTCTTTGTAACGACGAACACGAATATCGGCTTGCTCTTTATGGCCAGCGAAACCTTCTAATGCACATAAGCGAGAGCAGTATTCACCGACTTTCAACGACGCTGATTCTGTTACACGCTGGTAAGTACACGTTTTAATGAATTTACCGACCCAAAGACCGCCCGTGTAACGCGCTGCTTTATTCGTTGGCAAAGTGTGGTTAGTGCCGATGCATTTATCACCGTAAGAAACATTAGTCTCACGACCTAAGAACAACGCACCGTAGTTCGTCATGTTGTCTAAGAAGTACTTAGGATCTTTTGTCATAACTTGTACGTGCTCAGAAGCAAGATCATCGGCCACTTCAACCATCTCTTCATAGCTGTCACACAGGATAACTTGTCCGTAATTTTCCCAAGCCTTACCTGCAATTTCAGCAGTAGGAAGAATAGTCAGCTGACGCTCAACTTCTTTTACCGTCTCTTCTGCAAATGTTTCACTGT
Source organism: Vibrio sp. QJM3NY_21 (assembly GCF_057785975.1). Taxonomy (NCBI): domain Bacteria; kingdom Pseudomonadati; phylum Pseudomonadota; class Gammaproteobacteria; order Vibrionales; family Vibrionaceae; genus Vibrio; species Vibrio sp. QJM3NY_21. Next base: position 1,130,734 of record NZ_CM173514.1, read on the forward strand.
TCGTCAAAAGAACAGCTGGAGAGTTATAACCGTGCTCAGCCTGACCCAATAGATCCGCTGCTGCTAATTCAGGGTCACAACCCTCTTCATCAGCAATAACCAATGTTTCTGTTGGACCAGCAAACAAATCGATACCAACACGACCGAACAGTTGGCGTTTTGCTTCTGCAACAAAAGCATTACCTGGACCAACAATCATGTCGACAGGGGCAATCGTCTCGGTACCAAGAGCCATCGCCCCAACCGCTTGAACGCCACCGAAGCAGTAAATTTCGTCTGCACCCGCCATCGCCATCGCCGCAACAATCGCTACATTTGGTTGACCATTAAAAGGAGGAGCGCAAGCAATAACGCGTTTTACACCAGCGACTTTTGCAGTAAGAACACTCATGTGCGCAGAGGCTACCAATGGGTATTTACCACCTGGGATGTAACAACCAACACTGTTTACCGGAACATTTTTGTGCCCTAGTACCACACCTGGCATCGTTTCAACTTCAACATCGTGCATTGAGTCACGTTGGATCTGTGCGAAGTTACGTACTTGTGCTTGTGCGAATTCAATATCGTGCTTGGTTGATTCATCCAGTGCGTCCACACATGCCTGAATTTGCTCATCTGTTAAACGAAACTGCTCCGGAGACCAGTTATCAAATTTCTCTGAAAGTTCACGAACTGCACTGTCACCTTTCTTTTCGATGTCAGAAAGAATGTTCTCAACCGTTTGACGTACTTGCGCGTTGTTTGATGCTGATGCTTCTTCAGTGATGCCGTGTTTTAGAATGCGAGCCATGCGTAATTCTCCTTGTGGCGTATGCCGAGTTTTTGTTAATTGCTATTAATTTCAGAGGTTATTTTTTGTTTCTGTATACTTTTGGATACGAATGCAAAATAAACATAAACATTTTTTTAACACTTGGCAAATCACTATTTAACATGAGCGAATAATTACTAAGCGCCTGTTTTAATAAGTTAAAATCATAAAAATAGACTAGATCACGACATGACACGTTTGAAAAACAATCAATTAATGCCATATTGATCACATTGTTTTTACTCTTTTTTTACAACAACACATGTTAAGTTTTGCATACCTTTGCAATGGAGAGTAAAACAAATGGAAAACTTCAAAGACATACTGAAAAACACAGACCGACTCGGAACGTTCGTCAAAACCCCCCATCCACACATCATCGAGGTGCTTGCATTAGCTGAGCTGCCTTTCGTTGTTTTGGATGCTGAGCACGCACCGTTTGATCGTTCATCATTGGATAGCTGTATTCTTGCCGCTCGAGCCAATCAACTGCCCTGCATAGTTCGGGTTCAAGATAGCCAGCCATCAACCTTATTGAATGCTTTAGATTGTGGTGCGACGGGCATTCAAATCCCTCACGTGTGCAGTGCTGAACAAGCTGAGAAGCTAGTAAAGATGTCTCATTACGGGGAAGGAGGACGCGGCTATGCTGGTTCGAGTCGCGCTGCAAAATACGCAACGAAACCAATGGCTAACCACCTAAAAGACAGTAAGAACAACACCGTGGTGATCGCCCAAATTGAAGACCCAGAAGGCGTAATCAATGCCGATACCATTGCCGCTGTTGACGGTATCGATGCCCTGTTCATCGGCCAAGTAGACTTAGCCGTATCTTATGGCGCTGAGAGCGTAAATGACGAATGTGTTCGAGAAGCGAGCATAAAAATAATCAAAGCAGGTCAACAAGCTAACAAACCTGTAGGTATGTTTGTTGCGAATGCTCAAGCGGCTCGAAACTGGAAAGAGCTTGGAGTCAGTTTCTTTTGTGTGGGCTCTGAACACAAAATGATCATTGATGGCTTTCGAAATGAGCAAAGCGTCATGAATTCATAAATTTTCGTTGTGATTTCAAATGTTACACGTATTGTAATTATCAAACCGAGCTCATTTAGTATCGTGCTGCGCTTGGATTTATCGCGATATAAGGAGATTCCCCATAAAAGCGAAAGTTACCTCTATTGATGTCGCCAAAATGCTCGGCGTTTCTCAATCTACCGTTTCTAGGGCATTTAGCCCAACCGCAAGTATTAGCGAAAAGAAACGCAAAATGGTTATGGATGCTGCAACCAAACTTGGTTACACACCGAATGCCATCGCTCGTGGGCTCATTTCCAATCGCTCAGGATTGGTCGCAATCGCACTTGATAGCGAGTCGAACCCCATGTACGACTTGCAATCGCGTGCACTTGCGATGGAAATCCAAAAGCGTGGCGGTCAAGTTGTTCTTTGCCCTATCGACAAAGATGACTTAGATCTCGCCATCTCACGAGCGATTGAGTACCAAGTTGATGGTTTGATCATCGCCACCAGCCGACTGACTTCACGTGCGTTTGCACAATGTGAGAAGTTTGGCGTTCACTTGAGCCTAATTAACCGATATACCGAAGGCATCAACGCGAATAGCGCAGGCTTAGATAACCAAAAAGCAGGCATGCAAGCCGCAGACTACTTACTTGATAAAGGATATAAACAATTAGCTTACGTGAGTGGCGATGCCGGATCGATGACCAGCGACAAGCGTTGGTTAGGCTTTGCTGAAACCGTGAAATCACGTGAGGCAGCATCACCTATCTTCATCAATTCCAAGTACAGTTTTGAAGCAGGATTAGAAGCGGCCAAAGAGTTGATAGAACACACGTCAAAACCTGACGCTGTCTTCTGTGCCAATGATATCCTCGCGATGGGCGTCATGGATGGCCTAAGACAATTAGGCTTTAGTATTCCTGGGGACTTTGCTGTTATGGGTGTCGACGATATCCCAATGGCATCATGGCCTAGCTATGATCTCACCACCATCGCGCAACCAATCGATAAAATTGTTCAAAGTGCCGTAGAAGACTTGATGCAACGTATTAATGAAAATGCGGATGCCGAAGGTACATATCTATTGGAACCCGGCATCATTATCGAACGCGGTAGTACATCATAAGGTTCTTAAAGGGTTTAGCTGACATCGCTTAAACCCTACCTTGTTAAATTTTCGATGTTCTCCTCATCAATAAATCCAAATAAAATAGAGTAGAAGCCCTAATCTCATATTAGGGCTTCTTTCTGTGACCTCGCCTAAAATTTCGTCGATTCGAATTAACTTCTTTATCACTTTTATGGATTTGTTATTGACTTGTTAGCTGTGTGTTTATATTTTGGATTCGTATGCAAAATAAGGATATGAAGTGCGGAATAAAAAACCCACTGACCAACATGACTCTAATGAATGCACATAAAAAGTCATGTGATGAACAAGGAAGAACAATGAAACGCGCAATCTTTACCTCGATTACTGCCCTCGGCTTAACCCTATCTAGTATGAATACGTTTGCAAGCAACGTCATTCGCCTTGCTCACGATAGCCAAGAAACATCACCAGTGCACAAGGCTATGCTGCACTTTGAAAAAGAGCTTGAAGCTCGCTCGAATGGCGAACTTGAAGTGGAGATCTACCCCGCTCGACAACTCGGCGACGTTCGTGAAACGACAGAACTCGTACAACAAGGCAACTTACAGATGACTTTTGGGGCATCGGTGTTGCTTTCACCTTACGTGCCAGAGTTTAACGTGCTTGATGTGTTCTATCTTTTTGAAGATGAAGAGCAAGCACACAAGGCATTAGACAGTGACAAGATCGGTAAACCACTGCTCACGTCAATGGAATCAAAAGGATTCCACGGCTTAGGTTTCATGGAAGTTGGCTTTCGTAGCATCACAAACAACAAGCAACCGATCGAAAGTATTGAAGATCTTAACAGCTTAAAGATTCGTTCAGCGTCAAACCCAACTCAAATCAGTGCATGGAAATCAGTAGGCACAGCACCTACTCCACTCTCTTGGGGCGAGATCTTTACTTCTCTGCAACAAGGTTTAATCAATTCGCAAGAGAGTGCGGTTTACTCTATCTACGCCGAACGCTTTTACGAAGCACAAGAGTACCTATCGCTCACCAATCATATCTACACCAACTACGTGTTATTCATGAATAAAGAGTTCTGGGACTCTCTACCAAGTGACCAACAAGCGCTAATCAACGAAGTCAGCCAAGAAACAATTGCTAAGCAACGTGAACTGGCCGCTAAGCAAAATCAGGAAGTCATTAAAGAACTGGAAGCCAAAGGCATGACAGTGAATGTGGTACCTACTGACGTTCGTGCTCAGATGAAAGAAAAAATGAATGCCGCCGTGTATCAAGAACTACGCAGCAAAACAGGTGAAGAGCTATTCGACAGCGTGATTACCGAGATAGAACATCTATAAATCACGCGTGTCTCGCATCATCTAGTACCTGTCACCGACAATTAACTTTTAACGATCTGCGAATCGTTAACTCAGGCCTTAAGGGCATTCTATAAACGAATGACCTTTGGCCTGAAAGTCGTGTATTCATTGGCATCAAATGCCCTTTTCAACATCTCTCAGGAGTAACGTATGAAATGGTTTCGACTGTTCGACCGATATTTCGAACCGACACTTATCGTGTTCTCTATTTCGTTAATGACCGCTTTATTATGCTTACAAATTACATTGCGCCTATTCGATGCCTCAATTGCATGGGCAGAAGAACTCGCTCGTTATCTTTTTGTTTGGGCTATGTATTTGAGCATCAGCTACTGCATTCGCGATGACCGACATATCCGTATTCGTCTATTCATCGACAAACTACCGGGCAATTTAACCCACTACAGCCTGATCCTTTCTGACCTTATTTACCTAGCTTTCAGCTGCACGATCGCTTGGTTTGGTTTCAAGGTTATTGGCCGAAGCTTAAAGTTGGGCCAGATCGCCCCAGCAATGGAAATCCCAATTGCATGCTTGTATGCATCCGTTCTTGTGTGTGCCGTCTTGAGTTCCATTCGCTTGGTGGTCAGCATCAACAAGCGCATTTCAATCATTGCTTATTCACCAAAACCCGTTCGACTCACTCAACATCGTTATCGTCACTTAAAAGCCAAACATCGTACTTCTAACCGTTTGTTGGAGCTAAGCTTATGACCTCTGCTTTGTTATTTGGTAGTTTCGGATTACTGCTTCTTATTGGCGTTCCCGTTGGTATCGCACTCGCAGGTGCCAGCATGCTCGCTATATTGAGCCTCCCATTTTTAAACGTTGAATTTTTAGTTCAAGGCTTAGTTACAGGGTTAGATTCCTTCCCTCTTCTTGCTGTCGTGTTATTCACGCTTGCTGGTAACTTAATGAGCCAAGGCGGCATATCTAAACGCCTTCTTCATGTTGCTGAAGTCTTCTTTGGTCACTTTACTGGTGGTTTGGGTATTGTTGCGATCGTAGCGTGTATGTTCTTCGCTTCGATTTCTGGTACGGGGTCTGCAACCGTTGCCGCCATTGGTTTAACCATGATTCCATCTATGGTCAAAAAAGGCTACGATCGCAGTTTCGCTGGCGCACTTATTGCTTCTTCAGGTGGTATTGGGGTGATTATTCCTCCGTCTGTTGTGATGATCGTATACGCAATCACCGCCGAAGTATCCGTCACTAAAATGTTCATGGCAGGTATCGTACCAGGGCTTGTAGTTGGTTTAGTGCTGATCGGTTATTGTTTGATCGTCTCCAAAATTCGGGGCTACAAAGGCAATGATAGAAAAGCAACATGGCCTGAACGCCTTGCGGCATTAAAAGATGCGATATGGGCGATGCTACTACCTGTCATCATTCTTGGTGGTATCTACTCTGGTGTATTCACGCCAACTGAATCCGCAGCAATTGGTGTGTTATACGGCTTGTTTTTCGGCATGTTTGTCTACAAAGAGTTGGATTACAAAAAGGTTGTGAAGATCATTTTAGAATCTTCGTTATTGGTGGGCGCAGTACTTGTGATTGTGGGCGCTTCGGTCACCTTTGGTCGAATCCTAACACTTGAACGTCTGCCAACCGAAATCGCACAGTTCATTCTCTCTATTACGGAAAACAAACTGCTCATCTTGCTATGTATCACCGCATTGCTACTGATCGTCGGTACATTCATGGAGACATTAGCGGCCATTGTTATCTTGACTCCAATCTTATTGCCTATCGTGACAGCATTAGGAATGGACCCAATTCACTTCGGTATCGTGATGATCGTGAACCTAGCCATCGGCTTTGTGACCCCGCCACTCGGAGCTAACCTCTTCATGGCGAGTCAAGTTGGTAATGTCCCCATTGAATCCTTGTCTCGAGCAATCATAGGTTGGATTGGTGCCCTACTCGTCGCTTTGATGCTCATCACCTTTATTCCGGCACTATCTCTCACCTTACCGAATATCTTGGGGTGACAAAGAGAAAAGTTAACAATCTGTATAAACATAAAGTGGGCCAATCGGCTCACTTTTCATTTCCACCTATAGAATGCATACCTATCCAAATCATCCACCAACCCCTTACCCGGTCAAGCTTTGAGCAATGTCAACCGGTTATTATCTAATCAAGATGACCAAATAGTCTTAATATGACTCCTCACACAGTATTGATACGAAGATGTATTAATTGTTAATTATATGTTGCTGTTTATCTCTCTTTTGCCAAAATGGATTCGTATGCAAAAACCAATTCAAACATGGATGGAGTAAATCATGGCATCAGTTTCACTCAAGAACATTAAGAAGTACTGGGACAATTTCACCGCCATTAATGACTTGTCATTGGAAATCAAAGACAAAGAGTTTCTGGTTTTACTAGGCCCATCAGGCTGCGGTAAAACAACGACGATGCGAATGATCGCTGGTCTTGATACACCAAGCGAAGGTGAGGTTTACATTGATGGTGAATACGTCAACGACACTCATCCTAGAGATCGTGATATTGCGATGGTGTTTCAAAGCTACGGCCTATACCCGCAAAAGACCGTATACGGAAACATAGCCTTCCCTCTTGAGATGCAACGCGTACCAAAAGACGAGCTGCATGATCGTGTTATGCGCGCAGCCAAGCGTGTTGAGCTAGAACATCTACTTGACCGAAAGCCTGCGACCCTTTCAGGTGGTCAACGCCAACGTGTTGCGTTGGCTCGTGCAATCGTTCGTGAGCCTCGTATGTTCTTGATGGACGAACCCCTATCCAACCTAGATGCGAAGCTACGCGTTTCCATGCGTGCCCTTCTTAAAAACCTACACCACGAATTTCAGCGTACGACGGTTTACGTAACTCATGACCAAATTGAGGCAATGACGCTTGCGGACCGTGTTGCGGTGCTTTACCAAGGCAAAATTCAACAATTGGACACGCCAAAAGAGATCTACAACAACCCAGCAAGTTTGTTTGTAGCGAGTTTTATTGGCTCTCCAGGTATGAACTTCATTAAAGGCAGCCTGTCTGCGGGTACATTCTCGGGCGTTAGCTGTTCAGTTGAAGGATTTAACACCTCAGACAATGCAGCTGTCACATTAGGGGTACGCCCTGAAGACGTGGCTTTGTGTCCCGTTGAAGAAAGTAATCTTTATGGTGACGTTTATTCCGTTGAGATGACCGGAGAATGCACGCTGATTACCGTTCAGGTTGATGAGCACTACGTTATTTGTCGCACAGACAAACATTGTAAGGTTGGAATGGGCGATCGCGTCGGCTTTAAGTTCAACCTTGATCATACCTACCTTTTCGATACTGAATCTGAACAACGCATTTATCGCGAACAAGCAACCAGCTGTATCCAAGCAGCTTAATCACTTAGATCCGTCGTTGACATGCAATACAGTCATGAACATGCAAAGCCTGACCGCGTTGACACAGCCCTCACGATGGTTATGACCTACATAAATTACGTAGTAAAGGATTACCAAAGATGAAAAGAACATTATCGTTACTCGCCATATGTACTGGCGCTATCTTATCGGCACCAAGCTATGCCGCTTGTGACCTTGGCGACCTAGAAGCTGAAGGGAAAATTTCCCTACTATCGAACAGTTACCCGGTTCTGAAACACTTCTCAGATAAGATGAAAGAGTGCGAAACGTCTAAGTTAGAAATCAAAAACAAGCTGGTTGGTGGCAGTGCAGTTCAAGAGCAAGCACGAATCGTACTTTCAAGCCGTCGTGGTAATTCCCCTTACGATGTTATTCAAGTATCGGCTCAGAGCTACCATGAATTCTTACTAAAAGAACAGATCCAGCCAATCACAGATCTAGTGGAAAAATATTGGGATGAGTACAACCTCGCAGACATTCCACCAAGCATCTGGGACCTGGCAAGACACGACGGTGAAATCTACGCGCTGCCAATCCAGTTGAACATGCAAGAGTTCTTTTATCGCCAAGACTTGTTCGACCAACATAACTTAGAAGTGCCGCATACCTATCAAGAAGTGGTCACAACTGGCCAAGCACTTCAAAAAGCTGGCATCGACTACCCTCTTTCTCAAGCGATGGGTAAAGGTTGGAACCTAGCGACTGAATTCACCAACATCTATTTGTCTTTAGGCGGTCAATATTTTGATGAAGACGGCAAGCCTCTATTTGATGGCGAAAAAGGCGTAGAAGCAGCCAACATTCTTAAATCTTTGTTGCCACTAATGTCTCCAAATGCCCTGTCTCTCTCTAATGATTTAGTGATGGTGAACTTCCAACAAGACAAAGCCGCTATGGGTAACGTATGGGCAACGCGTGCTTCAGAGATGGACAACGATCAAGTATCTAAAGTGGTTGGTAAAGTGAACTACTCAATGGCACCAACGGCGAATAAGAACACCACCATACCGGCTACAAGTATATTCTGGGATGGGTACGTATTCCCGCATCGCCTGAATTCAGACCGCGAACTGGTGTTCAAGATCATGATGGAATCAATGAGCAAAGAAAACATGAAAGAAGGGGCTGAACTGGCTTTCTTGTCTCGTCAATCAGCAAACCAAGTAGAAGGAGAGCAATATCGTTATTTGGGTGCGCTTGCAGAGATGATTGAGCGTGGCGCGAAACCTTTCCCTAGTGAGGGTTACTACGGTTTAGCGCACACAGAGATCGGCAACAAGCTACCTGACGCATTGCGAGGTAGAACTAGCATCGAAGTCGCACTGAACGAAGCAGCAGAAGGCTATTACAAAGAAGCGCGAGCACAAGGTTACATTGACTAAGGAGCAGTCATGAATTTACGTAATTTCCTCGGTTTCTCAGGCCCGTCTATCGCCTCAATGTTGCTGCTCATGGCGGCACCATTAGTGATGACTCTGTACCTGTCTTTGAACCGATTCAACTTTAAAGGCGAACTTCGCTATGTAGGTTTCGAAAACTACTTCGATATCCTTCAAGACGACGCGTTTTGGTCTGCCTTTGAGTTTACTTTCATCTACACAGTTTGCGTCGTCATCAGTGTGCTGGTTCTAGGCTTTATTGTCGCCCTAGCGCTGAACAAACTCAGTCAGAAGGTCCGCGGATTCTTTATGGCTGCAACGCTTTTACCATTCGTGGTAACCCCTGTAGTAGGTACTTTGATCTTCTCGTGGCTGTTCCAAGACTTTGGTTACATCACTTACCTATTAAACCTAGTTGGAATCCAAGTGTACTGGTTCAGCGATGTGTTTGAGTCTCGCGCTTTAATCATCCTCTACGGTATCTGGCAAGTAACGCCGTTCGCTGCGATTGTGTTCTTTGCTGGCTTACAAGCAATACCACAAGATACGTTGGAATCGTCTGTTCTGGATGGCGCCCATCAGTGGGATCAAATTAAACATGTTGTGATACCGGCTCTACAGCCACTCATTCTGTTTATTTCGATGATTTGTATCATGGATGCTTACCGCTTGTTTGACTCAGTTGCGGTAATGACGGGGGGGCTAAATGCGACAGAGACTCTTATGTACTACAACTACCGCGTTGGCATTGTGCAAGACGCTGTGGCAAAAGGAAGCGCCGTTTCAGTATTAACCATGTTAGGCATATTCGTACTACTAATCCCTTTCTTATACCTGACTTACAAAGAGCAAAAAGGAATTCGCACATGAACCCAAGTAACCTAAATATTCAAAAGATAATGGTGTATGGAATCATGGGCTTGTGGGTTCTGTTTTGTGCCTTTCCATTTTTCTGGACTATTATGACGTCCATTAAAACACCGGTTGATGCGTTTTCTAATCCACCAGTTTGGGTTTTCGAACCCACCGCAATGAACTATGCAAACTTATGGCTAGAGTTTGGATTCAGTGAATTCTTGATTAACTCCGTCATCGTTACGCTTGGTGTGGTGGTGATTTCACTGAGCATCGGTTGTTTTGCGGGTTACGCGTTGGCTCGCTACCCAGGTAAATTGGGCTTCTGGTTACTGATGCTAGCGTTGGTGTTCCGTTCACTGCCTCATACCGTATTCTTAATCCCCTACTACGAGTTCACCCGTATGGTTGGGCTTTACGATACGCACATCGTGTTAATCCTTGTACTGGTCGCAATTAACCAACCTTTCACTATCTGGATGATGCGTTCGTTCTTCATGAACATTCCTAAAGAGCTAGAAGAGTCGGCGATGATGGATGGGTGTAATCAATTCCAAGCCTTTGCTAAAGCGATCGTCCCTGTAATGTGGCCGGGCATTATCACGACAGGCTTGTTCACTTTCCTATTGGCTTACAACGAATTCTTAATTCCACTGACGTTAACCGCAACAAATGCAGCAACGATGCCAGTTGCGATATCGCAGTTTGGTGCCGATGACATTAAATACTGGTCTATGACCGCTGCAGGTGCAGTTTCAATCACATTACCGATCGTCGCGCTGATCATTTTCTTCCAGAAAAAGATCGTATCAGGCTTGGTTGCCGGCGCTGTTAAAGGATAAAAGGAGATTACTAATGACACACACATGTGAACACCCAACAACGCCAGATACTGCACCCATGTCACCTCGCCCTGAGCAAGGAGCGCTAACTAATAATAACGACCTGACCAAAACCGATGAAACTCTGCATGTGATCGATTCAATGGTCGATGGACTCAACGACCACGATATCGACAACATGGGACGCTTTTTTGCTGAAAGCTTCCGTTGGATGGGTAACGCAGGTTGCGGCTTCAAAGACAACCTACAAGAGTTCCAAGAAAACTGGCAGCGCCCTTTCCAAGCCGCGTTTTCAGACAAGGTTTGTATTGATGAGGCTCGCCTAACCCAAGGTGAATGGTGTGCAGCGTTTGGCCGCCAAGAGGCGATTCATTCTGGTCCATTTATGGGAATTGAAGCAACCGGTAAGAAAGTGATTATCCGCTACATGGATTTCTGGAAAGTAGTCGACGGCAAGATAGTCGACAACTATGTAATGGTCGATTTCCCTGCCGTTATGGCTCAATTAGGTGTCGATGCTTTCTCTGGTCATGGTTGGGAAAACAAAGACTCCAAAAACAACCCTCTTTACCAAGAACGTTAGAGGTGGTTGATGTCCAATTCTGACAATAAAGAGCGCATTCGTGCGCTCAATAATGTTATGTATGACTTTGAGCTCTCAGCCGTTGAAAGCGAACTGGATGAGTTAATCAGTGATACAGCAACGCTCCAATATGGCTATCCATTCGAACAACTTGCCAATAAACAATCGCTGATATCTGATCTTTATCAACCCTTGCTGCACGCGATACCTGATCTAGAAAAGCGCACCTACATATCCATGGGTGGCGAGGCAAACGGGCAACAATGGGTAGGTTGTGCTGGCTATTACACGGGTCGCTTTCTGGAACCTTGGCTTGATATCCCGCCAACCGGACATCAAGTCTCTATGCGCTTTCATGAGTTCTATCGATTTGAATCCGGCAAGGTAGTCGAAGTTCAAGCACTCTGGGATATTCCTGAACTAATGATGCAGGCAAATGCGTGGCCGATGACACCAAGCCTTGGTAGAGAATGGCACCCACCGGCTCCTGCAACATTGGACGGCATCGTAGGACGAACAAATGCAACACAGGCTGATACAAGCTTAACCATAGTGTCAGAAATGCTGAACGGTTTATCAAAGCACGCTCAAGGCGGTGTGGAAGCCATGAACCTCGACGCTTTCTGGCACCCTAAAATGAGTTGGTACGGGCCTTCTGGAATCGGAACCGGTCGGGGAATCTCTGGGTTTAGAAATTGGCATCAAATACCATTTTTAAATGCCCTGCCCGATCGCCGAACCAAAGAAGGTAATGGATACTTGTTTGCTGACAACAACTACGTTGCCTTTACCGCGTGGCCAGGAATGGAGATGACAGTATCAGGCAGTGGTTGGCTTGGTATCGCGCCATCCAATCAAAACATCACGATGCGAAGCCTCGACTTCTGGCGAGTTGAAGGGGACAAAATTCGAGAAAACTGGGTGTTGGTCGATCTGCTCGACGTCTACCACCAGCTCGGCGTGGATGTTTTTGCAAGAATGATAGAACTCAACAAAGCGCGCTATCGTCAGTTTGAGCGTTAAACACATAATTAAACGAGTGAGTCAGGCTTTAGCTTAGGCTCGCCACGAGAAAGTAACATCAAGGATAGAACAATGACTATGACTGGATTTGCCCCAAAGTGGCAAAATTTCCCCGATTACATATTAGGCATTACCAAAGAGATCTGGGAAGATCGTGGCTTACACACCCTGCATGACTATTACTCTGAAGATATCGTAGTAAGAACCCCTCAAGGCATCGCTGTCGGCAACAAAGACGTGATAAACGCGACTTTGGCAGTGCTTGCTCAATATCCAGACCGAACCCTGTTTGGCGAAGATGTGATTTGGAGCGGTTCGCCAGAACAAGGCATGCTGTCGTCACACCGTATTATTTCGACAGCAACCGACAAAGAAACCGGCACCAAGCTTAAATTTAGAATCATTGCCGACTGTCACGCCATTAATAACCAAATCAACGATGAATGGCTCATCCGAGATCAAGGTTCAATCGCAAGACAACTCGGTTATACACCACAAGCTTACACACAACATTTGATTGACCAAAGTGGCGGAATAGACAAGTGCCAACCGGTGTTCACCCCTGCGTGTGACCAACAAGGTCCTTACTTAGGCGTTGGTAATGACAACCAATGGGGACGCAAGTACGAAGAAATCTTACGCGCCATAATGAACGCTCAACTGAGTGTGATTCCCCAAGAATACGACCGTGCTTGTATTGGAGAATATGCAGGCGGCCAATCTGCCCTGTCACATTCTGAGATCGACCACTTTTGGGTTCAATTACGTTCTTCTTTCCCAAATGCAGAGTTTAAGATTCACCACCGTATTGGTCTTGAAGACGACATGATGTCTCCACGTGCAGCTATCCGATGGTCGCTGCAAGGTAAACACGAAGGTTATGGTGCGTTTGGTCAGCCGACTGGAGCCGAGGTTTACATCATGGGAGCGTGCCATGCAGAGTTCGGCCCTTGGGGGCTTCGCCGTGAATATGTGCTTTACGACGAACTGGCTATTTGGAAACAAATTATCCAGCACACTGGGTAGAATGGAATAACAACGCTTTTGGCAAGATGACGGCTTAACTATAACGCTTAACCGATAAATATCAGCGACAAAAAAGGCTCACTAGATAGTGAGCCTTTTGATATCTGCTTAACGCAAAACCGAGGTTTAACGTTGCTTGTTTTTTAAACAAATGGTTAAAAAAATAGTTTTAGAGCAGCCGTTTAGATCTGTAGTTTAGAAGAATTCGATAGAATTACGGCCGCTTTTATCATCACGTGTTGCCTTTGGCGCATCCGCTTTCTTTTTCGGTTTGTTTTCTTTCTTCTTCTCTTTTTTCTCTTTCTTTGGTTCAGCCGTTGCGCTTAGCATTTCTGCTTTGCTTTTCTTAGATTCTTTCTTCTTAGAATCCTTTTTAGACTGAGCTTTCTTCGCCTTGTTGTCTTTTTTAGGCGCTTCTTTCTTTTTCGTTTTTTCTGATTCTTCTTGTACTGGCTGATCACACACCACTACATAATACTCTTGGTTGAATTCAAAGAAGTCGCCATCGTACATTTTACGACGTTTACGAGTTTCTAATTCACCATTTACCGCAACATAACCTTCAGAAATGATGTGTTTAGCCTCACCGCCACCACTCACTAGGTTAGCAATTTTAAACACCTTGTAGAGCTCGATTGGCTGTGATGAAACATCGATACCAATTGCTTCAATCTCAATCTCTTCGCCTTCTTCGCCCAGCTCTTGGCCTTCGTAGTCAGCGTCTTCGTAATGTTCTTGGTCCATGGTGACCTCTACCTAAATATGTACTTCTGAAATATTGGGCGCAGTGTAATCTTAAAACAACTAAATGACCATGTTGAATTTATAACTCAAGCCGAGGAAACGACAAGGCAAAACACGCACCATCCAAGTAACTTTCACCAACAGTGACATGTGCTTGGTGACGGTCACACACCTGTTTAACAATAGCTAACCCTAAACCATGGCCCGTTTTCCCCTTGTTCCTCGCTGCATTAGCGCTGTAGAAAGGATCAAACAAAAAAGGCCAATGCTCCGCTTCAACGCCTTTGCCGTCATCATGAACCTCAATAACAAATTCATTGTCGGTATACCATAACTCAATAACGATCTTAGTATCAGCAAACTTAAACGCATTCCTTACGATGTTATCCACCGCCCGATTGAATAATTTTAGATCGACATAAAAAGAGGCTGGAATTTTTAATGGCACCTTAATGAGATCGAGGGTTGTCTCTTTCTCCCAAATAGTAAAACGCTCATTTAGCCATTCATTAGCATCAATAGGTTGCTTAAGTAACTCAAAACCTCCCCTTTCCAAGCGGGCGTAATACAACAACTCATCGACCATATCTTCCATTTCTTCGGTATCCGCAAGAATACGAGCTATAGCCTTAGACTGCTGCTTCGTTGGCGCTAAATCACTCAACAACTCAGCTTGCCATTGAATCCGGAATATAGGGGTTCTTAGCTCATGTGCTACCGCATTAGTCAAAGACTTATTACTATTGATTAAATCTCTTATCTTGTCTGCCATAACATTAAAGCTGCGGTTCAACGTCCCCAACTTTATGCTGTTCTTCTCAGATGCTCGCTCTAATAGATCACCATGAGAAAAAGCCACTGTCGCCATTTCAAGGTTGTTTAATCGGCGCTTTATTCTCCAAACTAAAAACAGGCCACTAAATGCAAAACCAGTTATGGCAAAAACCCAAATAAGCCGGTTTTCAAACTTGATTTGCTTCCTCAGGTAAGAATCTTTGTTCTTAGATAACTCATATAACTCATCACTTCCAACCAACCTTAACCAAAGGAAGTATTCGTCATGGTAGTAGACATTTCGGCCTTGTTGCTGAAACGCTTTTCTCACTAATTCTGGAGCGTTATCAAAAGGGATGATTCGCAGGTTCTGCCGAGTCTTATTTGCATAACTTTTTAATAGATTCTGCGTTTCAAGCAAACCTTTTTCGCGGTAAACCACATCAATCAATTCTTGATAAGCTTCTGCTTCATGGTCTCGTAATATGTATTCGTAGTCAGTGCTTAACTTGTAAACAATAAAAGCATAGGAATATATACTCACTAAGAAGATGACAGTCAGTCCCGCTAGGTATTCAAAATAGATACGTCGCATGTTATTTATCAGCCACCGTTACCAACGCTCGGGTACAAACAGGTAGCCTTTACCCCTTACAGTGATGATCTTTTTAGGTGGAACGGTTATATCGTTAAGCTTCTTACGCAAAATGACAATTTTATTGTCGATAAAACGATCAATGCCATCGTAATCGACTCCTCTCAATTGTTGAGTAAGGAAATTACGTGATAACACTTGTTCGGGGGAAGAAGCTAATAACCAAAGCAATTCAAATTCACTCTCAGCTATCGATATATCTTGTCCAACATGCGTACAGGCCTTAGTTGTTCGATTTAGATTTAGTTTGCCAAAAACCAATTCATTTTTATTCACCTCAGCATTCATCGAACTTTCAGGGCCTCGACGTAATAGCATTCGTACTCTCGCCAATAACACTCGTTGACGAATGGGTTTACTAATAAAGTCATCGGCGCCAGTTTCTAGAGCGGCTACATGATCGAAATCATCATCACTCGCCGTTAGAATCAATATTTTTCCATTAAACTGACTTCGCACTTGTCGGCAAATAGTCAGTCCATCAACTTCTGGCAACATGAGATCAAGTAGAACAATATCGGGCTGAATAGTTAAAATTTGCTCACACGCTAATGCTCCATCAGAAATAGTGACGACTTCAAAAGATTGGCTTTCAAAGTACTCCTGTAACATCTCTCTTAAAATGGGGTCGTCTTCTACGATCACGAGTTTCGGGTTGGTCATAAATCCTTTTCACCATGCCTTCTGCTAACTTGCGAACTGCTTATTTATCTAAAAATTCAGCACATTCTTTTACATAGCTTATATTTATAAAAATAACAAAAGTATCTATATAACATATAAATAAAAGGTAATGCAGCTAAAAATAGACCAAAAGCTCTTAATTTTACACTCAAAAAAACCGGTCACCTTAACAAGGTAACCGGTTCTATTTATAAGTTTATTTGAACATTTTATATTTAATCATCATAAATAGGGAGCTGCTCAAATGCACGGCGGAATGATACGTACTCATTTGAACTCCACAGACGAAGCTCCTCTGGGTCGTAGTCATACACTTCTTTGTGAGATGCATTGAGAGAACTTGTATTATTCTCAGTAATTTGGTCACCAAAGATCTGTGCCACGTTAAACATATTATCTAACTCATCGCCTTCAAACTTGCCAATCGCACTGTTTTGTGCCGTTTGTAGGCGAGCTAAAGAGTTACACTTACGCTTCATATGATCTTCATCTGACTCACCATCCACTTTGAAACGCAGACACTTGTTGCCCTCTTCTTCATACTCTTCGAACATACGGTCAAACATAGTCCAACGCGCAAACCCAGTTGTGTCTCGAAGTGCAACCAACGCATCCTTATCACCGATTGCAATAATACGGGCTTCATTGCGATCACGTGTATTTCTAAACACTGACAGAGCATTGCGAACACGGTAAGGCAAGCCATTTAGCTTCTCGACTCGAACCTTTTGATCTTCTTGATACAGGGCACGTGACGCCACAGCATTGGCAAGCGTATTACGTGAGTTCAACGAGTAGTTAACGCCTTTCCATGTAAACTTGACGCCATCAGGGTCAGCAGAACTGCTGTTTGCCAAATTGATATGGATCGAGTCGCTTAAACCTCTCACCGAGTCACTCAAGCCATACTCATTTGCACGGTTGTATTTGTTCAGGTTTTCTAGAAGCGTACCAAAGTAAGGGACTGTTGTATCTTGCGGTGAACCTTCCGTCCAGTATTCAAACGCTTCTTGCCCGCCCATCACAAAATAGCGTTTCATCGGCCACAAGTATGACGGCACAGCTTCAATCGTTTTAGTTAGGCTTTGTTGGTAGCGCAAAACAGTTTCAACGTAATCGCCATTGCCATCAACGAAAATCGCTTGACGTGCTTCTGGTCGGCCTGCTAGATCAGACAAGTGTGTATATAGCTTCGTTATCTTATCCGATAGGTCGATCAGTGCTAAGCTTGAGTTCTCTGTTGAAATATACGGCGAATCACGACGCACCAACATTTGTGCTGCTAGCAATTTATCAGGCCACACACCAAGCAAATCCATGGAGTTAGAGGCTGTTTGATACGGGTTGTTCGCCTTCAAGCTAGCCCAGATATGACCGTCACGAGTCTCCGAACGCATAACAACTTCGTTGCTTTGACCTTTCAACGTTTGAACAAGCTCTTCATCAAAACAGCTTGTTGGAACATCCCGATTTGACGACATACCACTTTGGTATGTTAACCACAGATCAGAAAGCGTTGCGAAACGATAACGGTTTGGTACCCCATCAACACCACTTAGCTCTTCCAACTCACATACTTTGTCGGGTGCCGTTAACACATCAAGGAAGAAGTCTGCAGCCATATTTGCGGCGTTGTAAGTGTCACAAATTGGACGAAGGCCTGCCGACATATTATCAAGTGGTACTGGATTACCACGCCAATCTAGACAGTTATTCTCTGCGATTTCTTCAAAGACTTGTCCCTTATTATTGGTTGTGTCTGCGCCGATGTAACGCGCAAATACAAAATCAATTTCACCAACGTTTTCAACAATGTCACGAATTTTCTGGAACTCATTCATACGCATCCAGAAGTACTCATACTGCTTGTACTGAGTAAACCAATCACGACCGTTTCTGCGGTTTGCCGTTTCGTAACTATCGTAGTAGCGTTGGATACGGAACTCTGTGATTTCAGTGAGAGACGTACCTTCATCAAAGCGATCACAGTTTAAGCTTGTATAGGTATGTTCATCGGTACAGAAACGGTAACTCGCCAGTTCTGGGATATCATCTGTACCCGCATTGGCGCGAAGGTGTGCAATCACGCCAGTAGGGTAAGCATTGTAATCCTCTGTCAACTCTCGGTCGTACTTAGAAAGAGAATAAGTTTTACGGAGTTGAGCACCTGTTTTGTCATTAACTGAATCACCAACAAATTCATTGGTTTCTATTTCACGAGCATAAGCAAATTTAAGTGCAGCTTTATCATATTTACCGAACACAAGTAACTCATCAAAAATCGATGCGCCATAGTCCATAATTGAACTGTAAGCTGCGGGTTTTGCTTGGTGACCCAATGTGCTGCGTGCTAACTCTTCTTCTGTGTAAAAATGCGCTTTGTCTGTCGAACCCATGAAGTTATGACGTAAACCTAAGTTGTGGCCTAATTCATGAATCAAAGTCGACTTAAACATATGCATAGAGATTGCTTCGCTTGCGAGTTTCTGCTGATCAAGATCGAGGTCGTTCCACGTTTTCATGGTGTTCTGCTCGTCATCA
Organism: Vibrio sp. QJM3NY_21; assembly: GCF_057785975.1. Lineage (NCBI taxonomy): Bacteria > Pseudomonadati > Pseudomonadota > Gammaproteobacteria > Vibrionales > Vibrionaceae > Vibrio > Vibrio sp. QJM3NY_21. Next base: position 1,149,538 of record NZ_CM173514.1, read on the forward strand.
GCAAAGAATCCACCATTAGTGTAGTCAATACCTGTGATCAAACCTTTCGCTTTGGTGCTCAGCCACATTGCATCTTCGCTGTAAACGTTCTGCTCAGAGAAACGCTTAAGCATATCTTGACGCTTGTAGAAAGTTTGAAGTGCCAAGTCTTTGCTGTTCACATCAAACTGATGATCAAGGTCAGCTTTCGGGTTTTCATTGACAAATTTACCTTGTCCTACAAACGCCATTTCACCTTCAGTTACAGCAGGAACAAACTGATCTGGCCCACGATCACTTGCGATCATGTCTGTAAAGACATCAATGTCAGTTCGTGGCTCAGCAACCGGTGCTGCGTCATCATCTCCAGCATCAACATTCTGAGTTTCTTCAGAAACAGGTTCTAGTTTCGCAATTTCCTGACGGTTATAACGCAACGCTAAATCATTCCAGTAGCGACGAGTCGTTGTACGAATCACACCAAGGTATTGGTTGACGTGTGCGTGAATAATCTCACCCGTGAGTGGGTTAGTTGCGGAAGGCCCGTAACCCAACAGACCATTATCTACAGGGTCTGCGATAAGGTTAAACACGTTGTAACGAAGGTCACCAGATTGAATACCTGCTTTCGCATCAGTATTTACAATTTTAATTGCCGGCACGCCAGTGCCTTCAAGTGACTCATTTACCTCTTTCATGGTGTCGATCGTCAATTGGCGATACGCTTCATTGCCTTCGTCAAAATAGCTATCACTTAGATGGTAATCAATCGACTCTAAGTTCGGATTGAAACGGTTGATGTAAGCGAAGCGTGAACCTTGTACATCGCTCTCACCTGTGTGGGTTTTCACCGCTTTGCTGTCATTAAAAAAGCCATAATATGCGCTGTCTTGTCCCTGATAATAAACAGGTTCGTAGTTTGAGCTTGCAAGTTTATCTAATTTCACAAGTGAATAGAAAAAACGAGTTTTGAATGACAGACTCTCTAAACTGCCAGACGGGTCGAATTGGTATCTATCATCTGGGTCAGCGGTAAACGTACGCTCGATTTCTACGTTTATCACCCCTCCTTCTGGGTTGTATTCGTATGAAACAACTCGAGGTTCTGCACTTTCGGTTACATTGCTAGCCGTATACCACGTGCTTAATGTATCTTTCGATAGCGGTTCGATGTTTTCGTAGTCAGGGATGAAGTGCGTCGCGTTAGTCCAATCCACGTTTTCATCACTGTTGATCTCTTCTTTGTTCGTACACTCACCGTAACCATTTTCGGCACAGCGATACTGACGGAATTCGCCAGGAATTTTCAATACTGGCACTCGGTTGATCTCAGAACCCCAACGACTTGGCTCCAGTGAATCTACTTTATCGCGATCCAATGCTTCAACATAAATACCGTTAGTTTTGTCAAAGCGCAGTTTAACTAGCTTTGGATCGCCTTGGAAAAAGCCACGCTGAGTCATAGCATAGCGAGGAGCTTCACCAGTCGACGGCATGTACATCCAAAGTGATTCTGTATCTAAAGATTGAACAGAAATCTCTTCGGTTGGTTTTTCATAGGTGTCATAGGCACGATCTTCGGCCCCACACCCGCTGAGGATTGCGGCAATACTTGCTGCGATAATTGCGTGTTTAAACATAATTTACCTATATTTATAATTATATTACATTTTTATTTCTAACTACCTAAATTCAATGCGAACGGAGCAATATTAGAATTGATAGTTAATCACTGCGTAATAAGTTGTTTTCTTTAAATCGACTAAATCATTAAGAGGGTTTGAACCTCTTTCTGGATTGTAATAACTAATGCCATTAGTCAGTCCAGAAGAAATAGAAATACTCTTAGTTATTTGGTAGCCCACCTCTCCCCCATGTAATAGAGTTGGATCAAATGTGTTCCCGCTATAATTCCATGACTGTCTAGGCATTACGAAAATGTTAAAATAGAAGTCTTCTGCAAAAACATAATCAAGAGAAAATTGGCTACTCAATTGGTATTCAATAAGCTGATTACCACCGGCTGTTTTATATTCGTGAAAGTTTTTTCTAAGTAATAACGTATTACTCAATGAAAGCCCTTCAATCCAATTATCGAATGGAGCACTCCACCTGACTTTCAATCTAGTTCCTAACGTTAAATCGTTCCTCCTTGACCATTTGGACGTCGGCAATATTACTCTCACCTCGCCACTCAGTGATGAACCATCAGTTGGTTTGAATAATCCATTGCGCCCCCATGAGATGGACGTATCATTCCAGAACTGCCCCCTAGTCCCATATTCATCACCGTCGGACAAATGGTAACCTGACGCCACTACTTGGAGTCGAGATTTGTCTGAAAACGAATATCGGACAACGCCCGTTGCAGAAGCCGAACGATTTGCTAAAGACGCACTGTCTTCATAACCGTTTCGAGAATAGTCAGCGCTAATGTAACCAGACCAAGGATTTTCATTGTTTTTGGACTCCCACTCATCTTGCAAATTATTTGCTAGGGCGAGCGAAGGCGCCACCAGCATGAACGCTGGCAACATAAGTAGTTTATTCATATTTTCCTTCTTGTATTACACTTCCGTATTATATCTACATTTTCTTTTTCCAGTTTTAAGCCTGTTTAGCTGACCTCGTTGTTTCTATTTTATTCCTTTGAGATGGATGCGTTATTGGAATCGACGCTAATAGAGTTTTTGTATATTCTTCTTTTGGGTTTTTATAAACATCTTCCACACTTCCAAACTCAATTATTTTACCTTTTTTCATTACGACCACATTATCTGAAATGTGCTTAACGACAGAGAGATCGTGTGAAATGAAAATAATGGAAAGGTTCATCTCTTTTTGTATTTTTAGTAATAAATTCAATATCTGTGCTTGCACAGAAACATCTAATGCCGATACTGACTCATCGCAAATCAATAACTTTGGCTTTAATGCTATTGCTCTTGCTATGCCTATACGCTGCCTCTGCCCTCCAGAAAACTCGTGCGGATAACGGGTTACGGCGGAGTGAGGTAATCCGATCTTATCGAGTAGATCTAAAACCCATTGCTTTCGGTCTTTCTTCGAACCAATCCCATGAATAATAAAAGGTTCTTCAAGTATGCCGCCTACTGTATGCCTCTGATTCAATGATTCGAGAGGATCCTGAAATACAATCTGCATATCTCGACGAAGTGGACGCATTCTTTTTGTGCTGTAATGGGTGATGTCTTCGCCTTCAAAAAAGATCTTCCCAGCGGATGGCTCATACAGTTTGAGTAATGTTCTACCAAGCGTACTTTTTCCACAGCCAGACTCTCCAACCAAACCTAACGTCTCACCTTGCTTCACTGAAAATGAAACGCCGTCAACAGCCTTGATTAAATAACCTTTCTTAAATAGATTCTTACCTGATAGAAAATGCTGCTTTAGCCCTTCAATTCTAATGACTTCTGACATAATCAATTCCCCTTATATTCTGGGAATTCATTCAAATCAATTGGGTTAATTTGAATGGTTTGTTTCGGTTCTACATTGAGATCTGGAATTAAGCTCAAGAGTCTTTTTGTATACGGATGTTGTGGGTGATCAAAAAGTTCGAAAATTTCTGCATGCTCAACAATACGTCCGTCATACATCACAGCGACTTCATCGCAAATTTCCGCAACAACGCCTAGATCATGAGTGATAAAGATCACTGCCATCCCGGTCTCTTCTTGAAGCTCTCTTATTAACTCCAAAATGGATGCTTGAACCGTTACATCTAATGCAGTCGTCGGCTCATCGCATATCAAGATGTCAGGCTTACATGCAAGAGCTATCGCAATCATTACCCTTTGTCGCATCCCCCCTGACAGGCTATGAGGGTATTCTTTGAAACGTAGTTTCGGCATTGGAATTTCAACTTTTTCAAGCAAACCAATTGCGTACTCTATCTTTTCAGACTTAGACATCTGGCTATGGTGCAAATCCAGAACCTCGACAATCTGCTTGCCAATTGTCTGAACAGGGTTCAAAGCAGTCATAGGGTCTTGGAAAATGATTGAGATACGATTCCCACGCATCTTATGCATCTCATGTTCAGGCACCTCTGTAAGGTCTGTATCACGATAAATTATTTTTCCAGCCGTGACCTTTCCATAAGGCTTAGGAAGTAGTCCCATAATAGACATTGAAGTTACGCTCTTCCCACTGCCCGACTCCCCAACCAAACCGAGTGTTTGGCCTGATTTCACGTCAAAGGACACACCTTTTAGTATCTTGACAATGCCCTCATCAGTACTGAACTCTGCTTCTAAGTCACGAACTTTTAATACAATATTTTGGTTCATTCCACGGTCATCCTTAGAGCTTATATCTGTCATCAATGATGGTGATGGGTGGATATGCCTTACCTTCTTTAGAAGCCAACTGAGTTTCTTCTTTTAGGTCTGTATCAATCCAGAAATTACTGGTATCTAAAATATTAAACATCGCGCCAGTCTTCTTCGTCATTGGGTTCTTTGGGAACTTCATCCAACGCCAGTAGGCATCTCGTGTATAAGGCACCATATAGCCAGGCACAATGACATACGCATCCTTTATTTTTCTTTGGATGCTCTGAGATAGCTGCTGTTTTCTTTCCATATCAAACTCAGAAATAAACGCCTCAATTTTCTGATCTAGCTCTGGTGAACTAAAATTTGTATGATTATTAGTTTGAGGACGGTTGGCATTTGTCGAGTGAAAATACTCTTTGTATGCTGGTATCTCCCCTCCGCCCATATTAAGAAAAGCAAGCTGGTGTTTTTTCTCGAGAATAAATTTGAATGCAGCAGAGCCATCGACAAGGTTTAAGTTGAGCTCTAAACCAGCTAACTTCGCTTGCTCTTTTAGATAGGCAACTCTTGGTGTCCAAATGTTGTAGCCATATGTAATTTTGAAACTCAAACGAACCCCACTGGCATTCATGCGAATACCATCAGAACCGATACTATCGAAACCTGCAGATTCGAAATAGCCAATCGCAAGTTCAGGTCTAAACGGTGGAGCCTCTACACCCTCTAAATCGTATTTACCGTGTCCAAACCCCATAGCATGAGGTTTTCTAGAGTAATCGCCTCGCAACACGTTTTTGATCATGCCATCAAAATCAGTAGCGTAAGTAATGCCTTTTCGAACATTAATGTTGCTCAGCAGTGGCATGGATGTATTTATCCATAAACCGCCAGCGCCTTGTGGCCTTTGATTGAAGCCCCAGAATTTCTGGATAAAACCATGGTTAAAAGGTTCTGAGCTGGTTTTCTCATGCCACAGTTGAGGCTGTACCATCGCAAACGTGTCTAACTTTCCTTTTTCAAAGTGCTTACGTGCAATATCACTATCACGAATTACCTTGATGCGAAGTTTTTCCACGTTAAATCGGTTTTTATAGTATTTATTTCCGTAACCCCACCAGTTATCACCAACATGTGAAAACGTAATGCTGCGGCCTTTATTTATTTTCGATATGTAATAAGGCGACGTTGTAGGCTCTGACTTGAAGTTATATTTACGAACAAAATTATCATCCATGCCATCCTTATTCCCATCGTTAATATCAACAAAATGATGCTTGGGACGAGGCTGGACTCCATGACTCGGCATATTGATAAGAGCCATAAGTTCATCATTACTTTTAGGCTCGGCCATCGTAATACTGATCGTATAGTCATCGAATTTTTCAACGGCCTTGATGCTGTTGCGGAAAAAGTCGTTATACCAAGGATCAATAATGTCTTTCGAACGGTAATACGTCAGCATAAATAGATAGTCGTCAGCCGTTACGCTCTCTCCGTCAGACCATTTCGCATCAGGATTCAGTTTGAAATAAACTGTCTTGTGATCATCCCCAAATGCCCATTCATTAGCCAGTTGAGGAATCCAACTGTCTGTATTTGGATGTCGTTGCGACAATTTTGGTGTGCCATCCATTAAATAGAAACGGATGCCAGAGTTCGCGTCTGGGCCAACTGAACGCAGTGTTTGTGGAAAGCTAGGCATATAGCTGCGTAATGTGCCTCCGCGCTTAGCTTCATCAGACGCAAATACTGGATCAACCCAGTTACTATGCCATTCCAAATTATCTGGTGTTTGCTGTGCTTGAGCTAGAAAACTCAACAACAAAGCGAATAGTCCATATCTGTACATCATCACTTCCTAGTGCTTATCTATAAACTGTGTATTTTTTCGGGTCAAAGGCTGTTCTTATCGCTTCACCAATGAATGTAACCATGACCAACACACCGACTATTGCGGTCACAACGGAACCAACAATCCATGGGGAATCTAAGTTTGACTTACCTTGCTGAAGAAGCTCCCCCCAACTAGGGGTAGGTGGAATAAGACCTAAACCTAAATAATCCAATGCGGTAAGAGCTGTAATGTTTGCAGCAATAGTGAAAGGGGCCAAAGTAACGATCATTACCATTGTGTTGGGTAAAATATGGTGAAAGATGATCCTTGCTGTTGATGCGCCCAAAGCCTTTGCTGCTAAGACATACTCTCGGGCCGATTCTCTGTAGGTCATCGTCCGCATATACCAAGTAATACCCATCCACCCAAAAGTCACATTAATTAACACGAAAAGCATAAACGTTGGTTGCGCTATCGAAACCAAAATCATGATCACGTAAAGGAACGGAACCATAGACCAAGTTTCAATGATTCTTTGAACAATCAGATCAAACTTGCCACCAAAGAAACCCATTGCACAACCAACTGTTACACCAATGCTGTATGCAATGACCATTGTTATCAGAGCAAATCCCATTGCAGTTCTGAATCCATAAACCAGTCTGGCTAAAATGTCCCGGCCGATTACATCTGTTCCCAAATAGTGTTTTGAGTAGGCACTTGGTGCATGTGGAGGATATTCACCCGAAAAGTCTTGTTCATACGGATTCCAAGGCACTAAAGGTAGAATCGCAAAGTCACCACTATTTTCATCTTGAAGTGCCAATTGGAGTAATCGATAGTTCGCTTCTCCTGACGATTCCAGACCAAATGTCTTACCTGAATAAACATCAGATACAATTGGAAAATAATAATCGCCTTGATAGCGAACAACTAACGCCTTGCTATTAATCAACACTTCTGCGATTAGTGACAAAAACAACATCGCGGACAAAATAATCAGCGACCAGTACCCACGTTTTATTTGTTTAAATCGCTTGAGTTGCTTTAACGTCAACGGGTTCAATTTAATCATCATCACGCTCCAAATTTCACTCTAGGGTCGACCAATGCAACGCAAACGTCTGACAAGATATTGCCGAGTAATAATATGCAGGCGTTGATTGCGACAATACCCATAACCACTGGGTAATCTCTTTCTACAATTGACTCGTAACCAAGCAGGCCTATGCCATTAATATCGAAAATGACCTCAATTAAGAAAGAGCCCGTCATGAAGAAAAGAAGAGAGTTGCCAAAGTGGCTAGCGATTGGAATTAAACTATTGCGTAGTGCGTGTTTACGAATCGCCTCTCTGAAAGGCAAACCTTTAGCGATAGCGGTGCGAATGTAATCTGACGATAAGTTTTCCATCAAATTATTCTTCATGGTCATGGTTAACGTCGCAAAGTCACCTATCAGGTAACAAAGCAAAGGTAAGACCGCATGCCACAAAATATCAGTAATTTGCTCTGAGAAAGTATTGAAGTCGTCAAAGTCATCGTCAACAAAGCCCCCCATTGGGAACCACTCTAAGTGATAACTGAAAAACGTAATAAGAAGCACGCCGACCACATATCCCGGTAAGGCATAGCCGACAAAAATCATGATTGATGAAACAGAATCAAAAACGCTGCCGTGCTTCATCGCCTTAAAATAACCAAGAGGAATAGAGATAAAATAACTAATGAAAAAGGTAACACCACCATACATAACAGAGACTGGCAGGCGCTCAAAAATCATGTCACTGACAGGTTCGTAGTAGCGCGTCGACTCACCTAGATCAAAATGAACAAGTCGAACTAACCATTCGAGATACGCTTCCGTTACCGGTTTATCTAATCCATAAAATTTATTTAGATCAGCAAGCTGATCTTCAGACAGAGCTGAGTTTTGGCCAACGAGACTAGACGCGCCACCACCGTCCCCCTGAGGCTGCATGTTTGCCAGCATCCTCTCAACAGGACCACCAGGGACAAAACGCGTGATCGCGAATATCAAAATCGTAATACCAAGAAACGTAGGTACGACTAAAGCAAAACGTTTCAGTAAATATGCAATCATTCTAACTAGCCAAATTCCATTTAAAGCAATATTCCATCAATTTAATCAATAAAATAAAGTAGTCAAATGGTTACATTCACCTACATTTGCTTACAAATACATTTAACCTAAAACCATCTAAAATTTTGATTTTAGTAATTAAAATCAATGTATTAATGACAATACAAGAAAGAAGTTTTGATTGGGAAAATGTAGAAAAGATTAATTTGTAACCTAGGAATAGAACCATCACGGCAATTCGAACATGTTTGTAAGTTATGTAGAGCTGAAGACTTAACGAAATTCAGTGTCTACAAAGAAAAATCGCCTCTGCAGAACAGAAGCGATTTATTGGTATTCACAAGATAGGTGCTAATTCGATGGGTAATCCACTAACCTAAACACCACCGACATTCGAAAGGCTCACAAGTTGCTTGGTATATTCATGCTGCGGATTACCAAACAAAGTCTCAGTATCGCCCTTCTCTATCACCTCTCCGGCTTTCATCACGATGGTGTAATGACAGAGAGACTTCACCACGTTGAGGTCATGACTAATAAACAAATAAGTTAGGCCATACTTTTCTTGAAGTGACTTGAGTAGATCCAACACTTGCGCTTGAACGGTTCTGTCTAATGACGATGTTGGTTCATCTAGCAAGATAAACTCTGGCTTTAAAATCAAAGCTCGAGCAATCGCGATACGCTGCCTTTGGCCACCTGAAAACTCGTTCGGGTAACGGTGGCGAGTTTCAGGGTCTAGGTCGACCTCTTTCATTACGTCACAGATGCGTTGATCAAGTTCAGTATCATCCAATTGTTGATGCACTAACAAGCCCTCACCGATCACTTGAGCGACTGACATTCTTGGGTTTAACGCAGAGAATGGGTCTTGAAACACCACTTGCATACGGCTTCGAAACGGCAACATCTGTTGTCGGTTTAAGCCTTGAAGTTGTTCGCTCGAATAAGTAATCGAGCCTTCACTCTCCACCAGCTTCAAAATCGCCATACCGGTTGTTGATTTACCCGATCCACTCTCTCCGACTAGGCCGATGGAATGCCCTTTCTTCAGGCTGAACTCCATATCGGTGACGGCTTTAACATGCGAAATAGTACGCTTGAATAAGCCACCAGTAATCGGGAACCAAACACGCAGTTGGTTCACAGCAAGAAGAGGTTTGCTTTCTGCTGATACGGGAACAGGTAATCCTTTTGGATCGGAATTGATGAGTTTCTGAGTGTAAGGGTGAGCAGGCGCGTTAAACAGTGTTTGGCAATCATTGCTTTCAACAAGGCGACCATCTTTCATTACCGCCACTCTGTCGGCAATTTTACGAACGATACTCAAATCATGGGTGATAAAGAGCATCGCCATACCCAGCTCTTGTTGCAGGTCTTTCAACAAATCCAAAATCTGCGCTTGTACCGACACATCCAATGCCGTTGTGGGTTCATCAGCAATAAGCAACTCTGGCTCATTGATCAGTGCCATCGCGATCATCACACGCTGACGTTCGCCACCAGATAGCTCATGTGGGTAAGCTGAAATCTTCTGCTCTGGGTAACGAATACCCACCTTTGATAGCCATTCTATCGCTAAGGCTTGCGCTTTATTGGTTCGCATTCCTCGGTGAATAGAAAGAGTTTCAACCAGCTGCTTACCGACTCGGTGAAGTGGGTTAAGCGAAACCATAGGCTCTTGGAAGATCATGCCGATGCGGCCACCACGAATCCCTCGCAATTGCCTTTCAGAACAACTCAGAATATCGGTGCCAGAGAAATTGATCTTACCGTTTAAGTAATGAGATGAGCCTTTCGGTAACAGCTTTAAAATCGAATTTGCCGTGACCGATTTACCGGAACCACTCTCGCCCACCAGCGCGAGTGTTTCGCCTTTGTATATTTCTAAAGAGACATCTTGCGTCACTTGTTCTATCGAATCTTTTCGGCCGAAACCCACAGACAGTTTATCTATGGTAAGAACTGGAGATGCATTAGAAGCCTCTGCTGTTGACCCTGAAGTAGGAACTGTATTTGAAGTCATAACTTATCCTTACTTCTGTTGATGTGGGTCGAAGGCATCACGCACCGCTTCACCAACGAAGACGAGTAACGTAAGCATCAGAGAAAGTACGACGAAAGCAGAGATGCCAAGCCAAGGCGCTTGCAAGTTAGCTTTACCTTGTGCCAATAGCTCACCTAATGAAGGCGAACCCGCAGGCAAACCAAAGCCCAAGAAATCTAACGACGTTAATGTGGTGACCGACCCGGAAAGGATAAACGGCATCATGGTTAACGACGCCACCATTGCGTTGGGTAACATATGGCGAAGCATAATACGCTTATCATCAACGCCCATCGCTTGCGCGGCTCGCACATAATCGAAATTACGGCAGCGCAAGAACTCGGCCCGAACAATCCCCACAAGACTCATCCAACTGAAGAGAACCATAATACCCAACAACCACCAGAAATTAGGTTCGATAAAGCTAGAGAGGATAATCAGCAAGAACAAAGTCGGCATGCCAGACCAGACTTCGATAAAACGCTGCCCGAGCAAATCGATCCAACCACCGTAATAGCCTTGTGTCGCGCCAACCACTACACCGACAACACTCGATACAATCGTCAGAATAAAACCAAATAACACGGAAATACGGAACCCATAAATAATGCGAGCTAACACATCTCGCCCTTTATCATCGGTTCCTAACCAGTTAACGGAATCAGGTTCCGAAGGCACAGCGCCAGAAATATCGAAGTTTATCGTGTCGTAGCTAAACGGAATGATTGGCCACACGATGTAACCGCTGTCTTCAATGAGTTCGATAACATATGGGTCTTTATAGTCGGCTTCGGTTTCAAACTCGCCACCAAATTCGGTCTCGGCATACTCATTGATAACAGGCACAAACCACTGATTATCATAAGAAACCAAGAGTGGCTTGTCGTTGGCGATAATCTCAGCGAACAGGCTCAATCCAAACAAGATGGTAAATATCCAAAGGGAAATAAAACCACGCTTGTTTGCTTTAAAACGTAACCAACGAGCTTCAGCTAAAGGGTTGTTAAACATTTATTATCAATACCTTGTTATTCATTCGCCATTAACGCGCTTCAAAATCAATTCGAGGATCAACCCAGGTATACGTCAGGTCGGAGATAATGCTCAGCACCAAGCCAAGCAAGGTCATGATATAGAGAGAACTGAACACCACTGGGTAATCTCTCTGAATGGTCGACTCAAAGCCAAGCAGACCAATCCCCTCGAGTGAAAACATCACTTCAATCAACATAGAACCCGTGAAGAAAATACTAATAAATGCACTCGGGAAACCGGCAATAATGATCAACATCGCATTACGGAAAACGTGCTTGTAGAGAATGCTGCTCTCGTCCAAACCTTTCGCTCGGGCGGTCACCACATATTGCTTATTGATCTCATCAAGAAAGGAGTTTTTGGTCAGCATGCTGAGTGTTGCAAAGCCACCGATGACCATAGCAAAAATAGGCAACGCTAAGTGCCAGAAGTAGTCGCCAATTTGCTGATACCAATTGAGCTGGTCGAAGTTACTCGACACGAGTCCACGCAATGGGAACCAACTGAAGTAGTTACCACTGGCGAACAAAATAATCAGAATGATAGCAAATAGGAAGCCCGGCACGGCGTAACCGACAATCACCACCGCGCTTGACCAAATATCAAAGCGAGATCCGTGATGTATCGCTTTCATGATGCCTAAGGGTATCGAAATCACATAGATGATTAACGTACTCCACAACCCTAAAGAAATGGAGACTGGCAGCCGTTCGATGATTAAATCAATAACGTTGCCGCCTTTAAACAAGCTTTCGCCAAAGTTAAAGGTCGCGTAGTTTTTCAACATGTCGAAGTAGCGAACATGAATCGGCTTATCAAAACCAAACTGCTTTTTGATCTCTTCAACCACTTCTGGATCAAGCCCGCGAGAGCCTTTATAGCCACTGGCAGACGCTTGGTCACTTTCACTTAAATCAACTTCTTGTCCACCACCAGAAAAGCGTTCCATGATTCCAGAGTTATGCCCTTCTAACTGAGCAACGGCTTGTTCTACCGGACCTCCTGGGGCAATCTGGATAATGAAAAAGTTGATGGTGATGATCGCCCACAACGTGGGGATCACCAACAGTAAACGCCGAAATATATACGCGGCCATGCTAACTAACTCCTAGCGACGTTTTTCAGGAAGCAATGCCGCCTTCTCTTCTGAAATCCACCATGTATCAATGCCTAAATCGTATTTAGGTAATACATCTGGACGCTCAAACTTGTCCCACATTGCTACGCGGTATTCACCAACGTGCCATTGCGGGATGTTGTAGAAATTCCACTGCAATACACGGTCAAGTGAACGACCTAACGTAAGCAGCTTTTCAGGATGCTGTTGGTTACGCGCAATTTCTTCTGTTAATGCGTCAACCACCGGATCCATCACACCCGCAGTATTGTAAGTAGAATCAATATAGTTAGAGTTCCAAACGATCATTAAGTTCGGGCTAGGATAAGGGTTTGCGGAAAACGATGAAGACACCATATCGAAATCGCGATCACGCAATCGCTTGATGTACTGAGTCGTATCTATGGTACGGATCTTCATCTCGATACCCATACGCTTGAGGTTCTTTTGAACCGGCGTTGCAATACGTTCCGTAGTTGGGCTGTAAATCAACAACTCAAATGACATCGGCTTGCCGGTCTTTTCGTTGGTCATTACTTTGTCTTTCAGCACCCACCCTGACTCTTTCAATAACTTGAAAGCGGTGCGCATTTGGCTACGAATACGGCCGCTACCATCGGTTACTGAAGGTTGAAATTCTTCAGTGAAGACTCTCGGTGGGATTTGATCTTTGTATTGAGACAGCAACTCGACTTCAGCTTCGCTTGGTAAGCCCTTCGCTTCATAGTCAGTGTTTTGGAAGTAACTACGAGTGCGTTTGTATTGACCGTAGAACATGTTCTTGTTCATCCACTCAAAATCCATCGCGTAAGTTAACGCTTCACGCACTTTAGGATCAGAGAACACAGGAGATTGAATGTTGAAGACGAAACCTTGAGTCGTTTCAGGCTTCTCGTGGTTGATCTCTTCTTTAATGATGTAGCCTTTATCGAAGTTTGCACCCGTGTAAGAGTTTGCCCAGAACTTAGCCGAGTTTTCGGTTCGTAGATCGAACTCCCCTGCTTTAAAGGCTTCCAGCATTACCGTGTCGTCTCGGTAGTAATCGTATTGCACTTGTTTAAAGTTATTACGACCCACGTTAACTGGCAGGTCGGCTGCCCAGTAATTGTCATCTAGACCGTAGGTAACACTTTGACCCGATTTATAGCTGATAATTTTGTAAGGGCCGCTTCCTACTGGTGGCTCACTCAGCGGCTCAGACAGTTTTCTGTCTTGCCAATAATGTTTTGGTAGTACACGAGTGCTTTGTGCAAAGCTAAACAGCTTCTCACGATTTGGCTTACTCATCTCAATACGCACAACCAAATCAGAGACAGCGGTTACTGATTCAATTTCTTTGTAATACACGCGATATTGGGGCACACCTTCTTTGGAAAACTTATCGAAGGTGAAGGCGACATCGTGTGCCGTAATAGGTTTACCGTCTTGGAATTTAGCATTTGGGTTGATGTCGATTTCCATCCAAGAGAAGTCGCTTGCGTAACGAATTTTGGAAGCGATCAATGGATAGTACGCATCAATCTCGTCGCTCGGAGAAAACATCAAAGTATCGTAGATTTCCCCTGTATAGCTAGCTGCAACGCCGCGGGAACCGAATCGATTAAAGCTATCGTACGTACCAATGCTGCCATAGGTCACTTTACCTTGCTTTGGCGCATCAGGATTAACGTAATCGAAGTGAGAAAAGTCGGCAGGATATTTTGCTTCACCAAAACCGACCAGTTGAGTGGTTTCAATAACAGTGACAGCAGGAGTTGATTCGGTATCGGAAGCGTAAGTAACAGAGGGTTGTAGAGCAATAAGCGGCAACATGATGGCACATGAGGCTAAGTTAAACCTGAATAACTGAGTGCGCTGCGAGGCTTTGCGTCGAAAAACTGTTCCCATTTGACTCTCCCTTCAAATGTATAAATTCGTTGTATCGCTATAATATCGGTTTTATACGAAAGTCATTATCAGCTTTGTATGCAAGTCGATAAAACAAGTATAGGTTCAAATCTAACATCATGTAATAACTAATAAAACCATCAGCGCTGTATCTCTTACCGTTTATTTACAATTACTCGCCCCTACTCGAAGCAATTGAATGGCACGGTCTAAGAGAAGAGCACTATAATTTGTCTATCTGTTACGGCATGAAGTTCCGTTGTTATGGGACGTTCAATTAAACTAACTTTACCGACAAGTGATATTTAACCCACGAATTGATCAACAATCAGTGCTTTAGTGGAGTATCCTTATCGCCTTGGTCTAAATGGAATGACACTTTGAACAAACCAAACCAAATAACATTCGCAACGTTCAACCTTTTGAACTACCTCGAACCACCGAATGCTTATTATGATTTTGAGAACATCTACAGCTTCGAGGAGTGGCAGAAGAAACAAGGCTGGATGGCTGAAGCGATTGGTTCATTAGATTGTGATGTGATCGGCTTCCAAGAGATATTTAGCCCGCAGTCTTTAGAGCAGTTAATGAATGATCTGGGTTATCCGTACTTTGCGGTTGTCGATTGCCCGCATGTTGAAGATGATTACCTATATACCTCTCCTGTCGTGGGTATCGCCTCTCGCTACCCGATTGAAAAAGTACAGCCGGTTAAACCAGATTCAGAGTTACTTTCAGCCTTCAATCTTAGTGACAGTTTTTCATTCAACCGAACGCCAGTACACGCCACAATTACCTTACCCCATTTGGGCTCGACTGATTGTTATGTGGTGCACTTCAAATCTCAGCGACCTACCGAACCAAAAGGGCAAACTCCAGATAACGCTGATGGCTCTAAAGCCTCGGGCAAACACAAGCCGAAAAGTGACACGTTGACTAGACTTCACCAAGAGCAACTCGGTTCTTGGTTATCAAGTGTTCAGCGCGGCCTAGAAAGCCAGATGCTCCATCAATACATCACCAATCAGCGTTACCAAACCGATCAGCCTGTGGTGTTAATGGGTGACTTTAACAAACCACTGTTTCACGATGAGTTCAAAGGGCTACTAAGTTATTCAATAAACCGAGACGAAAACAGCAAGCATTGGCTTTCCCACTTTCGCTTGAAAGACAGCTGGGATCTCTATCATCAACTGCACGAAGAAGACTTACTAGAGCAACGCAAACCAACACACTATTATGGTGCCTCTGGTTCTGTACTGGACTACATTTTGATGTCCAATGAGTTCGATTGTCAGAACTCATCAAGCTTGATGGAGATCTCTCGCTACACAGTGCTCGACCATCACCTCATCAATCCCAGCTTTGAACACGACCAATTCAGTACTGACCATGCCATCGTTGCTGTCACCGCTCATATCCGTGAAGCCTAGCTGCCCAATTGATATTCGCTTTAAACAGAAGTCTCACCCGCTCTCACTAAAGCAACTCTACTCTACGTAAGGCCTAACAAAACAGATAGAAAAAAGCCGCAGTTCAAAACTGCGGCTGTCCACTTTAGCTAAACGAGTTGAGCCAACCGACGCCCCATTTAGAAGCCGATTTACCATTTGGCAAAGTGTGAAACTTAGAAGTTGTAAGTTGCGCCAACATAAAATGAGTCCAATACAATGTCTCTTTCAACTTTTCTTTTTTGAGCAAACGCACCCTCGTAAGTTTCTATAGTAAAGGCATCAGCTTCGTAACCAAGTCTTAGGCTTAGCTTTGATAACTTTGGTGGTGTAAATTCAATGCCAACACCATAACGTACACCTGTACCTGTATCGTCGAAGTTAGAACTCGTCGGGCTTGAGCCGTCTGCGAATTTCATATCTAAATCTACAGAAGATAAACCAATAGTACCAAATGGACGTAAACCGTTATCAAATGTGTAACCAACGTTCGCTGCTACTGAAGCGATTTGAGGTGTCCACGTAAAGCCATCACTTTTGTCAGCACGGTTCTTTGCTACAACGTCGCCATAATCTGTGTATTGAAGCTCAAGTGATACGATTCGATTAAACTTGTATCCTGCAATCAGGCGGTAAGAATTATCTTCGGCTTCAAAGGTCACTGGAGCTGTAGTTGATGAAACTAAACCACCATCATCAATACCAGAGCTACCGATTGCGCCGCCTAGGTAGAAACCACTGTCTGCTGCTATTACATTGTTTGCTGCAAATGCTGACATCATCGCGATGCTGAAAATTAGTTTGTTGTTCATTACTGATTGACCTTACTTATTGCAAATCAAGATTGTTACGCCTTCCACTGCTGCACAATCCTGTTAGAGTTATCCGACACCCCGTCGAATTGGCAAGCAGGTTAATCTCACAGAAAACAAAAAAATAAATAAAAATATAATCACTTTGTAATTTCAAACAACACAATCAGTTAAAACAAAATAAACTTCTGAATAATAAGCAAATAAAAATCAATCCATTTCTAGACCAGACCTCCCCTTATTTTTCAAACTATCCGATTTTTATATTTTATTGGTAAGGACTTACGAAGGCTTACTTTCAACAGTGACGTTATTTTGCATAATCCGCGCGCTTTATCTGCTATCCCAACCCACTCCTCCACAATGAAGAATGAGAAAGATCGAAAAACAATGAATAACGAAATCCACTTTGGCGACCTAACTCTTAATGTAGATACTCGAAACATCACTAACAAACAGGGGAACAAGATCTATTTACGTCACCACTTGTTTTCCGTGCTTTGTCTACTGTCGAAAAGCGCCGGACAACCCATCCCTAGAAAAGACATCGTGAATGCATGTTGGGGAAACGAAACGGTGCCGACACAAGCACTAACCAATGTCATTTATTGCTTAAGGAATGTTTTTGTTCGCTTGAGAGCATCTAACATCAAAATTGTTACGATTCCTCGATATGGCTATACCTTGTTCGTCATACCCAATACCAATGAAGCCGGTTATGTAGCATCAGAAAACCCTCTTAAAACATCCCCTACAGAATCTGTTCTAAATGTTCCGGTGAGTAAACCTTAGCTCCCTTTTCCTTAAGTTAACGTTACGTTGCCTTACCTTCTTAATTGCCGATGAAAGTGATTGCGATCACCAAAAAACGCCCCATCGAAACGTTTCGATGATCGTTGTCACACTCTAAAACAATCAAACGTGCAAATGATAAATCACACACTATTATCACTATCGAAACGTTTCGATGGCTTTTTCTTGAGTTGTTCTCAACCCATTAAGCGTTATTTTTCGATAGGTCGTGATATGAAAAAAAGTACCCTAATAAACTCTGAGCTCTCTTACCTAGTGGCGACTCTTGGCCATACAGATGAAATCACGATTTGTGATGCAGGGTTGCCGATTCCGGATCATGTGACTCGCATAGACCTTGCTTTGACTCACGGTGTTCCAAGTTTTCAGCAGACAGTAAAAACCATGCTGGATGAATCTCAAATTGAAGGCGTTGTAATCGCAGAAGAGTTTGCGAAAGTAAGCCCAGAGCACCACGCTGCGCTGATTGATTTGATCAAGACAGAAGAAGCGCGTTGCGGCAAACCGCTTTCGATTACTTACATCACTCATGAAGAATTCAAAGAGCGAACGCATGAAAGCCGCGCGGTTATTCGCACTGGTGAATGCACACCATACGCAAATGTTATTTTCCAAGCTGGCGTAACGTTTTAGCTCAAGCGAAACGCAACGACAGCTCAGTGCCATCACTGAACCAAAAACAATGCACATACAGAACAATCAAATACAACTGGCCCCGAGTAAAGGAACCGATATGACTCAAGCCATTTTAGAACTTAGCTCAATTGAGAAAGCCTTCCCTGGTGTTAAAGCACTGGATAAGGCAAGCCTCAACGTTTACCCAGGACGCGTAATGGCGTTAATGGGTGAAAACGGTGCAGGTAAATCAACGCTTATGAAAGTGCTTACGGGTATCTACCACTTGGACAGCGGCACTATCGCTTATCAAGGAAAACCGGCTGCATTTAAAGGACCGCGTGACTCTCAACAAGCAGGCATTAGTATCATTCACCAAGAATTGAACCTAATTCCAGAGTTAACCATCGCCGAGAACATCTTCTTAGGTCGTGAAATCACAGGGACTATGGGTCGCATCTTGTGGAACGAAATGTACCAAGAAGCGGACAAGCTACTTAAGCGCCTTAACGTTAAACACAGTTCAAAAACACCTTTGGGTCATTTAAGCCTTGGTGAACAACAAATGGTAGAGATCGCAAAAGCTCTATCGTTTGAGTCTAAGGTCATCATCATGGATGAACCAACAGATGCGCTTACCGATACCGAAACTGAGTCTCTGTTTAAAGTAATTAACGAACTGCGCGCTGAAGGCTGTGGCATTGTTTACATCTCTCACCGCTTAAAAGAGATCTTTGAGATTTGCGATGACATCACGGTACTTCGTGACGGTAAGTTCATTGGACAGTGTGAAGTAAAAGACACAGACGAAGATGGCCTCATCGAAATGATGGTAGGTCGTAAATTAGACGAACAATATCCACGTATCGGCCAGAGTCACGGTGAAACCTGCCTTGAAGTGATTGGCCTGACCGGTTCTGGTGTTCATGACGTGAGCTTTACGCTAAAACGCGGTGAAATCCTTGGCGTATCTGGCCTAATGGGTGCTGGCCGAACTGAACTGATGAAAGTGATTTACGGTGCACTTCCGAGTGAGCGTGGCGTCATCAACTTAGAAAACAAAACCATTAACCCTGTAAGCCCGAAAGATGGCTTGGCCAATGGCATTGCTTACATCTCTGAAGACCGCAAAGGTGATGGCCTTGTGCTAGGGCTTTCAGTGAAAGAAAACATGTCGTTATGTGCGCTGGATCTGCTGACTAAGAAAGGTCAAATCCAACATAAAGATGAAGTGATTGCAGTTGATGACTTCATCAAGCTTTTCAACATCAAGACCCCGACTCGCGAGCAAATCATTGGTAACCTTTCTGGTGGTAACCAACAAAAAGTAGCCATCGCTAAAGGCTTGATGACCAAACCAAAAGTACTGATTCTTGACGAACCCACTCGTGGTGTCGATGTTGGTGCGAAAAAAGAGATTTACCAACTCATTAATAAATTTAAAGCCGATGGCATGAGCATTATTTTAGTCTCATCTGAAATGCCAGAAGTGTTAGGAATGAGTGACCGCATCATGGTGATGCATGAAGGCCGCATCAGCGGTGAATTTGATGCTAAAGAAGCAAACCAAGAATTATTACTGGCATGTGCGGTCGGTAAAAAGATTAACGAGGACGCAGCATGAGTACTAAAACCATGAGCAAAACAACTGAAACTGAAGCGCCAAAGAAGAAGCCGTTAATCAGCAAAGAATGGCTGATTGATCAAAAATCATTGATTGCTTTGATCTTCCTGATTGTTGTCGTTTCTTTCTTAAATCCAAACTTTTTTACCGTCGATAACATCCTGAACATTCTGCGTCAAACCTCTGTGAATGCAATTATCGCAGTGGGTATGACACTGGTTATCTTAACTGCGGGTATCGACTTGAGTGTCGGCTCTGTACTTGCGCTTTGTGGTGCTTTCGCAGCCAGCATGATTGGCATGGAAATCCCGGTCATGATCGCCGTTCCAACCGCTCTAGTAGCAGGTGCAGCACTGGGTGCTATCAGTGGTGTGATTATCGCCAAGGGTAAAGTTCAAGCTTTCATCGCAACGCTAGTAACCATGACTCTATTGCGCGGCGTAACCATGGTTTACACCGACGGTCGTCCTATCTCAACAGGCTTCACTGAAACAGCAGACGCATTTGCTTGGTTCGGTACAGGCTACGCAATGGGCATCCCTGTTCCAGTATGGATCATGGTCGTGGTATTCGCAGCGGTATGGTACCTACTGAACCACACACGTTTCGGTCGTTATGTTTACGCTCTGGGTGGCAACGAATCAGCAACTCGCCTATCCGGTATCGATGTAGACAAAGTAAAAATCGGCGTTTACGCAATCTGTGGTCTGTTAGCAGCGGTGGCAGGCATCATCGTGGCATCTCGTTTGTCATCAGCTCAACCTACCGCAGGTATGGGTTATGAGCTAGACGCCATCGCCGCGGTAGTACTTGGCGGCACGAGCTTAGCTGGTGGTCGTGGTCGCATCATGGGTACATTGATTGGTGCTCTGATTATCGGCTTCCTAAATAACGCCCTAAACCTATTAGACGTATCTTCTTACTACCAGATGATTGCAAAAGCAGTGGTTATTCTTCTGGCGGTATTGGTCGACAACAAAAACAAGTAACACAAATTAATTTATTCAGTAAACGCAACACCTATTAAAAACAAGACGTAACAATTAAATCAATAAATAACGTAACAACGAGCTAGGATTATCCAACCTAGCTCACCCTACATAAAGGACTTACACCATGAAAAAATTAGCGACTCTTATTTCTGCTGCTCTTCTTTCTACAACGGTATCTGTGTCTGCACAAGCGCAAGATACAATGGCAATCGTTCTGTCTACATTGAACAACCCATTCTTCGTAACCATGAAAGATGGCGCAGAAGCGAAAGCTGAAGAGCTAGGCTACAAGCTTATCGTTCTTGATTCTCAAAACGACCCAAGCAAAGAGCTTTCGAACATTGAAGATCTAACCATTCGTGGTGTTAAAGCAATTCTGATTAATCCTACAGATTCAGATGCAGTATCTAACGCGATTCGCATTGCTAACCGTTCAAACATCCCAGTACTAACGCTAGACCGTGGCGCAAGCCGTGGTGACGTAGTGAGCCACATTGCTTCTGATAACGTAATCGGCGGCGAAATGGCAGGTCACTTCATCATGGAGAAAGTCGGCGAGAAAGCGAAAGTAATCCAACTTGAAGGTATCGCTGGTACTTCTGCTGCTCGTGAACGTGGTGAAGGCTTCATGAACGCAGTAAACGGCAGCGACCTAGAGCTTCTAGCAAGCCAACCTGCTGATTTCGACCGTACTAAAGGTCTGAACGTAATGGAAAACTTGCTTGCAGCTAACCCAGACGTACAAGCAGTATTCGCTCAAAACGATGAAATGGCACTAGGTGCACTTCGCGCAGTTCAAGCTTCAGGTAAAGACGTAATGATCGTTGGCTTTGATGGCACTGACGATGGTATTGCTGCTGTTAACCGTGGCCTACTTGGCGCAACGGTTGCACAACAACCTGACCTAATCGGTTCTTTAGGTGTTGAAATGGCAGACAAAGTACTGAAAGGCGAGACAGTAGACGAGTACGTACCAGTACCTCTAAAAATTGTTGCTAAGTAATTGAATCCAACATCGATTAAATAAAGCAAAAAATAGAGCTACACATAGGCAGGGATTCCCCTATCCCTGCCTTATTTGCCCAACCCAGATAGTGTATCGCTGTTTCTCATAAGTCGTCTAAAAAGACGTGTAATTAACGTAATGAGAAAGACCCATGCATTTTCAAATACGATATATCATAAGGCTCGTATCATGACTCAACTGATTGTTTTAGGTAGCGTTAACGCTGACCACGTACTGCAAGTTCCTTCGTTCCCTCGTCCGGGTGAAACCTTGATTGGCGGTAACTATCAGGTCATCCCTGGCGGAAAAGGCGCAAACCAAGCCGTAGCAGCAGCAAGATTAAACGCAGACATTGGCTTTATCGCCTGTGTTGGTGACGACCCATTTGGCATCAACATTCGTCAAGATTTTGCTAAAGACGGCATCAACATCGATGGCGTTATTGTTGCAGACAACACCCCTACCGGCATCGCTATGATTCAAGTATCGGCAACGGGTGAAAACAGTATTTGTCTATCGGCTGAAGCAAACAACAAATTGACTTGCGACCAAATAGAACCGCATTTGGCTAAAATTCGCGACGCTAAGTATCTGTTAACTCAGCTTGAAACGCCAATCGAAGGCATTGAATACGCAGCGAAAATTGCAAAAGAAAATGGCACTAAAGTTATCTTAAATCCAGCCCCGGCGCGTCCACTCTCAGATACGCTATTGGCTTGTGTTGATGTGATTACACCCAACGAAACAGAAGCGGAAGTGCTAACGGGTATTACAGTAACGGACAACGAATCGGCTCATACTGCAGCATTGGCTTTACATGCGAAAGGCATTGAAACGGTGATGATCACTCTAGGCGCCAAAGGCGTTTGGGTTAGTCATGAAGGTCAAGGTAATGAAGAAAGCAAAGGCGAGCTAATCGCAGGTTTTCGCGTTGAAGCAACGGATACAACCGCAGCAGGCGACACATTCAATGGCGCATTAGTGACAGGACTGCTTGAAGATATGCCATTAGAACGCGCAATTAAATTTGCTCATGCTGCAGCTGCAATTTCAGTGACTCGCTTTGGCGCTCAGACGTCAATTCCAAGCCGAGCTGAAACGGATGCTTTTCTATCAGAACAGCTTTCGGCTTAATGTATTGTTTGGTCTTTAATTAGACCGCACAAATACCCAAGCATAAGCCTCTGTTTTCAGGCAGAATATCGCGCAACGTGGACAAGTATCCCGCAAGGATTTTTTATGGCAACAATGAAAGATGTCGCTCGGATCGCAAAGGTTTCGACTTCTACCGTGAGTCATGTGATCAACAAATCGCGTTTTGTCAGTGAAGAAATAGCTGAACGTGTTAACAGTGTGGCTAAAGAGCTCAATTACGCACCATCTGCATTGGCACGTAGCTTGAAAATGAAGCAAACCAAAACTTTGGGTATGTTGGTTACCACGTCCACTAACCCATTCTTTGGGGAAGTAGTAAAAGGTGTTGAACGTCGTTGCTATGAAAAAGGCTACAACCTTATTTTATGTAATACCGAAGGCGACAGTGAACGCATGAAATCATCCATCGATACTTTGCTGCAAAAGCGTGTCGATGGCTTAATGTTGATGTGCTCAACCCTTGAAGGTCAACATATCGATGTCTTTGATCGATACCCTGAGTTACCTGTCGTAGTAATGGACTGGGGCCCGATGTTATTTGCGAGTGATAAGATTCAAGATAACTCTCATCAAGGTGGCTACATGGCGACTAAGCACTTGATTGATAATGGACACTCTCAAATCGGTTGTATCACCGGCCCATTACACCGCAACCAAGCTTCATCTCGTTATCAAGGTTTCAAACAGGCGATGGAAGAAGCGAACTTCGAGATCAATCCTAAATGGGTTGTTGAATCAAACTTCGAATGTGATGGCGGCTTTGACTCTTACCAAACATTAAAAACCCGTGGCGAAATGCCTTCAGCGCTGTTTATAAGTAATGACATGATGGCAATGGGTGTGATTCACGCAGCAGCGCAAGATGGTACATCGATCCCTAACGATCTTTCTATCATTGGCTACGATGACATCCACTTATCGAAATACATGACACCAGCGTTAAGTACCGTCCACCAGCCAAAACATCGCTTAGGCCAAGCCGCTGTAGATACACTTTTAAACAGACTACAAGCACCTGACTCTGACCCGCAAGTTGTCGAACTTGAACCTACATTAGTAGAACGAAGCAGCGTTAAAGCGATTTAGAGCGCTTTCTAGCAAACCCATTTCCAACAAACCTAAGCAACAAGCCTAAGCAGCCAAACAAAGCAGCAAAGCAAGCAACAAACCAAAATAACAAAGGGCAAGGTTATCTAACCTTGCCCTTTTCGATCCTATTGTATTTCACTTGTCTTGTTAACGACTCAACACAGACGATATCCGCTGTATTTCGTCTAACACATCAATACCATTGTACTGAGGCGCAATAGACAAATCTTCAACCTCTACCGTCTCAACGGCCTGATTTTCCGAGAGTTGAAGTATTACTTCACCTTTAGGGGAATAAACTCTGCTACTACCACAATACGTTGCGGTAAAGGCATCGACTACATCTTGCCCAACACGATTACAAGTGACGATATGGCACCCTTCTTCTAAGGCTCTTGCTTGGGCAATGGCAAAGCTATGATGACCACCAAAATTCGCAGGATGAAGAATAACGTCGACCGACTGATACCCTCTGATGATCTCTGGGAACCAGATATCAAAGCAAATCGCGACGCCAAACTTTAAGCCTTTATGTTCAAAAGTAAGGAGCTCGCTCCCTCTAGAAAAGTATTCTTTGTCGAACTTCGTTTGGCTGACTTTTCGATATTTGTTGCGTAAGCCACAAGCATCCACAACAACGACACTGTTGTAATACTGGCCATCATCTTTCTCTGCGATACCGGCAACGATTAACGTCTGATGTTTCGCCGCAAGCAGAGTTAACGAACCAATAGTAGGGCTGTTATTGAAGTCTTCGCACAGTTCATGAATTTCTGCAGCCTCGTTAAAGATATACCCAGTAGAGAACAGTTCAGGCAGTAACGTGATATCACCCACTGACGCCTCGGCTTCTAAAAGCTCAGAGACTCGCGAGATGTTCTTTTGTTTGTTTTTGTATTCAACTTCAAGCTGAACGAGGGTGATGCTGACATTATTCACAATTGAATCCTTGTTAGGTAACACTTCTAACTGTATTACTTCAAACTAGAGACTGAGAACGACAGAGTAAGACAATCCCCTATCGCTTTCTTATTAACACGTCAAAGGTTGAAGCGAGTGCACACTCAAAAAAGCATTTGCGCTCGGTTATTCCACTATTTAGGTTCTACTTCTAACACTGGCTCTGGCAAGACAGGAGAAGTGCTGTCCATATAGGTTAAGAAGTTTTCCCACACCTCATGCGTTCTTTGTTTAGTCAGGTTAGTTTTGCAAGAAAGTGCCATAAGACCTCGAATCGAACCATCACGCCATTGCGTATACACAGAATCACAATGCGCTGACTGGTAAGCTTGCCAACTCTCCTGAGCCACCTTGATTGAACTGACCAACTCCGCATCATAAGCATTGTGCTCAAAACTCGCGGTAAGGTATTTATCGAGTTCCATTTGTGCAGATTCCAACTTAATAGACGCACAATGATTAATCTCTATTGTTGTCATCGCATTTTCGCAGTCTATAACGTGTTCGCCCGCCAATGTAGAACAAGAAAAATAGGCCAATATTAATGCTGGTATAAATCTTTTCATAAACGTCCTAACTACTGTCATCAGTGAATTTCTTGATTAATTAAAGCACGGCTCAATATTTAAACTCCCTTCAATACTTAGCCATGCAACAACAAAATTTATAGGGTTATAAGCAATTTTTATACGTGTAAAAGTACAAAATAGCACCGATCTAACTAAGAAAAAACGAGATAACACCAAGATTTAACTGGTAAAAATAGAAAACACATTCTTTAAATAAATAACTCATGCGTTCATTCACACTATTTATGCATAAACTTGCGCTACTATCGTTAAGTTTATAAATTAAATTGAATGTTCACCATAATCGGCAACGTTACTCCAACTATGGATATCAAGTACCAACATTTTGCTAAAACATCTTTCTACTTTGCCATTTCGTTCTTTTTTTCGATGGCATTGCTTATTCCTTTTACGCCATCTCATTACCAAACTTTAACCGAAGATTCATCGAGGTTAGTTGAAACGAGGCTTGAAGGAATCCAATCGAGGTTTGACCATTTTCTCTCAGAAATCACGCCTGACCAGCCTTGCAACTCGATTGTTAGACAGCTTCGCCAAAACGTTTTTGATGCCGACTGGGTAAAAGAAGCCGCGGTATTCAATAAGGACAACCTATTTTACTGTTCAACCACCGATGGTGAGGTGTCGTTCCGCCTATTTAGCACCATCAGACAGCGACTCAATGACGCCCCGAATTTAACAACGCTATCGTATTCAAACTCAGCCATCACTCAAGTTCAATCCATCATGCTCATCTTCTCAAACAAAGAGGATATAGGCGTGAGTCTGATGATACCGCCGCACTTCATCTATGACCTCGTAGAAAAAAACCTTAGCAGCCATGGCATTCAAACCAAAGTTGAAGTGATAAAAAGAGATATTTATCCATCGGATACTGACGCGCACATAGCCAAGGTACGAATACAATCGGATGCCTACCCATTTACCATCACGTCATACGTGGGATATCAATATTATATTAACTTCCTGTTGAGTTACTCATGGTTTGGCTTTCTTATGGCTGGAATCATTACCATTAGTCTTCTTTCCATCAAGCATAAACAACAGAGCCAACGTAGCTTGGAGTATTCGCTTTCTAGTGCTTTAAAGAACAACCACCTGCATGTACACATGCAACCTATCGTCAACCAAAATACAACTGAAATAGTAGGCTGTGAGTCACTCCTTAGGTGGAACGACCCTATTGAAGGTAACGTCTCCCCGGCCATATTCATTCCGCTTGCAGAAAGCTTGGGGCTGATAGAAGACCTTACTTACTTTGTGTTGCGTGAAGTGTTGAACACGATCAAACATAATCAAACGCTATTTGAGTCAAAGTACATTAGCGTCAATATAAGCCGGAATGTTGTCTCCAACAGTAACTTCGCAAACAAAGTCATTAGTATTTATAAGAAGAACCCTGACATTCTCAAGCAGGTGGTCTTTGAAGTCACAGAGGATGGTGAATGTTCTGATGCAGATATGATTAAGATTAGAGACAACCTGACTAAGCTGTCGAATATGGGCGTAAGAGTCGCGATTGATGACTTTGGTACTGGCTATGCAGGCTTAGATTTTGTGAGACAATTTCCATTTAGCATTCTAAAAATTGATCGCGTGTTTGTGAAAAATATTTCAGACGAATCAAGCCTTGGCATTCCACTATTAGAATCCATGCTCCAGCTATCACGCACATTAGGCATGCAAGTGATCGTTGAAGGGGTCGAGTATGAGTCACAAGTGAAAATCTTGTCTAAATTAGGCGTCGATTACATCCAAGGCTTCTATTTTTATAAGCCGATGCCGATAAGCCTAACCATCAGCTTGCTCAAGCAGCAACATATCGAATCTAGTCATGAATATCAGGAATCTGAACCCTCTTCACCAGAATTAGATCATTCCTAAATCAAACTAATACGTTTTTGTCACACCGTGTTATGTCACCATTCGTAACGCAAAGGTTGTTAGAGCTCTACTTTTAGAGCTTTAGCCATCTTTTCAGGGTCAAAACCTACCCAACCACACACTATGCATTTGTACACCTAACAATCTAACCTACAATAACAATAGGTTTCGATTGTGTGGAATACGCGTTTTTATGTTTGCGAGTTGGTTTGATGATATTTCTCTACAGAGAAAACTATTAGTTAGCTTTTCCATCCCTATTGCATTAATGGTTCTTGTCTCATTCTCTGTCCATCAAAACACCCAATCAATAGTCGAAGACAACCACTGGGTTGTTCACACTCATAAGGCGATTGCTCGCGCTCAGGAGCTTCTAAACCTAGCCATTGATATGGAAACGGGTAAAAGGGGCTACCTCATCACCGGTGACCCTGTATTCCTTGAGCCTTATCACCTTGCACTTGATGTATGGAACCAAAAAGTTCATACCCTTTGTGAACAAGTAAGCGATAGCCCCAGCCAAGTAGAACGCCTCCGAAATATCGATGCACTTCATAAGCAATGGCTTAAGGAAGCAGGTGAAAAAGAAATCGCCCAGCGTAGCTTGGTCGGCAATGGCACCACTACGATGCAAAATGTGATTGCTTTAACTCAGAAACAAACGGGCAAACAACTTATCGATAAAATTCGTAACGAGATAGCCGAGTTTATTTCAATCGAACAAAAGCTTATTCAAATTCGAGTAAAAGAATCCGATCACTCCGCTAATCAAACCAGTTATGTGCTGTTTCTAGGAACACTTTTTTCAACGTTCATTTCTCTGCTCGTCGCAGCATGGTCATCCAATCGCATTAAGAAACGTATTCACCTACTCCTTAACGCGGCCAATCAAGTGGCGGCTGGTCATTTAAAGCAAGTTGCTTCCATGCTTGACCGAAGCCCCTCAATGAGCGGTAACGATGAGGTTGCTCAACTCACCCACAGTTTCCAGAAAATGGCGACGACTCTGGTTAAAAGTAACAACCAAATGCACGCGTCAAATCGTGATCTCATTGCTGAGCGTAAAAAAGCCGAAGCCGCCGTTAAAGCGAAAAGTGAATTTCTTTCAACGATGAGTCATGAAATACGCACCCCGATGAATGGCGTGCTTGGCATATCGCAGATCATAGCTTCTCAGACTAAAGAACCGGCCACCAAAGAGAACATCGAAGTCATCCTCGATTCGGGTCAACACCTGATGACAATACTCAATGACATCCTAGATTTCTCTAAAGTAGAGGAAAACAAACTCGAACTGGATATTGCTCCCTTTAACTTTGAACAGGTTATTCGACCTGTCTGCAGTGCAATTAAACCGATGGCAGATGAAAAGAGTATCCGTTTAATCATTGATAACGAGGTGCCCAATAACATAGACCTTATTGGTGACTGCGCGAGGTTACGCCAAATCTTGTTTAATTTAGGGGGCAACGCGATAAAGTTTACCAATGAAGGCCACGTGCTGATTCAATTAGCCCTTAACCATCAAGACAATAAGCTCCTTTTATCAATAACGGATACTGGCGTCGGGATCCCGAAAGATAAGCACCTGCATATATTCAACCCGTTCGAACAAGCGGATGCATCCACAACAAGAAAATTTGGTGGTACAGGGCTTGGGTTAGCTATCGTTAAAAAGCTCGTGGAGTTAATGAGAGGTGAGATAACTCTAAACAGTGCCGTTGGGCTAGGGACCAAGTTCCAAGTTTCATTACCTATCACCTGGCAAGAGCACAAATCGACAGAGACTAACCCAGTTCTCATTAGCACTGACGAGCCATTCAATAATCCGTTGAATGTGCTGTTAGTAGAAGACAACCGCATTAACGCCATTGTTGCTAAAGGTTTTTGTGAAAACCTCGGATACCATGTTGAACAGGCAGAAAATGGAAGAATCGCGACAGAATATCTGAAGACAGCAGAATATGACCTCATCTTAATGGACAATCACATGCCTGAAATGAACGGAGTTGAGGCAACACAATTTATTAGACAACAGCTCGGCTTAAACACTCTGATATTTGCTTATACCGCCGATGTGTTTCGCGAGGCTCATGACAGCTTTATTGAAGCGGGTGCAGACCACGTTTTAACAAAGCCGTTGCAACAAGAGAGTTTCTTCGATGCCCTACAGCAGTTTTCTTCACGCCTTCCTAAGCACGCTAACGACGAATCCACGACTGATATAACAAGCAATGTTATCGAACTTCACAGAGAGCCCATTGATAAGCTCAGCCTAACAGAAGAAGAGATCAGTCAATCAGAGGTTATTCAATCGTTTAAAGAAAACCACCACGACTTGATCGTGCTTTTGAAATCAACGTCGAAAGAGCTTGAAGAGTCCATCGATCAACTCATCGAGGCCTATATTCAGCAGGACCTTAAATCTATAAGGAAGACTTTACACTCAGTAAAAGGGATGGCTTTGAACCTCGGGCTAAACATGTTGGCACAACAAGTGATCGCTCTAGAAAAACAAATAAAGCATCAGCAGTTGCCCGAAATAGAGCAACTTCAAAAGCTCATCAACCGCATCTTAGTCAATGAGCATCAAGCTCAACGAATGATAATGGCTTATGCTGCGCCAATAACTTATATACACGGCCAAGTACGCTAAAATCAAGAATTTAAGCCTGACTTCTCGTAGCATACAAACTCTACTTAAGTCTCCATTAACGCTACCCACCATCAAACCCACTAAGCAGACACCCCTTGTTACATAAGGCACTCAAAAATAACGAAAGAAAACGCGAATACGATGGGTCTTCTTTGAAGAATATTTAATTTCATCGCATCGTTGAGTGCATCACAAGGGATATCATGGAAAATAAACTTCAAACCAAACTGGCTACTAGCCTACTGCTTCTGAGAATTGGAATTTTTATCGTCTTCTTGTTCTGGGGCTTGGATAAGATCCTAGTACCAGAGCACGCTACAAAAGTACTGGCTGGCTTTTACGGAATCGACATCTCGGATAATGCGATAATGGCTATGGGGGTCGCGCAATTAGGTTTCTTAGGCGCGTTCGTTGTCGGCATGTGGAAGAAGTACACCTACGGTGCGGTTTTAGTCCTGCACGCAAGTTCAACCTTCGCCTCTTTCGCTAAATACATGGACCCGTTCAATAACCTACTGTTCTTCGCCTCTTGGCCAATGCTCGCAGCCTGTGTCGCACTCTTCTTATTGCGCGACTACGACACTTACAGCGTTTCCAACTAACACAAAGGGCGCCTGTTAATGGCGCCCTGTTTGGTTAGCTTGATTTTTAAATGCTTGTTAGCTTACAACCTCAACCACATCAGGCATATTTTCTAACATCTTAACTACTGACATGAGTTGCTCTTTGTTCTCCGGATAAGCAACAATGTCATTCTGATTATGCTCAAATTGTTTAACGCCCGTATTCATAAACAAGCTCTCAATCAACTCATCCCGAGTATCTTTGTTGCTTTTAGCTTCTCCACCTAATACAGCTATAACTTTATACTGTTTTCGTGCTATTTGCTTACGGTCATTTTTTGACTGAGAACTTTGTAATAAAGACTCAAAACGATCTAATTTATTCAATATATAGGACTGAAAATCGTCTTGAGGATGCAAGTCCTTCATAACCTTATTCTTAGCTGCTCGGTATACGGGATTATCCACTTCTTTGTCATCTAGAGCTTCAAGTGCCATTTTCTTAAGTATAAGTTTTAGCTTTTGAACTCCTGCCATATCATTTTCATAGAAAATAGTTCGTTCATCAGAGATATCGAACGGAAGAACAGTTCCATTTTGCGCAAGGCAAATTACAGGTAACTTAGCTGCATGACGCACAGCTAATTCATACATTACATTTGGGTTAAGTGTGGTTAAATTAGCAATTACCAGATCATCATTAAGTACATGTTCTATGACCTGAGTTGTAATTGATCCTGGTGTATCTATACGATGAGCAACGAACATGTTTAATTCAAGTTCCTTGCAAATAGGCTCAATTACTGCGTCAATCAACCCATCAGCAGAACGTCGTATTTCACTACCATCATTCCCAATGGGGGTTACTACAAAACAATTTTTCATCAAAACCCTCTTAATTCGCTCGTGTAAGCTAACGCCCTCTTAAGGTGTGAGCGACGCAATGCCGAAGCTCCCGCAAACCACCTTAAACACAAAACGCAACGCATAGCAAAAATGCCAAGCGTTGCGAATCACTCTTAAACAGATTGTTAGGTACTCATCGCCACTTACGCGCGAAATTACTTTTCACCACTCTACCGATATAGCTATTCAAACCTTGACCAGCTGTTGCTAATTGCTTCATTTTTTCTACATGCGCAGCACCAGTACTGGTATTTGTGTATAAATAGTAGGCTCCATCGTTAAACCTGACCGTAATTGAATCAATAGCTAGTTCAAAAGAATGAACATTAGAATTGCCACCACGATTTGAGTATCTTTGCATTGAATATCACCATTTAGTGACCCACTGTACGAATACACACTTTTGGAAGTTATAAAAGTTGTTTAGTATTCGAAATGATCTGTGGGTAGTTGTCTACAATTGGGATTGCCGTCCCGTCTAATTGATCCTTATAGGGCTTTGAAAGTTGCCGCTTTCAAAGCCTTTTTACGCTTTGTCCTTTGGTGGACAAGGATCGTTGCCATGACTACTTGCCTTTCT
Organism: Vibrio sp. QJM3NY_21; assembly: GCF_057785975.1. Classification (NCBI taxonomy): domain Bacteria; kingdom Pseudomonadati; phylum Pseudomonadota; class Gammaproteobacteria; order Vibrionales; family Vibrionaceae; genus Vibrio; species Vibrio sp. QJM3NY_21. Next base: position 1,181,537 of record NZ_CM173514.1, read on the forward strand.
GATTTGTCCATTTTTTCCATGGACTAACATTTCACCTTTTTTGTTTATGCTGACTTGACGAGCAATCTTCTCCGCTTCAGCTTGTGTTTTTGTTACTCGATGAGCTTTAGTAGCACCGCCGCTCTTAACTGCCCAACCATCAGGATGAGGAACTACGTGTGTTGTTTTTCGTGTCATAGAGACTCCTTATTCATTAACAAACTGTCGAAATAGACACTATATATAGTGTTTTTTTTATTTCGACACGGAATATATGGGGACAAAAAAACAACACTCAAGATGTGGATATAGAAAAAATTAAAGACTTTTCAATTGATTGATCAGAATCTCAATTAAATGCAATTGATAGTAAAGGTGATTACAGGTTACTTTGAGCACCTAACGCCTTGCTAAGCGGAAAATAATGGTTGGCTATAATCGCGGAGCGATGGCCAACTGTTATTTTTCCGTTTAAGCAACTTGTTATGTTTAATTTGATACGACATAAGTCTTTGACTCTATATCGCTAATAATAGTTTGAATAAGATCTTCAGTTTTATCTATAAATTCACAAACTAAATGCTCACTCATGATATAGAACTGTGTCTCATTTTCGTTAAGCTCTAATGAATTAAACATATTTAGCATTCTATCCCTATTTTGCTTAACGGTATCTGCATTTTTACCTGCAAACTTTCCATTCTGATGGACAATTTCATTTCTTAAATTCTGAAATTGCCCTATACGTGGCCATATACGCTCTATAGAGGAAAATGATAACCCTACCGTTATTTTTAAGTACTCGACTGCTTTTTTAATAATATTTCCTCCTGAAAGGCCATCATATGAGAAGTCAGCTTTTACCTTAAATTTAACCTCGGTGCATATTTGTGCCAAGGTACTTTCCAAAACGGTATAAACTAAAACGATTGAGGAATGATATAAATAGCTGTTAATAGCCCTTTGCTCCTCTAAGAACATTTCTTGAAGTAGTGATTCATGCTCAGGGTTTTCAATAGAATCTTGATAGATTTGGTCCCCTAGCCTTTCAGTTCGCTCTTCTACAGATTGCGAGGAGAAATTCATATATTCTCGAAGGTATTTAATTTCATATGTAAACCTATTTGTTAATAGGTTCAAATTAAAGGTTACTTCTGAGACGTCTTCTTTCTTTGTGAACATACAAACCTATAATTTAACGTTTAAACATAACGCCGCCTTAAGCGGTGAGTAATAGTTGGCTAAAATGTGCAGCGAAGCGGAACCGAGCCAACTGTTACGAATGATCTTCACCCGATAAAATGGACACCCTATTATCTTTAACCCGTCGTTACTTCATATTCATGCGGGCTTCGATATCCAAGACTTGAGTGCAGTCTATAACGGTTATAAAAATGCTGGATATAACCGGCAAGTTTATCTCTAAGCTGCTTCTCACTTTTAAAACTATTTTTCCTAATTATGTCGCCTTTGAGCGTATGGAAGAACGACTCCACCTCCGCATTATCAGTGCAATGACCTGGACGATTCATACTTGGGACAATTCCATTTTTTGATAATAAAGCTTGAACTTCATGGGCTCGATATTCAGAGCCTCTGTCGGTATGAAACAATAATCGCTCTTGTGGCTTTCGGTTTCTAATTGCCATTCTCAACGAACTCATCGTCAGTTGTGTACTCTTCTTACTACCAAGCGACCAACCGACGATTTTACGCGAGTAAAGGTCGATAACGACCGCTAAATACATCCAACGTTTACCTTGCTTTATATACGTTAGATCTCCAGACCATTGTTGATTAACAGCCGTTGGTTTTGGTGTGTCTTTTTTAATATTCTTAATCGATTGATAAAACCGATGTAGCTTGGCCATTTTCATGTAAATGCGATAACTTCGTGCTCTTAGCCCTTGCTCTCTCATGATCCGAGCCACACGCTTGCGGCTAACCAAAACTCCTTGGCGCCTCAGCTCTGCATGAACTCGTGGGCTGCCGTAAGTCTCTCGACTCTGGGTAAACACTTTAATTATACGCTTCTTCAAAGCCTGCTCTTCTTGATCGTAGCGGCTTGGCTCTCTATGAAGCCATGCATAGTAACCCGACTTAGAAACAGATAGAAAACGGCACATCAATACAATGGAATAACGCTTTTTGTAATGGGCTATGAATCGGAATTTTGTCGATTTTCTTGGGCAACGAATCGTTGCCACTTTTTTAGCAAGTCATTCTCGAGCTTAAGTTGTTCATTCTGACGTTCGAGCTCTGCAATCCGACTAGACTCAGTTTTCTGGCTCGGGATCTGAGTCCTTTTCTTACGTTTATCTTCCATAATAACCCCTTCTCTATAGTCCTTTCGCCATTTAGAAAGCATATAAGGGTGGATATCTAATGATAGCGCCACGCCTTTAACTGTAGCTCCTTCTCGAAGCGAAAGTCGGACAGCAGTTACCTTAAATTCCGTAAGATATTGTTGAGTTTTTTTACCTGATTTATAAGCTGGCATAAACACCTCCAATTGCTATTGAAGGTGTCCACTAGATCGGGTCAACTACAGAATCCGACTTTAAGGCCTTGTTAGCCATTCAATGGCACTCTTTTAGATGTACCATTACTTTGCTTTATCTCAAAAATTTCACAGTGAGGGTAACTATGTTCAATTACTTTGAGTATCTCATCCCTATCTTTTCCCTGAACTTTTGAACCAAATGTCACTGAACTCAGCTCTTCTGGATAAAATAATAAGTCAGAGAATTTTTCTTGATTAGGTGCTGGCCGATTAGTCATAACTCGCCATTCTTTTTCATAAGCCCAGTTAATTTCTTTGTTGAAAAAAATGGCTAAACGAGTGCTCTTATTAAGCGCAGGCGATGGGCCATATAATAGAACATCTAGCGCACTCCCAACTACAGGAGACTCAGGTGTATAAGATACTTTTTCTGCGGCTAAAAATGGAGTGTCTTTTTCTTCTATATGACTGAAACCAAACATGCAACCTTTATGAACATCACCATAGTGTGCCCACATAGTTGAATTATTTTCATCTTCACTGAGACAAAAGCATCTTAATGTACCGTCATTTTTAGATTCAGTAGTTTTTCGTAACCTATCACCGATTTCAGATTCACAGGTTGGAATCTTTTTTTCAATCTCTTTTAATGCATCTTCTTCTGTGTGCTTACTAATATTAAGCTGTAATATTTGCAAAAGGATTTTCTGTGTCCATGGAGAATAAGCTGTAAAATCAACAACATTTTTATTGTAGATAAGATCCACTAAAGTCCTAGCATAGATTAACCACCCTTCATTAAATTCAGGCTCTAAACGAGGCATTCTCTGCATCTCATTGACATCATTAAATTGACAAGGGCTCTGCCAGCGTAATCGGCTAGTTTTAAGTACAATTTTAGCTGTGTCTAATGACATATATTTATATAAATTATTTGGAACTACCAAGCATACTCCTGATGGCTAACGCCGCACTAAGCGGACTAAAATAGTGGGTTATAATGTGTAGCGAAGCGAAACTAACCCACTGTTTTAGTTCCGTTTAAGTGCCTTGTTATGTGGTTGCGCCAAATTGGTTAACCGCACGTTTTAATAAATGGAAATATAAAGCAAACCAGCGTGATTTAACACCACTTATCTACCAACTTTGAACTCCGTAGAAAAAGCGCTCAGAAGAAAACAAAAAACCAAATAAAATAACGCCTGACGAAGGTTAAATAAAACCTATTTTGAATACAAATTACACGCCTTAGAAACTAGCTGACGAATTGAAAAAAAAGCCAATCTCATTTGTAAAACACCGCTATTTTCCCATCGATGAAATACGACAAATCAACCGAAGTAACGGATAAATGAAAACAACGGCCTACTTTTCTAATTTAACAGCACATTTAAGATCCAGCTAGAAAACCGAGATAAATCGGATCTGGTGAACAAAACTCTCTCCTGCGATAGCGCAACACATAACGCTTAAGTATTTATCCGTTGTCGTAGCACAATGGATAAATACCTGTTGGACTTGGCCGCTTCTATCTATGGAATTTGCTTTTTAGGACTGACTTGCGTTCTACTCTTATCATTAAGACAGGTACCCCGTCAGCCGTCCATTTTCCACTTCTAGCCGCCAATTTATCTACAGCGACTATACCCGTTGCATAATCTTTTTAAAAGCGAACAATGCCCCTCTCTCGCCATAACACAACGATAATTTTATTCATTATAATCAGACAACTAGGTCAGTCGGTGCTCTGAAACGACTATCCTAGGTCTAATATTGATGCACACGAGTACCATGCTGTTGCTATGGCAGTTCGGACAACAAGGTTTCTCTTTCAGCACTTCCGATTTATCTGCGGGTCGCTTTCGTAAGCTTTGCCTAATTTCCGCTATCGCTTTTACCCGTACAGCATTAGCTAAAAAGCCATAGTAGCGTATTCGCATTAGCCCTTTAGGCAACACATGTAAAAGTAAGCGTCGAAGTAACTCGCCCGCATTACAACACATTCTTTGCGTCCCATTGGTTCGGTAGTCTTTGTAACTCATCGTGATACGGCCATCCACGTTATAACTTAATTGGTTGGGATTTAACCCGATACGATTGCAATACCGAGATAGATAACCCACTACCGCTGTAGGCTCGTGGAGTACAGGTTTACTGTACACAACCCATCTCTTACTAGCGGCTTCCTCTAATAAATTACTGTGCGTTGCTATCAACTCGCTTACTCGACATAACATCTCTTTCTTAAAGCGAACGGATAAGGCTTTAACCGGAAGCAGGTAACTCTCTTTTCTTGTCGGTTGCCATTGCCGATCTTTTGTAAGCACCCCACTCGGTAACAGGCAATGAATATGAGTATGTTGACTCAGATTTCTTCCCCAAGTGTGAAGAACCATTAATGCTCCTAGTTGACCGACAAGGTGATGCCGCTCATTAGCAAACGCGCATAATGTTGCCCACACTGAATGAAACAAGCATTGATAAACCACCTTAGGATGAGCTTTAACCAGAGCATTGAACTCGTGAGGTAAGGTAAAAACCATATGATGGTAGGCCACAGGTAAAATATCTTGGCTTCGCTTTGTTAGCCATTGCTGTCTCATCTGCTCTTGGCAATTGGGGCAATGACGATCTCGACAAGAGCAGTACCAACGAGTTTCATGACCACATTGCTGACAACGCCAGTCGTAACTGCCCATACGCTCCGTTCGGCAGTCTCTTAAATGGTTAAGCACTTGCCACTGTCTCGGTGTGACTTTGCTTTTATCAAGCTCTTCTAAGCCTTGTGTTAATACGGCTTGGTAAGGAGATAATGCGTTCATTCGCTCTCCTCCCATAGTTGAGCAACTAAGTCGAACTTACTTCCGCCCGAGCTTTCGTTGTGATGACCTATCCAATGGGTGTACCTCAATGTCGTTTTGATATTCGAATGTCCGAGGTAACGCTGCAGAACATTCAAAGGCATGCCCGATTCGAGCTGATGAGTCGCATAAGCGTGCCTCAAGGCGTGTATTCCTCCTAGTTTTCTGACGTTTGCCTCAACTTTTGCTGCTTTGAAGCACTTCTGCAAAGAGCTAATACCCAATGGCTTTTCGGGCTCTAGGCTGGGAAACAGCACTACGGTTGGGTGATAATGACGCCAATAATTTCGAAGATGATTCAGTTGGCTATTACCCAGTGGAACAAAGCGATCTTTTTTACCTTTACCACAATGAATGTGCAGTCGTTTCGCCGTACCATCGATGTCTTTCACGTACAAGCCGACGACCTCACTGACACGTAGGCCACACCCGTAACACATTTCAAGTGCGGTCTGATATTTAAGACTTCGACAATGACTAATGATACTTCTTACTTCCTCGCGATTAAGCAGCTCCGGTATTTTACTGGCACGTTTAATCGGGGGAACCAGTCGCTCTTCAAATTCTCTATTCAAAACGGCACGATAAAAGAACAAGATGGCATTCAAAGCTTGAGCACAAGTACTACTACTTAAGCTCCGCTCTGTGGTGAGCGTACGTAGATACGCACTAATCTGTTGATCGGTGAGTAAATCAGGGGACAGTTCGTAAGTAGTAGATAGATCTTTAACCCAACGTAAATAGCTTGCATGGGTTTTCGGAGAAAAACGGCGAACCGCCATTTCATCGATAAGTTGTTGTCTTAATGGGCTCATGATGTATTCCTTAATCTATGGATACATCATAAGTTTCGTCTATCGGGTAAGTGAGAGGAAAGTCCTCCGCGAAGCGGCTTAGTTCAACAGCTATATTAGACAGAATAATTCTGCATTTTGTCCCTGAAACAATTCTGTCTAGTAATCTAAACCGTTCAGGCGCTGTCTAATAACTCACTTAATAACAGCATCTTACTTGCTTACTTCTTTATCAAATATGACGAAAAGCAGAAAAATCCCATATAGTCTCTGCAAAATGTAGAAAGTGGCTCAATGTGTGAGTGAGTCGTCATCTTGTTGGTTGATTTCTTCACCGCAGCCTAGGCATTTTGGTTCAATATCTGTAGGTAGCATTATGATTAAGCCGCAGTGTGGGCACAGGTCGCCTTGGTTATACATGGTCACTCCTAAGCAGCGCTGAATTCGCCTGTGTATGAAATAAGGCTGGTTTTCTTGCTTTGGCTAATTTAGACATCAACTTACCTCTATCTAGACAATTACAGAGCGGCATACCGATACGTGAATAACATGTAAAACCTGTCGTTTAATCAATCGGTTTCGCATACTTAAAAATAAAAACGCCGACATAAATGTCGGCGTTTGATTTGAAGGTAAGTGGCAAGTAAAGCAATAAAAACATTCGTACTTAAGCCATCTTTTGCTGTTTTAAACCTAATCAGATATCTAACGTACGCTTTGCAAAAACTCCCCAAAAGCTACGTTGAAGTGCAATGGTTTCTCAATGTGGGCATTGTGCGCACAATCGTTAATGATACACAGAGAACTGTGCTCAATACCCTTCCACAATACTGATACCTGCTCATCCCATGGATAAGTTTTATCTGAGTCCGCCCATATAATTAATACTGGCATTCTGTATTGAGAGATATAGGGTTCACCATTCCAACTGTTCATTGCGATGAGTCCGTTTAGATAGGACTGAAACGAAACCTTGTCTGCAAGCTGCATCGATTGCTTGAGTACCTGAGGGGCTAATTCATTTTTAAACCAACTAGACACAGCCCTCTGTTTACTGTCGCCATAGGTAAAAGAGGATGCATTCTTGATGCTCTCTTGTAATGGTTCAAACCTACCAGGCAAGTCGCCTTTCGGTCCTGTTCCGTACAAGGTCAAACTGACGACTTGTTCAGCCCATTTATGCCCAATCTGCTGGGCGACCATTCCTCCCATTGAGTGCCCTATTAGGTGAAAACGCTTTATTCCAAGCAGTGCAAGTTGTGACATGACATCTTTGGCCATCTCTTGAATCGTTTCAAAAGCTGTCTCATCAGAACGATCACCAAAGCCTTTCAAACAAACAGGGACTACTTGCATGTTTTTCTCTAAAAAAGGTACTTGAGCACTCCAATATTCTGGGCCACTTAAAAATCCATGGATCATCACTAGTGGTACGTTAACGTTCATTCATATTACCCCATAACATTTGGTAGCCACACGGCAAGCTGAGGAAAGATAACCATCAGTACAATCAAAAATATGAGAGCACCAATGAAAGGCAAGCAGCCTTTAATGACATCGACAATAGTCAGACGATCTTTCTCAATAGATTGAATAACATACAAATTTAGGCCAACAGGAGGAGTCAATACAGCGACTTCCATCGTTATGGTGTAAATGACACCGAACCAAATCAAGTCAAAGCCTGAAGCTTGAATCAGAGGAAACAAGGTTGGCAGAGTTATGAATGTCATCGAAACAGGCTCTAAGAACATGCCTAAAATAATGTAGAATAAAATAATCAGTGCAAGCGTCGTGTATGGCGATAGTTCCAGAGAAGTAAACAAGCTAGTAAACTCTTGTGGCACTTGATAGTAAGTCATCACAAAACCAAAAAGCACACCAGAAGAAAGTAATAAGCCTAAATAACCCATCGTCTTCATGGTCGCTTTGATTGATTCAAAGAACCCTTTGAGATCCATTCCCCCAACAGTAATAGCAAGTAGCAAGGTAATCACACAAGATACACCTGCCGCTTCAGTAGGGGTCGCGATACCCGCATAGATGGAGACTGTAATAATAAGGCCGATAACCATCACTGGAATTATCGCGCTCAATGCTAACCCCCAAGGGATACTTTCACTATCGTCAGCTTTTGGTACGGATCCTTTTTGTAAGACGCTCCATCCTTTAATGATAAGGAAGAAAAAAGAAACCAAAATTAAGCCCGGTACAACACCTGCAATAAACAATTGCCCGATCGACTGATCTGTCACTATTCCGTAAAAGAGAAGAATCAAACTTGGCGGTAACAGAACGCTGAGTGTTCCTCCAGCCGCGAGCACCCCACTGGCTAGTTTTTTGTCGTAACCAAGGTCTAACATTGCAGGAAGAGCGACGCCACCAATGGTCAACGAGCCAACCATACTTGAACCACATACAGCACCAAACCCAGCGCAGGCACCAACACTCCCGTATGCAGCAGAACCTGTGATTGGTACCTTGCTGTGCATAAACCAATACAGATTGGGCCCTATGTTCGACCGGCCAATCAACTCCCCTAATAACACAAACAGCGGAACCGACAGTAAAACGTAATCTACCCACACTCCCCACATTTTGAGCTCGGCTGTAACAAGTGTTGTAGAAAAAGACTGAATTGAAAGAAGAAACGGAACGGATGCGCCCGCCAATGCAAATGGGATTGGTAAACCCATCACAATAAATAAAATTAGTAGCCCCATCAAGCCGAGACCAACTTCATACCACTCAAGCATATATTATTCTCCAAGCTTTACTTGAGGCACAGAAGTCGTGCCACGAATTGACTCAAGTTTATGCATTATAGAGTCATAGAATTTTAAAATAGAAACCAAAGATAAATTGAGTAATGAAACAAAAACTCCGGCCCAAAAATAGTACTTAGGCCACAGCAATATCTCTGAGGCAGCAAGCGACACATATGACTTAGATAGCCCTTTAAAGGCAGCCAAAGCGAAGAAAACAGAGATAATCATCATCAGTGAGTTATTCGCAATTTCCAGATAGTCTCTTTTCCCTTTAGATAGTTGATCGATAAAAATCGTCACCTTGGGAAAGGCATCTGCCTTGAGTGCGTATGAGAGGCCAACGAACGCTAATGGTACTAGCATCAAAGCCGTTGCTTCTGTAACCATCCCATCAGGACTACCTATTACGTATCGCATGAATACGCCATAGGTAATCCAGAAAGCTTGGACAATAACGATTACACCACCGCAATACAGCAGTACATTCGTTGAAGTATCCAAAGCTTTTCTGAATTTACCTTCCATAGTTTCTATCCCTAGATTGAGTTCGCAGCAAAGAGGTCTTTCATCTTAATTGAAAGCTCTGTTCCACAATCATTCTTCAGTTCGCTTTCCCAAGACGTAGAAATATCAGAAACTAACTTAAGCTTTTGCTCTGAGGTCAGCTCAAGAACCGTACCGCCTTCTTGTTTGGCTTCTGCAATCCTCGCATCTACCCACTTTTCATATTGAGGTTTTAACCAAGCTTCAGTCTCTTTTGCTGCCTCTAATAGCGCTTGCTGATCCGTTTCGGAAAGCGAGTCAAATCGCTCTTTATTCATCATGTACATGATGTTGCCGTAAAATATTCCCGCATCCACCATGTGTGGCATCACATTCCAAAGCTTCCACGAGCTATAGGTTGCTACACCCATATTGATGCCATCAACAACACCACGTTCCGCAGACTGAAACACTTCTTTAGGAGAGATAAAAACTGGCTTGCCTCCCCAACCTTCAATCATCTTGCTCACTAACGGTCCAACAGAACGAACCAACTTGCCGTTTAGATTGGAAAACTCTTCAACAGAATTTACCTGCTCGTTGAACCACCACTCTTGGTCATAAGAGTAGTTAGAGTTCATGAGAGGAACCAAGCCGTTCTGATTCGCCTCCGGAGTAATTAGATCACGATATTGAGAATCCATGTCTAACTGCCCGCTCAAATCAACCGCTGACGGATATAACGAAGTTGTTCGATAACATGAAAGTCGATTATCAGCACTGATCCAACTGATATCCGCAACCCCGCCTTGAACAGCATCAACGCCTTCACTCCAACCATGTAGCGTGGAGGATGGATAGATTCTGACTTTCAGATTCCCGTTGGATTTTGCTTCTGCTATTTCCGCAAATTTTTTAAACCCTTCATACCTGATGTCCGATTCATTCACATAAGTAGAAAGCCTAATTACTTCTTTGCTCATTGCATTGAAAGACAGTAATCCACCAATAATTAAACTGGCTAATTTGATTGATTTTTTCATGTAATCTCCATTTACAACATTTCATTAAATCTTTTTACTGTTAGTATCTCTGTACTAACAGTCACGATTCATGGGTAAGGTCTGATTGAAAAGTCTCACTCCTGTCCATTACTCGTAATTAGGAAAGTCGAAGCTGTCACGATAACCAAATAACGCTTGAGCACCTCCTGTATGCACAAAGACAATGTTCTCGCCCTTCTTAAAGTGACCATTTCGAACTAGGTCAATAAGACCCGCGGCCCCTTTGCCCGAATACACTGGATCAAGCAAAATACCTTCAAAACGAGAGAACATGTTGATCGCTTCGATCGTTGAAGGTGCAGGAATCCCATAGCCTTCGCCAACATAGTCACAATTCGCCACAACATCTTCGCGCTTTACTGCATCTGCAGCGCCCAAGTGCTCAGCGGTACGTTGAGCCAATTTGAAGACATTTCCTTCTTGAGTTGGTTTATCAACGCGTACCCCGATACCAAGAACTGGGATTTGGCTGTTGGTCAAAGCAAAACCGGTAACCAAACCCGCTTGAGTCCCCGCACTGCCCGTCGCATGTACTACATGATCAACCCTAAGGTTCTGGTCATTGCTTTGTTTTAGGATTTCTAATGCACAATCTACATAACCAAGAGCGCCAATATGATTGGAGCCACCGCCAGGTACTATGTAAGGCTTTTTACCTTGAGTGCGCAGTGTCGCAGCCACATCTTCCATTGCAGCGTTCATATCCGTGCCGCCTGGGTACTTAGATAATTGAGCGTTGAAGAGTTGGTCCAGCATTACGTTGCCGTTGAACTTATAATCAGGATCATCACTGGCAGTACGGTCTTCAAGTAAAACCAAACAATCCATGTTCAGTTTGGTTGCGATCGCCGCTGTTTGACGTGCATGATTCGACTGAGTAGCCCCTTGAGTAATGATGGTGTCAGCACCTTGCTCAACGGCGTCCGCCATCAAAAATTCCAGTTTGCGAGTTTTATTACCTCCACCAGCAAGGCCTGTACAATCATCTCTCTTAATCCAGATATTTGGGCCTCCTAACGCTTCACTCAGATTTTCCATTAGCTCTAATGGGGTGTTCAAGTGGGCAAAATTTAAACGAGGATAACGCGATAAATGCATCTCTATTCTCCAATCAGTGTTTCGTTAGTTGTCTGTTTAACACCCAATTACACTAGCCCGTGATATCGCTCGAAAGATAATGCTTTTTGTTAACAGGGGTGTTAACTTTTGTTTAACAAAACATCGGTATTAATAATTTCTGGACAAGGATTCGACACATGGACTTAAAGTGGATTGAGGATTTTTTGCACCTTTCTCAGTACGGAAGTTTCGCAAAAGCAGCAAAGGCCAGAAATATAACTCAACCCGCTTTTGGCAGAAGAATCAAGCTATTAGAAGAATGGGTTGGCACTGACCTTGTAAATAGAAACACCTACCCCGCCACATTCACCAAAGCAGGATTTCGCTTTCTAAAACACGCGAATGATCTCAAGCAACAGATAGACTACGCTCGGTTAGAAACCGTTAGACAAGTTAACAATAATGAAACAAAAGTCACATTTCACACCCAGCATTCACTGTCGGAATATGTAGTGAATAAGATGATTAATGAGTACACCGATGCGTTTAAAACAGTCTTAGTCTACGTGAGCCCAAATAACTTACATGATTCAGTGCAAGCCTTTATCGATAATCGTTCGGACTTTCTTATCGGTCTCTCTTTCAAGGGAAGTCGCCTCTATGTACCGAACCCTGAGGTCGAGTCGGTCACTATTGGGCGTGAACGTCTAATCCCGGTAGTCGCTACCAAAAGTGATGGCGCGGCGCTGTATAAAGATTGCAAAAACTCGAACGTACCTTTACTCAGTTACCCATCGAATACTTTTTTTGCACAAGTATTAGAGAAACACGGCTCAATAGCCCAAAGCCGTTGTAATTTTAATATCGTGTACGAAAACGCCGTCACACACTCTCTTAAATCAATGGCGTTATCAGGCCACGGAGTGGCGTGGTTGCCGGAGGGATTTGTTCAAGAAGAATTAGAACAAGGTTTATTGGTTAGGTTCTCAGAAACCATTTCACCTATTACTGCCAAAATAAAGCTGTATCGCTTCTCGACTGAAGAAATGACAGCTGAAATGTCGACGCTGTGGCACAACTTCAAAACATCGAATGGTGGAACAAAACCCGAAATAGCACCTTGTCACTAAACTAGGGAACCTAAGGGTTCAACGGCATTAACACGATTTATTTGCTAGTTTACAAAAGATAAGTCAGCCAACTCCGACTTATCTTTTATATCAAGTTACCTACTTCGCCATGGTACTCAAAAATTCGGCTTCGAATTCTTCATCAGCTTCTCGGGTTAGGCACTCCACCAGCCAGCTGATGCTTTCATGATCTAGGTTACTGTTCACCACGAACGCTTGTTTCACGCCAAACTCACCAAGCTTGGCTGAACCATAGTTTTTGAACGATTTATTGCCGTGGTAATGGAGCGATTTAACCGCTTCTGCGTTGGGTTCAGGTAATTCATCCAGTGTGTTGGCAAGCTGAATCACTAGCTCCATCGGATTCTTAGATGACGAGATACGATACAAAAAACCGCCCTCTACTTTCTGCCTAACCCAGTAATCAAAACTGCTGCAATCCATCACCTTATCACTGACCAGTGCCGCTTCGCTGCGATAAGCACATGCTTCTAACATCACAGGTGTGTGTTTAAATTCTGGCTGTCCTGAATTGGAATCGGTGTTAGGTAAGATAAGGTCGCAAGGCTTGCTGTCTTTGGCCGTGGTGCCGTTCCAGTGGATCGGCATAAACACCTGCTCTTTACGCATCTCTTGGGTCAATACCAAGCGCGCTTGAGACTCACCTTGAGCACTTTTCACTTTAACAACCTGGTTGGTTTGGTTTGTGCTCGTTTCCAATCCAAATTTCTTGGCGGTTTCAGGGTGAACAGCAATGAACGGCTCGGGAGTGTGGTCTCCAAGTGATGAGGCAAGCCCTGTTCGACTCATAGTGTGCCATTGATCGCGCACTCGTCCGCTGTTCATAATAAGCGGATAATCTGGTGACGATGTCGATAATGGCAAAGCATGTTCAACCGCAACGAACTGGGCTTTTCCTGACTTAGTGAAAAACTCGCCATCAGTGAACATTCGTTTATTTACGATATCTTGCTGTAATTCTAGTACGGGCCATTGCTGGGGTTTTAGCTCGCTATAACCTTTATCGTCCAATTTGGTTAGACCAATTAAACACAGGTCTCGCGTTTTACCGTCAGTATTACCAAGACCCGTCATTTGACAGTACTCTTCAAATATCTGCCCTTCATGACGATAATCAAAGGCATGTTGATGACCCATTTTCTGCGCCACTTCTTTAATCATCCACCAATCAGGTTTAGCTTCACCCGGGCTTGGCAATATGCGGCGCTGCCTTGATATACGGCGCTCGGAGTTGGTCACGGTACCCGATTTTTCACTCCAACCTTGCGCAGGCAACACAACATCGGCCAAGCGTGTGGTTTCAGTATCGGCAATGCAATCTGACACCACCACAAATGGACAGTTTTCTAGCGCTGCTTTCACTCTCGCACTGTCTGGAAGGCTCACCACAGGGTTGGTCGCCATAATCCACACCGCTTTGATCTTGCCTTCAAGCATGTCGTCAAACAACTCGACTGCTTTCAAGCCGGGTTTGGTTGCTAAGTTATCGGTTTGCCAAAAATCACTCACCGTTTGGTGTGATTTCTCACTCCCAAACTCAAAGTGCGCCGCCAGCGTATTCGCTAAACCACCAACTTCGCGACCGCCCATTGCGTTGGGTTGCCCGGTCACAGAGAAAGGCCCCATACCTGCTTGTCCGATTTTTCCGGTGGCTAAATGACAGTTGAGAATAGCGTTCACTTTGTCACAACCTTGGCTCGACTGATTCACGCCCTGAGAATAAATGGTGACGACTTTTTTGTTTGATGCGAACGCACGATAGAAGCGCTCAACCTCTTGTTCCGTTAGCCCGGTCAGCTGGCTGACGCCTTGCTCAGAATTGATGTTTGAATCAGAGTGGTAAACATACTTCTTTGCTGACTCGATCGCTTGTTGGAAGCCTTCTGTGTGCTTGCTTATATAGGCTTCATCAAGTGCATCATTATCCGCTAGGTATGAAAGCAATCCGTTAAACAAGGCCACATCAGAGCCCGATTCAATCGCTAAATGTTGATCTGCTATTTCACATGTGTCGGTATAACGAGGATCTATGACGATCACTTGCAGTTTGGGATTCGCTTGCTTAGCCGCTCTTAACCTTTGAAAAAGAACCGGATGACACCATGCTAAGTTTGAGCCTGTAATCACGACCAAGTCAGTTTGCTCTAAATCTTCATAACAAATAGGCACCGTGTCGCTACCAAATGCACGTTTGTGTCCAACAACGCTCGATGCCATGCAAAGCCTTGAGTTGCTGTCGATGTTTCCGCTGCCAATAAAGCCTTTCATCAGCTTATTGGCAACGTAATAGTCTTCTGTTAACAGTTGGCCAGAGACATAGAACGCAACTGAATCAGGACCGAACTCTTCAATGGTTTGGTTAAACCTATCAGCGACCAATTGAGTGGCGTCATCCCATACGAGTTCGTGTTTTTGTTGATTCTGAATATGAGTAGGCTGAGTAAGACGACCTAAAGGTGTTACGGTTTCACCTAGAGCAATGCCTTTAGTACATAACTTTCCATAATTCGACGGGTGTTCTTTGTCACCGCGCACTTCAAGTTTACCTAATGCAGTGGGCCTCGCTTCTATTCCGCAGCCAACACCACAATAGGCACATGTCGATTTTATCCAGCCACTGTTTGAATCACTCATCCGTTTCTCGCTCAATTATCCATAATTGTATTTATTTAACTCAAGCAAATAACACGCCATTAAATCAAAGAATCACAAACACAACAAAATACAAATAAAAACAACAGCTTATTGAAACAAAAACAATTAAAACTCAGTTCCTAAGAAATGATTGATATGAAAAACTTATTTTTTGCACCATCTTGCTGAATGTTGCACCACAAACGCTCATTTCCATAAATTTAACAAAAAAATTACATACCACTTTAGGGGTAATTACGTGCTACCTGAAAATCTTAATCGATTGAAAAATATGAATTAAATTTTATTTATTTTGCTAAATCATAATTTGGCATCCTCCTTGCTCCACTAGAAACCAAGAGTTAGAAAAACAATTTTTGTTTTCTTGATAATGATGAATTGAGTGGAATCTCAACCCGGTATTCATTTGTTAACCATTAGAAGTTAAACGCTATAAACGTTAACGCTATAAACAATGAAGCCGAGAATAAGGAATGGATTATGAGCAAGAAGAAGATCGTCGTCGTTGGTAACGGTATGGTTGGACACAAATTTATCGACAACATATTGCAGTCAGAAAGTGATGAGTTTGATGTGATTACTTTCAGCGAAGAACCTAGGTTGGCCTACGACCGAGTTCAGCTTACAGCTTACTTCAAGCGCGGAAATGCCGAAGATTTGGCATTAACTAGCGAAGAGTATTACCAAAGCAATGGCGTCAATTACCTTCTCAACGCGAGAGTCGCTCAACTGGATACTGACAATAAGTGCGTTGTGACGGAATCGGGACATACCGAGAGTTATGACACATTGATTCTGGCGACCGGTTCATTCCCTTTTGTTCCCCCTATTCCCGGTAACGACCAAGAACACTGCCACGTTTATCGCACCATCGAAGATTTAGACGCCATTGAATTATCAAGCAAAGGCAGCAAATCGGGCGTGGTGATTGGTGGTGGTCTGCTTGGCTTAGAAGCCGCAAACGCAGTCAAAAACCTTGGCTTAGAAACCCATGTGGTTGAATTCGCGCCTCGCCTAATGGCCGTTCAATTAGATGACGGTGGCGGTGCGCTTTTACGCAGAAAAATTGAAGACCTTGGCGTCCAAGTTCACACTGAGAAGGCAACCTCTGAGATAGTTGCGGGTGAAAACGCTCGCTACAGAATGAACTTTGCAGACGGCACCCACCTTGAAACCGATATGATTGTGTTCTCTGCGGGTATTCGTCCTCAAGATGCCCTAGCTCGTAGCTCTGATATTGCCATTGGTGAACGTGGCGGCATCGTGATTAACGATCATTGCCAAACCAACATCGACAATGTGTATGCGATTGGTGAATGTGCCCTTTGGGACAACAAGATCTTCGGCTTAGTGGCGCCTGGCTATTCAATGGCGAAAGTCGCAGCTACGCATATCATCTCTGATGGAGCGAGCGACACTTCGTTTACTGGTGCCGACATGAGTACCAAACTCAAACTACTTGGTGTTGATGTAGCAAGTATTGGTGAAGTACACGGCCAAACAGAAGGTGCTCAATCGTATACTTATAACGACGAAATCGAGCAAGTTTACAAACGCCTAATCATATCGGCTGATGGCAAGAAGATTGTCGGTGCGGTATTGGTGGGTGACGCCGAAGCTTACGGGTCACTACTGCAAATCAAACAAAATGATATGCCTCTTCCTGAAAATCCATCCGTGCTTATTCTGCCAAACCTCGCGGACGATTCTGGCTCAGCAATGGGCGTTGAAGCTCTGCCTGATAGCGCCGTGATTTGTTCGTGTTTTGATGTGACCAAAGGCGATATCAAAGACGCCGTATCTGCAGGCTGCACCACTATGGCTGCATTAAAAGAAACAACCAATGCTTCAACGGGTTGTGGTGGTTGTTCTGCGCTTGCTAAACAAGTTTTAGACAGTGAACTAAGCAACCTTGGTGTGGAAGTCTCAAACGATATCTGTGAGCACTTTGCGTATTCTCGTCAAGAACTTACCGACATTATCCGCGTCAACAAAATCAAGACATTCGATGAGCTATTAGATTCTCATGGCAATGGATTAGGCTGTACCGTCTGTAAGCCTGCTGTCGGTTCTATTTTGGCTTCTTACTGGAACGATTACATCCTAGAAGATCAGCATATCGAACTGCAAGACACCAACGATATCTACCTAGGCAACATGCAAAAAGACGGCACTTATTCAGTTGTGCCGCGTATTGCAGGCGGTGAAATCACCCCTGACAAATTGATCGTGCTTGGCGAAGTCGCGAAAGAGTTCGACCTTTACACCAAAATCACCGGTGGTCAGCGTGTCGATTTGTTTGGTGCACAGCTTAACGAACTGCCTATCATCTGGAAAAAGCTGATTGACGCAGGTTTCGAAACAGGCCACGCCTACGGTAAGTCGGTTCGTACTGTTAAGTCGTGTGTGGGTAGCACTTGGTGCCGATACGGTATCGACGACAGCGTAGGCTTAGCGATTCGACTAGAGAACCGCTATAAAGGGCTGCGCTCACCACATAAAACCAAGTTTGCAGTTTCTGGCTGTACTCGTGAATGTGCAGAAGCGCAATCGAAAGACTTCGGCATTATCGCGACCGACAAAGGTTGGAACCTCTACATCTGTGGTAACGGCGGTATGCGCCCTCGCCATGGTGATCTTTTCGCTACCGACCTTGATGAAACCACCCTTCTGCAATACATAGACCGCATTCTGATGTTCTACACACGTACCGCAGATCGCCTACAACGTACATCAGTATGGATGGAAAACCTTGAAGGCGGCATTGAATACCTCAAACAAGTCGTGATTGAAGACAAGCTCAATGTTGTTGAAGAACTTGAAGCAGATATCGCCCTCAATATCGAAAAATATCAGTGTGAGTGGAAAACCACCATCGAAAACCCTGAAAAGATGAAACGCTTCCAGCACTACATCAACAGCGAAGAGATGGACACTAGCCTTTCATTCATCAAAGAACGAGAGCAGCGTTTTCCTAAGCCGAGCTTGAGCGATTCATCTGAGAAAGTTCGAAATGAAGCCCTCACCAATTCTGAACAAATTGAAGTTACCGAAGTGTCGTAGATGCCTTTCGTCTGTCATCGCAACTACGCCACTTAACCGAATAATGATTATAAAGCTCATCTTTTGACTAGGAGAAAGTCATGAAAAATTGGACAACCGTATGTAGCACTAAAGATTTAACCCCAAATGGTGGCATTTGCGCCAAAGTTGAAGATAACCAAGTGGCTATCTTTTACTGTAAGCGCAGCGACACGCTTTATGGGCTCTCTAATTACGACCCTGTCGGCAAAGCGAATGTAATGTCACGTGGTATCATTGGTTCATTAAGCGGTGAGCCTTACGTAGCTTCGCCCTTATACAAGCAGCATTACCACTTAGAAACTGGCGCATGCCTTGAACAACCCGAACTCAAGCTCGTTAAATTTGAAGTTCGCAAGCAAGGTGAACACGTACAAGTTCTCGCACCTCTTGCTATCGCCAGTTAATAAATAGCCGACATCATCCTGCAAACGCTTTAAGGCGTGAGCAATTTCGGCATAAAGGTTTAAGCACATTCAAGCGTTAGAATTTCGGAATAACGCACGAGCTAAAACCGGGTAATTTCCAGATTTAAGGGATTTAAACCATGGATAACACAAAATTTTCGCTGCTTTCATTTAAGGGTAAGATGAAAACCTTACACCTAAGTTGGATGGCCTTTTTTATCACCTTTGTTGTGTGGTTCAACTTTGCTCCGCTACTACAAATGGTGAAAACTACGCTTGGTCTTTCTACTGAAGAGATCAAAACACTGCTTATTCTCAACGTTGCGTTAACCATTCCTGCTCGTGTCGCAGTGGGTATGTTAACCGATAGATATGGCCCAAGGTTGGTCTACTCTTCATTACTTGCTGTCTGTTCAATCCCTTGTTTTATGTTTGCGATGGCAGACTCTTTCATTCAAGCGGCTATTGCACGTTTCCTACTTGGCTTCATTGGCGCTGGCTTCGTCGTTGGTATTCGCCTTGTGTCTGAGTGGTTCCCACACAATGAACTGGGTACAGCAGAAGGTATTTACGGCGGTTGGGGTAACTTCGGTTCAGCAGCGGCAGCATTCACGCTTCCAACTCTCGCTCTAGCATTTGGTGGCGAAGACGGTTGGCGTTATGCGGTTGGTATTACTGGCGTAATGAGCTTAGCGTTCTCGTTTGTGTTCTACAAAAACGTAACGGATACACCAAAAGGTTCGACTTACTTCAAGCCTGCTCAAGTAACAGCGATGGAAGTAACATCAAAGGGTGACTTTTTCTTCTTACTTATTATGAAGATCCCGATGTATGCCGCTCTTGCACTACTGACATGGAAACTATCGCCAACCAACATCAACATGCTGTCTGACATGGCGGTTTACTCGGTTTACGCAGGTTTAGCCGCACTTTACGTATACGAAGTGTCACAAGTTTGGAAAGTGAACAAGAACGTGTTTAAAGAAGAAGTGCCAGAGATTCACCAGTACAAATTCAAGCAAGTTGCGGTACTTAACGTATTGTACTTCGCGACATTTGGTTCTGAACTGGCTGTTGTTTCTATGCTGCCACTGTTCTTCTCTGAAACTTTTGAATTAACACCCGTTCTTGCCGGTATGGTTGCATCGGCTTATGCCTTTATGAACCTAATGTCTCGCCCTGGTGGTGGTTGGATTTCAGATAAATTCGGTCGTAAACCAACACTGCTTATTCTAACGATTGGTCTTGCTGTGGGTTACTTTGCAATGGGTCAAGTCGACAGCACATGGCCAGTATGGCTAGCGGTTGTGGCTGCGATGGCGTGTTCTTTCTTCGTACAAGCGGGTGAAGGTGCGGTATTTGCAACAGTCCCTCTGATTAAACGTCGTATGACAGGTCAAATTGCGGGTATGACGGGTGCTTACGGTAACGTAGGTGCGGTGGTTTACCTTACTGTGTTGTCATTCGTGAGCTACCAAACGTTCTTCTTAGTGATTGCTGCAACAGCGGTACTTGGCTTTGTCACTCTGCTGTTCATGGAAGAGCCTAACGGTCAAATTGCCGAAGTAAACGACGACGGCAGTGTCACACTGATCAATGTTTCGAGTTAGTCACAGCACTAGCATGAAGCACTGATATTATTGAATCGGGAGAAGCACCTTAGCAGATACATCAAAGCTAGGTGCTTCGTTCAAAGGCTCTAAGTTCACTAGAGCTTTTGTTCTTTCTCAGATGTGCTCTCAAGCAGATGAGAAAACGGCCAGTTAAGAAGACGGCAGTTAAGAAGAAGACCAGTTATGACAATTTCATTCAGCCAAGGGCAAGTCACCACGCCAGAGTCAAACAACCAAATGACGCTGAAGTTCGGTGGTTACTCAAACAAAGGCATTCGTGATGAAAACCAAGATGCCATCATTGTAAAACACCCTAAAACTCGCGCTGAGCAAGAGTTAAAAGGCAGTGTTGCCTGCATAGCCGATGGTGCGAGTTGCAGTGAACATGGCCAAAAAGCCAGCCATACCAGCGTGATGCAGTTTATTGATGACTACTACGCCACTCCAAAAAGCTGGAGCATTCAGCGCTCGGCGCAAAAGGTCTTAACCTCGCTCAACTCTTGGCTCTTCAACACGTCTGTTTCTAATATTCATCCCGCACAACAAGTGAACCACAATGCCCTAGTTTCGACGTTCAGCAGCGTGATACTCAAATCGAACACCGCGCATATATTCCACGTTGGCGACAGTCGCATTTACTTATTAAGAGATGGAGAATTGCGACAACTGACACGCGACCATACCCGCAAGAACATGGGACAAAAACACTACCTAACACGAGCTTTGGGTATGGATAATCAGCTCAACGTTGACTATCAAACGCTTCCTATTAAGAAAGGCGACTGCTTTATCCTGACATCTGACGGCGTACACGAGTTTGTCTCGCCCAACACATTCAAGGATCACATCGACAAACCAGGAGCGGATTTCGAATACGCGGCACAAACCATCTGCAATGCCGCTTTAGGCTACAATAGTTCCGATAACGTGAGTTGCTTAATAGTCCAAGTCAGTCACCTTCCTAAACCATCACTTATTGAATTCCATGAAAAGCTTGCCAAGCGCGCTATCCCACCCGCTTTAAAGCTTGGGCAAAGTATCGACAACTATATGGTACTCGAGGTGTTGTATGCAGGTTCAAGAAGCCATGTATACCGAGTGATGCAGAAAGAGACACAAACCGAATTCGTCTTGAAAGTACCGTCGGTTCAATACCACGATAACCTAGCACAATTGAGCACTTTTTTTAACGAACAATGGGCAGGGATCCTGCTAAACAACAAGAAAGTAATGAAGGTCTACCCAACGCCAGAACACTCGCAATTCCTATATCAAATCTGCGAATGGGTAGAAGGCATCACGCTGAGACAGTGGATGTACGACAATCCAAAACCTTCACTCAAACAGGTGCGCGATATACTCGATAAAATCACACAAGGTATCCGAGTGCTACAACGTGCGGATATGGTGCACAGAGACTTAAAACCTGAAAACATCATGATTCAACGTGATGGCGAGATTAAAATCATCGACCTTGGGGCTGTATTGGTAAGAGGTATTGAAGAAGGAAGTAAATCAGAGCAAGACTCGGTACCGTTAGGGGCCGTTAATTACATTGCCCCGGAAACCATAAAGCACAATACCGCGACCACAAGTTCGGATCTGTTCTCTATCGCGGTCATCGGGTATGAAATGCTCACAGGCGAACTGCCCTATCCTGAGATGTCTGCACAATCGCTTAAGCAATCTCGTCACCATCAATGGGAATACCAACCGCTGACTCAAAAGCGCACTGACATACCAGCTTGGGTCGATTTGGTTTTGCAAAAAGCCTGTGCCGAATCGCCAAGCGAACGCCACCAAGTGTTAGGGGACTTTGTGGCCGACCTTTACACACCAAACCAAAGCTTGGTGAAAAGCAAAGCCAAGCAACCTTTGATAAACCGAAATCCAATCCAGTTTTGGAAAGTGTTGGCTTTGTTGCTCGGCATTGTTGCGGTCGTAGAGCTGGGTTTATTGTTAAACCCAAGCTAGATACGTTTACGAATTAGCCTAATCTAACCTAGCTTTATCTAAACAAAACGAGTCTAGTCTAGCCTCATATAAACTAATGGCACTTAGCCTCGTCTAACTAAGCTTCTTGGCACTAATTCAATACCCGCTTGGTAACGTTTAGCAGAAGCATTCAAAGCAAGAGCAAAGGCACTATCCGCAATCACCTCAAACTGCTGCGGAAGTGAATGGACCTTAAAGGGCAAGAAATCGAGCAGTCGGTTATCACCAAAAGTCGCCAACTTCACCTGATTAACTAATTCTGGTTTTTCAACCATCACATCCAGTACACCTTCTAGTAAAGTGTAAGACATAGTGACAATCGCATCAGGAACCGTGCCTTTAGCTATCCACTCTTCAAAAACCGCACGCCCAGACTCTCTGTCAAAGTGTTCACCATAGCCCACAATTGTAGATTTGCTTTCTGAGAGTCCAACCTGCTGAGCATACGCTTTGTTAGCTGCTTCAAAACCCAGTTGGCGTTCACGTGAGATATTTAGGTCTGGCAATGCACCTATCAAGCCAACGCTATGAATACTTTCATCGAGAATCGAATGGGTCAGCTCAAACGCAGCTTCGAAATCTTCACTGATCACACAAGCAAAATGCTCGTCATCTAACGGACGGTCAATCGCAATTACGGGTGTGCCTGAATTTTGCAGCTTCAAGTAGAACTCGTTGGCGTCTGGCATTGAGCTCGCCACCAACAACGCATCAATACGACGGCTCACCAAAGCTTCCGCTACTTTGCGTTCGGTTTCAGCATCATCATCAGAACAACCAATCAAAATCTGATAGCCCACTTTACGGGAATTCTGCTCTATCAATTTAGCTAAACGCGCGTAACTGCTGTTTTCCAGATCAGGAATAATCAAACCAAATGAACGGCTATTGCCAGCACGCAGCGACGAAGCAGCATGGTCTGGTCGGTAGTTATACTCTTCCACGACTGCCATTACTTTCTGCTGAGTCTTTTGACTGATTCTGTATTTCTGCGCCTTGCCGTTGATGACATAACTGGCTGTGGTTTTCGATACTCCAGCTAGTTTAGCAATTTCATCAAGTGTCATATGGGTGACCTGTATTTTGTGCGTAGGATCATATAACCAATGATCTGATCCTCGGATTAGTTGAATTATATGCTGAATCGATTCAGTATAAAAGCTGAAAGGATTCAGCAAAATCTGAAAAGTGACTTCAATCATCCTTTTGAATGGATTGAGCGTCATTTGTTGTGATTCAACTTCTCGTTATTAACGAAACTGAAATTACGACACGCAGCAAAACTATTTTGAAAATCAAAATCGGCTTTGCTGAATTTTTTTACACCGAATGCTGAACCGATTCAGCAAGCATGAGGCAACGAGTTAAACTCCATAAATCTTGCTCTAGACTGAATCGTAGCGATACACAAATTCTCAAGCGATACGCTAAAGAGGCACCATGCTTAAATTATCAAAATCTGACATCACTCTTGGTCAAAAGGCCGATGACAAATTCAAAGCTATCCAGAACATTGCTAGCGACCTAACCGCGAAAGGCTTAGTGGATTCTGGCTACGTTGAAGGAATGCTGAACCGTGAAAACCAGAACTCTACGTTCCTAGGTAACGGCATCGCGATTCCTCACGGAACCACTGACACGCGTGGCCTAGTGAAAGAGACAGGCGTTGCGGTACACCACTTCCCTGAAGGTATTGATTGGGCAGACGGCAACCGTGTTTACGTAGCCATTGGTATTGCGGCGAAATCAGACGAGCACTTAGGCATTCTTAAGCAGCTAACGAAAGTGCTAGCGGCAGACGGTGTTGAAGAGAAATTAAAGCAAGCGAAATCAGAAGACGAAATCATCGCACTACTTAACGGCGAAGTTCAGCTAGAAGCCGACCTAGATGCTTCTTTGGTTCAGCTACTGTTCCCTGCAAGCGACATGGTTCAAATGTCGGCAGTTGCAGGCGGCCTACTTAAGAACACAGGTTGCACTGACAATGCATTCGTTGCCGACCTAGTAACAAAAACACCGACTCACCTAGGCCAAGGCCTTTGGTTGTTGGGCAGCGATAAAGGCGTAACTCGCACTGGCGTATCTTTCGTTTCAACAGCTAACCATTGTGAATTCGAAGGCACACCCGTTAAAGCCTTGGTGGCATTTGCTGCTTGTAACAGCGCGCACCAATCTATTTTAGCGAACCTAAGCAAAATGGTTTTCGAAGGTAAACAGCAACAACTGTTAACCGCTGATATTGCACAAGTGATTGGTCTTCTAAAAGGTGAAGCGGTTTCTACAGCCTCTCAAGACGATGACAACTGCGCAGTATTCAAAATCAAAAACGCGCACGGCCTACATGCTCGTCCGGGCGCAATGCTAGTCGCTGAAGCGAAGAAATTCGAATCAACAATCCGCGTTTCAAACCTAGATGGTGACGGAAAAGAAGTGAACGCGAAAAGCTTGATGAAAGTAATCGCGCTTGGCGTTAAACACGGCCACCAGCTTCAGTTTGTTGCTGAAGGTGAAGATGCAGCACAAGCACTTGAATCGATTGGCAAAGCTATCGCTTCAGGCCTTGGCGAAGGTTAAGGAATCGATATGTCTGATAAACAAATCAAAGCCGTTACCGTTACGCTAAACCCTGCTCTCGACCTGACTGGCGCTATCGACGCACTTAATGTGGGTTCAGTGAGCCTAGTGAACAAAGGTTCACTTCATGCAGCTGGCAAAGGCGTAAACGTAGCAAAAGTACTTTCAGAACTTGGCGCGAAAGTGACCCTGACTGGCTTCCTTGGTCGCAATAACGAAGAAGCGTTCTGCCAACTGTTCGAACAGATGGGCGCAACTGACCGCTTCATCCGTGTTGATGGCGCGACTCGTATCAACGTAAAACTGGTTGAGAACTCAGGCCAAGTTAGCGACATCAACTTCCCAGGTGTTCCTGTTGATGCTGACGCTGTTAAAGCGTTTGAAGAAACCTTGTTAGAACTGGCTGAAGACCACGATTACTTCGTGATTGCAGGCAGCTTGCCACAAGGCGTATCGCCAGAGCTTTGCGCTTCTTGGGTACAACGCTTGCGTGACCTAGGTAAAAAGGTGCTGTTCGACAGCAGTCGTGACGCACTTAAAGCCGGTATCAATGCACAGCCTTGGTTAATTAAGCCAAACGATGAAGAGCTATCTCAGCTATTCAACGCAGAACTGACAACACGCGACCAATGCCAACACGCAGGCCAAGCCCTGAGTGAAAAAGGCATCGATAACATCGTGGTATCACTTGGCGCAGAAGGCGTGATGTGGCTTAACCAAGGTGAATGGCTACATGCTCAACCGCCACGTATGCAAGTGGTAAGCACGGTAGGCGCAGGTGACACATTAGTCGCTGGCCTATGTTGGGGTCACATGCAACAGATGCCAAAACCAGAACTTATTAAATTCGCAACCGCCCTATCTGCTCTAGCAGTTTCACAGGTAGGCGTGGGCATCACCAGCCAACAAGAGCTGGATTCAGTACTACAAAATATCCAATTACAGTCGCTTAGTGCTCCAACTAGCCAGTTAGACACAAGCAAATAGGACAAAAGGTTTATTATGAATATTACCATTATCACAGCTTGCCCTAGTGGCGTAGCAAACAGCATCATCGCCGCAGGCTTGTTAGAGCAAGCGACAAAAGCACTGGGTTGGAACGCCGCTATTGAATGTCAATCAAGCGTGCTACCTGACTCAACCGTATCGCAAGACACTATCGACAGCAGCGACGTTGTGGTTATCGCAGCTAACACCAACGTTGATAAAGCGCGCTTTGTCGGTAAGAAAGTGTACCAAGCGGCTATCTCTGAATGCACAGCTGATGCAAAAGCATTTCTAGAAAAAGCGGTAGCAGAAGCAGCGGTATTAGACGCTTCTCAAGTTGAGACTACAGTGGAAGTGACTGGCGCCTCAGCAAACTCTTCTACAGCAGCAAGCACAGGCAGCAAAAAGATCGTAGCGATTACCGCTTGCCCAACGGGTGTTGCACATACCTTTATGGCAGCTGAAGCACTTGAAGCAGAAGGCAAACGCCTAGGTCACCAAATCAAAGTGGAAACTCGCGGCTCTGTAGGTGCGAAGAACCAACTGACAGACCAAGAAATCGCAGACGCTGATCTTGTTATCATCGCAGCCGACATCGATGTTCCTCTGGATCGTTTTAACGGCAAAGCGCTATACAAAACGACAACGGGTCCTGCGCTTAAGAAAACAAAGCAAGAGATGGAAAAAGCGTTCGCAGAAGCTAAATCATACCAACACACAGCTTCTTCAAATTCAGCACCTGCTGACGAGAAGAAAGGCGTGTACAAACATCTAATGACGGGTGTTTCTCACATGCTTCCAGTAGTCGTTGCAGGTGGTTTGATCATCGCACTCTCTTTCGTATTCGGTATTGAAGCGTTTAAAGAAGAAGGCACACTCGCAGCAGCATTGATGACTATCGGTGGTGGTTCTGCATTCGCACTGATGATTCCTGTTCTTGCTGGTTTCATTGCATTCTCGATTGCTGACCGTCCGGGTCTGGCTCCAGGTCTAATCGGCGGTATGCTGGCTAGCTCAACGGGCGCAGGTTTCCTAGGTGGTATCGCAGCAGGTTTCATTGCGGGTTACGCTGCGAAATTCATTGCCGACAAGGTTCAACTTCCACAATCCATGGAAGCCCTCAAGCCAATCCTGATCATTCCGTTTATCGCGAGTTTGTTCACTGGTCTTGTGATGGTTTACATCGTGGGTGGCCCTGTTTCTGGCGTGATGAGCGCAATGACGACTTTCCTAAACAACATGGGAACGTCTAACGCGATTCTTCTGGGTGTGATTCTAGGCGCAATGATGTGTTTCGACCTTGGTGGCCCAGTAAACAAAGCCGCTTACACGTTTGGTGTTGGTCTACTGGCTTCGCAAACTTACGCACCAATGGCCGCTATCATGGCAGCAGGTATGGTTCCAGCTCTAGGTATGGGCCTTGCGACTTTCCTAGTGAAAGACAAGTTTGAAGCAGGCGAACGTGAAGCAGGTAAAGCATCATTCGTTCTTGGCCTATGTTTCATCTCTGAAGGTGCAATCCCATTCGCAGCGAAAGATCCAATGCGTGTTATCCCAGCTTGTATGGCAGGTGGTGCACTAACTGGCGCACTATCAATGATGTTTGGCGCACAGCTAATGGCTCCACACGGCGGCTTGTTCGTACTACTGATTCCTGGTGCTATCTCTCCAGTTCTTATGTACCTAGTGGCGATTGCAGCAGGTACGGCAGTAACAGGCTTCGGTTACGCAGCTCTTAAAAAGATGAGCAGCGATAAAGTAGAAGCCCAAGCTTAATCCCCCAAGCTCTTTAATTTAGAGCGCTTCTGATGCACTGATAATTTAAATGCAACAAATAAAACAAAGGCTCCTCATTTGAGGAGCCTTTTTATTATTCGTGCATTTTCCGGTCGGAATGAGTTGAGTACAATATTGGTATATTTGATTAGCTACTTAGCGTTTCTTCAAATACACCGAGCTCACGACCAAGCCAAATCGCGCGTACTGTGTGGTCTAGCGTTTCTTCACCGCCCGTTACTGGGTGAATCAACACCGACATATCGCCGCGCTCTTGCTCCAACCACTCAACAATGCCCGACTCTTTGTTCGCAAAGTGAATCTCAAACATCGGCATCTTATGTGGCCCAACCAAACGCTGTATTAATGGGAAAGTCTCTAACACATCTTTACGTTCCGATAGAATTTTCTTACGCAGTGTTTCTGCTTGCTCTGCAAAGCGCAGAGGGAAATAGATATGACCGTGGTACATGGCACCATCCTTTAGAATTATGATGTCGCGATTTTATACCTAAACCGCCTTTAATAGCTAAATCTAAATATAATATGCCATCGCTATCGGTTCTAAATAGCGATAGCGCCATGACCTTTTTAACGTCAGGTTCGTTGCCTCCAAGTTAAACCTTAGAGGCCTTTCCCTAACCACAAGCTCGTGTCGAACTATCGGGACAAGTGCTTCTAATCAACTGCATCACAATATTAAACATTACCCCCACCAAAAACAGAGTGATGACAATGCTCGCGCCACTTGGCAAATCGTAATAAGCCGACATCGCTAAGCCCGATAAAATGCCGACGGTACCAATCCCAATACTCGCGATAAAGAAGCGAACGCCTTTATACGCAGCTGCACATAACGCAGGTATCACCAGTAACGCAAACTCCAAATATATCCCAGTCAGCTTTACGGTGATCGGCATCAATATAGCGAAGATAAGATAAAAGCCACTACCCTGCATAAATTCAGGCTTTACGCTAATCAACACCAACATCGCGGTCGTGATTATTGCCAATGGCCAAACGTCATCCCAGGTAGACCACAACAGCTGCCCGTTGAGAATGCCTTGAATAAAATCGGCGCCATGAGGATCTTTGCTGACCAATAGAATCGCTAATGAAGCCGATACCACAAACAAACTTCCTATCATTGGTTCTAAGTGTTGTTTGTAACGCTTTTCCATTAACGCAATTAATCCGCATAGCAACAATGACATAACCCACGGGCCAATCATCTCTGCAAACCAAGAGCCGCTAAACTGTGCATATCGGCTCAACCAATAGTGACTCAAAGCGGCGCCAAGGGCAGCCACTTGCGCGACAGCGAGATCAATAAAGATGATCTGGCGCTTGAGGACTTGCTCTCCGAGCACGATGTTGCCGACTAATGCAATTAATCCACACAATACCGCAGGTGCCAACCAGCCATATTCATTCAACATTACGATCACGTTGATGTATCTGGGTTAACGAGCGTTCTCAGTAACTCGTCAATGACTTGATCGTACATTTGGTCAAGGCTCTGACCTTCTGCAACCGTCAATGGTAGCTGTATCGTAGGCTTGTTGATTTGCTGGTTAAGCCAATTAGCAGGACGTTGGTCTTGATGTGATGAATACACAATCGCATCAAACGAAGCAGGATCCAACTTGGTCAATGACTGTAAATGTGACGTAGTCGGTGATATCCCAGGCTCAGGTTCTAAATCAGCAATTTGCGCCATATCTAACCAGTCAAAGAGGTAACGATATGTAGCATGATACCCGACCACTTTTTTACCTTGTAACGGCTCTGCTTTCGTTTCCCACTCTGCCAATTTATTACGCCAGTTGGCACGAAACTTCATGCCATTTCGCATGTAGATATGTGCATTGTCAGGATCAAGCAGTTGTAAACGCTTGGTGACTTCTCTCGATATAGGAATCATATATTCAGCAGCAAACTGAACATGTGGGTTTCCGTGAGCATGGATGTCTCCCATGCTTCGATCGACATGGTCATGGGTATCAAGCATACCTACCATATCGCTCGCGTATAACATGGTGGGCGCGCTATCTTGAACCGCAGGATTACCACTGCGTACTTGCAGCATTGGTAACCAGCCTACTTCTAATTCAGACCCTGAACACATTGCCATATCTGCTTGACGCATTTTGGCAATAAGTGATGGTCTTGCTTGAACATAATGCGGGTCTTGCTTAGCCGTAGTCGCCGAATAGATGTTGGCATCAGGAGCGTGACTATGAACAAGAGCTTGCCATTCAGGCTCACAAACGAAAATATTCAACGCCATTGCAGACGAAGATGCCATTATAGATGAGGATACAATGGCAACACCTGTTGCCATTGTAAGTAGGAGTTTCCTAGAATGCATGAGCACCGTGCGCCCCAAAGGTCATCACATACTGAAGGGTAAATACGTTATCTGTCTCTTTACTTTGGTTTTCAACGCGAGAGTATTGCGCTCTAACTGTACCAAAATGAGATGAATCCCAAGCGATCATTGCATCTGCTTCTTTGTCGTTCATTGCAGTAAAGTGCATGTGGTCACCATGTGCGTGTCCATCATAGCTTTCTGCTTCACCGTAACGCAGGCCAGCAGACCAGCTTGGGCTAAATCGGTAGACACCCGAGACATAGTAGCCTGCTAATGTATCTGGTGATTCTGCGTCATTTTTGAATTTGTCATCGACGATGCCATCTAACAACATGTATTCAGCAGCAAGCGTGAAGTTTTGGTATTTGTAGTTACCGTTTGGTGCCCACTTCCATACAAAGTCAGCACCGTATAAGTTTGAGCCCGTTACCGCCGCTCCGTGGCTATGATCGTGGTCATGGTCATGCCCGTGATCATGGTCTCCAAACTCACGAACTTTACCGTTTTCATTTCGTAAGTAGCTCAAACCAAACTGCCAGCTTGATGACTCTGAAAAGTCGTCACCTAGCTTAAGAGTTGTAGTGTAAACACCAACGTCAGAGCCATCATCAACAGACGACATCTTACTACCACTTAGCGCTTCAACACCAAACTTCACATACAGATCTGTAGGAAGAACGATGTTTGCACGAACACCATCATCGTAATAATGAGAGCCTAAAAATGTACGGTAAGCGGCAGGACGCTCAACAAAGCTATCGGTATGCATATGTTGGTTATTTAGGTAGCCGAAATCAGACAAGAAACGACCACCTCGAATGCTTAAACCGTAAGGCATCGTCAGTGTTTCAATGAAAGCTTCTTCGAGCAGTAATTCAGTCTCATCATCGTGAGTTTCAATAACCGTAGTCAAAGAGCCATAAAACTTATCATCGATATTCGCAGACATGTTCAGTTCTGTATGACCAAGACCAAAGCCTTCGCCGCGCTCTGAGTTATTACGTTGACCGTCTTGATAATACCCATCAAGAACGACACCAATTTGAGGGTTCGACAACGTGTCGGCAAAAACAGGGGAAACGAGAATGCTACCAACCGCTAGAGAAACCAATTTTTTATTCACAACTTTTTCCTTTCTAAGATACATCACCAATTAATTTATTGTTATGTTATAACATTACAATAAATAGTTAATCGTTGAAATGTAACAAAGTATGAAATAACTCTAATAACAGGGCATTAAATAGGACAAAAGCCATTAATATTCAAGCACATAAACAAAAACAGCAATTGACAAGTGAAAGCGAATAGTAACGGTATTTATCGAAAGACTGATATAAGGAAGGAATGATTCGATGGAACAAAAAACTAGAGTTTGAGTTAACGTTGGCCGCTAAAACAAACTCTAGAGATACTGGTGTCGACTATCGTTTTAAAATCACTACGGGCGTAGCTTTAAAACTCGATCAATGTCTTCCGCGGAATGGCGCTCTGGTACTTGCTCCCATTCTTCGCCAAATGAACGGTTAACCACTCGACCGCGTTGGAAACCTTCACGCGCTTCAAGTTGCTTCGCCCAACGAACAACATTGGTGAAAGACTCAACTTGTAAGAACTCTGCTGCGTCGTAAATTTTGCCAAGTACTAAGTTACCGTACCAAGGCCAAATTGCGATATCTGCAATAGTCAGCTCTTCTCCCGCCACATACGTGTTATTCGCTAACTGTTTGTCTAACACGTCTAGCTGGCGCTTCGCTTCCATCGCAAAACGGTTAATTGGGTACTCTTGCTTTTCATCAGCGTAAGCGTAAAAGTGACCAAAGCCACCACCTAAGAATGGTGCAGAGCCTTGCGCCCAGAACAACCAATTTAATGTTTGAGTGCGATCAGCGCCCTCTTTCGGTAAAAAGTGACCAAACTTTTCGGCCAAGTGCATCAAGATGGATGCCGATTCAAAGACATTCACATCTTCGTCACCAGACTTATCAACAAGCGCTGGTATTTTCGAATTCGGGTTTACACCAACAAAGCCAGAAGAGAACTGTTCAGCTTCACCAATGTTGATCAAGTACGCATCATATTCAGCTTCTTTAACACCTGCAGCTAACAACTCTTCCAGCAAGATGGTGACTTTTTGACCGTTAGGTGTACCAAGGGAATACAATTGAAAAGCATAGTCACCAACAGGAAGCTCTTTATCAAAGCGAGCGCCAGATTCAGGACTATTGATATTTGCCCACTTGTTACCACCATCAGCATCGTTAACCCAAACTTTTGGCGGAGTGTATTGTTCTGACATGATATTTCCTTATTAATATAGGGTAGCTTTAACTGATATTAGGTCACCCACCCTTGGTTAAAACCCCTAAATACAATTTCTTTTCAAACTGTTAAGCATGGCTTATTCCAGAAAGACATAACCTGCTTTATGAGATAGCACACGTAAAAGATAAGTGCTCAATCAAACCTAAGCCCCATATCGGTTAGTACGACACGTTATTTAGTCACGACATTCCTACAGCTTCCAGAAAGCTGTGATAAAATCGGGACATTACAATTGATAAGGATTTGGCAATGTCTTCAGATTACACAGGCTCGAGTGCAGCGTACGCTCGCCAAGAGAAAGGCTACCGCGAAAAAGCACTAAAACTGTACCCTTGGGTTTGCGGTAAATGTGCACGTGAATTTGTTTATTCGAACTTAAGAGAGTTGACCGTTCACCACGTGGATCACGACCATACAAACAACCCTGAAGATGGCAGTAACTGGGAGCTACTGTGCTTGTACTGTCACGATCATGAGCACTCAAAATATACAGATCATGACCGTTATGGCGTGGATGCAAAAGCCCGTTTAGACGATCATCAGTCAGCGACACACAACCCGTTCGCTGATCTAGCGAAGTTGATGAAGAAATAAAACACCTTCAGGGCTGCCTTTGTTTGATGGTAGCGGCTAGATATTAGATAAATAACAAGAAACCCCAGTATGTCACCATACTGGGGTTTCTTTTATCTGCCTTATAGCTAGAGTTCACTCGAGTTAAGGCCAGATCAAAAAGAGCCTTCCGAAGAAGGCTCTTTTTAGAATTCTGTATTAGGTCTGCAATTATGCAGCCGCTTGCTTGCGGGACTCTTCTACCTGCTTAGCGCGTTTTTTTAGCGTCAACTTATCGCGGTATGCAAACCAAACGTAAGACACAACCACTAAGAAGAACAGGTATGACAATGAGAAAATGAACGGCGATTGAATGATATCGTTCGAGATCCCCCAAGAAACACCGACAACTGTCACTGCAATTTTCGCGAAGAAGCCACACATTAATAGCATCAAAGCCAACTGTGGGAAGCGTGTGCTGCGGAATGCAAGCCAGTAACAACTACCCACCGCTAACGCAGCGATATAGAAGCCGAATAAGAAAGAGTGAATATGGTCAGCTGCCGCTAAACCACCAGAAATTGACATCAATAGAATTAAAAACAGTTTCATAATACTCGCCTCACCATAAGTTGGAAACGCATCCTTTCAAATTTGGAATCTTTGTTTGCGTACTATTTTCCCACTTTTCACGGACAACACAACCCCTCAAATCGAACAAAATGTAAGCAAAGGTGCTAACAAAAACCAACTGTAACAACTGGTTAACATTTTGTTTTTAATAGAACTCCGTTACTCCTTGTCTCATATGGACAAAGCTCCACTTAGATTTATTTTGTTACACAAAATTAACCTTAGAAAATAATTAAAATAATTCGTAACTCTGTGATATCCGCACGGAATACGTGGCAATTCAGAAATACTTATCGAAGAACACCTTAAAAAATAGGCTCGCCACGTTAAAAAGAACAAAACAGAAAGGTATTAAATACAATTGCAAAACCAATAAAAAACAATTTATTAACAAGTTTGAGTTTATTTACCAAAAATGGAAAAAGAGATTCCAATCACATTTTTATTGGTTATAATCCGCGCTCTTTTGCGCTGTCTGTTGATAAACGCAAACTAATTTTGAAGAAACAATCACAATAACCCGTCTTTAGTTAAGTGGCTCACCACTGACCAACGACAAAACTGAGAATAAAAATGAGCAAGATTGATAAAGCATCACGTATCCTGCTAGCAGGCTTCTGTATCAACCTTTGTCTTGGCATCCTGTATGCTTGGAGTGTATTTAACAAGGCGCTAGTCACCGAAGCTGGTTGGAGTGCTGCTGAAGCATCTGCACCTTACGCTATTGCAACTATCACATTCTCTGTTTGTCTTCTTGTTGCGGGCATCCTACAAGACCGTATGGGTCCACGTAAGATCCTTATCTTAGGTACAGCGCTTACTGGCCTCGGTATGATTGCTTCTGGTTTCGCTACGACTCCTATGATGCTAAATCTAACGTTTGGTGTGATGACAGGTGCTGGTATCGGCTTTGGCTACGCATGTCTTTCACCATCAGCAATGAAATGGTTCCATTCTTCTAAGAAAGGTATGGTTAACGGTCTAATCGCTGCAGGTTTTGGTCTTGCTGCTATTTACCTAGCACCACTCACTTCTGCGCTAATCGACAGCATGGGTATTCAAACAAGCTTTATGATTCTTGGTGCCGGCGTGCTTGCGATTGCAGTACCTCTAGCAGCAACAATCAATAACCCACCAGCGGATTACACGCCAGCTGAGCCTAAAGTAAAAGCAGGCCAAGCACCTAAGGCAGTTAAGAAGACTGAAGACCTAACGTGGAAAGTAATGCTGAAGACTCCTCAGTTCTACTCTCTATGGATCATGTACGCATTTGCAGCTTCTGTTGGTCTTATGATCATCGGTAACATCACTACGATTGCTAGCGTTCAAGCGAACCTACCAAACGCAGTTTACCTAGCGTCTATCCTTGCTGTATTCAACTCAGGCGGCCGTGTTGCTGCAGGTATGCTTGCAGATAAAATCGGTGGCGTACGTACTCTACTTCTAGCGTTCATCCTTCAAGGTGCGAACATGGCTCTATTCGCTACGTTCAACTCTGAATTCACGCTAATCATTGGCACGGCTATCGCAGCTGTTGGTTACGGTACGCTTCTAGCAGTATTCCCAACACTTACTGCTGAGTTCTACGGCCTGAAAAACTACGGTACTAACTACGGCGTGCTTTACACGGCATGGGGTATCGGCGGCGCTATCGGTGCAGCAGTTGTTGGTTACTCAATGACAAACGGCGAAGGTTACGGCCTAGCTTACACAATCTCTGCAGCTATGATGGCAGTGTGTATTGTTCTTGCAATCGTCACCAAGCCAATCTCTGAAGCTAAAGTTTCTGACCTAAAAGCATCTCAAGCTTAATCGTCAGAAAAGATTGAATTTGTTACTGAAGAGCTTAACCTTAGGGTTAGGCTCTTTTTGTATCAAGCGACTAACCCATTGACGATAGAAACCACTCCTCAGCTCTCCCCTACTTATTATCTCGACAACTTCAATCGACTGATTGAACACGCTCAAACACTCTATCCCGATCTTCTGAGTGACGATGAATGTCGTTGGTTGTCCGCATACAAACGTCTTTCCGTTTCAAGTCAATGCTTAATAGTTCGTTTGCTTTCTCGTAAAGGCCGTTGGTTTCGCAGCGATAAACTCAACTATGTTGAGATCACTGATCTAAATACCGCACTACAAGAGCTCAGCACCGCAGGCTTTATTGCGTTGAGTCATCCCGCCGAGCGACATGACCTTGTCGTTAGCAATGTCGAACTCGGATTGCACTTGCTCACCAAACCAGAGCTGTTGAATTTATTCCCTGCCTTTAAGAGCAACAAAACTGCGAAGAAAGACGAACTCTTGGCGTTGCTCGATCACCAACCTTTTGATCAGTTCCAAAGCCTAGCATTCGATTGTATTTACGTTGTCGAATCTGAAGTTATTGATGTCTTGCTGTTACTGTTTTTTGCTAATACTTATCAAGACTTAAGCCAATTCGTCTTAAGCGATCTTGGGCTCAATACCTTTGAGAACTATTCATTAAGCAAGCAGCGCCGCTTCTTCACTTCCAGAGAGCAACTCAATCAATTGCTCCAGATGCGCGATGTTCAACGCTTGTATTCAGAAGGTGATCGCAAAGACAGTGAGTTTCTTGAGCAGCTTTTACAGTCGATACCTGCGGAATCAGAACACAGAAGCATTGCCAGAAAACGATCGCGTTTGATCAATGATATTGCTCGCGATCTTGAAAGGCTTAGCCTAAACGACCAAGCTGTCTTTTGGTTCAAGCAATCTACACTTCCACCCAGCAGAGAGCGACTTGCTCGCATCTACGACAAACAAAGTGAGCTAGACTTAATGTGTGACATTGTCACGCAAATGAAAGCTACTCCATCGGATGTGTCAGAGTTGGAAGTCGCTATTAAGCTTGAAGACAAGCTACTGCGGAAACAGGGGCACAAAGTTTCACGAACCATAAAACCGAGCTGCAAAGAGATAAAGCTGGAATTAGACCTCAGCCAAACGCGGGTTGAGCTTGCAGTAAAGCAACACTTTGAAAGCCAAGGATGGGATGTTTACTTCTCTGAGAACAGTTTTCTATGTGGCTTATTTGGTTTAGCCTTTTGGGAGGTCATTTTTGCAGATGTTGAAGGCGCCTTTATCAATCGATACCAACATCGACCACTGGATCTGTACCATTCCGATTTTGTAGACAAGCGAGCCGAACAGGTCGAAGCGGTGTTTCAGACTATATTCAAGCATGAGCTGAACCAGTTACTCAATATCTATGACCAGAAGCGCGGTATCGCCAATCCATTTGTTAATTGGAACTACTTCCCCAGATCACTCGTCGAGCACAGTATGGAGGCTATTCCCAACGCCTTGATTGTTGATCTTTTCAAAGTGATATTGAGTGATTTGAAGCTATTTAGAACTGGGATGCCCGATTTGATTACATTCAAGGACAAAGAGTTTCACTGGGTTGAAGTCAAAGGCCCCGGAGACAAACTGCAAGACAACCAATGGCGCTGGATCAAAGAGTTTGAGCGATTATCTGTCCCTTTCTCTGTTTGTTACGTCAATCAGTAAGCCTTAGTTCGACACTCGACACTCCAAACTCGGGTGAGTGACTCACCTCGATAAGTTGCTCAGTCCCATCAAGAACTTATCTATAAGATTGTTAGAACATGAGCATTTTCAATCATTTTCGATATAATTAGAGAAAATGCTTAATATATAAATACGTATGAATTTGAAAAAACTCTTCATTTTAGCTTTTGTTAGCGTCTTCTCAGGTTGTGCCGTCTACGCGGGTTTAAACTTCGACGAACTGTTTGGTAAACAACAAGTTCGCGATCGCCAAGCGCCTATTCTGTCGGCTCAAGCACAGCACTTCATTGATGAAGTAAAGCCCATCATTGATAACCGATGTGTGGTTTGTCACGCTTGCTATGACGCACCTTGCCAGCTCAAAATGTCTTCGGTAGAAGGTATAGACCGAGGTGCGAGCAAAGCACTCGTTTATCAAGGCACCCGTTTAACCGCCTCAGCCCCTACTCGCTTGTTTGAAGATGCTTTAACCACACGAGAGTGGCGCGATGCGGATTTTCATCCAGTTCTCAACGAACGTATGCAGAACTCAACGGCTAACCTGGATGCTGGTATTGTTTCTCGAATGTTGATCCAAAAAGAGAACCACCCACTTCCAGATCAAACCCAGCTTGAAGGTTTCGACTTTTCAACCGATCGCGACCAACAGTGCCCAACTATTGAAGAGTATGCCCAATACGAGAGAGATTACCCGACTTGGGGGATGCCTTATGGGATGCCTAATTTGGACAAAACGGAGTACGCAACCTTGATGAGCTGGCTGGAAAATGGCGCGCTCATGAATGACCACATCCCACTCAATGAAAGTGAGCAAGAGTTGGTCACTATCTATGAAGACTTTCTCAACAAAAGCGACCTTAAAAGCCAACTTTCAGCTCGTTACATCTACGAGCACCTGTTTTTGTCGCATGTCTATTTCTCAGAATTAGAGCAACCGATACGTTTCTTTTCAATCGTTCGCTCAGCAACCCCTCCAGGCCAAGCCGTAGAGCGTATTAGCACCCGTCGCCCTTACAGTGATCCAAAAGTTGACCGTGTTTACTACCGACTCATTCCTGAACAAGGCACAATTGTCGACAAAACGCACATGCCTTTCGCACTCAATAAAGAGCGACTACAAAAGTGGAACACTTGGTTTGTCGATGCTAATTACTCTGTGAAACAACTCCCTAGCTACAACATTGATGTCGCAGCTAACCCTATGACTTCGTTTGAAGCGCTGCCAGTGAACTCGCGCTTTCATTTCATGTTGGACAATGCGCAAAACACCATCATGGCTTTTATCAAAGGGCCGGTGTGTCGTGGTCAACTTGCCTTGAATGTGATTAACGACCGTTTTTGGGTTTTCTTCATTGATCCAGAGAAAGCCGATTTACCAGAAATAAACGCTTTCTACGCCAGCCAGAAGAAAAACTTAAAACTACCTAGCGAGCTAAAAAGTAACACCGTACCAGCGACTAACTGGGTGCGCTACTCTAAGCAACAGGCTCGATACCTAAATGCGAAATCAGACTTCACCAACCAATGGTTCGATAGTGGCGTGAACCTAGACACCGGTATAATTTGGGATGGCGATGGCATCAACCAAAATGCCGCTCTCACCATCTTTAGACACTTCGATAGCGCTTCGGTTGTTCAGGGTTTAGTCGGTTCACAGCCTAAGACAGCATGGATCCTTGATTACGCCTTACTAGAGCGCATTCATTACCTTCTTGTAGCAGGTTTCGATGTGTACGGAAACTTCGGCCACCAGCTGATTACGCGTATGTTTATGGACTTCTTGCGCCTTGAGGGCGAGAGTAACTTCTTAACCCTTCTTCCTAAAGATGTTCGCCATATTGAACACTCAAGCTGGTACAAAAACCAAAGTGCACAACTGAGCGATTACTTGCAACGCAATATCGCCCCTTTCGACCAACCAACAAGTGTGGTTTACAAAACGGCCGATCCTAAGCGTGAACTGCTCAATATGATCAAAGATAAGCTCGCGCCTGTCCTCGATAGTCGTTTTGATATTGTCGAAACAGGTTTTGGTCGAAAGAACGAAGCACTGCTTAACCAAGTGAATCTGATAAAGGGAGTCGGCCTGCGTCATGTTCCTCAGTTAGTGATGATCATGATTGAAGGCGAAAATGGCGAAGAGCAGCTGTTCACCATGATTCACAATAACGCTCACAGCAACATTTCAAGCTTGTTTAATGAAGAAGGTAACCGAGATTACGCCAATGATGACTTAACGCTCGTACGAGGCGTTGTCGGTAGCTACCCTGCCGCCTACCTGTCTTTGACCGAAAGCGAGATACCGACTCTGGTGAAAACTCTGCAAAATTTAAACACAGAAGAAGATTACGTGGCGCTGCTGGATAAGTTTGCGGTACGACGCAGTTCTAACGAGTTCTGGCCGTTCAGTGACCGAGTTCATCGTTGGTATCAACAAGACCAACCGATCGAGTTTGGCTTGTTGGATTACAATCGCTTTGAGAATAGGTAGTAAGCGATAAGCCTTAGTTCAAGCTCTTGAGCCTTGGTTAGCTTGAATGGTTAGCCTTTCATAAAGAGCGCT
Organism: Vibrio sp. QJM3NY_21; assembly: GCF_057785975.1. NCBI lineage: Bacteria > Pseudomonadati > Pseudomonadota > Gammaproteobacteria > Vibrionales > Vibrionaceae > Vibrio > Vibrio sp. QJM3NY_21. The sequence continues at coordinate 1,221,289 of NZ_CM173514.1, forward strand.
GACTTGCACGGTATAAAAAATCCTCTGACGAATATTCGTTCAGAGGATTTTTTGACTTGTTGATTAGTTCAAATTTAAAGCAAGCTCACGTCATTAGGCAGAAACATAAGTTAGTAACGCCTCTAACGAGTCTTTAACCAATTCAGATAAAGCGTGGTCGTTATCTCGGTACTGCAATAATGGTTCTTCGCTTGCTTCGATGCACTGACACAAATTGTACAGTGCTAATAAACCCAAACTGCCCGCTGATCCTTTGAGCTTGTGCGCCAAAGACTTCACTTCTCGTCCGTTATCGGCTTCGCTTGCCTCGACTAATTCATTCAAGGTAAGGTTACTGCTCTCCTCGAACAGCACAACGATCTGTTTCATTTTATCCAATCCAAGAATCGATAGGTCACCCTCTATCACTTTGGAATCAATCAGTTTCACTGGAGTGTCTCCTTCATCTTGGGAATCCGTTGTCGTCGTGTACTTGGCTAAAACATCTACCATCTGTGTCAAGCACTCATCACTGTTACCCTTCACAGCACGGTTACCATTTTGCTTACAAACAGCATCGTTTGGATCGGGCTGTGGCAACAATAGTGTTTTACCATCGAGTTGAGCAACAATGAGCTGAGAAAGAGCCTCTTTTTCTAGCGGCTTAGGCAAGAAGCCATCAAAGCCAGACGACAAGTAGCTTTCCACTTCCTCGTTAAACACGTGAGCCGATACTGCGATCATTGGTGGTACTTTGCGTGTTACGTTTTCTTCATTCTCATGCTGAAGCGCATCGTCTTTGAGATGTTGAATCAGCTCTACGCCATCGCAGTCAGGTAAATTGATGTCCACCAGCGCAATATCAAACTCTTGTCCACTGAATATTACTCTCGCTTCTTGTCCGGTTGTCGCTATCACAACATCGTGGCCCAGGTTATTCAAAAAGCCTTCGGCAACAATACAGTTCACAGGGTTGTCTTCAATCAGAAGTACCTTCGCTCGGATACAAGCTTCAATAACCGTTGCTTTCGTTTCAATTTTCTCACCTACTTCAAGTGGCAATGAGAACCAAAACTGACTGCCCTCGCCTTCTTCGGAATGAACACCAATGTCACCATTCATTGCCAACATGATGCTTTTACTGATCGCTAATCCAAGCCCTGTGCCACCGGTTTTGTTGCGACCGCTATCGGTTTGGGTAAAGGCATCAAACAGACAAGCTTGTTCGCTAGCGTCAATACCGACACCGGTATCTGACACTTCAAACATCACTCGATTTTCATCTTCGATATCTAAACTAATGAAGATATCGACCGAGCCACTTTCAGTAAACTTAATCGCGTTACCGACCAAGTTATTCAATATTTGACTGATTCGAGTGACGTCACCACGCCAATAGCGTTGCACGTCACTTTCGATATGAAAATCAAAATTAAGCTTCTTCTCAGCGGCGCGCCCTTCCATTAACTGATAGGTATCTTGAACCATCTGGTAAAGGTCAAAAGAAGCCGCGCGTATTTCTAGATGTCCCGCTTCGATCTTTGAATAATCAAGTACGTCATTCAAAATCGCGAGTAGATTCTTACCACTGCGGTTAATGATGTCCGCATAGCCTGATTGCAGCGGGTCTAAGCCGGTATCTTTAAGCAATCGAGCCGTGCCTAATACGCCATTCATTGGCGTTCGTATTTCATGGCTCATCGTCGCAAGGAAAGCAGACTTAGCACGGCTTGCTTGTTCTGCCGCATTGCGAGCTTTTGCGTGGTTACCCACCTCAACATTCAACTTCTCATTGGTCTTTTGCAGTTGATAGGTTCGGTCTGTGACCAACTCTTCTAAGTGCTCTTTGTGCTCTTCGAGCTCACGTTTTGCCTTAGCTTCGCCAACCGCGACCACTTGTAGTGCTTGCGCTGTGTTTCTGGCAGTGATGATTGCCTCGCCCATATGAGCCAACTCATCATTACCCTTAACCGAGATATCAATATTCAGGCGACCTTGTGCGATAGACATCAAGGCCGATGAGTATTCAGTAAGGCGTTTGACAACCGAGATATACACCACTCGCCAAACGATAAATGCGACGATAACCAAACCAATAACCGAAATCACAGACAGCGACCATTGAGCCAAGTTCAAGGTTGACGTTAGCTCATCAACCGCTTTTTTTGTGCTTCGGTTTGAATCATCAACCAGTTGGTTAACCGTTGTATTCAGCTGAGAGAACAGCTCCAACGTATTTTGCATCAGAAACTCTGACTTTTTGGTGTTCTCATATTGTTCTAGCGAGATATCGAACACGACCTGGCGTTTTCTCAACTCTTCAAGCAACTGAGACATCTGCGCAGAACGAGTCGGATCTTCCACCGCTTTAACGCGGCGCGCCATGATTCTTAGGTTGGATTCGAACTCAGACTGGATTTGATGAATACGTTCAACATTGGTGACGGTCTGAGTTTCTTCAATTTGATTGAGCATCTTAAACGCCAACAAATGCAATTCGTGCAGACGCTCAGACAAATCAAGATCAACTTCAACAAGTGCGTCTAAGGCTTGGTAGGCTCTATCGGTTTCTTTGGTTTCTAGCAGGTCATAGATATGCGTTACGTTAGCAACCGCAATGGTAGCCGTGTTCAAAACTTGGGTTCGCGTGAGCTGCTCTAGCTCTTCGGCAAGTAGACGCATCTCTTCAACACGAGACGTCAATTCCTTGCTTAACCAAAGCTTACGTTCAACCGAGACACCCAGTTCAGCCAGTGTGTTAATAACGCTTTGAACATTGTTTTCGAGTTTATTGAGAAGTTGCGAATCAAAACTGTCGACACCAAGCTCTTTGATATGCTGAAGAAGTGCTTCAAGCTGGCCAAACAACACAGTGCCAGCCTCTTTTCGTTCGGCCTCGTTTCGCGCATTAGAAAGCGTTTGTACCGACGAAATAATACGGTTACTCAACTCAGAAACTTGACGAGCTTCGATCATGGCAGGAAGCGCTGAATCGACGACGTTTCTTTCCGTTTTTGCTACAAAGCTAAAACCAGAAACACCGATCAATGCAGACAATAGAACCAACAGTGCCATCACTAAGAATGAGGCCAGTAGCTTGCGTCCAATACTCGCTGAGGCTAACAACATAAACTTTAAACCTTAAAACGTTCTTCTTTACCCATGCAGAATACGCTATATTTTGCAGTGTTTCTTATCTAAAACCAATAAAACGGCAATTCATGCTATCTAGACCTTTAGCTTCAAAAATCATTCTCTCACTACTGGCCTCAGTAACCTCTGTTGCGAGTGCTAGCGAGCCTTTGAGCCCAATAAAACCTGCCGAAGCCACATCACATAAAGAGAAAATTTGTGCCATTTATCCGCACCTAAAGGATTCTTACTGGTTGTCTGTTAACTACGGCATGGTCTCTGAAGCAGAAAAGCAGCAAGTTGAGCTAAGAGTATTAGAAGCTGGCGGGTACCCAAACATTGGTAAACAAGCCTCACAGCTGGTGCTTTGCACACAATGGGGAGCCGATGCCATTATTTTGGGCACAGTTTCACCCGATGCTTACCATGACAATCTTACGGATTGGGTTGGCTCGACGCCTGTGTTTGCTACGGTGAATGAGTTAACCGTCAATGAAGAACAACAGAAGGTACTGAAAGGTACGGTCGGTGTCGACTGGTATCAAATGGGATTTCAAGTCGGAGAGTTTTTGTCGAAACGACATCCGAAAGGATCAGGCGAAACACCTATCGCCTTGTTACTTGGCCCACAATCAAGTGGCGGTACTAAGCCTGTAGCTCTTGGGTTTTATGATGCAATCAAATCGAGCGATATCAAAATTGCGATAAGCTATTGGGCAGACAACGATAAAGAACTGCAAAGAAACTTAGTACAACAAGTCATCGATCAGCCGGATATTCAATATATTGTCGGAAGCGCAGTCGCGATTGAAGCTGCGATAAGTGAGCTAAGAGCAGCCGGTAAAACCAAAGAAATTGGATTAATTTCAAGTTACCTAAGTCACGGAACCTACCGCGGCTTACTTCGTAACAAGGTGCTTTTTGCACCAACAGATAAAATGGTTGAGCAAGGTCGCTTGTCGGTAAAACAAGCCACCAGTTACTTACGCGGTCAACCTTATGAACAACACAGTGCACCCATGATAGAAGCACTGACACCTGCAACACTCAAAGATCAAATTATCGCCGACTCATTGTCACCTTCTGAGTTTCGTCCGGTATTCAGTGTGAATCCTTAGTGCTATATTGGCTGAAGAACTCAAAACAATAAAAACGAAACAATCATTTAGGGAACATTCATGCAAAAAACGACGCGTACTATGCCAACGCATAAGAATATCGCTTTGGTCGCTCATGACCATTTCAAACCTGAGCTACTTAGATGGGTCAAAGAGAACAAAGAAAAACTACAAAAGCACTTCCTTTATGCAACGGGCACAACGGGTTCTCTACTCAGTAAAGAAACAGGCCTAGCAATTAAGAGCATGATCAGCGGCCCAATGGGCGGTGATCAACAACTTGGTGCGCTTATCTCTGAAGGCAAGATCGATATGATGATTTTCTTCTGGGATCCACTGAATGCCGTACCACATGACCCAGATGTAAAAGCACTGCTTCGTATCGCAAGTGTTTGGAACATCCCAGTGGCAACCAACCGCGCTACCGCTAACTTCCTATTTAACTCTTCACTGCTTGAAGAAGAAGTGATCATTGAGATCCCAGACTACGAAGCGTACCTAGCTGAGCGAACTTAATGGTTCAGCGCTCTTAACTAAGCAGATCGCTTCGTTAAGAACCAAGATAACGTCACAGACTAAAAAGCCTGCTTCATCGCAGGCTTTTTGTTCACCAGAATCTTAACTCGCTACTTGTCACTCCATACCGCCATTTCGTTGCCACTTGGCTCTCTAAAGTGGAAACGTCGCCCGCCGGGGAAACTAAATATCTCGCGATTTACCTCGCCACCAGCATCAAGCACGTCACGCTCGGTTTGCTCAAGATCTTCGCTATAGAAAACCATCAGCGCTGCGCCACTTTCAGCATTCGACGCCAGATCCGCTAAATAGAACCCACCCATTAAGCCTTTCCCTTCAAAAGCAGAATACTCAGGGCCATAGTCTTCAAAGATCCAACCAAACACTTGGCTGAAAAACGCCTTAGTTGCAGCGATGTCTTTCGCAGCAAATTCAATGTAGTTAATGGAGCCGTGTTCCATAGCGGATTCCTTCTGCTTTATGCCTTTTCCTAATGATAATATCTTACGCCCTAATAAGAATAGGTAGCGGGCTTGAAGATCTAATCTTAGACAACTACGCCAAGTGACATCACTTTTTACGAACGACGGGGTAATCAGATCCATGCAGTTCTTGTACAAAACCAGAACCGTCGCCACTGTGTGTGATCCATACTTTCTCTTTTGCTCGCGTCATTGCCACGTAAAATAAGCGACGCTCTTCCGCATAAGGGAACGCGTCTGATGATTCGGTCAATGCGCCATCAATATGCAGCTGTTTCTTCTTCGTCGGGAACTGTCCTTCGTCAACACAAAGAATAATGACAAAGTCCGCCTCTTTACCTTTACTGCCGTGGCAAGTCATGAACTTGATGTCAATGGAGGTAAAGATCTTCTTCCAGTCTTCCAACAACTCTGGCTTGTGGTAATGGTTACGTCCAAGTAGCAATACTGTCTTGCTGGCTTTACCTTTTACTTGCCTATTAATCTGATCCAGGATTTTCTCAACTTCTTTGCTTGGCGCACTGTACACCGCCTTCTGCTTCTGTTGTTTGAAGCTGTTCAGTTCTTTCGGAAGCTGAATCGGGTTTTCCTGCACAAAACGATTGGCAACTGCACCTAACTGATTGTTAAATCGGTAAGTCGTATCTAGGTGATGAATCGTCGAGCTCTCAAAACGATCCTTAAAGCCCGTCGTTAAATCCACATCTGCGCCCGCAAACTGGTAAATCGACTGCCAATCATCACCTACCGCAAAAATAGAAGCTTGGTGTTGCGCTTTCGACTGATTACACAGTGCCTCAACCAAGGCAAGGCGATCTGGCGAGATGTCTTGATACTCATCGATCATGATGAACTTCCAAGGCGAGATAAACTTGCCCTTTTCGACATACTGAGTCGCTCGGCTGATCATGATTGAGAAGTCGATGTGATTCTGTTCTTTCAGTTCTTTTTGCCATGCTGTCACGCATGGCCAACACAGTGAAAGCTCGCTGTTGAGACGCGTGTAGTCTCTGTGATCAATCAACTGCTGTTGCACTTCCTTCTTCGATAAACCCGATGCATTCAACTGCTCAAGCTGCTTTTCAAGCCAACCTATCAACTTGAGGTTTGAAACATGACTACCAAGTTCGTCATCACCTGTTAAATAAGCGATTGGCCACTTAGACAGGTGCTTTTGCCAGCGTTTGAAGTTAGTCGGCGTCATCCAGTGCTTTTTCAACCAATCAATGCACCATGCTTGGCGTTGATTGTCATCGAGAGCTAACGGAGAGATAACCACACGTTCTGGTTCAACCTGATTAAGGATCTTTAAACCCAACTGATGGAAAGTACTCACTTGCACCTTCTCTGCTGATAAACCAATTTTGCTGTTAAGGCGCTGTTTCATCTCTTCCGCTGCTTCGCGACCAAATGCGAGTAATAACAGCTCTTCAGCTTGAGCTTGATGGCTTTGCAATAAATACGCAACGCGAGCTGTAAGAACACTGGTTTTACCCGAGCCAGCGCCCGCTAAAATAAGGTTGTGATCATCATTCATCAAGACCGCATATTGCTGAGATAAATTGAGTGGTGACGATTCACATTGAGCAAACAATACTTCCCAGTTTTGTCTTTCTGTTTCTAACCACTGCTGATTTCGTTCGGCTTGCTTAATTTCCGTCTCAGACAACCATGGCTGCATTCGAGCAATGCGGTTTGGCATACGCTGCGCCGCTTCTTCTAAAGTCATCGTCATGTTTTCTAAACTTGAGTTAACCATGTCGACCCAAGTCTTAACTTTAGAATGCGCTAGGAAAGCAGGAAGTTGCTCAAGACGTGTCAATTCAGCTTCCCATTGAGGAACGTGTTCAGCCAATTGTTCACATTGTGTGTCATGCCACTTCTGATAAGCAGCAACCGATGCGCGTGCAAATTGACGGCATTGTTCCCAAGGTAGGCCTTGTACTAACCAGCTGCGCTGTTTGCCATCTTGTTGATTAGCAAAGAACTGTAACGATCCCCAAAACAATCCGCGTTTTATCGCGATCTTGCCACTCCAAATAGTAAACGGGATTCGTTCTTCACTGCCTACTGAAGATAACAGGAGGCGTGGACCATCAAGTTCGACTTGATGATATTCATTTTGAATAAAAAACTGTGCAGTCTTGTTAGCGCTTAGCTGCATTGGAGTGTGCTCTCTAATTGGGAATATTGAATTTATATCATGATGCTGTGAGAATTAATAATGTCTCACATCTTATCGATGCTTTCATGACCATCTAGGGGCAATTATGGATAAGTATCAAATTCTTGTGCTTGATTTCTGTTAGGATTATGGTTTTAGTGTGTCAAGTGAGCGACTGTGGACTTCTCAGCCAAATTGCGCCTCTATTGGGCGAATAAAACCATAAATTACAGCGTACTAATTCTCATCACTCTACTCGGGGTTGTGGTTCCTGCTTGGTATTATGGACAAAACACACTCATCACACCTTTGATCTTAGGTGTTATTGCTGCGGCTCTTGCTGAAAGTGACGACAGCTTTACCGGGCGTTTGAAAGCACTCACGCTAACCTTTATCTGTTTTGCCGTTGCAGCCTTCTCTATTGAGATTCTGTTCGATACACCGTGGCTGTTCGCGATAGGGCTTTTCGTTTCAACCTTCTCTTTTATTATACTCGGTGCAATAGGCCCTAAATACGCCAGTATCGCGTTTGGTTCACTGCTTGTTGCTATCTATACCATGCTCGGCGCCCATGAGAGCACCAACCTTTGGTTTCAACCGCTTCTACTTTTAACCGGCGCCGCTTGGTACTACTTCATGTCGATGATTTGGCAGATTGTCTGGCCGATGCAGCCCGTACAGCAAAACCTAGCCACGGTGTTCGACCAAATCGGCAATTACATCGGATCAAAAGCGGAACTCTTCTACCCTGTATCTGACCTTATTCCTCAGCCACATCGCATTATTGAAGCTAAGTTAAACGCCAGTACCGTTAATGCACTCAACATGTGTAAAGCAACACTGCTTAACCGATCTAAGCGCGGGCACATTGATGGTCCGAGTGACCGATTCCTAAATACCTATTTCATCGCACAAGACATTCATGAGCGCGTGAGCTCTACCCACTACCGCTATCAAGAGCTGGCAAAGCACTTTGAACGCTCTGATGTGTTGTTTCGATTCAAGTATCTACTCGAAGCCCAAGCCACAGCCTGTAAAGAAGTGGCGAGCTCATTGAAAGTCGGAGCTGAATACCAACATGGCGATAAATCTGTATTAGCACTTGATGAGTTAATGTCTTCGCTTAACCATCTTAACCAACAGAACAAGCCCGAGTGGAAATCACTGCTCAACCAATTAGATTACTTATTCAATAACCTCGCTACCGTCGAGAAGCAGCTCTCGAATATCAGTAACCCGGATGCGGAAAAGTTGGAAGAAGATGTATTGGACGATACCAACCCTCATACTTTGACGGCAATGTGGCACAAGATCAAAGCCAACCTGAATACCGACTCGATGCTGTTTCGTCATGCGATTCGTATGGCAATCACATTGACGCTCGGCTACGGGATCATTCAAGGTTTTGACATAGAGCGTGGCTATTGGATCTTGTTAACGACACTGTTTGTATGCCAGCCAAACTACAGTGCAACACGACAAAAGCTGACGGCTCGTGTCATTGGCACCGTTGCAGGCTTGTTGATTGGCGTACCACTACTGACCTTCTTCCCGTCTCAAGAGAGCCAGTTAGTTTTCATTGTGATCAGTGGCGTGATGTTCTTTGCATTCAGAATCAATAACTACGGGTTCGCGACCGGCTTTATCACGCTGCTTGTACTCTTCTGCTTTAACCAATTAGGGGAAGGCTACGCGGTGGTATTGCCAAGACTAGCGGATACCTTTATCGGTTGTGCCCTCGCCGTACTTGCTGTCATTTACGTGTTGCCTGATTGGCAATCAAAGCGATTGCACAAAGTCATGGCAGATGCGCTCGATTCCAATAAGAACTATCTCGCTCAGATCATTGGCCAGTATCGTGTAGGTAAAAAAGACACCCTTAATTACCGTATTGCGCGCCGCAGTGCACACAATAACGATGCCAACCTGACTGCGGCCATCAGTAGCATGTTGGTTGAACCAGGTAAGTATCGTACCTCTGAAGATGAGAGTTTCCGATTCCTAACCCTTAATCATGCTCTACTCAGTTATATCTCTGCTTTAGGTGCTCACAGAACACGTATCGATGATGAAGCAACACATAAACTAGTGTTAGATGCACATAGAGTAATCCACGAACATCTCGACGCTCTAAATGATCAGCTCTACTCCCACCAAGAACAGTGTGAAGTGAAAAACGCTTACGACCCTGAACTGGATAAACGTCTGAGTGAGTGGCGAGAAGAGGACGAGAGTTCTGTCAGAATGGTTCTACAACAGCTGCATTTGATCTATCGAATGCTTCCAGAATTGCATACCTTAGCGACCAAGTTTGCGGTTAAGGTAAAGATAGATAAGCCGTTTGAAACAGAAGCTTCTTGAACAACAAACAAAATACTGTAAAAACAAAAAGATACCGCCAATCGCTCACCTTTTGATCATTGAGTGTATTTATACATTGCTCTATCCATACCCCAAACTGGGTAGAGCAATTGCTTACCTACCCTTTCATTACAAGGGATGCGGGGATTTTTACATTGTAGGAATTCTCTGACTTTGATTGACCCAACCATAACTTTGCCTAACATTTCTCGGACAAAAAACAACCACAGAAATTTATAGTTGTCTTAGTTTTAGGAAACTTCAAACTTCATTTAATATTCACTTAATCTTGTTTGATTTCCTGAATCAGTAGGCTATGCTCTATAGAGCATATGGATTTGAACAAAGGTCACATTATGAATACACAGCAATTTGAAGTATTTAAGCAGCAAATACAGCTTCTTAGCCCACAGCAATTGAAAGCACTTCAAGGTGAAATCGACGGCAACCTTGAAACGGACCAGCCTTCTCTGCTTACTGATGAAGAGTTAAACGCACTAAATGACCTGTTTAATTAATAGACAGACGTCACTATTTTAGCTTAAGTTCACCGTTTCACCGTAAATTTCACCTGTTCACCATTGCGCTCAAAATATCGTCCGCCTAGACTCATTCAATACGTCAATAAAAGGTTCTGCTATGTCGATATCTGGTATTCAATCTGGTTACGCCATTATTCAGCAGTCAACCAACATGGCTGAAGAAGCCGCAATCGAGCTCAACCAAGCCTCCAAACACTCTCTAGAATCCGATGACGCTTTCCAAACTAGCGATTTCAGCTTTAACCAAATAGAACCTGAACAATCCATTTCGTTTAAAGAGAAAGAACCGGAACCATCTTCATCCTCAACTGATGCACTTATAAAACTGACTCAAAGCGCAAGTTATAACCGCGTTGGTGCGAGTGTGATTGATCGTCAAAACGAAGCCATCGGCAGCCTTCTCGATATCCATATCTAGTTCAATCTCATAGTGAGCATTTTTTGACGAAGTTGTCTTGCTTAGGCGAACAAATTGCTGCTAAACCCATACAAACTGTAACTCATTATATCAGGCGCTTGTTTCTGGCTTATTACTCGGTAGAATCAGCGCAAACCAATTTGCTGCACAAACTTTACTTCATACTATTTATGCCAAAACTAAATCTGCATCGCCGTGACTATGTTTCTATTTTAGGAGGCGACATCTCCGCAGACGCATTAGAAAAAAAGCTTCAGCCTCATTTTGAAAAGCCAGTAAACAAGCTGACACCTAGCCCCTATCTGACAGAAAAAAATCTAGCACGTCGCTGGACAGCTCTCGACAATTTAGATTCTCAACAAGAGCTCCTCGACCCTCATACACAAAGTCAGGTCCAAGCTTATGAGAAAAACATTGAGCACTTTATTGGCACAGTTAAAGTCCCTGTGGGAATATCTGGCCCTTTAAGAGTCAATGGCCTATTTGCTACGGGCGATTACCTCGTCCCACTCGCAACTACAGAAGCAGCGCTTGTTGCGTCTTACAATCGTGGTTCTAAGTTGATTACGGCATGTGGTGGCGCAAGTGCTATGTTGCTCAATGAAGGTGTCACACGTACTCCTGGTTTCGCATTCCAAGGATTAGTTGAAGCCGGACAGTTTGTGGCTTGGGCTGTGACTCAGTATGACCAGTTCAAGATCTTGGCAGAATCAACAACATCACACGGCAAGCTTACCGACATCAATATCAACATAGAAGGTAACCATGTTTATTTGGTGTTTGAATTTCTAACTGGTGATGCTTCTGGTCAAAACATGGTGACCATCGCCACCAATGCAGTCTTTGAGTACATCATAGAAAATACGCCGGTTAAGCCCGATCATGCTTTCCTAGATGGTAACTTGTCAGGCGATAAAAAAGCCAATACTCAAACCTTGCGCAGCGTTCGTGGTAAAAAGGTCACAGCCGAGGTTAATATCTCTGCCGAGCTTGTCGCTAAGTACCTCCACACTACACCAGAGAAAATGGTGCAGTTCGGACAAATGACCACAGTCGGTGGGGCTTTGAGCGGCACGATTGGTATCAATGCTCATTATGCAAATGCACTTGCTGCGCTCTACATTGCGTGCGGCCAAGATGCAGCCTGTGTGGCTGAATCGGCGATTGGTATGACTCGTATGGAGCTCAACAAAGAAGGTGGCCTATACGCTAGCGTAACACTGCCTAATTTAATGCTAGGTACAGTAGGCGGCGGCACTGGTCTACCAAGCCAAAAGGCATGTCTAGATTTACTTGGCCTTCACGGCAATGGTAAATCGCAAGCCTTAGCTGAGGTATGTGCTGCATTATGTTTAGCGGGTGAACTGTCGATTGTAGGCGCGTTTTGCGCAGGTCACTTTTCGCGAGCTCATCACAAATTAGCTCGTTAATAACCTTTATCCAATTTGGCTTGTGAGATTTTGTGGATTGCACAAGAGCACAAGCCACTCTGAATGCGTGAGTCATAAATGGATTACTTACACTTATCTAGAGTGAGCCTTAAGCACCTCACTGCGCTTCATATTATGCTGAACACCCACAGCGTTACTCAAACCTCAGAGCAACTCTTTGTCAGCCCTTCGAGTGTGAGTAAGACATTATCTCAGCTGCGTGACATACTTAACGACGAGCTTTTCTATCGGGACGGCACCAAGCTGATCCCGACGCCATTTGCCTTGCAGGTAGCTCCTACTGTTCACGCGATTCTTTCAAGCATGAACGGACTGCTTCATCAGAAGAGTTTTACCCCTCAAGAATACCAAGGCAGCTTTTCACTTTCGATGCGCGAAAGTACTTTTGAAGTATTCGCGTCCAAGCTGAGCAAAATTACCACTGAACTCGCACCCAAAGCCAAACTCAACATCTATTCGAAGCAACAGCTGGGTTTTGATGCTTTGCTAAGCGGTAAGATCAACTTGATCTTATTGCCCCATGATATTTCCCAGCCACCGACCGATAATAAGGAGCTGGTTTGGGAAACGATTCTTCCAGACGAAATGGTTTGTTTGATGGGCGCAGACCACCCTCTTGCTCAGCAAGAACTGACGATTGAAGGCTACTTAGATTACAAGCACATTGGGATTTTAGATAACGAACTGTCTCAGCCTTACTTTGAGCAAAACTTAGTTCAATGTCATAAGCCAAGAGATATGGCAATATCGGTAGCGGACTTCGGTGCAGCGGCTGTACTGTGTCACCACACGCCTTTCCTATTCACCAGCTCTAAACAGTGGGCTGAACATGCTAAGCAAGCTCAGGGCTTAGTGAGCAAACCCTTGCCTTTTGATTACGGCAAAGTGGCGTATAGCTTGGTGTGGAACAAGCCCAACATGAATGATCAAGCGATCAAATGGTTGTGTGACCTATTTTTAGAGGCTTGATATTTTTAGAGACTTTACGTTCTTAGAAACCTGATTGACCGCAGAAGAAACTTAGAGGTTAAGTATAAACCTCTGGGGTTTGCATTGGCCTTTTAACGATCGTGTAGAGCTTATCGTGAAAGCTCTGCATCTGTTGTTCGGTGCATTTAGGCCAATCTAACGCTTCACCAATCACACCATGATGTTGAAACGCATTCAGTCGAATTCGAACATCATTTGGTAGCGTCTTCAAGTAACGCCCCGCTTGTTCAATTTCATCTTCAAGATCGCTTTTATTCGGAATATGCAGCAACCTAACTTCATGCAGCTTTCCTTTGCCTGCAAGATAATTGATGGTTTCAAACACTCGATGGTTTCCTCTGCCCACCAGCCATTGGTGCGTTTCAGATTGCCATGATTTTAGGTCAATCATCGCGCCATCAAGGTAAGGCAACACCTTGTCCCAGCCTTGCTGTGACAACGAACCGTTACTATCAATAAAGCACGTAAGGTGCGCTAGCTGCGGATCACTTTTAATCGCTTGAAATAGCTCAATGATAAACGGCAACTGCATGGTCGCCTCGCCACCTGAAATAGTGATTCCGCTTAAGAAAAATTGGTTATGCCTGACGAGTTCAAGCACCTCTGAGACCGTCATCGTGGTAATTTTCGGGCTCGACTTATGATCGCAGACATCAATGCACTGATCGCAGTTGGTGCAAACTTCTGGGTCCCACTTAACTTTGCCATCAATCATGCTTAAAGCATTGCTTGGACAGCCACTAACGCAGTCTCCACAATGGTTACAGTGATTAATTGTATGAGGGTTATGGCAAGTAATGCAGTCAAAATTGCAGCCCTGAAGAAACAGCACCAAGCGGTTTCCCGGGCCGTCAACACAAGAAAAGGTCAGCACACGGCTGACCTTCGCTTGTTTTTCTGTCTTATTATTTTTAACCCTAGCCATTTGAGTTGTTAGATCAGAAACTTTCATAATTCACATTGTTCGTATTCGAAACGCCTCACACACATAACACACGCACGTTAGAGCTATTCGTATGTCGGCGACATCTCTAAGCTTGCCACGCGTGGCTTGCGCTCTAGAATGCCCGTATTTTTAGCGGCTTCAGCACCAAGAAAAGTAGTATTGGTGCGTGAACCTTGCTCGTCATATTTAGCAATATCAGACAGCTTAATCATGTAACCCGTCACACGAACCAAATCGTTTGATGCAACGTTAGCCGTGAACTCACGGTAACCCGCCTGAATCGCGCCTTTACACAGGTTAAACATCGCTTCAGGATTTGATTTCACTGTTTCGTCGATGGTTAGAATGTCACTGATACCCGAGGTGTAGAACTTATGGTGACCCGCGGTAGCACGAACGTAAGAGACTGGATCTGGTTCGGTGCCATAAGGAATGCGGACACCCGGAGTTACATCTTCATCTAGGCTAATACCGCCTTGAGCATGCAGCAGAGTTTTACCTTCCAGCCCATATTTCACTTCAGAGCTTTCGACGATATCAGCCAGCTTTTCAGAGATACGGTGACCTAACTGGTTTGCCGACTCATCGTGACCATAGCGCCCTGATTTATCTTCTTTTTCCATCAATATATTGACCGCTTCCGCCATGCCGTAAATACCAAACATGGGCGCAAAGCGATCTTCTTCGATAAGGCCTTCTTTGGTCAGGAAGCCTTCAAAGAAGTTAGACTCTTCATGCAAGAAGCGGCTACGTGCGTTCATCAGTTCGATCATGATGTTGCTGTAGTTAGGCAACACTTGCTGCAAGAAATCTACGCTGTCCTCAGATTTTAGAGCCACTTGCTTAAGGTTCATACGCACCAAGGTGTTTGAACCACCCGCTAAAGGCAAAGAGTTATAGCAGCTCACAATACCAAAACGCTTGTCGCCGTAAGCCTCGGCATGCGCTGGATAGTTTGCGATATGTGGTTTACTGCACTCACAGATATTGCTTGCCGCATGACGAAGTAGATCATCAGGTGTCACAGCAGGGTCGTACATAAAGGTTAGGTTTGGTGCGATCTGCTTCAGTTCAGCATCTACGCACAAAATCGTACGACACACAATGTTGTCGGTCGGGCCGATATTCACATGCATAAAGGCATCTGGCAGTGTGCGGTCCAGCATAATCCAGAACAGCTTAAGCTTTTGATATACCTGCTCATCCGTCAAGTCGCCAACAAATGGCATCAACACATCATCCAATTGACCTAGGTATACCGGAATTGATGTCACAGACGGAACATGGTGGTAAAGGATGGTCAGCATGTTCAATGCTTCATCGAAATTAGTTGCCGCGCTAAGCTCTAAATACTTTGAGCCTTGATGTAAGTATTTAGAATAGTCTGGAAGTACATAGCGCGGCTTAAATGGTGCATGCCCTTCAAACATGTCACATAGCACACCTTGTTGTAGGGCTTGCTCTACTTCGTTGCTTACCGGCATGTACGGCAAGCTTGCTTCAGCTTCTAAGGCAAGATAGCTCGACTTCTGCTTTGGAGACAGGTGGGCATCTGAAATGATATTGCTAAAGCGTTGTTGTTGCTCTGAAAGTTGTGGAGAAGCAGATTGGTGGCTCATGATGAAACCCTTAATATTATTATGGGCTTATTTTATATCTCACTGTTACATTTCCACTAATGAAATGTATGCAAGACTATATTTCCAAAATGGAAATGAGTAATTTATTAATTACCGGAAATTAGCTTATCTATAAACGAAATGGGAAGAAAGAAGCCAGTGTTGGCGTTGATAGTGATAGTGATCGTGATAGTGAAGATCTTGAAAGCACTCACTGGCTCGCCTGTTTGAAACACAAACGACTAAAAATAGAAAACCCACATAACTGACCTTAAGATCGTTGATGTGGGTTTCGTTATTTTAGATGAGCATTACCGGGGCTAGCTCTAGGCATACTCACGATTACAGATGAGGAAGCACTTGTTTACGTCCAACACCCATCAATACCTTTAACTCTCCTTGTGGAGTGTTGATCGAGAACGGCGTTGACACTTCAACCACTGCAAAGCCAGCTGCACTCAGTACATTCTCTGAGCGCTGTTGGCTTACACCGTAGTCTTCGCTGTCGTTCTCTAGGTACCAATCCCAGTGTACAAACGTGCCGTCGTTTTCAAGCAGCGTGTAAATCAGACTGACTGTGTCTTGTAGGTTCGGGATAAAACCACACACCGAAGAAGCTACCACTAGGTCAAACTGGTTTCTGAATGCTGGATGCTGCGCTGCAAGCCCGCGCGATAAAAGATCAACAACAGGTTCAACGTTGGGTAACTCTTTCTTATCTAACTCTTCAATCATCCCTTCAGAGATATCAAGTGCGATGATCTCTTTTGCTAAAGGAGATATTTTCTGGCTGAGTAGTCCTGTACCACAACCAAAATCAAGGACACGGGTTCCGTTTAAATCAACGAGCGGTGTTAACTGGTCAAATACGGACTGTGCGAATACTGCGGTCGCGGGATCTTTATCCCAATCAACGGCGTACTCGTCCCATTGTTTCGCCATCATGGCCTCCATCTTTACTTCTTGTAGGTTCGGAACTTCCCCAGAATAAACCAAATTAGTCAATTCGTCATAGAGTTATCATGCAAAGATGGACTATTTCTAAGATAGTCAGCACAATATTCAGATAATATGCACCGACCCCCGCTCAATATGGAAATGAAATGAACCTTTCTCAAGTCCAAGCCTTTTGTTCCGTTGCTGATTTAGGATCAGTGTCTGAAGCTGCACGCCAGCTAGAGTGCAACCGAACCAAACTCAGCATGTCGATTAAAGCCTTGGAAAAAGAGTTAGATGTCGAGCTGTTCGTGCGCAGCGGAAACCACGTTGAACTTTCTGAAGCGGGTAAAGCCATTTACAAAGATTGCGAAGGCTTGTTGGTGACAGCAGCGCGTATTAAACAGACCTGCTTGCATGTTTCAGGTGAATTTAACGCGGAAATTTGGATTGCACGAGATGACTCCCTACCCGATGGAATGTGGCAGGATTTATCTCACGCCTTAAATAACAAGTACCCTTCTACCTCATTCAACTTCGTTCTCGCGTCGAGCGGCGACTTAGCTAACTTGGTTGAAACTCAGCAAGTCGACTTCGCATTTGGCGTCGATTACGAACGTGTCGATGACCCAAGAATTATCTACAATCCACTTGGTAAGATTCGAATGATGTCTGTGTGTAAGAAAGGACATGATCTAAGTGCGATGCGACGAGTGTCGGATGAAGTATTGAGAAATTCGATGCAAGCGACCATGGTTTATCTCAATGAGAAGGATAATCCTGAGCTTGAGCCCTTCTCTCGCCGTTATATTGGTTTCTCTAGCTTTGACTTCATGTTGGATACAATTTTGCGTGAAGAGGCGTGGGGCGTAATGCCAGAACCATTGATTCGCCATTTATTGCGTGAACAAGAGCTCGCAGTGATCAAACACACGTACGGCTTAACACAAGAAGACTATTGTATGTTTACCGCGGCTGGGATGGCTGAACACCCAGGTATGAATTGGTTAGCGGATCAGATCAGCGATTACTTGTTTGATTTTTAAAGTGTCAGATAATGTTCTATCTCGACACTTAAAATCATCTAACAAATAGAAAGCCCTTTCTTTAAAAGACCATCACGTGATCAACTAAATAGCGTCCGTCTTCTTCAACCAACACCATTTCAGCCACAAACTCGCCTTTCGCAATGGTATACGCTTGCTTCCACACAAAGGCGATAGAATCTGAGCGTCTAAATAGTGCGACCTGCTTTCGTTCAGCAAAAAAACCATTGCTGTGTTGATAATGGTGACATACCTTTTCTAAATATTCCGGCGTAACAATGTCTTTCATCCTTTGGGTAAAGTCTCGACAGTGCTGAGCATGATCAACCTTAGTTGAACCGTCCATCAAGTTATCCATGATCGGGTTAGCAATCACCCACAGTTCGTTATCACTGATATCGTCAAACTTCATATTGATCCATTCCTTGTCCATTCCAATCCGTGCAGTCTCAGTCTCAGTCTCAGTCTCAGTCTCAGCAGAGTCTAGGAAATCAATGAGACCCTAGCGACTAATGTGTTTTATTAATCATAAACGATCCTATTTCAGTTGCACACCATCCCCAAGAAACACTCAACGTCAATTTTACTGACACTGAAGGTTACCAATAAGTGATTGAATAATAACAACTTGAGTATAAAACGAGTTACTGAAATATAAACATCATCAGATAAAGTTTGTAAAGTTAGCTCAATATTAGAACAATGAAGTTATCAAAAACATCTGGAAAATTTTATGTGTGACAGGAAAAGCCAAAACGAAAATCGAGTACTATTGTTCTCAGCCCTTTTAGCATCAGGCTTCGCAGTTGGCGGATTGGTGTTGGGTCTTCTCGTTGGCTCTCTGGTCATAGTATTTGACGGTGTCTATTCTCTTATCAGCTTACTGCTAACTTTATTGTCACTAGCTGCCTCGAAATACATTAATCGCCCATCAGATAGGGAGTTCCCGTTTGGTCGAGCCATCATTGAACCAATTGTGATTGCAATTAAAGCAATTGTGATTCTGCTAGTGGTTAGCTATTCACTTTACTCTGCGATTGGTGCGTTGATGACGGGTGGTCGTGAAGTTGATGCTTCTATCGCAACTCTGTTTGGTATTTTCAACGTACTGGGTTGTGGTTACGCTTGGTGGTACATCGCTAACAAGAGCAAGCGTATTTCTTCAGGTCTGATTCAGGCAGAGTCTAAGCAGTGGCAGATGGATACGCTACTGAGTGTGGCAGTAACGGCTGGTTTCGTAGCAGCTTGGTTAATTACCTTTTCTCCACTTGCAGAATACGCAGTGTATGCCGACCCAATGATGATGTTGCTGATGTCTTTCTACTTCATCAAAGTGCCTTTCGACATGTTACGTGAAGCAATGCGCGAACTGCTTATGATGTCGGCAAACAAAGATATTTGTGACGCGGTAGATAAGAACGTTGTCGCGGTAGACAAAGAAGCGGATCAAGATTTGGAGCTGATGGGTGTGACTAAGGTTGGCCCAGAACTAAGAATTAACGTTGATATTCATACCAACGACCAAGACGCGATTGCGGTCGATGATATTGAACGAACGCGCCGCCAGCTTAAGCGACGCCTATCTAAGATGCCTTATGAGCTTCAATTGAATCTCAATGTTGCGAGTTAAGTTTTCCATAGCAAGCGAGGACACACCTCACCAGAGTACATAAACTCAAATTAAGAGTGAGATTGAACCTTTTTAGAAGCCGACGCCTTTACCGTCGGCTTTTCTCTTGTTACCCACCAGCAAGCGAGTGAACCAACGGTTACCATACAAACGCCCTGCCAAAATGTCATGGTCAACGACAAGCCTAAAATCAACGAAGAGAGTACGGTTGCGAAGATTGGAGTAAAGTACGACATGGTCGCAAGAAATACCATATTTCCACCCAGAATTGCCGTATTCCAAAGCGCATAGCCTGCGCCCATACAAGCGCCAGCTAACGCTAAGTCAATCGCCGCACTCGTTGTCATCACCATGCCTGTTTCATCACTCAATGCGTATTTGATCCACAGAGTGATCGCCGTAGCGATAAAGAAAAACACAATCGCATTCTGTCCTTTAGCAACGCGCTGGGTGTAGTTGCAGTAAACAGCCCAAATAATCGCACCAAAAAACGCCATAGAATAGGTTTTAGGATTAGTCGCAATGTTGGCAGCAATTTGATCAACAGATAGACCTTGATCACCACTAATGCTCCAAGCCACACCGAAGAATGCCAAAAAGATACTTGGATAAACCAACCAGTTAATCTTTTTGTCACTCAGCAGCACCGCAAACAACACCGTCAGTGCCGGCCATAGATAGTTGATTACTGCCATCTCTATGGCTTGATGTCGGCTGTTCGCCATTCCCAATGCCAGAGCCAGGAAAATCTCATAACAAACGAACAAGGCGCCGCCAATCAGCAAGTAAGACTTAGAGAAGCGTGACAACTTTGGTAAACCCATAACACAGACCAACAACAGTGCACTCACCGTGTAAAGACTGGCAGCACCACCAATTGGACCTAGCTGTTCTGAGACACTACGAGACAGAGCAATCAAACAGCTCCATAATAAAATGGCGATAATACCGTAGCAGCTATAACGATGAGATTTCAGCACGCCTTTTCCTTCTCTCTATTGTAATTGGGTAATCAAAATGAGCTTAAAGCAAAGATAAGCTTAAACACCACTATCGATAAGTTGCAGTAAGTAAAAATAAGTAGCCGAGCACATAACTGTACTCGGCTATCAATCATTCACTCAAAAATCTAAAAGCAGTTAGCAGTTATGCCAACAAAAGTGCTTGCAGGTCAGCCAGAGACTTAACCTGATAATGAGGGTTAATTCCTGCTGGCGTCGCTTTCTCTTGGCTGTTCAACCAACAGGTCTCAATACCAAAATCCAAGCCACCTAAAATATCAGAGTGTGGGTTATCCCCGACCATCAATATTCTTTGTTTCGATGGCAATCCAATCAGCTTATGTGCATGTTCAAAAATTTCCGCGTCTGGTTTAGCAACACCGACTTCCTCAGAAATGATCACATGGTCAAAGTAGTCCGTCATTCCGGTACGCTCTAAACGGATAGACTGAAGCTCTGTAAAACCGTTAGTAATGATGCCCATATTCACTTTGCCTTTTAAAGACTCCATCAACTCTTGTGCACCCGGTAACAAAGAACAGATATCCGCCATTGCCGTTAAAAATGCACTGTTTAAAGCAGCGGTTGTTGTTTCAAGTTTTTCAGCCCAGCTTTCGAAGCGCGTATGTTTCAGTTGATCTGCAGTAATGCGGCCATCTTGGTAATCGACCCAAAGTGGTAAGTTAACCTTTTGATAAGCTGAATAATCTTGCTCGCTGAAATCCACACCAAAGCGAGAAAACATCAGCTTCATTCCTTGATAAGCATCAAAATGGAACAAGGTTTCATCTGCATCAAAGAATATCCAATCGTACTTCATTTTATTTCCTATTATTCGCGCTGTTGAGCAGTGCATGCACTGTTTTTGTCGTTGTTTTTATCGTTGCCTCAAAGGGCGGAGCATCACTTTACCCTCAATTTTGTGAGCCTGTATATAAATCTAATAATTTATAGAAAACAAGCCACAAGTCATGATGTATCGCAAATTTTGCCACATATTAAACCAATACCATACAAGAAATACACTTAGGTACCGGGAGGTACTATGAAGCACTTTTTACCGTCGTCTGTCATGCTCACCCCTTTTCTTGTCAAATACTATGACGAGGAGCCAGAAGACACGCTTGATTCTGAAGAGTCACAAGAACCTCAAATTGAATGCGGTGACAACTCAGATAAAAAGTCGACACAAGCCTAACTAGAGCAGCTTTCAATGAAAAACCTTACTTTTCATTGTTATAGAGCGCCATTCTGCTATTGGTTGAGTCAATTTATCACTATCCATTACTGACAAAGAACACAGCCAAAAACCATGAAAACGATTGCTATATGAGCCCTATCACAACGACTAGCCACAAAGTGGTAGTTCGGAATCAAAGTTGTTCCAGATCAATGGTCAACCACTTGAATGCCGACAACATGTAGGAAATTAAAAATCATAATTAACGGAGTTTTCCAATGTCTACTGCATTTTACATCCCTACAATCAACTTCATGGGTACTGGCTGTCTGAAGGATGCTGCTGATAGCATTCAGTCTCAAGGATTCAAAAAAGGTCTGATCGTTACGGATAAGATCCTGAATCAAATTGGCGTAGTTAAGCAGGTACAAGATCTTCTTAGCCAGCGTGGCGTAGACGCAGTTATATTCGACGGTACTCAACCAAACCCAACCATCACTAACGTGAACGATGGCCTTGAATTGCTGACTGACAACAATTGTGATTTTGTTGTTTCTCTAGGTGGCGGTTCTCCACATGACTGTGCAAAAGGTATCGCTCTGGTTGCTTCTAACGGCGGCAAGATTGCTGATTACGAAGGCGTAGACCAGTCTGAAAAGCCAATGATGCCACTGATTGCTATTAACACCACGGCTGGCACGGCATCTGAAATGACACGTTTCTGCATCATTACTGACGAAGCTCGTCACATTAAGATGGCTATCGTTGATAAGCACACAACACCGCTTATCTCAGTAAACGATCCTGAGTTGATGCTTGCTAAACCTGCATCACTAACGGCTGCAACAGGCATGGACGCGTTGACGCACGCAATCGAAGCTTACGTTTCTATCGCAGCAACGCCAATTACAGACGCTGTAGCAATTAAAGCAATCGAGCTTGTGCAAGCACACCTAAGAACCGCGGTAGCGCACGGCGAAGACATTGAAGCTCGTGAACAAATGGCTTACGCACAATTCATGGCGGGTATGGCTTTCAACAATGCTTCACTGGGCTATGTTCACGCAATGGCGCACCAACTGGGCGGTTTCTACGACCTTCCACACGGTGTATGTAACGCTATCTTGCTTCCACACGTTCAACGCTACAACGCACAAGTTTGTCCTGAGCGTCTACGTGATGTGGCAAAAGCAATGGGTGTAAATGTTGAAGGCATGACTGCAGAACAAGGCGCAGAAGCAGCAATCAACGCGATTGTTCAACTTGCAAACGACGTGAACATCCCAACAGGTATCGCTCAACTTGGTGCGAAGCTAGAAGATATCCCAACGCTGTCTGACAACGCACTAAAAGATGCTTGTGGTTTCACTAACCCTAAACAAGCAACACACGAAGAGATCTCAGCAATCTTCGAAGCGGCAATGTAATCTAGATACAAGTCACTTCTTATAGCTAACACAAACGGGCTCACCTTCTGAGCCCGCTTTCTTATTTCTGTACGATGCCTTTCAAATCTTTTCCTTTTCCACTAGCCACTAATCACTAATCACTAATCACTAATCACTAATCACGAAAAAGTCGCATTGTTGCAATCGCTTAGTTATAGTTAAACTATTGATATATAGAATGACAAACAGGTTCCATTGAGTCGTAAGATAGCTAGCACCTCATTATTAGCATCACTTCTTGCATACTCCGCTCAAGCAGTGGAGCAAAATGAGTGCCACAGTCAGCCGTTAGAAGACGTCCCTGTCGAAAAAGCTTACCATTTCCTAAACAGTAAATTTTGCCAACCTGCTCTGTGGTTTGACAGCTTTTTTGTTGATGACCGCATTACCGAAGATGCCAGAGCTGGCACGTCCGTCCGTTGGTATAACGATTTTATTTACTCGGAAGGTGGCGATGTCGACTACTCAACAAAACTCAAGGCGCGTCTGCATCTTCCCTTTGTGAGTAAACGCCTAAAGTTGATCTACGAGTCTGTCAGCGATGAAGAGTTCTTGGATTTTTTTCCGAATGATTCAGATGAATTGGAAAGTGCGTTAGGCCTGCGCTACGACGCCTATGCCAAGGGATATAGCAGCTTCAATATTAAGGCAACATTACGACCACGCATTGAAGCTCGCTATCGTTTTACCTACCCTCTCACAACCGATGTGGTATTCAGACTTACCCAGCGGGTATATCAAGAAAAACAAGAAACTGGCGAGATCACTGACGTCGATTTTGATCTTTCTTTAAGTGATGATTTCTTGGCTCGATGGTCAAGCTTTGCGGGGTATAACGACGATCTCAAAGGTTGGAACTATGGTACGGGATTAACCTTGTATCACTACCTTGCCCAAGACCAAGCACTTCAATATAGCGCTACAATTAATGCAACGGATGAGCCTCATAATCATTACGAATACGCTCAGGTTTCGGTTACTTACCGACAAAACGTATGGAAAGAGTGGCTGTTCTACGAACTCATTCCTCGTTATCAATGGGAACGAGAACCCCATGAGAAACATACCGAAGAAGCCAACATCACCCTTCGGCTTGAAGTCCTGTTCAATAATGTGTAGCTCTATAATGTTTAGTTCAACAACGTATAGTTCAACAGTCTCTAGCTCAACAACGCCTAGTTAGTGTTTGATATATAAGCATCGAGAGATAAGAACAGAGGCACAAAAAAAGCACATCATACGATGTGCTTTTTCAGTTCGATCAAGGCTTAAACTGTAATCTTAACCTTTGTAATTTCTTACTCGCGCCGCTTCTGCTTCACGTTTATCGACAACTGTCTTACCGATTGGCGCTAGCGAGATAACCGCGAGCTTAAGATGTTGAATCGCGAACGGAATACCAATGATGGTAATGAAACACGCCACAGCTGACATGATGTGACCGATTGCTAGCCAGATACCCGCAAATAAGAACCAAATCACGTTACCAATCACGCCTAGCGGGCTCGTACCTATGTCCATTTCATTGGTCAGCTCATCACGAGATATGGCTTCCTGACCAAATGGGAAGAATGAAAAGTTACCCATAACAAAACACGCTCTACCCCATGGAATACCAACGATGGTAAGGAATGCGAGCAGTCCGAAGAACCACCAAGCTAGTCCCATAAATACGCCACCGAACAGAAACCAAATGATGTTTCCTATTGTTTTCATTCTGTATTCTCCAAATCTTGTAATACTGTTTATTTCATATGCCGAGTAAGGCAATACTTGTTCTAATAGGTTCATTATTGTTGAACCTTTATGAACCGTTTATGAATCACTTACATTTTATGTGATTGATACACGCCACGAAACGCCAAATCCACATAGGGCTCATCGATTTTATTTGATACCATGCTCTTAGATTTTTAGTACCACAAAGCTAAACAGCTACAACAACTAATTGAAGGCCGAATTTATGAACAACACTGAGCAACCTAAAAAGAAAATGAAAAACTGGGTGCCAATCGTCTTCTTCGGACTTCTCAGCACAGTCCCAGTGTTCATGTTCTTAGTCGACGTGTACATCAACCAGTATATGTAACAGAGCCGGACATCCTAGCTGTATAAATGGATATAAGAACCCTTTCCTGTATCCATTTCAGTTCCAATTAGATCAGTTTTTCTTCAGTCAGCTCTTCTGTAATCAACTCAGCTCTTCGTTAATCAAATCAGCTCTTCGCTAATAAAATCTAGAATGTCGATCAGCTCATGATCTGGCAAATTTAGTAGGTTATCCCCTACATACCATTCAATCTTACATTGGTTTGGCAACTCACTGATCGCTGGGTTTCCTATCCAAATCTTGTGTTTCTTCGCTATGTTATCTCTCACAATAATGCCGTCTTCATAGCTCACAGGCAAATATAGATGAAGCATGTTGACCTGCGGTTGCTGCGGATTAACAGTGAACAGAGGATAGTCCAATAAGATTTGGTAGATCTGTTTTGTTCGCTCAAACAGCGATGGCATCAACTCTAATCGCTCATCAAACTGCATTGCAGCTGAAACCACATAAGGCGTTCGGTGATAAACGTTACCGCCCTGACGCTTCATCCACGCAGATGCTCTCGCCACAAAGGCTTTATCACCCAGTAACAGTGAACCACCGAGGCCGTTCAGCCCCTTATAAAGCGAAACATAGGCACTATCAAAACCCTTAGCAATTTCGCTGTATGGTTTTTGGTAATACGCGCCGCATTCCCACAAACGCGCACCATCCATATGAAGGTGAATTGATTGTTCTTTGCAATACTGCTTGATCGCTTCAAGCTCATCCCATTCTGGTAACTGGCCGCCTATTTCACGCATGGGTAATTCATATAGAGCGGCTGCAATCTCATCAGGCCACGCCTTTAAGTCATCAACATTCCAAGTGCGAAATACGTTGCCGAGTGGAAGTACATTGAAGCGGTTTTGGAGCTGATACCCTTGGCGTTCATGACGCATAATATGACTCGATTCATGCATCGCCACTATTGGGTTTCTCTTCTCTTGGCACGCAATTTCTAATGCTGTTGGTTGATTCATGGTGCCGGTAATCACAAATACAGCCGCTTCATAACCTAGCAGTTCCGCGACTTTGTTTTCGAAGCTCTCGATAAAATCGCCATCACCATAGGTGTCGTGCTCCACATCATGTGTTTCGCACCATTCAGCCATTTGTGCGAAGGTTTGGGCTGGTGTTGGATCGAAGTGGCCAGAAAGCAGCAAATTACATTGTTGACGCAAGTCCGTGCTCATACCTTTTCCTTTATTCATTGTCGTTCTATGTAGGGTGATTGAATTATTTACGTTAGCCTTCAACGGTGACATAAAGTGCACCTATTCGCTTTTATTATTAGCGAATAATTAGTTTTACTTAGTCATCGGCGGCTTGTGCCGGAAATACTCAAATTGACGGATGTTTTATATAATTAAGTACCTAAAAACACACGCATCTAAATAGATAAGTATGGGCTCATTCGTTGTTGTTCAACCATTCTTCTATTATTGTATATCTATAATTCCAATAAATATTATTCGTTAATGGACAAAGAGGGCTATATGTCGAAAAATCGAGTCTTGGTGCTATTCGCCCACCCTTCTCAGCATCGCTCTGAAGCTAACAAACCCTTATTTGAGCAAGCCAAGCGTATTGAAGGCGTCACCTGTGTCGACCTCTATGCTGAATACCCAACCTTCAAGATCAATATCGATCGTGAGCAGAAACGCCTGTTGGACCATGACATCATCATTTTTCAGTTCCCACTATATTGGTACTCAACACCCGCAATTCTTAAAGAGTGGCAAGACCTCGTCCTAGAATACGGATTTGCTTACGGTACCGACGGTAATGAACTGCAAGGTAAGAGCTTGTTATGCAGTATCACCGCTGGAGGCAAAAAAGAGGCTTATCAGACTGACGGTTATAACCACTTCACCATCCGTGAACTGCTTCACCCAATCGAACAAACGGCGTCTTTGTGCGGCATGAACTACTTGGCTCCATTGGCTTTATTTGGTTCACGTACTGCGTTAGAAGAGGGCCGAATTCAAGATCACGTAAATAGCTACAAATCGCTTTTAGAGGCTTTTGTTGCGGGCGAAGTCGACCTCAAAAAGGCAAGCAAGGCTGAAAAGCTAAACCATTACGTCGATGAATTGATGAGTAGAGGTTAGATCATGACAGGATATTTTCTACAAGCATTTATCTATTTGCTCGCGGCAGTCATCGCCGTCCCTATCGCCAAGAGGCTTGGCCTCGGTTCTGTGCTTGGCTACCTGATTGCCGGTGTAGTGATTGGGCCTATCATTGGATTGGTTGGTGAAGAGACGACAACCATTCAACACTTTGCCGAATTCGGTGTGGTGATGATGTTGTTCTTAGTCGGGCTGGAACTTGAGCCTAAGATGCTTTGGGCAATGAGAAACCGTCTTATGGGGCTCGGCGGCTTACAAGTTGGTGGTACTACCGCGATTGTAATGGGGATTGCTCTGTTCTTCGGGCAACCTTGGACGATCGCGCTGACTATCGGTTTGATCTTCGCACTGTCATCTACCGCGATTGTTCTACAAACATTCAATGAAAAAGGGTTGTCCAAAACCGAAGGGGGCAAGAACGCTTTCTCTGTTCTACTTTTCCAAGATATTGCCGTCATCCCTATGTTGGCGTTCATTCCTCTATTAGCGTTGCCAGAATTAATTGAAGCAGCACAAAGCGCAGTCGCTTCCGCTTCTGATCACCATGAAGAGTTAAGTCTCGTTGCTGGCCTACCCGGTTGGGCTTATGGCCTTGTGATCACGGCATCTATTGCGATTGTTGTTGTCGGCGGACACTTCTTGAGTCGTCCACTGTTCCGCTTTGTTGCAAGCTCAGGCCTGCGTGAAATCTTCACTGCAACCGCACTAATGTTGGTGATTGGTATTGCTGCACTAATGAGCCTAGTCGGCCTATCACCGGCTTTGGGTACCTTCCTTGCGGGTGTGGTATTGGCGAACAGTGAATTCCGCCACGAACTTGAGTCTAATATCGACCCGTTTAAAGGGCTTCTACTTGGCTTGTTCTTTATTACCGTAGGTGCAGGCATCAACTTTGATGTTCTATTCAACGACTTTGGTTTGATCATTGGCCTAACCCTTGGCGTTATGCTACTCAAAGCTTTGGTGCTATTCACACTGGCTCTGATCTTTAAAATCAGAAATAGCGACCGATGGTTGTTTGCGTTGAGCTTGGCGCAAGCCGGTGAATTCGGTTTTGTCCTACTGAGCTTCTCATCCCAAAACCATGTACTGCCAGCCGATATTGTTCAAACACTGTCGCTGGTTGTTGCACTTTCAATGTTCCTAACGCCAGGGTTATTCATTCTATTTGATAAAGTGATACTTCCTCGTTACGAGCAAAAGTCTAACGATCGCGAAGAAGATACCATCGAAGAGAAAGGTACGGTGATCATTGCTGGTATTGGCCGATTCGGTCAGATTGTTAACCGCTTATTGGTATCTAATGACGTCAATACTGTGGTTTTGGATCATCAAGCTAATCAAGTCGACTTACTACGTTCAATCAACATCAAATCTTACTTTGGTGATGCGACTCGTCATGACTTATTACATACCGCTGGTATCGAAGAAGCTGCAATGTTGGTTGTGGCTATCGACAACCAAGACTCAAGCGTTGAATTGGTCAAATACGTTAAACACAACTACCCTAAAGTGAAAATCTTAGCGCGTGCATTCGACCGTGGTCATAGCTACCGTTTAAGAGAAGCAGGTGCAGACTTTGTGGAATCAGAGACCTACCATTCAGCTCTTGAAATGGGCGCAGAAGCCTTGCGTTCTTTGGGTCATCACCCATTCTTTGTTGAACAACAAAAATCGACGTATCAACGTGTTGAAAGCCGTAAGTCTGAAAAGCTCTACCAAGCTTGGTCTGAGGCAGAAGAGAACCCGCGCTACGACAACAACTACCGACAAATCTTCATTCACCTTGAAGAAGCAATGAAAGAAGATATGAAAAAAGACCGTTCAGACAAGCACTCTCGATCTGAGCGAGGTTGGACACCGCCACCGAAAGGCTATGCAGATGGCTTTGAGGAAGAAGAGTCCTAAGCACAACTCTAAATAACGGCGCTAGATAACCATACTAGGCAACCATCAAAAGCGGCTATTTAGGCCGCTTTTTCTTTCATTGCCCCCCTACAAAACGTCAAATGAGCATGAGTAGCGGGTGCTAAAACTCGTAATCCAAAAGATTTATGTGATCTAGCTAAAATTTTTAATTTCTGACCACATGGCAAAAGTGAATTCACTTTTTACATTATTGAAACATTCCAACCTCGCATAAACCACACCATAAACATGGCTATATATGCACTCATTTAGGTCATTCAATCATCGCCCCAATTCATAGCGACCACCCTCCAAGGCTTGAGTTACATTGCATATATCTAAATACGCTGCACAAGCCCCAACCAAACCATTCACCACGTAAATAAGTAGCGTGCTACATTCACAAATTCAACCCGTTAAAATTAACATAAACATTTCAAAATATGTCTATCGTTACAATTTGTAACGAATAGCGGTTATCGGTATAGTCCTGCAATTCAAAAAGTGAGACCTTTGCGCTCACCTTAAAGGAGATATAATAATGATTACTAATGATGCTGTAATAATGGGCATGTTAGCTGTTATTCTTGGCGGTGTTTTTATCACGGAAAGTAGCCAAAATAGCGCACTGAAAAAATTCTACTCGTTCGTTCCGGGTCTATTGCTCTGTTACTTTGTTCCTTCTCTACTGAACAGTTTAGGCATCATCGACGCATCAAACTCTAAGTTATACTTCGTTGCAAGTCGCTACCTCTTACCGAGCGCACTCGTTCTACTGATCATCTCAGCAGACCTACGTAAAATCTTTGGGCTAGGTTCAAAAGCCGTCATCATGTTCCTGACAGGTACTGTCGGTATTATCATTGGTGGCCCATTGGCTATCTTGATCATCGACCAAATTAACCCTGACCTTGTATCTGGTGATGTATGGCGTGGCCTAACAACGGTTGCAGGTTCTTGGATTGGTGGTGGTGCAAACCAAGCCGCAATGAAAGAAGTGTTTGAAGTAGACGACCAATTGTTCTCTGCGATGATTACTGTAGACGTAATCTGTGCCAACATTTGGATGGCAATATTACTTATCATGGCTGGCCGTCAGAAGAAGATTGATGCGTGGTTAAAAGCCGATACTTCATCTATCGAAGACCTAAAAGAAACCGTTTCTAAGTACCAAGAAGAAAATGCTCGCCCGACGACGACGACTGATCTAATGAAGATCACGGGCATTGCATTCGGTCTTACGGGCTTAGCACACTTTTTCAGTGACATGATCGCACCATGGATCTCAACTAACGCTCCTGAGCTAGCGCAATACAGCCTGACTTCTGGGTTCTTTTGGTTAATCGTAATGGTGACTACGTTTGCGCTGATCGCTTCATGCTTCAAATCAACACGTAGCCTTGAGCACAGTGGTGCATCTAAAGTAGGCTCAGCATTCATCTACATCTTAGTTGCAACCATTGGTATGCAAATGGATATCACGGCTATTTTGGATAACCCTGGTTACTTCTTCATCGGTATCACTTGGTTAACTATTCACGCGATTATCATGATTGTGATGGCAAAGCTAATCCGTGCACCACTGTTCTTCATGGCAGTAGGTAGCCAAGCGAACGTAGGCGGTGCTGCATCGGCTCCTATCGTAGCTGCTGCATTCCATCCAGCATTAGCTCCAGTAGGTATTCTAATGGCTGTACTTGGTTATGCACTGGGTACATACGGCGCTTACATCTGTGGCCTAATCATGCAGGCTGCTGCACTAGGTTAATAAGCCTCTAAAACAAAGATGGCTAAAGCAACAACAAGAAAGGCTGAACGATGATCGTTCAGCCTTTTTCGTTTCTAAAACTGTATTTCAAATAACGGCTTAATCGAACAAAGACGCCAGCTTATTTTCCACAACTGGGCTGATATTAAAGCTCAACATAAAATCTGGACGCGTTTCTTCGTCTTTCTCAAGGTAATAATTCGCTTCAATTCCAAACTTCCAAGGACGCCCATTCAAAACCGTTGTTTTACTTACACTTATATTTAACGGAATTTCCGCCTGATCCTTATTCCAGTCATACGAGAATGTCGGCGCAGAACCTATCGTCCAACCTCCTCCTAATATCTCCACCCAAAAGACTTGTGTCGATGTCTTGTTGATTCGAGTATCAGAATGGTCGGCTCCGTCTCCAGAAATACCATACAAGTGGTTTGGGAAAACACCTACAACTCGCTCGCTGCTTGCCTTACCGAACATAAACTCAGGGCCAACAGCAAATTGATCTGCCGTGAGCTCGCTGCTGCCCGTTGGTAAAGAAGCAAAGAGACCGAAAGCGACAATAGTACCGCCCTCCATTTTAGGCGCATAAGCTAAATCAAATGAGATATCTGTAACACCGGACTGATCCATATGCTGCGAGCTTGCTGGTGTATCCATATGGAAATCGTTCTGTACATAAGAGATAGCCGGGCGGAAAATTACTTTATCACCATTGTCCATTGGAAACGGCAATGTCGGCTGTAAGACGGTCGCGAAAGCATCTCCTCCACCATCGTAACCACCTGAATACTGGAGCTTTAAATTAAGGCTAGCATAAGCTGTGTTTGGGTTTGCAAGTTCCTTTGCTGCCTTTTCTGCTGCTTGATCGCTTTCAGATTTCGAAATGTCGACATCAGCGCTAGCAAAATTCGGCGTTAATAATATTCCAGTTATTATCAGTGCAAGTGGTTTACAAGCCATTGGAGCCCTCTTTAAAAATTAAACGCAGTGTATTGCGCGTATTTTAAAGACTAATGAGAGACAAAATGGCCATTAAGTGACAGAAGGGAATTAGCGAAGCCTAGATAAAGAAACAGACAAAGTCTGGATACAAAAATGCCCCAAATCGCTTTGAGGCATTTTTAATTAATCAGGAAGCTCGGGAGTATTTACTCCTTTTGCTTATTCCCAATCTAGAATTACTTTACCAGACATACCAGAGCGCATCATGTCGAAGCCTTTCTGGAAGTCGTCCACTTTGTAGTGGTGAGTAATGATTGGTGTTAGATCTAGGCCAGACTGGATTAGTGAAGCCATCTTGTACCAAGTTTCGAACATCTCACGACCGTAGATACCTTTGATAACCAAGCCTTTAAAGATGACTTGGTTCCAGTCTACTGCCATGTCTGATGGTGGAATACCTAGTAGAGAGATCTTACCGCCGTGGTTCATGTTAGTCAGCATGCTGTTGAACGCAGATGGGTTACCAGACATTTCTAGGCCTACATCGAAGCCCTCAGTCATGCCAAGATCAGCCATTACGTCTTCAAGCTTCTCTTCCATTACGTTTACTGCGCGAGTTACACCCATTTGACGGGCAAGATCTAGGCGGTATTCGTTTACGTCAGTGATTACAACGTGACGAGCACCAACGTGCTTAGCAACAGCAGCAGCCATGATACCGATTGGACCAGCACCAGTAATTAGCACGTCTTCGCCTACTAGGTCGAAAGAAAGCGCTGTGTGTACTGCGTTACCAAACGGGTCAAAGATTGATGCTAGATCGTCAGAGATCTCTGCAGGGATCTTAAATGCGTTGAACGCAGGAATCACAAGGAACTCAGAGAACGCACCAGTGCGGTTTACACCAACACCTGTTGTGTTACGACAAAGGTGAGTACGGCCGCCACGACAGTTACGACAGTGACCACATGTGATGTGACCTTCGCCAGATACACGGTCGCCGATTTCAAAACCACGAACTTCTTGGCCGATGCCAACAACTTCACCCACGTATTCGTGACCTACTACCATAGGTACTGGGATTGTGTTTTGTGACCACTCATCCCAGTTGTAGATGTGTACGTCTGTACCACAAATTGCGGTTTTCTTAATACGGATAAGAAGATCATTATGACCCATTTCAGGTTTTTCAACCTCGGTCATCCAGATGCCTTCTTCAGGCTTAAGCTTAGAAAGTGCTTTAATTTTCATAATGTTATCCAGTTCATCTCGCCTAACAGTAAGGCGAGAATCAAAAATCTATATGTTCTATTGGGTGTTGTTCTATCTAATCAAAGGATGCAAAGGCACCCCTTTAAAATTAGATGATAGCCATGTCTTTACCAACTTGGATGAACGCGTCAATTGCGTGGTCTAGTTGCTCACGTGAGTGTGCTGCAGACATTTGCGTACGGATACGAGCTTGGCCTTTTGGTACTACTGGGAAAGAGAAACCTACCACGTAGATGCCTTTCTCTAGTGCACGCTCTGCGAATTCAGCCGCTACTTTTGCATCACCCAGCATGATTGGAATAATTGCGTGGTCAGCACCGCCCATAGTGAAGCCCGCTTCTTCCATGCGAATACGGAAGTGAGCAGAGTTTTCCCATAGTTGAGTACGTAGGTCGCCAGATTCCGCAAGAAGATCTAGAACGCGGATAGACGCAGATACGATTGCAGGTGCAACAGAGTTAGAGAATAGGTATGGACGAGAACGCTGACGTAACCAGTCGATCACTTCTTTCTTACCAGCAGTGTAACCGCCTGAAGCGCCACCCATTGCTTTACCAAGCGTACCTGTGATGATGTCGATACGGTCAACAACGTTGTGGAACTCGTGAGTACCCGCGCCGTTTTCGCCCATGAAGCCAACTGCGTGAGAGTCATCAACCATCACTAGTGCGCCGTACTTGTCAGCAAGGTCACAGATAGCAGGAAGGTTAGCGACTACGCCGTCCATTGAGAACACACCGTCAGTTACGATAAGCGTGTGACGAGCACCCGCTTCTTTAGCTGCGATAAGTTGTTGCTCTAGCTCTTCCATGTTGTTGTTCGAGTAACGGAAGCGCATTGCTTTACATAGACGAACACCATCAATGATAGATGCGTGGTTTAGAGCATCAGAGATGATTGCGTCTTCTTTACCTAGAATCGTTTCGAATAGGCCAGCGTTTGCATCAAAACAAGATGTGTAAAGGATAGTGTCTTCTTTACCAAGGAACGTAGATAGCTTTTGCTCTAGTTCTTTGTGAGAGTCTTGAGTACCACAGATGAAACGTACTGAAGCCATACCAAAGCCGTGCTGATCCATACCATCTTTAGCTGCTTCGATAAGAGCTGGGTGGTTAGCAAGACCTAAGTAGTTGTTTGCACAGAAGTTTAGTACTTCTTCACCAGTCGAGATAGAAACCGCTGCTTTTTGTGCAGAAGTAATAATGCGCTCTGACTTGTAAAGACCTTCTTCTTTAACTTCTTCGATTTGAGTTTGAATCTGTTGGTAAAATGCAGAAGACATTGTCTATTCCTTCCTAATTATTATTCAGCAGCATCGCGCGCCGCATTATGTAGGGGATGTAAACGATTTCAATTCGATCATTTACACTGTAAAACTTATACCCCTATTCTAGTTGAACATCTCCTTCTCGATTATCCCTTTAGTTGGAAAAACATTAATGAATCACAGGCACTAATAATAGTTCATCCCAGTGACGCAGGGCACATAAACGCTTCTTACCTGTTCTTTTTAACGTCAAATTACCTTCCGTCTCTGTCTAATTTCACATTCATATCAAATATCAATTTTTCATCTCAGAACGATATAGTGATGATTCTCCGATTCTCTCAGAATGTGCGACCGTTACGCCGCGATGCAAATGAGACAAGATGAGAAACAAGCAAATGACCCTATCTGACAACACCATACAAGAAGCTTTCAAGAATGACTGGCACACCTGCTTTTATCAGCCAAAGGTTCAGCCTAGTGTCGAGAAAGTGACTGGGGTTGAAGCGCTATTTCGCCTAGACATTCCAGAGGAAGGGATTTTCTCTCCGGGCGTATTTATCGATCGTGCGTTTGCATTGGGTTATGAAGAAGAGATCTTTTTTAGTGTGCTTGAGCAATCATTAACAGAGGTAAAATCGCTTTCTGTTCACCTGAACTTAGCCGTGAACATCAGTAAGAAAGTACTGGCGAACCCTGATAACGTGCAGAAAGTTCGTGAGTTACTTTGGAATGCGTCTTTCAAGGCAGAACAGCTTACCTTTGAGCTAAGTGAAAATGATCAGTTGGATGAGCAGCTTTGTGAGCAAATTAAGCGCTTTAAGTCTCTGGGTGTCAGAATCTCTATCGACGATTTTGGCATTGGCTATTCAGACATAAATAAGGTGATGGGCCTTAATGTCGATGAAGTGAAGTTCGATAAATCGATTGTGAACAGTATTGAGCCAGCAAGCTCCGACTTGGTTAAGCGCACTCTGGCGTACTGCAAAGAGTCTGGAATCGAAACCGTTGCGGAAGGCGTTGAAGACACAGATACACGTCAACTAATCCACCAGCTAGGTTTTGACAGCTATCAAGGCTTTCTATACTCAAAGCCACTGCCTTTAACTGATCTTAGATTTGTCATGTAGATAGTTGGAACTCAAGTAACGTTAGCTTAAAACAAACTCGACGCTTTTTTTCTTCTGCTTAAGGTCGTGATATCGAATGTACTTGAAGTAGATATCGTGTTTGTTTTGGATGTTTTGAGAGAACGGATTATTCACTAATTTCTTTATATCAGCCTTGAAAAACGGCATGCCGAGCTTGCTCATGTATGGCTCTAAGTAAAGATCATAGAGGAACTGGGACATTGCAGGATCAAGAGTCGGAAAGCGAAATTCAATGCCTGCCAAATTATCTGCCATGTAATCGAAGATCTTGCGTCGAATCACGATGCTAACCGCGCCAACACTGCAAAGCATCTTACTGAGGCCATCGTAAACCACATGACCAATAATGACTCCCTCGAACAAGAAGCAAAGCACCTGCATATCGTCTTTTCTCACGCCAAGATACTGAGCTACCTCGATAAAGTCTTTGCCATAAGTTTTGAGGTGCATCCCTTGAATCGACTTAAGCCTTTTCGCAGGAAGCGAACCCATGTTGTATGACTCTACGCTTGTGACCTCATAGTCGTAGCCAATATCGGCATTAGACGGACGTTCCATATTCTTTGTCGCGGCTTTGACTTGCACCATTTCTTCTACCGAAAAATCATAGTCGACCTGAAAGAAACTCGCGATACCAAGGCGACGAACAAAACTAGGCAGCGTCTTTGCCCTTTCCCACTGACTGACCATTACTTGATTAACACCAAAAAATGCTCGATGAGAATTGGAAAGCAATTCTGAAAATTCTTCCTGTGAAATGGACGCTGATTCACGAAGTCGTTTTAGCTCAATTGGGAAATTGTCTTTATTCATCTGTCACTTACCTAGCTTTTTAACTAGTGTAGTTTACTTATCTCTACTATGACATGATGCATTGGGCATAACCTCGTTTAACCAAAACTCCCCCAGAACTTGGTTGGTATTTGTAGGCAGGTCGCTACAGATAAATGTTAAATCTCGTAGGCCCAGCACTCTTGTTGTATGTCGAGCAGCTCCGACTTACCGCTCTCTAGCTGATAGAGATGGAATTGGCTTAAAGGGGGCGAATACACATGTAACGTAATGAGCGGTTCATCTCCAGCCTGTAGATTCGATATCTGATGGATATCATTATCTTTACTGACGGTCACACTGCCCTCTTGGAAATGAGTCGACTGAGAAGCAAAAATGTGACCATTAGCCGCCGTTTCAAACAAGGTTTCCGTTGCTTGCCCATGTAGAACCTTTACGCCACAAGACGTATTCAAATGATCGTGTATTTTACTTCTTTGTCCATTTAGCCAACTCAAAATTAAAACTTCACAGTGGTCATTTTTGAAAAGCCTTTGTCGACAGTATGTTTCTTTATCAAAACTCGCCAACGACTTGATCTCTTCTTTACTCAGCTCGATGTTATCCAATATGAACCGAATGGAAGCCAGAGACATGGGTTTATTCGCCAGCTGTATTTGGTCCATAAACTCTTGGAAATTAAGCTCATAATCGTTATTAATTAACGCGGCTAACGCGGGAGATTGCGTTGGGGTGATATCAGTACGTTGCAAAATACTTACCTCTGATTATGTTTTTGCTCTTCCGAACTCGAAGTTGAAGTTGAAGTTGAAGTTGAAGTTGAAAGCTCTCTTCGAACGATGAAATATGGCTGATTCGATTCAGCACAAGTTGGGAGGATACTAACACCGTTTAAATTAAATTTAACAAGCAATCACAAGTATTTACATTCATATAACAAAAGCATCTAACAACCAATTTGAATCAACGGAATCGCCATATTGACTTGAGATGTGAATAACTGAGTAATATGAAATAGGAACAACAAAAGAACGGCTTCCATCACGACTACTATTGCGCGTATCAATTGATGAAATTGATTCACAAATTAGAAGATATCACTCACAATCAAGGTTATGGCCACCGTTGAAATCAGTCTAACTGGATACTTATGATTAACCCAAAACTCATCGCCCTACTTCCCGATCTCGCCTCGTTTATCTTAGTTGTGAATGAAGGTAGCTTTACCGCTGCAGCAAAGCAGCTAGGCGTGACACCTTCAGCGTTGAGTAAATTGATCACACGTTTAGAAAAAGCGCTCTCAGTAAAGCTGTTTGAACGTACCACTCGTACATTAATCATCACGCAAGCAGGCCAGTTGGTATACGACCAGAGCGTGGTGATGATCAACGCGGCTCAACAAGCCGTTGAACTGTCTACCTCTGACCATACTGAGCCTGCAGGCTCGATAACGGTAGCGGCGCCTGAAGCCTTCTTGAACTCGGTATTGCAGCCTTTCGTTGTGCCATTTTTAAATCAGTATCCAGAAATCCAACTTAAATTGAGAGCGGCCGATGGTGACATCGATATTTTACGTCAAGGCATCGACATTGCTTTCCGCCTCACTGATAAGCCCGATGAGAGTTTGGTTTTAAAAGAGCTAGGCAAGACGAACCTTGTACTTTGTGCGAGCCCCGACTATCTAGATGCCAAAGGAATTCCTCACCACCCTACCGAGCTTTCTGAGCACGACTGCTTATACCTTGCAGAAACAGATAAAGACCACATTTGGGACTTTCTTAAAGGTGATGAGTTTTATACAGTCCCCGTCAGCGGACGTTACGCTGTGAACCACTCTCAGATGCGATTGAAAGGTGTTAAAGAAGGGCTTGGCGTAGGTATTTTCCATGACTTCGTGATTCAAGATGCATTGGCTGAAGGTTCTGTAGTGCAAGTACTGGAAGATTGGACTATCAAGAGTAACTACCATGGCGCTATCGCGATGCAGTTTGCTCAAACCAAGTACATGCCTGCCCGATTGCGTGTGTTCATTGATTATGCGATGGAACACTTGGGTGACAAGCTGGCAGGAGAAATAAACTAATGCTGAAAGGAATACACCACGCCGCCATTATTTGCTCAGACTATGAAGTCTCTAAACGCTTTTATACAGAAGTTTTAAAGCTTGAAGTGATTGCGGAGAATTATCGTGGAGCGCGTCAATCGTACAAACTTGACTTGGCACTGCCTAATGGCGCTCAAATAGAATTATTCAGCTTCCCTGACGCACCTGAAAGACCAAGCTTTCCGGAAGCTCAAGGGCTGAGACATTTGGCTTTTTGTGTTGATGACGTTCAACATGCCAAAAGCTATTTGGAAGGGCAAGGCATTGAAGTCGAACCGATTCGAGTTGATGAGTTTACGGGGAAATCATTTACGTTTTTCGCAGACCCAGACGGCCTGCCGCTTGAGCTGTATCAGATCTAAAGCTTTATCAGATCTAAAGCTTTATCAAATCTAGCGCTGTATCTAGTCTAAAGTCTTCCTCACAAAAGAATCGCCCATCTGATGAATAAAACGGACTTTCTCAAGTCGAGAAAGTCCGTTTACGTGTCAATTAACTCAACGCGGTCTTGAATCTCTCAACGCGTGAAAACAGTAACCAATCCAATAGCATTGCAGTCACAATCGTTGCACCCGCGAGTGGAAACAGTACCGAAATAACAACCACAGTCACTAAACCCGCTTTCCATAAGCCTGCATCACCAAATTTCGGTGGAGTTCCCAACTTTCTTTGGCCTGAAGGTCTGCGCATCCACCACATTACTCCACCAGTCACTGACACCAAAATGAATGCCAAACAGAACAACGCATTTAGAAGCTTGTTGATGATGCTGATGTCACCTTGGTGCAGAGAAATACCGACGGCTAAGGTTTTGGCGAATAAATTGTAATCTTGCCACGTCACCTCTCTTAGGATGCGCCCTGAATATTGGTCGAGGTGAGTCGTGCGATCTTGGGTTGGATCGATAATGTCACCGCCCATGGTATTCGCAGCCACGGTGTAAACGCCCGTTTCTGAGCGCGGGAAATTGACTTTATATTGCGTAAAACCAAGAGATTGAGCTTTTTCTATCACATCATCAATCGAGAAATTACTCGCAGATAATACATGCTGAGAATGATCTTCACCCATCTTAGAATGATCATGATCTTCAGACGCTTCTTCTACTTGGTGGACATGTTCTGCTGGCTTATCTTGAGACAAAGGCAGTGGCGTTTGCTCTAGGTTCCAAGGCATTTCCTCCTCAGCCCCGTGATTTAAAAAAGCATGCGTTTCGTTAGACAGAGGAATGTCGTCCCACATTTGAGCAGGAAAAGTACTCCATGCTTGCACTAGCTTACCGCCCCAAAAACCTGTCCATGATAATCCCGATAGAATAAATAACAGAAGAATGAATGATAGTGTTCCACCGATGTTCGCATGCAGATCACGCATTAAAACACGCGTTCCTGAACCAAATCGAAGCTTAAGAAAACCAGCGCGGCTAGCGTTATCTCGAGGAAGCCATAAGTAAATGCCACTGATGAGTAACAGAATAGACAAGCTTATTGCGACTTCAATTAGGTAATCACCCCAATCACCAATCAACAAAGTGCCGTGAATGTCATTCGCCAGTTGGTACAGGCTATCGCTGCGCGGGATTTCTCCTACCACTTCACCAGTGTATTGATTCACCGTGGCGAAAACGGAAGTGCCATCTTCAAGCGATACAGAAAATCGGTTCGCAAGATCAGGGACTTTACTCGGTACAAACTGTGTCACCGTACCTTGTGGGTATTGATGCTGTACGGCAGCTAATTGTTGCGACACCTTGATCGGTTCGCCCGATGCAACAATTTCAATCGCGTCTTGATGGAAAGCGAGTTCAATTTCATCATCAAACAACATCACCAAACCAGTAATACTCAACATCAACATGAATGGGATAACGAATAGCCCGGCATAGAAGTGCCAGCGCCAAGTGAGGAAGTAGAGAGTTTTATTGCGGTCTTTGTTTTTTATATTGGTTCTCGAACCGGTTGTTGCACTGCTTGTAGACTGCGAAGTCGCTTGTGCTTTCGCAGAGCTTTGAGATTCATTTCTCAACATTATTATTTCCTTTGACACACGCAAACATACCTTCTGAAGAATCAGAAAGTAATCTGAGCATGTTTAACTTTACTTAATACTTTGTTTTTTAATTATTTTAGAAGGTTAGGTTTAAGCAATATCAAAGGGAGGGCCGCGCGGGGCTTGCCTCGTGTAGCGTTCGCTTAGAGCCAAAAAAGCGTAGCTGTCTGAGACAATAGAACTCAGTCGAGTTGTCAGTAGTGTAGTTGGAAGTTCGTCTTGGTGAAACGTGGAAAAATGGCTAAATGGACACGGCTTTCCTTTGTGAGTATTGGGCTCGCCTTCCTCAATTTGAACCAGTTCAAAGCCGTTGACCGTACATAACGACGCCCATACTCCCGCACTATTACCATGAGCATTGATAACAGGCATTAATGTCACTAGCACCCAGCTTAATGCTGTAGCAAGTAACATGGAGAAGTTGAACGAAGTTCGGCGCATTATTCCTAATCTTTATAAATTTTCCTTATTATGAGGCACTTGTTATATAGGTAAACGTAAAGATTAACATCAGGTTAAAAAATTGAAGCTAACGCACACTCTTTTTAGTTAAAAACTGGTTACAACCAAAGAGCCAAAAGAATGTTACGCACCTATTAGCAGTAACATGTCTAGAAAATAGCAGTAAACTGTTTAGAAAAAAGACAATAAAAAACGCCGCCTTACACCTTCCTCTAGAGAGGGTAATGTAAGACAGCGTTTTAGAAATCGAATCTTGAGGCTTTGCTCTTTGTTACGTATCAAGCAAACTCAATTGATTAGCAAATTAACCGAAGATCTTGCTCCAAATGCTTGGATTACGCTTCTCGTGATACTCTTCACGAAGGCCATCGATAGTACGAAGCTCTTGCTGTGCAGATTCAAATTCACCTTGGTCTAGCTTCTTCTCAATGCTATCAATCGATGCACTGATCTTTTTGAAACCTTCCATGAAGTGTTCTTCTTTCACAATTGGGTAAACACCCGTTTTGAGCTCAGCAACTAGCGTGTCGATACGTACGATAGGCTTTTGCATCTCTTCAATGTTTTGAGCTTCTGCCGCTTGTTTGAACGCAAGCTTCATTTCTTGCATGTTTTTCTTAAGGTCAACATTAGCAAAAGCGTTGCCAGACAATAGCGAAGCAGCGATTAAGCCAGATAAAAGGATTGAGCGAGTTTTCATTGTTTCTCCAGGTGAAGCGATGTCTTTGAAGATAGCGCCATCGTTATTGTGGCACTTCGACTTTATTATTTTCGGCTAGTGTATACAAAAATCCGTCGGGCACAAAAATTGATTGTGTCGAAATGCAAACTAGCTAGCTAACCAATGACTAAAAAGTAAAAAGTAACGGACATTCCATCACTCAAATACCGAAAATTCAGCAATAGATTGGCGACCACGCAATGCTAAAAATGCCAAAAATTGCTGTGGCGAATGAGTGACCACTTTACTCGAATCCACACCTACTTTGTCTAACAATACAGCGACTAAGTCCAAGCCACCGACATCTACGCAGAAATGCGCATCGCTACCTGTCGTAACAAACGCACCTTTCGCTTTCGCTATTCTTGCAATCTCATAACAGCGGTCAACACTGCCAACTCGGCTATTGCCTTTAAGCGTGGTGTTGTTAATTTCGATCGCAACGTTATGTTCCGCCGCACATTGAATCACAGCTTCAAAATCGAAATCAAAATTAGGGTTTCCTAAGTGACCAAGCGCATCAATTCGGCCGCCTTTAATCACATTCAACAATGCTTCTGTATGGGTAGCGACATCCGACGGGCGAAATACTGGCTCATGAAAACTCGCGATCACCCAATCCAAGTTCTTATCCACACTCGGATGAATGTCGATTTCACCCTGTGTGTTCATGATGTTTGACTCGACACCTCGAATAATTGCGACATCTTCAATAAAACGAGGGAGCACACGCTGATTGCTGAAAAACCAATAGTGTGGCGCGCCCGGCATGGATTCTGAATGATCAGTAGTACAAAACATGGCTAAACCGTTTTGCTTCGCCGATTTGGCGTTTTCGATCAGCGTGCTGTAAGCATGGCCACTTGCGTATGTGTGGGTGTGGGTATCTACTTTGAGTTCCATGAATCAATGCTCTCTTCGCTTGGTCAAAAAACGTTTTTCAGAAAGTAACTCTGAGTCTCTTTCTGGAAAGGAGTGCCTGCACCTTTTTCTGAAAAGGAGTGCTTCTGAAAAGGAATGCTTAATGGCAACAATTCGACCAGTTTATCAGCTGAAAGTGACAATTAGCACCTAAACATAAGGGTTTCTTGCGAGTTCATTTACACAGCACGATAATACGTGGCTAACCAGAAGACACTAAAGCTTTTCTTATCTGAGTAAAATCGAACATACTCGGTAATTACGCCAATTTTTTGCAACCTACCCAAGTTCGTCAATACTTAAACCAGTCTACAAACTGGAGTGTTAGATGAGAAGAAGACGATATCCGCTGAGTATCCACATCACTAGCCTTTTCTTAATTTTGACCACTCTTGTCGGTACCGTACTGATTTCAATAAGTTATCGGCACTCTCAAGAACTGCTTTTAGGCACCGTGCGCGAAGTCAGTAATGAACATCGCGATAAGTTGGAATCGGTATTTAAACAAGCTATTGCCCCAGTCATCACAACCTTAAACGTGATGGCAGTGAGCCCGTTTGTTGCTCATCAAACCTCCTCCGTCGAAAAAGAATCTTGGCTTGCTTCGGTCGATATCATCTTCAAACAAAATACTAATTTAGTCGCTCTGTTCTATGGCTCTGAAGATGGTGATTTCAGAATCTTTCGCCCTCTGAGTTCCATTAAACAGAGAGCCGATAACAACGCTCCCGCCAAAGCGACCATGATGGTCAGCAGCACCAATCTAGATGGTGAAAACTTTATTACCTTTCTCGATGGCGCACACCAAGTGATCAGTACCCGACAAGCCGAGAGTAAGTTCAACCCCACGACTCGACCTTGGTTTCGTAACGCAAAGCCTGACGGCTCAATACAACTCTCTGAGCCCTACCTGTTCTATTTCCTGCAAACCAATGGCATCACTCTTTCTAGACGTTCTTTGGATGGCAAGCATGTCGTTGGTGCCGACTTCACGTTGAAATCTCTCTCTTCCCAGATCAGTGAATTGGCCTACTCTCCACAAACCCGACTCGCTCTGTTCGATCAACATTTCAATCTTCTCGGCCAACATCAACTTGATCTATCGATTCCCAAGCTTACCTCCCAGCCTAACGACACAAGTAAAACTGAGAAAACGAATAACCAAACGACGGGGAAACTCTCTGGCAGTGAGCAAGACCAAAGCTTCTTTAATGTGCCCAAACGTGAACAGATGGAAGCATTGAAAGCATCCGTCATAGCACCACTTATCTCCGACGAGGAGAAATTAAACCTCAACCTAAAAAACGTTGAGTACAACTTAAACACTTGGGCATTGACGCTAACGCCTGTTGAGCTCACTCAGAATGTCATTTTATATTTGGCAGAGGCTACGCCACACAATGAGTTGCTCTCTG
The DNA here is from genome assembly GCF_057785975.1 of Vibrio sp. QJM3NY_21. Classification (NCBI taxonomy): domain Bacteria; kingdom Pseudomonadati; phylum Pseudomonadota; class Gammaproteobacteria; order Vibrionales; family Vibrionaceae; genus Vibrio; species Vibrio sp. QJM3NY_21. The sequence goes on from NZ_CM173514.1 coordinate 1,265,247, forward strand.
ATCTTATCTCGATGCGTGACAAGCAAGTCGCTGTCGCGATTGGGATGTTGTTCATCTGCTTCGCTATCGTATGGTTTGTTGCTAATAGACTGTCTCAGCCTCTCAATACCCTGATGCAACTCACCGACAACATCGCACGATTTGACTTCAGGCGAACTCATTATCCCAAAAGCATGATTCAAGAAGTGGCTAACCTCGCCCACTCAATTGAGCTGATGGAACACACACTTCATGATCTTATTACGCTACTTCGAGACACGGCAGGTAATCAGGAATTTTCGATCTTAGCCAAAAATATTGCTCATCAAAGCTATTTAATTACCAAAGCAGAAACCATCGTCCTCTTCACTCAATCAAAAGAGAAAGATGTGTTTGATACGGCCGCGAACCTCGCCATTCTTCCCTTTAAGGCCGACATCAATGACTTCATCAAGCACACACCTTGGTTGCTGTGCCAACTTAAATCTGGAGAAACCATCCACTTAAACCGAGAAGACAATGTTCTCAACTATTACCAAGATTCAATCTTCAATTCAGATCTGTACCTGTTTCCACTATTAAACCGTGAGAAGTTGTTGGTGGGTATCGTCGCAATTGGCTATGAAAGACCGATTACTAAGATGCAGTCAGACAAGCACGCCTTCTTACGAGAACTGCTCAGCTTTGCGGAGATAGCCAAAGATAACATTGACCAAATGCAGCAACAGAAAGACATGCTTAATGCCCTTATCGAGTTGATTGCATCAGCTATTGATACCAAATCACCTTACACGGGCGCGCACTGCCAACGAGTGCCTGAACTGACCAAATGGCTGACTCAAGCAACCATTGATGATGACCGTTATTACCCGCAATTCTCATTGGATAGTAAACAGTGGGAAGAGTTAATGCTCGCCGCTTGGCTTCATGACTGCGGTAAAGTCACCACACCTGAATATGTGGTGGACAAAGCAACAAAACTGGAAACGATTTATGACCGAATCCACGAAGTTCGCATGCGCTTCGAGCTGTTAAAGCAACAAGCGGAAACCGACTACTGGAAAGCCATAGCGAACGGAGCGCTTCAAGAGGATCAGCTTAAGGTCCTCGAACAAAGCTTGTCAGAATTGGATGAAGAATTTGCCTTCGTTGCTGAGTGCAACCTTGGTGGAGAGTCGATGACGGACGAACAACTAGAACGCTTAGACCGAATAGCCAAGCGCCAATGGAAACGCACGCTGGATGATCAACTGGGGCTATCATGGTCTGAAAAAGAGAGGTTTAATGAACAACAAGACACGACAGAGAAGAGTGAAGCTGAGCCAGCAAGAAAAGACCAAATACTACCGGTGATGGAACCGCTACTTGCCGATAAGCCTGAGCATAAAATACCGTGGGACAATGGCTTTAGCCCTGCTGATGTATGGCAAGAAGCGTTTGTGCTTAAGCCAGGAGAAGTCAAATACAACCAAGGTGAACTGCACAACTTGAAAGTTCGTCGTGGCACGTTAAACGATGAAGAACGTTTCATGATCAACGATCATATTATTCAAACCTTCACCATGCTTAACAAGCTGCCTTATCCGTCTTACCTCCAGAATATTCCGGATATCGCCAGCGGACACCACGAGCGTATCGACGGCAAGGGCTACCCTAGAGGCTTAAGCGAAGACCAATTACCTCTACCGTCCAGAGCGATGGCCATTGCTGATGTCTTTGAAGCGCTCACCTCTAGTGATCGCCCGTATAAGAAAGGCAAACTCCTAAGCGAATCACTCAATATCATGACCGACATGGCCACCAGCGGTCATATCGATCCCAAGCTGTATTTGCTGTTCTTAGAAAACAAAATCTACGACAAATACGCTGAGCGATTCCTAGAGACTAAACAGCGTTGCGAGATTGAACCAAACGAACACATCGACCGAGTAAAAGAGTACATACGCTCATTATTTTAAGTTTGAGCTAACCATTTAGTCTTTAGGCTATAAGATCAATGATTAGCTTTTAGCCGCAGAATCCAGCACCGCAACGTCCACTACAGTGGCTACCGTCGCTACAGCCACTGTGACTCGCGGTGTTTGCTTGGCTTTTGCTTTGCTGTGTCTCTTCGCTAATAGCGTGTTGGTAACGCTCGCCACAACAATCAGGTTAATGCCAATCATCTGCTGAGTAGAAAACACATCATCAAAGAACAAACCCTGCCATAAGGCGCTAAACAGCATGTTAGTAAAAATCAGTGGTGCCAACTGGGAACCGCTATCTGCAAGCTTATAAGCCTTGGAGCGGAAAATTTGAGTATTGATGGTAAACAGTGCGAGTCCAAATGCACCAAGTCCAATCCAACGCAAGCCATCAAACGACAGCAAAGTCGTTAAAGCTCCATACACACTGTCCCCCTTAAGTATATCTGGTACAGCAGAAACAGAAGTAAACACGAGCATAGGTATAACGAGTATTGCTGCGACTAAAAAGGTCCATGCGTTAAGCTCTGCTGGTGTCAGGCTGGTTTTAGATGCTCGGTACAGACTCACTTGCGAGCCAGAATTAAACACACCCGCTAGAAGTCCAAGCAATAGCGCAGGTCTAAAGAACTCCGAACCAAACTCAAACTGCGACCAATCCCCTGCCATCATCACTACGCCGAAGAATGTAATTGCTAAACATGCGATAGTCGTTGTATGAATCTTGGTTCCGAATATTAATTTTTCTAACAATGGAATAAACAGAGGCCCCGTACTGAATAACACCACACCTTCAACCAGCGTTAAGGTTTGTAGTGAAGTAAGGAAACACCACTGACACGCCACCATAAAGATCGCCCGCATCACTAAAGGTTTCCACATATCGAGTGAAGGTTTCGTTATTTTGTAGAACATCAAGAATAAGAATAAGAACAGACTGGGTAACAAAAAACGCACAAAACTGAGTAACGAGATTGGCATCACTTCAGATAGATACTTGGCCATCAAGCCACTCAAAGACAAACTGAACGTCGACAACAACATGAAAGTCGTCGCCTTGGTAATATCAGACATAATTATCACCTCCTATGACACCTATTTTAGAAGCGTGACGTGATGAAAAATAGCGAGTAATATTAACCATAACTGTAAGGAAAACTTACCAATGAAGAAACTCGTCCCGCTTAAATCCGTTTATGCTTTCATTGCTGTTGCTGAAACCGGCAGTATGACCGACGCTGCTCGAGTGTTGTATGTCAGTCATTCTGCAGTAAGCCAAGCCATCAAATCACTAGAGCTACTGGTTAATAAACCGCTATTTCAGCGAGTAGGTCGTCGTGTTGTTCTTAATGCCGCCGGTAAGCGATATTATCGAAAGGTCGCGCCCGCACTTGAGCAAGTGATAGAAGCCACCGAAGAGCTTGCCAGAACGCCTAACGATCACCGTATCACTCTCAACATGGTGAACTCACTCGCGATGCACTGGTGGATCCCTCGAGTCCCCGAATTCCAAGCATTTGCTCCCTCACTTGATATCCGTATTTCGACATTAACCGGCCCTTTCGATATCGAACAAGAAGGTGTCGATATTGCCCTCGTACATGGCAAGCCAAACGAATGGGAACAATATTACAGCGAAAAGCTCGGCGACGATGACCTGGTCTTGGTGTGCAGCCCTGCTCTATTGAAAAACCAGACCGGATTAAACGTCCAGCAACTCGTCAAACAAAACCCGACCATTGGCGTTTTTAACCTCAGGCGACAACACGACTGGCAAGTCTGGTGCGACAATTACCAAATCCCAATGCCCACATTCCATAGCAATCTAACGTTTGATGTCTCTATTCAAGCGGTTCAAGCTGCAATTCGTTCGTTAGGCGTATTGGTTACGCATCGCTTGTTTGTGAAAGATGACATCAGCCATGGGATGCTAGTGGAGTTGGGCGAACCCGTCGCGAATCCACACCAAGATTTCTATTTTGTTTGCCCAAAAAACAAATTAAAACAAGAAAGTGTGCTAAAACTGAGAACATGGTTGAGGCATGAATTCACACGCTCAGAGACAACACTGAGCGATGTTATTCAAGAGTAAGACCAAACTATCAATCCATACAGCGAGTAACAGCTCATCAAGCTTACAAGAGGCCATTATGATTATTACCACCACTCAATCTGTTGAAGGCAAACGCATTGTCGATTACAAAGGGGTTATCGCCGGAGAAGCCATTCTAGGGGTGAATGTTTTCAAAGATATGTTTTCAGGAATTCGTGACTTTGTGGGTGGACGTTCTGGCACCTACGAGAAAGAATTAGAAAAAGCACGCAACTACGCCTTCAAAGAGCTAGAACAAAAAGCCATTGAAGCAGGCGCGAACGCGGTTGTGGGCGTAGATATCGATTACGAGGTACTAGGAACGGGTAATGGCATGCTAATGGTATCGGCGAGCGGTACAGCGGTTGTCGTCGCTTAATCGCCTAGCCGCTCAATCGCTTAGTCACTTAGTCACTTAGTCACTTAAGATCTCAACACATGAGCACTTGAGCACTTAATCTATTAGGATACTGAGCAATCAGGCAGCCTAATGAAAACTCGTTCCAACCCTTTGATGATTAGCCGCCAGAGGGTTAGAACGGTTTTAAGCTGACACTTAGCTTGATGTTACTGGTGCAACCTTTTGCCCTGAGAGCATGTCATCAAACGAGGCAACTCTCGACAAGAAGGCACCTTTATTTTCAGGTAAGATAGAACTCGCTAAAGGTAAGTTCGCTTTCATCGAATCCACAGCTCTTCCTCGCACCAGTACTTCAAAATGCAAATGCGGCCCGGTTACGCGACCAGTCGTGCCTGACAACGCAATTTTCTGCCCACGCTTAACCTGTTGCCCCTTCTTAACCAAGAATCGGCTCAAATGCAGATAGCGAGTTTTGTAAACACTGTTATGTTCAATCACTATGTATTTCCCCGCATACGGGTGGTTACGAATAGCAATAACTCGACCGTCACCGGTTGAATAAACTGGCGAACCTACAGGTGTTGCGAAGTCAGTACCATTATGTGGAGATATACGTCCGGTCACTGGGTGCTTACGGTACGGGTTAAATGGCGAAGTAATTCTTCGGAATTGTTTGTCTATTGGGTAGCGATTGAACGCTTGCTCAAGGCTGTTACCCTCTCTGTCGTAGAAGCGTCCATCTGGAGCAAGAAACGCGGCCACTTCCTTACCTCGTAACGTAATCGATATGCCTTGGACCTCTGTTTTTCCTGTTAGATGGTCGCCTGTGTATTGCTCATTGACCAACACATTAAACTCATCGCCCGCTCTTAACTGCTTTGAGAAGTTAATCTTGTCTTTTAACGTTCGAGTAATATTGGCTATCTGGGCGGTTGTTAATCCCGCTTTGTATGCTGACGTTGAAAAACTGCCATGAACGGTGCCCTTATAGAGCTTTTCTTTCCATTTGCCAGGCATTTCATGGAATTGGTAATTAAAGCTTCCATCATCATTTTTAGTGAAGACAGCTTGCTCTACGAGACTTTCATGGAAAATCAGCTCTACGAGTTGTTTAGAGTCACTATCCAAAAGCAACTCTAGATGATCGCCAGGCTTTATTGTATCGAGCTTCAAAGACTCAAGATCCGCTTCCATCACTTTTTGAACTGTCTCATAAGGCAGTTTCCATGACGAAAATATGTTGCTGAGCGTATCTCCAACCTTCACGAAATAATGAACTTTTATCAACGTTCTTGAGCTTGCCTCTGAATCTGTATATGAGTTTGATGCCCCCTCTTGATGAGTTAATAAATCTTTATAAGGGGTGACTTGAATTGAGATTTCTTCTGGTGCTTCGGATTGAAAATGGAGCAAAACGGAAAGCGAGAATGCACTGATAGCGATCACGATCAGGCCAATAGGGAGGAACTTCATAAAATACTTAGCGGTTATAACAAGGAACTTGGTAAGTGTTATAACATAACAATTAATTCAAAAAAATAAACGAAATGTAAGAAACCGTTCCACAAAAGTTGCCAAAATATGGTGGGCGTGTGAAGCCCACCACCTTAAGTGACATTACTCTTCACAAAGCGCTTCAAAACGATCTAAGCCGCGCAGCATCTCAAAGTCTGGCTCTTCAGCTAGCAACTCTCTCATTGAACCACTCGCTTCAATAGAACGCTCTAAGTCATCGATAGCCTGACCTTCTGCTCCTAACCTTGCATACGAACAAGCACGTTGATACAAGGCGTGGGCATTTTGGTCATCCACTTCTAACACGCGGTTACATAGGCTCATTGCCCAGTGGTATTCCTGCATATCCATCGCAGCATCCGCTTTATAGGTCAACGCTTCTAAATCACCCGGACGAACCTTCAATATCTCATCGTAAATTTCAATCTTCTGCTCGGCGGTTTGAGCGTTTTGCGCTCTGAGCCATAAATTGTGAATCTCATTGATGATTTCGATTTCTCGGTTGTTCTCTGAGATAATTCTGGTCTTACGCTTAAGATCCCTTTCAAGAACATTGAATTTCTTCTCGTAGTCTTGGGCTATCGAATTAAGTCGCTGGTCAGCCATTTCTTTGGTGGTGTGTTTGAGGTCTTTCAGTGATTGCCAACCAACCAATGCAATAAGAGAAGCAACACCCGCAATAATGTAGAAGAAATACGTGACCGTGACATTGGCATAATTCAATGACTTATCGGCGACTGTAAGCTCACGATCGGTCATCTGAATGGTCAAGCGCCTTTCCAGATCTTGCTGTTCCATTCGCAACTGCTTCAACTCATCTAAGATGTAGCGTTCCATCAATGGTCGGTCTACATACTCTTTCTCTGAGTATTTAACCTCCTCGCTTGCAAAGCTCATGGTCGCGACCAGTGATAACACTGCAATCAATAGGGTTCGAAGCATTTATACATTCCTTATATATTTAATCTTTGTTAACTGTATCTCTTAATCGCAAGACAAGCTAGAAAGTTGGCAATTCTGCCTTCTCCTTATTGGAATTAACACTCTAAAACATCATTGATTATTATAAAACACCTGAAGCAACATCATTAATTTCTAAATTATAAAAATACCGCGTAATACTGTTCTATATAATTAATTCGCGATGCGAATATACCAAGAGTTGATTTATTGCATCGAGATGAATCTTATATTAATAACGATCAGAGCGAGGTTAATTTGAACAATCCACGATACGATTTAATGAGCCGGGTACTGCACTGGGTCATGGCATCTGTCATCATCTATGCAACAGTCGCAGGGTATGTGATGCACTATGTTACCAGCCATCCAGAGCTATTTTCTTTTCTGTCAGTGCTCAACATGTCATTGGCGACCATTGCGACGCCATTATTCGTGGTTCGTTATGTCTGGAGCCACTTCCGGTCATCACCAACCATGCCACTGTCTGTACCTGAAGGGCAAAAATGCGTTGCTAAACTTGCTCACTCCCTGATGTATCTAGTGATGTTTATGGTTTTCAGCACCGGTTATTTGATGCTGAAAGAACCTTATTCGTTATTCTGGTTAGTGATCGTGAATAACCCAATTACCGATCCTGCAATCAACGGCTTCTTTTTCTATTTACATCGTGCCAGTTGTATTGCACTAGCCTGTTTAGTTGTTCTTCATGTTTGTGCTGCACTTAAACACCACTTTGTCTCTAGGAACTATGTATTGAAGATGATGATTTAAATTTTGGAGGGATATTTAAGTAATATAAGTGATGTTCTCAGTATTCGAGGTAATCATCTGCTTTAAAAAATTCAGCATGGTTTACACAAACAAAAAAGCCATAGCATGTTTCGCTATGGCTTTCTTATTTCAATTTGATTACTTGGTTTGGGTATCAAGCATCACTTGCCAGTATTCACATTTGGCCAAGAACTCTTTTAAATATAGCTCTGGGTTCGCAAGCTTCTCACCGCCTTTAACATCAGCCCCAGTCACTAGCCAAAAGCCACGAGTTACCAAGTTTCGGTGGTAAATAAAATCGTTGAGTTCATTGGCTTTCAAAGGAAGTTGCTCACCAAACGTCTGTTCGTATAGGCTCAGCATAGAGGCTTGCTCACTTGGCTTTTCCCTTAAAAAGGTATCCAAATCCAAGCCTAGTGGCTGCTGTTGTTCCTTTGGCAGTGCTTTAGCTAATCTAGAGATAACACTGAACAGAGCCAACTCAACTTTTTGAGACGCTAATAACGATGCCCCTAAAAGCGCATGTTCATTGGAAATGTGTTGCTCTGTTGATGAAACGGTTGCTGTTGTCACTGTGTTAACCTCAAATAATCATAACGGGTGTTACTGAACTGGATAGAATCTTTTCACTAAGCTGAATCTTATTCTTGTCATTAAGAAGAATCTTACAGTTAAGCTGAGTCTTGTAGCTAAGCAAAGTCTTACAGCTAAGCAGAGTCTTTTAGCAGAACGCGGTCAGCATCAATAATGGTGAAGCCCGATGCATCTTCATTCTTTTCGACTTGCACTAAACCTTTAAAACCAACCTGCGACAACTTCTTCGCAAGGTGATCCGGTGCTGTTTCAAAAACAACATTCATAAAAGGTAAATACTCAGCATCAACAAAACCATGCTCGTTAAACAGTTCCATTGCTTGAGATAAATGGTCTGAGTCGGTTAATTCGATAATTTCTACAACTTCTTCCAACAACATTTTCGATTCCATATTCGCCAGAAAGTGACTGACACAAGCACTTACGTTTTGCTCGCATACATCCCGATGCACGAAGACACCCCTTTAGTAGTAGGGAGATCATAACATATTAATAATCGAAAAATATGTTTAATTTCCCTAACCTCTTGGGAGTATTAGAAAACAATAGAAACTGGTGAAGCATAGACAAAGCCAATTTATCTTATCGAAAGCAACAGCCTAAATTTGAGGCAATCAGGCTACCGTAACTTGGGAATCGCCCGTTTCGACAATCGATTCATTCAACAACCCTGCGTAAATTCCATTGTATGCCACCAGCTGTTGATGATTACCTTGCTCAACAATTTCACCCTTTTCCAATACCAGAATCGTATCCGAGTGACGAACGGTACTCAAACGGTGCGCAATCGCAATCACGGTTTTTTCCTTAAACAGACGCTGCATCGCTTTTTGGATGAGGTCTTCGGTGATTGAATCTACCGAACTGGTCGCCTCATCAAGCATCATCAATTGACCACCCTGTGCAACCGCTCGTGCGAACGAAATAAGCTGCGTTTGCCCCACAGACAAATTGGAGCCGTTCTTTTCCAAGTGGAAGTCATAACCTTGTGGCAATTGTTCAATAAACTTATCGGCATAAACATAGCGCGCTGCCTGCTCAACCTCAGTTCTAGATAAATGCGTTTTACCCAGCGCGATATTGAATTGGATTGTCTCTTCAAATAAGTGCACGTCTTGCATCATCATTGAGAACAAATGAGCAGAGTCTTCGCTTGAGATCTGCGATAGCTCTATTCCATTCAGTAGAATGCTGCCTTCATAGTCTTGGTAGGTTTTAGAGATTAGACGCAGAATTGTCGACTTGCCCGATCCCGTAGAACCCACAAGCGCGATTTGATGCCCTTTCTCCAATACAAACGAAACATTCTTTAGAACGTAGGGAGAGTCGTCTTTGTAACGGAAGCTCACGTTCTTAAACTCCAGGCTCACAAACTGTTCGAGCTGTTTTTCAACCTTGCTCGATGGCAGCAGGTTACGCCCTTCCTCTTCAGTCGACTCAACAAACAGCTCTTCAATATGGTCAAACGCTGCAAATGAACTCTGAATCGAAGCAATCTGCGACGTAAAGTCACGGATCGGAACAAACACTTTTTCTAAGGTGTTGATGAACGCAATTAGCACACCCAAGGTGAGTGCCCCTTCTATCACTTGCTCAGAGCCATACCAGATCATAATTGCGATCGTGATTGAGGTAATGCCCGAGATAAACGAGAACAAAATCGCATCGTATTTATTGATTTTCTTCTGTGCTCTCAGAAACTCATCAGTATAGCCTTGGTAGCGTTGTTCGACTTGCTCTTCAGCTCGATACATCTGAACCGTTTTCATACCAAATAAGACTTCTTGTAAAAAGCCAATACCACGAGCGAGCGAAGAACGAGTCACCTTATATAAAGCGCGAAGTCGGTTTCTCACATACACCGTCAAATACATCACTGGCGGCATAATGATCAATACAATCATCGTTAACTGCCAATCAATGAAGAACATCATCACCAACAGAGCAATGGTATTGATGCTGTCTTTAACTAGACCTACAACCGACTGAACAAATGTCTCGCCGATGGTTTCCAAGTCACTGGTTAATCGTGAAAGTGTTACGCCAATCGGTGTGTTATCAAAATAGCTGCGTGGCAATTTAAGCACGCGAGCAAACAACACTGAACGCATGTCGGTTATCGTATATTGACCTGTTTTACGCAGGTTGTATGAATAGATAGTATCCACCACATAACTCGCCACCAGAACTGCGACTAGATAGAAAACGTACTCGAGCAATCCATCCATATCCCCATGGCTCAGGTGTACATCAATCACTTGAATGATCAGCCAAGGAAACAATAAGCTTGTAATGACAGAGAGCGGAAGCATAGCGATGCCCAGAATCGCAGAACCTTTGTATTTCTTAGCAAACTTAAAAAAGTGCTTGAGGTACTTGAGATCAACGCCTTTTAACATGCTGCTGCCTCCGTTTCATTCTGCTGTAGTTGCCATGTATCGTAATAGTAATCACAGGTTTTCAATAACGTGGCGTGGTCGCCCTTCGCGATCACTTTACCTTCGTTCAACACGATGATTTCATCCATATATTCAAGGGCATTAACGCGGTGTGAAACCACAAGTACTGACTGATTTTCCAAGCGCTTAAACAGGCCTTCCAAGATCTTTCGTTCTGTTTCATAGTCGACGGCCGATAGAACGTTATCCATGATGATCAGATCGATGGGTTGTAATAAAGCGCGAGCAATACTTAAACGCTGCTTCTGACCGCCTGACAACATGATCCCTTTCTCACCGACTAAGGTTTGGTCACCATGCTCAAAACGAGTAACGTCACTCGCCAACTGGCTGAGCTCAAGCACTTCATCAACCTGACTCTTTGCCAAGTCAGTATCTAAGCTACCAAAGCGGATATTATCTTCGACGGTTGCTGAAAACAGGAAAGGGTCTTGAGTCACGGTTTTCACGTAACGGCGCAAGTCACTGCGTGAGAAGCTAGTGATATCCCTTTCGCCAAGGAAAACTGAACTTTCTGGTACATCCAAGTGATGGTTCAAGCAGTTCACTAATGTCGTTTTACCCGCTCCGATTCCACCAAGCACTCCGACTTTCTTACCAGCAGGAATATCAAAGCTGATGTCATCAAGAATCACACGCTCTTCACCCGAATAGCTGAAGCTGAGATTGCGAACGGAAAACGTTTTTCCCTTTAGCGATTCAACATCTAACTCCGTGAGCTTATCTTCATCAAGCTCGGGAACTTTGGCGTTAAGAATAGTCTGTGCACTCTGAATACCTACCATGCCACGCTGATAAATGGTCGCGATTCTGCCAAGCTGCATCAATGGCATAGCCAGTAAAACCGAGTAAGTTAGGAAAGCAGTAATCTCACCGAGGGTTAGCTCTTGTCTCATTAACATGTAGCCACCAAGCCCAAGAATGATGATTTTCATCAGGTCATTGGCGTAGTCGAGTACCGGCATAAAGAAGACTTGAATACGTGTGATTTTAAGGCGGCACTCAAGCAATAACTGGTTAAGCTTTTCAGTTTCGGTTTTCACCCAAGGTGACATCTGCTGGCTCTTAATCAAATCAATCCCAGACAGGTAACTCATTAGCTGAGCAGACAAGTTTTGTAGACGTTTCATGTGCTCTAAATGCAGTGTTTTCATACGCTTGAAGCCCACACGGAAAATCACAAAAGCGATTGAGATAGGAATGATCGAATACAGTGTGAGTTCTGGCGATATGCGCCACATGTAAAGAGGCGTCAACGACAACGCAAGCAACGCATTAAAGAACTGCAAGAAGCCGACACCAAACAGCAGTCGGATACCACTAAGGTCGTTGTTGATAATCGAGATGAGTCGACCCGAAGCAAAACGTTCATGAAAGCTGCTCGGTAAGCGATTCAGCTTTTGTAGAAGTGTACTTTTGAGCGCTGCTTCTGTAATTCGCCCCGGATTAAGCGCATAGATACGAGACAGAATTCTCACCACCACCATGGCGACAGACATGCCGACTACAATCCAAACATAGCTTTGCAGCTGCTGATGGCCAGTTGAAGAAGCGTCATCAATCAAATCTATCGCCAATTGGATATAACGAGGGATCTCTACTTGTAACCAGTTGACGAGAAAAATGAAAACTATTGCCAACAAATAAGAATTGCGATTCATACGCAAATAGTGGGCAATAAACTGTCTTTTATTCATGGAATTCTTTGTTTAGGGCAGGCTCACAGGGAGAACTAGCGATATGACCGGGCAGCTAGCTAGATAGGGTCATCACTGAGCTAAAGATACATTAAAGTTACTTAGTTGACAATATCAACCATATTCAATAATTAATTACCGCTATTACATTTTAGCATCGCTAGAAACAACTTTGCCGCCAAAAGTGGCGGCAAATAAATAACTTAACAGGCTTGTACTGATAAAGGCTAAAGCATCTCTTTGGCAATTAAATGCAGCAAAAAGGTTTCACGTTCAATGCTCATGCCCTTCTTAGAGCTCTCAGCCATGGTTTTTTCGTTGTGAGCGATCGCTTCATGGATATTCATCCACACCGGTTTCATCCCGTTTTTCACTTCATAATCTTCGTAAGCCGTTTCACCAAGCTCACGATCAATCTTGCATGAGTAGCAGTAAGAAATCATGTGCATCATATCTGCATCGTCTTTATACCAAGGACGGAACTCTTCAAAAATGCCAAACGGCTTAATGCTATGGATATTCTTCGCGCCTGTCTCTTCTTCGAGTTCACGCACCATACCAGCAATCACATCTTCACCTTCATCCAAACCACCACCAGGAATGGTGTAGTCGTGATAACGCTCTGTATAGAGCATCAGAATGTCTTCACCATCTAATACAATGGCGCGGGCAGCATTACGCTTGTATACCGTTTTATTGTCTAGATGATCGATATCAGGGTGGATGGTGGTTTTTAGGTGTCTCATGATTCTGACTGCTCTACTGAATTTGGCGGCATCATATCATAATCATCAATAGATTCGAGGTTCTCCGTCCCCCACAAGAACACATACCCTCTGCTTTTGATCGCTGTTCGCCCACGGCTATCGAGTCAAAACAACCATCAAGTAGCGCCTTATTGACGGAGGCTGTTCCTTTTATAACATCAGCTATGCCAGCCTGATCAAACACTCAAAAAGCACTTAAAAATAGCGAAATATCAACCTATTTCAATATCTTGACCAAATTAGGACAACCTTTTCTGAAATCTAAAATATACTAATTTCATAGAGCTTCTCATTTGGTTCTGTAGAACTTAACGCATTCGATTATAGAGTTATCACGTAGGAGATAGACATGAAGAAAATTGGTTTGATGGCTGTATGTGCCGTTGTATTAGGCGGTTGTGCAAACGACTATGCAGAATATAGCGAAGGCCAACGTGTTTCAGTCGCTAACCCAGCAGCGGTTTATTGTGTTCAACAGGACGGTGAATTAGACACGGTTACTGAAAACAATCAGCGTACAACTTACTGTGTATTCGATGACGGTGAACGTATCGAGCAATGGGAGTACTACCGCAATAACCATGAGCAAGAAACTGAAAAGTAATAACTTCTATTACAAGTTTCCAATATCAAAGCTTTAAAACCCTCCCCCTAAAAATTCAATTATGTTACGTAAACTGCCTGCCATAAGGCAGCGGTTTACCGTACACACACCAATTGAACACTGTTTTATTCCTGACATAACTCTGACATAGCGCTAACCGAGGCCGATAGAATGCCTGCCCGTTACAAATATTTACACATCGAATTACTATGAAAAGCCAATCTAAAACCAATGAACAAACTCCAATGTCGTTTGAACTGCCAGAGTTCACCCTTTCCCAATCGACATCTCAAGTGATTTACAAACGATGCCAAACAGCTCTCGTTGTTTTAGCGATAGGCATTGTCGCAAACCTTGCACTTCGAATTGATTTTGTATTGCTAAATGGCAATGTTGGTGAGGTCTCGGCGACCGAGATGCTGCAACAGTTACTGCTTATCGTGACATCTGGCTCTTTTGCTTATTTAGCAAGAGAGAGGCGCGAAGTTAAGCACGCAGCTCTTCTTATCAGCGCATTCTTCGCAGTGTTGTTCATTCGTGAAATGGATTTTTGGTTCGACAAGATCGTACATGGTGCATGGGTTGTCCCTGCCCTATTGGTTGCTGGCAGTGCAATTTTCTATGCGATTAAGAATGGTAAAAGAACCATTGATCAGCTTGCGCTTATTCTTGCCTCCCCACACATGAACTTACTCGTTACTGGCGTAATGCTACTGTTGGTGTTCTCTCGTCTATTTGGCATGGGCAGCTTTTGGCACAATGTTATGGGCGATGATTATGTGCGCGTGGTTAAAAACATCGCAGAAGAAGGCACTGAACTTTTGGCTTACTGCCTGATTGCGTTTGCGAGCTTAAAGACCGTTATTGGCATCACGAGAAAGAAATAAACATCTATCGCCACCAGCGATGTGTGTGATCCGATTCTGGGTCTAAATAACGATTCAATAAAGTCAGGTTAGTATCGAGTAATGCTAGGTACTCCCTGACTTTTTTTATGTCGGTACCCACTGAAGTCTGCTGGATACAGCGCTCCAATACTGGGAGTAAGCTGTCGACGATGTCAAAATGAGGCACCCCCTCTACTAACGCCTTTACCGCTATCAATGCCTCCAACGACAGTCTTTTAGGCTCCCTCCTAACTAACTCCAAATCTCGCTTGAATGTGCCCGCAGAAACACCTTCAAGATAAACTCGATAGGTTGTCAGCACATCCATCAACAGAAACAATTGCCCTTGAGTATTTTGATGAGGATATGGCACCGCAACATGAGCTTCTAGCTGAGGATCGACTTGTAGTTCCACCCCAAGTGCAGAGCACTTCTCAACCAAAACCTTAAGCAAGCCTTGTTCGTCCATGAGCGATTGGATCTCGAAAATACGTTGTAAATGGTAGTCATTCGAAACAAACGTCACCTTCACACTCTGCCCACGGGTAAACAGTCCACTTTCAATCATCTCTGAAGCTAAGTTCTGAATGTTCTCAACCGTATTTGTCGAGTTCTGCTCAAGCAAAATCGCCCCCAAGGAAAACGGATATTCTCGCTGGCTTTCCAGAATTCGAAAATACTGGTGCATTGCATCCGCTTCAGAGGTGGTTTGACCTTTTGTCACCCCGCCACAAAATGCAACACCCGTTTTCTGAATAGGCTCTTCTGCCAAAGGCCCCGCCAGATACTCCACCAAAGCATCAACTCGACTGATGCCTTCATCAGTCAATTTATTCCCATTAAGTCGCTTACCTAGCACAATAAGGAGGTGATTAATGCTCATTTTATGTTCAAGTCTCGTTTTAGTGATTAGATGGAGTGAATTATGTATACAATAGTTCTTAACAAAAGTATTTTTAAATTCCTAAATGTAGCTCGCAATAATGCTCACTATTGATAGCAACATCTTATGGTACACAAGAATCAACGTGCAGCTATATAAAGCAAAAATAGCACGGTCTTGTATTTCATCGAACTACACGCTTGTTAACATTAATCTCATTGAAAGAATACGCTCACTCAAAGAAGTGAGGTTAACAAAAGATATACTTTAACCAGAGTTCGTTCATCGAACCGTCTTCACAGGAAGTTACTATGCTGTCTATTTTTGATATCTACAAAATTGGGGTTGGCCCGTCCAGCTCCCACACAAATGGACCAATGATCGCTGGGTTTAACTTTACCCAAAAAATTGATGCTCAGCTTAAGCAAGTGAAGCGTATTCAAATCGACTTATACGGCTCGTTATCATTGACGGGTATTGGTCACCACACAGACAGAGCAACTTTGTTAGGTTTGCTCGGTAACCGCCCCGACACTATTAAGATTACTAGTGCTAACCAAGCAATGCGTAAAGCGATTGAAGATAAATCTTTAATGGTTAGCGGTAACCACGAAATTCATTTCGATGTAGAAAGCGACCTACTCTTCCACAAAACCAATCTTCCACTTCATGAAAACGGCATGACCATCTCTGCCTTTGACGCAAGCGGTAGTCTTCTAGATATGGAAACGTACTACTCCATTGGTGGTGGCTTTATCGCGACCGCTGATGAACTGCAAAACGGCAAGTCAGAGTCAGAAACACAAGTTGAATTCCCTTTTACTTCTGCCGATCAATTACTTGAATTATCTGAACAACAAGGGCTTAGCCTTGGTGGCTTAATCCTGCGCAATGAAGTGTCTTTTCAAGGCATGGACGTGATTGACCAAAAAGCTGACCAAATTTGGAAGGTGATGTCTCTGTGCATGCAGCGTGGCTTTGACACCGAAGGTATTCTTGATGGCGGTTTAGAAGTGACGCGTCGAGCGCCTGCTCTTTTGAAAAAGCTTGAGGCGAATGCTTCGATTGAAAACGATCCAATGGAGATCATGGATTGGATTAACCTGTTTGCCTTTGCTGTAAGCGAAGAAAACGCAGCGGGTGGCCAAGTGGTAACATCTCCAACCAATGGTGCGGCTGGCGTTATTCCTGCGGTATTAATGTACTACCATCGTTTCATCAAAGAGCTAGACACCAAGCAGTTGAAAGACTTTTTAGCAGTCTCTGGCGCTATTGGCATCTTGTACAAAACCAACGCTTCGATTTCTGGTGCAGAAGTGGGTTGTCAGGGCGAAGTTGGCGTGTCTTCATCAATGGCTGCAGCAGGCTTAACCGCTTTGCGCGGTGGCAGCAACGAGCAAATCTGTATCGCAGCTGAAATCGCAATGGAACACTCACTAGGCATGACATGTGATCCGATCGGCGGGCTTGTTCAAGTGCCATGTATCGAGCGCAATGCAATGGGCGCAATGAAAGCCATCAACGCATCACGTATGGCGCTGAAACGTACTAGCAAGTGTCTTATCTCGTTAGACAAGGTTATCGCAACCATGTACCAAACAGGTAAAGACATGAACAAAAAGTACCGTGAGACTTCTCTAGGTGGCCTAGCCGTGATCCACATGGCACCACCTTGTGAATAACAGACTGGAACACGAGTGGAGAAAGCCTCTATAGAGACGGCATTCTTGTAAACTTAGTTTTCAATATCTCAACAAAGCCAGCCACCAAGCTGGCTTTTTTATTGGCTAAAATCCAACAGCCAATAAAAAGTGACACTCACTTGAACATTTTACAATATGACCAATGTTAACTTTTCCTTTATCCGTTCATTACTTAGCCACAAATGAAGGTAGTTAAATTTCTCACAGTTATGTATCCATTATCAAAATCTAACATTGCAAATTTCATTCATGAGAAATATCAATGTACTCATAAGAAAAGGTATATCGAGTAAAGTTCGGTTTGGGATGCATGTTTCATTTTATGTATTGCTAGTGATGGTATTATAATTAGGTTATTACACTACATCTTAATACTAATGTGAGAATAAAATAATGTGGAATAGATTAAACAAATCAATGATGTTCTGCCAAATGATGTTTGGACTTTCGTTCTATGGCGTCATGGTGATCTTGACTCGTTTCTTCCTTGAAGATCTTAACTACAATGAAGCCGACACAATGATGGTTGTTGGTGCTTTCTCTGCAATCGGACCGCTATTTGCTATTGCAGGTGGCTTCATCGCCGACAAATTTTTAGGCGCATACCGATCGTTGACCATTGCCTTTCTAGGGTTCGCAAGTGGTTATGCTCTACTGGTACTTGGTGCCGCGGCGACCAATGTTCCAATGGCATTATGTGGTATTGCTTTAGCGAGTTATGCGCGTGGTTTGATGTCCCCTTCTTACCCAAGTCTTTACAAACGCACGTTCAAAACTCAGGAAGATTTCGAAAACTGCTACCCTATCAACTACTCAGTCAACAATATTGGTGCGCTTTTAGGCCAGTACTTGTTCCCGATGCTAGTGCTGGTTGTTGGTTTCCACGGTGGTTTCCTTCTTTCGGCTGCTCTAGCAGGTGCCGCACTTCTGATGATGCTCTTTGTTCGCAAAGGCCTTGTTGAAGCAAGTGCTGAAATCGACCAAAAACCAGTAAGCACTAAACACTGGGCTGCATTCCTTGGCCTTTCTGCTGCAATGATTGGTTTGGTATTCTTCATGTTTTCTAACATGGATATCGGCCAGAACATCGTGTACGCAATTGGTGGTGCAGCGATCATCTACTTTGTCTCTTTGATGATGAAATCGAAGAAGTCAGATATGCTGAAAATGGGCACGATCTTAATCATCACATTCCTCACGACATGTTTCTTCGTGTACTACGGTCAAATGATGACATCGATGACAATGGTTGCAATCAATACAATGCGTGGCGATCTATTCGGTTTCATCCCTGTAGCCCCTGAAGCGTCGATGGCAATGAACCCACTTTGGTGTATGGTTGCAGGCCCTATCATTACGGGCATCTTCTCTAAACTAGAAAAGAAAAACATTCATTTCTCTACCGCAACCAAAGTAGGTTTCTCTTTCATTCTGACGGCGATCGCTTTCGGTATCTTAACGATGGCAGTAACAACCGTTGGTGAAGATATTCTGATTCGCCCTGAAGTGTTCTTAGCAATCCACTTCTTCCTAGCATTTGGTGAGGTTATTGTTGGTTCTATGGTTGTAGCATTCATCCTGTCTGTTGCACCTAAGCACATCGAGAACTTCTCAGTAAGCTTATTCTCTGTCGCAATCGCACTATCAGGCATTGTTGGTGCTGTATTCTCAACGTCTATTGCACTTGAGAAAGGCCAAGAGATCACACAAGAAATCGTTCAAACGGTTTACGGTGATTACTTCCAACTATTAACTATCCTAGCGGTTGTAATGGTGGGTATCGCAATGGCTGCATCGTTCATTATTCGTAAGATGCTAGAAGCAGCGAAAGCCGCTGAAGAAACTATCGAACTAGAGCAAGCAAACAGCTAATTCTGCTCACGTTAAACAGTTCCAATACACCAAGCCCTTTAGTTTTCTAAAGGGCTTTTTTTGTCGATATTTTTGTTTCTATTGATATCGGGTTCAAGTTACGTTGCGCTTGTGTAAATAAAAGTAAATGATAATTATTAGTATTGAGTGTTTTCTTGTTCAGGATTATGATGTGGAAATCAAAATCTAAGAGAGCCTTATATGAGCAAGCCTAGCCCTATCACATTAACCGTTACTCAAACCTCAACCATTACACCGAATATGCAGCGTATAACGCTTAGCGGTGAAGGATTAAGTAAGTACCCAACCGAATGTGCCGGCGGCTACATCAAGCTTTTGTTCTCGCCACTCGGCACCACAGATTTAAGTCACCTGAACGAAGGTGAGCGCCCAACCATGCGCACTTACACCATTCGTCAGTACAACCCTGTCGAAAAGTGGATTGAGGTTGATTTCGTACGCCACATCACCACAGATCTGCAATGTGGCTTTGCTGCAAGATGGGCAATGAACGCAGAAGTAGGTGACACGGTTTCAGTGGCAGGCCCTGGATTAATTCAAGGGCTGAATCTAGAATCGGATTGGTTCTTCTTGGTGGCAGATATGACTTCGCTACCTGCGCTCTCTGCAAAAGTAAAAACGCTTCCGGAACACGCAGCAGGCCACGCTGTCATTCAGATCAATTCAGCAGCAGACAAGCAAACACTTGAAGTACCTCAAGGTATAAAAGTCACTTGGTTAATTGAAGATGCAACTGAAGAAACACTTTCACAAACAGTTCGCAACACAGAATGGTTAGAGGGGCAGGTTTCGATTTGGACGGCGTGTGAATTTGAAAGCATGCGCGAACTAAGACAGTACTTCCGCAACGAAAAAGAAGTCGCGAAAGAGAACATCTACATCAGTAGTTATTGGAAACGTGGCGTCACTGAAGATGGCCACAAAGTGTTGAAGCAACAAGATGCTCAAGCTTTAGCTGGTTAAGTCTTTTACTACCTACAGCTTCTTACTAGATAAATAGAAAACGCCCTTAGCAAAGTTCATCTCGTTAAGGGCGTTTTAGTTTGAATCCGATGAAGATCAAAGCCGAAGTGTAAGATTAGATACTCTCACCTACTTCAATCTCATAACCAAGATCCAGCTTTGCCACCCATTCATTGTTACCTTGCAAACGCGCTACAACTTGCTCTGCAGCGACTTTACCGATCTGCTCCCTAGGTGTTACGACAGTCGCTAAACGCGGCGTCATCGCCACTGTGATGTCGTGTCCGTGGAAACCTGCAATCGCCATCTGCTCTGGTACCTGAATACCACGTCGTACACACTCGTAAAAAGCACCAATGGCCAAATCATCATTAGTACAGAAAATGCCATTCACTTCAGGGTGTTTCTCAAGTAACTCACCAATCAGTTTTGCACCAAGAGTAAACGAGGAAGCGTCTTCCGTTTGCAGCGTTACTGGCGTTTTGTCGACTTCTTGCATCGCATGTTCATAACCGGCCATTTTTAAGCGCGTACGTTCATCCATACGAGCCGCTAAGTAAGCAATATTGGTTCGCCCCCGGTCGAGCATGGTTTTGGTCATAGCTCTTGCCGCTTCGAAGTTATCAAAGCCAACCGCTTGTTCAATACGGGGAGACACCGAATCCATAATTTCAATCACTGGGATAGAAACAGTCTGCAGCATTTTACGCGCTCTATCAGTGTGAACGTTTTCTGAAAGGATAATCGCGTCAACGTTGTAAGAAAGCAGCGAAGCGATGCTCTGCTCTTCCAGTTCTGCGCTATAGCCATAGTGAGCAATCATGGTTTGGTAACCCGCAGGCGCGGTGACTTGCTCAATACCACGAATAACTTCAGCAAAAACTTGGTTAGTTAACGAGGGGACCAAAACACCAATCGCATTGCTTTTTGCGTTGGAAAGAATGTCTGGTGCGCGGTTAGGGATATAACCTAGCTCGTCTACTGCAGCGCTGATCTTATCTCGCAGTGCTTCTGATACTTGAGAAGAGTCTCTCAGGCAGCGACTGACGGTCATTTTTGTGACACCAACTAAGTTGGCAACATCTTGTAATGTTGGACGTTTTTTCTTATTCGACATAATTAGTAATTATTATTTTTGAGTTATGTTACTGGTAACAGTGTATCCGACTGACGTGGAATTTGAAGCCTAATTTAGTAAAATGTTGATACAGCATCATAATTAAAAACGCCCTCTTGTTGAGGGCGTTATTGATTGTTTAAGCGTTCACTTTTACTTCAGTTCTTGGGGACTGACTCCAAGTGACATGGAATTTTTCGGCTTCCTCTCTATCGACTCGCGAATAGGTATGAGAACCAAAATAGTCACGTTGCGCTTGCAATAGATTCGCTGGTAACACTTCACAGCGCAGAGAATCAAAGTAGCTTAATGCAGAACTGATCCCCGGCATCGGCACACCATACAAAGCGGAGTTAGCAACGGCGATACGCCAAGCAAGCTCACGCTCTTCCACTTGTTTGATGAAAACCTCGTCAAACAACAGATTCGCCAGCTCACCATTTTGTTGATAAGCCGATGTGATACCTTGTAAGAATGCTGCACGAATAATACAACCTGCTCGCCAGATCTTAGCTATCTGAGTGAAATCGAGATTCCAACCCTCTTTGTCTGACGCTGTCTTTAATAAATCAAAGCCTTGTGCATAAACAGACAACTTGGCGCAATATAGGGCATCGTGAAGTTCAGAAATAACCTCTTTTTTATCCAACTGACTCGCATCGGCAACATTGCCTTTTAGCAGTTTGCTCCCTTGAATACGTTGTGATTTTTGACCGCTCATCGCACGTGCATAAACCGCCTGTGCAATGGTTGGAGTTGGGCAGCCTTCCTGAAGGCTGTTAACTGCTGTCCATAAGCCTGTGCCTTTTTGGCCAGCCTTATCAAGCACAACATCAACAAATGGTTTACCCGTAGCCAAATCTTCTTGTTGAAGAATGTCGGCACTGATTTCCATTAAGTAGCTATTAAGTACACCGTTGTTCCACTGTTCGAAAACTTGGCCAATCTCTTGAGCTGGCATTTCAAGTACATCACGCATGAACTGATACACTTCGCAGATGAGCTGCATGTCGGCATATTCAATACCGTTGTGTACCATTTTCACATAGTGCCCTGTACCAGAAGGACCAACATAGGCAGCGCATGCTTCACCCGCTTCAAACTGAGCAACCGGTAGCCCATTAGCATCCACTTTTGCAGCAATCGCTTCCCACATCGGTTTCACATATTGCCAAGCCGATTGGTCACCACTCGCCATAAGCGCCGGGCCAACACGAGCGCCTTCTTCACCACCAGATACAGCAGTGCTGAAGAAACGAAGCTTGCCTTTATAGTTAGCTTCGCGGGCTTCTGTGTCAGTCCATAAACTGTTGCCTGTATCGATAACAATATCGTCGCTCTCTAAACCGGCTTCTAGCAAATTACTCACTACGATATCGACAGGCTTTCCTGCAGGAACCGACAAAGCGATTACACGCGGCTTCGCGAGCCCTTGCAGCACATGCTCAAGGCTAGCCCCTTGTGTGAACTTACCTTTACCAGTAAACGATTCATTAAGCAGCTTTGCTTCTGAACTGGCGCGATCAATGTTGTCTGTATTCAAGTCAAAGCCAGCAACGTTAAAGCCGTTATCCAGTAGGTTGAGTGCTAGGCTTTTGCCCATCACTCCTAAACCAATCATCGCGATGTCGTTTTTTAACTGAGTCATGGTTTAGCCTATCTGCTTAATTTGTTTGAGTGCACTTTCTACTACCTGTTCGACATCTTGTGAGATATCAACAAACAACGCATCGGCTTCATTCGGTTCAACCAAGGTTGCGAACTGGCTTTTCAACATTTCTTGACCATTGAAGTAATGGTTCTCGCGCGCTTTGTGGCGGTTCCAAATGGTGTCGAAGCTACCCTGTAGGTACACGATAACTAAACCTTCATTATTCTTTCGTAGAATGTCGCGATATTGAGGTTTCAATGCAGAACAAGCAATCACAGCACTTGGCTGTTCGATATATTGCTTATTCAGTGTTTCTAGCCATCCTTGACGATCTTCGTCAGTCAGCGGAATACCTTGACGCATTTTTTCTACGTTGCTTTGCGGATGGAAGTCATCGCCATCAAAGAATTGAAGCTCTAAAGCCTGTGCGATACGGCTACCAATTAGGCTTTTCCCGCATCCAGATACGCCCATCACGAGTATTTTTTTGCTTTTCATAAGGCAAGTCTTCCCTAAGCCCCAACCAAAACAGGGGCTGACAATCGAATCTAATAGTTAAACTTGTGTTGCTGTTGATAGGTTCCTGAACGTTAAACTCGCTCTGGAACCTTTGCTGTTATTGCCACCAAAGCGCGAGCTGAGGAAAGATAATAACCAGTGCCAGCACCAATACTTGAAGTGCAATGAACGGCAGTAGTGAAGAGAAAATCTCACCTAAGCTGATGTCTTTTGGTGCTACCGATTTCAGGTAGAAAGCCGCTGGACCAAATGGTGGTGACAAGAACGACACCTGCATGTTTAGACAGAACACAACGCCGAACCAAACTGGGTCGAACCCAAGGCCAGTAATGATTGGAACGAAGATTGGCATTGTTAGAAGTGCCACACCTACCCAGTCAAGGAACATGCCTAGTACCAACAAGATAGCCATCATGATTAATAGCGTTACTGTCGCGTTACCGCCACTGAGCGCAAGGATGGTTTCTTCAACAAAATCAATACCGCCCATCAGGTTGTAGATACCAACCAATGCGCTTGCACCGATACCAATCCACATGATCATGCCGCAAGTACGCATGGTTGCGATGGCACTCTCTTTCAACATGTTGAAGTTCAGTTCACCACGGATTAGCGCACTGATCATGATACCAACCACGCCTAAAGCAGACGCTTCTGTTACTGAAGCGATACCTGTGTAGATACTGCCCAAAACCGTTGCAACAGAAAGCAATGGGAAGAACAGAGCTTTGAAGTAACTAGGCTGATTTGCGATGTCTTCTTCTGTCTCATCATCACTTGGAATTGGCGCAAGAGAAGGGTTCAGCTTACAGCGAATCAATACGTAGCCGATGTAACAACCTGCAAGGATAAACGCTGGCAAGAAAGAAGCTTTAAACAGGTCGCCAATCGATACGCTGGCTGTCATACCGTAGATGATCAGTACGATACTTGGTGGAAGCATGGTACCAAGTGCGCCACCCGCACAGGTTGTACCGATAGCAAGCTTACGGTCGTAACCTAAACGAAGCATTTGTGGCAGTGCAAGAATACCTAGTAGTACCGTTTCACCACCGATAACACCGGACATGGAAGCCAATAGAACCGCAACTAATAGCGTTTGAACTGCAACACCACCACGAACTTTACGGCCGACAGATTTCATTGCATCAAACAGGTCACGCGCAATCCCCGAACGGTCTAATAAAGCCGCCATCAAAACGAACATCGGTACTGCTAAGAACACATAACCAGAAGCAAAACTGTAGGTACGGCTTGCGATCAAAGGCAAGGCATCAGGGCCAAACCAGCATAAAGTGAAGAAAATCGCGACAAAGCCTGTTACGAACGCTAGCTGCATACCGGTCAGTAGCAAGCCAATCATCATAACCAGCATGAGCAAGCTGCCCCATGCGATACCAATAGAAGATAAATCAAACATCGTCATTCTTCCTTAGACCCATCAACTCTTGGATTAGGTGCAATACAAACTGGACAACAAGAACACACAAAACGACAAAAATCAGGCCTTTCAGCAGCGCAGGATAAGGCGCGTTTAATACTGAGCCTGATGTTTCAAGACGGAATTCACCCCATGGCGCAAACCATGCTTCCTCTGCGGTGAAGTAAGCCGCATAAGCGAGCATGCCGGCAAAGGCCAAACCCACAATATGGTGAACGAGATTAAGATATTTACGTGCTTGGTTAGACACTGAATCGTAGATAAGAACTACACGTACATGCTTATTCGCGGCAAACGCGTAGATACCACCAATAATGAATAAAGAACCACCGATGAAAGAAGCTGTTTCATGTACCCATGTGGTCGGGGCATCGAATGCGTAACGCATCACAACTTCATAAAATGAAATCAATACAGTAAAAATAAACAACCAGCTAACGAGATTACTGAACTTTATAACAAAACGATCAAGCGCATTTCTTGGTTGCTCGTCGTTTTCAGCTGGGGCATGGGGAGTTTTGTCTGTCATGGGCCAAATATCCTGGGAGAATACGGGAGAGCAATGCCCTCCCCCGTCAGTAAACTAAGTTTAAATTACAGTAAGCCGTTTTCTTCTAGGAACACAGTCACTGAGGTGTAAACTTTCCCTGCATTATCAGAACGCTCTGCAAATACTTTCCATTGGCCTTTCGCGATTTCACGGAACTTCTTACGCTCTTCTTGAGACCAGTCGTGGATAGTGATTTCTGGGTTCGCTTGAGCTTCTTTCAATGCCGCTTGGTCAGCCATTTTCAGCTGAGTCGTCATGTCGTAAGAGAAGTCACGCACTGATGTTTGCAGCATTGTTTGTAGATCAGCTGGCATCTTGTCCCATTTCTTCTGAGAAATAGATATATCGATAAGCGGCAATGAGTGGAAGCCCGGTTGAACTGGGTGGGTAGCAATGTCGTTCATGCCCGCTTTTTGGTTTGTTGAAAATACTGTGTAGTCCGCGGCATCAATTACGCCTTTGCTCAGGCCAGTAAATACTTCAGAACCCGGCAGGTTTACTGGAGTCGCACCCGCGGCTGCAAATACTTGTTGAACTAGGCCTTCAGGCGCACGTAATTTCAATCCTTTAAGATCCGCAACACCATCGATTGGCTTTTTAGAAATGAAAGATTCAACACCCGTCGTAGAAGCACCAACAAACTGAACACCGTAAGGCTTATACAGTTCAGTCATTAGCTCGTTACCGCCGCCGTAGTTCATGTACTGAAGCAGTTGCGTTGTGTCTGACCATGCACCAACCATGTTACCAATTAGGCCGAATGCTGGATCTTTACCAGAGAAGTAACCTGTTGCTGTGATGTGGCCATCTAAGATACCCATTTTGATCGCGCCTAGCGTTTCTGTGTGCTTAACCACAGCGCCTACAGGCAGAAGATCGATATCAATACGTCCGTTAGACATCGTCTCTACGCGCTCAGCCCACTTCTGCTGAACTTTGAAGTTCAAGTCACCAGAAGGATCTGAAGATTGAATTTTAAGTTTAAAGTCAGCAGCCATTGCTGAAGTAGCAAATAGACCAGTGAGGGAGGCAGCAATCAGCGTTTTAGTCAGAGCTTTCATTTGGGTATCCTTATGAGTTTCACAGAGTCCGGTTTGTAATTATATGTTACCGGTAACGTTGAGATGGATGTTACCGGTAACTTTACAGCCTTGTCTATGAGAAGGATCACATCTTTAACATTAGTAAAACGTTTACTATCAATAATAAAAATGCGACTGAAAAGTCACGTTATAGGTTGGAGGTAGGATTTAATTTCTTTTTAAGTCAGTGAGATAACTAAGCCAGCAATGATAAACATGACGCCTACACCACGTGTAACGTGCCACTTTTCCTTTAAAAAGTAGATCCCCATCACTACGCCGAAGATGATGCTAACTTGTCTAAGTGCAACAACTAAGCTGACGTTTTCTGTCATGGTCATCGCAAACAATACTAGGCCATAGGTCGAAGCCATCATGATGCCAGCAAGTGTTGCTCTTTTACGCAGTATCCAAGCGTTATGGAATTCGATTCTTTGATTCGACACAAGCAACCAAACACTCAGCGGAATCACAATCGCCCAAAACTGAATACCTAGGTAGAAAATCGCGGTGTGCTTGTTAGTGATACTAGGCGTGCTTAGAGGCTCCAATAATAGAAGTGCCTCTTTATCAATAATCGAGTAACCCGTGGTACCGATTGCGGCGATGAGCGCCCACAACACGCCAAGGTTTAGGTAGGCCTTAAGCCTCAACTCAGAGAATTGCTTCAACGGGACAAACAAACAGCCCAAGGTAATCAAGGTGAACCCAATCCATTGATTAGACGACAGTTCATAACCAATCAACACTGTACCCAAGCCGACCATTAGAACCGGAAGAGCTCGGGCCATTGGGTAAATCACGCCGATGTCTGCTTGTTTATAGGCAGTCCCTAGCCCAATCAAATAGACGATTTGGCAGATCCCGCTCAAGAAAACCAGTTGCCAAAATGGAAGTGAGATATTTAACAGGCCAACACTGTAAACATACCAAATCAAATATGGCGTCAAAATCGCTGCGGCGGCAAAGCCAGAAGCCAGAAAGAAAGACGAGCCCGATCCTTGATTAGACTTGCCTAGAACATTCCAACCCGCGTGAAGTAAAGCCGAAATGATCACGATTACAATCGCAGAGAATTCCATTTCATTCCTAAATTATTGATGAATTAGCACAACGGCTGACAACAGGTGATAAAAAAGGCCTCCGAATAAGAGACCTTT
The DNA here is from genome assembly GCF_057785975.1 of Vibrio sp. QJM3NY_21. NCBI lineage: Bacteria > Pseudomonadati > Pseudomonadota > Gammaproteobacteria > Vibrionales > Vibrionaceae > Vibrio > Vibrio sp. QJM3NY_21. Next base: position 1,292,862 of record NZ_CM173514.1, read on the forward strand.
GAGCGTTTCAATTGGGCAATCCTGCATAATTGCAGGTATGCCAACGTTATAACGTATGACTAGCGCTCTAGCTGTGCGATCGACTCAATGCTGATCGCGTCATGACGCCAATATTCAATATCGCAATCAATCAAATCACCATCTTGATTATAGTTAACACGCTCGACCACCATAGCCGGAGACCCTGAGGTCGCACGCAGTGCTTGTGCTGTTTCGCCAAGCAAAGACGTTGTACTCACGCGGTAACGGATCTTCTGATACACAACACCAAAGTGCTCTCGGTAGATGTCAGTCAACGATTTAGACAAGTCGTAGTCAAGCAAGTTAGGGAACAGCTCAGGTCGAATGTAGTTCGTCACATACACAACTGGTCTGTCTTCAAGGTAGCGAACTCTGTCCACTCGATAAACATCTGAGAACGGTTGAAGATTAAGAAGCTTTGTCGCTTCCTTGGTTGCTAACATCCCTTTCGCCGACACCAACTCTGTTTTCGGCTTACGGTTCTGAGACAAAGCCATGTTAGTGAAGTTCAACGTTTGCGTAGGATCGTAACGAAGCGGATCAGGAGAGATAAACCAACCACGTCGGTCTTCTCGATAAATACGCCCTTCCGCTTCAAGTGAAGACAAGGCTTCGCGTAACGTAACACGTGTGGTATCGAACGATTCAGCCAGTTTACGCTCAGCAGGCAGTTTCTGTCGCGGCGTTAACATCCCCGACTCTATCTGCTCTACGATGACATCTTTGATTTTTACGTACTGCACTTCATTTCCTTTTATTCTTGTTCTTGTCGTCAGCCACTCCTTGGCCAACTGCAATATAAAATGATTTGCTAGCGCTTACGCCAAGCTTGGGTGCGCTTCTCGAATAACTTATTGATTAACATATGAATCAACTTCGCGCTCGCTGCCGATATCATGATCATCACCGCCATGGCAGCTGCTGCACCCGTTTGCCCTGCATCGTCCATATTCAGTACTGAAACTGACGCAGGTATCGTATCGGTAGAATACAAGAATACTACCGCAGATGTCGTGGTAAGTGCATTAATAAACAGGTATGTCGCAATATCTAAAATCGCAGGCAGACAAACTGGCACCGTCACCTTAAAGAACAGCTTGTATTGCGGTAAGTTCACCGAGGCTGCGGTCGCTTCAATTTCATCAGGTAGTTGTTTTAATGCAGTCAACGCCGTCATGTGACCGACTGTGTAGTAGTGAACTACGGTGTTAATAACCAAGAACGCCATTGTTCCGTATAGGAAATTTAAAGGGTTACTTAAATCGTTGAAATAAAAAATATACCCTAAACCAAGTACCATGCCTGGAACCGCCATCGGTACCACACTGAGCATTTGCATTGCTTGACGAATAGGGCCGAATGCGCGGCCTTTCTCAATGCAGTATGCCCCTAGGAAAATCAGAACCGTACCGATGATAGCAGTCCATGCACCCAGCGTTAGAGAGTTGAAGAACGGCGTCCAACCGTAGGTACTCATTTCTGCGAAATTGTAGTTGTTCAAAGTGAGTGCTTTGTTCCAAGGCCAGAACGTGACCATAGATCCGTATATCGCCATGCCCAGCACGATAACCACGGCAGCAGAGATGATGGTGCAATAAAGGAAACATAAGCCATCACGTAGAGAGCTAGGTTCAGGTTGGTACGCAACAGATCGAGTATCAAACAAGCTCTTCTGTTTCTTTTGAACCCAACGGTCAACGGTAAACGCAAGCAACGCAGGTAATAGCAGCAAGATACTGGTTACCGCTCCCATAGAGAAGTTCTGTTGACCAACCACCTGCTTAAAGATGTCAGTCGATAGAACGTTATAACTGCCACCAATCACCTTTGGCACACCAAAGTCACAAACCACCAGCGTAAATACAACGATCAGAGTGCTGATCAAACCATACTTTGCCGCAGGTAGCGTCACCATGAAAAAGGTTTTTAATGATGAAGTATTGAGTGCTCGTGCCGCCTCATACAGACGAGCATCAGAGGTCCTTAACGAGGTGGTCAAAATCATCAAGGCGTGTGGAAAAGTCCAGAATATTAAGCCGAGTGATATACCAATCAAACCGTATACCGAATTTCCCTCTAATACTTCTTTGGCGATACCTTGGTTACCAAATAAGAAGATCAAACTGATCGCAGGAAGCAAAGAAGGAGCTAGAATCGGCGCTGAACCCAACACCTGAAAAAGCCCCTTGAAAGGCATGCATGAACGAGTCAAAGCATAGGCATAACCAAACGCTAGTACCCCCACGACAACCGTTACCAACAACCCGAGCGTGAACGTATTGCCTACCGACTGCCAAAGGCTTTGAGAAGCAAAATACGTTGCGAAATTCTGTAATCCTACAAATTCTCCGTCTGCGTTCTGAACACTCTTTTTCAACATTGCCCACAGTGGCATCAGAATGAATAGCGTCATGACCACAGACAAAAAGGCCAGCAGACCAAATAGAATTACGTTGTCTTTGCTTAACCGAGCCAGAAAAGGCTGTACTCGTCGTTGAACTAGCAGCTTAGATTGCATCATTTGAGTCGATTCCATGATTATTTACGCCGCCTCGTCTTTCATCACTTGCAGGCTTTTCGATGAGTAAGCTCTTAGGCCTTCTTGATCAAATGCTACGTAACGAATATCGCTGCGACGCAGTTTCAGTCGGTTGAACTCTTTGACTGACACATCAACGATGATCTCTTTCGCCGTTGAGTCATGTTGCAATTGACACTCAACACGATAAAACGCCCCCAAGAATTCGCTTGATACGATTCTCACGGGTAAGGACTCACTAAAACGATCAACAAATTGGATTTGCTCTGGACGAACGGCAATATCAAAAACCTCACCTAGATTTGGCGTGAGATTATCTAAGCGAGGTAACGGTAGCATTGACTCAGCAATACGCATCTTGCCTTGCGCAGCGACAGAAGCTTGAATGAAGTTCATGCTGCCAACAAACTCAGCGACAAAACGACTGACTGGTTTTTGGTAGATCTCTTGTGGGGCACCTACTTGCTCAATGACACCATGGTTCATCACCACAATTCGGTCTGCCATCGTCAAGGCTTCATCTTGATCGTGCGTCACCATAATAGTGGTGATCCCCAGCTTGCGTTGCAGTTGGCAAATCTCGTCACGCAGGTGTGTTCTTACCTTCGCATCCAACGCAGAAAGCGGCTCATCCAGTAACAACAAACCTGGAGAAAGAGCCAATGCGCGAGCCAAAGCAACACGCTGCTGTTGTCCGCCAGACAGTTGATTCGGATACTTTTGGCCAGATGTTGGTAAACCAATAGTTTCTAACCAAGATTCAACCGTCTCAAGAGCTTCTTTGGTCGACATCCCTTGGTTCTTCAACCCAATCGCGATGTTTTCTTCAACGGTGAGATTTGGAAACAAAGCATAAGACTGGAACACGATGCCAAAGTCACGCTTTTCTGGTGGCAAGAAGGTCGTATCCGCTCCATTCTGCTCAATTGAGCCTGAGGTCGGTAAATCCAGTCCTGCAATCGCACGTAATAAGGTGGTTTTTCCACAGCCAGAGGGGCCAAGGAAGCAGACGAACTCGCCTTTGTCTATCGATAGGGAGATGTCTTTTAACGCTGTAAATTGGCCAAATTGCTTTACAACGTTTTCAATATTCAAATAAGTTTGGTTGCTCATACTACAGCACTCTTTAAATGGTATATACCAAATTTAAACTTTGAACATTGCAGTTGAGTGACAAATTTATAGAAGCTAAATGACAGTTATATTGCAGAAATAATAAGCATTAAAGATTGCTACTCGTTCAGCTTTGAAAGTTAATTCAGAAAGCCCTCAATGACCAACCAAAAAGTCACTGAGAGCCTTCGTGTATACCTCAAACTTGAACGCTAGATTAGTTTACGATTCAACCTTGTCGGCTTTGCCCGCCGCACCTGCGAGTTTGGATAACTGTTTATCTAGCCACAATGGCGTGTTACCAGAATCTTCCGCGTTCTCTTTTCTTCGAACAGCATCTCTAACCATCATGGCACCGACCCAACGGAATGGCTCTGGAGGGAAGTAGCCTCGTGGACCGCTAGTTAAACCACTACGTGTCCATTCGTTATCATCACCTAACACCATTGAAGACAAAATTTTCCCTCCCATGCGAGTTTGAGCCACACCATTACCTGAGTAACCGAGCCCATAATAGATGTTGTTTTGGCCTTTGAGATTACCGAAAAATGGCAATCCGGTGACGGATCGGTCTGAACCGCCCGACCAGTTGTAATCGAATTCACTTTGTTCCAGTTTAGGGAACAACTTCTGGAAAGATTGATTGAGAATCGGTAGGTAATTAGTCGTTTGGTTGAACATACTTTCAACTTGATTGGCAAACGAGAATTTATTGCCGCCTTTACCCAACATGAGTCGTCCATCTTCAGTGTCACGGTAGTAGTGAACAAAGATACGTGAGTCCACCACTGCGGCTCCTTTTTCGGGGCCAAATTGTTTGAGCTTTTCTGGAATTGGCTTAGTCACCACCATATCGGAAGAGACAACCACAATACTGCGTTTGAACTCTTTGAAGTGATCGAGCATCCACGCGTTGAGCGCTAAGATCACTTTATCCGCAAATACGGAACCGCCTTTGGTTTGAATTCGAGCGGGGGAACCATATTCAAGTGACATCATCTCTGTGTTTTCGTGAATTTCGACACCCAGTTCGAGCGCGACTCGGCGTAAACCTCTAGCCAATAACGCAGGCTGAATACTGCCCGCAGCTTCTGAGTAGTAACCCTCAATATGGCGATCAGATCCCGCTTTATCAGCCAAAGACTTATCACACTTCTTCCAGCTATTGATACCCTGCTTGACCAACTCATTAACAACAGGCTTCATTCCGCCCTTTTGAGCTTCATTAGTCGCCGTGTAGTAAGTACCACTTCGATATAGATGCGCGTCAATATTGTACTCATTACAGAACGCTTCGATCTCGTAAATGACCTTTTCAGATTCCTTAACCAGCCATTTGGCTTGCTCTTTTCCATAGAGCTTTTTCAAGGTCGGATACTTTGTCGACCAAGTCAGCATACAACCGCCGTTGGCGCCAGAAGCACCGCTGCCACATAAGTCTTTTTCAATCACCACAACGTGCTTTTGAGGCTGTTGTTGTTTAATTAAAATCGCCGTCCATAAACCCGTATAGCCGCCGCCGACAATGGCGATATCACAGTTAACGTCTTTTTGAAGCGGTTTAGTGGATTCTAGCCCCGCCTTGATGCTACCAAATTCCTGTTCCAACGCTTGCTTGAACCAATATGAGTAGTGCTTTTTCATTTGTTGTACCTTACTTAAAACCTAAAGGCGTAAAACTAAAAAAGGAAGACCGAAGCCTTCCTTTACTGATTTCTAACTTCTAACGAGCTGCATATCTATTGGACTACGTGTCTAATAAACCATGTGTCGAATAAACTTTGTAATCTAATAAGCTCAGTAGATAATTAACTAAGTAGCCAATAAACTAACTAACGCTCAGTCGATTAAGATTTTGGCTCTGATTTAGCGTCGAACTTCTCAGACCATGTTTTCAATACGTCTGCACGTTCGCTGCCCATGCGAGCGAAGTCCATTTTTGCCATGTTCTTTTCTACGTTCGGGAAGTTTTCTGCTTTACCTGTTACATCTTGGTGACCAACAACTGGGTACATTTCGATGTAAAGTTCATTCGCTGCTTTAGAGATAGACCAATCGATAACACGTTGTGCCGCATCTGAAGGCTTAACAAGACCTACCGCTTCAGATTCCCAACCGATACCTTCAGGCGTAATCACAGAAAGTGGTGCACCTTGAGTTTTTAGCTTCGCACCACGGCTCGCCATAGAAATACCGATAGCCACTTCACCCATACCCGCTTGAACACATGGCTTCGAACCTGAGTGCGTGTAGTGAGCAATGTTTTGGTCTAGCTTCTGCATGTAGTTCCAACCTTGGTCTTCACCCATGTTTTGTAGCCAAGCCGACACCTGCATGTAGCCTGTACCAGAAGACGCTGGGTTTGGCATTGCAATGTGACCTTTGTAGATAGGCTTAGTTAGGTCATCCCAAGATTTAGGTGCCGGTAGGTTCAATTGCTTAGCAACTATTTCGTTAAAGCAAACGGCATTGAAGAATGCGTCATTGCCATACCAAGCTTGAGTAGATTGCGGGTCGTTAAGATTTGCACGCAGCGCTTCTACACCTTGAGGCGTATAAGGCTTGAGAATGCCCTCTTCTTTAAGTAGAGCCATTGAAGAACCCGCAAGGCCCCAGACAACTTCTGCACGAGGGTTGTTTTTCTCAGCAAGTAATTTTGCCGTCATAATCCCGGTAGAATCACGCACCCATTTAATGTTGATGTCTGGGTTTTCACTTTCAAATGCGTTTTTGTACTTCGCCAAAATGTCAGTTTCAAAAGCGGTGTAAACCGTCACTTCCTGTGCTGCATAAGCATTACCAGCGAGTAGAGTTACCAACGCTGCAAGTGATCCTTTCATAAAACGGTTTTTCATCATTTTCTCCAGTCAGGCCTAATGCCAAGGTTAGGAATTGCCAAGGTTAAAGTTGTTAAAGCTAGAAGCCTTATCAAAGGCACCTATATCCATAAATTCATTTAGGTTGTTGGCACACACCCTTAACTTGGTATGTACCAGATTTCGAGTATTAAGCTAACTGGCTTTTATGACGATTAAATGAATAAAAAATGGCAGTTTAAAGATCGGAGGATATCTCAAGACAAGTGGCCAGTTTTAAATATGAAGCTTTTGTGAAATGACGTTTGGGCTATTTACGACCGTTTAAATTGGTTGTTAAAGTAACTGCAAATATTGGTATAGTCCAAAATTAAAATCGCGAGAATTAAACATGAGAAACGAATACTTACTGCTGACGCCGGGTCCTCTATCTACTTCTGAAACCGTTCGCCAAGCGATGCTAAAAGACTGGTGTACTTGGGATGATGAATACAACAAAGACGTTGTTGAAGTGATCCGCAGCAAGCTAGTGACTTTGGCAACTAAACAGGCGGGATATACAAGCGTACTAATGCAAGGTAGCGGCACCGCTTCAGTTGAAGCAACAATTGGTAGTGTTATCTCTAACAGCGGTAAGCTTCTTGTGATTGATAACGGTGCGTATGGTGCTCGTATTGCTCAAATCGCAGAATATTTAAACATTCCATGCAATGTCGTTTCCCCAGGTGAAACATCACAGCCTGACTTGAACGAAATGGAAACGGCATTGGCCATGGATTCAGACATTACTCACGTGGCGATTGTCCACTGTGAAACCACCACTGGCATGCTGAATCCAATTGAAGAGATTGCCAAATTGGCAAAGCAGCACAACAAAACCGTCATTCTTGATGCAATGTCGAGCTTTGGTGGCATCCCTATGGATATTGCTGACTTAGGTATCGATTACATGATCAGCTCGGCAAACAAGTGTATTCAAGGTGTACCTGGATTCGGCTTTGTTATTGCTAAGCAATCAGAACTCGAAAAGTGTAAAGGGCAAGCTCGCTCTTTAAGCCTTGATCTGTTTGACCAATGGCACTGCATGGAAAGCAACCACGGTAAATGGCGCTTCACCTCCCCGACTCATACAGTGCGCGCTTTCTATCAAGCTCTACTTGAATTGGAGCAAGAAGGCGGCATCAAAGCTCGTCATAGTCGCTACCAAACCAATCAAACCACATTGGTTGCAGGCATGCGAACTCTTGGCTTTGAACCACTGCTTAATGATGATCTTCATTCACCTATCATCACCTCTTTCTACTCTCCAACTCATAGCGATTACCAGTTCAAGGAATTCTATGACCGTTTGAAAGAGCAAGGGTTTGTGATTTACCCGGGAAAGGTTTCAAACGCAGACTGCTTCCGAATCGGTAACATTGGTGAAGTGTATCCGTCAGACATTGAAGCTCTCATTGGCGCAGTGAAAAACGCTATGTACTGGGACATCAAATAATGACGACGACCAATCAAGAGCCGATTCTAAAGGCCACACACTTTCGAAGCGAAGGCGATGTGAACACCACGCCAGCACGCGAAAAATGGAACGAATCGCTAAACGATGATGCGACTCAAGCGATGTTAAAACGTGACTCTGACGTGTTTCTTCATCAAGCCATGTCAACGCCTTGCCTAGACACACTTGAAGCAGCCGAAGGCATCTACATTCAAGATGCGACGGGCAAGAAGTACATGGACTTTCACGGCAACAATGTTCATCAACTAGGCTATGGTCATCCCCACATCATCAATAAAGTGACTCAGCAAATGGCGTCATTGCCGTTTTCACCGCGTCGCTTCACCAATGAAACTGCGGTTCAGTGTGCTGAGAAACTCACACAGATCTGCGGTGGTGATTTGAATCGCGTGTTGTTTGCTCCCGGTGGCACATCAGTGATCGGCATGGCGCTAAAACTTGCTCGACATGTCACCAATAATTTCAAAGTAGTGTCATTGTGGGACTCATTTCATGGCGCGTCACTGGATGCAATTTCAGTCGGTGGCGAAGCTTGTTTCCGCGAGGGTATGGGGCCGTTAATGGCTGGTGTAGAACGTATTCCACCAGCGGTTTCCTATCGTGGTGCTTTCCCGATTAGAGACTCTTTTTCGCCTCGCGATAGTTTTCCGTTAAGTGGGAGTAGCACAGGCGATAACAATGAGACTGCATGTGATGTGCACTATGCTGATTACCTTGAGTACGTCATTGAAAAAGAAGGCGGTATTGGCGCTTTCATTGCCGAAGCTGTTCGTAATACCGATGTTCAAGTGCCAAGTAAGGCTTACTGGAAGCGCATCCGTGAGATCTGTGACAAACACAACGTCATGTTGATCATTGATGATATCCCAAATGGCATGGGTCGTAGCGGTGAATGGTTCACACACCAAGCGTTTGATATCGAACCTGACATCCTATGTATCGGTAAAGGTTTTGGCGGCGGCTTGGTTCCAATTGCAGCCATGGTCACCAAAGACAAATACAACACGGCAGCGCAGGTATCGCTTGGACACTACACCCATGAGAAAAGCCCAATTGGCTGCGCGGCAGCACTGGCGACCATGGAAGTGATTGAGCAAGAAAACCTACTTGAAAAAGTGCAAGCAGACAGCGTATTCGTACGTGAACAACTGCTTCAAATGAAAGAGAAATACCCAGTCATTGGTGACGTTCGCGGCATCGGTCTGCTTTGGGGCGTGGAATTGGTCACCGACCATATCACCAAAACCCGGGCTTTCGATGAAGCAGAAGCGGTACTTTATCAATGTCTGAACGATGGCCTGAGCTTTAAGGTGTCACAAGGTAACGTGATTCAGTTGAGCCCACCATTGATCATCAATCGTAGCGAACTAGAAGTCGCTCTGTCTGTATTCGAAAAAGCGATAGCAAAAGTCTGCAGAGACTTTGAGTACCTTTGAACCACCGTTGAAAACATGCCTTGAAGCAATAATTTCAAGCAACCAATAACCTAAAGCAATCAGTAACCTCCCGACTGAACCTTTGAGTTTTAAACAAGCGGGAAGTGACACACAATAGGACACTATTATGAACACGACATCACCTATCCAAGCGGTTATCTTTGACTGGGCTGGCACTATCGTTGATTTCGGCTCGTTTGCTCCAACAAGCATCTTCGTTGAAGCATTCAGACAAGGTTTCGACTTTAACATCGACCTAGCAGAAGCACGCGAACCCATGGGTATCGGCAAATGGGATCACATCCAAGCGGTCGGTCGAATCCCAGCGGTTGACGCTCGTTGGAATGCTCAATTCGGACGCTCAATGACCAGCGAAGACGTTGATGCGATCTACGCTGCATTCATGCCTCTTCAAAAAGCGAAAGTAGCCGACCACGCAGCGCCTATTTTAAACGCAATTGAAGTGGTAAATGACCTAAAAGAGAAGAATGTAAAAATAGGTTCTTGCTCTGGTTACCCACGAGAAGTGATGGACGTACTGATTCCAGCTGCAGCAGATTACGGTTATCTTCCTGACAACGTAGTCGCAACGGATGACTTACCGCAAGGCGGTCGCCCGGCTCCATTCATGGCACTTAAAAACGTCATTGACCTAGGCGTAACCAGCGTTTCAGCATGTGTGAAAGTAGATGATGCAGCACCTGGCATTGATGAAGGTCACAACGCAGGCATGTGGACAGTTGGACTTGTATTATCGGGGAACGAAGCAGGCTTAACATACCAAGAATATCTAGATGCAGACGAGACAACACTTGCAGCTGCACGTGAAAAAGCAAGCGTTAAGCTAAACAAATCAAACCCGCACTACCTGATCGATACCATTGCAGACTTACCTAGAGTGATTGCAGATATTGAAAAACGTTTACTGGCAGGAGAACGCCCATAAGCAAAAGCGAGATGTTCACGTGATGTAAAGTACGTGAAAAATATCTCTAATCGCTTTAATTCAAATCCCTACCCAATCATGTATTCATTCGAGTTATACATATTGGGTGGGGATTTTTGCTTTATAAGCATGATAAAGCGCAAGTTTTTTACTTATTACCCGTAGGGTCACTGGTAAATAGACGAGGTTAGGCTATAGCTTAGATATAAGCATTCCAACAAATGATAAAATCAACAATAAAAACATCTTAAATATATAATATTTAACAATTTCATTGACTCCAATAGGCAATCAGCTTAACAATATAAGTAGCGAGAAAGTAATAGGTTCACCTGAACCAACACCTTGATTTACTTATTATAAACAGTGTCGTAACCCAATAAGTGATCGTTTTACTGGTAAGTTCAGATAACAATAATAGCTAATCCAAGGATAAGATTATGAAAAGACTGTCAAAAATCATGTGTGCTGTTGTTGCCGCTTCAGGCCTAGCAGCAGCGCCTTCTATTGCTGCAACCACTTATGTAGGTGCAAAAGTGGGGGTGGGCTGGCTAGACAGCGCATGTGTAGCCGGTACTAAATGTGATGATGATGCAATTGGTGCAGGCATTTACACTGGTTATAACTTCACTGACAGGCTTGGTATCGAGTTAAGTTCTGACTTTCTCGGTGATTACAAGACTAGCTTCCCAGCAGGTCCTGGCTTAAATGCGAACTTCAGCGACCCACTAATCGCAATCTCGCTAACTCCAATGTACCGTCTACCAGTACAGCAAGAGTTTGATGTATTCTTCAAAGCGGGTCCTGCATACATTTCACACGGAGGCGAAGATGACGTCGTTATTACTGCTGGCATCGGTGTTGAAAAGCAGCTTTCTTCTGACTGGGCATTGCGTGTTGAATACCAATATTTTGACGATTTCGACGACAACTACGTTCAAGACCTGAACTCGAACCTACTATCAGTTGGTGTTAGCTACAACTTCGGTACTGGCAACACAACAGCATCAGCGGCGGCTGCAACAACTTCTGCAGTAGCAGTAACTCAAGCGCCATCGGAGCCAATCACAGAGCCTGCAGTTGTCGTTGAAGAGAAAACGACTGTCGTTGTGACTAAAGCGCAAACAGAAAGCTACTCTCAAGAAATGTTCGCAACTAACAGCACTGAACTGTCTACAGATGGTAAAATTGCATTAATGCCATTAGTTGAAGTACTTAAAGCTCACCCTCAATCATCAGTTGATGTTGTTGGTCACACAGACTCAACAGGCGCAGCTGAATACAACATGATGATCTCTAAGAAGCGTGCAGCAGCTGTAGCAGCATACATCGAAGAGCAAGGCATTGAAGCAGACCGAATTACAGCGTCAGGTGAAGGCGAAGAGAATCCAATCGCATCAAACGATACAGCTGAAGGCCGTGCTCAAAACCGTCGTGTTGACGCAACGATCCCTGGCTTCGAATACCAAGAAGAAGTCAAAGTTGAAGAAGTTATCGTAGAAGCTGCTGAATAATAGCACTCTACCTTAGTTAAAATAATAAGGGCGGAGCACTTTAAAGTGCTCCGCCCTTTTCTTTATCTGGCTATGCCTATAAGCCGTAAGCCGTAAGCCGTAAAGATTAGCCTAACGCCAAGCTGTACAATCAGAGACTAGGCGATTTCCCAACTGTAGGTCATCTCTACGCCAGCACCCAACATTAGACATACAGAACAGTATTTTTCTAATGAATCCGCACACACCTTAGCAACCTGCTCAGGATCAAGGTTGTCACCAGACACTTCAAAGTGAATATTAATCACAGTAAAGATTTTCGGCGCTGTTTCACGACGTGTTGTTTCTAGTTTTGCATTACAACCAGTGATGCTTTGACCCGCAGATTTCAAACCGTCCACTACATCAACAGAACTACAACCACCTGCAGCCATTAACACCATCTCCATAGGGCTTGGCGCTGTAGCACCGCCGCTTCCATCCATAACAATAGAATGGCCTGATTGAGAGTGACCTAGGAATTTAAAGCCTTCGACCCATTTAACTTCTGCTTGCATGCTGTTCCTTAGATGTACGTAAACGTCATCATTATTTGGTATACCAATCGTAGTAAATAACTGGTCATCCTAGCTTGTTAAAAATCTCGATAACTTCGTTAGAATTTTTGATTGTAGAATAACTACTTATCGGAAAATTCCGCCTTGTTCTCGAGTTTTTTTCCTGCGCTATTTATGATCACTTACTTACTGTGATTGGTATTATTTTATATCAATGCCTACACCCTACTACTGGCAGCATTTATGAGCAAGATTTTCTATTTGAGATGTTTTTTCATGAATAGTGTAATTTTTTCCATCTAAAACCTGTCTCTATTCGTACATTCAAAATCGAATGAGAAAAACGTCAAGATGAGGTATCTATGAATAAATTATCTAAAATATTGGTATCACTCGTGGTTGCACTACCACTGATTTCGCTGTTTGTAAGCCAGACTGGCACTGCCAATACAATGGATAAAACGGCTAAATCAGGTAAAACTGAAATCGCGACACTGGCTGGTGGTTGTTTTTGGTGTACAGAATCCGATCTAGAAAAACTGACAGGTGTGACAGACGTTATCTCTGGGTATTCTGGTGGTGAATTAGAAAACCCAACCTACAAACAAGTTTCATCGGGTAAATCTGGCCACATCGAAGTGATCAATGTGACCTATAACCCTGATGTGGTCAGCTATGAACAGGTGCTTGACCAATTCTTCCAACACATCGACCCAACTGACGACAAAGGCTCTTTCGTAGATAGAGGTCCACAATATCGACCTGCTATTTTCTATCATAACCAAGAACAGAAAGACGTCGCTCAAAACTTCATGATGGAGATCGACAAAGCTCAGATCTTTGGTGAACCACTAAAAACAGAACTGATTAAGTTTGAGAAATTCTGGCCAGCAGAAGATTACCATCAAGATTATTACAAGAAGAGTAAGGTTCGTTATAACTACTACCGCTACGCTTCTGGTCGTGATCAGTACCTTGATAAAGTCTTCGGCGATGATAGAAAAGAAAATCCGAAAACGATCCGCCAAATCATCGATGGCAAAAATGCGACAGCCAATACTAAGACATACAGCAAGCCGTCTGATGCAGAGATCAAAGCTTCTCTAACTTCACTGCAATACGATGTCACACAAGACGACGCGACAGAGCGCCCGTTTGACAACAAATACTGGGATAACAAGCAAGAAGGTATTTACGTTGATATCGTGACGGGTGAGCCTCTATTCTCTTCAAAAGACAAATACAAATCAGGTACAGGTTGGCCTAGCTTTACACAGCCAATCAGCGAGGCTTATGTCGTAACGACTACTGACTACAAGCTGCTTTACCCAAGAACAGAGGTTCGCAGTAAATTTGGTGACTCTCACCTAGGGCATGTATTTAAAGATGGTCCAAAGCCAACAGGTTTACGCTACTGCATGAACTCAGCCGCTATGCGCTTTATCCCAGCAGATAAATTGGCCGAAGAAGGCTACGAAGAATATATGGAAATGTTCGAAGGCTAAAGCTTAAGTACTAAGAAATTAGTGCTACACCTATACCAACAAAGCCAGCATAACGCTGGCTTTGTTTTTCTAACGCACTAACAAGAAGGGTTAATCTTAGCCTGTTAACCTTATTAACCCGTTAACACCGTATCTTCTGGGTATTTCAACAACGAAGGCTCAGGGCGAGCTAACATGTAAGCCAAAGTCAAAGGTCCAATTCGTCCAATCACCATCACCACAATCATGATGTATTTCCCAGGTTCAGTTAGGTTTGCGGTTAACCCTGCAGTCAGTCCGACCGTCGCAAAGGCCGAAATCACCTCAAACATCACTCGATCAAACGCCGCCTTTTCAGTAAGCATTAACAAAAACATTGCGGTGGTTAACAGTGCTCCACTTACCACAATAATGGCCAATGACTTTGTTACCGCTTGCCAGGTCACAGTACGTTTAAACATCACGACATGCTTTTTCTGACGTAAGAAGGTCCACGTTGCTACAAAAGCGACCGCAAAGGTCGAAACCTTAATCCCACCACCAGTGGAAGTTGAACCAGCACCAATCAACATCAGTACTATCATCACCAATAATGCAGGTTGTGTATATTGAGACAAATCCACACTATTAAAACCAGCAGTACGAGCACTCGCTGACTGGAAAAAAGCCGCCAACCATTGCCCTTGTGTCGACAAGCCCTCCATCGTCGCTGAGTTATTTCTCTCCAATAACCAAAACATCACCGTGCCCACCGCCAATAACGTCGGTGTCGCCGTTAGCATAATCTTGGTGTGTAAATGCAGATGTTGGAAGCCTTTCCGCCAGTTAGTCGACAGGTCGCCCACGACCGTAAAACCTAATCCGCCGAAAATGAACAAGCCTGCTAAGGTAAAGATCACCAGTGGATCGTCAACAAAGCTCGCCATACTGTCTGAGAACAACGCAAATCCTGCGTTATTGAATGCAGAAATCGCGTGAAATAACGCGTAAAAGCTCCCTGTTGCCCATCCCATTTCAGGAACCCAACGAAAACAGAGCAATACGAAACCTATAAATTCCGCCACCAATGCAAAAATGATGATCTTCTTGACTAATTTTCGGAGGTTAATCTTACGATCTTGCCCCAATGCTTCTTTCGCTAATGCTTGCTGTTTCAAACTTAGCCGAACACCAAACATATAGAGCAGCACCGCAGAAAGGGTCATCTGCCCTAACCCGCCGACTTGCATCAAGAACATCAGTAAGATTTTACCTGCCAAGGTGAAATGCTGACCGGTATCAACAACACCTAAGCCTGTCACACTGATCGCCGACGTGGCAGTAAACAGTGCATCCGTAAAGCTTAGACCTGTCACAGAAAACACGGGTAGCGTCAACAATATTGCAGAAGGGATAAGTACGCCTAAGAAGCTCGTAAGGATAATCTTAGGTTCAGATCCTTTACGTGGCTTTTGATCACTCTTAAGCGTGTAGAAAGTACCTTTTCGTTTTAACGAATTCATACTGTTACCTTATTTCCGATTGCCAGTTACCAATTGCGTAGCTTTCTAGATAAGGTCTCTTTCGGCCCAGCGATGATCACCACATCCCCAATTTCTAAACTCACATCCAGTTCAGGTGCTTTAGTTAGGTTCGGGCCTCGCTTGAAACCAAGTACCTCAACACCATTTTCTTTGCACAGCTTAAGGTCACCAAGTTTCTTACCCAAAAAATTGGAACCAATAACAATTTCCGTCATCGCTAAGCCGCTGCCAAGGTCGATAAACTCAAGAACGCGTCTATCCAACATTTTACGCGCAACACGAATACCCATGTCTCGCTCCGGCATGATGATATGATCGGCACCAATCTTAGAAAGGATCTTCCCGTGAAACTTATCGTTCGCCTTCACCCAAACGGCTTTTGCGCCTGATTCTTTTACCACTAGCGTCGTTAGAATACTGGAGTTAACATCAGAGCCAATCGACACCATCACCATATCGTAATCGTCCAGCCTTAATTCTTTAACTGTCTCTTCGCTCGTACAGTTCGCAACAATCGCTTGTGAAACAAAATTGGCCGCTTCTTTCACTCGCTCTTCATCAATATCGACAGCGAGCACCTGCGCCCCTGAACTTTGTAGCTCTTTGCATACAGATAACCCAAAACGCCCTAAGCCGATAACTGCATATTGTTTGTCACTCATTTATTGCTCCACTTACAAAGCTACGTAGCATCGAAAACAAATAACAAAATTGTCTTCATACAAAAAAACGACTATATATCCATATAGAGATACAATTGTCAGCTAATCGATTGATTTATAAAGGTAGAGAACAAAAGTGATTTCTGCTAATTTCTAACCCATAATTTCTGCGGCAGTACACACAATGAATGAATTCATAACCCAAGTACAAACCTACAGCAACCAGAGCCATAGCGATTGGGCAAATAGCGTCCTATTCATCACTATTGCGAGCTTTTTCGCTTGGGTCGCTTGGCGAATTGTCCATAATCGCCTAGAAATCTTGGTCAAAAAGACCCAATTTCATTGGGATGACCTACTGCTAGAGGCCTTAAAAACACCTGTCAGTACGTTGCTTTGGTGTTGGCCTGCTACCGTGTCTGTTGGCTTGATCCTTCAAGACCAGTTTGGTAATGAAATCAACTGGCTAAGAACACTCAAACACATACTGATCATATCTACGTTTGTTTGGTTTACGCTGCGAATGATCAGTAACTCTGAAGAGTATGTCTTAGAGCAGAAAACCAGAGACGAAACCACAGTACAAGCTATCGCGAAAGTGGCTCGACTGTTCTTTATGGTGATGGGCGGCTTAACCATCATGCAGGCGTTTGGGCTGAGCCTATCGGGCTTGCTTACCTTTGGTGGTGTCGGTGGTTTAATCGTCGGTTTAGCCGCTAAAGATCTACTGTCGAATTTCTTTGGCGGTATGATGATTTACTTCGACCGCCCTTTTAAAGTCGGAGATTGGATACGCTCTCCCGATCGTCAAATCGAAGGTACGGTCGAACGCATTGGATGGCGCATGACGATTATCCGCACTTTTGATAAGCGTCCTTTGTACGTTCCAAATTCGGTGTTCAGTAGTATTGTGGTAGAGAACCCATCGAGAATGTTAAATCGTAGAATCAATGAAACCTTTGGTCTTCGTTATCAAGATGCAGACAAATTGGCGCTCATTGTTGATGATGTAAGAACCATGCTCGAGGCCCACCCAGATATTGATGCCAAACAGACGTTAATCGTTAACTTTGACAAATTTGGACCATCAACACTGAACTTCTTTATCTACACCTTCACAAAAACGGTCAACTGGATCAGGTACCACAAAGTGAAGCAAGACGTTCTGTTACAGGTTCTGGCGATTATTCATAAACACAATGCAGACATCGCGTTCCCAACACAGACACTCAAGATTGACCCTCAAGACTTTTCTAATGTTCAAGGTCATAACAGCGTTCAGAGCCTAGGTGATAATCAGAATGTTAGCGATCCCAAAGATATGTTGAACTCTCCTACGGAAGGTCATCGATAGTCAGCATCCTTCTTGGTTATCGATAAGTAATAAGCGTGAAGCGTGGTAATATGATGGCAGTATTCTAATGCACACAATTACCACTCTATGATTTTACCTGTCATCCTAGCTGGCGGCTCTGGAAGCCGCCTCTGGCCACTGTCTCGAGAGCTCTATCCTAAGCAATTCCTGAATATTGCTGGCGAACAGTCGATGCTTCAGCAGACACTTCAACGCCTGCAAGGTATCGACGCACACCTAACGGATAGCAGCTGCGATGCGCCATTCATCATCTGTAATGAAGAGCATCGTTTTATCGCTGCTGAACAAATTCGCTCAGCTAACGTCCTGCACAGTGGCATTCTGTTAGAACCTGTCGGTAGAAATACTGCGCCAGCCATCGCACTTGCAGCCTTGCAAGCTTTGACCAAATCTCATGAGACTAAAAGAGAAGCGGCTGACCCAATCTTATTAGTGCTTGCTGCCGACCATCACATCGCTAAAACCTCTGAATTTCAACAATCGATTAACCGTGGTGTTGATTACGCAAAACAAGGCAAACTGGTGACATTCGGTATAACCCCAAATGCTCCAGAGACTGGCTATGGCTACATCAAACAAGGGCAACCTCTTATCTCTAGCCTACAACTAGAAACCAACATTACAGACCAACCAACCCATTATGCTTACGACATTGAGTGCTTTGTAGAAAAGCCCGATAAAGCAACCGCAGAAGCATACATCCGCTCAGAACAGTACCTATGGAACAGTGGCATGTTCATGTTTAAGGCATCACGCTATCTTGAAGAACTCGCCGAACACCACCCCGATATATTAGCGGCTTGTAAACTCGCTCTTGCAAAGCAAAATACCGACCTCGACTTTATCCGTATCGACGCTGAAGCATTCAAAAGTAGCCCAAGCGATTCCATCGATTATGCCGTGATGGAGAAAACCTCGCACGCAGCTGTGATCCCGATGGATGTCGGTTGGAATGATATTGGCTCATGGTCTGCTATCTGGGATGTAAGCGACAAAGATGAGCATAACAACGTCATTGAAGGTGACGTGTTAACCGTCGACTCTCAACACAACTACATCCATGCTGAAAACAAGCTAGTTGCTACTGTAGGTGTCGATAACCTGATTATTGTCGAGACCAAAGACGCCATATTAGTCGCAGATAAAGACAAGGTTCAGGGTGTAAAATCGATTGTTAGTCAACTAAGTCAAGCAGGTCGAACGGAGCATATTCATCATCGTGAGGTATTGAGGCCTTGGGGTAAATACGATGTGATTGATTTAGGAAAGCGAGACAAAGTTAAGCGTATCACTGTAAAAGCGGGTCATCAGCTTTCACTACAGATGCATTATCATAGAGCGGAACATTGGGTAGTAGTAGCTGGCACTGCGAAGGTGACCAACGATGAGAAAACCTATCTCGTCGAAGAAGATCAATCGACTTACATCCCTTTAGGTCACATCCACAGCTTAGAGAACCCTGGCGAGACACCTCTTGAAATGATTGAAGTTCAAACCGGCAGCCATTTAAGTGAAGACGATATCATTCGATATCAAGACAGCTATGGGCGAGACGTTCGAAGCGAACAAGCTTCTTCGTCTCGGAACAAAAAATCGAAATAGAAGCGGCGACAATCAAATGAAACCAACATTAGATCTTAGCTGCTTTAAGAACAACGATATTCGCGGCATTATTGGCACTCAAATTACCGAGCAGTTCGCCTACCTGCTCGGTAAGGCATTTAGCGAATACGCCCTATCCACGACACCTGAAACTTCATTAGATGGCTTGGCTCAAGTGGTGATTGGTCGAGATAACCGAGAAACGTCCCTTTCATTACAACAAGCCATGACCAAAGGCTTAATCGAGTCTGGGATAGCCGTCATAGACCTAGGTATGACTGGCACTGAAGAAGTCTACTTTGCGACTCGTCACCTAAAAGCGATTGGCGGAATACAAATCACAGCCAGCCATAACCCAATCAATTACAACGGAATGAAACTGGTCGGCGCTGACGCTAGTCCCATCAGTAAAAACAGTGGTTTAGATAAAATAAAACGACGCATTAAAGTACTGACTCAAGAGCTGAACGCCGATTTGCCGATCGTTCATGTTCAATCAAATAACTCCTGCATATCGACCAGTATTCTCGCCCCTTATGTAGACCACCTACTCTCCTACATAACACCTTCTAAACTTTCACCCATGAAGATTGTGGTTAACTCAGGAAACGGCGCTGCAGGACATGTCATTGATGCTTTAGAGAAGAAATTTAACGAACTCAGTGTCGCGATCACTTTCATCAAGGTTCACCATACCCCTGACGGGAAATTCCCTAATGGCATTCCCAACCCATTGATCAAAAACAACCAAATAGCGACTCGAGATGCAGTCTTAGAGCATTCTGCCGACCTTGGCATTGCGTGGGATGGTGATTTTGACCGTTGTTTTTTCTTTGACGAAAATGGCAATTACATTGAGGGTTACTATATTGTCGGGTTGCTCGCTGAAGCATTTTTGTTAAAAGAGCCTAACGCCACAGTGTTGCACGATATGCGTATGACATGGAACACGATTGAAGTCGCCAATAAGCTTGATGGGAAGGCTGTTGCAGTCAAAGCTGGGCATGCGCTCATCAAAGAGAAGATGCGAGAATTAAACGCTGTGTACGGTGGTGAAATGAGTGCGCACCATTATTTTCGTGATTTTGGTTATTGCGATTCAGGAATGATTCCTTGGCTCTTAGTGATAGAACTGATGTCGAAAACTCAACAATCTCTTCACCAATTGACCAATTCGAGTATGGATAGATTTCCCTCTTCAGGAGAGATCAATCGTAGGGTTTCAGACCCAGAACAAGTCATGGCTTATGTGTTGTCGCACTATCAAGTTGATGCCGTTGAGATCGATCACACAGACGGGCTCAGCATGAATATGGGGACATGGCGCTTCAACTTACGAAAGTCCAATACAGAGCCGTTGATACGCCTCAACGTGGAAACCAAGCAAGATAGAACTTTACTGTCACTTAAAGTCGACGAGCTACTGTCTTTTTTCATTTAAGAATACAAAGCACTTCCAGTTTTTAACTAATTTTCAACTAAGAGTCACAAAAAAGCCCTTACTAGCGATTGCTAATAAGGGCTTTGAATTTTCAGTCGCTTAGTCGCTGACTGTAATTAGTTTACTTGTTGCGACGAGCTTCAACAGCATCTGCCAGTTGGCGAAGTACTGTTTCAGTATCTTCCCAACCAATACAAGCATCGGTAATAGACTGACCGTATGTCGCTGCTTTGCCGTCAACCAAGTCTTGGCGACCTTCAACAAGGTGAGATTCAATCATCACACCAAAAATAGCTTTATCACCACCTGAAATCTGTGCACTTACGTCATCAGATACGTTAATTTGGCGTTTAAACTGCTTAGAGCTATTCGCATGGCTGAAATCAATCATCACCTTCTCTGGAAGACCTGAAGCTTTTAGTTCTTCCTTAATCTTGCTTACATGCTCTTCACTGTAGTTTGGCTCTTTACCACCACGTAGGATGATATGGCAATCAGGGTTACCTGCAGTTTCAATGATAGCGGAGTGACCGTACTTAGTTACAGACAAAAAGTGGTGAGAAGCACTCGCTGAACGAATCGCGTCGGTTGCGATCTTAATGTTGCCATCAGTACCATTCTTAAAGCCTACAGGGCAAGAAATACCTGAAGCAAGTTCACGGTGAACCTGAGATTCAGTCGTACGTGCGCCAATTGCGCCCCAGCTGATTAGGTCAGCCACGTATTGAGGCGTGATCATATCTAGGAATTCACTTGCCGTCGGCATTCCCATATCAGTTAGGTCAAGTAGTAGCTTACGTCCTAGACGAAGACCATCGTTTAGCTTGAACGTATCATCCATGTATGGGTCGTTAATCAGACCTTTCCAACCAACAGTTGTACGTGGTTTTTCAAAATAAACACGCATTACGATTTCAAGTTTGTCGCCTAGTTCATCACGTAACACTTTCAAGCGTTTGCCATATTCAAGTGCAGCTTCTGTGTCATGAATAGAACATGGGCCTACGATAACAAGTAAGCGGTCGTCGCTATCTTCTAAAATATTATGAATCGCTTTACGGCTTTCAAAGGTTGTAGAAGAAGCAATTTCTGTCGCTGGAAACTTTTCTAAAACAGCAACAGGTGGTAATAACTCTTTTACTTTGTTAATTCTTACATCATCAGTCTGGAACATCGCTTACTTCTTCCTATTTTCTATCCTTGAGCTGAATGTAGGTTATCTCACGTAACTTTCCATCAGCACTTATCTTCTTGTTCCCTGTAACTTAACTAGTAAAAACTCTAGTTTCAATCACTAATTCAAAAAAAACGCAATTTTTTTTGTGTTTTATATTTAAAACACCCCGTATAATATTATTTACACGCTATCGATTGCGCAATTTATCTCGGGATAAGGTCCATTGTTTTTCAAATCCCACTATACACGTAATATCTAGTGATAATCTAAAATAAAAAAGCTCACGTTATTAGCGTGAGCTTCAATTAAATCACATTCTTTTCAAAGGTTTGACGACACTATCAAGCCCTTCGATTTTCAACGCAAGGCACAGTTTTAATAAGTCGCCTAGCTCACCGCTAGGGAATCCCTTTTTATCAAACCACAGCAAATATTCTTCAGGCAAGTCGATCAATGTGCGACCAGCGTATTTGCCAAATGGCATCTGCATTCTAGCAAGTTTAATCAGGTTCTCTTTCTCTAGCATTACGTGCTCTTTCTATGCATCGTCGATGCTCTGTAGAGTATCACCTAAACGTTCAACCCAATAGTTGATCGCGTCTTTGGCATCACCAAGCGAGTCAATCATGGTTGAAAATCTTCATAACTGGTGAATTTAGTTGCGGTTTTAATTGGGCCGCCTGCACAACCAAACAAAAAGATGCTGGTTGCAACAAGCAAGAGAAGTTTTAAAGGTGTCATAGCGCACTTCGGTTAAATTTATGAATCTAAACAAGTATGCCGTACCCTATGTGGAAAAGTTGTAGGAAAAGGGGTTAAAACTCAGAGCTATCTCTAAAATTAGTCATGCTGAACGGTGTGTGCATACTCTACGATTACCTGATTTCCTTCGATATAAGCATTTTGGATCTCACCATCAACGCTCATTCTACTTTTCAGGTAGACCACTTTCGGCCCTAACTCATTACCTTCTTTAAGCGAAGGAAACACATTCCTAGGCTCTAAATGAAGTAAACGACAAAAGTGGCTAATGAAAGACATAGTCAATGCTGTCTCCCCTCTTAGCACTCTTGAGAAATCAAGCTGGTTCATGCCTAGCTTCTTCGAAAACTCCATCTGCGTAATTCGCATTCGCGACTTTTGTGACATCCACGTTTGATACAACGCATCTCTGTCTTGCTCTGTAAATTCCATACCGACTCCTTTATATAATTCGTACCAATCAATTGTCCGGCTTTTCATACACAGCATGTCAGCGTTCGGTTAGTGGAAACCAAAGGTTTGGTTTTGATATGCGCTCAATCGGTGTACGGAACAAAGAATAATAACCATTAATCATTCACAAAAACAATTAGAGCAATTACTTTCTTTATTTATATCAATTGTTTATATGTTACCTAGGAACACATATGGCAAGTTAATTTGTATTAAGAATTATAAGTTCGAGATTAGCATTCCACATTTAAATCTATTGTGTCGCATTTATAAAAGCTGTTGGCTACATTTCGTTTGCTTAAACTCACTTCTGGCAAACTATTTGAAAGAATAGGACGCAAAGCCACCGGTCTGTCGACATATATTCTGTCTATGATAGCGGGGCCGCCACTTAATAGAATTTAAGTGTCAATGCATGCCCGAGTGTTCTCTTTTTTGTCGGCCAAATACAGTAAGGACAAATAATGAAACAACTCCCAAAAAAATCGCTCATCGCGCTATCGCTACTTAGCGTCAGTGGAGCAAGCTTCGGTCACGGTTATGTCTCGGCATACGATAATGGCGTAGCAGAAAGCCGTGTCGCGTTGTGTAAATTCCCAGCGAGTGATACACAACAAAAAAACACAGGCTGTGGTGGTATTCAATATGAACCACAAAGTGTAGAAGGCCCTGAGGGCTTTCCTGAAAGCGGCCCTGCCGATGGAAAAATCGCTAGTGCACAATCTTCTTTAGCGGCAGCGCTAGATGAGCAAACCGCAGACCGCTGGGTTAAGCGCCCTATCAAATCTGGATCTCAGTACTTTGAGTGGACGTTCACAGCGAACCACAAAACCCGTGATTGGAAATATTACATTACGCAACCCGACTGGAACCCGAACCAACCTTTGGCGCGCAGCTCTTTCGACTTAACGCCATTCTGTGTTATTGAAGGCAACATGGAACAACCACCGATGCAAGTCAGCCACTTGTGTAATGTGCCAGAACGCGAAGGTTATCAAGTGATCCTTGCGGTATGGGATGTAGGTGACACTGCTGCGGCTTTCTACAATGTTATCGATGTGAAATTTAACGGAGATGGCCCTGTTATCCCGGATTGGGATCAAGGCGGTCAAATCAACCCAACTCAAGACCTCAACATTGGTGACGCTGTTTACACTCGCGTATTCGACCAATCTGGTGAGAACGCTTCATACAGTACAGAGCTAGTGATTGAGAACAACGAGCAAGGTAAAGCAAACAACTGGTCTTACGCGCTTGCTTCTAAGATCAATCAAGAGCAAACGCAAATCAAAGCGGGCCAGTTAAACGATCAAAACGATTTCGCGCCAGTGTACGGCACGAACCCTGTTTATCTAAAATCAGGTTCAGGCTTTAAGAGCGTAGAAATCGGTTACAAGATTGATACTCCAGAGCCAGATCATGAGTTAGAAGTCACAGGCCTAGAGTCTGAGTATGTTATTGATGAGAACCAACCTACACAGCTTGATCTTACATTAGCGGCAACTGGCGATATTCAAGCAGAACTGACCGTTTACAACCATCACCGTGAAGCACTTGCATCTCAGAAATCTGAGTTATCAGACGGACAAGTTGAAGATGTTCAACTCACTCTATCTAAGTCGGAAGCAGGCCACCACATGCTTGTAGTCGTGACGAAAGATGACCAAGGTAACCTAGTAGATCAAAATACGCTTGATTTCCATCTAATGGACGAGCAAACGCCTCCACCAGCCGGCGATTATGACTTCATATTCCCTGAAAGCATTGAGTCTTACACAGCAGGAACTAAGGTTCTGAGCAGCGACGGCGGCGTTTATCAGTGTAAAGAGTTCCCATACTCTGGTTACTGTGCTCAATGGGCTCCAACAGCAACTCAGTACGAACCAGGTGTCGGTTCACACTGGCAAAGTGCTTGGAACAAAGTGGACTAAGTACTCGCTAGATACTTACTTTGTATTAAGTGAGTTTTAGTCATCAACCAAACAAAAACGGATGCCCAAAGCATCCGTTTTCTTGTTCAGTAAAAGTAGAAACGCCAGTTGTTAAAGTAGATAGTGGTCTGCCAATAGAGCAACAAACAAGATCATGAGATGATAGATGGAGAACTTAAAGGTCTTCATCGCCATATTAGGCTCATCACGATACTTAAGTACCCAAGCGTGGTAAACAAACCCACCGTTGAGCACCAATGAAGCGCTCAGATATATCCAGCTGCTCATGCCGACCAACACTGGCAATATACATACGATGCTTAGCAGCAAGGTATAGAGCAAAATCGATGTTTTGGTGTAAGCAATACCATGGGTCACAGGCAGCATGGGGATATTCACTTTGGCATACTCATCACGACGATGAATTGCCAACGCCCAGAAGTGCGGAGGCGTCCAAATAAAGATGATCATCACCAACAGCCAAGCATTTGAATGCAGTTCATTGGTTACGGCCGTCCAGCCTAATAAGGGTGGCATAGCGCCAGCAATTCCGGCTATCACGATGTTTTGCGGGGTCGCTCGTTTCAAATACATGGTATAAATCACCGCGTAACCTAATAAGCTCGCAAAAGTTAACCAAGCGGTGAGTTGATTGACCCACACCACTAGCACGACAAAACCAAGTAAGCCAATACCAGACGCAAAACTGAACACACGCACACTACTCAGTTCACCCGACGGTAAAGGTCGTCGATTAGTGCGAGTCATTTGCCCATCGATCTTTTTGTCGATCAAATGATTAAAAGCAGCTGCCGAACCGGCCATCAGCCCTATCCCAATCATTCCGAACAAAGTTTGTTGTAAGGGCAGTCCATTGGGTACCGCTAAACACATACCAACCAATGCAGTCAGCAGCATCAAAGCCACTACCTTGGGTTTAGTCAGTGTTAAATAGACCTTCCAAGTTGCTTTATTTTTCGAGACCAAATCACTTGTTGAAACCACTTCGTTTCCTGAGGAAATTCTATGATTGGTCGCACTTTCATTGCTTGATGCTCCACCTTGAACCATCACTCTATTTTGTGTCGACGTTCTACTGACCATGATTACCTCCTTGTAATACATTGTTCTTAGCCAAACACTCACTTGGTTTGTACTGCCACACCACAAAGTTAGTCACAACCATACTCACAAGCAACATTGCCGCCATTAGGTTATGCAAAACCGCAACGGATATCGGCAGGTGGAACAAGACATTGCTAATCCCCAAACTGACTTGAGCAAACAACACCATCACAACAATGATACTCAGCTTCTGTTGAGGTGCTTTACCCAACTTCCAAAGTTGATACACAATCATCAACACAGTTAATGTGGCAACAATAGCGCCAAAACGATGCATGACATGTATGGTAAGTCTTGCTGGATACGCCAACACACCAAACTCATAATTTTCATGTCCGTGTTGAGCAAAATCGAAAGCATTTTTGAAATCGAGATAAGTTACCCAGTTTCCCTCACAGATGGGTAATTGGGTGCACACCAGAGCGGCATAGTTTGACGATGTCCAGCCACCGAGCAGTATCTGCCCGACCACAATGAGTAATCCGAATAGTGCCGAGACTTTAAGTGGTGAAGAATAGGAAGCCTCGCCGAAACGGTTTTGGAATTGAGACAAACGACAGTAGAGCAGACACAACAGTGACAGCAACGTGAAGCCCCCCATCAAATGCGCCATAACCACAACGGGCATCAACTTGAGAGTCACCGTCCACATTCCAAGCAAAGCCTGAAATATCACGGTTGCAGAGATAAGTAACGGAAGACCAGCAGCTGTTATATTCTTTTTAATACACCAAGCAACAACGACAAAGATAAGCAGCCCTAATGTTCCTGCAAAGTAGCGATGGATCATCTCTATCCAAGCTTTGTCTGCTTCGAGAGCTCGTTCTGGAAATTGTAGATTGGCTTGATTAACGGCTTGGGTATTCGAGGGAACGGTGATCTTTCCATAGCACCCAGGCCAGTCAGGACAGCCAAGGCCAGCATCAGACAAACGGGTATAAGCGCCGAGCACAATCACGGTAAGGGTTAACAAGATAGTTAATCTCATCATGTGTATGAGCAAATCAGGGGCTTTATTCTGCATCGTTTATCTCCCTATACTTATTCCCTTTTCACTAACAACACTCAGCATTAACGCAATCTGCTAAAGCTCATCAACTCAAGCTTATCAACTTAAGCTGATTAACTACCCAACTCGTGACAGCTTAAGCAGCTTTCTTAGATCATGAATCATGCCTTTAGATTGGCTGACTAGCTGCGAAGGATCAGAAACACTTTTGTATTCCATAACCAATTGCCCGAGTGGGTCAATTATGACAATAGAAGCGGGTGCAAACTCAGTACTTAATTGATCACCACCAGCTAAAAACGACAAATCAGGCTTGTTGAGCGAACCCAACAACGAGTTACCTTCTGAGACGAAAACAACGGCGGTCACTCGCTCTTTGTTTTTCCCTAACGCTAAGTAGCTTTGATTCAAATAATGGAGTTGTTGTTCACACAAGCTTTCGCACTCCATCGGTGCGATATAACCCACAACCCAACCCTCTCCTGCCATGGGTACCATTACGCCGAAATCCGCTAGTGTAATTCTTGGTTCTACCAATTCGCCTGAGTTAGTGACACCCGAGGTATACCAATTCTGGTCCAATACAGTTTTGGCGATAATGGCTGGCAAAGCGAAAATTAAAACAAGTCCAATTAATACCAAGCGCCCTTTAGTACGACGGCTTCTGAGCTCAGCCATGTTTGCCTCGGTACTTTCCCTGTTCACTTGTGCTTGAGACTTATCCATCGTTGTTCTCCGTGATAGGTGTCGCTTTTAGGTACCGATAGCCAATTAACAACATCAAAAACAAAAGTACCGCTGCCATTACAAACCATTGAAATGAGTAACCGAAGTGCTTCTCAGATTTCATTGCCGTCGGCCGCCATAACAACTCATAAGGCCACGATTCTAAGCTTTGCGGTTGGAAGACAAAGGGTAAAACGGCTTGTCCTGTGTACTCTGATAACGCTGTGATGTTGATGTTTTGAATTCTTTTAGGCGTTGTGTTTTCTAAACCCAGCTCATGACTTAGAGGATTCACTGAACGAGTGTACAAACGCCCTGACATATTGGTTAGTAGTGTTATGTTTCCTAGTTGTGGAAGCTCTTTTCTGTCATTACTTGCCGCAACGAACCCCAGATCGATCAATAACTGCTTTTCGGCCACTAAAGACTCGTTTTCATCTTTAAAGCGAACCTCACCCAACATGTAAATCACATACCCCACCGCTCCTTGGTTAACCTGATTGTCTAACAAGACCACTAAACCACTTGGTGTTTCCAATTCCACATCAACCTTCAAACCATTTAAAGACAGCTGTTCAGATGCACCTTGCGCTTGTATACGCGAGTCCTTCCATTCAGAGATAACCGCATCCAATGACCTCGGCGATTGCTGCGCTCTTTCTGATAGCTGTTGTTCATAGCGCAATTTCTCGTTACCTCGATCTAACTGCCACAAACCCAACTTGATTAAAATGCCGACTGAAACCACAGTTAAAACAACCGCTATCCAAAAACCTTTACTGCGGAACTTGTGTTCATCATCAATCAATCGATTTGGAGTTATCACTATGGCGTCATCTACCTTTGTGTTGTTGTTTAAAATTGTATTGGTCGCTTTGCTGTTTTTTATCGCTTTCAATTTGATGAAAGGTCTAATCCAAATCGCATCAGGTAAACACAATGGCAAAAGACTGAGTCACTTCTTGGGTCGTCGAGTCATGTGGTCAGCCGTTGTTGTGCTACTGTTATTACTGGCGTTAGGTTCAGGAATGATAACTCCCAACCCTCGCCCTTATTAAGCCCATACAAACCTAACAGCTAGACCGATATACTTCGTTAGAGCACATAAACAAACACAAACAAACCTAACCAAACCACATCAACAAAGTGCCAATACCAACTGCCCGCTTGGAACGCAAAGTGGTCTTGAGGAGTGAAGTGGTCCTTCGCAACTCTCGCCAGTAACACAATCAAAAAAATCGTTCCTAAACACACATGTAAACCATGGAATCCGGTCAGTAAGAAGAAGGTGTTGCCATAGATACCGGATTGAAGCGTCAGCCCCATCTCTTGATAAGCGTGAAGGTACTCTTCAACTTGGAAGAATAGGAAGAAGCCAGCCAGAACAATGGTTATCTCCAACCACACGATCAAAGCCATACGCTTATTTTGTTCAAGGCTGATATGTGCCATGTGCAGCGTCACAGAGGAAAGCAGCAGGATAATGGTGTTCTTAAGCGGAATACCTTGCCAAGGCATTGCTTGCGTCGTCACACCATCTGGAGTGGTGGTCAGCGGCCATATCGACTGAAACATCGGCCACAACACTTCATGGGTCATTGCATTGTTGCCCGCACCACCAATCCAAGGGACAGAAATCATACGAGCGTAAAAAAGCGCACCAAAGAAAGCACCAAAGAACATGATCTCAGAGAAGATGAACCAACTCATGCCTTGCCTAAAGGAGCGGGATATTTGCTCAGAATAAACGCCACTTAATGATTCCGTGATCACATTACTAAACCAACCTGCGAGCATGTAAAGCAACACACAAAATCCGACTAACAGAACTGCTTTTCCAAAGACGCCGCCAGCAGCGTCGGTGCCCATATTTTGCACCGTCAAGCCAGCGCCAACCGCGACCAAAAACAGCGCTACGGCACCCACCAATGGCCAGTGGCTTTGATGTGGAACGAAATAAACTTCCTTTTTAGAACTCATCGCTCAACTCCTTATGTTGATACTGGTTCTGTAAATCCCTAGTTACTTGCGAGTGTGCTCGCTTTTGGTGAGCCAGATTGTAGTGTGCTCAATGTTGATGTGCTCACTCCAGGCTTACTTGCCTCTCCACTCACCTGACTCGTGATGTTAAACAGCGTATAAGAGAGCGTAAGCGTATGTATCGATTCTGGAATATCGGGCTCGATGTAAAATATCAACCCCATTTCTGCGCTCTTGTGCCCGTCCAATGGCTGCTGATTAAAACAAAAGCATTCCATCTTATTGAAGTAAGTTGCCCCCATACCTGGAGAAACCGATGGCACAGCTTGGCCAACCACTGAGGTTCCAGAAAGGTTTTTGGCAATGTAGTTAGTTTGAACCACCTCACCAGGATGAACCTCTAACACTCGAACTTCAGGCGAAAACTGCCACGGCATATCTGGCTTAATGTGCGACATGAATTCAACGCGGACCGTACGAGAGTAATCAGGCTGCATTCCCTGAGGTTGAACGGCAGAGACCGTGTTGGTTTTCCCGTTGATCCCCAAGGCTTCACACATTACGTCATACAGAGGAACCAAAGCGAAACCGAAGCCAAACATCGCAACCACACTCAACACCAAGTAGCCCGTCAGCTTTTTAGTCGACCGCTTATTAGACAGGCGCTTTGGTTGTTTTTTATCTTGATTGGGATCGCTTTGCTTATCACTCATGGTTCTGTCCTCTAATCCACTTTAGGTGGATGAGTAAAAGTGTGGTGAGGCGCAGGGCTTGGTACGGTCCACTCAAGCCCTTCAGCTCTATCCCAAGGCTTGCTTGGTGCAGGCTCTCCGCCTCTTACGCACTTGATAGCCAGCCATAAGAAAATCAGCTGAGACAACCCAAAGGCAAAACCACCAATCGACACGACTTGGTTAACGTCGGCGAACTGAATTGCGTAATCTGGAATACGACGCGGCATACCCGCTAACCCTAAAAAGTGCATCGGGAAGAACAACACATTAACTGAAATCACCGACGTCCAGAAATGCCACAGACTGAGCTTGTGGTCGTACATATGCCCAGTCCATTTTGGCAGCCAGTAATAGGCGGCGGCCATAATTGAGAACACAGCACCTGTCACCAGAACATAATGGAAATGAGCTACAACAAAGTAGGTATCGTGGTATTGAAAATCAGCTGGCACGATGGCGAGCATCAATCCAGATAAACCACCAATCGTAAACAGAACAATGAAGGCAATCGCAAACAGCATTGGCGTCTCAAAGGTCAAAGCACCCCGCCACATGGTTGCCACCCAGTTGAAGACTTTCACACCGGTCGGCACAGCGATCAACATGGTGCAATACATGAAGAACAGTTCGGCAAATACTGGCATACCGGTAGTGAACATGTGGTGCGCCCAAACCAAGAATGACAACAGTGCGATACTACAGGTCGCGTATACCATAGAGTGATAACCAAACAGACGCTTACCACTGAATGCAGGGATGATCGCCGAGACAATACCAAAAGACGGCAAGATCATGATGTACACTTCGGGGTGCCCAAAGAACCAGAATATGTGCTGGAACATCACCGGGTCCCCACCACCTGCGGCATCAAAGAAGCTAGTCCCAAAGTATTTGTCAGTCAGTACCATGGTCACCGCACCCGCAAGCACGGGCATCACGGCTATCAGCAAGAAAGCGGTAATTAGCCAAGTCCATACAAACATCGGTAACTTGAACCAAGTCATACCCGGTGCGCGCATGTTCACTATGGTTACGATGACGTTAATCGCCCCCATGATCGAACTGATCCCCATAATATGAACTGAGAATACGAATAGCGCGGTACTGTCTGGGCCATAAGTTGTCGAGAGTGGCGCGTAGAAGGTCCAACCAAAACTAGGGCCGCCCCCCTCTGTAAATAAAGATCCGATTAAGATTAGAAACGCAAAAGGCAAGATCCAGAAACTGAGGTTGTTCATTCTCGGCAGCGCCATGTCTGGAGCGCCTATCATCATTGGGATCATCCAGTTAGCCAAACCTGTGAATGCAGGCATCACGGCACCAAACACCATTATTAAACCGTGAACGGTAGTCATCTGATTAAAGAAGTCTGGCTCAACGAGCTGTAACCCCGGTTGGAATAACTCCGCACGGATCACCATCGCCATGGCACCGCCTGTTAAGAACATGGCAAAGCTAAACCAAAGGTAAAGTGTACCTATGTCTTTGTGATTGGTTGAGTAAAGCCAACGCGCCCAACCTTTGGGAGCAGCATGTGAGTCGTGATCATCATGAGGTAAATCATGGCTGTCCAATGAATCTTCAGCTGAATGACTCAGTGCTTGATCTTCTGCGGGAGCCGATTTCACCGGCTTATTGATTGGCGAACTCATAACTGCTCCTTAGCATCGTTTTGTGCCTCATCCGTTGAGCCTTGTTCACTGTTCGTTTCACTTTGTTCGTTGTCAGACCCACCTTCTTGCTTCGCCTTATAAGCGTTCACATCTGAAGCCTGAACCACATCGCCAGTGTCATTACCCCAAGCATTTCTTTGATAAGTCACTACTGCAGCAATCTCTTTCTCGGTTAATTGATTATCAAATGCCTGCATTGCGGTGCCTCCGCGACCATAAACAATGGTATCGATATGAACACCCACATCACCAAGTGCTATAGGGCTTCCTTTAATGGCAGGAAATGCGCCGGGAATACCCTCTCCGTTGACTTGATGACAAACGGCGCAACGGGTTTTGTAAACTTCTTCACCGATGGCATTCAATTCTTCTAAGGAAAGTGACGCATCTAGTGCATCTTGCGCCGCTTGTTGTGCGGCTATCGCCAATTCTTTCTGCCCCGCTAACCATGCGTCAAAATCGTCTTCTTCCATGGCACGTACCACTATCGGCATGAAGCCATGAGCACGACCACACAATTCAGCACACTGACCTCGGTAAACGCCAGGCTCATCGATCTTTGTCCACGCCTCATTGATGAAACCGGGAATGGTATCTTTCTTAACCGCGAAAGCAGGCACCCACCATGAGTGAATAACATCATCGGAAGTCATCAAAAAGCGGACTTTACGATTGATAGGCAGTACTAATGGCTTATCAACCTCTAACAGGTAATGCGCGCCTTTCACTTCAATGCCTTCAATCTCTTTATCGCTGGTCGCTAAAAGGCTGAAAAACTCAACATCTTCGCCAAAGTAGCTGTAGTGCCACTTCCATTGCGAGCCAGTGATTTTGATTGTGAGTTCTGATTGAGAGGTGTCTTCCATCGCAATCAAGGTCTTGGTCGCGGGTATGGCCATAGCGATGAGGATAATAATAGGAATGATGGTCCAAAGGATTTCGACTTTCGTACTTTCGTGAAAATGAGCAGCAACCGCCCCCTTCGACTTTCGGTGTCTCAGAATTGAATAAAACATCACACCAAAAACAACAAAAGCAATCGCACAGCAGATGTAGAAGATCAGCATATGAAGTTCGTATACCTTACCGCTGATCTCAGTGACACCTTGAGTCATGTTGTATTCAGTGCTGGCATGCACCAAAGGCGATACCAAAACCACAACAAAACTTTTCAAAAGCCACCCTAGCCTAACCAGTAATCTTTTCAAAAGATCTCTCCTTATCCTTCCTAATTGGATACTTGCGACCTAAATGTCGTTGCGAGCTGAACAACATTCATTGTTATCCCGGCTGCACATGAAAGGCTGAATCTCAATCTACAACTCACATGGAACTAGCCTGTAAACGGGCTGCTGGCCTCATCTCAACCTAAGAGTGAATACGGCTCATAAGCGTTGGAAGTTTCCATGAAAGATTCAAAAACGGCGAATTTGTTAAATTTTGTTATATTTATGTAAAAGGCTAGTTAGTGATATCCAATTGTTCAAGGTAAGTTTACTTATTAAACAGTCAATTATTTGAAGTTGCTTTATCCATATGCCCTTCCCTTGCTGTTGGAATTTATTTTAAATCGAGTTTTACGATTGCTTTCATGGAAATGATAATCAATATCACTTAAATTAAATCAACAGAAAGACATCCCGATATGAAAAGGTTTAGTAATTATGCAAGATGCTATGAACTGGTTAGCGAGAGACCCAGATCCAAGAACTCGTGAAGAGCTTCAACACCTCATTGATGAGGGAATGCACGACGAATTAGAAGACCGCTTTACTCAACGATTGGAATTCGGAACGGCGGGCTTACGAGGTAAAGTCGGATGCGGTCCAAATAGAATGAACCGCTTGGTGATACAAGAAACGGCAACAGGCCTTGGCCATTACTTGATTGAACATGTCGCCAATGCCTCGATTCGTGGCGTCGTTGTCGGTTATGACGGGCGTTTAGATTCAAAACAATTCGCCATTGATACAGCTTCTGTGCTCACCGCATTGGGCATTAAGGTGTACCTAACCTCCGATGTCGCAGCAACCCCTATTGTTGCTTTTGGTATTGAGCATTTCAACGCAGCTGGCGCTGTTGTTGTTACGGCGAGCCACAACCCGCCGGAATACAATGGCTTCAAAGTATACTGGGAGAATGGCGCTCAAATCATTCCCCCTCACGATGCAGGCATTGCCGGCGAAATCGATGTCGCTTCAACCAAGCCAATCCCATTAATGAGCCTAAGTGATGCCGAAACGCAAGGTAAACTGGTGTGGTTAACTGAGGGTTATTATCAAACATACCGTGCTGCTATTAATCAAAGTCCGTACGTTAATAACACTCTTGAATCGGCGAATACCACCATCACCTACACGGCAATGCATGGGGTGGGGGCAAAAATGGCGGAAGATCTTCTTCACGATGCTGGATTCCACAAAGTATTCAGTGTGGCTGAACAAAGAGAGCCTGATGGTAACTTCCCAACCGTGAACTTCCCGAACCCCGAAGAAAAAGGGG
The DNA here is from genome assembly GCF_057785975.1 of Vibrio sp. QJM3NY_21. NCBI lineage: Bacteria > Pseudomonadati > Pseudomonadota > Gammaproteobacteria > Vibrionales > Vibrionaceae > Vibrio > Vibrio sp. QJM3NY_21. Next base: position 1,327,458 of record NZ_CM173514.1, read on the forward strand.
CAATGGATCTCGTTATTAACCTCGCAAAAAGTGTCGATGCCGACATAGCTTGTGCCAACGATCCAGATGCAGATCGATTCGCCGTTGCGGTCAGAACTGACGATACAGCTAGAACTGATGATGCTTCCTATAAAATGCTAACGGGCGATCAAGTCGGCGTGCTATTCGCGCATTACTTGTTGTCGAAGCCGCATACCAAAAACCAGTTAGTTGGTAACAGCATCGTGTCTTCAACTCTGCTTGAAAAAGTGGCTCAATCCCACGGTGCGACTTACTTCCAAACGCTAACGGGCTTTAAATGGTTAGCGAATATTGGCATGCAATTAGAAGATGATCAGAACGAGTTTTTGTTCGCCTATGAAGAAGCGTTAGGCTATACAATTGGTACTCAGGTACGAGACAAAGATGGGCTGTCTGCTATCGTTGTTTTCGCTCAACTGGTTGAAGAGCTCAAATCTCAAGGTCGAACCGTTTGGGATCTTCTTGCTCAAATTTCATTTGAACATGGTGTTCATACCAACGCGCAACGAAGTATTGCCCTAGACCCAGATTCGCCATCGATTGGTTCTAAACTCAGAGCGGCACAACCTAAAGCAATAAACGGTGTTGCTATCTCTGTGATTGAAGATCTGCAGTCTTCTTTACGCTTCGTCATTGGTGGCAATACTGAAGCGATTAACCTGCCTTCAAGTGATGTTCTCATCTATCACCTAGAAGATGGCACTCGCATTATCGTCCGACCTTCAGGCACAGAACCAAAAGTTAAAGTCTATTATGAGACGGTAACAAAGTTCGAAGGGACAGAAACATACGAAGACACTCGCCTACGCGGTGAAGAAGACATGAATAAACTGATTGAACAACACCAGCAAGAGTTGAACGCTTAGTGAATCATCGTTTTCAAAACATCAGTTCTATAAAGTGCAATATGTAACTGCTAGGAATAAAAAATGGACGCTCAAAGCGTCCATTTTTGTCTCAGCGGCTAACCGCGAGAAGATGTTTGGGTTGATTCGTCTACGAAGTAAAGAAAGAAGACAACATCCAGATAGCCAACACGATGAAGACTCCGCCCATGACTTTCTGTTGATAGGTACGAAACTTAGCATTCTCTACGAGAGACTTACCAATCGTACCCACTAAAGCCACCAGCAAAAAGTTGAACGTTAAGCCGAGAACATTCAACAATAAACCCAGAACGAGCATCTGTTCACCAGAAGTCGCTTCAATATTCGTCGACACAAACTGTGGTAAGAACATCACAAAGAAAACCAACGCTTTAGGGTTAAGCAGGTTACTAATCAATGCTCGTTGATAGTAGGCTTTTGCAGCAAAGTTGTCGCTTAGCTCAGGCGCATTACCCTGCTTTGTTCGAAGACAATCCCACCCCATTTTTAATAAGTAGGTACCGCCTAACAGATGAAGGGCTTTTAACGCCACTGGACTCATCGCAATCAATGCTGAAACACCCATTGCTGCCAATACTGTCAGGATAACTCCAGAAGTCGCGTTACCCAAACTTGCAAACACACCAACCTTGCGGCCATAGCTCATACTTGAGCTCGCGATGAGTAACATATCAGGGCCAGGCAAAAGGAGAAGTGCAACAACGGCTGTCAGGTAAACAGGTAAAATGGCTAAGTCGATCATGGGTTTCAGTATTGATAAAAACGGAGGCGGATTTTATATCAATTACCAACACCCTTCCAGATGCAATTAGTTGTAGGATAGTAAAAGATTCGAATTAAATACCATCAACGAACAATAAAACAAATTTATTAACCAAATAGAAAATACTACTTAACTTGCTACCCACTCAATCTCAATTAATGTGGTTTCGCCACACTTTAGGCGACCAAGGAAAATATCACCTCGATGCACTTCACCAACACCTTTGGGGGTGCCTGTCATTACAACATCGCCATCAAGCACAGTCGTGTAAGAAGAGAGCTCTTCTAGGATAGTTTGTGGAGAATACAGCATCTGCTCAACGTGACCCTTTTGAACGCGGACACAGTTAATAAATAATTCTAGGTTTAAGTCAGAGAGATCAAAATTATCAACGGGAACAAAGCGACTAAAGACAGCAGAACCATCAAAGGCTTTGGCACGCTCCCAAGGTAAACCTTTGGCTTTTAAACTGCTTTGCAATTCACGCTTAGTAAGGTCTAAGCCGAATCCCACAGCAGAGTATTCACCGTTTTCAACAATAAAACAGATTTCTGCTTCGTAGTGCAGCGCTTCTTGATGAAAAGAAGACAGGGAGGAAGTAACGCTGGTGCTTGGCTTATTGAAAACCACCATAGAGTCAGGAATCGCATTGTTAAGTTCTTCAATGTGATCGACATAGTTACGCCCAACACACAGTACTTTTGTTGGGGTTGCTGTTCGTTTCGAATTCATCAATTGTTTCTGATCTACAACGCTGCTCATAGTTTATCCCTGAACTATTTTTAGAGAGCAGAGTTTAGCGCATCATAAAATGAGAGTCTTCGACAAGATGATTACCGATCTCTAAATTCTGATCTTGAGCTCAATTCATTGATTTGAATACTTTTAGGTCAATATCGGTGTATATCTCGACCGACCAACTAGAAATAGAGTCATCGGCTTACATAAATTAGAGAAAATGAAACTAAAGGAGGGCGTTAAATTTGAAGAGCATTCATACGAAAGAAGCCCTCTCAGACCAACAGGCTTGAGAGGGCTTAGCATGGTGTCTAGGACAGTATCCTAAAAGGTAAACTTAAGGAGTAAACACTATGCTAAATAAGTCTGCGACTTATAAGTAGTAACGAGCACCAAGTAGCCACTGGTCGTCAGCTTTCTCTTTGTACACGCCAGAACCTTGTAGATCGAACTGGTAACCAGCAAAGCCTACGAACTGAGATGTGAAGTTGTATTCAGCTTGTAGAGCAGTTGTAGCAAATACTGTTTCGCTCATCTTGTCGTCTTCTACAGCTTCGTAGTTAACACTTAGGTTAAGGCTGTTAGCTAATGCGTAAGATGCTAAAAATTCGTAACCTGTAGACTCTGAAATAACGCCAAACTTACCATTATTCATGTAGTTGTTCGCTGCGTATACAGCTGCAACGTAAAGACCTTCAGAACCGTATGAACCGTAAGTTGCACTTAGTACATTAGAGTCAGCAGTCTTTGAATCAGTACCAACATTAGCACCAGTACCGAAAGTAACGTCACCAGTATTGTAAGCGTAGTTCACAGAGAAGTTAGCGATATCGTAGTTCAAAGCGATTTGACCGCGGTTACCGTACTTATTCTCTGAAGCAACTTTGTTGTATTCTTCGTCAGAAACCTTGCGGCCTTGCCATGCAACGCCAATTGCTAGAGAGCCAGCGTTACCAAAATCCATAGCGTTAGCGTAGCTCACCATCTCTTCACCACGACCAGTACCGAGGTTACCGTGATCTTCGTAGATGAAGTCATTCGCGAATGCGATTGGCATATCTGCTACGCCAGCAACGTTGTAGTAAGGTGCCCATTGAGTACCTACTGCAGCACGACCGTAATCGTCGTGAGAAACACCAACGTAACCAAGACGAGTTGTGAATGACTGATCACCACCGTCTAGCATGTTTAGCGCCCATTCACCTTTAGCGTCAGCGGTAAAGCCGTTACCAAGTTCATGAGTTGCACCGAAGTTGATACGTGGAGATACAGTTTCTACACCGATGTCATCGCTGCTTTGACGGTCAGAGCTATTTACGTCACCAACTGCAACTGAAACGTGGCCGCCAACAGAGAATGTTGTGCCGTCTTCGTTGTAAAGTTCTACAGCAACTGCCTGTGTACCAAATACTGCACCAGAAATTGCTAGCGCTAAAAGTTTCTTATTCATTGTCATATCCATTATGTAACTGGGTGAGTTATTCACTAACAACCTCGTGCTTACGGAGAAGTTGTTACCTGCATTTAACAAGTAGGCAAACACTAATATACGAATGACAAAAAAGTTGCATTAAAATATATAAAATAAAAAAAATCACACTATAAAAATCAAAAAAAACTTTATAAACAATACTATACAAATAAAACCACAAGCGTAACTTGGTATTTATTGAGATAAATCTATCAATGCTTTTGATTTTCTAGTCATCAAATAAACATTAAAAATCAAAATTAAAATTTACTCGTCAGACCATCACATGACAAAACCTTAACCTTGAAACATTTTGTAACACTGAGAATCTGATTGAAATATTTAATCGTGTGAAACAATTCCCACTTTAGAGAAGATAAAAGTACCTTAGCGAAAATTCATTAAAGCCAAACACAAAAAAAGGGCAACCAATCAGCGACCGGTTACCCTAATAACTCATCATTGGACTTTTATTTGAAGCAAACCTCAGCCCAACGAGCTAAACCTGAAGTTACTGAACCGAAGTAATTACCACTCACGATAGGTACGTTCGGCACTGCTTGTTGTACGGCTTCACGAAGTATAGGTGAACGAGCTGAACCACCCGTCATGTAAATTACGTCTGGCTTTTTCTGGCCTTGTAGCATGGCTTCTTTAACCAACTCAATCATCTTAGACTTTGGCGATTCAATAGCTTCAACCATCTGATCAACGGAAATGTCCACTTCGACCAATTCAGAAGCAACATTAATCGCGGCTCGATATTGAGAAGATTCTGCTAGTGCAATTTTGGCTTCTTCCGCTCTGCGTACAAGGCTATAGCCTAGAGTGTCATGATAAACCCTCATCAAACGCTCCAGCTTTTGAGGGTTTGAAGCTTCTTTACGAAGTAGTTTTAGTGCTGCTAGGTTTTCTCTTGAATAGAAGTTCTTTTGAGCTTCAACATTATTGATCGCAATTGGATTCCAGAATTGAGTCAGCGGCATATCGATACCCGAAATGCCTTTGCTGCCCATACCGAAAGGTGACATCAGTTGTTTGAAGGCAAGGTAGATATCAAGGTCGTTACCCCCTACCCTTTGCCCGCTGTGAGCTAACAAGCTCTGGGTTCGGTCCGCTTTACCCGACCAAGTTGGCCCCATTTCTAACAATGAGCAATCGGTGGTACCACCGCCAATATCCACAACCAATACCGTTTGGTTTTCAGTCAGGGTACTTTCGTAATCAAGGCCTGCGGCTACTGGTTCAAATTGAAAAGCAATATCAAGGAAGCCTGCACGCTTAGCTGCGCGTGAGAGTATGTCTTCAGCTTGTCGGTTTGCTTCTTCACCACCTCGACCGTGGAAGTTAATTGGTCGACCGATAACAGCTTGTTTGATCTGCTCTTGAGTCGTGAGTTCTGCTTGGTGTTTAATATTTGCCATCATGGCGCACACTAAATCTTCGAAGAAACTCACCTGAACATCATGCAACCCGCTTGCGCCAAGAAAAGACTTAGGGGATTTTACGTAATAAACATCGCGAGGGTCTTCTAAGTAAAGATCCAACGCCGCCTGACCAAACGCCATATCTTCTGGCACCAAATCAATACTCTCTTCTCGATTCAAAGCAATAGCACGTCGTAACACTTGCTCACCAACCGCATCACTCGGTTTGATATTCAAATGGCGAAATAGATGCTCAGAAACACTTTCACGAGTAGGCGCAAACACGGTTGAGGGAATATAGTGGTTGTTACCTTCTAGCGGTAACAGGCTTGGTTTTCCATCAACCATTGCCGCGACAGAACAGTTCGCTGTTCCATAATCAAATCCAATAAACATAATATCCCCCACTCAACAAAAGGGGCGAGATGCTACATGAAAAGCCTAAAAATTACGAGGTCATTTCTAAATTTAACTGAGTAATTTCTTAGCCTAACGGCTCTTAATAGGCAAACAAATATGCTACATTTCAGCCCAAATGAATCACAGGTTAGATAAATGAAAACACCTTGCCGAGCGGCTTGTAAAAATAATGGCGGAATGTGCAGTGGCTGCTTTCGAACAATGGATGAAATTATAGGCTGGAAAGGCTTATCTGAAGAAGAGCAAACGTCGGTTATGGATAATCTTACTGGTGTTAGTTCGACTCACCAATGTCCGCAGTGTAATGAGCCAGCTCAATGCGATATCAGTGCGGGTAAAGAGACGTGTTGGTGTTTTGAACTAGAAAAGCGTGATACTAGCGATATTCCAAAAGCTGGAGTATGTCTGTGCCGCACATGCTTGTCTGAACTGCCTATTCAGTAGATTACCTGTACAGTAGGTTCGAACCTGTTAAGTAGTTTAGAACCTATTCCGCAGGTTACGTACCGGTTCAACATAGACAAAAAAGCGAGAGGTTGCTTCTCGCTTCAAAATACTGAGATTTATTTGGTTAGTGCCTACTTCGTTTTTGCAACCAGCGCAGGCTGAGAAAACTGTATACCGTTCCAACCATGAACCATGAAGTTACGAATATTTTGATGGTCTGTGTTCTCTGGAAAACCTAGCACGTCGTTACGATAAAATTGACCAAAACAAGCAAGTGTTTGCTCCGCAGATAAACCTTGCTCTAAACCAAAAGCAAAAATCTTACACGAACCATTATTCTGCCCTGCAGTATTCACCACTTCACCATTGCGAAATTCACTCTCCGCAAAAACATAGTGAGCTTCGATTACTTGCATTGTATCTTCAAATTGCACGCTTTCTGGGGTTTCAGCCAGAGTATTTAATAAGGTTTCCAGTTCCATTTACTATTTCTCCATCAAGTATATATCTGTCAGCAGTGTATCTTGTTTTACGACAAGAGTAAGCCGTTGTTTACTTGGGACAGCGATTCACTTTTTGAACAAACAATGCAAATTACCTCAATGAAACTAATGACATAGTTTTATCAGGACGTTATATTATTTTATCAGACGATTAACATTGTTCAGTAACGAATATGCATAAAGATAAAAACTTAGAACTGTTTAGATACCTCAAACCCGGTACAAAAACAGCAGGTGTATTAGAATTTGGCCCAGACGACTCGATCCAGATCACTACACTCTATATCGGACACAAAGAAGAACAATACCTTATCCTTGAGCTGTCACAAAAAGCGACAGAAGCACTGACGCTAAGAAAACTCATCAACGTGGATATTATTGTTCGTGCCATCACCGACACCGAACTTGGGCACATTGTCGCGTTTAAAACCAACGTACTGGCTCATATCACCTCGCCTGCACATCTTATTTTCCTTCGTCCGCCTTCAAGCTTTGCGACCAAGCCTATCCGTGAACACGAAAGATATAAGGTACGACTCAGCTGTGAAGTTACTTTTGATACTTTGTCATTAGATGCCACCCTGGTCGATTTTTCAGTCTCAGGCTGCGGCGTCTATATTACCCAGCAATCCGATATCGATGTCGGTTGGAAGATACAAGTAAACTCTGTCTTAAGTGAGTACTTAGATAGCGAACTGATCTACAACGTAGTGAGCAAAAAAAGACAAGGCCAAGGTTGGCTATTAGGCATTCAGTTCCCTGAACACCTAGATATGAGTGACGAGTTAAAAACGCTGCTGTTGGAGCAAGCATTTGTTGCCGGCTTTGTATAAATGCGTGTTCAAGTAAAGTTTATTCACAGCACTTGTTCTATCGCACTTTCAAAGGTTTAGATCAGTCGTTCGTTACATCCCAATGTGAGTTTTTAAAATGAACAAATGCTTGGTGTAGCGACTCTTCTTTAATGGGTTTTACAATCACGTAATTAGCCCCAGCAGCCATAAAGCTGTCTCTTGTCGACGCTTGAGCATCAGCGGTACACGCATAAATCGGGGCTGCAACGCCAATATCATCCCTAAGTTGCTGAGTAGTTTCAACGCCACCAAGATTGGGAAGTTGGTTATCCATCAAAATAAGATCATAGGTTGTCGCCTTAGCCATTTCTAGCGCTTCTAAACCGTCTTTTGCCCATGTCACCACCATGCCATATTTTTTACAGAAAGCCTGCGCAATAAAGGCATTGGTGTGATTGTCTTCCACCAGCAATACGCTCAAAGATCGACTAAACAACGCCTCTGGTTCGATATCAGCTTGTTGCTTCACGCCCAATAGCGGCTTAGAGTGCACTTCCACTGGAATTTCTATAATGAACTCCGAACCTTGGTTTATCTCACTGCGGACTTGAATGTCCCCTTCCAGCATATCGACCAGATTTTTTACAATCGTTAAGCCCAGCCCTGTCCCACCATATTCACGAGTCGTGGTCTCTTCGGCTTGAACAAAGGGTTCAAATACAGCGTCAATCTTGTTTTCATCAATACCAATACCGGTATCTTTCACTCGAACGATCAAACTCGCATGATCTGAGTTAAAGATACTTTCGAGTTCAAAACTAACGGAAATACCGCCTTGGTGAGTGAACTTAAGAGCGTTACTCACCAAGTTAAACATGATTTGATTCAGGCGCACTTGGTCGGTGTTTATTTCAATGTCATCAGCCAAATGATTCACAATAGTAAATGCGATCGATTTATCGCCACAAAGCGGACGATAGATACTGTCTAATGTATTAACCAGTTCCCCCAAACGGAAGTCTTTCTTTTGAATATTGAACTGCCCCTGCTCTATCTTTGAGAAGTCCAAGATATCGTTAAGTACCGCCAGCAAATGTTCCGCACTATTGCAAAGTACATCCACCTGTTCACGGTTATCTTCACTGTGTATAGAGCGCTTCAGCAACTGAGAAACACCAAGAATACCATTAAGCGGTGTACGGATTTCATGGCTCATCTTAGCTAGAAAATCTGCACGTACATTCGCAAGGTGCTCAGCTTCTTCTCTTGCTCGATCGGCCTGCCTCTCGGCTTCAATGAGCTTAGTAATGTCTTGGCCTTGTACCACGACACCTGTGATGCCGTGTTCAACGCGAATTGCAGACATGTTCCAACGAAATACCTTCCCACCAATTGGCACGTTAATGCCCGTCAGCTTTGAACCTTGAACCACCATATGGATATTGGGTAGCATGCGATGCTCAAACTCTTGAGCCACTGCTCCGTAGTTATCATCGGCGTCAAATAGCGCCATACGAGCAGCGGGGTTCATCTGAATTAAGTCACCTTTATCAGACCAAACCAAGATAGGTGAATGAGCAAAGTTAAAGAGATCTTGGAACTTTTGGTTCTGTTCGGATAAACGTTCAAAAGTGTCCTCAAGTGTACAACCAATATGATGAAACTCGAAAATATTGGAGCCATCGAACTTGTTGTACTCTTCGCCGTCACTTGCTGAGCGAGTAAAGTCCATCAACTTATCGAGTTCAGCCGCCACCTTTCTTTGAATCCAAGTTCGCGCAAAGAAAGACATCAATATGATCACCACAATCACAACAATGATCGCACGCTCATAGTTCTCTTCTAACGCAATGAAGTTCGTGTTCTTTTGGACAGCTCGAATGATGAGAGGCGTTTCAACAGCATTGATTTTAATAGTTGCGATGGTGACGAAATGGCGAGGCAATTGCTCGTACATTTTGTAGTTGAGAATATCCGTTATTGTGTAACTTTCATCGCCACTGAATGTTGACGTAACCGGTGTACCGTGCGCTTCAATAACGATGTTCTCGCAATTGCTTCCCTGTTGGATCGATTCTGCAAGCGAGAAGTTATTATCGAGTACGATCGCGATATAGAGCTGGCCAAGAACCTCCCCTGTTTTGTTATCCACAATAGGGGTTCGGCGAGCCAACAAATGACGCTTACCAATATCGGTTATCACTTTAATGAAATGCCAGTTACTACTAAATGAAACCTCATCAGAGATATGTTTTAAGTTGGACTCGTCCAATCCATAAAACTGGCCATTACCATCGTCCCAAGCCAAACCATCATGAGTAGACACAAAACGCAAATCCGGTGCATGATCAGGTTCACTTTGGTCAACACCAAAAAAGAAGTAACTCAGAGCCTCTTTATTGCCAGTAGCAAAATACGCTCTGAGTGTTTCACTGTGTGAGCTACTGTCTTGATGAATTTGTAGCACCGACAAACGATAATCAAACATATTTTGGATGAGGCTTGAGGTTTGTTTAACCGTTCGATTCGTCTCTTGCTTTACGATGGTACTACTGGTCTCATAAGTATGAATAAGCACGCCAAGTGCCATCACACCTATCACTAAAATAATGATACGCGTAATGAGCCTAGCTAAAGTGTTTCTAGGTGTACTGGCGTAACTTTTCTTCATTATTGGCCTGAGTACCTAAATGCTCGCTGCTTAAGTTCTGAAATACGTTCTGGAGAATCTTCCTTGGTTACTACTTCAAATTCGCCAGAGTAAACGGTAGGAACTTTCAATCCGGCTAGATCCCACTTTATTGCCTCTGCCATAGCGATACCGGTATCGTCATTCATGCGCATAACAGTGACATCTAGGTCGCCCCTTGCAATGGCTTCAAGTTCAGCGGATCCGCCTCCCCAGCCATTAACTAAGATATCTCGACCAGATTCACGAATGGCTTCTACTGCGCCCAAAGCGACATCGGTTGAACACGCATAGATAAAGTCTAGATCCTTATCGTTCGCTATGCTGATTTTAGCCGCTTGATAACCACTTTCTTTATCAGATCTTGTGTAGAACGAAGACTTAAGATCAAAATGAGTACCGGTATTCACTTCATGGATAAAGGTATCTCCACGCGCATCACTGATGTAACCTTGCGAATAGTATAAAACAGAATACTTACTGGCTGGTTGGCTAACTTCTTTAAAATAATTTGCCAATTTCAAACTACCGGTCGCATGATCAAAACCCACATACATGAATGGCTGTCTATCGGCCCACGCTCGGACTGGGGTCGTAATATTTTGAAGAATCAGTTTGGTGTCAGTAGAATTCAACACGTGCTCAATAAACTTGCGATGACGCGTCGTATCTAACGTAAAAATCAGATAGTCCGTCTTGTTTTCAATCGCCTCTTGCAAAGAAATGCTCTGTTGAGAGACATCTGCATTTACACGTGTAAACACTTGGTTAATTTGATAGCGAATTCTCAGCTTATCGAGACGTTTCTCAAAAGCTTGGATATTACGAACCCAATAATCAGAGATCTGTTGACCCGGATACACGACTGAAATCGTAATAGGCCTGTCTTGAACTCGTCTCAATGGCACAGGATGATTTTGCACAGCTTCGACCATTTTATCGGTCAGTGCTTTTTGTTCTGGAAAGTTGGAAAGATAATCTTGGTATTCCCAATACCCATTGAGGACATGAGTTCCGTGAGAGAGAGCGGACGCAGAAAATACGGCAAGTCCAAACAACATCAATAAACGTTTCATATTTTTCTCGTTCTATATGAGCTACTTTGGCTCATTTTTTAACCTAGCATGACACCATCTCTTTGTATGGCTAAAAGATATTATGTAGGACAACGGTGATAAATGATAGCGCCTCATAATAATTAGAACGACATTCTAAATGAGCGATATGTTAATTTGGAATGGAGATTAGTAATAACAAGCTAGATGATGAAATAAGGCTCTCAAGACGAAAGTGAATTAATACATATAATCAATAACTTAAAATAATCCAGCGTAAGGTTTACATTATTAAGATTTAATCAATAACAAACATTTTGGCTATGAATTATGAGACTTCGATATATTGAATTCTGCCTTGTTGCCACTCAATAATCAGTTTAAGTGATACCAGTTTTTCTTTGCGAGATTTTGGTAGTTGTTTGATCGCGTATTCGGTTTTCAACGCCTCACTTTTTGACCCAACACCAAAACTCCAAACTAGCTTAAGCGGGCCTTTACCTTTTAAAGCTTTGGCGCCTTTACCGGTTTGATGTTGTTCAAATCGACGTTCTAAATTATTCGTCACGCCACAATAAAGGGCATTGTGACGATTGCGGATTAAGTACACGACCCAATCCGCATTTTTATCAGACTCAGACATCTAAAGCAGTGATTCAACCAAAGCCTTAAGCTCTGCCACTTCTTCACGTAGGCTTGCGACTTCTGATTCAAGTTCTTCAAACTTTTCGCTTGTCGCAGAAGGTGCCGCCGCACTTACCGATGCCGTCGCAAACGCTTCAACATCTACTTCACCACTCAATAAGTGCTGGTAGCGTGATTCGCGTTTACCCGCTTCACGTGGTAACTTCACGACTAAAGCGCCCGCTTCTCTTACGGCTAATTTATCGAGTGTCGCTTCAACCTCTTTCACATCACTAAAATTAGCAAGACGACCAGTACGAGTGCGCAGTTCGCCAGGCGTTTGCGCCCCACGAAGCAGCATACAGCAGATGATTGCACGCTCTTGCTCTGTAAATTGCAAGTCCCCAAATTCAGTATTACAGAAACGATGCTGATACTTATTAACACGGCTATTGAAGCTGCTCTCATCACTCACCATGCGGCGAGCTATCAAACCATCAACCGCATCTAAAACGTCCGACTCAGACAGAGAGAGAACTGGCTCACGGTTACTCTTTTGGTTACATGCAGTCGTTAAGCTGTTTAACGTTAACGGGTAATGATCCGGGGTAGTGACTTCTTTCTCGATCAAGCAACCGATAATTCTCGCTTCAATTGGGGAAAGTACTGTGTTCATCGTTTTTCCTTTTTATTATTTTGATAATTCCATCTCAACATTTAACAATGCAGCCAGTAATGGCTAATGCTCAGACAAAATCGGTACTCGTTTCTTTCTGCCTTGTTCATCAATCATTATGATCTTAGAACGATTTAGCTCTATTTCCACGACTTCCAAATAAGTACGTTCTTGTACATACGCATCACGAAGCTTGTTTTGCTCTGCCGAAGGTTCAGTGACATCGTCGCCCAAATCTTCTGTTTCCAGTTGTTGTTGATTCATTTCACATTTCGTATCAATGCAGTGTCTATACTGGATACTAACTTGAACAGTTAGATAAAAACAATCGCACTTTAGCGAGAGTGCCGAATAATTATACAACCTTACTTTTGCTTTGATCTAAAGACTGTTACAACACTAACTGATGTGCTTTAATCAGAACCAGACAACGTATTTGACGATTAGGAAAAGGAATCTATGAGCAGCGTATTTGAAATTGTTAACCAAGCACGACGTAAGAACAAACTTAAGCGTGAACTTTTAGACAACGAAAAGAAAGTTCGCGACAACCGCAAGCGTGTCGACCTTCTTGATAACCTACTTGATTACATCAAGCCAGAGATGACTCACGACGAGATCTTAGGCATTATCAAAAACATGAAAGCTGACTACGAAGACCGCGTTGATGATCACATCATCAAGAGTGCAGAGATCTCTAAAGCTCGTCGCGACATCAGCCGCCGCATTCGTGAACTAACAGAAGAAGACAAACAAACTCAAGGTAAGAAGTAATCTAACCTCGCGAATTTACTTGCAACAATGTTAGTAACCCACTCTTAGTAGTGGGTTTTTTTATGCCCAAATTCTAACGTCTATACTTAAGCGAACGTAAAACTGAGCAACTGTAAAACTAACTAGGTGAACGTAAGCAACGGAGTGACCTATGTACGCAAGTATTCTAATTACCTTAGCGTTATCAACGACACAACCTTACCCTGAAAAATTTGAGAAACTTTATACCGAAGAAACCGAAATCACTTATGACGATCTCGTGGTCGATGTTCATGGCTACAAGGTTCCGACCCGATCAGCATTTCGAGGTTGGATGCTCCTTAACCACGCCCAAGATCAAGTCAAAGCGATCGGTCAACAACTCAAAGACAACGGCATCACTCAGAGCATGCCTCTGCATTTAGTCTTGTTGCAAGGCACGGATTGGGCAATGAGTAATACGACCCTGTTCACCCTTCCCAATAAGAAACATGTGCCAAACATGATCAATACCCTTAAGTACATACAACAATATATTGAGCCTGAAATTGGCGTTGTTATCCCTGTATCCGGAGAGCGAACCAATATCTACAATCAACAAGCTGGCGGCGCACTGCGAAGTAAACACTTGGAATTCTGCGCCTTAGACTTAGTTCCTGCGAATGATATTACTCGCGAAGATCTACACGTGAAACTTAAAAAGATTCATGCTGAATTTGGGCAAAAAAATAACGTTGGGCTGGGTTTGTATTCTGGTGTTCGATTCCACATCGATACTTGCGGATTTAGACAGTGGTAACCACACAATGGAGTCATAATGACTTGATTATTATCAGGGTCATTATGACTCAAATAATTGACAGGACACTTTAACCAATTGATTTAATGATTAAAATAAAACTGGAACGTTAATTGCTATTGATAATGAGTATCATAATTATTAATAGCAATTAGGAATTCAATATGAAGACGATGACTCAACGCTTTCAAACGCTACTTTCTGTTTCAAACTTCAGTCTAGCAACCACCGCCTTGCTTATGCTACTCAGTATTATTGTTGCTTATCCGATGGCCGATCACTTCTCACTGCCAATTCAAATTGTCGCACACATCAGCACGATCTTAGTGGCTGCATTACTAAAGATTAGTTATGTCGGTCGCTGCCTTGCGCAATACAACCTTGGGTTAGAAGTTCGCTAAATCGTACAGTGCTAGCCTTGATAATGAGCCAGTTAGACAATATCAAGGCTACTGAAAAGGTCATACAGTTGGTGGGATTTATAAGGTTTCGGCAAGTAGGCATTCATGCCCGCTTCAAAGCAATCTTTGATGTCTTCTTCCAACACACTAGCGGTTAAAGCAATGATGGGTAATGGTGCGGCTCGTTGGTCACTCTCCCATTGTCGAATCGCACGGGTCGCCGTTATACCATCCATAACAGGCATCATGCAGTCCATTAAGATGGCATCAAACTGAGCGCCTTGAGTGATGACATCCACCGCTTCTTGGCCATTACTGGCAATCAAATATTCATAGCCCGCTTGCTCAAGGAAGAAGCTCGCTATCTTCTGATTCATTAGGTTGTCTTCAACAATCAGAATACGTCGGTTCAGAGAACGAACCTCTTCATCTTTTACTTCCACCGTCGGCGCTTGTTCTTCACCGATATCGAGCGATTGTAAGCTGTTTAAGAATCGTCGACCCAAGAATGGCAATGTATGAGTTGAGTGAACCGTTTCTGTGATTAGATTGGTTTTAAAGAGATGATGCTGACACACGATAACGCGAGCCAAAGGGTATAACGCCTTCAGCGTCGCAAGATCTTTATCCATAGAGTGATGCAGCGTATGACAATAAAGTATGAAGTCACTTTCTTTCAGGTTTTCATCAAGATCCGAAATGGATGACACGACATTAGGTCGAACATTTAAGCGTTCACACTCTTTGACCAGTTGATCGAGGTAATTGAAAGAATTCGAAATAATAGTCGCACGGTTTAGGTTGTCGAAGGTTTGAAGATGAGTTTCGACAGTGTCGACATACAAACAAAAAGTGAACGTTGAGCCCTCTCCTTTCACTGAACGTGCGGTAATGTAACCACCCATTAAATCAACAAGCTGTCGACAAATCGCAAGCCCTAACCCTGTCCCACCGAATTGGCGAGTAATACTGCCATCTTCTTGAGTGAAAGGTTCAAATATGGACTCTAACTTCTCAGGCTCAATCCCAATCCCGGTATCAGACACACTGCATTCAAGCTTGCCTCTACCCAAAGACATAGGTGTGTATGCGATATCCGTCGTAATCGTGCCCTTTGACGTAAATTTGATGGCGTTAGACAGCAAATTGGTCAGCACCTGCCTTACACGGTACTCATCGAAAAACAGCTGCGATGGAGTTTGGGAATCGATATTGATGTCGAGTTCGATATCTTTACTTATCGCTTTGGATAAAATCACACTTACTGAGTCGTAAACCGCCTCTCTCAGATCAGCATTGTGTGGCGATAGCATTAAGTTGCCCGATTCGATTTTGGACAGGTCAAGAATGTCATTAAGCAGAACCAGTAATGAGTGAGAAGACGATTCGATATCTCCTAACACTTCTTGTTGATTCGCGCTCAGTTGGCTTTGAGATAAAATTTCAGCCATCCCAATAATCCCGTTGAGTGGTGTACGTATCTCATGGGACATATTGGCTAAAAATGCGCTCTTCGCCTTATTAGCCGAAATTGCATCTTCTTTTGCTTCTACTAACTCTTTGTTATGTTGATAGTTACGCTCCATCACTCGATTCAAAGTTTCAGTGAACTCGGAAAGTTCATCGTTGCCTTGAATATGAATGACCTTGGGCTTGCCGTAGCTATCCGCGCATTCAGACACCCCTTTCAAAATAATCGATAGGTTTCGATTTAAGCGAAAAGATGTCGCTACACCAAGCCACAACAACACACCTGAAACGACAAGAATAAGCAATGTCATAACCAAGGTTTGCCTTTTTTGCAGCGCTATATTTTTGGTCAGATCAAACTGTAATTGCTTCGTGTAAGCACCCACTGCCTTTGAAATCGCTAACTTCTTTCGTTCTAAACCTTCCACATGTTCATATATTTCAGGCGACGAGAAGTCACCTTTGAGGATTCGAGCTGTAAAACGGTTTTGAAATTCATCTTTAGAAAACGTACTTAATAGCTTTCTAATTTCAGGCGAACGGCTCCCTGATCGGAAAAACGTATCTAATAACTGCTGCTGCCTTTCTAAAGCACCAACATAACTCAATAAATATTGATCTATCAGCTCTGGAGAACGATACAAGCGGTAGCTCAACCACGCTTCTCGCTGAGTCCAGAACACGTAGTGAGTAAGATTGATAAACATCGCGTCAGCTTGACTGATCTTTTCGTCCACGATGATAATGCGATATTCAGATAGCTCCATTAACACACCTTTTAGCAAGTCAAAGGCATGTTCTGTCAGTTGCGTGTTGTTGTCCGTAATTTGTGATGCGTCGTTGTTCATACTGGAGGTTACGCGAGCGAGTTTCGCTAACACACTCTTAAGCTCAACCAACTGCGGTTCAACAGTCCAATTGCTATCGAACTGTCGAAGCTGTTTTTCGTTCTGAGCGAGTCTAGCTAAATCAGCTTGCAGCTTTAACAGCAGCAGCTCTTTCTCTGGAGAGTCATTAGACAGAACCAACCATCGATAAGCATCGCTTGAAACGGTATTAAAAGATTGAAGCGCTTCAACCTTAATACGAGTTGTTTCAAGGTGATTCATCTTCTTATCGTTCTTGAGCACTTCATTGACTGTAAAACCAAACATGATGAATACAGAAACCGTGGAAAGAAATATAAGACGCCATCTAATTGACATGTTTATCATTTTTATAACGACTCCCTTCCCGAAAGTAATTTTACCTAGCCCAAGTTAAGAATAGGACATTAACAGGACTTATTGATCAAATTGGATATGAACAAACGATACTCTGAGCCCAGAACGGTAAATTATGATCAACTTACCTCCATGTTTAGGCTTTAAAGGGGGGCTTTAACTAAACAGATAGACTCAAAACAAATATGCTTTAAGCAGTTGTGCTGTAAACAAGTGTGCTTTAAACACGCGAGATCTAAACACAAGATGTTTAAACAGGAGGAGTATAGATGAGAGAGCTGTTTACAAACGAGGTATGAACAAGTGAAGTTTAACGAAGCAAGCTTTATCCAGTTATTATCACTCGCATAATAAGCAAACGGCCACGCTTCTCGGCTCCACAAGGTTGGGAGTAATGACTCTATAAACCAACAAACACCGAAGTTAAGTGAAATTTGTGAGATCCAATCGTTTGCGTCATGCACTTTTCGCACTCGAATTCGGCGTATTCAAAGATCGAAGAAGAAAACGCATTGATCACCTTATTTGTCGCTTACTGTTTACGTGTAATTTGAGATCACGGTCACACCTTTAATGAACACTATGACTTTTATTACATATAATATTTTGATTTGAGTATTTTTTGGCGAAAAATAAGTGCTACAGATTGTTAAAGTCAATAGCCTTTATCGACACTTAAAACTTGATTTATGGCTAATATAAAGCCAACTTACAGATAATTTGTCTGCATTTATTTTTCCTAGCAGAATAACCCGTCGTACCTTACAATCCTGCCACATAAAAATTACAAGTTGCACACAAGGCATATCAAGCACATTTAAGTGGCAATAAAGACCACAGCCTGATACCTCAAATCCCCTATGCTGATTGGCTTCCCTACAACCGCCATGAATGCAGAAACTTAACGTGAAAGGTCCCGAGTAAAGATGAGCCCCGAAAAGCACCTCCTAGACTGGCAAACTAGTCAAACTATTGCTGAATCCATCGCTCCAACTTTAGGTCAGTTATACCGTCAAAAAGGCGTAGAAGTTATCCTCTTCGGCAAGACCCTGGTTAACGCGACAACTATCGACATCATCAAAGCTCACCGCATCGCAAAACGTTACACTGGTTCTCCTCTTACAGCAGAACAGACTCAACCAATCATTCAACACCTTCTCTCTATGGACTTGTCTCCATGTCGTATTGATGTTGGTCGCCTTGCCCATGCATTCTGGCAAGATCGCGAAGACACTCACGGGTTGGATGATTTTCTACAAACTGCACTTGTAGAATCGCTTCAAGGCGATGCAATGACCGAACCTCGTGACGTTGTATTGTACGGTTTTGGTCGTATTGGCCGACTGCTAACTCGTCTATTGATCGAGAAAAGTGGCCCAGGTTACCCACTTCGTTTACGTGCAATCGTTGTACGTGGTGGCAAAGACGGCGACCTAGAAAAACGTGCTAGCCTACTTCGTCGTGACTCTGTTCACGGCCAGTTCAACGGCAGTATCGTAGTTGACCAAGAACGTAAAGCAATCATCGTAAACGGCAACTTCATTCAAGTTATCTACGCAAACAAGCCAGAAGAAGTGGATTACACGACTTACGGTATTGAAAATGCACTTGTGGTTGATAACACAGGCGTATGGCGTGACGCGGAAGGCCTAAGCCAACACGTTGCATGTAACGGTGCGAAGAAAGTACTACTGACTGCGCCAGGCAAAGGCGACATCAAGAACGTAGTATTTGGTGTGAACGAGAATGTCATTCAACCAGAAGACACGATCATCTCTGCTGCAAGCTGTACGACAAACGCAATCACGCCAGTATTGAAAGCGGTTCACGATAAATTCGGCGTACTGTCTGGTCACATTGAAACGGTTCACTCATTTACCAATGACCAAAACCTAATCGATAACTTCCACTCAGGCGATCGTCGTGGTCGTGCTGCATCATTGAACATGGTTCTGACATCGACTGGTGCTGCTAAAGCGGTATCAAAAGCGATGCCAGAAATGGAAGGTAAGCTAACAGGTAATGCGATTCGCGTACCTACGCCAAATGTTTCAATGGCAGTAGCAAACCTAAACCTTGAGAAAGGCACAAACAAAGAAGAGTTAAACGAATACTTGCGTGAAATGGCGCTGTCTTCTTCTCTGTCTGCACAAATTGATTACACAGATTCGACTGAGATTGTATCGACGGACTTGGTTGGCTCTCGCCACCCTGGTGTGGTTGACGGTGTTGCGACTATCGCACAAGACAACCGTGCTGTTCTGTACATTTGGTATGACAACGAGTTTGGCTACAGCTGTCAGGTTGTTCACTGTATGGAACAGATGATGGGTGTGCGCTACAAGACTTACCCTGAAGTATAAACTGCTTAGAGCCTGTAAATTGCTTAGATTCTATTACTTCCTTAGATTCTATTACTTCCTTAGATTCTATAAACAGTTTTAGGTAACCAGCTCCACAACATAATAATTATATCTGCGAGGTCTGTAATGGGCTTTGCAACCCTTCTTGTTTTACTCCCCCGTATAAACAGGAAGGTTGCCACTTAGATCTGCTCTCTCTATCTGATCTAAGTGGCCTTTTTACATCTGGCAAGCTAACTTTTATCGCTATGACAAGAACTTTATCCTCGTCACTCTTGGAAAGCTTCCCTTCACGTCTGTTACAACTCAATCTCAACATCTGACTGAATCGCACTCGAACACGCGAGTACATAACCTTGCTCAATCTGTTCTGGCGTCAGAGTCTCTTGGCTGCTTGACTCCACCGAACCTTTGGTTACTTTACACTTACACGAACCACAAATCCCACTACGACAAGCGATGATAATTGGAACGCCTGCTTTTTCTAATGAATCAGCCAATGGTGTGCCCGCTTCAGCTTCTACTTCTGCGCCAAATGCAGGAACAAACACCTTAACGGCACCATTTGAATCTGCAGATGCTTCTGCTTGTAGTTCTTCTGAAGCAGTATTGCCATTGGCTAGTGAATTATTACTTTGAGTCGCTGGAGTAAAACTTTCTTGGTAGAAGTTATCCATGTTGAACTCAAGTTCTTTCAGGTAGTTCTCTATGTCTTGCATAAAGCTAACCGGCCCACACAAGTAAACGGTTCTGTCTAAAATGTCTGGGCTGAGTGTTACCAACCAGCTCTTGTCTAGACGACCTTGGGGAGCAGTTGTTCCTTCACTGTCTTTCAGAAGCAACTTAAGGTTAAAGTTAGCGTGTGTCTCATCAAGTTGGTTAAGCTCTTCAAAGTAGATGGTCTCGCGTCGATTACGTGCCATGTGAACAAAATCGATGTCAATATCACTGCCTTGAGCCAACCAATACTTTGCCATCGCCATCACAGGAGTGATACCGCAACCCGCACTCACTAGCGTCACTTTTTTTGTCGTCGTTGGCATGCAATCAATACAGTTAAACGCACCAGCAGGCTTCAATACAGAGACCTCATCACCTTCATCAAGTTCATCAACAATAAAGTTCGAAACCAAGCCACCTTCCACACGCTTTACCGTCAATTTCAGGCGGTTATCTTCAGGACAAGACGCTACAGAATAAGCACGGTAATCGGTTTTCGTCGGCATATCCAAACCCAGAGTAATAAATTGTCCTGGCTTAAAGTTGAAATGTAAGTCTTGTGGAACGCAGCCAAGCTCAAAGCTGACCGTATCTGGCGTCTCATGCCATTTCTTTAAACACACTAAATTGATTGAATCGCTATCCGACCATGCATACATAGTTCGTGTACCTTGCTAATGACTAGATGATTAAATGACTAAAGATTTAAATCGAAAAAGCCCCGCCGTTGTCTGTTTTAGAAAAACGTCACAACAACGGGGCTTAGAGTTGGCTTAAATTAAGCCGCTAAGATTGTTTTAAGATCTTGCTCTGGCGTTGAGATAGAACGCATATCGAACTCGTCTTGCATAATCTTTAATAGGTTTTCTGTTAGGAAGGCAGGTGCTGTTGGGCCCGTGTAAATACCTTTCACACCAAGAGCGAACAGGGTAAGCAGGATAACGATCGCTTTTTGCTCGAACCAAGATAGAACCAGCGTTAACGGAAGTTCGTTGATACCACAATCAAACTCTTGAGACAGTGCGATAGCAAGCTGAATCGCTGAGTAAGCATCGTTGCATTGGCCAACATCTAACAGACGTGGGATACCGTTAATGTCACCAAATTGGTTCTTGTTGAAACGGAATTTACCACATGCAAGTGTCAGGATTACTGAATCTTCTGGCGCTTGAGCTGTGAAGTCTGTGTAGTAGCTACGCTCAGACTTGTCACCGTCACAACCACCGACTAGGAAGAAGTGCTTGATGTTGCCTTCTTTCACTTGCTCAATAACCGCAGGTGCCGCTTCCATCAGTGCGTTACGACCAAAACCGACAGTGATCATCTGCTCGATCTCGTCGTGTTTGAAACCTTCTTGCGCAAGAGCACAGTCGATTACTGCGCTGAAATCGTCGCCTTCAAGGTGATCAACACCCGGCCAGCCTACAATGCTACGTGTAAATAGACGGTCTGCGTATGAACCTACATCTGGGTTAAGTAGGCAGTTAGATGTCATTACGATGGCACCAGGGAAGTTAGCGAATTCTTTTTGCTGGTTCTGCCAAGCGCTGCCGTAGTTACCCGCAAGGTGTGGGTACTTGTTCAGTTCAGGGTAACCGTGTGCAGGTAGCATCTCACCATTGGTGTAAACGTTGATGCCCTTGCCTTCAGTTTGTTGAAGGATCTTTTCTAGATCATGTAAGTCGTGACCAGAAACAAGAATACAGTGGCCTTTCTTAGTCTTAACATTCACGGTTGTTGGTTGAGGGTGACCAAAGGTATCTGTCTCACCTTTATCCAGCATTTCCATTACTTTGTAGTTCATCAAGCCAATTTGCATAGACGTATCTAGCAGTTGTTTTAGGTCAGATGGGTCAGTACCTAAGAAAGCCATGATTTCGTGGTATTCAGCAAAAATAGCATTGTCAGTTTGACCAAGAACACGCGCGTGCTCCATGTACGCTGCCGCACCTTTTAGACCGTATAGGCAAAGAAGGCGAAGACCAATCACGTCTTCATGTTGAGAGTCGTGACCACGGTTTACCGCAGCTTGAGGGGCAAGTGCCAATAGCTCTGAAGAATCGGTTGGAAGATCGAATTGCGCAGCAGCCGAAAGTGCTGGAATTTCAAAACCAATCAATGTTGCTGCTGCACGAACTTTTTGCTCTAAACGCTGCTTGAATTCATGAGACTGTTGTGCGAATTCGATAATACGAGCAGGGTCGAAGTTAACGTTAGTCAGTGTTGCGAAGAACGCTTTTGGTGCCCACTCATCAACTTCTGTATCAATAACATCGCAAGCGCGACCTAGGCTTGCCCAAAAAGAAACACCTTGAAGAGAATGCACCAACACGTCTTGAAGGTCGGATACTTCCGAGGTTTTTCCACACATGCCTTGTGCGAAAGAACAGCCTTTTACGGTTGGGGTTTGAATCGTTTGTTCACATTGAATACAGAACATAAAGGGGCTCCAGTAATTTTTTATTAGCTGTAAGTGCTTTGCTTACAGTGACTTATTCCAACCCCTATAGAGCATCAACCGTGCCAACTTTTAACTCATTGATTTTATTGACCTTGCGTTTATTCCCTTATTTTAGTGCGTGATTATGACTACATATAAACTCTCAATCCACACACACCTGTGTCATAGTGACTCTCTAGAATTATTTGGTGGTGTTCATGTTTCGTTCAGAATAGAAGCGATATAGTAACAACATAGAAAAAGAGGAATGAATATGAAAAATATATTAGTTACGATTGTTGCGTTGTTTACTGGCCTTTTGGCGTTATTCACTAGCTTGATCCTTGCTATTCCTTTAGCTATCGCAGCTTTAATTACTGGCAAGCGCATTCAGAATCAAATGAAGAAACAAGGTTTCGCAGCTCATATGAACACTCGTCAGTCATCAACCAATGATGCCGGTGTTATTGAAGGTGAATACGAAGACCTTTCAAGCAGAAAGTAATCTAAACTTTAGTTTCAAACATAGTGAAAGCACAATAGAGACAACATTAAAAAATGCATAGAAATACCATTCTAACGCTGCTCGCCTTAACGACTTTAAGTCTCGTTGGTTGTTCCAACGAGACATCTATACCCGCTTACGAAACATCTCCAAGCTTGCCGGCCTATCAGCAAGATAGCTTTGATGCCTACGTCAATGACACCCAAGATTGGCTGCTGAAAAACCGCGTGTTCATGACAAAAGACAAGCAGCTTGAGATTCAACTGAACTCCCCGACTGAATACAAACCTACCAAACCTAACGGCAAGGCAGTGTTATTGGTCCATGGATTAGGCGATTCACCCTATTCGTTTAAAGACATCGCTACCCATTTGGCTGAGCAAGGTTACTTAGTGAGAACCGTATTGCTTCCGGGTCACGGCAGTCGTGTGGGTGACCTAATGCAACCGAGCTTAAAAGATTGGCAAGGTGTGGTAGCTCACCATACTAAGTTGCTTGAGCAAGAGTATGATTCTGTGTGGCTTGGTGGCTACTCAACAGGTGCAAATCTCGTCACGTCACAGGCGATGAACGATCCAAAGATCTCCGGGTTGCTGCTGTTTTCTCCTGCGTTTCAACCAAGCTCGTCTGCCGTTCAATACGCTGGGCTAGCAAGCTACTTCGTCACTTGGGCGGATCAAGATCCTGAAGACAATGTATTGCGTTACAACTCATTGCCAATGAACGGTGCCTCGGTTTACTACGAGACATCAGAGGTCGTTCGTGATGACTTACAAGATAAGCACTTCGATAAACCGGTGTTTATTATGATGAGTGAAGGCGACAGCGTGATTGACACCAGTTTCGTTCAACAAGCGTTTACTGAATCCATGCCCAACCCAAACAATGTGTTGATTTGGCAAGGAGAGACGACACTCGATGATCCGCGAGCGGTTCAGTACAGCATGAAGCTCCCGGAGCAACGCATCTCGAACGGTTCTCACATGGGTTTACTGTTCTCGCCAAGCAATCCGTATTACGGAATCAATGGTAGCGAGAAGATCTGCTCCAATGGTCAAGAGGCAGGTTTTGAAGAACAGTGCAACGCGACAAGTGAAGTTTGGTACTCAGCATGGGGGTATCGTGAAGAAGGGAAGAACCATGCTCGTTTGACCTATAACCCTTACTTTGCTGACTCAATGAAAGAATTAGATACGGTTCTAAACTCAGCAGGCTAACTTCTTTTAGCTGTTAACTGTTAGCGTTTAGATAAGTAGAAACAAAAACGGCTCACAAGATAATCTCTTGTGAGCCGTTTTAGATCTTAAGGTCTAGTGATGACTAAATCATCCACACCACACGCACAGCAAGTAGAATCAACACCACGCCAGATAGTCGATCAATCAACTGAGCTTTCGAGCGAATACGTTCAACAATCAAAGGGCTAGACAACACCAAGGTGATAAATGTGTACCATAAACCGTCTACAAGTAGCGGTGTTGATACGATAATCACTTGATTAGTCAGCTCATTACCTAGTGCAACAAATTGGCTAAACAGAGCGATGAAGAACAGTGCGATCTTTGGGCTCAAAATAGAGATCAAGAAAGCCTCACGCGCAGACTGCATGTAACTCATCTGCTCACCCGCTTCCAATTTCGCGGCAACACCACCTTTCGAACGCAACGCATTCACGCCGAGATAAAGCAGATACGCTGCACCCGCTAAACTAATGGCTTTGAACAACATGGGGGATTGCTCAAGTACAACGGCTAAACCAACAATGGTTGCGAACGCATAAATACCGATGCCTACGGCGTGAGACCAAGCCGCGATAAGCCCGTTCATGCGGCCACCAGCCAGACTGTGTTTTGCAATCATAGCCAAGCTTGGGCCCGGAGACATTGCACCCAACAAGCAAATCGCTAATAAAGAAAACCAAATTGTTACTGTCATTATTCCATTCCTAGTAAAACAAAGCGTCCTAGCTGAACCCTCTTTGCTTAATATTCAATACTTAGCACTTACCATAATTCGCAGAAGGTATTATTTGAAATCAAAGATTATCATTACACCTATGATTTCAAGTCATACTGATGTTATAACTCGACTTCTGCATAGCTTGGAATGCCTTTTCTCTCGCCCATTTGTGGGCAGAATCGTTGTCATACTTGGGGTGCCACATTAACCAATAAGTGTGCATTTCCGTATCAAATGGCAAAGAAAAATAGGCAGTATCGAGGTGCCGACCTAGGTTATAGGCGATATGTTCAGGCACGATCATCAGATAGTCGTCTTGCATTAATACGGTTCCAGCGGATGAAAAGAACGGAACCTGCAGAGCCACTCTTCGTTTAAGCCCTTTTTTCTTCAATGCTATGTCCGCGTAGCTGTCTTTATCTCCGCCACCTGTCACTTTGATGTGAGAGTAGCTGACGATATCTTCTGCACTCAAAGCCGATTGGTGGGCTAATGGATGCGACTTGCGCATCAAACACACCGATTTATCTTCACCAAGCTTAATGCTTGATACATGTTCTGGCTTTGTGGGAAACATACTGGAAGCCAAATGAATACCCGACTCGTTCAGAGCTTCAAGGTAGTTTGGCTGCCACAAACGGAAGGCCAAATTAATGTTTGGGGCTTCGGCGGACACCTCTGCAACAATAACAGGAAGAATATACTGAGCCACATAGTCACTCGAAGACAATACCAGTTCACCCTGCCAGTCTTGCGGTTCAAAGGGTTTATCGTCTAAAAGGTGGTCGAACTCTCCAAGCAAGTCATCGAGTTTGCCTTTGAGCAACAAAGCACGATTAGTCGGAACCAGTTTGTTGCCATCACGAACCAGCAAAGGATCGCCACATAGGTCTCTAAGCTGAGCCAGTTGACGGCTCACCGCCGATTGCGTGATGTGCAAACGCTGAGCTGTTCGACTGACATGACACTCTTCAAGAAGCACATGCAGAGAGCGCAGTAGATTTAAGTTGATATTGCCTAACATGAATGCACCGTCGCATTCTGTTTGTTAAAAAACTCCGTCAAGACAGTATGAGTCATAAGGTGTCGAAGCTCTGGATAGCTTTGCAGCCGATCGCGGATTTGATTCAAACGTTCCATGCTTTCAACTTCAACATAAAGCATCATGTCAGTCTCACCGCTAATAGAGTGGCACCATTGCACCTCATCAATACTCTGGATACGTTTCGCGTAAGACTCACAACTATGGTCGCTGCTCGACATGTCGAACTTCAACAAGATGTAAGCGCACACATTCTTAGTTTGGTTGGGCTCTGCCACTTGAGCACAATAACCCGTAATCACTTTGTCGCTTTCCAGTTTCTTGATTCTGGCATTCACCGCCGAACGCGAAAGACTGACATCTCGGGCGATATCGCTCACTGAGCATCGTGCATTGGTTTTGAGAATATCCAAAATTTGGCGATCAAATTTATCCATGCTTCTGATTCTTTCCATTTATTGTTCTATTTATAACGCCTAATTTGACACAACTTTCCTACTTATAACAGCCATTATGACAGCCGACACTTTCACGCTTAATCAAGTTAAAACCGTTAAATTGACGGTGTCTTAAGACGTTTCGCTAGCTGTATTATTGATGTCGACAATGTATGCTCTCATTCATAGCATCACCCATACATCAGAAGACAGGCACAATAAGGCCGATATGATAAGCCAATAGCTAGGAGAGCGAATGACACAACTCAAACAAGAAATCACGCTTATTTCAGGAATCGGACAACTCTCGACTACCTTGCTAGGCACTGGATTATTTATGATCCCTGCGATCGCAGCAGGCATTGCAGGACAGTTGTCACTGCTCGCGTGGTTAATCCTGTTTATCGCTATTTGCCCGATTGCACTAACCTTTGCCGCATTAGGAAAACGCTACCCCAACGCAGGCGGCACGGCCTATTTTGTGCGCCAAGCGTTCAGTGAGAGATTAGAAACAAGCGTGGCATGGTTGTTTGTGAGTGTTATCCCTGTCGGCATTCCAGCAGCGATTGCATTGGCAGGTGGCTTTGCTCAACAACTGTTACCAGCACCACTCGACACACCTCTGAGTGCTCAGTCATTTACCGTGGCTTTGCTTATCGCCGTCAATTTGATGGGCAGTAAGTCTTCTGGCCGCTTACAAACGGTGATCGCCTTGTCGATTTTTGCCTTGGTTAGCGCCTTTGTTTGGAAAGCCGACATCACTGCAGCGGACATCTCAGTTCCGACCATGACGTCTGATTCGATGTGGTCGATTGGCGCAGCCTTAGCGGTGATGTTTTGGTGCTTTGTCGGGATAGAAGCCTTTGCTCACATGGGAGAAGAATTTAAAAATCCACAGCGTGACTTTCCCATCGCAATCATTGCAGGGTGTTTCGTTGCGGGCATAGTGTACTGGGCTTGCTCGGTGGTTATTATCAAGCTAGGCGCTTATGGTTCACCTGAATTTGATGCTGCATCCATCCCGTGGGTAACAGAACAACTGTTTGGTAATGGCTTCAAAACCGTCATCAGTGTGCTTGGTTTCTTTGCTTGTTTTGCTAGCCTAAACCTTTACACACAAAGCTTGTCTCGTATGATTTGGGCTCAGGCTCGCCAACACACTCCTACGAGTAGAATGGCTCAACTCAATAGCCGTGGCGTACCACTTTACCCAACCTTAGCAATTGGCTTTGTCGCGCTTATCTCTTGTGTGATTGGTGAGTTGTCTAATCTCGATCTCGAATTCTTTCTTAAACTCGCCAACGGTATTTTCGTTCTGGTTTATCTGCTTGCAATGTTAGCGGCTTGCCGATTACTGACTGGCGCATCTAGATACACCGCCATGCTCTCATTGGTCATCTGTACTTTAGTGTTTATCTGTTTAAGCTGGTCGATGCTCTATGCCGTGACTATTTTTGTGACATTGTCACTCCCTTGGCGTAAGTGGCTAGGTAAAGGTAAAACCGTTTCTGTCGACAAGTTATAACTCGATTAATGATGAATCGACAAACTGTAAGCATGCCCTACCAATATTACTGATAAAAAAGCCGAGCGATCTGTGTGATCTTCGGCTTTATGTCAGCCAAACGGATATTCCCAAACCCCAACACCGCCCCATTCCAATCACGAGCATCACTTGATCCATATTCATAAAAATCAAAAGGACGAATGATGATATTTTCAAGCTCTGCTCTACGGCTCCACTCATGTTCAGATATGCCTTGATACCACTTCACGGTCACATGTAGCCCTGCCGCTTGGCTAATCACTTCAAGATCGCCATGAAACTCACTTTTAATCGCTTCTATCATCGCTTCATGCTTGAGTTTGTATGAACGACGCATCTTTCTAATATGACGCAATAAATCGCCTTCGCGAACAAAATCCGCCAAAGCTTCTTGTGTATGAGACGCCGTGTCTCCGGTGAGCGCATCTTTAATCTCAAGACACTTCGCCACCAAATTTTCAGGCACCACTAAGTAACCTAGTCGCAGGCCATTGAACATCACCTTGCTCATGGAACCGACATAGATGATGCGATCATCGAATCCTAATTTTCCCGCTAAGCCTTGCATGCAGGTATAAGGGCGATGAGCAAACTGGAACTCACTGTCGTAGTCATCTTCAATGATCCATGACTGATGTTTGTTAGCCCAATCGATCAACTTGAGGCGTTGCTCAGTATTGAGGGTCGTGCCCATTGGGTATTGGTTACTCGGCGTGACATAGAGAGCCTTAGCATTACTGGACAACACTTTTTCAATATCTAATCCAACCTTTTCACGCACACTCACACCGTCTAGCTCTAGCCTTAACAGATCGATAATTTTATGCACTTGTCGATAGCCCGGCTCTTCCACAAGGATTTTGTCGCCCATCGCTAACGTCGCCATTAATCCGAGTGAGATGGCTTGCTGCGCACCTGCGGTGATGATAATTCTGTCAGCGCTACAATTAACCGAGCGACTACTCGCAAGATACCCACTCAACGCATCCCTCAAGGCCAAGCTTCCCTGAACCTCTTGATTACCCGCAATGTTCTGACGCGTAGAGTGACGTTGCAGCAGCCTCTGCCATTTCGCAAAAGGAAATGCATCTAAGTCAGGAACTCCAGGGGCAAAGCTGCGGTTAATGTCGTTAGGTGTCGCTATGTTTGCCATCGGTTGACTTATTACGTGCTTAACCAGTGCATCCTGAACACTGTTTGGCTGAGACAAACTTAGGAAGTGCTCTGGCTGTTCAACCGAGACATAAAACCCTGAACCTTGCTTGCTCTCGATATAGCCTTCAGTAACCAGTTGTTCATACGCGTAAATCACCGTATTTCGACTTACTGACAATTCCACAGCCAACTTACGTGTTGAAGGTAACTTACTGCCCTTGCTCCATAAATCGTGAACGATCTTCTCTCTGATCGCGTGAAACAAGGCGGTTTGACGCGTGTCATGTTGCTCGTCTAACTGTAGGTCACCGACATCAATAGGCTGCATAACTGGATCCAAATAGTGTTTAAAAGTGGCTCTATTTAATAGACCAGTTAATCGCTACATTAATCAAAAGGCAATGATTAAGGAGCGATTATGTTATCTAACACGAAAAGAACCACGATTAAAAAAGGGGCTCACAAAGCCGTATTTGAACAAGAGAAGCTGCACCAAATTATTGATGAGAGCTTAATCGCACACATTGCATTGCAGGGGGAACAAGGGCCAATGGTTATCCCGATGCTCGCGTGGCGAGTGGATGACATGGTTTACATTCATGGAGCCAAAAACAGTCGCTTATTGAGAGATCTGAAAAAGGGAGAGCCTACCTGTTTAACGTTCACTTTGTTCGATGGTTGGGTGTTGGCTCGCTCTGCATTTCATCACAGTGCACATTATCGTTCTGCTTTGGTATTAGGGTCATTCTCAGTCATCGATGACAACCAAGAAAAGGATCAATTATTAAACATCTTCATTGAGCAAATCGCGCCGGGAAGAACCAATGAAGTCAGGCTCAGTAATGAGAAAGAGCTCACCGCGACCGAGTTATTGGCAATACCGTTAACGGAAGCCTCCGTCAAAATTGGAAAGCATGGTGTGAATGATGATAAGGCTGACATGGATATTCCTGTCTGGGCGGGTGTGTTGCCTTATCGCACCGTTGTAGGACCATTAGAAACCGTTCCAGAGCAAGAAGGCATCATTGAAACGCCAGATTACCAACAAGCTTATGGTGAACGTTGGTATCAAAATTAACACACTTAGGTAGTCAAAAGGATGGAGTTATATACAATCTGAATTACAAAAAATCAACATGACTCATGATGTAATCAGACGATGAAAACGAATAAGGATATCCTACCATTTCAAGGCTTGCTCAATGGCATTGGGCAAGTCTATTTCACACCGTCTGCCATGACGTCGCTTTTGCTGTTGCTTGCCATTTCGATTGAATCACTTTCACTTGCTTTCCTTACCCTGCTTGGCGCAAGTTGCAGTTATGCATTGGCTCGTTATTCCATCAAACAAAGCAAAGACCTTGATAATGGGATGTTCGCGCTAAATGGGGCTTTAATTGGTTTATTTATCGGTAACTTTTTTGGTGTCACACCATTATTGGCTTTGGTGACTGTGTTAGGCGCGTTGCTCACAGTTCCCATTGCCAATATTGTATTCCGCTTTAAGAAATATCGCGGTTACACTAGCGCCTTTATCCTCACCTCTTGGCTGATTTATCTTATCCAATCAAGCTTAGGACTTTCGGTATTTTCTCCATCGAGCTCAGCATTGATACCAATAATCAGTTTTGAGGAAAACTCGTGGTTTAACCTGCCGCCAGTAGTGATCCCGCTCTTAAAAGGGATTAGCCAAGTCAGCTTTATCGAAAATGCATTGTCGGGGCTCGTTATCTTGCTCGCCATCGCGCTTAACAACCTAAAGCATGCCACTTGGGTTGTGCTAGCAGTAATAATAAGCATCATTTTTAGTAAGATGATTGGTGCTTCTAACGAACTGGTAGCCCAAGGTCTTTATGGGTACAACGCCATTCTTGCCACTCTAGCGCTTGTGCTCTATCCGCGAATCCCTTGGCCGCTAATACTATTAGGCATTCTTTTGAGCTGCCTTGTTACACTTGGCTTTCATGAACTGTCACTACAGCCACTCACCGCCCCTTTTATTTTAAGTACTTGGGGGATTGTCTATTTGTCTGGAGTGATGAAAAAAAATCGCGTTACCCGTTAACGGTTTAATCTACCCGATTTAACAAACAAGAGAAAAGCTATCAGTACTTTAAATAAGACTAATCGAGAACATTCATTCTTTCGTAGTTTTTCATGCTCAGAGCTTTTCTTATATCTTTGCCATATCATCTCAATACCTTCGACCATTTCTATTCTTGGAGTCAGCACTCTAGATTGAAAATGCTCAAGTAGAACCTGATAAATCGAATTCTCGAACAAAGGTATATCTTTCTTATGGATAGCTTGAGCTAAACAAAGCCATTTGCTTTTAGGCCTTGTTTTAACATAGCGGTACAACAGTGCTGTACTCAAAGTCACAAGAACAACGATGACAGCGAGTCCGACCATTAGCATCTTGTACTGCTCCACAAAAGAAGCGAAGGTGTGCGACACTTGCCAACTTCGCTCAGGTAAGACAAGAGTTCTTTGCTGTTGATACTCTGAATCCCACCAAAAAACGCTAACCGCAGGAAGCGTAACCCGGCCAGCGTTGTTCACTATATAAGTCATCCTTTCTAACCTTTGAGCCTGACGCACACCCCTTTGCTCATCATCTCTATACTGAGTTGATTCAGGATATACCAAAAATTGACTCGTGAAGGTCTCTGGGAGTGTCGTGATTTCCGGCAAAAGTGCGCTGATGGTGTCGTGTGCAGATAATGTAATTTCACGGGTAATTGCGTCGCCCACACTGAGCTGTTCTTCCAAGCCCTGTGAGCTTTCATTTTGAGAGACAAGCGTCCACTTTTCTTTCAGGTTAGCTTCAGTACCTGTTAACCATTTCTGATCAGAAGTCATATTGGCAGAAGGCTTATGAGCATTGAAAGACAAAGCCTTCGTCATCACCACCCCATCAACATTATTGCTGCCCTGCTTTACGCCAATCTCAAGCGCGACAGGAGGGATTTGATACTCTCCACTATGTAATGGGTAAAGCACAATTTCCCAGAGTTGTTTGGAGTACACTTTCCCATCAATACGTTCTGTGGAGTTCACAGCAAAAGAACTCATAGGCAACACGACCGCATTATCAACCTCGATACGGTTCACCTTGGTGCCTTTGGTAAACCATGTGTCTGTCATCACTTCAATATTTAGAGTAACCTGCTCATGCACTGCAATATCCGAACTGACGTGGCTCAACCACACGTTAAGCCTCACATTGCCTTGATCGTAGAGCGAAGCTAGCTGCTGGCTATAAGCCAAATGACTCATTAAGCTAATGACCAAACACAAAAGCTGAAATAACCTACTTAGCTTCATCTTTCCACTCCGTTTG
Organism: Vibrio sp. QJM3NY_21; assembly: GCF_057785975.1. NCBI lineage: Bacteria > Pseudomonadati > Pseudomonadota > Gammaproteobacteria > Vibrionales > Vibrionaceae > Vibrio > Vibrio sp. QJM3NY_21. The sequence goes on from NZ_CM173514.1 coordinate 1,360,129, forward strand.
GTTAGCCACCCCTTGCTGATACTGCAATGCAAACTTGGTTGAGATAAAGCTCGATAGATCACTCTGAACTCGCTTCATCCATTTTTCGTTGGCGCCTGGATCACTCAAGATTTGTTCAGCGGATAAGACTTCTTGAATCACTTGATCTTGTGCTACTTGCTGCTTTACGCCATCCGAGCGTTCTGGCTTATCACCATTTTCTCGGCTCACCTGACGTTCATTGCTTTTCGATTGTTCCTTCGTAAAATTATCAATATAAGCAATAACATCTTCAACAATCTTTAAGTTATGAAGAGCTTCTTGATTGTCAGGGTATTGCTCCAAGATCTCTCGATACAAAGACCTTGCCGCAACAAACTCTTTTTGATTCACCAATGAAGCCGCCGCACCTAATTGCCCCTGTAAGGTATCACTGCGCATGTAGAATTGTTGTGCCACTTCATATTCGCCAGCTTGGTAATAGGCCGTTGCTTTCCAGTACTCATTTTCAAAGATTTGCGCGGCTTGTTGGTATTCTTGATCTTGATAATACAGAGCGCCCTGCTGATCTTTAGTCAGCCAAATATCGACCAACGAAAACTCTGCTGCGTATAAATTAGGGCTGTAAGTCGCGCTATAAAATAGAGAAACTACAACGCACCATTGAACTAGCCAACCTTTTCTAAACCACAATAAATACGGTACCAGCACCACCCACACCAAAGGGTAACTTGCATCAAACCAAGGTTCAGCTTGATCTGCTGAGAGCTCAGCAAAAGACGTTATTTCCCCACTAAGATTTTCTATATCTTGGTTATCTTGAGTAAAAGCAACGAAGTCACCATGCACCGATCTAGCTAATTTCGACAGAGTTTCAATTTCCATAGGTAACGGAGATGGAACATCTTGATTACCAACACCATAAATCAGCAGTTGATAACCTTTTCCCTTGAAATAACCTTGATACTCACGGTAAGCCAGTTGATTAACGGCATCGGTCACCAGCACTACCGTTGCATTGTCAGTTTCAGATACCAATTTGTTGGTGATAGGTAGGGTATATTCCGCAAATTTACCCTCTCTTGGCATTACTTCGGGTTGAATAGCCTCTAATAAAGGCTTAAACACCGCAACGTCTTGCGTTAAAGGCATCGCTAAATGAGCAGTACCCGAGTAGACAACTAACGCTGTTTTCCCTTTACCTTGCAGCTCAATAAGCTCCGCTATTTTTTGCTTTGCTCTAAACAGACGACTTGGCGCAACATCCTTTTGTAACATTGACTCAGAGACATCGAGCACAATCACCAAAGGCGTAGTGTCTTCTGCAAAAGGCGAAGACTGACGATACCAACTGGGCCCGGAAGCAATCACTATCGCGACCAAACAGATGACACTGAGTAGAATGATCGGAAGGTGCTTAACACGAGACGACTCACCAACACGCAAAGCATCAGACAAGTGCTTGGGCAAATGGGTTACCCACGAATTCTGCTTTTGGCTGCGGCGCCAGTTCATGATCAACACCACAATGAGTGGCACGATTAGTAGCAGCCATTCAGGGCGAATAAAATGAAAGTTTCCCATCATAAAGCCCTCCTATTTAGAGTCTCAGGCTTGATACGAAGTCGCAAAACAGACCGAACCACCATAAACACTAAGTGATAGATGAAGGCGATAAGCAAAGGCACATAATGAAGGCTTTGTTTTGGCTGATAACGGTAACTTTCAAACACACTAGGTTCGAGTTCATTGATAGTGTCGTATACGTTATCCAGCTCAGTAGGTGACATCGCTAGAAAGCTCTGTCCCCCCGTCAACTTGGCAACGGTATCAATGATTTCCATATTAATCGCTTGCTCACCTGAAGTGTTCGGGCTCCCCATCGCCACAAGATGAATTTTAATGTTGTGCGCAGCAGCCACTTTCGCGGCATCAATCGGCGGCACTAAGCTGTCGGTATCATTGCCATCGGTAAGCACAATCATCAAATGTTCTCGACTAAGATGTTCGTGAGTAAGGCGTTCGTGCTCATGTTTTTCAGGAGCAAGGTTTTGAGGGTCTAGGTTTTCAGGAACAAGGTCTTCAGGAAAAAGCTGATCAGGTTGAGTACTATTTAAGTCGGGTGACGGCTCTTGCTTGTCTTTCTGATTCTCGGAAAGAAATGTCTTAATACCGAGTCCAATTGCATCGCCTAAATGAGTACTTTGCCCTGCCATTGCAGGCTCGGTTTCATTCAACAGCGCTAACCACGCAGTGTGATCAGCCGTAAAGGGCGATTGTAAAAAAGCAGAATCACCGAATACTATCAGGCCGAGTCGGTCGCCACTTCGCTTTTGACTGAACGTGTCCAACACCTCTTTTGAGGCCGCCAAACGAGTCACTTGGTTACCAGCACGATTAGAGAAATCGTCCGTCGCCATAGAGCCCGACAGATCCAAAACAATCATTACATCACGCCCAGCTAGCTCTCTCGTCTCTTCAGGCCCTAGCCAAACAGGTTTTGCAGCTGCCAATACGACTAAAAGCCAACCTAGAATCAGAGAAGAACGTTGCCAAATACCCGCCTTAATCTGGTTTGAGCCTTTCTCAGCACTCAGACCTAAACTTGATGCCAACGCATCAAAAAAAGGTACTTTCAAGGCAATTTGAGGAGTTTGATGACTCGGCACAAAAGAGTAGATAAGAATCGGCAAGGGCAATAAGGTAAAGACCCAAAGGTATTCAAACTCGATCATCTGTCCCTCTCACATGGCTTTTTACCCACGTAATGGCGCTTAAACGAATCTGACTTAATTCACTTTCGGTCCAGCTATAATCTGATGCGGGCTTGTAGATATCTTGCTGCCATTGCAACAAAAGCGCTCGGTCAAAAATGGGTTGCGGTGAAGAAACAGTGAGGAACTCCCCCCATTCATTGCCACTGAGCATCGCGACCTTACTTCCAGGGAACGAACAACAAGCTACTTGCTTCAACAGACTGTTTATTCTGCGTAACTCTTGTTGCTGGCGCTGATTATCAATGGGGTCTTGTTTACTTCTACTGATCGCTTTTACCGCCAGACGACGATATTTGTTCGCTTTGTAGGAGCGAAAAAGGTGGAACGACTTCCAAGCCCCCCACACCAAAATCAGAACAAAGGTGACTTTCCAACCAATTGTTGTTGGCAACCAACTGACATCCACAGTAGAGGCAGGATCGATAAAACCTTTGAGTAAAACTCGATTATCGGACACGGTAGCCCCCACTCATTTTTTGAATAAAATCAGCTATGTGGTTCCCAGACGTGTCTAATCTAACCACATCAACTCCACCAGCACTCAATAACTGATGGATATCTTGGTAGCCCTGTTGGATTGCTTGGTTGTATCGATGAAGCCTCTCGTTCAATGCAGTATCCGCCAATAGCTGCCACTCACCATCACTAATATGAATCGGTTGAGAAAATTGAAGTTCCAGTTCCATAGGGTCGTTGACAGCGATACCCATCAAATCATTGTGCTGCTTTAACCATTTGATTCGTTGAACATCTTGTTCTGTAGCATCATTGAAGTCGCTGATCATCACGATCAAACAACCCTTTAGCTTTTGCTGCGTTAGCTTAGTCAAAGCATCGGATAACCCTGAACCTGCGACTTCTTTACTTTTATGTTCTGCACGAGACAAATCTTGATTAGCGAGTGCCAGAGACTGAAGAATTCGTGCGACATGTGCTGAATGACGTTGTGGTTTATGCCAGTACAACTGCTCATTTGAAAAGATTAACGCTCCAATGCGATCACTGTCTTTTAATACTTTCCAAGCACAGCAAGCAGCAACTTGAGCTGCCGCCACAGATTTCATGGTATCGACCGATGAAAAGAACATGCTACTGCGTTGATCGACGAGTAACACCACCGGCAGATCTTTTTCTTCACTTTGAACCCTTACATGAGGTTCAAGCATTCTCTGTGTGACATTCCAGTCAATACTGCGAATATCATCACCCATTTGATAGTGTCGAAACTCTTCAAAGTTAAGCCCTCGACCACGGTAACGAGATAAATGGTTACCCGCTTGTCGAGAACGGCTTTTAGCTATGGGTGGCAACGAGAAACCTGTCGACTTCAATTTTGTCGCCATCAGAGATTCAAAAGAACTAACAACCCTTACGTCATCGGACACATTCATAACAACGTTCCCTAAGAAAGAGGCACATTGAGCAGTAGCTCATCAACAATCTGCTCTGCTGTCACCGAACTCGACAAAGCATCAAAACTTGGAGTAATACGATGACCCAATACCGAGACCACGACCGTTCTCACGTCGTCTGGTGTCACATAATCACGCCCAGCTAGCCATGCGTGTGCACGGCTACATTTATCCAAGGCAATTGATGCACGAGGACTTACGCCAACATCGATCCATTTGTCTAAATTAGAATCTGGATACAGATGAGGAAAACGAGTAGCCATCACAAGATCCACAATATATTGCTTGATCGGTTGTGAGGTATGGATTCGCTTTACCGCCTCTTTGCCAGCTGCAATGTGCTCAACACCGCCTTCAAATGCCGCAGCTAGCAATTCATTTTGTTCTTGTTGTAGGGTTCCTGTATCCATACTCTTGTTCACTTCCTCATCCATTACTGCGAGTTCTTCACTACGCACTAGATCAATAATAAACATTTCAGAGTCTCGGTCTGGATAGTCAACATTCACTTTCATCATGAAGCGATCCATCTGCGCTTCTGGTAACGGATAGGTGCCCTCTTGCTCAACAGGGTTCTGTGTTGCTATCACTAAGAAAGGTTCTGGCAATGACATTGTTTCACCCGCAACCGTCACTGTGCCTTCAGCCATCGCTTCTAACAGTGCGGCTTGAACTTTGGCTGGGGCTCGATTAATTTCATCGGCCAACACCATAGAACTGAAAATAGGGCCAGGTTGGAACGCCAGCTTCGACTGCTCTTGATGATAAATCTGCGTGCCAGTTACATCAGAAGGAAGTAGATCGGGCGTGAATTGCACACGGCTAAAGGCCATATTTAATTGTTCTGCCAATATTTTCGCGGCGCGAGTTTTTGCCGTTCCAGGAAGCCCTTCCAATAAAATATGACCGCCCGACAACAACGCAATCATCATAGATTGTGTAACATGAGCTTGGCCGATAATAGATAGGTTTGTCTGTTCAATTAAATGACAAACTGCTGCACGAGTATCTGTGGACATAACGTTACCTTGTAAGGCTACCTAAATAAGCTGTAGTACCTGAATTGGGATATCAGCATTGATTTAATTTGGCAGATAGAGTTGTTTTAGTTTTGAGACAACATTTTGAGGAGCGATAGATTCAAGCTCAGCAAGGCACGTATTCGCATCTTGTCCAGCATTCAACAATGCGTCGCACAAAGCATATAGATAAGCGGGTTGAGCATGATTTTGATAGATAGCTCGGTAGACAGTAATCGCGGTCTCAGCGTCATTTTCTCGGACCAAGGTCGCGTAGGTGTATCCGTAGGACCCGCTATTAGGTTCCAGATCATACGCATTTCTCAGGCGACGTAGCGCCTTCACTCTTTCCCCTGTTCGCAAGTAAGACAAGCCAAGGCTATAGTGCAATGCCGCTGATTCAGGGAACTCAATCAACGTTTGCTGTAGAACATGCTGAGCTTGTTCATCGTCATCAATACCTTTTAAATACTCTGCGTAAGCAATGGCAACCCTAGGCTCTTTACGATTCTCAAATCGATCTAAGTAGATCAGTTCAGCCTGTTGAAATTTGCTTTGTAAGGTGTAGATCCAAGCTCGCTCTAAATCACCATCAAGATCGTTGGAGAGTAAGGTTAGGTGCCTATCGATTGCTGGAGCCAAGCGGTCGAGATACTCACCGGATAACTGCGGCCAAAGAATAATCAAAGTTCGAACAGCCTGCGCTTCAACATCGCGGTCAACATCATCAAGTAATGGGGAGACAACATCCCACTTTGCTTTACCCTGCCACTGTTCTGCGGCTTGTATTGCCGCCAGGCGCATTTGTGGATGTTCAGAACGTGAAGCTCTAGCAACGGCAATAACCGAATTCGGGCCATAATATATCCCTAAGTTAACAGTCGCAGCTGCACGTTGATCTATGGCAAGAGCTTCATTTTGAGAGTACTCCGCGAGTAACTGCTCACGTTGCTCAGCAACAGTTACCACTTGGTTGACACTTGCATTATCTAAAGGTTGAACACTATTCGCCAGAGTGGCACAAGAATAAAAGCTAAGTAGCGTTCCAACAATAATAAGCAACACTGCTGACCAATTGATTAGCTTATGTTTCATACTGGATGACGCTCTATATACAGTTTCTGGGATAACTCTTCAGCTCTCACCATTAGAGCGTGCATGAAATAAATCTCATCTGTTTCCGCAAAATTATGGAATTCAAGCCATTGGTTTAACGCTTCAAGTGTTTGCGCTGGATCTACCTTTACTTGCTTATCACTCATGTAACCCAATGTTTTGAGAGCCGAAACTAACTCTTCATAATTAACCGGAGGCATCATCAATGTGATAAATTGCGGCTCATTAGTCATTAATAGTACATTGTAATTCGCATTCGCCACCTCGTAATTAGTACGTTTGGTCTTGTATTTTTCACCACATTGAGGGTTATTAGGGCGCTTTTGGCAAAGATTAAAAAGCGAAGCAAACTCTGTATATCGTTCACTCTTGGTATTAAAAGCCATATCAATCACAGCTTTTACCGATCCTTGATTAAATAGAGTGTCTGTAGGTGATACCGCGTTAGTCTGAGCGGTAACCGTTTGGCTAATCAGTGCAACAAGCAGCACAATAGTTTTTAGTTTCATCGGATAACGCCTCTATTTAAAATTAATCTTCATTGCATCGCCATTGATGCCTTTATTCACTGGGTAGCCAATAGTCGCAACAACCATTGAAATATAAGGGTCAATATGTGAGAAAAACTGCTTCCAGCCTGCACACAAATAGTTCAAGCCTGTTTCACCATCGAGGGTTTTAATGAAGCGATTTTTCGGACACTCACCAAAACAGGCAAACTGATAATTACACTCGCGGCACTGTTTAGGTAACGTTGACTCTTTTGCTCGGCCAAATTCTTCTTGGCCTTTTGAAAATTGCAGATCTTCAAGCTTAGCATTCTTGATATTGCCAAGTTTGTAGTCGGGATAAACGTAATGGTCACACGCAAAAACGTCACCATTATGTTCGATAGCCAAGCCTTTTCCACACATAGGAGCCAGTGTACAAAGAGGGTTTACTCGTCCCATCCAAGTCTCTACGCAAGATTCAAAATACGGAACATTCACTTTGCCGATGTCGTTTTCCAACCACTCATCAAAAATGGTGCACAGGAAATCTCCCCATTGATGAGCAGAAACGCACCAAGACTCTACAATTGAATTCGGATGACTAGGCTCGGTTTCAGGCATACCTTGAAAAAGAATCTCTTCTTCTGACCACTTCTGTGGTGCTGTCTCTCGGAATGATTTTGGTTCTACGATCGGGATGAACTGCATCTGTGGAGAGCAAATTTCATCGCGCAGAAAGCGGTATACTTCGAGTGGGTTTGAACCAGTGAGGTTATTTACACAGGTCAGCGTCGCAAAGTTAACCTTGTGTTTATGCAGAATGCCTACACCTTTCATGGTTTGTTTAAATGTACCTCGCCCCGAACGGTTGGTACGGTATGCATTGTGAATCATCTCCGGCCCATCAATGCTCAAGCCGACCATGAAATTGTTTTTACTTAAGAACTTGCCCCAATCATCATTAAGTAACGTCCCGTTAGTCTGCAGGTTGTTCTCAATTTTCACGCCTTTTGGGCAGTATTTCTTTTGCAGGCGAACTACGTCACGAAAGAAGTTCACCCCTAGTAACGTTGGTTCTCCGCCTTGCCAATGGAAAACAATCTCTGGAAAATTTTGTTGTTCGATATAGGTTTTGATGTAGGTGTCGAGCATTTCTTCGCTCATTTGAGTCGCACAGCCACGCTCATGGCCTAACAACTCCTCTTTACTTAGGTAGTAACAGTACGTGCAATCAATATTACATGCGGAGCCAATGGGCTTAGTCATGATATTCATACGTTTCGCTGGGGCTGCTTTTGGCAACATAATGGTATTGTGTTGAGCTGATTGGGTCATTGTTATTCCTCTTCTCGTTCACTCACATTCACTGTGCGATTACTTCCCTAAGATAGAAACCTGTAACGGTTATCTGTGACTATTATTCAACAGCACTTAGCAGCCGTAATCAGTAGTATTACGGATTCTGTTCATTGTTCATGAGAACCAAAGGGCGCCTAAAAACAAAAGAGCGTTAGAAAACAAAAAGAGCGATCACAAGGATCGCTCTTTTAAGTGGCTCATCAGTTTTTCAGCGAGGGCTGGCTTGACTCACCTATAAGCTCAATAATATGAGTTTATTACTCAATATTATTCGCTTGTTACTCAATACTATTGGTATTGAGCACGCTGCCAGATATTCATATTCTCAACGATCTTGTCGATAGAGAAAGAACCCGGGACTTGGCGAGGTGGGAATTCTTGGAATGTTTTCAAGAATTGGAATGTGTAAGCTGCACCTAAGTACATGTATGGAACATGCTCAACACGCCATTGAGAGTAACCAATGCCATCTTTATGCGCATTTTCATACGGGTCTTGACGCAGGTTAAAGATATACGGGAAACGCAGTTCTTCGAACTGACATTGCCAAGTTTCAATACCGTGACATTCGTTTGCAGTAAACATCACTTTAAAGTCGCCCATACGAACAGCTGAAATATGACCATCATCAGCTGCATAAACGAAGCCCTTACGAGGCCAATCAACAGAGTTGTCTGCCGTTGTGTTGTTGCCTTTCTTAAGCGCTGGCATTAAGTCAAATCCATCTAAATGAACTTTGTACTCTTTACCATTAAGCTTTTTACCTTTCTTCAGGTCAGCAACAATATTTTTCTCGCCAGCCGCACCCAAGAATGTAGGAGCCCAGTCATTGTGCGCCGCAATTTCGTTTGCAACAGAGCCTGCTGGGATCTTGTTCGGCCAGCGCATCATTGCTGGTACACGGAAACCGCCTTCCCACGTCGAGTTCTTCTCACCGTAGTAACGAGATGTCGCACCATCTGGCCAAGACCATTTCTCTGCACCATTATCGGTGGTGTACGAAACGATAGTGTTATCAGCGATCTTCAGATCGTCCAGCTTATCAAGTAGTTGACCGACCATGTTGTCGTGCTCAACTAGACCATCACCGTATAGACCACCACGTTTTGATAGACCTTTTGATTCTTCTTTCAGGTGAGTCCAAACGTGCATACGCGTTGAGTTAAACCAAACGAAGAATGGTTTTTTCTCTTTATGAGCACGGTCGATAAAGTCTAAAGCAGCTTCTAGGAACTCTTCATCAACGGTTTCCATACGTTTAATCGTTAGAGCACCTGTATCTTCGATACGGCCATCAGCGTATGAATGGATAACGCCACGCGGGCCAAATTTTTTCTTAAAGCCTGGCGCTTGCGGGTAATCCGGATGCTCTGGTTCTTCTTCAGCATTTAGGTGGTAAAGGCTACCCATAAACTCATCAAAACCGTTAGCGGTTGGTAGATGTTCATCGCGGTCACCAAGGTGGTTCTTACCGAACTGACCTGTCATGTAACCTTTAGCTTTGAGCATGGTTGCGATTGTAGGATCTTCTTGGCGCATACCTTCAGCAGCGCCAGGCATGCCTACTTTTGTCAAACCAGTACGCATTGGGTGTTGACCCGTAATAAATGCACTACGACCAGCTGTACAAGAGTTTTCACCATAGAAGTCAGTAAACAGCACGCCTTCATTCGCGATACGATCGATGTTCGGAGTCCAGTGACCTGCTTGGCCTCGTGTATACGCCGAAATATTATCGATACCGATATCATCACCCCAGATAGCTAGGATGTTGGGGTGGCTTGTATCCGTTGTCGCATAACTTGCCATTGCAGTCGATGCAAGTGCCGCGCCCATCGCAAGTTGTAGGAAGGTTTTCTTTTTGAACATAGCTCAAGACCTTTTGTAATTTTAAAAGTAATTTCTTTCCGTGAGCTATTATTTAAGAAACTGAGGAATTGGTAATCAGTAGTATTACTGATTCAAAGAATACTGATATATCGAACATAGATAATATTATTCGATTATATGGTTTAACATTTGACTTGCAGTCCGATAAAAAGCTAGCTTATACATAGTAATATTACTGTTGAGGTTGATTATTTACGATGAAAAATGCTGCTGATATGTCTTTTGAGGATTTGGTGACCGAGCAATCCGATGCGCTAATTGGTTCGCCACCTAAAGACTTTGATGTGACTTGGCGAAAAATAGCGCAGTCAGTCTTAGATTGGTTTGAAATAGACAGAGTCACACTTTTCCCAAACTCAATGATCATACTCAATGATGGTAAGGTATCGACAGTATCGAGAGATGGTATCCCGGAACTTAAGAAAACAATCTTCATTAATGGTAATTATTTAGATTATTTTAAGCAGCTTCGAACAAAGAAAAGTTGGCTTACTTTCGATGATCAAGAAATGAGCAACCATAAAATATCCGTGATACAGACTTTACATGCAGAAGGCGGTCGTTGGCACGGTATCATTCCTCTAAAGCTATTTGGCCAAGACTGGGGGGCACTTTCTTTCTCTAGGTTCACCAGTGATTTAGAACCTTTAACAGAACAAGACATGAAACGCCTAAAACTAATTTGTGACATTTGGCTTTGCTACTGGCAGCATTCAACGATGGTACGTAATTTAAAACAAGACCAACCCACGAATGCGAATGAAAGTGAAAAACTTCTCTTATTATCGCCTAAACAATGCTCAGTTCTCACTCTGCTTGCTCAAGGTTTTACGGCAAAACAATGTGCAGAAAAATTGTTTTTAAGCCCTCGAACCATCGAGTCACATAAGTACCGAATGATCGATATACTGGAGCTTGAAAACAATACCGAGCTTGTCCAGTTTGCACTGCGCAACGGTCTTGGAATCGCCCAATAGTCCTTTCCCCCCTCATAAGTCTCACTCCTAATTGCTGAAAATCATGCATACCATTTTTGCATGATTTTCGTAATACTACTGCTTATAAAGCCAACGACAGGATTTAATTTAGAACATCAGCAAACCTACCCCTTAAATATATGTCTACCGCTATTGGTTCTATAATTTATAAAAGCCATCACAAATCCATATATATATTCTCGTTCGCCTTCGCTTCTTGATTATTTACCTAGGGCTTGTCTATGTTTGTCAAAAATATACGGCCCACTGGTACTTCCTGTGGCATTAATAAAAAGTTGGCTCTTAGCAAAACCAACACGCGCTTATACCGTAATTCTACGGTTTAGCTTCACGTTCTCGCCCCTTACACTGCGCGGTGGTTTGAAGCAGTGCAGCGTTCATAACAACTGCACATTGCTCTCATAACTATAAAAACGTAATCAAATTCAATCATTTTATTTAGAACGCTTTCGGAGATGTTGTGGCAAGTAACCTTTCACAATCAAGAGATACATGGGGATCAAAGCTTGGCTTTGTAATGGCAGCAGCAGGGTCTGCTGTTGGCCTTGGGAATATTTGGAAATTCCCCTATACCGCAGGTGAGAGTGGTGGTGGCGCCTTCGTTCTTATCTACTTAGCCTTTGTTATTTTCATTGGCTTTAGTGTCATGCTAACGGAATTTGCTATCGGTCGACATACACAAAAATCAGCAGTCGGTGCATTTAAAGCAACCGACCGACGCTGGACATTTACCGGCGTTATCAGCGTGGTAAGTGGCTTGTTAATTATGGGCTTTTACCCCGTTGTCGGTGGCTGGTCTATCGCTTACATCTACAAAGTGGCGACAGGCCTACTCAGCACTCCTGAGCTAATTGGAGATAGCTTTAGTGGTTTTATCTCAACCCCTGTAGAGCCATTAATGTGGATGAGTGTATACCTAACTCTAAACGTACTTATTGTGATGAAAGGTATTTCAGGCGGTATTGAAAAAGCAGGTAAAATCCTGATGCCAATGCTGTTCATGATCTTGGTTATCGTGTCTGTTAAAGGGTTATCTCTACCCGGTTCAAGCGCAGGTCTAACATTCTTGTTTAGTCCAGACTTTTCTAAAGTAGACAGCAACGTAGTACTTGCTGCACTCGGACAAGCCTTCTTCTCTTTGAGCCTAGCAACAGGTTGTATGATCACATACGGTAGCTACCTAAAGAAAAAAGAGAACCTAGTACAAACCACAGCAATGGTCGTTGCCATGGACAGCGGTGTTGCACTACTGGCTGGCATCGCAATGTTCCCTGCAATGTTTGCATTTGGTATAGAGCCAGCGGCAGGCCCAGGCTTGGTGTTTGTTGTTGTACCACAGCTCTTCGCCGAAATGGGTGGCGTGATCGGCTTACTATTCGCACTGCTTTTCTTCGTTGGTCTCAGCGTGGCTGCGCTTACTTCTTCAGTATCTCTATTAGAAGTTGCTGTTTCATACTTAATCGATGAAAAACAGATGACACGCTTTAAAGCGGTGTTGATATCAAGCATTACGATGATCAGTATGTGTACCCTTTCGTCGCTATCACTTGGTGGTATTGGCCCTAAGTTGTTCGATACTGGTGTATTCGATATCTTCGATCTGTTGACTGACAAGATCTTCTTAGCCGTTTGTGGCATGTTCATCTGTATCTTTGCGGGTTGGAGGTTGAACAAGAAAGATCTAGAAAATGAAATCACTAACAACGGTGAAATATCATTTCCTCTGTTTAACCTTTGGTACGGCTTGGTTAAATACGTCATTCCTTTTGCAATCGCAATCGTTGCTTTTATGGGCGTGAAGGCTGGTTTTGACAGTGGCAAAGGCGAAGTCATGTTAATGGGTATCGCATTTATCGCGTTCACCGCGGTGATATCTAAACGATTCTAATACCCGTTCCTGTTCGAACGATAACTTACTTAAGCCTGTCATCAGAGACAGGCTTTATTTTTGGCCTTCCATTCAATCCACCTCCCCTTTTAGATTCGTTCCAGATCATGTTTTCCTCTACTAAAAGTTATGACCCGTATTTTTACTGATTCGATCTCTTAACCAGGTACGTACTATCACGATAATCGTTCACCACTACTGTCGGTGAAACAACTCTGGCTCAAATTTTAACTACACACTTTAGGAAGCTTTATGAGTTTAATAACTATGCCTTTTGTCGACACTGGTTTCGACATTGGCCTACATGTTGTAGCAGCAGTAGTACTCATCGGTACTATTGTTGGAGCGCTCTATGCATTTTGGAAATTTCACGAATTGCCAATCCACCACGCAGACAAGAAAAAGCACGGTCAGATGGGGTTAGTTACCATACTCACCTGGATAGGATTCATCTGGCACTGGGTTTGGGTGCTTGCTGTAATCATTGCGTTTATCGATACAGAACAAAGCATACGTCGTATTCGTCATATTTGGCATGACACTACACCGACTCAAATGACAAAGGCAGGAGAATAACAATGTTAGAAGGTTTAGCTGTTTGGGCTTTGTTTATTTATTTGCTTCGCCTTGTAGGCATGCCTTGGACCAAACCATTTAAGATTTTTGCTTATGGTGGTGGTTCGTTCTGGCTTGTATTTGTTTGGGTTGGCCTAATTACTTGGGCACCAATGGATCTATCTGGCGGTTCTGTCGTGCAATCTCCGCATATTCAATTAAGACCAGGATCAACACGAATCACGGGGAATATTGAATCTCTTCACATCTCGCCGAATAGTGAGATCAAAAAGGGTCAATTAATTTACGAGCTTGACGATGACTCATACGTTAATGCCGTTGACAAAGCAAAAGCACAACTAGCGATTGCTAAGATGGGCCACAAAGCTGCTGTACAAGATATCAATATCGCAAAGACAAACTACCAAGCTTCGCTTGAAGACATTGAGATAATCAAGAACCAGATATCAGCAGCAAAACAAGACCTGACGCTAAAGCAACGTACGCTAAAGCGCTATGTTGACCAGAATGCAAAAGTAAAAAGTACGATTACCGAAAGCGTTCTTGACCAACAACGAACAGCCGTTGAAGTTGCGAAGAACCAGTTAACAATCATCGAATCTCAGTATCAAAAGTCTGAAATTACGGCAAATAAGAACCTAAATTTAATTGAAAAGTCACAAATTTCTATGACGAGCAAAGAGGCTGACCTTAAAAATAAGAGAGCAGCACTAGCCCAGTCAGAATGGGACTTGGCCCAAACAAAAATCTACGCACCAACGGATGGTTATGTAACCAACTTTATGGCACGTGAAGGTCAGTTTGTTGGCGCAATACCTCGCTTAAAAATGTACAGCGACGAAAAATTCGTCTTGATGCGAATTAACCATCAAGCGTTTAGAAACATCAAAGTAGGCCAAGAAGCTGAGTTTGCTACCGCGATTTATCCAGGGAAAGTATTTAACGCTCACGTAGAGGGTATTGTTGAAGCGACAGGTGAGTCTCAAGGTTCTTTGCTTGCTCGTGAAACAAACGTCCGTGCCACAACAGGAAAGAACGTCATGAACAAGCACCACTTTGTGCGTCTGCGTATCAACGAATCTGAAGGCTATGACATACCAGTGGGCGCCGTTGGACTCGCTTGGGTTAATGCAGAAAAGCCTATTCCATTCTTGAATTTCTTGAACGTCATTCGCGGCATCATTATCCGAATGAAAGCTCAGATTTACTTCATATATAGCATGTAAGACTATGAATAAATGCCATAAGATTTGTGATTTCATAGATGTTACGCATAGGAAAAAGAGTCAATTGATTCTATTCTCAGCATTCATTTATCTTGTTTTACGCTGCACTTATTAGTTAATTCACGATAACAAAACACATCAGAAACCCAGCAACCTTCCCCCTATAGGCTGCTGGGTTTCTTAACTTAATGAAAACTACACCTTCAGCGAACAAGGCTTTTGGCTAGGGCGTGTTGACCTTTCGTGGTTAAATTTTGTTCGAGATAAAAGCGTTTTAATCGCGGCGAGGGGGAAGTAGCCTAGTCACTCTAAGAAAATCCCCCTTAACAAAGAGTAAAACGCTTTTAGCCGAACCCTTCGGGCAGCGTTTGCTGGCCATTTCTACTACGTTATCGGCTTCTCATGTAGGCTAGCTACACATCGACGCCTCTGCCTTGTATAAATACCCAGCAACTCGCTGCAAAAATCAGCTCGAAAGATCAACACGCCCTAGTACTCTTCTCGAAATCACATTGTTTTCGGAACTTTCAATACTTGGAATTGATTCAATACAGAAAAAATACTGAATATCTCCAACCAGTCCTTCCTTACACTATCTGCAGTTTATTAATCCATGCCCTCAAAGCTAACCTGCAGGAAACCACCATGAGAAAAACGGCTCTCGCTTTACTTATCTTTTCAAATCTAGCCAATGCTAGTGGCACACTCATGCAAGAAGCGACCTATGCAAATGCAGGTGCCGCTGGCGCTGGCGACGGCGTTTATACCGAGACCGCTACTGCTGCGTATACGAACCCTGCAACCATGTCCCACATGGGTCAAAGCAAAACGACAGTTAATGCCATGGTTCTAGATCTGCATATGGATTACACCGATACGCCAGACCAAAACAATGGTAACTTTGGCAAAGCCCAAGGAGATGCAAGTGCACATACCGTTATGCCATCTATCGGTGTTTTCCATGTCACTCAATTAAACGAAGATGTCCACTTAGGCCTGATGTTTGGTTCTATTGGTGGCACAGCTGTTGAGTATGGGACAGACTGGGAAGGAGCTATTGGTTTAGACGAGGCCTTGGTGACAGCAGTTCAATTCAACCCTGCGTTGAGCTTTAAAGTGACAGATAAAGTGTCTATCGGCATCGGTGCTCAGCTTAACTACGGTATCCTAGAAGCAAAAACCTCTACGTTAGAAACGGATCTAGACGGCGACTTTGCATGGGGCTTTAACGCCGGTGCAATGTACCAAGAAGACGATTGGGCAGTAGGTCTAAGTTACCGCTCGAAACTAGAACACGAATTTGATGTGGATGTTACTTCAAATGTTGATAGATTAAACACTTTAAGTACTGATCTAATATTCCCGACTATCGTCGACCTAAGTGGTAGCTACAACCTCAATCCACAATTAGCTCTTTTGGGCTCGGTACAGTGGCACAAATGGAGTGACTACCCAGAAACGCCACTTTATGACAATGGCAGTGATAGCGCGCCAGTAGCTGTAGACCGCGACTGGGACGACGTTTGGAAGTTCGCCATCGGTACCGATTACCAACTGAACGCAAAATGGGCTCTAAAAGCAGGCTTCTCTTACGAGACGTCGCCACAAGATGACCCAACCAAGCAATGGGTTGACTTACCTGTTGGCGAACAATACCGCTATTCTGTGGGCGCTAGCACGCACTGGGACGACGTACGTATCGACATGTTCTATGAATTTGCTGACCTAGGTACTGTTGACATTGAAAGAACCAACGTTGATGTAACGGGTTCATTCGACGGCCATATTCACTTCATTGGTGCTAACATCACTTTCTAATGTTGCTCGCAGTAACTTCAAACGCTGAACTCTCGAGTTCAGCGTTTTACTCTCGGTGTTAGAAGCGGTAATCAATACCAATAGAGGCCGTCACTTCTTCGGAAGTTTCATCAATGCCGCGCTCATTTTGGATAGAAATCACATCGTATTTAAATTCAAACATGATGTTGAAGTCTTTGTCTTGAACCTTAGTTTTAATGCCTTGCAACCACATTAGATTAGCCACCTGCATTTCAGCACCACCGTATGATGAGCCAAGATTTATATTAAACACAGAGAAGTGGGTATCGTTCCAAGGGTGTAGCGCGTACATGTTAACTGAGCCTAAGTGAGCTTCTTCATTACCCTGTAGAGGCACACCTAGTCCATTCAATGTTGAGTATGCATCACCACCGTCGACATAGGTATAGTTCAGCGAAGGGAAGAACAAGGTGCCATCTTCACTGCCTAGAGGCAGCATATAGCCTGTGGTGTACATGTTAGCGGCGTCTTTTAGTTGGTAAACGTCAACATAGACACCACCAAAAGAATCAAAATGAGCAGCTCTCAATCGAGCATTCTCTGACTGAGTGTAATATTCAGCAAAACCAACGGTCTGGGATATATCACTCGTTAGCCCTGAAGCACCACCACCAGCAAGGAGCTTGAGCTCTCCTTCATCGTCTGAAAATACCGCCGCTCTCATGCTGCTGTTTCGAGGGTCCGCATCATGATACTCATGACTGCTTTTTTCAGAGTTTTGCTCTGCAAATACCGAAGTTGAAGCTAAAACTAATGCTGTGCTTATTAAAGAAAGAGAAGCTATTTTAATATTTTTCATTGTATACACCAAAACTGACACTTAAGAAGATGGTGCCACTATATGTAGATGACTATTTCCACGCTACTTATACGAAAAATAAGCATCACTTATTCTATCGATTAATAATGTTAAGCAGAGGCTAGGAATATTATGTACAAAAAATATAATGAACAGGTGAACCTAAATTATCTACGCGTGTTTGATGCTATTTATATTCATAGAAGCACCAAGTTAGCTGCATCGGCATTGGGTATTAGCCAGTCGGCGGTTAGCCAAACATTAGCGAAATTACGTGACTATACTGGCGACAAGTTATTTTATTCAGCCAATGGTCAATTACAGTCAACCCATAGAGCAGATGCTATTGGTTTGGGCTTAAATGAGCAACTCGATGCGTTAGACAATCGGATCTTTTCAGAGCTTTTTGAAGATCCAAGTGAATTCGATGGTGAGCTCACTATCGCAGTATCAAGTGTATTCCTTGAAGCTATGGCTACAGAATTAACTAGCTCGGTTGTGTTTAACTCATTTCCAAAAGCAAAACTGAATGTTACCACCTGGACAGATCGAACACTCACCGACATACAAAATGGCGATGTCCATATTGGGTTGAATTTCGGCCCAATTGACACTCCGAAATCGATCCGTTCCGTTGAGCTAACTTCCAGTGAACCCATTGTTATCATGAGAAAAGGCCACCCATGGTCTCATGGTAATTTCAAATTGGAACACTTTAACCATTATCCTACAGGAGGGATTCTTGTTCCTGGACTGACTAACTTTAACGCGATACTTGAACGTCGACATCCTGAGATTTTTGATTTCAAATACCGGTCTGCCAGTATGTCTGTTTTAACATGCCTCGCTGAGCACTCAGACATTCTAGCGATAACAGAGACGCTCTCAGCATCGATGTGTCCGAGCTCTATTGATTGCGTACAACCTGCATGGCTAACTGATTTAGCTCCTGAAAAAACGTATCATGCAATTTATTACCTAGAACGAAATCACAACCACCCTTTATATCGATTCTGTATCAATATTGTCCGTAACTCTCTTCAAGAGAAATTAGATATATTAAAAACAAAAACCGAAATTAACATATAGCCATTACGTATATTTACTGCTTACATGTGACTAAAAAAATGATAATGAAGTGGTGATTTTTAATATTTAAATAGATCATAGCAAATTATGACTCACTTTCTTAAACGCCACTTTATTTGCAGTATTTTTCTGCACAGTGTTTATTTTAGTTCCATTAAGGTCGTAATTCTTGATATAAATAAAATTGGACACCCACCATTGGTGATTAAATACTCTATGAAACGTGTACTCGTCACCACCTGTACCTATATCCGGGCTACTGGTACAAAAATTACAAGATCAGAAGACAGTAAGTGCCTAGGGTAATCAAGTCGAGTCATTCAAAGACCGTTTTTTAAGCGCTCAATATATTGCTTGGGCGTCAAACCTCGATGTTTCTTAAACATCCGATTAAAGCTCGCAACGTTGGTATAACCTAACCTCGTCGCGACTTCTTCCACTGGCACTGAATACACCAAGAGCTCTACAGCCACGTTGCTTAACGCATAACCCATAATTGTTGAGAAATTAACGCCAGCTTTATGCAATTTTCGCTGGAACTGCTGTTCAGATAAGCCGAGTAGACTGGAAACTTTATGCAGCGTTGGCAGGCCGAAATGGCGGCTGTAATTGATCATCTCGTAGGTCACCTTGTGCTCGTCCTCTGCGTCGGGCATGTTGAGATAGTTATCCAAGTCATGAAAATTCATCGCCAGATTTGTTTTACTATTCGATGGTGATTGATTGATGGATAACCTCGACTCACTAGGGATCCAAACTTCAGTGCGCGGCTGCCCCCACTGAATCGTGCAACCGAAATACTCTTGGTAAAGATCGACGTTATCTCGGTGGCCCGCAATTGATACCGCAACGGGTTTAAAATCATCACCCAAATATCGACGTAAAATCTTCATAATGAAAATTGCGACTCTTATCGAGTCATGCACTTTACCCGTTTCCGAGTACGCAGGGTTGTCGTAGCACCATTTAATCATTGTCCCTACCTGTGCACCATATAAGAAAGCACCCGACTGCAAACAATGAAGTCCGATGTTGACTCTACGGATCGTCGAAGCAAGATCATGCCCAGAAAAGAACCAATTAGTTAACGGGCCTAACCTTTCAATATCAACTCGATCAGCCAATTTCAAAATGATATCCGGATCATTGGTTTGTAATTCCAACAAGCCAAACCATTTGTCGACTTCACTAACTGGAATAAGGTTCATTGAATTATTAAATACAGACTTCGGAATACCCAAACTGTCCGCATTAACCATAGGATTCGTCACGGCGTGCCGATAGATTCCCAAAATCCCTAACGCTCTTAAGAAGTTACAATTACTCACTAATGGCAGTCCTTTATAAATCCAATGACAGATCAAATCATATAAATAGCATTATCGAAGTAATTAGTAAATTTACAACTTGTAAATCCTACACCCATCACACTCGGTGCATCATTTAACTTAGGGTTTATCAATGAGTTTAGTAAGTGTCCCATTTGTCGGAACCGGCGCCGATACCGCTCTACACGTAGTAGCAGGCGTTGTATTGATCGCAACTATCGCTGCTGCATGTTACGGATTCTGGCGTGTGCATGAATTACCAATCAATAAAGCTCACAGCAAAGAGCACCAACAACTCGGCTTAATCACCGCATTAACTTGGATTGGTTTTATCTGGCACTGGGTATGGGTACTCGCCGTCATCTTGGCCTTTGTTGATATGGAAAAAGCGATCATCAATCTGAGAGACACCTGGAAAGCGCCGACAAAGTCTGACGTTCAACCAGAACACAGTGATAAAAATGAGGAGAACCCAGCATGTTAGAAGGCTTAGCTATTTGGGCACTGTTCATTTACTTACTGAGATTGGTAGGTATGCCTTGGAACAAAGGCACCAAAGCGTTTGCTTACTTAGGTGGTACATCTTGGTTAATGTTCGTATGGGTTGGGTTAATCAACTTCACGCCGATGGATCTCTCGGGCGGTTCAGTTGTTCAATCTCCGCATATTCAATTACGTCCGGACTCAACAGCGGTCACAGGAAAAACCACCAAGGTTCACATCAGCCCAAACCAAGATGTGGTTGAAGGGCAACTTCTTTACGAAATTGATGACACCAAATATGTGATTGCGAGAGACAAAGCAAGCGTTCAGCTGGAGTCAACAAAAGTCGCTTTAGACACAGCTCGCCAAGAAGTCAGCATTGCTAAAATTAGCTACCAGTCGGCGCTAGAAGACATCAAAACATCTATTGCACAGATAGAGTCAGCAAAAACAGATCTAGTGCTGCAATCTAAGACCCTTGACCGGTACCAGAAACAAAACAGCGTCGTAGAACATACGATTACAGAAACTGACATCGACCAACAAACAGCAAAGGTTGACCTAGCAACTCACAATGTCACCACGCTGGAGTCACAACTCAGTAAAAAAGAAGTCGATGCCGAGAATGCGAAATTAAATATCCACAAAGCTGAAACCAATGTGAGCAAGAAGCAAACTGAGGTTGATTCTTCTAAGGCAACACTGGCGCAAGCACAATGGGATCTAAACAGCACCAAAGTCACTGCACCGACTGACGGCTTTGTAACGAACTTTATCCTTCGTGAGGGTCAGCGCGTTTCGATGATGCCTCGTATCCAGATGTATACCGAAGAGAAGTACGTATTGATGCGAGTCAATCACCAAGCGATTCGCAATGTTAAGGTGGGTCAGCCAGCAGAATTTTCGACCGCGGTATACCCGGGGAAAATATTCTCTGCAACCGTAGAAGGCATTGTTGAAGCGACGGGTGAGGCACAAGCTAGCTTATTAGGTATTGATGAACAGGTTCGCGTTACCACAGGCAGAAACCTCCAGAACAAACACCACTTTGTTCGCTTAAAAATTGACGAAGCGGAAGGTTACGATATTCCTGTCGGCTCCGTTGGGCTAGCTTGGGTAAGCGGTGAGAAGCCAATTGGCTTTATGGGCTTCCTAGACGTAATACGCGGGATTATCATTCGAATGAAATCTCAGTTGTACTTCTTTTACTCAATCTAACTTCAGTAACAAGTAAATCAATACAAAGCCAGTATGCCCTTAAAGCATGCTGGCTTTTTTAGGGAAGAACAAAGACGAGCTAGTACTAACTGTCGGCATAAAATACAAAATAGTTCTTATTACATAGCTTAGACAACCCATCCACATTTGCATAATGCATTTTCATTTTGCGAACTAATAATTTTAAAACGCGATAAATTAGCTTAAATACGCACCAAATTGCTATAAAACACCCCTTTTACGTCGTTTTAAAAGTTGGCACACTAACTGCAATGTATACAGTGACCCTTCTTAAGCCGAGGGTCACCTAGCCAACTGACGTTGTTAGTGAACCTTTGTTGTTCACGATATATATAGGCCAATTGCGAATATTGCGATTGGCCATTTTTTTGCCTGTCATTTAAGAAACATCGCCCGCCCAATATACAGACACCCATTCATAAATATAATAATCAATATTCATAGCCAACCATGAACAACAGATACCTGATGCGTTATAGAAAACGTTTTCTATTTATTTTAATTAAAACAACATAAAACATAACCTCATGTTTTATATTACTTTTAGTTCAACAACTGATACCACGCCGCCTTTATTGACAAAATTAGCATTGACTACGTAATTTATATCACCATAATGCGCACGTTTGCCTGCAATACGGCGACCGTTAAATTTAATTTTGATCATTTGCGGAGGTAAAAAATGGCTGCTGATAATAACTACAGTCTTGGGCCGGTTCCTACATCGGCTAGGAAAGGAGTCGCTTCACTCACCATGGTAATGCTTGGACTCACTTTCTTCTCTGCAAGTATGTGGACAGGTGGTTCACTCGGGACAGGTCTTTCATTCAACGATTTCTTTCTCGCGGTACTCATCGGTAACCTAATTCTCGGTATTTACACTTCTTTTCTTGGCTACATCGGCTCTTCTACTGGCCTCTCTACTCACCTCCTTGCTCGTTTCTCTTTCGGTACTAAAGGCTCATGGCTTCCTTCTGCTTTACTTGGTGGTACACAAGTCGGTTGGTTTGGTGTGGGCGTGGCAATGTTTGCCATTCCAGTTCAGAAAGCCACGGGCATTGATACCAACACCTTGATTATCGTATCTGGCTTGTTGATGACGGGTACAGTGTACTTCGGTATTAAAGCACTCATGGTGCTTTCAGCGATTGCGGTTCCTGCGATTGCGATTCTGGGTGGTTACTCAGTACTGACTGCGGTAGACAGTGTTGGCGGGCTAGAACAGCTACAACTGATTGAACCAGAAACACCAATGGACTTCTCTATGGCGCTAGCAATGGTTGTGGGTTCATTCGTCAGTGCGGGTACGTTAACTGCCGATTTCGTTCGTTTTGGTAAAAAACCAGCGAGCGCCGTGTTAATCACAATGGTCGCGTTCTTTATTGGTAACTCACTGATGTTTATCTTTGGTGCTGCAGGTGCAGCGGCAACTGGTCATGCTGACATTTCAGATGTCATGATCGCACAAGGTCTTCTGCTTCCAGCCATCATCGTTCTAGGCTTGAACATCTGGACAACCAATGAAAACGCACTTTATGCGTCAGGTCTTGGTTTATCCAACATCACTGGCCGCTCAAGTACTACAATGTCTATCATCAACGGCATCGTGGGTACGATTTTCGCGCTTTGGCTGTACAACAACTTCGTCGGTTGGTTAACCTTCCTTTCGCTGGCAATTCCACCCATTGGTGGGGTAATCATCGCCGACTTCTTTGCGAACCGTAAACGTTACAAAGATTTTGCAAAAGCAGAGTTCCAAACCGTTAACTGGGCTGGCATTATCGCGGTAGCGACAGGCGTTGCCGCTGGTCACTTCCTTCCTGGCATCGTTCCTTTGAATGCCGTGTTTGGTGGTGCGATCAGTTACCTCGTGCTTAACCCTCTATTGAATAAAAACGCTCTGAAATCTCAGGCCGCTTAAGGACACACTATGACAACCTTATTAATCAAGAACGCGAAGCTTCAAGACCAAGATGGCTTGAAACAAATCCTGATTGAAAATGGTCAATTTTCTCGCATTCTCGATAATGACGCGCCAATCAATCATCAAGGCGAGATCCTTGATGCTGAAGGTGGCATTGCAGTTTCTCCTTTCTGTGAACCGCATATTCACCTAGATACTACGCAAACGGCGGGAGAACCTAATTGGAACATCTCTGGTACTTTGTTTGAAGGTATTGAGCGTTGGGCTGAGCGTAAAGAACTGCTAACGATTGAAGACGTAAAATCTCGTGCGAAACAAACACTGAAATGGCAGATTGCCAACGGCGTTCAACACGTACGTACTCACGTCGACGTGTCTGACCCAACATTAGTCGCTTTAAAAGCGATGGTTGAAGTTCGCGAAGAGATGAAAGAGTGGGTCGATATCCAGATCGTTGCATTCCCTCAGGAAGGTATTCTTTCATACCCTAACGGCAAAGAGTTGCTTGAAGAAGCCGTGAAAATTGGTGCTGACGTTATTGGTGCTATCCCTCACTTCGAATTCACTCGTGAGTACGGTATTGAATCTCTGCACTATGCGTTTGAGCTTGCTCGCAAGTACGACTGTCTGATCGACGTTCACTGTGATGAAATCGATGACGAGCAATCTCGCTTCGTTGAAACACTGGCAGCCCTTGCTCATAAATTCGACATGGGTGATAAGGTAACGGCAAGCCATACTACAGCAATGGGTTCTTACAATGGTGCTTACGCATCTCGCCTATTCCGTCTATTAAAGATGTCTGGCATTAACTTCGTGGCAAACCCGTTAGTGAACATCCACTTACAAGGCCGTTTCGACGACTACCCGAAACGTCGTGGTGTGACTCGTGTTAAAGAGATGCTAGCGGCTAATATCAATGTGTGTTTCGGCCATGATGATGTGTTTGACCCATGGTACCCGCTGGGTACAGCGAATATGCTTCAAGTTCTGCACATGGGACTGCACGTAACACAAGTTATGGGCTACGACCAAATCAATACCTCTCTTGATTTAATCAGCAAGAACTCAGCTCGTACATTGAACATCCAAGACAACTACGGTATTGAGGAAGGTAAGCCAGGAAGCCTGCTAATTCTTCCTGCTGACGATGGCTTTGATGCCGTGCGCCGCCAAGTACCAGTGCAGTACTCTATCCGCCACGGCAAGGTAATCGCAGAGACTCAACCAGCGAAAACAAAAATTAATTTAGATAAAACTGAAGATATCAACTTCAAACGATAATATCGTCTATACTAATGATGAAAAGGAGGCTTAGGCTTCCTTTTTACTTTGTCATGGCGTGTGATTTTATAAAACTATCAGCTATTTCAGGTGGTTTTGTTAACGAGCACAACATGACAAAAAAACTCGCTGATTTCTCAATCAATGAGTGTACAACCGGAAAGACTGTGTTAACATGCACTCGCTCTGTTAGCCGGAGTTATTTAAGTTAGATGAATAGTAAAAAATGACATGTAAAATCGTTACCCGTTTTTGTAAGTAGTTTTTCCTTATTTCTTAGCAACATTAAATAATTCAATTATCAGCGCATTGCAGTAATGCAATCAACAATTTAGAAAATTTATGAATAAGGGACAAATTATGTCTAACACAAATACTGGCACTGTAAAATGGTTTAACGAAGAGAAAGGTTTCGGTTTCATTTCTCAAGACAACGGCGGTGCTGACGTATTCGTACACTTCCGTGCAATCGCTTCAGAAGGTTTCAAAACTCTGAAAGAAGGCCAAAAGGTTTCTTTCGAAGTTGAAAACGGTCAAAAAGGCCTACAAGCAGCAAACGTTGTTGCTCAATAATTAGCTTTTAGCTAAAAAGAATTTTAAAGCGCTGATTTTTATCGGCGCTTTTTTGTATCTGCTCATCAATGTTTTCACCCTTTCCCTCTCTCGATTCAAATTTCTGCGTTACTTCTCCAATCGATTCTGAAATCACAGTTCTCTCCCAGACTAAGGTTTTAATAAAAAACTTAACCTATGTTCCATAGTGAATAACCAAAAATATGGTTAAAGAACAATCCATTAGACACCATTTATGAATACGCAATCGATATTCATAATAAAAATGAGTTATTTATCCAATCCTCATCGATTAATCATATAATTTTTAAAGCAAAGACCTGCGAAATCCGCTAACCTTGTCCACAAGTGGCTTGAGTTAGTTTGGTATCTGCAGTAAAAATAATGAAAAAAGACGAATTCCAGAAATCCACCGCTAATCTAAAAAAAGCGGTACCTCTTATGATGAAGAACAGAGTGTCTACCACACCTGCAAATTACGCACTTTGGTACACCTATGTCGATAATGCTATCCCACAGCTAACTAAAGACATGGATGGTGTTTTAGAACACTACGGCATTTGCCCTCCAGCCGTTGGTGAGCAGCTTTACAACAATTACGTTGCGAGCAAATCTGAAACCAATATCAACGATCTTCGCGCTAACCTAGAACTGTTAGTTTCTGAAGTTTCGAATTCAATGAATGATACTCTCACCGATACCTCCGCTTTTTCCGACATGATCGATAAAAGCTTCGAGGATTTGGCTCGTGTTGATAATGAAAGTCTATCGATCGACGAAGTCATGTCGTTGGTTCGTCAGTTGGTTTCTGAGTCTCGTCATATTCGTCACTCTACTCAGTTTTTAAACTCTCAGTTGAACTCTGCAACGTCAGAAATCACCAAGCTAAAAACCCAATTAGTAGAAGTGCAGAAAGATGCGCTCTTTGACAGTACAACGACACTCTATAACCGACGCTCTCTAGATCGTGATTTGGAAACATTATGCGAAGCCAAACAGTCACTATGTCTCATCCTTCTCGATATAGACCATTTTAAAAATTTCAATGACACCTATGGCCACTTGTTTGGCGATATGGTTCTTAAAGGGATAGCTCGCAAGCTGAAGCTAAGTTGTCGTGAGGGTATTTCTGCGTATCGATTTGGTGGTGAAGAGTTCGCACTCATCGTGCCAAACAAGTCTTTGCGTATTGCTCGTCAGCTCGCAGATACTAATCGACGCTCTCTAGAAAAGCTGTCTATTAAAGATCGTCGCAGTGGTCAACAAGTCGGTAGTATCACCGCATCGTTTGGTGTCGCTGAACTTGAGCCCGGTGAGTCGGCGCAATCACTGATCGAACGAGCTGATAAGTTACTTTACGAAGCGAAATCACTTGGCCGCAACCGAGTCATGCCTCTTTAAGGTTTCACAGCTGGTTCTGCTCAATGAGAAACCGTGAACGCGAATTGATATACATTTAAAAAACAACAAAAAGCCCCAAAGACTAACTAGTACATTAATCTTTGGGGCTTTTTCGTTGGCTATGTGTATCGGCTTAGTACTTACTGGGGTCAAACCCTCCAGCGTTCCAAACCTTATTTCATACGACTAAAGCTGGTAGCAATAATTCAGGCAGTAATCTTCACCACTCTTTGCTCTGAACTCTTTATCTTCGCTGCATGCCTTTGGTTTGCCCTTTGCATCACCTTGAATCAAGCTGATCCAGTGGCGCATTGCTGCAATGGTCTCTTCGCGCATTGTGGTGGTTGCTTCCACTGGCGATTGACCGAACGTGGTGCATGATTCTAACTGAATATCATCGATCTCTACCAATTCAATACACCCTGTCCCTTTATGACATCCAAACATCACTTCTAAGTGACTGCCACTGCCATCTCGGAACAAGATAGAGTCTGGGTCATTCTTCTCACCCATGTACGCTACAAACTGTTTAGGGTGCTTTAGGCCGCTGTGCTGACCATCTTTAAAGTAAGCCATGATATGGCGGTAATCAACTACGTAGCTGGTTACGTCTTGATGTGAACCATTCTCTAGTGGGAACAGTCGATCAAGCAGCTGTTTTGCTTTCACTTGCTTCTCTGTTTGCTGGTTGGCACTGATTGTCTCCACGGCAAAGACAGCTTCAGCGATAAATGGTTTTGATTGTTTTTGGATTTCTGTTTTATCGAATGTAAGCATATTCATAGTCTTTCCCTCTTGACTAGCCCGGTGATAACCACCGATTTCTACAGCAAAAATGTGTCCTAGAGCAATTATTCCAAACTAACGTTTAACTTATTTGTCATTTTGTGAATTGCTTAGTTTGTAGATTAGCGCTTTTTTACATACAATTTCACAACAAAAATTTTACAATGTGAATTTTACAAATATGGCCTTGTCAAAAAGTTTAGTTCGTCAGTCTCATTTCCTAGGTACGAAAATACGTAACCTAAGAAAACGTAACCATTTAACGATGGAAGATCTGTCTGCGCGTTGTATTCGAATCAACCCAGAATACGCACCTTCCGTTTCTTACCTTTCAATGATTGAACGCGGAAAGCGTGTGCCAAGTATCGACATGCTGGAAGTGATTGCGCAGGTTTTTCAGAAGACCCCAACGTGGTTCCTCGACGACGAATCAGAACAACAAGCCATTGCACCTGACAAAGGGAATCGTGGTGGGATAAGTGGCATGGCACTCGAGCCTAGCTTTCTTTTCTCCAACGACATCCTGCAGATTGCGATTCCTGAAATGCTGTCACAAACGGGGATCTCTGGCCGTCAGTTTGCTCACCTCTTGATTAGGGCACACCAAGAAAGCAACCAGAACCACTTCCCTGACCTTGAGCGCGCCGCAGAGGAGGTTGGCCTAAAACGTCTTAACCTGAGCGTAGAAGACCTTATAGACATCGCTAGAACCCTTGGTATTAATATCCGCTGGGTTACGCGCACGCCGCAGGACGTGGTTGACGAGCTAGGAATCAATGCCAAGCAACTGGTTACTTCATTCTTTGAGCCTCCCGGTACGATCTTTTTAAACGAAATTCTCAAAGAGTACCCCACTCGTCTGAAATACGATCTCTCGGTTTATATCGGCCATTGCATTCTGCATAGCAAAGAAGGGTTAAAGAGTGTGTTGTCGGTCGGTAACAACAACACATGGGATGACAACCAGATTTCAGGCTCTTCACAGCTGAACTCTCAAGACATTCTGCAAGCGTGGCGAGACTTTGAATCCAGTTTCTTTGCAGGAGCACTTCTGTGCCCTAAAGTCCCGTTTAGACAGCTGCTTGACCGCACAGGTTACGAAATAGACGTTCATAAGAGAGCGGGGGTTTCCCCCTCTGTTGCGATGCGTAGAATGACGGTAGTATCGCCCTACCCTCACTGGCACTACTTTGATGCTTATGGGCCGGGGAAGCTCAAGGCGGTATACCGCGGGAACGGGATTCCACTGCCTTGGGGGAATATGAGAACGGTCGCTGACCCATGTCAACATTGGGCTGTATTCCGTCGATTGTCAGAACCTCAGGCAGGTAGCTCAGCTCAGATCTCCATTTTAAATGTGGGAGATGAGCCAAGAATCTATTGCTGTGAATCCATCAATATGACGGATCCTGCGGGTAACAATCGTGTGTTGTGTGCTGGTATAGACTTAAACCCAGCGATTGATGCTCAAGGCGGTAATTCAAGAGATATAGCAGAGCAGCTTAAGGCGTCATGCGTCAACAATGGTGGCTCTGTGGTAATCCCGCGTAACATCAAGAAAGATCTCACGACAATAGCCAAGATTCTAAATATAAATTGGATTGAACGTGGGATTGAGACAGAGGCTAGGCTTATCTGCTCCAGAGGTGGAGAGTGCCCTCGTCAACCAAGCTGTTACTCGAAGTGTGGTGAGTAAAAAAGTAAAACCAACAAGTAGAACTCAAAATTCAGGCAAAAAAAAACCAACCACAATAAAGGTGATTGGTCATATATTTTGTGTGAACAATATGGGTTCACTAACAACGTCAGTTGGCTAGGTGACCCTCGGCTTAAGAAGGGTCACCATTACTAATGCAGCATACGTGCCAACTTTTAAAACACGTATTTACTAAGCATCTGAACACGTATTGTCCGTAAATCCCTGCTTGTTTTGCAAACTGGAATTGCAAATTGCAAAGATCCACAAAAACGCTAGTGATTATGTTGTTATTAATAAATCATTAACGAATCATTACCTTTCCTCTCAATAGCGTATTTCTTCTTGATTCAGTAGTTTTTGCAGCCAAGAAATCACTTCTAATTCGCAAAATAATACCCATAAAAAAACGCGAACATTGAAATTCAATATTCGCGCTTATTCGAGTTAAATTGCAGAAATTCGCTACGCTAATAAACGAGAACCTTTTAAAAAAGTAATTCTCGTTACTGAAACGCTACAAAGCTACCTTATCAACCTTTCGGTCTACCAAAGAGCTACTATTTCTGAGGTGCAGGCTTAGAACGGCTTCTAGATGGTGAAGGCTTGTTCCCTGTAGGCTTATTACCTGCTGGTTTGCTCGAGCCATTACCGCCACCGAAACCAGACTTCTTAGGTTTACCTGCACCAGCTGGCTTACCAGAACTATTCGTAGAAGGCTTGTTTGCCGCATTGCCACGCTTATAGTTACTGCCATTATTTCTTAAAGATTTATCATCACCCGCAACTGTTGAGTTGCTGTCAGAAGCTTTGTTGCCTGAATTAGGCTTGTTCGCATTAGGCTTACGCTTAGGAGCAGAACCTGAACCAGAGACATGACGCTTGTTCTTACCTGCTGGTTTGTGCCCGCGAGCATTCTCACCAGAACGTTGACCATCAGAGTGTTCACGTGTCTTTTTCGGCTTCTTAGGCTTAATCGGACGCGAATCCAAACGAGATTCAGGCAGTTTGTTTACAGGTGCAAAACCTTCAAGTTCACGGCGCTCAAGCACTTGCTGAATAAGGCGCTCGATACCAAACAGTTCACCCACTTCATCAGCACAAACCAATGAAATTGCCTTACCCACTTCACCAGCACGGCCAGTACGACCAATACGGTGAACGTAATCTTCTGATACGTTTGGAAGGTCGAAATTCACTACTTGAGGCAGTTGCGGAATATCGATACCACGCGCTGCAATATCTGTCGCCACTAATACTCGGACTTTACCCGTTTTGAAGTTCTCTAGGGCTTTCGTACGCGCGCCTTGGCTCTTGTTACCATGAATAGGAGCCGCTGAGATGCCTTGCTCGTCAAGGAAGTGTGAAAGCTTGTTTGCACCATGTTTCGTTTTGCTAAACACAAGCACTTGTCGCCAATCATTATCTTTGATCAGCTTCGCTAGCATTGCGCTTTTTTTCTTTTTATCTACTGGGTAGATGCTTTGCTCAACGGTTGGTGCTGTTGAGTTCGCAGGGCTTACCGAGATTTCAACTGGGTTGTTTACTAAGCCTTTCGCCAAGCCACGAATATCATCAGAGAACGTCGCTGAGAACAGTAGGTTCTGGCGCTTTTTAGGTAGAAAAGCCAAGATCTTACGGATATCGCGAATGAAGCCCATGTCTAGCATGCGGTCAGCTTCATCTAGCACTAGAATTTCTAGTTGATCAAAACGCACAGCATTTTGGTTGTATAGGTCAAGTAGACGACCCGGTGTTGCTACCAGTACATCACTACCTTTACGCAGTTTTTGCATCTGAGGGTTAATTTTCACACCACCAAACACCACCGTAGAAGTAAGAGGTAAGTTAATACCGTACTTCACTACGCTGCCATTCACTTGCGCAGCAAGCTCACGGGTTGGTGTTAGCACTAGCGCACGTACTTGGTTCTGACGTACGCGAGGGCCTTTTGACAACATTTCAAGAATAGGTAGCGTGAAGCCTGCAGTTTTACCTGTACCTGTTTGAGCAGCGGCCATAACATCTTTGCCCGTTAGGACAGCAGGTACGGCTTTCTCTTGTATTGGTGATGGCTTATCGTAACCTTGTGCTTCAATAGCTTTAAGGATCGGTTCAGAAAGGCCCAGGGAGGTAAAACTCATAGATTATTTTCTCAGTTGAATAACATTTAGTATGAGCAACGCGCAGAAAGAAGTCGTTGCTACAGCTTTCGCTCATCAATTAGATTGATAAGGAGCAAAGCGCGGTATTCTGAGGCTTTTCCCCACATTCAGCAACTAAATTCTAATCACAGCTCCAATTCAACCTACATAACTTGTCGCTTCTGTTCGTACATTTTTTCATCAGCCGCTTTCAAGAGTGCATCGACATCATCGTAGTTATTGTTATGAATAACCCAACCGACACTAATTCGAAGATAAATTGAGTACGTCTCGTAGACCACTGGTGTCGTACATATCACCTTACGAAGTTTAGCCACAATCGACGATACATGTTGATCATCGATGATGCGTGGCAATAAGACTAAAAACTCATCCCCCCCGATCCTTGCCACGATGTCTGAACCGCGCAACTCACTCTTTATACGCTTGGCACATTCAACTAACACCTGATCGCCAGCTGCATGACCAAACGTGTCGTTGATCGCTTTAAAACCATCGAGATCGATATTCACAACGGCAAAGGTTCTCGCTCTCTGCTTTTGAGTGGTTTTAAATGCCTGCTTGAGGCTGTACATGAAGTATCGACGATTCGGTAACATCGTAAGCTCATCATGCATAGAACGGCTATCAGCAATTAGATAAAGGCGATAAATAGTCATAAAGGCAATCGCTAGTACTAACATTATGGTGTAACCCACCAGCCTTACCGCTTGAACTCGATACCAAGGCACGTCCATCAATACATGCTCATTACCGGAGAGAGCAAGGTACCAACCACCGTAAGGAAAGCTCACCTGCTCGGAGGCAAACGCATTATCGAACACACCCTGGGTGCCATAAAAGACTGGGCCATCTTTACCTGAACTGTTGGCACCGCGAATCGCGAGTTCGTACTTGTTCTCGATTTTCCCAATTCCGACATCGTCAAACAGCTCATCTAAGCCAATAACAGCACTGGATACACCCCAATAGTCTTGATTAAAAGGTGGGTCTCGAAAGATCGGAGTTCGCGTAATGAGGGCTTGACCACCTTGAAACAATTCAAAAGGCCCAGCAATAACAGTGTTACCGAGATTACGGGCTATCTCAACAGACTCCCATTGGTTTGGATAATCGCGATAATTAATACCAAGAATCTGCTCATTGCCTTCCATTGGGTAAACAAAGTTTAGAATATCGTCTTTGGCGAGTGCGATAAGTCGAATATGGAAGCCATCTTGAATGATATTCTCAGCAATCTTGTCCCAATTCTTCACCTCACTATCAGGGTTGATGGTCACTAAGGTAGAGAAATTGTTGAGGATATACATATCAGACACGATCGCGGCTTCGATCCGAGAACGAATAATGGATAATTGTTTTTTCCCCTCAGAATACGATTCATTCTTAAGAAAAGTTAATTGCTTGGCGTGAAAGAACTCAATCGCGCCTACTATCGCTAGGAAAAAAAGAAAAGATACTACTTTGGCAGACCACTGCTTGCTAGAACCACTTGGCATTTACGAACCTCTAACACTTTTGTTCTATATACTGCCTTATAACGGCTCATTTCTGGCTTATTGCTCCAGTATGCCGCTAAGTCACTAAAAATCTATACTAACGTCTACTATCTATCAAATATTGTGCCATTCATCACTTCAGGTCTGTTGGTTATACTAATTGCTTAATCAAAAAGGGTTAGTGAACCTTATAAAGCTTACATTGTATTGACTCAAACCTTACATTAAAGGATTCATCGATGTTATTTTACATAGACTATTAATCAGCTTGGTACCTCACGACATGAAGCTAAAAACGATTACACTGTGCACATTATTATCGGCCTCAGTTACGGTCGCTGTTCACGCACAAGAGAACGCTCTGGCGACAAATGTACCGAGTATTCAAATCCAAGCAGATTCTCTTAACTCTCAAGAACAATCTTTCAAGCAATCTGCCAATCTGATTCGCACAACCTACGAAAGCCAACTTTATACCCTGCCCGCTTTCAAAGAAGGTCACTATGGTTTGCGTATGTATCGACAAACATTAGACGATAAATATTCTGCAGCGGTGTGGAGCGACATGGCGCGTGTATCGAGCAAGCTTAGCCGCCTGTCTAATGATGTTCAAACCATGGAACAGATCGTACTCTACTCAGAAAAGCGCGTGGCTTCGTATGTGGGTGATGACGATGAACGCAGCGTTCGACGCTACAACATCACCAAGCACATGCCAGAATATTTATACCTTGGCGTTGACCTTCTTGGCTCTATGGCGCGTGCCAATGAGTACGGTTTAGAACACAAGAACGATGCCAAACTACGTGAAATCATTCGTCGCTATGACTTCTCTCGCTACGTAACCAATGAAGACATGATAAAAGCCTGGGCAGCACAATTAGCTAATCAGGTTTACTGGCTGCGCCAATTGGGTGAGCAAGATGTCGTTGACCAGTTCGTCGACACTTTCAAAAAAGCGTACCCAGACGACAAAGACAAGAAGCTTTCAAGCCAGCAATACGGCAATAAGATCTATGGTATGACACATGTGATCTTTGGTGATTCGGAATATTACCAACACCAAGTCAGTGAGCAAGAACACCAATGGATCTACGATTACTTCAGAGAGAACATCGATACCATTCTACTGCGCGCTAAAGAAGATGTGATTGCAGAGGTTGGATTGACCTTCTTGCTTGCGGGCTTAGAAGATGACCCGGTTGTAGAGAAAACTCGACTCGCGATCCAAGCCTCTATCGATGAGAAATATGGGATGATTCCTTCAATCACTGGTGATTTTGACCTTGAGTACGGTGAACACCGCAACGTGTTGGCGATCATGCTGCTCGATTGGCAACAAGTGAACGAAGCACCGACGTTAAAAGGTAATCCTAAGGTGTTTACTACAATTCCGTATGGGCTAATTGAAAACCAGCCATTGAGTAAATAGAAACTCCGGAGTTCATCTATAAAACCTAAAAAGCCGCAAACCTCTCAAGGTCTGCGGCTTTTTACTGCTTGTTACGTTAGTACTCGTATCAAGAGTTGTTAATATCAAAACCTGCGTAAAGATAAAGACAAAGACGATATCAATCCCCTGTCACTGCTTTGTTCATCACTATCGTGAAATCCCCTTCTGCATAGCCTTCTATCAGAGAGACATCGTCACACAGCGTTTTACAGAAGCGATAAACGCCCTGAGGGTGATAACTCATTAAGGTATTACGCGAAGGATATTGACTTGAATTGAGAAGGTTAAAAATCACGGTCTGATTCGCCAACTCAAACATACGAGTGATCATGTTAGTCAAATAGTCAGAATCACGAGAGATGTAGTTCAGTGAACCACTTGCGATAACCACGTCGTGCGCTTCGAGGCTCATGTTACTCATATCACCCGATAAAAACTGGCAACGAGCTTCGGTGTAATTTTGCTTGGCCTTTTTTAGGAAGTCCGCGTGTTGATCAACGCCCGTATAAGATTGAATTCGATAGATGCTGTCGAGCAGTTCAAACAACTCCCCGTAGCCACACCCTAAATCCAAAACACTCTTCTTCTCAAAGTCGGCCGAGCGAGCAATCACTTCAAAGCGACATAATTGGCTCTCTTCATTAGTCCAGCCTAAAGACTTCGCTTTATCGCCATTCGAGCGGTTTGTCTGCTTTCGGTGGTACCAATACACCTTAAAACGATCACGCCAGTGCATTATGAGAAATCCACCCACACTTCACGGCCACCAGCCAACTCTTGGTTATGGTATTGCCATTGATATTGAGCGAGCAACTTCTCGGTAAGCTCTAACCCTAGACCAAAGCCGAGATTATTGTCTTCTACCGTGCCGTCGGTGTTGTGGTTAACGATGGTGACTTTTGAACCAACTTGAACCATATCTACAGTACCGCTTCCTGTGTGTTGGAAGGCATTACGAATCAAGTTAGTTAATACTATTCGGGTTAACCCGACTGGTAACTGGCACTGTGTGTCATCGCTTTCAAGATTCACGACCACAGCCTTTCCATTCAATAGATAGGTTAGGTCATGGTTTATCTGCTGCAACATGTCGCCAAGATGTGTGTTTTGCTGAGGCAGGTCTTTGTCTTGTTGTCGAGTTAACCACAGCAAGGTCTCTGTCAGGTCTGTCATGGTGAAACCCGCGCGCTTAATTCGGTCTATCACTTCAAGCTGCTTTTCTGGGCTCTTACCTTTTTGAATCAGCTTCTCTAACAGTTCACTGTTGGTTCTTGTCACAGCGATAGGTGTGCGTAACTCATGGCTCGCGTAACCCAAGAACTTCTGCTCTCGTTCTAAACTGCTTTGAACCGAACTTAAGCTATCACGAATGATGTTAGCCAAGGTGTTCAGCTCACTGAAATGAAAATCGGGAGTGGGTTCATTAAGGTTGTCTTTGTCTAACGACTTAGCCCAATTTTTGAGTCTTTCAACAGGCGATGCGACCTTACGTAATACCAAAACTAGAATGACCACAAACAGAGTAATCGCGCCTAATGCAGTCAAAAAAATCGTTACAAAGTGCGGAAACGCATCGTTATCTATGAAGTGATCTTGCCTTTGAGTAAATACCGCAGAAACATAACGAATCTCGTCACCTTTCATCACCTTCATGGCGAAGTAGCCTTCCTCTGGCGGTGAAAATATGGATTTACCAATAATCATTTTAGTAATGAGGTTGAATTGGAGTTCATTCTGCTTGAGGTTGCTCTGGATGCTTTGTGGCAAGTCACTCCATTGCGTCGCCACAGTAAACTCTTGGTTGGTCATAGGCTTGCCCGGTTTCACAACCTCTTGCTGAGCTTGAGCAATCATAGAGCCACGCATAGCGACATCCATACCTGAGATAAAGTAATTTATACTCAATGCTGATAGAACCAGAATCGTCGTTACGCCCGTAACCAGAATCGCCAGCAATACATAGATTCTTAAGCTTGGTCTAATCTTCATCCTTCTGGTTGCTCCTTAATCGCAAACCCTTTGCCCGCAATGGTATGAAGTAATTTGTTCTCTTGTTCAGCATCGACTTGTTTACGTAGATTGAAAATATGCACTTTTAAGCTATTACTGTCTGGTTGATCATCGCCCCACACGCCCTGCATGATCGTCTCTCGTGAAACAGGATTAGGACTAGATCGCATCAAAACTTCTAAGATTTTGAGCGCAGTTGGGGAAAGCTTTAGAGGTGAGTTCGCACGATAAGCTTGATGCTGTTTAAGGTCGATCTCCAGATCACTCACCGATAAGCGGCTAACCTGACCACTGCGCCGCTTTGCCAATACTTGAGCTCGAACAATCAACTCTTCCATCGCAAATGGTTTGATCAAGTAGTCATCGGCACCTTTTGAAAAGCCTGTCAGCTTATCATCAAGCGTATCACGCGCCGTCAGCATCAATACTGGTGTGTCGATCCCCTGTGCCCGCAAGTTCTCACAAACATGCAAGCCATTCATTTTAGGTAAGTTGAGATCGAGAATTACTGCGTCATAGCGATTAGTTTCAATTAGATTGAGTCCAGCTAGACCATTTGCTGCATGATCACACTGGATGTCTTCTAAATCGAGGTAATCAATAACAGCAGTGGCCAAATCGAGGTCGTCTTCAACCAAAAGCAATTGAAGCTTATCTGTGAGTTTATTAGTGACGGATTCTGCCATCATGACGACCTCTATTTTAGTTATATTGTGGCTAGTAATGCGCAGTTCTGTAATGCCTTAGCCTATTGAGCTTTGACTGCTAATGAACCTAAACAAATGCTGCTGAGACTAATTCAGCATCCACCTATTAGATATCATCATTAGCTTAGCCATGGTTAAGCCGTTTGTTCAACGCCTTTGACTCGATTTGTGACTTTAAGAATCAGCGACTTAATCTCACACTGAATCATTAGTAATGCTGGCGTCAGAATCAGCGTAATAAACGTCGCAAACAAAATGCCGTAACCTAGTGCTGCCGCTGCAGGGATCAGGAATTGAGCCTGCAGAGACGTTTCACTTAATAGTGGCGTCAAACCTGCGAACGTGGTGACCGATGTGAGTAACACGGCTCTTAGTCGACCTGAACACGCTTCAACAATCGCATCGTGAACCGACTTGCCCTGCTCCTTGATTAGCTCGTTAAAACGAGAAACCAACAACAAGCTGTCATTCACCACCACACCGCTCAACGCTAGAATGCCGTTTAACGATAGGATACTGATTGTTAAGTCATTCCACCAGTGCCCTAGGATTGCGCCAACAATACCAAATGGAATCGCCGTCATGATGATCACCGGCTGAATGTAAGACTTCAGCGGGATAGCAAGCAGCGTGTAGATAGCAATCATGGCGAGTACAAACATGCTCATCATTGAACTCGCGGTTTCTTCTTGCTCTTCCGTTTCACCAGCAAAGTCGACCGTTAGCCCCGGATATTGCGCTTCTAAATCGGGTACTAATGTGTCTTGCAACTGATGAACAAGCTCAGCAGGCGCAACCACCTCTTTGTCCAATACTGCACTGATGTACACAGCACGTTGGCTATCAATGCGTGTGATCTCTGATACTTGGTAATCAGAATATACTTTAGCGACTGTGCTCAAAGGTACCACGGTACCGTCGTTGGTTCTCACGCTCGATTGTTTGATATCCGCAATGGTTTGACGATCCGATTCAGGATAACGAACACGGACTTTCACTTCATCTTTACCACGTTGGAACTGCTGAACAATATCACCACCAAACGCTTGCAGTACTTGTTGCGAAAGGCTTGCAGTATCAAACCCCAACGCGCGACCTTGTTGTGTTAATTCAAAACGATACTGAGGCTCACCCAGATCCAAGTTATGATCAATGCCACTCACACCGTCAATAGCTTGAAGCTTAGTTAAGAACTCATTGCCCGCCGCAGTAACAGATTCTTCGTTCCACGCTTTCAATTCTACTTTGAAGTTGTCGACCATCTCCATTTTAGACAAGATCTTGAGCTTCTTAACCCCTTCCATCTGGCCCACAGTCTCTTGCCAAGCATCTGCAAACTCGTTCGATGTGTAGACACTGTCGCTATCTAATTCAATTTTAACTTGGCCAGAATCATCAGCATCGGCGATAACCTGAAGGCTAAGCAGTTCCGATGATTCATCTTGAGCACCGTATTGCGCTCTCAGAGTTTCATCCGTTTGTGTTGCCGCCGCTTCAAGCACTAGCAAGTTCTGTTGTGTTTGACCAAAGCTCGCGTCGTTTTGCATCGACATGTCAGCAGTCACGGTGTCGCCCGGCATATCAGGGAAGAATGCCACACGTACCGCCCCAGTCATTGGCAGCCCCGCCGCCAAGATAAGCAGTGACAAGAAAACCATTACCACGGCGTAACGCAGTTTCAGCGCCCATTCAATCACAGGGCAATAGATGCGCTTATTAAACCAACCTAGCCCAGTATCGGCAGCATGTTGAACACGAGCCCAAAGCCCCTTTTTGTCGCTGCGCTTGGTATTAATATGCGCGAGGTGCGATGGCAGGATGAACTTAGACTCAACCAAAGACAGCAACAAACAGATAGTCACGACCGTGCCGAACTGAGCGTAAATCTGACCCATTTTGCCTTCAACGTTAGCCAGTGCTAAGAAAGCAACAACCGTCGTTAGCACACCAAATATGGTTGGCGATGCCACCTTCATCGTGCCTCGAATAGTACTGCCGATCGAATCCCCTTCTTCCTTACGCGTGGAGTAAATGCTTTCCCCGACGACCACCGCATCATCGACGACTATTCCGAGCGCCATAATGAAACCAAAGGTGGTCATTTCATTGATGGTTAACCCCATAAAGGTGTCTGTCATGAAGAACATGGTGCCAAAGAATACGAACGGTAAGCCCGCAGCCACCCAGAAAGCGACACGCACATTAAGGAATACCGCTAACACGATGAATACCAGAGCAATACCCGTTAACGCGTTCTTCACCAACAGGCTCAAACGGTCTTTGATCATGGTACTTTTGTCGTACCACGTTTCGATTTCGACATCGCTCGGCAGCATGTTGCTGTTTTCCCAGCGATCTACCACTTGTTGAGCCTGTTCAACGATGCTGACGACATCTCCATATTCATCCATCACGATCTGAATCGCCATTGCATTATGTTGGTTGTAACGAGAAAGCATGAAGGTGTCATCGGCAAACATGTCTTCAACGTTAGCAATGTCACCCAATGTAATTTGAGTACCATCAGTGGTCGTCATCACCGGAATCGCGTTGAAATCTTGCAGTTCATACGCCTGCTCAGACACCTTCAAACGAACCGTTTTCTCGCCATTGCGAAGGCTCGTCGAAATAGCCGCAGAAGATTCCGCATTGATCGCTTCAGAGACGTCAGTCAGGGTTAATCCATAAGCTTGAAGTTTATTCTCATCAACCTCGACCGAGATCATAGGATCGGCTTTAGCCTTAATCTCTAAGTCACGAATGGCCGATTGGCTCAGTAAATCCGACTTTAGTTGCTCAGCTAAGCTCTGCAGCGTTGCTCGGTCTGCATCCCCATAAAGCTGTACCCATAAGGCGTGGTCTTGCATGCGAGCCTTATCAATCACAGGATTGTCAGCGCCCGCAGGCAGGTTATTGATCGCATCAACCTTAGTTTTAACGTCGGTTAACAGAGTATCAAGATCATAGGTGCTCGTTTTCTCAATCGAGACGTGGCTGCCGTTGGCATCAGAAGTCGACGTAATACGCTTAATACCCGGCACAGTTTCTAACGCATCTTCTATCTTGATCGCTAACCCTTCTTCCGCTTGAACAGGGTCACCACTGTCATAAGTAACTGAAACTGTGACAACATCGGGTTCAAGACTTGGGAAGGCCTCTTTACGTAACGTGTTAAGCGATAACACGCCAATAATGATCACGCCCACTAACAATAAGTTCGCTGCCACAGAGTTGTTAGCAAACCATGCAATAGCGCCTGTATGCTGCTTGTTTGACATGATTAACCCTTAGCCAGAACGACCATGCCTGCTTTAAAGCTGCTTAACGGACGCTTTACCACTTGCACACTGTCACTATTTGATTCTGTAAGGCTATTCAGATCGGCAGAGTTGTTCAGCTTGGTAGGGTCGATGTAAATCAAACCGCCCTTTTCAAACTCAACATTCGCGTTTGATTTAGAGAGCAGACCGTTGCCATCCACAAACCACAGGTCACCCTGCTGCGAAAGTGCTGAAGCTGGCAGCTCCCATAATTGAGTTAGTTGCTTACCCGAGATCGTTGCCTGCACGAATGTGCCTGGATAAAGATCTTTCTCTTGCTCCAAAGGGTTATCGACTTTCACGATCAGTGAACGTTGACGTGTGTCTTGTTGTAAGTGCTGCTCTACTCGCTCGACATAACCTTGCCACTGGTACTGACCATCAGAACTCGACAGAATCACTGGCCACGGCTGCTCTTTCAATTGCGAGTTATCGCTGTTGGGTAAGCTCAACCATTGGCTTTCAGACAAAGGAACAGAGACCTCAACCTCATCAACGCTGTATAACGTAGCAATCTGCGCGCCCGTTTGTGCGTAGCTTCCCGGTTGAACATCACGGCTCACGACTAACGAATCAAAAGGGGCAACCAAGGTTGTTTTTTTGAGGTCTTGCTGAGCCTTTACCAATTCAAGCTTGGCGTTCTCTAAGGCAGCTATTACTTGTGCCAGTTGTGGTTCGCGTAATACTAAAGGTGAATCCGGCTCGCCAGACAAACCAGATCGTTGCCATTCAGACTTAGCTTGTTCGCCTTGTCTCTGTTCTTCCAATAAATCCAATTGAGCTTGAGCAACATTCGCTTTCGCTTGTGTAACCGCTTGTTGATAGTTGGTCGAGTCGATATTGGCGATCACCTCACCTTGGCCAATCACTTGCCCGGTTTCGAACTGCGAGCTGATTGCTTCTACTCGGCCACTAACTTCTGTTGAAAACATCAACTCATAACGCGACTTCGCTTCTCCGTAGCCCACCACTTCCGCTTGGTAGTCTCCGAGAGTGGCGAGTACCACTGACACTTGTTGCTGTTGCGATGCAGACAAAGTTGTCGTTTCAACAGGCGTCATTTCGAGAGACTTAGTGTCAACAGACATAGCCTGAGGCTCGGAAACCGTTAGTTCATTCGCCTTTTGAGGAGCAGGAGCCACTTGAGAGCCGTTGTAAGCAAGGGCAGCAAAAATGCTTGAACCCGCAACAAGGGTGATTGCAATTGTGATGGTGTTCAGTTTCATGAAGATACTCCTAAGCCCAGAGCTAGGCCTAAATCAATTCGGTTTACAAGACGGTTATAGATGGTTTGTGTTAGCTGCGCTTCAAGGTCATAGGTTTGTTGCTGAACAGTAAGTAGATCAAAAATGTCGACCAAACCCTGACGGTATTTCTCTTCATAGCTGGTGAAGCTGCGTTGTGCGCTCACCAAGGCGTTCGTTAGGTGTTGCTGTTGAAGAGTTAGTGAGGACTCTTGACCCATCGCGTTCTCCACTTCATTCACCGCAGTAAGTAGGGTTTCTTGGTAAG
Organism: Vibrio sp. QJM3NY_21; assembly: GCF_057785975.1. NCBI lineage: Bacteria > Pseudomonadati > Pseudomonadota > Gammaproteobacteria > Vibrionales > Vibrionaceae > Vibrio > Vibrio sp. QJM3NY_21. The sequence continues at coordinate 1,401,967 of NZ_CM173514.1, forward strand.
CCCAGTAGCTGGATTCTGTGGTTAAGTCTGCAATCTCTGCCTGTGCTTTAAGCTTGCCACCTTGAAACAGTGGTGCTGACACTTGACCAAGTGCGCTCCACAAAGGTCCGGTCAACAAGGCTTCATTCGGAGATTCCGCCATATCGGTTAGGCTTGCTGATAAGCTGATCGAAGGCAGCATCGCTTTGTATGCAGCATCAGCACGCAGTGTTTCTGCTTCAATATTGAAGAAAGCCGCTTGAAGATCCGGACGCCCTGCCAGATCTTGCGTCGGCATGTTGTCTAGCGGGTTAATGATGGTTGGGAATGAACCGAGATCCGCAAGTGATAACTCCTCAGACTCCCCACTCCACTGCCCCGTTAACAAAACTAACGCGCGTCGACTTTGTGCCAGTTGCTCTTGGTAATCGGCCAAAGTTGCTTGAGTCGATGCGCTGCTCGTTTTGGCGTTATCTAGCTCTTCAAGGCTACCTAGCCCTGTGCGATAACGTTCTAAAACCAGCTCTTCGTTGTTTTCGAGGATCACTAAGCGCTGCGTTTCAATATCAACAAGCTGCTGCTTCAAACTGATATCAAGCCAACCTCTCATAACACTCGCGACCAAAAGATCTTGAGCGCCCTGAAGGTTAGCCTGAGACGTCGCAATATCTTTTAACGCGGCGTTGTTTGTGTCTGCTAATTTCTGCCATAAGTCCAACTCCCAACCGACCGTGACATCCGTGGTGTAGGTTTCAGTGGTGCTTGAGCCGTTAGTGCCTTCGTCAGCTTGACCAGAAAAACTCGCATCGACGGTTGGTAAGCGGTCGCCAGACGTCACACCTTGCTGTGCATAGGCAATTTTGAGTGCTGTGATACTTTGTTGAAGGCTTGGACTGTTCTGCAGAGCGCGCTCGATATAGAGATCGAGCTCCGGCGCATTCACTAAATCGGTGAGTTGTAGATTCTCTGTATCTAACTCTTGTTCATTAGAAGCATGCTGGTTCAAAGCCTGTTCTTCAGAGGTTTGTTGGATCAGCTCTGAAAGCAAGCTTTGCTGTGTCTTGCTAGTGCTTTGCTCTGCTAACGAAACATAGTCAGCCTGACTGGTTGTCGTGCAACCGATCAACCCGATTAGAGCAAGTGAAATAAGGGAATGTTTTAAAGGAAGATTCAATTTCATCTTCTTGTCTCCTGTAAGAATGGAGGCAAGATAACGAGCTGGAGGTTAAGGGAGGGTTAAGGCGAACGTTAACCCTAAAAGAAAATGCAAAAAGTGTACGTTTAAACTTCTGTTTTATGCTTCTGACTTGCTAGAAAAGAGCCCACCGATCTTATAACCAATCGCATAGCAAACCACGGCAATAGTCACAAACACCAATGCCGAGAAGAAGTACGCCACCGATGCGGCGACGCCAGTGCCCCATACGATGCTGAAGACTAAACCGTGGTAAGCCTCTTGCGGCCACTGAGAGATAGGGAACTGAGTACCAACAGCAATAAGATAAACCATCGCAAACAAGCCGATAAAGGCAGTGATAAGACCGATGAGAACGCGCATGTTCATGGGGAGACCTTTGATTTATTGGACTTGGTTGCCATTGTTCTTAGTCGAAAGCGGATGTGCTTAGTCGAAACCGAATATTCTCAATCGAAGTCGAATGTTCTTAATCGAAGTCGAATGCTATTAATCGCAACCTAATGATATTCAAGTATATCGGATAAAAGGAGCTTGCTCTATTACTCTTCCGAGTGAGCCTAACACACTACAGAACAATGAGAAGTGGTGGTTTGAATCTGAATCAACCTAACCAGCAGGCACAAAAAAGCGGATACCCTTCTTACGTAAACTCCGTAAGTAAGATACCCGCTTTTACTAAATTTAAGCGCTTTTATTGAATCTAGCTACTTTAACTTAATCTAGCTTAAAGCAGGATGAAGATACCCGCTAAACATGCACTCATTAGGTTAGCTAACGTACCAGCCGCTACCGCTTTCAAACCTAAGTTTGCCACTTCTGCACGACGCTCTGGTGCCATCACACCAATCGAACCTAATTGAATCGCGATAGAACCAATGTTGGCAAAACCACACAATGCAAAAGTCACAATCACTTGGCTATGTTCAGACAGCAGAGCTTTGTTCTCAACGAAGTCGATGAAAGCAACAAACTCGTTCATTACAATCTTCTGACCGATGTAAGAACCTGCCATTAATACTTCATCACTCGGGATACCAATTAACCATGCAAGAGGCGAGAATAGGTAACCAAAGATAGCTTGCAGGGTAATGCCCGCAAAACCGAACATTTCGCCTAGACTTTCTAAACCCGTGTTGACCATTGCAATCACACTCACGAATGCAACCAACATAGTGCCGACAGCGACCGCCACCTTCATACCGTTCATTGCGCCACTTGCCAATGCATCGATCACGTTGCTTTGGTCAGCTTTATCTAGCTCAATGTGGTCGTAGTCACTCGGAGTACTACGCTCAGGAACAATGATCTTCGCCATCAATAGGCTGCCCGGAGCCGCCATGAAGCTTGCTGCAATAAGGTATTTAAGCTCAACACCTAATCCTGCATAGCCACCCAGTACACTGCCGGCTACTGACGCCATGCCGCCCGCCATTACAGCAAACAGTTCAGAACGAGTCATAGACTTTAAAAAGGGACGAATAAGAAGAGGAGACTCACCCTGAGAAAGGAAGATATTACCTGTTGCAACTAGAGATTCAGCTTTACTGGTACCCAGCAGTTTTTGCACGGCTCCACCAAGAACTTGAATCACTTTCTGCATAACGCCTAAGTAATAAAGCGCAGAGATCAAAGCACTGAAGAAGATAATGATTGGAAGTACGCGAATCGCGAAAATGAAACCTTCAGTAGCCAGATCACCAAATAGGAAAGCGATACCAACGTCTGCAAAACCAAGCAAGCTCGAAACGCCACTGCTTAGGCTTGTTAACGCCAGTTGTCCCCAAGGGAAATACAACACCAAAGCAGCGAAGCCGATTTGAAGTAATAGTGCCCGAGAGACCGTTTTCCAGTTAATAGAAGAGCGACTCTCAGATAGCAGACATGCGCAAGCAATCAGTGCAATAACACCGACAAGACCAAATAGAATATTCATAATGTGTCCTAGTAATCCTTAAAGAGTGAACATGAGCCAAACGAATGACATCAAAGGAATAGGACAAAGAACCGCAAGCAAAACGCTACGCGATGAAGGAGCTAACAACGTTAGCGACTGTAACAACGAGTTGTTCATGTAAAAATCACCTTATACAAGCAGTGGAACGTAGCTGGTCCGGTCCGTGGGGTCATTCACATATCCATGTGACGGCTTGTATTGGCTAAGCACCGGCTTAAAACCGGAAAAGAAGTATAAACAGTTAAGTGAGACTTTCATCACATTTTTTGACGCAAACGATCGCGCGGTCAAGGATTAAACAAAACGCTGTGTTTATCGTCTTTTGTGTGCATAAAAACTGTAAACAACCTGTATGAAGTTGAATTTGTAATGTTAAGCCTTTAAACGTACGAGCGTAATCACTCGGTTAATTCTGTGTGATTCTTACTACTTTTCTGTGCTCTGCCTCATTTCCCGATACTTCAAGATTCATCTTAAGTTTAGATGCGTATATACTTTGTATGATCTCACCAAATAATTATCTATAAAATACTAATAGAGCTGATTAGATATAACAGCCATCGAGACTAAGAGAGGACACACTTGAAGAAAATGGAAGCTCCGCACGACATGAACAATGGAGCTAAATTCAAAACAAATAGACATGGCTATGTGACAGTAGTTGAATATTATAATACCTATACTGTTATTGTCGCGTTTGAAAACACCGGAAATATCCGCGCTATCAGTGCGGCGAAATTACGTACAGGTCAGTTAACCGATCGCTCTGTCGCACCTGAATCAATAATGATTGGTGAAAAGGTTGAATCCGTTAAACATGGAATATTGACCATTACCCAAGTTGAATCTGAAAATATTGTGGTACTAACCAATACTAATAACGAAGAAATTCGAATGTTATTGCCCGCTGTACAAAAAATGAAAGATAAGGTCGAAGATGTTGAGAATGATAAAACTGAGGCTCCAAAGCCAACCTCTCTTAGTCAATTAACAAAAAGAAATAAAAAGACCAAAGACGTCAATAGTATGCTTAAGAAAATGCTTACCGATTACGGTCGATACGATTAGTTATCTATTTTATTTCACAGTTCTTCTAAATATTTGTCTTCCGAAAAATAAATACATTAACCCCTGCCTTTCTCAATAAGATACGTTGCATATTCGAGTGAAAAGTTAAATTTGATCAAAGTCTCAATCTGGATCTTTAACACGAATTAACGAGATCTCCATCACAATCTCATTTTAGCTTTGTGATGGAGATCTTATTGAAATCTGAATATTTCCATTATTATGCTCTCACACAATAAGAGAACGCAGTTTCTCAACCCCTAAAATCCAATTGAGACAAATATTATGAAAAAGATTCTTGTAGTTTGCGGTAACGGCCTTGGTACTTCACTAATGATGGAAATGGCAGTGAAAGAAGTGGCTAAAAAAATCGGTTTCGAAGCAGAGATTGATCACGAAGATCTATCTTCTGCAGCATCAAGCAATGCGGATATTTGGGTCGCGGCAACAGACGTTGCTAACCAACTGAAAGACGGTGGAAAAGAGAACATCATCAGCCTTAAAAATATTTTTGACAAAGCATCAATCGAAGAACAACTAAAAACTTTCATGTAAGGTCAAATTATGCAAAACTTTTTCGAATTCATGCTCGGCTTATTAAAAGAGCCAGCAATCATGGTAGGTTTAATTGCTTTCATTGGCCTTGTTGCACAAAAAGCTGATATTTCTACCATTCTAAAAGGCACAATTAAAACCGTAATGGGTTTCCTAATTTTAGGTTTTGGTGCTGGCGCTCTTGTTGGCGCACTAAATAACTTCTCAGTTGTATTTACTGAAGCATTCGGCGTAAGTGGTGTTATTCCAAATAACGAAGCAATTGTTGCATTAGCACAAGAAGCATTCGGTTATGAAATGGCTCTAATTATGTTCTTCGCATTCGTTGTGAATATTTTATTGGCTCGCATTACTCCTTTAAAATATATTTTCTTAACGGGTCACCACACAATGTTCATGTCTATGCTAGTAGCGGTAATTCTGTCTACAGCAAACATTGAAGGCACTGCTCTAGTCGCAATTGGCTCTATCATTGTGGGTACACTAATGGTTGTGATGCCAGCTCTAGGCCAAAAGTACACTGAAAAAGTAATGGGTACTGATCAACTGGCTATCGGTCACTTCTCGACACTGTCTTACATCGTGTCTGGCTTCATTGGTAGCAAATTCGGTGACACATCAAAATCAACAGAAGACATCCAAGTTCCTAAAAGCTTAATGTTCCTGCGTGATACGCCAGTAGCCGTAGCAACAACAATGGCAATCTTCTTCATGCTTGCGTCTATTATTGCGGGCGGCGAGTTTGTAGAAACAGTATCAAGCGGTCAAAACTGGGTTGTGTTTACCTTCATGCAATCTCTAATCTTTGCAGGTGGTGTTTACATCGTATTGCAAGGTGTGAAGATGCTAATTGCTGAAATCGTTCCTGCATTTAAAGGTATTTCTGACAAACTAGTTCCGGGTGCAAAACCTGCTCTAGATTGCCCAATGGTATTCCCTGTAGCGCCAAACGCGGTACTTATCGGTTTCCTTTGTTCTTTCGCTGCTGGTCTACTAGCAATGGCAGTACAAGGTGCACTTGGTTGGACAATCATTGTAGCGGGCGTGGTTCCACACTTCTTCGTAGGTGGTGCGGCAGGCGTTTACGGTAACGCAACTGGCGGTTTACGTGGCGCAATCCTAGGTTCATTCACGCAAGGTCTGTGTATCTCTTTCCTACCGATGCTGCTGCTTCCAGTACTGGGTGGCCTTGGTCTTGAAGCGACAACATTTGCTGACTTCGACTTCGGTGTTGTTGGTCTGATTCTAGGATGGATTGTTTCATGAGCCTATTTGATTTAATCGGTAACCAAGGCGTTATCATCAACTCTGAAGAGAACCTAACAGTTGATGCTGCGATTGATTTAACCTGTTCAACACTGTTATCAAGCAAAAAAATCGAAGCAAGCTATGTTGAAGCTATCAAGCAAAAGCACAAAGACATCGGCGCGTACTATGTTCTAGCACCAAAGATAGCGATGCCTCATGCTCGTCCTGAAGATGGTGTGAACGAAGCATCACTACAGGTGACAGTATTCAAAAAGGGTGTTGATTTAGAGTCGGAAGACAACGGTGACGTTTACCTTTCAATCACTCTGGCAGCGATGGACTCAGACAGCCATATCCATACTATTATGGCGCTATCAGAGTTGTTCCAAAATGATGATGACATTGATGCCATTATCGCAGCGGAAACAGAGCTAGAGATCATCGAGATCTTAAAACGCTACTAATCTCGATCTAAAGATCCTGATATGCCCCCATTAAAAAAGCGATAGTCTCGGCTATCGCTTTTCTGTTTCTGGTGCTTAGTCAATTATCTTTTAGCATGAATTGAAACGCATGGCTTACCCATTCATGATTTACAGAAGGCATGGTTTACAAAAATATATGGCTTACAAATGCATGACTAACAAGTGCATCACGCCAACGCCTCACAACCAATCAGCATTCACTAGCGTTAAAACGCGTACATTCTTTTATCAGTTGATAACTCGAAACAGTACTGTGCGTGTTTTTCAAGACATTCAAACACTTCTCTATCCAACTTATAGTTTTCAACATAGTCTCTCAAAATAGCCATCGTCTGTTCTAACGTCATACCAGCACGATAAGGACGTGATTGAGATAATGCTTGGAATACATCTACCACAGCGACGATCCGACTCGGTTGATCCAGCTCTTCCGCCGTTTTACCCATTGGGTAACCTGATCCATCTAACCTTTCATGATGATTGGATGCCCATTGGCATACCTGAGGAGAACTAAACAGCTCTTGCAGTGCGAATCGAGTGTCCGTTGCGTGGCGTTTAATACAGCAATACTCCTCTTCGGTCAACAAATCCGGCTTATGAAGAATGTCATTAGGTGTTTGCAGTTTGCCGATGTCATGAACTAGCCCGGCTAAATAGAGTTTACGCTGAGTTGTGTATGAATAACCCAACTGCTTAGCGAGATATTCAGAAAGCTGCCCGACTTTCAACGAATGCTTAAAAGTAAACGAACTTTTTGTATCAACAACATTGGCGATAAACTCGGCAAAGGCCACCGTCTCGTCCAGCGACATTTGCTGAGAGAAGAATGGCACAGGCTCAAAGTTATCCCTCATGTTCTCGATGTAAGGGATTTCCATCGAGAACCAAAAATCATCCAGATCGACCAGCTCACACATGTGTTGTACAAGGTTGGTTTCGAACATCTCGTCAGCTTGTTCAGTCAAACGTTCGATAATGCTCGCTTTTCCATCTGGTGTTAAATTTCCATAACGATCAGAAGAGGTTATGCCGTATAGATAATCGACTCTGTCGGCAAGCATCACGATCGCGGCCAATTCTTTTTCTAACTCGCTGATATGAATAGCCTTTAACTCAGCCCACGGGGTATGATGATAAAGAACCGGCTTAGCGAATATAGAAAGAACTGGGCACTCTTTTAAGATTTGGTAGCCCTTCTGACAATGGTGATAGCTCGAGTCAGGCACAAACCCAGAAGTTAAGCTGAGCTGCTCATCAATTTGCGATACGCCACAGTCGTGAATTAACCCTAATGAGAACGCAAGTTGGGCCTGCTCTTCTTCCCACCCGACGCTCAGAGCACATCGATACGCGATATAACCTACCCTCTGCCCATGGTTTTTGCTTTCAAAACCGACGTTATCAAGCGCCTTAGCAATACCAAATAGAGCCTTTCTTAGGTCTACGGTTACCTCTTGGCAATGTTGATTCATTATTTAAGCCTAGCATTTTTATAGTTTTTATATATTTAGGCTGCTAATACTAATGCATAGCTAATGGTTATATACACAACTATTGTAAGGTTTAATGAGTTTCGTGATAGAACTAACGTATCACGAAAAATCCGTGCTACAAGTGGTTGCATATTGAAAATCATGCGACATTATAGCCTGCCGACCAAAAATCACTAAATCATCAGCCAAAAGAAAAGGAAAGACATGTTTAAAACGATTATCGATAACGAACTATCCATCGCATTGGTTGAAGAGAGTTTCGCTTCTCACTATGCGGAAATTTCACAAAGTCAGAATGAGTATCTAAGCCAATGGCTTGTGTGGCCACCACATTGTAAAACCGAGCAAGACTTTAGGATCTTCATCCAGCGCTCGCTACACGATTATGCGGAAGGGAAAAGCATGACATGTGCGATTGTGTATAAAGACAATATCGTCGGTAACTGTAGCTTCAACACCATTGACCACAACAAACAGAAAGTCACGATAGGTTACTGGCTGTCTGAATCGTACCAAGGTAAAGGGATAGTCACCCGTGTGGTCGAAAAACTGATTGATATTGCTTTCAATGAGTTAGATATGGAAAAGATTGAAATATCAGCTGCCACTGAGAACATGAGCAGCCGTAAAGTTTGTGAGCGCTTACATTTCACGTTAGAAGGTATTATAACTCGTAATGAGAACTTGAATGGCCGCATCGTAGACCACGCCATTTATGGTCTTCATCGCTCTAAGCTCTAAGCAGTCACTATTATGTAAATGAGCATACTAAAAAGCCACGGTATTCGACCGTGGCTTTGTTATTTTACGAACCTAGAACCTAAGTAGCCCTCAGAGCGCCCAGTTATACGGTCTTAGGAATCACGATACTGAACTTAGCTCCACCATGGTTGCTGTCATCGATTTTGATATCCCAAGAAAGCTTTTTAGCCGCTGAAATCGCAATCGCGAGGCCTAACCCCAAACCACCCGTTGTTGAGGTTCTGCTTGAATCTAGACGGGAAAACGGAAGAAATACTTCATCACGACTGTCTTCTGGGATTCCAGAACCATTATCTTCAATAACCACTAGCCAATTTTCTGAATTCTCATCCAGTGTCATCCACACCTCATCGCGCGTGTAATTACCCGCGTTTTTGAGAATATTATCGAAGACCAAACGTGCCATTGAGCAGTCACACTTAATCTTGCAATCTTGCCCTACTTTGGATTCAAAGAGCACATTGTCTAACTGAGAGTAACGAATACGATCGAGACAGTACTCATGAAGATCAGAGGTCACTTTAACGAGCTCAAAGAATGAGTTATCCATGACATTCAACTTCGACAGCATGATAATTTCTGAAGTGAGATCGTTGATATCCTCAATGTAGGTATCAATATCATCGAAAAGCGCCTGATGATGGTCGGGGGCTCCCCTTCTTAGAATATCGGTCGCCAGCTGAATACGACTGAGCGGGGTGCGCACCTCATGTGGGATAGCTTGAGCAAAGATGTGGCTTTGTTTCACTTTGCTCTCGATCTCTTCCGCCATGAAGTTAAAGCTGCTGGCCAAATCAGACACAGGATGAATGTCGTCTAGGTCAGAACGAGTACTGAGTTTCCCCCGACCAAACTGTTTTTGCTTCTCAACCAGCAACTCGATTCTTTCTTGAAAACGCCTCACAGGTAAGTAAACACTTGCGCCTATGGCGACAATAATGGCGAACAAAAGCCCAAGTAAAAAGTTTCTTTCTGAATCTTCATACCATTCAATTTCAGGAGAGAAAAAATCCCCTACCTCACTGAACGCGAAACTAAATTTAGAATTTGGAAGTTGAAACACCGCCGAGTAAAGATCGTTATCACTGAGATATATGGGTACACCATTTAAAGTGGTGAATAACTCGCATCGTTGGCAGGGAGCTTCTCCCGACCAATTATCTAGCAGTCGTAAATTGAAGATATAAAATTGTTGATAGCCTGTTCTATCGAGTTCTTTATACAGTGAATTATATTGATTGTGCTGACGGGTATACTGCTCAACGAAGTAAATACCATCATTTAGGAAAGTTTCGATCTCGGTTCTTCGCATGTGCCCTTCACCTAGGTTCACAAACAAAAAGATCGTTGCCGACATACCAACCACAATCCCAAGATACAATCGGGCAAACATCGAAACAGAACGAAGTTTCGCAGTCATGAACTTACGCAACCAGCATGTACCCCTTATTGCGAACCGTACGGATCAACTGTTTGTCTTTTGCGTGAATGCGTAGTTTTCGTCTTAAACCGGAAACTCGCATATCAATAGAACGATCATTAAAAGCATAATCAATCCCTCGAAATAACTGACAGCACTGGTCTCGAGTCACGACCTGACAGATGTTATTCACAAGAAGGTTTAAGATTTCAAACTCGGCAGAAGTAAGCTTAAGATTTTGCCCATACAGAGTGGCACTTTGAGCAATATTGTTGATCACAATATCGCATTGCTTTTCAGCCGTTTTTTCTGGCGCGATAGCAATAGGAGCAGCTCGACGTAATAACGCTTCAATTCGCGCCAACAAAGCATGGCCACGAATAGGCTTTGCAACGTAATCATCCGCGCCAAACTTAAATAAGCTTACCTCACTCATTTCATCGGCAGAGGCGGTCAACACTAAAATTATTCCATTGTAAAACTCTCGAGCCTGACGGCAAATTTGAGCGCCACTCATGCCTGGAAGCATCAAGTCCAACAGCACTAAATCAGGTTCAATACTGCGGATCGCTTCAAGTGCTAAATTCCCTTCATGAACAACGCTAACATCGTAGCCTTCAGCTTCTAGGTAAAGCGTAGTTAAACGAGCTATCTCTTGGTCATCTTCGACAATGAGCACTTTGGTTTTCGACATTCCTATCACCAGTATTTATTAAAAGCGAGGGCAGTATATATACTGCTCATATATCATCAATGTTGTGATTCGAGCCTCACTTTTACCGTACGCAAAACATTGTAATCACTTTTGTACATACACGTTTACAAAACGCAGTGCTTAACCACCAGTACGCCTTAGTTTAAGAAGGTTGGCCATCAATAACTCGCTATTCAAGGTGTTTTAATTGCCTATACAACGCTTACGTTTGCTTTATTTTCTTACTCACACTTACATTTAAGGCATTTACAAAACCCAATCAAATCAACCTTCCAAATAGTAATGACTTGTCGGTTAATATCACTGACAAATAACATATTTATAGGTTTAAAATCCGAAAATATCGTTCAACAGTCGAAAGAAAACGATTACGTTACCCACCAGCCAGTGTTTTGCATTTTCAGGGCCTCGGCAGGCGCTATTAAGCAATATCTTCTTCAAGTAATATTCATGAAATTGATAATTCGATCCAGCATTTGCTAATCACCACTACCACACAGGGTCCACTTTAAGATGAATAAACCGCTTTCACTGTTACTGACCAGCCCCCCTTTATTTTCAACGCAGTTATTAGCTGATAGCAATAAACAAGAAATAGTGAATCCGATTCAAGCGCAGGCAAATTCTTGGATAAACATTCAGGTCGCGCCAAAAATAACATTCGTCAAAAGATGGGCTTCAACTGTGAGTTCTATAGCGCGCTCCTTTCTGTAGCACTTTTTTCTTCTTCAACACGGCTTTTAACGGCTGTTGAAGACCAGAATTCAATTTGATAAGCGCCTACTGAATGCATGAGTTCGGTAGGCACTGTTCGACCAACACATCAGTTCACCGAGTTCAATATGATGACCAATTATCAACCTTTCGAGCATCTCAAGTGTCCTATTTGGATATATGATATTGATAATAAAAGAATAACTTGGGCAAATAGTAACGCGCTCCCCCTCTGGGAGTCTGAGTCGATGTTTGAGCTGACATCACGTGACTTTAGTGTCGAGATGTCAAAAGCGATAGAAGCAACACTGGAAGAATACCAAAGACAATTTCTACGTAACGAAAGCATCAAAACATGGTGGAACTTCACGCCAAACCACATTTCCAAACGTGCATTATGCCTATTTTCTGGGATCCCATTGCCCGATGGTCGAACTGGGATGTTGGTACAAGTCATTGCCGAAGAGGGCAGCCTAAAGCACGACTTAGCTTGCTCTGATGGCGCAAATCTATCCCTTCTATTTGATAACTCGGGAGACGTAGTGAGCGCTAACTCCGCATTCTTTCAAAGCTATGGTTCACCGTTTAGTACCCTATCCGACTTCGTTTCAAGTGAAGAGGCAGCAGCACAATGGTTGTTTGCTGCGCGTAAAGGCCGCGAGATTTTAGAAGAAGTCAGCTGCGAAATAGATAACAAAATCCATCACTTTGACGTTCAAGGAAAATGGCTATTTGATAAAAGCGAGCTTCTGTTAAACCTCACCTGTACAACTAAACAAAAAGAGAAGTTGATCAAAGCCAGATACAACGCTGAGCACGACTGTTTAACTGAACTTTATAATCGCCGCGGTATCACCAACCTTTTGGAAACCAGTATTGCCTATCGCTCGCCCTTTGAGTTGATGTTTGTCGACCTTGATGGCTTCAAATTGGTCAATGATACTTATGGACACAGTGTCGGTGACCAACTACTTAAGCAGGTTGGCGAACGTCTTAAACACCTCGTCGACGAAACGTGCATGATAGGTCGATTTGGTGGCGACGAATTCATTGTTATTGCCCACGCCTGCCGAAATCACAATATCCCGCTGCTCTGCTCTCGTATTATTGAAGCCTTGAACAAGAGTTTCCACATCAGAGGGATTGGCACCTTGTCTGTTGGTTGCAGCATCGGTACCGCTCATTTCCCTGATAATGCCGTCGATCAAGAGTCACTGCTCAAGCAAGCAGGTATGGCGATGCATATGGCCAAAGCAAATGGACGAAATCGATTTCAAACTTTTACACCTTGTTTAGCACAAACCCTTCACCGCAAGGTAGAGATCCGTCATCGACTCACGCATGCCTTAGAGAACGACGACCTCAATCTTCATTACCAACCGATAATGAACACTAACAGCGACAAGGTGAAAGGATTTGAAGCCTTACTTCGATGGTCGGACGAAGAACTAGGTGACATCGCTCCTGACGAATTTATTACCTTAGCGGAGGAGAGTGGGCAAATAGTTCCTCTCGGAAAATGGGTTCTCAATTCCGCACTCAAACAGTTATCGATGTGGCAACGAGAGTTTGATAATGAGTTGATGATGAGCATCAATATCTCGAGTATTCAGATGCACGCTACCTTTGCCGAACAGTTATTGGCAATGCTGAACTTCTACAACATCCAGCCTCAAAGCGTTGCCCTTGAAATCACGGAGTCTTCCATGATCTTCAAACATGGTGAAGTCAGACAAGCATTAAGTGATATATCAAAATTAGGCGTAGAACTTCACCTTGATGACTTTGGCACAGGGTACTCCTCACTCTCAATGTTGCATGACTTGCCAATTAGCACCGTTAAACTCGATAAAAGTTTTGTCCATGGTTCGCACAAAGGGAGCAAAGCAATAGTCCAAGCTACCCATGCTATCTGCGACAAACTGGGGCTAAAAGTAGTTGCTGAAGGCGTCGAGACCGAAACGCAAAAAGCGTTCTTGATCGATTGTGGATACCAGTATCTTCAAGGGTTCTTGTTTAGTAAGCCCATCCCGTCAAATGAAGTCGAAAGACAATTTTTAACAGGTCGATTAATAGACATTTAAAAACCTATTTATCAATAAGTTAGAGTTTTTTAGCACTTCGTAGTCCAGAGAGTGATACCCACATCAACGCTTACGTATGCTTACATTGCGGCCAATAACGACAAGCCGAAGTTAAAGTATTGTTTATTATGCAATTATTGAGAACAATCAACCTGCAAGCCATATAACAGATATACCTACCTTCTGTAATGGCTTTGGTATTTAGATTACCCTCTAGCAGCCCCTCAATCAGATCAAATAATCGGTAAATATGAGAAGACAAAACGGCTTCACTCTCTTAGAACTTATCATCGCAGTCTTAATTTTAGCTATCTTGTCTGCCACGGCTATGGTCAAGTTCTTAAACGTTCAAGGAAGCGCCCGTGCGAGTAAAATACACGACGTAGCGGGTAACCTACGTACCGGTATCGATATGATCTACGCCAAGTCTGCGATTGCTGGCGTTGAGGGAGAGTGCAACTATGTAGAAAAAACGGAAATTGAAACCTACTACGTCTGTCATGGCTACCCAATAGCTTATGTGGATTCACTAAGAAGACTGCTCAATATCGACAGAACAGAGCTTCACGTGATCAACAAAGAAGTCGATCCTGGTAGCAATGCCGAAAGAGTAGCTGCTATCTCTTTTGACGCAGATAACTACACCTATTCACCTGAAGGTGACTTTTGTCAGGTACTCTATCAACCAGAAAAAGAACCTCAAATCGTCGTACTTGATGGCGCATGTTAAATACTCAACGATTTTACTCATTCAGAAGTTAGAGCTAAACCATCGAGACAGCTCTTTGAATATCATCTGGTTACGATAAATTTGTTCAAAAATAATACGAATAGGGTTAAGTTGTTGCTACTTACATCTTTAAGTGCTGTTTACGTTATAACATGAACTTAATTCATATCTTATTTTTTATAATTAGCCTGTAAAGATCTACATAGGTGCATGTCTGATATAGATATCAACGGTGTTTTGGTTAAACACCTTTCGTAAATAGATAGGTATAAATATATAAATAAAATAACATGATCGTGCTATCTAAAACTTCCCACCTGAAAATTCCATTATTTAATAAGACGTAAGAATACAAATAAGGAAAACTCAAAATACAATATTATCAATGCCATCATCTATCCATATAATTCAATTACTAAAATCATGTCTCAACTAAATTATATTAACATTACATAAATTGACATAATCTAAATTTATCCGGAAAAATTCTGATAAATCTCACACATCAATAAATCAAATGAATACCATCAAAAGCTACATTAGAAACCTCTAAATTCAGTGGCTAATCCTTCCGCACAGAAGCGGTGAAATGGATAAATACCAAAACAAATGGATAAATCCCCTTTACCCCTTGTAAATCATTGGCTTTCATTTATAAATTCAACTTTTGGGTGAACATCTCGATAACCTTTCATTCAAGCCCAAATTCTGCGATTAGTATCAACATCTTAAGAGAAAATGGTGACATTTTGGTTATATTATTTGGAAAGGACTCTTAGGTTGAATGAAAATCCCAGCCAATACACATCAATCACATAAATATAATAACTGTCGCTTAGGAGTTGAGCCATGCACTGTTCTTTCAATATAAACAACAATAATGAGAGCTTGCAACTGATCTACAATGAAGAAAAAATATATATCAAGAACAACAGTAATAAGATATCAGAGGAAAGTCTTAATAGTAAAGAGAGTTTTGTATTCAAATATCTTATTGAGCACTCATCAATATCTAACCCTCAATCTGCACGAGATGTTGAAGAGTCTTTTAAATTACATTTTGATGAAGAGTTTAGTTTGTATGCATTAAAAAACATCATCGCCTCAATAAGAAAGAAGTATCGAAACTTATGTAAAAAAGCAAAGATAGATAATAATAGCGAACTTATCTCTAACCTTTATAAGGTGGGTTACTTCATCGATCTCGATAAGAGCTCTACAAACTGCATCGCACCAAAGTACGACATCAATCAATTCAAGCCCAGTCAGATAGAAATGTTGAAAATGATGTTCAATACCTATCATAGAGAACTGATTAAGGCTCTGATAACCGTGTTCACCGTCTCTTCATTTTTCCTCTTCGTTGTCTACTTTTTCCAAATCCTTTATACGACGAAGATTGCAGATGAATACAGCGAAAACACCAAACATATTGCTGAAGAAATCATGCTCTATGGTTGCGATAACCAAGGGGCTGTGCACTCATTAAGGCATTCACTCAACTTAGATTCTGTCATCATGACTACGTCTTATGGTTCATGTTATATCTCCAAAACACGCTCGAAAATGGTAGACCTTGATCAAGTTGATGACTTTTACGATAGTACCGATTTCGCTTATTCACGCTTCGTAGATACCAAGCGTGACATTGACCTTACGGTGCGTATTTCTACACGCTCTATTGAAGCTCGATACAAGAACTCACTATTGCCGCTGTTAGTCGACTCGGTCTCGATCCAGAAGAATGGTTATTACATTCTGAACCTAGGTGAAGAAAGTAAAGCTATCTATCAAACACCACTGCCAACCGGTGCAACCATTACCTTTTACAGTGATGATATTGTCGTACTGTGGACTGCGCTTTCTCTGATTCTCGCCACACTGCTTTATCGCTCCTATATTCTGGGCTTTATGATCTACCTGTTTCGTTGGAAACACATCTCCTTTGAAGAAGAGCCCATCATCAACACCGAAGACAACAGCGTTCTGTATTACGAGTTGCTATCTCGAGTTCGTAACGTCGGCGTTTTAAGCTTCATCAACACTATGAGACGCACCAATTTACTCACCTTTCACACTATCTTGCTCATCGAGACGGTCAGAAAAGCCAAATTACACAACAGCCATGAGATCTATGGTGTCAACGTGTGTCCGAGCGCTTTGGTGGGGTCGAACTTCGCAAGGCTCAGAGAGCATTTGGCCGCGATGGAAGCGAATGAATTTGTCGTCGAGATTACTGAATATTCGAATATTGGCTATGGATGTGAGGTTATCGATAACATTAAGGATATCAAAAAGCTTGGTATCACTATCGCTCTGGATGACTTTGGCACGGGCAATAACAACATCGAAATCATCAATGTTATCTCTCCGGCCTATCTAAAACTGGATCGTTGCTTTGTTAAGGATATCGAGTCAGGAGAGCACCATCAGGGTGTATTGCTTAATATCTCTGAGATTGGACGCTTATCAAATATCACGATGATTTATGAAGGTGTCGAGACGCGCAGGCAACAATATATCTTGTGTCAGCTAGGCTACAACTTACATCAAGGCTATCTGTATAGCCGGCCCAATGACTCAGAGGAGCAATAGGCCCCCCTAACAGAAATCTTGACGAGCAACCATTTCCTATTCAAATAATCATCGCTCATACAGCTGCTTGAAAGCCCACAAGGACGTAGGCTTCAAGTACCCTCCCCGCCAAACATGCTTTATCCAAATGTAAAAATATCCGATCCATTTTCATAAAACCCTTGCCAATTCGAATAAAAAGGTTAGTGTTATACACATGTATATCACCATGCAGTTTTAATTATGACCGAATGGAAAGACGACCAACCGATCTTTAGGCAGCTTGCCGTAAAGATCAGTGACCAAATTCTTCAAGGTGTTTGGTTAGAGCAACAAGCATTACCCTCTGTGCGTGCGGTTGCTGCCGATCTCAAGATCAACCACCTTACTGTCATGAAAAGCTATCAGTTACTGGTGGATGAAGACTTGGTTGAGAAAAAACGCGGCCAAGGCATGTATGTGGCCGAAGGGGCACTTCAAAAATTGAAAGAGTCTGCACACCAATCATTCATCAACACACAGATCCCAGCCATCGCTGAGACGCTAGGCATCATTGATATGAGTGTCGAAGAACTCGTGAAACAGCTAGCACAACATATAAAGGACAAGTCATGAGTACTTTACTTTCCGTGAAAAACGTAACCAAAACCTATTCAAATCAAGTGGGTGCCGAGAACATCAACTTCGAGTTAAAGCCAGGGCAAGTACTTGGGCTTCTGGGCCACAATGGCGCGGGCAAATCGACACTGATCAAATCACTGCTTGGTGGCCACAACTATCAAGGTGAGATTGAAGTAAACGGCTACCACCCTATCCACCAGCACGCAGAGCTCATGCAGCACTTGTCGTATATTTCAGATGTTAACGTGTTACCAGAGTGGATGACCGTTAAACAACTGCTTCGATACACACAAGGTGTACACCCTAGCTTCAACAAACAAAAAGCAGAACACACGTTAAGCAGCACCAACATTAAGCTCTCTTCTAAGATCAAACAGCTTTCTAAAGGGATGAAAGTACAACTTCATCTCGCGATCATCATCGCGACTGACACTCAAGTGTTGATATTAGATGAGCCAACCCTGGGCTTAGATTTGCTGTACCGCGATACTTTTTATCGCCACCTACTAGAATGGTTCCACGACGGTGAACGCGCCATGATCATTGCAAGCCATGAGGTTTCAGAAATTGAACACCTATTAACGGATGTACTGATTTTGAAGCAAGGTCATTGTGTACTACAAAAGAGCATGGAAGACATCGAGGACGACTATTTCATTATCGAAGTCGCAAACAACCATTCAAGCGAGATACAGAAACTTAACCCACTCACCTCTCAGCCTGGGTTAGGGACGACTAAGTGGCTATTAGAAGGTCAATACAAAGCGCAGGTTGAATCACTGGGTAACATCTATAACGTTGGTCTCGCAGATCTATTCCTTGCAACACAGACGGAGAAGGCATAATGCATCCAAGTTTTTACATGCTAGAAAAAGAACTCATCGAGCATAAAGTTAACACTCGATTGCCTCTATTTGTCGCATTATGTGGTTTCTTACTGTTCGTTGGTCTGTTCTTTAATGGCTCAGCGCAACATGAATTTTTCTTCGAAATGCAAGTGAACGGTGACGTGAGCGACATTCACAGAGAGTTCGCACAAGATCTCAACTCAGTGATCTACTTTGGCGCGGGCCTTATTTCACTGATCCTGTCGACGCTTTACATCCCTAAAACGCTGCGTAAAGAACGCCAAGAAGGCAGCTCAATGTTTTGGAGAAGTATGCCGGTATCCAACGCAATGACTCACGGCGTGAAGCTAGGCTTCGGTTTAGTGGTTATTCCGGCTATCTGTGCGTTGTTAGTGCTGTTCGCAGATTTTCTATTCTGGATATTGAACGTCTCAAGTGAGCAACAACTGGCACTATTGGTTGAGCAGCAATCTCTGTTTTATGTGCTGAGTAACTGGGTCGTGTTTTTTGGAAGAATGATGTTAGTTGCACTAGTTTTATTGCCACTGGCAACTGTCACTCTAGCTATTTCGCAGCTGGTGAACTCTCCATTGCTTGTCATTTTCATCTCAAGCTATGCGATTAAGTTCCTCTCTGTCGCCGTGTTTGGGTTCTATGGCATCAATGACTTCCTATCTCTCATCGCGTCATTACCAATGAATGTGCTCATAGCAAGCAACCCATTAAGTGCGATTGCAGAAGCGCCGATTTTATCTCTAGGTATTTACGCACTGATCGGTGTTGGTGGCTATCTTCTGAGCCTAAAGCTGAACCGAACCGATGATGTCAGTTTGAAGACGCTCTTCCAACGTTAACGCATTAGCTCCTGACGTTGGTGTTATCTCTCCCGAGCAGGTAACCACATCAGATATCAAAATCTAAATCAAAGCTTCTGAGAAATCAGGAGCTTTTTTTGATCACGACTTTGCCAATACAGAGATAGGTAACAAGAACAAAGGGACAAAAGGGTTTTAGTTAGGAGTAACAGAGTGAAGCAACAAGAGAATCTAAGAGGAGATATTAATGAGCTGACATTGAATGCATTGTTGTTAATGCCTGTCAGCTCTTTGGGGGATAATTTCTTTAGTCGCCGACCAGATGAAGGTCCTTGAGAGTGCTAATGAAATCGATTTGTTGCGTTTACATTTGATTAAGCTTTTCAGCTTTTTTTATCTTAAAGCTTTACGATTTAAAGCTTATTTCTTTGAAGCTTCTTTCGCTGTGTCTTTCCAGTATTGGATGCGAACGCGATGAAGCTGTGCTCTTCTCATTTTTTTCATAAGGGATATTTCCTTTTCTTTAACTGCTCTTCATGAGCTATTTTTATTGCCAACCATTCGAATCTAACGGTGTTTGATGTCCAGATCAATGATACAAATCACAAAATTTATAGAGTTTTGAGTACCATTTACATCAAAGTATGACCTAGCTATCAACTATGGCTCAATTTAATATCTTCAGCCATTGTTCGAAATTTAGATTAGTTATCTCAGATGACAAATTCATTTCAGTATCAATACAGTTCAATGATACGTACTTAATAGACCGGACCAACGCGGATTTAGTTCCAGCATCTTATCTTTTATTACTCACCTTACCCATAAGGTTACAGTGTAACTAAGTCTATATTCAATGTGAACAGTTAGTCGTCACATTAGCCTATACGTCACAACATCAAAATGGGATTATGTTTGTAACGGGTAGAGCTTTTTATAGAAGAAAGCCGTAGTGAATAAAATTAAATGGACGTAATTATGAGTAAAGTAATTCTGCAAGGGCATATTCTAGTGCCAGACAACGACCTAAAAGCCGTCACACAAGCCTTGGTTGTACACAAAGAACTGACACTGGAAGAACCTGGTTGTATCGTGTTTCGAGTCAGTCAAAGCACGCTTCAACCTAATCGCTTTGAAGTGTATGAAGAATTCACTAGCCGAGAAGCATTCGAAGCGCACCAACAGCGAGTAAAAACGTCTGAATGGGGTGATATTTCCAAGAACGTGACTCGTCATTATCAAGTCACCGATGTTCCGACATCATAATGATACATCCGCTTGCCAATAGTATCGTCACGTTGATCAAACAGGATCCCTTACGAATGCAGGTTTTAGACTGTGTCTCTCAGTTGGATTTACCGCAGTGTTATGTTGCTGCAGGCTTTGTGAGAAACCTCGTTTGGGATCACCTACATGGCTATGCCTCCCCGACTCCACTCAATGATATTGATGTGATCTACTTTGATCCCATTGATACCTCTTACGAATCGGATTTTAGATACGAGGCTCAGCTTAAACAATGCTTACCCGAACTGCATTGGCAAGTTCGCAATCAAGCCTGCATGCACACTAGAAATGGAGATGAACCTTACCAAGGCTCATTGGATGCGATGAGTTACTGGCCAGAGAAAGAAACCGCAGTCGCCGTAAAGCAAAATCTTAATGGAGACATCGAGTGTATTTCATCTTTTGGTTTAGAGAGTTTGTTTGATTTGAAGATCACACCGAACCCCAATCGCAGCAAAGACGTGTTTGACCAACGAGTTCAGTCTAAGAACTGGTTAACTCATTGGCCCAAATTAGCGATTGGTCACAGTTAACGATTAACCACAGTGAGTTAATGAGCGGCTACAGTCAACTAGCGGCCAGATTCAAAATGAAAACCATTGACTAAAAGCCCAATCAGATCGAACATGCCCCCACTTGCTTAGCTTATTAGCTTAGTAAGTTAGTAACTAACCAAGTCATCAACCGCGCGCGGTCACTCACTGCTGCGCTCTCTCGTCATACTGAGTAACGACCATGAACCAACAATACATGCTGCAAGCTCTTGAAGCTTCGCGCCAAGCCCTACCCGACTGTCAACCAAACCCGCCTGTGGGCTGTGTTTTGGTTAAGAACGATAAGGTGGTGTCTGTTGGGTACACGCAAAAAGTCGGCGGAAACCACGCCGAGGTCGAAGCGCTCAATAGCTATGACGACGGATTGGACGGAGAAATGGAAGGGGTTACCGCTTACGTAACTTTAGAGCCATGTTCATTTGTAGGCAGAACACCCGCTTGCGCCAATACATTGGTTAAAGCCGGTGTTAAACACGTAGTGGTGGCGATGCTAGACCCAGACCCTCGTAATAATGGTCGTGGTGTTGCGATCCTTGAATCGCACGGCGTGAAGGTGGATGTGGGGTTATGCCAAACACAAGTGAGCGCCTTTTTATCCCCTTACCTTGGTAGGTCCTAGATCTTAAACAACCAGTATTAGTTCAATTTCACTCGGTAAAGCGGGTTGACTGGCTTATCGACAAAATACGACCAGATATGATCGTAGACAGCATGTTGGTTGGGGAATGGCGCTAACGCTTTTGCCTCTTCTAAATTGCACCAACGGTACTCCGTATGCTCGTCATTCAGTCCAATCGCTTGGTTGGGTGGGCATAGCACCGCAAACACAGGGATGAGCTGAATCACATTAACGTGAGCCTCGTAAAACTGCTCCAGAAACTGCGCGTTATACAAGGCTTCCACTTTAATTTGGGTCTCTTCTTCAAACTCGCGCACGATAGCCTGCCAGCCTGTTTCACCTGCTTCAATCGAGCCTGCGACATGGCACCAAAACTCGCCCTTCACACGCTTCATAAGTAGCATTTTCATTTGTCCGTCGATCTCTGAAATAGCGACACCAGATACAATCGAAGTATTGAGTGGAATCATAACGTTACCTTAGGTTGAACAAGAGGGCGGCAAGGCTACCACCCTTCGTTTGTTAAATTGTTTTCTATGATTAAAAACGAGAAGTTACTCATCAATTAATGAAGTTCAAGCCATAGCTCATGGGTTCAATGTTAACCATCTCGCTTAGCTATCCAGTAATAGAACCATTTCTTATTTGAGGCGCTTTTCGATAAAGAGTAGAATCGCCGCCTTGTACTGTGTTTAAAGCCTTTAAACATACACAGTAGACTCACAACCATTTATCACCACGATATAAGTATTCAGACGACTATGCACTCATCAAAATCAACGCACGACTCAGATAACAGCCACACACCTGAGCATTGCTTCACCCGCTTTCAACAGCCGATCGAGTCGTATTCGTTGCCAGAGCGTTTCACCTTCCCGTTCTATTACGAACCGCATCCACTGTGTGAAATCGCCTCTCGTCAGCTTCAACAATATCTAGAAACGCAAACCGATTGGCAACATGACTTCGGGCTAGATTCTGACGCTGGTCGCGGCAAAATGTTTGGTGTGTTACTGGTGAAAAGCCCTGAAGGTGAATTGGGTTACTTCTCTGCTTTCTCAGGTAAAATCGCCGACCAAAACCTACTGCCTCACTTTGTGCCGCCCGTATTCGACATGCTGAGCAGCGACAGCTTTTTCCATCAAGATACGGCCGATATGATGGCTGTAAACGCTGAGTTTAAAGCGCTGCAAGCAAATACTGAATACCTTGATTTGTGCGAACAACTTGCGCAGCAAAAAGCGCAAGCTGAGCAAGAGATTGAAGCTCAACGTCTATTGATTATTGAAGGCCGAAAAACACGTAAAGAACAACGTGAACAAGGCAAAGAAAACCTTGATGAGCAAGCTTTCGAACAGCTAAATAACGAGCTAAACAAGGTCAGTGTTGCCGACAAAAATCAGCAGAAATATCTTAAGCTCAACTGGGAACAAATTCTGAATGAACTGCAAACTAAAGTTGATGTGTTCACCACTCAACTGGCAGAACTCAAAGAGCAAAGAGCACACCTTTCTCATCAGCTTCAGCACAAACTGTTTTCACAATACGCTTTCCAGAATGCGGAAGGAAACATTGAGGATCTAAACCAAATCTTTGAAGACACGCCAAACAAGATACCACCAGCGGGTTCTGGCGAATGTGCCGCTCCAAAGCTGCTACAATACGCGTATTTGAACGGTTACACACCGCTGGCACTGGCTGAATTTTGGTGGGGCCGCTCTCCAAAGTCTGAAATCCGTAAGCACAAGAAATACTACGCCTCTTGCCAAAGTAAGTGTGTACCGATTTTAGGCCATATGATGAAAGGTCTAGAAGTCGATCCAAACCCATTGCTAGAGAACCCAGCAGAAGGCAAAGAGCTGGGTATCTTGTTCCAAGATGAGCACATTGTTGTAGTACACAAACCAGCAGGTTTTCTATCCGTGCCGGGTAAAAACATTAAAGACTCGGCCTACACACGCGTTCAAGAAATGCACCAAGATGTTGAAGGGCCATTTGTTATCCATCGTTTGGATATGGCGACCTCTGGCATTCTGATATTTGCTTTAACACGACGTGCGAACAAAAGCTTACAGAAGCAGTTCATTACTCGTGAAGTCGAGAAGCGTTACGTGGCAATGATTGAAGGCGTTCTAGCAGAAGATGAAGGTTATGTTCGACTGCCATTGCGTGGTGACTTGTATGACCGTCCTCGTCAGATTGTCTGCTTCGAACACGGCAAGCCTGCAGAAACAAAATGGGAAGTGATAGAGCGAAACGAGCAAACCACTAAGGTTTACCTGCACCCTAAAACAGGGCGTACACACCAGTTGCGTGTTCACTGTTCACACGAAGAAGGCCTTAACATGCCTATCGTCGGTGATGGCCTATATGGCAATAAAGCTGACCGACTGCACCTACACGCAGAAAGACTTGCGCTGCACCACCCTGTGACCAAGGAATGGATGGAGTTTCAGTTCGACGCTGAGTTTTAAACCTCTCATTAGTACCAAGCTTTAAAAAAGGAGTCACAACCGCTTGTGGCTCCTACCTCTTTTGGGTATATCTCTACGCTTATTGCACTACATCAAGATTCACTTTGTTGTGAAGAGTAGCATGCCCTCCTTCTTCTCTCCTTGAGGCCTTTGATATGTCATCAGCTGCTTTGAATTTACACCACAACACACAAACTTCTTCTTTGATAACTGCGCAAGCACCAAGCTTGAAACCACTAGCAACCAAAAAGCCTAATCTAAATTTGGCAATGCTAAGCTTAATTGAAGAAGTTAAAAACGAACTCCCACTTTACGAATCGGAGACGTTTATCTGTGGGCCAAAAGGAAACTGCTCGGGTTGCTCTAAGAAACTACTAGAGATGGTCGACAGTGAGTTAATGTATTGGGAGCACAGTATTTCCATTGGCCAAGGCCCTAACTTCGAGGAACTGCGCCGCTTTGGTAAGCTTTGCAGCAGCGTTCGACGTGGTTTAGAGCGTAACGGTTTAGTCGAAAAACGCCCAAAGAAAAGATAACAAGCCAAGTCGATAATCATTACAATGTGTCGTTGGCGATCACAAACCACCCTGCTACTAACTGATTGAACTCGTTAGCTATAAAATTAATAATGTTTTGTAATACAATTCAGTGCGCAGACCGACTTCGTAGATTCGAACTCATAGAGATAAGCTCATCGATACTTTCACTATATTCTTGAACGACTCTA
The DNA here is from genome assembly GCF_057785975.1 of Vibrio sp. QJM3NY_21. Taxonomy (NCBI): domain Bacteria; kingdom Pseudomonadati; phylum Pseudomonadota; class Gammaproteobacteria; order Vibrionales; family Vibrionaceae; genus Vibrio; species Vibrio sp. QJM3NY_21. The sequence continues at coordinate 1,426,891 of NZ_CM173514.1, forward strand.
TCCTTCTTGTCTGACGTGCCTTAGCCTTCTGTATATCAATATCACATCAATTAGAAACCGACCTTGGACAACGGAGAGCCACCTTGAAGAGACCACAACCAGTACTGGGAAAGACCGGTATGCTATTTTTTCTCGTCATAATAAGTGCTTTCCCTCCATTGACCATCGACCTTTACTTACCTGCGCTTCCGCAGATGGTCGAGGTGTTTAATACTGATCGATCCATGGTCAACCTAACCCTGAGCAGCTACTTCGTTATTTACGCCATCGGCCTTCTATTCTGGGGACCACTCAGCGAGAAATTTGGTCGTAAGCCGATCCTTTTGATTGGGTTAGCGGGCTATATGGTCGCGAGCATATTGTGTGCGATGACCAATAGCATCGAACAGCTAATTGGCGCTCGTATATTCCAAGCCTTTGCTGGTAGTGCTATCACCGTTATTGCTACCGCCATCGTAAAAGATCTTTATGATGGGCGAGAACGTGAAAAGATCATGGCGACTATCATGTCACTGGTGATCATCGCACCAATGGTTGCGCCTGTGTTTGGCGCCTTTTTACTGAAAATTGCTTCTTGGCGAATGATGTTTGTCACGCTCGCCATTTTTGGTGCATTTGCGTCAGTATTAGCTTGCTGCTACCAGGAAACACTCGAAAACAAATACCAAGGTTCCATATTCCGCTCATGGGGAAGAATGGGCGTGGTCATGAAAAACCGCTCGTTCGTCAAGCTGCTGGTCATTTTCTCTATCATACCGATGGCGTTGATGGGCTTTCTTGCGGCGGGTTCTTATATCTACATCGATCACTTTGGATTGACCGAACAACAGTTTAGTTACGCGTTCGCATTCAATGCATTGTGCGCCTCATTTGGTCCAACAATTTACATGAAGTTGTCCTACCGAATGCCGGTTCAAAAGGTCATCTCAGGATGTTTTGCTTTATTAACGCTTGCGGGAATCTTCACTCTAACCATTGGCGACCTATCCCCTTGGTTCTTCATGTTCATCGCGGCACCAGCGACATTAATGGCGATCATCATGCGAGTACCGGGTACCAACTTGATGTTGAATCAACAAGATCATGACACGGGTTCTGCCGTCGCACTGATCCAGTTCTTCAGCATGATTTGTGGCTCACTTGGCATGGTCTTGGTTTCAATACGCCCAGATTCTCTAATTGAAAACCTAGGCTTTATTCAATTATCCGTCGGTACGTTAGGCGGCCTGATGTGGCTAATGATCAGAAACAAAGAGTTCGTGACTAATAAGCTGAATTAGGCGCATCCAAAATAACTAAGTTTGTACTCAAACACGATTTAGGGCGTCCTCGATCGTGTTTGAGGTCTCGCGCTCACTGGCTTTAGCGCATATTGGCTCCAATCACCTCAATTGGAGTTAAACCATGAAATGGATACATTTACTGTTCACATCCCTACTTTTCCTCTGCGCTTCATCCATCGCTTCCGATGTCGGATTCACTCAAGTCACCTTAACTGACGACCCTAATCGCCCGCTAAACACTGCCATTTGGTATCCCACACAAGATGTCTTAGACACAACCTTGATTGGCGATAACCCAGCCTTCATCGGCACGAAAGTCATCAAAGATGGAGAGATTCAATCAGGCATTTTTCCAGTTGTACTGCTATCACACGGCTACCGAGGAAACTGGCGAAACCAAAACTGGTTGGCGACCGAACTTGCGAGTCGTGGCTACATCGTAGCGGCCACTGACCATCCGGGAACCACCTCTTTCGACCAATCTCCAGAGCAAGCGGCCAAGTGGTGGGAGAGGCCGCGAGATATCACTCGAACCATCGATTACCTGTTAAGCGAAGTTCAATGGAAGCAAGCTGTTAACGCCAACAATATCACTGCAATCGGACACTCGCTAGGAGGCTGGACAGTGATGCAATTGGCAGGAGCGAAAATAGATAGAGCGACCTTTGAAGCCGAGTGTCTTATATACCCTAACCCGCGTACCTGTGGGCTGTCTGATGAATTAGGGCTATCACAAGCCCAACCAGCTGAACCAAATGAAAAAGACCTATCAGACCCTAGAATTCAGCGCGTTGTCAGCCTTGATTTGGGGCTTGCTCGTAGCTTCTCAGTCGGCAGCTTAAATGACGTTACAGTGCCAACCTTAATATTGGCGGCTGGGATTGATATTGGGGATCTACCTCAGGCATTAGAATCTGGCTACATTGCTGAGCACATGCCTCTTAATTTAAGACGCTATAAGGTCTACGAAAGCGCTACCCATTTCAGCTTCATTCAAAGTTGCAAAGCTGGGGCGGTACCGATGCTTGAAGAAGAAGTGCCAGGCGATGGCATTATTTGTAAAGATGGCGTTGGTACATCACGCGACCAGCTACATCAATTGATCTTAAACGACATCGTTAGCTTTCTGAATTGATAAACGGAAAGCAAACACACTCAATCTAACACTTGCGGCGAACTTCGATACTCACTCGGAGTTTGCCCAGTTATCCTTGAAAACTCGCGATTGAAATTGGACTTGGTCTGAAAGCCTGAACTAAGGAAGATATCCGTTATCGCTTCATCACTTTGCATCAGGAGAGTCTTAGCGTGCTCAATTCGATAGGCGTTAATCACCTTTGAAATGTTCTGGTGGTGAGTTTGATTAACCGCAGACGATATTTTTCGAGCTGGGATACCTAACTTTCTCGCCACTCGATTCAGGGACAAGTCAGGATCTTTGAACACCTGATGATCCTTCATTAACGCATCAAACTTAGCGACGATCTGCGTGACTTCTTTGTCTTCATCTAAGCTCACCGTTGGTATCAATGCCTCAACTTCGTCTTGTATGCTATTTAGCGTTGAAAGTTCGCTCTGTTGTTGATTTTTTTTCGGAGTCGGAGACGTACTGGTACTGACAACGACCACAGCCCCAACAATTGCGGGAATAAGAACTAGGTAACCAATAGACAGAATTAAGTCGGTGTGTTGTGCGTTAAGCAGCAAAATATCATACGAGATAATGCTATCCACTAGAGCCGAAAACAGTAAGGCTATACCTGCCGTACGCTCAGCATACAAAACATTCGATACATCACTCAGCCTGACGTGCTCTGGGAAGTTAAACGATGATTTCAACAACAAGCAGCCAAAGCTGAGATATAGCGAGATCAACAATAGATCAATCGTTCCATCCCAAATATACGAATAAGAAAAGGAGCCAACCAGAACAACGACTGGGCCTAAGCAATGCAAAAGAGACAAAGGTTTACTTCGATGAGCTCCCGCAAAGCAGAGCCATGCAGCCACCGGTACACTTGCCCCTAGAACCGGTTGTAAGAAACGGAACAGTGCAATATCAAACGTCCAACGTAGCCCAACGACAGTAATCATCAACGCACACAACATAATAAACCAAAACGGTTTTTGGCTTGTCTGTGGGTAACGATATCTAAGTAAAACAGCCGTGACGCATAACAGCAGAGCTGCAATAAATGGTAGGGGAATGGCGAGCATCAAAATTCCATTTAGGTTCGGGGGAAGATGATTTCAATATCACGTCACATATTCCGTAAGTAAACCATTGAATCAATGCGAGTGATAAGTATTGAGTATCAATCTATGGTAAATCATTCCTCAGAGAGAAATCTAGAACGAAATCTTGATGGTGTTAAGCCAATGATTTTCATAAAGACCTTACGGAAGCTATTTACGTCCTCATAACCAACTAGGTAGCTGATCTGCTCAACCGGTTTATGAGAGCTTTCCAATAACTCGCATGCACTTTGAATACGTACGTGTTGGATATAGTTAATCGGCGTAAAACTGGTCGCCTTGGTAAATTGACGAATAAAGGTTCTTCGAGTCATAAACGCTTCTTCAGCCAATTGATCAAGAGACAACGAAAAGTGATGGTTCTTTTGAATAAAACGCTGCACCGACACAATTTTTTCATTGCCGTGAGCATAGTTCGGCACAAAGCTCTGATAGTAACGTTGCTCTCTCAACCCCGTATCAAGCACCAAATATTTACCTAGATTACGAGTGTTGGTCGGTGTCGTGTATTTGGTCAGGATAAACAAAGCGAGATCCATCCACGACATCAAACCACCAGCGGTCATCACATCCGCATCATCAATCAAGATTTTGTCGATATCGACTGCGATCTGTGGGTAAAGCTCCGTAAACTTCTGCTGCGCTTGCCAGTGCGTGGTCACGGTTCGCCCTTCTAACAAACCTGTTTTTGCCAAAATGAACACGCCTGCACAAGCTGAGCAAAGGATCACCCCCCTTTGGTGAGACTCAATCAGGTACTCAAGCAAGGCGTCACTCGGATCTAGATAGTAACAACCATCTAAATTCGGTGGGAGTATGATGATATCGGCGTTCGACACGCTAACACTGTCATGCGCTTGGATCTGAACGTTGAATTGAGTCTTCTCAGCCGAAGGTTCAAGAGAATTTGCCATCTGCAGAAACTCTTTCACGCCAAACACGGCACTTTGCAAAGAACCCGGATAGTCGATGATTTCGACCATTACTGATTTTGTCACTATTGCCATAGAGTCTGTCATTTTTGACGTGCGATAAAAACTACAGAGTATTCATAATATCCCTACACCGCAATACAACAAATACAAAGGTATAGAATATGAAGAACACAGCCCTGCTACTTATCGACTTTCAAAATGACTATTTCCCTTCATACGAGGGTGCAAAATGGGCGTTGTCTGAAACAGAGAAAGCAGCCGAAAAAGGTGCACAGTTATTATCCGCTTTCAGAGACAAGCAACTTCCTGTGGTTCATGTACGTCATGAGTTTCCGACGAATGATGCTCCTTTCTTCTTGCCAAAATCAGACGGTGCTCAAATCCACAGCAGCGTGACTCCGCTAGAAGGTGAACCTGTTATCGTAAAGCATCAAATCAATAGCTTTAGAGACACTGAACTGAGCAAGGTGCTAAAAGAGCGAGGTGTTGAAAAACTGATTATCGTTGGCGCAATGAGCCACATGTGTATTGATGCTGTGACTCGTGCAGCAACCGATTTGGGCTATGAATGCCACGTAGCGCATGATGCTTGCACAACCTTAGACATGGAGTTCAATGGCGTTAAGGTTCCAGCAGCGCATGTCCATGCCGCATTCATGGCTGCACTAAGCTTTGGTTATGGCAACGTTGCAACAGCAAACGAGCTTGAGAGCCTACTTAAATAAAGCTAAAAATCAAAAGCCAGCTTCTGAACAATTCTTGTGGATACAAAAAAGGCGCCAATTACGGCGCCTTCTCATTAAGATCTATTTTTACTAAGCTTGAGCCACTTGGCGTGCTGGGTGTTTAATAAACACAGCTACCACAGCAACGACTGAAAGCGCGAAACAGTAGTAAGAATTAGCCACTATATCCAAAGGCGATAAGTTAAATACCGAACCTAATAGCAATACCTGTGCACCGTAAGGCAATACGCCTTGAATCACACAAGAGAAGATATCCAATAAGCTGGCAGAGCGACGTGGAGAAACGTTATTTTCTTCAGCTAATTGGCGAGCCACACTACCAGACACAATAATCGCTACCGTGTTGTTTGCAGTACATAGGTTCACCATAGATACCAAGCCCGCAATACCCAACTCACTCGCACGGCCATTCGCTTGCTTAGAGTGTGAAGAGCCAAACGCACGAATCACACCACTTACTAAGCTAGTCAGGAACGCCAATCCACCTTGACGACGCATGAGCTCACTCAAACCGCCAATCAGCATCGACAATAAGAAAATCTCCTGCATGTTGCCGAAGCCTGCGTAGATGTCTTGAGCGTAATCCGTCATACCGTAGTTCTCAACAGAACCTAGGCTTACGCCACCCGCCAGCAAGATACCAATCGTCAGCACAACGAATACATTCATACCCGATACAGCAAGAATCAAAATAGTGATGTACGGAAGGACTTTCAGCCACTCGATTGGGCCCGTTTCAGGCACTTGAGTTGCCGTGCTGTTGAAAGCAAAGATAACAATCGCGATAAGAGCAGCAGGCAGTGCAATGCGGATGTTCTCTTTAAACTTGTCTCTCATCTCACAGCCTTGCGAGCGTGTCGCGGCAATCGTGGTATCAGAGATGATAGAAAGGTTGTCACCAAACATCGCGCCACTTAAAACAACACCAGCCGTCAGTGGAATGCTCATGCCTGCTGAATCTGCAATGCCTAGTGCCACAGGGGCAACCGCAGCGATGGTACCCATCGAAGTGCCCATTGCTGTTGCGATGAAAGCAGAAATAAGGAAGATACCCGGCAGAATCATGCTTGTTGGAATCGCCGATAACCCTAGGTTTACGGTCGCGTCAACGCCACCAGACGCTTTAGCCACAGCCGCAAAAGCACCCGCCAATAGGTAGATCATACACATTGCGATAATGTCTTTGTGACCGACTCCACCTAAGAACTGTTCGATAGCACGGTTCAATTTATCTTTGCTTAGCAACAACGCTAGCATCACCGCAGGTAAAGCTGCAATCGGAGCTGGAAGCTGATAGAAAGCAAAATCGACGCCTTGCAGTGACAAGTACGTACCTACGCCAATAAACAGCGCTAGGAACACGATCAGAGGGATAAGCGCAACTGCCGAAGGGGCAATTACCGCATTAGAATTTTTTGAATTGGACATGGAACGACAACACAATAGAACAGGAAGATGAGCAGACTAATGTCACACTTAAGGCTTGTCAACGTCTAGACGTCTAAACACCCAAATTAATGCAAAGTAATAAGCACGCCATTGAACATAAAAAAAGCCGCGCTAAATTAGCGCGGCACCTTGGGCTCGGTTCAAATAGGGGTATTTCTTTTTTTATTATTTATTGTGCAGTTCCTTTCAGCTTCAGTCGCATCGCATGCAGCACTGGTTCAGTGTAACCACTTGGTTGAGCACAACCTTCGAATACCAACTGACACGCTGCTGAAAAGGCAATGTTGCTTTCAAAGTCAGGTGCCATATTACGGTAGCTCGGGTCGCCAGCATTTTGCTCATCAACCACTGCGGCCATGCGCTTCATGGTTTTCATTACTTGGGCTTCATTACAAATCCCATGACGTAACCAGTTCGCAATGTGTTGGCTCGAAATACGCAGCGTAGCGCGGTCTTCCATCAAACCTACATCGTTAATATCTGGCACCTTAGAACACCCGACGCCTTGGTCAATCCAACGCACTACATAACCAAGAATACCTTGCGTATTGTTGTCCAATTCGTTTTGGATATCTTGAGCGGTCAGCTTTTGATTACCTAGCAATGGGATAGTAAGAATATCGTCAACATTTGCTCTCACACGCTCACGAAGCTCTTTCTGGCGGCTTGGTACACTCACCTTGTGATAATGCAAGGCATGCAACGTCGCGGCAGTCGGAGAAGGAACCCAAGCGGTATTAGCACCCGCTTGTGGGTGTCCGATTTTCGCGCCCATCATCTTCGCCATATTGTCTGGCTCTGGCCACATACCTTTACCAATTTGGGCTTTACCTTGCAGGCCACAAGCTAAGCCAAGATCAACGTTCTGATCTTCGTATGCGCCAATCCAAGTCATGGTTTTCAGCTGTGTTTTAGGAGCAAATGGTCCCGCTTCCATACTGGTGTGAATCTCATCACCGGTTCGGTCTAAGAAACCTGTGTTGATGAACACAACACGATCTTTAGCTGCTCGAATACACTCTTTAAGATTGACTGAAGTACGACGCTCCTCGTCCATGATACCGACTTTGATCGTGAATCGATCTAAGCCTAATGCATCTTCAATACGGCCAAATAATTCATTAGTAAACGCCACTTCTTCAGGGCCATGCATCTTAGGTTTTACTATATTGATGCTGTTCGCTGTCGAGTTTTGGTAAGCGCTGTTGCCTTTTAAATCATGCATTGCGATTAGCGAAGTGACCATGCCATCCATAATGCCTTCAGGTACTTCATTACCTTGATCATCAATGATGGCTGGGTTGGTCATTAAGTGGCCCACGTTGCGTATAAACAACATACTGCGACCTTTAAGCGAAATCTCACCACCGGTGACACTGGTGTATTGGCGGTCTGGGTTCAAGCTACGAACGATGGTTTTACCATTTTTCTGTAACGACTCTTGCAAGTCGCCTTTCATCAAACCGAGCCAGTTACTGTAGGCCAGAGCTTTATCTTCACCATCGACCGCGGCAACAGAGTCTTCGCAATCCATAATGGTGGTGAGTGCCGCTTCCACTAACACATCTTTAATGCCAGCAACATCAACGCTGCCAATTGGTGCACTCGGGTCAATTTGGATTTCAATATGTAGGTTGTTGTGCTTTATCAAAATACTTGAAGGCGCACTCGCATCACCTTGATAGCCAATAAACTGGCTATGATCAATTAGAGTGACTTCTTCACCGTTATCTAGTGTCGCCGTCAGCGTGTTACCAATGCTCACGTTGCTGATACTGTATTTGGTCACGTCTTTATGAGAAACACCATTTAACGGCGCAGCATCATCAAGGAACTCACGGGCATAAGTGACTACTTTGGCGCCGCGAACTGGGTTAAAGCTTCCGCCTTTCTCTGCACCATCACTTTCGCTGATCACATCGGTGCCGTAGAGCGCGTCATATAAGCTACCCCAACGTGCGTTTGCTGCATTAAGTGCAAAGCGTGCATTCATAATAGGTACAACAAGTTGCGGCCCTGCTTGTGTAGCAATTTCAGGTTCTACGCTTACTGTGGTGACTTGAAAGTCATCGCCTTCAGGGACTAAGTAGCCAATCTGTTGTAGGAACTGTTTGTACTCTGCCGCATCCAATGTTTGTCCTGCACGCTCTTGGTGCCAAACATCAATTTGGTGTTGAAGGTCTTCACGCTTAATAAGCAATGCGCGATTCTTTGGAGCCAAGTCTGCAAGGATATCTGCAAAAGATTGCCAAAAGTCTTCTGCGATAATGCCCGTTCCAGGAATGACCTGCTCATTAATTAATTGGTAGAGGGTGCTATCAATGTTCAAGCTTCCCTGTTGAATACGACTGCTCATAAAATCTCTCTCAAACTAACTGATGACTACTCAATAATTCTACGTAACTGGCTCAAATTTACGTTACTAACTTAAACTTACTTAACGGACATGAATTTAGCTAATTTATGCCGTTTATACTGGATATTCATATAAAAAATACCCTACAAACTGTGTTATTCCGTCACACCACTCTCTATTTCATTGGCAACACTTTTAATCAATCGACGCATCCACTGATGGTCTGGATTGGTTTGTAACAATGGGCTCCATGCCATCTTCACCTCAAAGGGTTCAATAGCGAAAGGTGCTGGTTTGATCAACAACCTAGGATTGTTGCGCTGTAACTGTGCCGCTTTGGTTGGAATGGTAAGGATCAGATTTTTCTGTTGAGCGAAGAGAATCGCCGACAAATAATGTCGAGTAAACACCGTAATATTTCGGGTTTTGCCGATACGCATTAGTGCTTCATCAATCCAACCCAGCTTTTGTGCTTCGCTTGGGTTGATCCCAACACCTGTGCCCATCCCTGTCTTACTCACCCAAATATGTTGCGCCTTTAAATAAGACAAAATATCAAAGTTATCAGCAATCGGGTTATCACAGCTAAATAAGCAGGAGAACCCGTCGTGCCAAAGGCTCATCTGGTGAAACGACTGTGGAATATCATCAAATCGGTTGATGATAATATCAACAGTGCCTTGTTCCACATCCTTATAGCTCACATCACTTGGCGTCATGATATCCAATCGAATTTTCGGAGCTATTTCGCTCAGTTTTTTAAGCAATGGCTGAATAATGGTCGATTCTGCATAGTCACTCGCCATGATACGAAACACGCGTTCGCTGTCTTCCGCATTAAACTCAGTTGTAGGTTGTAGCGTCTTCTCTACATTCGCCAAGATATTACGGATCAGTGGTTGCAACTTATGTGCGCGCTCGGTTGGTACCATCCCTTCACTTGTTCTCACCAACAATGGGTCTTCAAACAGATCCCTTAACCGGCGTAGGCCATTACTCATGGCGGGTTGAGTAATTCCTAGCTGATTTGCCGCACGTGTTACGTTTCTTTCACGTAGCAACATGTCTAAATACACAAGTAAATTAAGGTCTATACGAGCAATATTCATATAAAAAATACCGAATATAATAACTATAAATTAACAAAATTATCACATATATGGTTATTCTTTGTCCATGGTTAGATTTAGTCCAAATCAAATGACCTCGCCAAATTGGCCAACATGTCCACGAGAAACTAAGGAATAGTTATGTCGCAAATTACACAAGATATCGAAATGATTGAAGTTGCAAAAAGCGCTGCTGGTGCTCCATGGGATGCAATCAACCCTGAATCTGCAGCTCGTATGCGAGCTCAAAACAAATTCAAAACAGGTCTGGATATTGCGCAATACACGGCAGACATCATGCGTGCAGACATGGCGGCCTACGACGAAGACAGCTCTCAGTACACGCAGTCTTTAGGTTGTTGGCATGGTTTTATCGGCCAACAAAAGCTGATTTCTATTAAAAAGCACTTCGATGGCAAAACCGATCGTCGTTACCTATACCTTTCGGGTTGGATGGTTGCTGCACTTCGTTCAGATTTCGGTCCACTACCAGACCAATCAATGCATGAGAAGACATCGGTAGCAGGCTTAGTAGAAGAGCTATACACCTTCCTACGCCAAGCTGATGCTCGTGAACTGGGTGGTTTATTCCGTCAGCTAGATGCTGCTCGTGAAGCTGGCGACGTTAACCTGCAAGACCGTCTCCAAGATAAAATCGACAATCATGTGACTCACGTAGTGCCAATCATCGCTGATATCGATGCAGGTTTCGGTAACGCAGAAGCGACCTACCTAATGGCTAAGCAAATGATTGAAGCAGGGGCATGTTGTCTACAAATTGAAAACCAAGTAGCCGATGAAAAGCAATGTGGCCACCAAGACGGTAAAGTAACGGTTCCGCACGCTGACTTCCACGCGAAACTTCGCGCACTTCGTTACGCTTTCCTTGAACTAGGCATCGACAACGGCGTTATTGTTGCTCGTACCGATTCACAAGGTGCTGGCCTAACAAAAGAAATTGCAGTAGTGAAAGAGCCAGGCGACCAAGGCGATATCTACAACTCATACTTAGATGTTGAAGAGATCGATGTTGCAGATATGGCTGAAGGTGATGTTTGCTTTAACCGCGACGGCAAGCTAGTTCGTCCTAAACGTCTACCATCTGGCTTGTACCAATTCCGTGAAGGTACTGGTGAAGACCGCTGTGTATTTGACTGTATCGAAGCTATCAACGCAGGTGCTGACTTACTTTGGATTGAGACTGAGAAGCCACACATTGGTCAAATCAAAGAGATGATGGACGGCGTACGTGAAATTCACCCTAACGCGAAACTGGTATACAACAACTCTCCATCATTCAACTGGACGCTAAACTTCCGTCAACAAGCATACGATACAATGGCAGCAGAAGGTAAAGACGTATCAGCTTACGACCGTGCAAGCCTAATGAGCGCGGAGTATGACGAAACTGAACTTTCTGCAAGTGCAGACGAGAAGATTCGTACGTTCCAAGCCGATGCATCACGTGAAGCGGGTATTTTCCACCACTTGATTACACTACCTACATACCACACTGCAGCGCTGTCTACTGACAACCTTGCGAAAGAGTACTTCGGTGACCAAGGCATGTTGGGTTACGTTGCGAATGTTCAACGTAAAGAAATCCGCCAAGGCATTGCATGTGTTAAACACCAAAACATGTCTGGTTCAGACATGGGTGATGACCACAAAGAGTACTTTGCTGGTGAGAATGCACTAAAAGCAGCAGGTGAAGCGAATACATCGAATCAATTTGATTAATCGCTAAGACTAAAGCCTCCCCCGCCCTTCTCTCTTACTTAGGTAAGATCCGGGGGAAGGCTTTGAGATAAAGCTACTACTGCCAGCTTTATCTCAAAGCCTCAGATTTGTGTTCCACACCACGGTTAACCGAACAACTTCTGTTTAAGCTAACTGTGTACATATTTGCTCAGATTCCTATTCGTTGATATTCCTTTTGATTGAGAGTGCCTATGACTTCAATACCGACACACCTACAAGATGCAAAAACACTGTTATCAGAAAATGGTTTCGCAACGGGTGATACTTGGTATCACGGCACATCTTCAGCTTTACTTGCGTCTATTCAAGGTCAAGGGCTAAAGCGCTCTGGAGACAAAGCGCTCAACGAAGCGGCTTCAAAAACCATGGCGACCATTGGCAACAACTACACAGAATCCGTTGAACCCGTCTTCTTAACTCAGAGTAAAGAACTGGCGTATTACTGGGCTCAGCAAACCATTCGCGAGCGCAGCACTCGTTTTGAGGGTGAAGAGCAACCTATCGTGTTAGCCGTCAATCTATCTGACAAACAACAAGCAAAAGTCAGACCGGATGTAGGCGCAATGAGCCTGTTGATGATGAGTGTTGGCGAGCAATTCATGTCTCACCTCACCGAGATCTATCAAGAGAACAACATTGCAGGCCCCGACATCGAGCTTCGCACAGCCGATCGTATGGACTATCTGAATAAACTTGGGATGGCCTACATTGATGAAGACATCAGCCGAGCTTGTGTTCAAGAGTTATTGGAACCTGAACTGACCAGCTAATACCGTTCAATCAACCGACCTTAATTAGAATTAAAAATGGCTCCCAATACGGAGCCATTTCTACTTTCTGTATACAAACATAAGTTACCTAAAAATATAGGTATTGAAAATGTCTATACTATAGACACAGAAGGCCTTGCTGCGCAGCTTGCATCATTTCGATATCACCTTGTAGCGAACGATAAACGACCGTATTCCACACCTCACCATTATCCATTTCAAACTCGATAGCATAGTTCAAACCAGCGACGACCTGAGTTCGAACACTCAAGATTTGTTTGAGCTCGGCAGCGGTATTCATTTGACCAAGAACCGCGTTTAAAGCTTGCTCAGCTTGAGGTGTGATATCACTTTTCGACCAACCGCCAGTAAGGTTCTGAGTGCTACAGATTGGATTCGCCTTCTCTTGTGATTGAGTCATCACTTCGCCCTTCTGACTGCATCCAGCTAAAACTACGACACCTACCAAAGTAACCAATAATGCTTTTCTCATAAATCCTCACTAAATAATTCATTCAGCCATTAACGAGCGTTCACTCTCAATGGTGTTTCATATGCCTTCAAGATTAAACCTCAAATGTCATCACTTCATCAGGAATCATGGTGTCGCTAATCCCTAAACACAGAACAGTGTCAGAAAAAACAAAGCCGGACATTCATGCCCAGCTTTTATCCACCGGATATTGTGACCCTTTATAGGAGTAACGTTTTAGATGGTGCTATTTGTTAATGCCATTTTATCTAGTGCTATGTTTGTTAATGAAAGTACACCAACATCTCGACATCATCCCCTTGTTGTTCTGCACTCAGTAAGAAGTGTAAATAGCCTTCTTCTGTTACAGGGATTTGCAGATACTCATTACTGCCTGCGTAGTTAGACGCATACTCGTGCTGCCCTGCGGTTGGCCAATATGTACTGCTAGCAAACAGATCGACATTACCAGTATCTGGTTGAGCGGTGTTTTTGTCCGTTAACCACACTCGCACCTCTTGCACACCTTCTGGAACATACACCGCAGCATAGCGACGTTGATGAACAGTCAGGATTTGAGCTTTACCAGATTCAAAGATCACTGGTGTTAAATCATCTTGTTCTTGGATTGGTGGTGTTGGCGTTTTTGTCTCTACGGATGCCAACAGCGTCACATCACTAAAATCGGTGCGACCCGTGATGCTCATGTAGTAACGACCCGGTTTGATATAACCCGATGAACCAGGTTCGAACGCCACAACTTCATTGCTGCCGTTGCCGTATTGGCTAAACTCGAAGTCGTAATAATGCGCCTCTTTACCGTAACTCATATAGAGGTCAGCATCACCTTGGATTTGGCCCAGAGCATTACCTTCAATCGAAACCTCAAAATGCGTGGTGTTCTCTGGTACATCAATGTAGAAAAGCTGTTCGCTATAAGCCGTGCCGGTTAACAGCACATCTTGGTTTGAGACAAGCACAGTGACTTGATCTGTCGGCTCGGTGGGATCAGTTGGCTCTCCTGGGTTAGGATCCGGGTTTGGTATTTCAGGCTCGGTTGAAACTGATTCTAACCAACGTTCAAACTCACCATTGTATTGCTGACCCAACACTTTTACCTGTTGCGCCCATTCGGAAAACTGACCAGTACGAGACAGTGCCAACAAGCTCTGCACTTCTTGAGGATGTTCTTCCATCATAAAGCGCACCGCCAAGTAGCCCCAGCGATAGATACGATTAGAATCATGGGAGTAAGTGGTTGCAAGCACATCCGATAAGCTCATCTTCCCGCTGTTAATCAAGCTTACCGCAGCATCGTAGCCTTGCTTGTAATGCATGTACTCGGCAAAACCTTCTAGCCACCACACGACGTAGCCATGCGCCAAATTGTCGTTAAACGAACCATATTGGTTAAAGCGGGCATCGAGATAGTGTGTGTATTCATGTTCTAAATTGAGAATAGCCAGGTCATCACCATTATCGTAACGATAAGCTACAAAACGCGCTACGTTGCCTACCTCTGATGGGTTTCCTTCTAAGTACTGACCACCGTTGTCTGTGGTGTTACCAAATAAGAAAGCGGAGTAATCCACATAGCTGCCTTTGCTCCCGAACACCGCGACTTCTACTCGGTCGTTGTTATCGTCTGCGACGGGTTGTTGGCCCGTATTCGCCACTTGATGAAAATCCGCCTCTTTCGTTGCCAACACATCACACGCTTCCATAGCTTGTGACTGGCTTAAATCTTGAGAACGAATAATCGCAGGCCCTTGGCATTCATGACGGTTAGGAAGTACACGCATGGCTAGATCACGTTTGGCTTGCTCAATATCCAAGCCATTTAGCCTTTCCGGTGCGAAATAGCTCATCATTTCTACTGCCGCTAACCAAAGTTTATCATGTGCGCTCCCCAGTGGATTTTGCGCCATCACTTGTTGCATCACTCGCAGTGCTTTTTCTTTGGTGACTTTGTCTGGACTTGCTAACAAACGACCCGTTTCACGCACCGCGTTATAAACAAGAAAGCCGGCATCAGTATCCAGTGCCCATGAGTTATCACGAGCGAACGCCGCAAGCGTATCGATATGCTGAGTATGACTCGCCATATAATCGTAAAAATCATCTCTAGCCGCATGACCTGCCATCGCTCGAAACAAATTGTTTAGCCCATCGACCCATTGCGAGTCTTGCGCAGTTTCTCGGTTAAAGTGGCGAAGTGCCGCAAGTTGCGCATCCATAGTCAGTGGCAGCTGCTTAACATTATCTACCATAAGAGTCAGACTTTTCATTGCACCAGTTTGCTGTCGGCCTTGGTCTAAAGCATTAGGGTTAGCGAGGAACAAGTTAGTCGACTGTGCAAAACGTTGGCTCAGCACATCAGAAAAATCTTCCGCTTGCGCGTTATAGCGAACGTAATAAGCGGCACGAACAAACTCGCCAAGGTTTTCGAGTTTACGAGCTTGTTCTTCTTCACCTCGATAACCGGCAATTTCTAGGTTCAGCGTGGCTTGAATGCGGCTTAAGCTCGCTTCACTGTAAATATTGTTTAATGCATTTTCAGATGCAGAGAACCAAGAACCATAGCAACTGTAGTCCGCCGTAGAGACAGAAAGAGCGAGATCAGAGGCCAACTGAAGATCAGAAACATCACATTGATTTTCGGCAAAAGAGAAACTGGAAACACTAGCAAGCACACAAGCGATCGCCAAACGATGACGTGGGAATAAACGGGGATGAGACATACAACACTCATTAGTTAATTATATATTTTGGGTCGCCGTTATATTCCTTACGATTAACAAGGTGAATTCAGTTGCTTATGATTTATGAGGTTGGTTCAAAAAATAGATATTTTGCGTTATTTTATAAATTCAAAGGTTTATGCTCGACAAGAACTCATAAGCTCAAAACACTATCGAATAATACAAACTACTGATAATAAGGTAGTTTATTTGATCATTAATTGATTTAGATATGGCAAGGCTATGTTGTTAAGGATGACCGCAAGTAGTAAACTTGCGACCGATTATGCAACTTATCTCTCAAGTCATAGGCTCAAGTCATAGGCTCAAGTAACGTTACGGCAGACTCGCTCCAAGTAACATGACTCAAAAAATACTAAAAAATTTGTGTCCTGTAGACAGTGCAAATCGAATAAAAATAATTATATAAACCTAGGCTAGGTTCGGTTAATCAAATGAAAATAACGTCGTCTTTAGGCTCACTGTTGGCTAGCAGTCTGTCTATCGAAAAAAAACAGCGAGCGCTGATAGAGCTCGTTATCAGTACTTATCAGCCACAAGAGCGCACTGCTCTTTTCCAAAGCGTGACTGAATATCGTAGAAGCCAATTAGAATTGCTTTTCCCTGAGCATCAAAACAAAAGCTATTCGGTATTGTTTGAGGTGATGGACTACCGCGATCTGATTCTGCGCTATCCAACTACACTATCTACAGAGGTTGCTCTTCTAGAGCAGGCCGCAGGACAGTGCTATATGCATTGGCTAGATTTCTGGTGTGAGTGCGAAATTGCTGCGATCAAAGCAAAATCGCCATTGAACACCAAGTCCCCTTCTCCTGTCGATCTGCCCATTAAAGATAGTGCCTACTACGGTGCAATCGTTGAACACATCGAAGATGCTCAACTTGTAGTGCAAACACCCTGTCACCCACAAGGAATGTCAATCAGCGATGCCATTGCTTTAAGCAATCTTGAGGTGTTCATCAAGGGTGAAAAATGGTTTGAGATGCTGCCTTTATTACACCTTTCCCAGGCAGGTAAGCATTTTATTCTACTCAAACATCCCGTTGATGAAGCCTTTCCGACACTGGTTTCCTCTGCGCTGATTCAAGATTGGTCTAAGAATGAAACTTGGTTAAGTTACGCGCCACCGTTCAGCAATGAACAGTGGCAATACTGTTTACCCGATCATGGTTACGATGATTTGGCTGAGTTACAGATATTCACACCGTCTACACTGTCAAAATGTCATTCTCTCCTAGAATTTGATAATAAGTTTCAGTTACAATTGTCTGACAAAAGTGCCATATGTGAAGTGCTCCGCCTGACAGTAAGCGGTAATACTCAACAAAGACTCTATTTCCTCTATCTCGCCCAAAAAGAACTAATGAGTGTATTGCACCAAGTAGGGTACAAAATCGGCTTCACCATTATCGAGCAGCCTTTCATGCTCCAGTTTTATCAAGCTACCGATCCCAAAGCGTATTTCCATTCCGGATATTGCGAGTTAAATGATGACGGTACAACCATTTATCGTGGATTGTGGAATTTCGAAGTGATGGTCAAAGTATTTAATAACACCGATTTTCGTCGCTACAAACGCGCAGTACGTGAGAGTAGAAAGCTAGGCTCAGCAGAAAAAGTAAACTCGATAGAAAAACTAAGTTCGGTAAAAAGAGATGAACATGTTTGATTTCGGCCTAGAGGCGATCATCTATGCCAAAGCAATAACGCTTCTTATGACGGCAGCAATCGTAGTAATGTGGTTACTCTACTATTGCTATCGTCTGAAGCAAAAAAATGAAGCCATCGCGGGCACGCACCATGTGCCTTACATTGCTTACTCGGTTTGCATTGTTGCGTGGATCAGCAGCAACGCGTATTTCCATACCGACTTATTACCGGAGCTTGGCGCTTCGGCCGCGGTGTTGGCGGCAAAATTTGCCAATCTCGCCTCTTTCTTTGCGTTTGCATTTGCCTACTACTTCTCGTGTCAGCTCGCAGCCGAGCAACGCAATGGTAAAGTACACATATGGCAACAGGCTATTTTTGTCGGCTCATCAGTCTATGCCCTCTTTATTAATTTAAGTCCGGGGTTAACCGTTGAACACGTCGACATTGTCGGCCCAAGCCAATTCGTTATTGAGTTTGGTCCTCATACGCCATATTTCTTTATCGGGCTGGTGAGCTTTGTTGTCCTGACCTTAACCAACCTTGTGGCCATGCGAGCTAATAGCAGCAAACTAATACTCGCCAAAACCAGTTACATGATTGCGGGCATCTTAGTTTTCATGCTTTCTACCGCAACCATTCACCTTGGCATGACATACTTCATGCATGATTTCTCACTAACCTGGTTACCACCAGCATTGTCTATTAGTGAGATGCTGTTCGTTGGTTATGCCCTGCTGACCTCTCGCTTCTACAGTGTTAAATACCTAGCTTATATGAGCCTTAACGCGCTATTGGTGTGTGCAATTTTAGTGATACCTTTCGGCGCAATATTCATCCCATTGACCGACAACAACCAATGGCTAATCGCAATACCTATCTGTGCGCTTATCGGCATCACTTGGCATGTACTCTACAAACGCGTGAGCCATTACGCCTCTTTATTGGTTTACAGAAACAAGAAAACGCCTGTACAGCAAATCCTTGCTTTAGAAGAAGACTTCAAACTATCTATTGATGACGCGATGCGTCGCTTGGGTAACCTACTGCAAATTCCAGAGGACAAATTGCGCCTCGTTAACAGCAACTACAACGAGACCTTCTACGAAGACTACCTTTCAACAAATAAGTCCGTTTTGTTATTCGATGAACTTTCTGAAGAGTTAGATTACGCAGAGCCCACGAAAAGCTCGATCAAGGCGCTTTATGACAAGATGAGCTCAAATAACACAGCCTTAGTTATGCCTTTGTTTGGTCAAGGACAGTCTGTCTCGCACTTATTGATATCATCACACAAGAGCAACGACCAGATGTTTTCTAATGAAGAGATCTTGGCACTGCAAACCCTGTTAACTCGTGTGCAAAGTACCATCGAAGCTGATAGACGCATTCGTCAAAGCCGAGCACTAGCGAACTCAATTGCTCATGAGATGCGTAACCCGCTCGCTCAAGTACAATTGCATTTTGAAGTACTCAAGCAGCACATTGATAACCAAGCACCAGCAAAACAAATACTGCTTGATATTGAGAACGGCCAAGCTGCCATTCAACGTGGGCGACAATTGATTGACATCATCTTGCGTGAGGTCAGTGACAGCTCACCGGAGCATGGGCCGGTTGCGATGACCTCTATTCACAAAGCTGTGGATCAGGCAGTAAGCCAGTACGGTTTTGAAAACGAGAAGATTATTGAGCGAATTCGTTTACCACAACATGCTGATTTTGTCGCAAAGCTCAATGAGACCTTATTCAATTTTGTCATTTTCAACCTGATACGTAATGCGATCTATTACTTTGATTCTTATCCGGAGAGCCAAATTGAGATCAGCACTAAAACCGGATCTTACGAGAACATTCTCACATTCCGTGATACCGGTCCGGGCATTGACGAAACCATTGCTCATAAGATTTTCGATGACTTTTTCTCGTATCAAAAAAGTGGTGGTAGCGGCTTAGGATTAGGTTATTGCCAACGCGTAATGCGCTCATTTGGCGGTCGAGTTGAGTGCCACTCTAAACTGGATGAATTTACTGAATTCCACCTGTATTTCCCAGTGGTACCTAATGCGCCCAAAGCAGACGCGCTTCGTACGCCTGATTTCAATGATTGGAAGCAAAGCCAATCAACGAGTGAAGATAAAACCAAAGCGGATATACAGGCAGGTTTACAAACGAGTCAACATGCTCCAAGTAGCGTTCAAGAACAATTAGACCATCTCGCACCCACCGTGCTCATCGTCGACGACAAAGAGGTACAACGCACGCTTGTTCAGATGTACCTGAGCCGACTTGGCGTAAATAGCTTGCAAGCCAAAAACGGGGAAAATGCTGTCGATCTGTTCAGATCACACAAAGTTGATTTGATCTTAATGGACGTACAAATGCCAATAATGAATGGCTTTGACGCAAGCCAGATCATCAAGGCGCGTTCACCTCAAACACCCATCATTGCTTTGTCTGGGGAGTCGGGACAACACGAGTTAGATATGATCAGCAAACTGATGGATGGTCGCCTAGAGAAGCCAACCTCTTTGAAAGCACTGCAACATGTACTCGATAACTGGCTGAAGAAAGACATGAGAGCGAACGTTTCTAAAGAAACACAAAGTGAAGACTAGATGCAATAAAGTCGCTGATCCTATGAGAACAACGACTCGATAAGTAAACCAGCAATTGGACAACCCAGTGATTAATCAAAAATCCCCGCAAGAGCCTTTCTTGAGGGGATTTTAAAATTCAAAGGGCTCGGTATCAATAATTGACTAAAGCTCTTTAATCTCGATTTGGCGCAATGCTTCCATGTACTCTAGAGTCTCGTTTACATCGATTGGTTCGTATAAGCGCAGTACTCCCGCCCAACCTTCAGAAACTTCAAAATCATATTCAGCACCAGTATCACAGTTAAACGTGACCGAAACGGTACCATCACCGTTGTCACGCATGGACTCGCCAGACGCATAGAATTGCTCAGAATCAATCCAACCGTTTGCGCCATAAGTGGTCAAAGAGTAATAACCGCCACGACCTTCAAAGTCTAGGTTTGGTGTTGGAATCGTCCACTCTTGGCAGGTAGTTTTACCTTGGCCGGGAACACGCTCCAAATATTGCGCTGTATCTGCCGGTAGCCCTGCATAGCCAAACGCCGTCACATATTTAAAATGGTGATCTTCCACGTCATCTAACGTGGCGCCAAACCCTTTCAAGCCCTCAATCGGTGCGCCATGTTTCATCACGTTGTTGATCAGTTTTAAACGATAATCTTCAACGTCGCTTGGGTTGTAACCTTTGCCTTGATAAGGCGTGGCTGAGTTCGCTTTTATAGAGAGTAGACTCTGGCGACGCTTAGTATCTTCAATGGATTCTGCAATGCGTGTTCTCGCTAATACATGGACATGAGTACCGTTCGTCAGATCATCAGCGGTTAGAGTTAGCGTTTCGCCACGGCGAACCACTTTATGCAGAAGATGATTTTCGTCCATGATATGAATGATCTGGAAATAATCGTTATCTTCTTTTGGTACATGGAACGTTGCACCTTCTGATACGTCAACCACCATCGTCGAGTAAACGACATCACGATTTGAGCGAATCACCGTTTGTGCGTCTTTGGATACTGGGTCTGCGTGCAGCCAATGGTTTACGCCCACTTTGTTTTGTAATCCAAGGAAGTTCCAATCAGACTCGGCTTCAGGGTAGTTATCCCAGTTAACACCACCAACGGCAGCATGGTCATAGGTAGATGAACGATTGTTGTCCTCTGCCGTTACACCAAATGCGGTTAATGCTAGTAGCGTCGCTAACGTCGTTTTATTCATGATGGTTTCTCGTGTTTGTTTCGATGAGCTCAGTATGTAGATGCGCCGTGATATACTCCAATTGATTATATGAAAACAAGATATACACTTTAGGTATATCTAATCATCTTTGTTCTGGATCCCACAATGATAATAAGTAACCGCTTTAAGCGCTTAGACCTCAACTTACTTAAAATATTGAAGGTGTTGATCGAGGTGAAAAACACTCGAAAGGCGTCAGAACTCCTGTTTACGAGCCAACCCTCAATCAGTCGTTCATTACAAAAGCTACGCGACTACTTTGACGATGAGTTATTTATACGCTCACAACATGGTTTAGAGCCGACCGCTAAATTACTTGAAATTAAACAAACCTTGATGCCAGTGTTACTACAATTAGAACAAGTGCTTGAACCAGAATCTGAGTTTGATGTCGCTCAATTTGATGGCACCGTGAACATTGCTATCAATGGATTCATTGCCAATAGCATCTCGGCGAAGCTGATTAATATTCTGTTAGCACAAGCCCCGAAGGTGAAAGTGAACATCGTCGATTGGGGAGTAAATACATCGGACTTGATGACCTCTGGTGAAATCGACTTAGGAATCAATTACTACCCATTAGAATTATCTAAGCAGGTATACCAAAAACGAATAGCGAGTGATGACTTTGTCTTGATCTGCCGATCTGGGCATCCGCTTGCTGACTCATTATTACCACAAGATCAGGAAGAGCCGCTTCAATTAGCAAGCTTAGTCGTGAGTGATTGGAACGAGAATATTGCACTTGCCCCTAACGTGCTAGCGGACGTTGGAATCAATACTGAAGTGAAAATACGATCGACCTATCTACACAGTTTATTGTCAATCGTAAAACAGAGTGATGTGTTGTTCCCTTGCTCTAAATTACTAGCGAACTCACTATCTGATGAGTTTTCATTTGTGAAATTCCCTCACATACCCAATATGCCGAACAGTGATATTGGCATGACCATTGGACGTAAGCACCGTAACCAATCCAAAATACGCTGGCTTGAATCGTGTATTGAAGAAGTGTTCACAAGATAACGGTGTGCTTGTTATCACCGACAAAAACAAACCAGACTAGCGATTACGAGTGATTAGCATCCACCATCGAAGTTTCGATCAAATCCAGTAGCCATTTGTATTTTGAGGAATGTTGGTTTTTCTTGTGAAGATAGGCGAATACCTCCATTTCCTCAGCCCCCTCCTCTAATCCTTCAATCACGATTGAGCGCAATACTCCCTTATGTTGTTCAATCACTGGAGGCATACAAGGGGCAATAATGTTGGAGTGCTTGATCGTTTCGATGAGTCCAACAATTGACGTGGTTCGAAGCGCCATATTGATCGACTTGCCTTGGCTTAAAACTTCTTCTTCCAATCGCGAGTGCTTGTTTTGGTCGAAGTAAGCGAGGTCAACATGAGCGAATGGGAAGGACAACAAATCATCAATTGTAGCGATAGACGCCTTGAAAGGGTGATCAGCCCTCACGGCCAATACAAACTTTAAGGTCACGAGAGGCACGGCAATGATCTCGGCAGGCAAACTCTCCGCTTCAAAATGAATAACAAAATCAACTTCGTCACTTCGAAGTCTTTCTAACGAGTTTTGGGAACTAGTATGGCTTATCAGCCTAGAAAGCGGGCTTTCCATTGAGAGTTGATGGAAGAGAGCTGGTGTTAACCAAGGCAAAATATGAGGGTTCGCCTCTATCTTAAAATCTTCGTTTAGATCGGCAGGAGCAAACTGCTTGCCCTCCTCTATCGCCGTGACTAATCCGTCCAGTAATGGAAAAACACGTCGATACAAATCATCGGAATAAGGCGTCGGTAGAAACTGCTTATAAGACAAAACAAACAGCTCTTCACCTAACGATTCCTTGAGCTTTTTGATGCTTTGGCTTACCGCGGGTGTCGAAACAAACAGTTTTTCGCCGGCTTTGCGCAAGCTCTTTTCCTGATACACCACCACAAAAACTTTCAGTAAGTTCAAATCGACATTGTTCAGTTTCATAACACAACCATAAAGCACAGATTAACGAGTAGTTAAGTTTATATGAATTAACTTAACAATGTCCACTTTGTATAGTTATCCCACATTCACGAATTACACGGACGTAGTGAGATAAATTTATGAGGCAACTATGTTATTACACCGTTCAATCCTTTCTCTTACTTCTTTCCTTTTCGCTGGTTTAGCTATCGCGGAAGAAACCGAAATTCAAGATATGTCCGACCCTCTGGCGGTGTATACACAAGGTGGCTTTGGTTACACAGATAAAGGCCTAAACCTAAAAATAGGCCAAACCTACGATACTGGTAGCGACACAACCATGGGCATGAATGTGTTCGAAATAAAAGGCATCGCCGGTGAAGCCGTTGGTTGGAACAACCGAGGCGCAGACGACAGTATTGATTCGATTCGTTTTAGAAACTTCGGTGTGGATTTAACCAATGGCCGAGGTACACAAGTCGATATGTCTTGGGATTTCGATAGTAATCAAGGTAGTGCATCTTACAGCTTTATTCAGGCGCTACCACAGATGGGCATGTTTAACTTCTATCCGCTTGCTGGTCTCGGTATCGCTGCAGGTGAAGAGTTAGTTGAAGGGACTGGAGGCGACCTCGATGCCGCGCAGCTCAGCGATCGCTACAACATGCACGGTACTTTCTACGTAGCGGGTATGTACGCCAAGATGCAACTTACCGACAAAATTTGGCTGAACTATAACCCTATGTATTTAGGCACAATGTCTGGTTCTTCAACGTTCAAAGATCATGGCTTTGAAGGCAGTGATTCTGTACTCGCGCATGAGTTTGCAGCAAGTTACCAAATTAACCCAAGAGCCAACGTTCGTTATTTCGCAAACTGGACAGAAAACACCAGTATCGAAGACGGTGATCACCGTATCGAATTTAACTATCAGTTTTAAGCAGTAATTTTCTGTGCGGATAAGCTCTTGCAGTCTTAACCCATGATTTCTGTTTGACGAGCTATTTCAGTTTTAACGAGCAATTTTAGTTTTAACGAGAAATTCCAGTTTTAACGAACAATTTTGAGTTTTTGAGGACACATTATGAATATGATATCTAAAGCCTTTGTCGGGAGTTTCACTTGCCCATTACGATCTGCTGCCATGCTCGTTTCTGTAACGGCTTTATTTTCAGCAGCGGCGATAGCCGGAAACGATGATGCAACAGAAACGATCCAGACGCGTGCAGGTGACTTTACTTTCGAAACCGACTTTCTTCACGGCATTCCAACACAAGCAAGCTCAGAGAAGCTATTTGAATTAATGGATTATCAACGCGCGTCACAAGCGTACATTTGGTCGGTACCTTTAGTCTCGAACTACGCGTGGAAAAAAGCGTATGCAGATATGGGGGCAGAAGATGGCCAAATCACCTACGTTGAGTCTCATGAATCCAAGCTGGGCGGCTTAACTTACAATACCTCTACGCCTTATGCGATTACCTGGTTTAACGTAGAGAAAGAACCAGTAGTGATTGAGATCCCGACGGATGAGTTGCGTGGCGCAGTACACACCATGTGGCAAATTGGCATTTCTCAGATGACAGAACCGGGTGTTTATGTTGTAAAAGCGAAAGGTTCTGAAACGCCGAGCAACCTTCCAAAGGGTGCAAAGGTATTTGAGTCTGACACAAACAATGTTTTCTTCGGTGTTCGCTTAATGGCTAAGTCAGAACAACAACGTATGAAAGATTTAGAAGCGCTAAAAATCACAGACCTCAGTGGCAAACTACTTAGCAATAAAGGGGTGAACTTCCCTGAGCGTGGCGAAGATGCCAAACACCCGCGTGGCATGGCATTTTGGGAAACGCTAAATGAAGCAATCCAATCTGAGCCAGTAGCAGAGCGCGATCGTATGATGCACGACATGCTGCGCCCATTAGGCATTGAGAAAGATAAAGCGTTTACGCCATCAGCTCAACAACGTGAGATTTTAGAGCAAGCTGTCATCATGGGTGAAGCTATGGTTAAGAACATCGACTTCAACAAAACGGAACGCTTGCCACACGCAGCTTACGGTAATGAAGGAAATTCGTGGGAAATAGCAACCGCTTCGACTCCGAACCAAGATCGTGACTACGGTATGGATCTCGATGGACGTGCGGCTTGGTTTTATGAAGCGGTGACCAACGATATTGCGATGCACGGTTTTGAAAACGGCGGTTGGGGTCAGATCTATCTAGACAATTACCGTGACGATAATGGCAACGGACTTAATGGCAGCAATCACTACACTTTGACACTGGATGGGGATGTAAATTTTGCCGATTTGTTCTGGACAATTACCGTCTACAACGTCGAAAACCGTGCCATCATCGACAATCAGATTGAGCGTGCCGATGTCGGCTCAAACATAGAAGGAACGGTTAAAGATACTCAAGGTAACTACACGTTCCACTTCTCACCAACAAAGCCAAATGGTGTAAATGAAGCGAACTGGGTTCAAACCCGAGAAGATGAAAACTGGTTTGTTTACTTCCGCGCTTATTCACCAAGCAAAGGATTTGTAGAGCAACGACCAGAGACATTATTACCGAACTTTAAGCGTGTAAAATAACAGCAACGCTCGTGAAGTAATGAATAACTGTAGAGAGGAGCCTAAGTGCTCCTCTTTTTTATTATCTCTATCTAACTAACTAACTAACTAACTAACTAACTAACAGGCTAAGAACACATCGTAGAAACGAAAGGAATTAAATAACAAACCTCAATACACCTCACCAAGTCCTCTAAAAACCTTCATAACATTAATCTAAAACCGAACGAACATAATCAGCAATGTCTTGGTTTTGGCAGTTATCAAAGAAACATTGCTGGAAACGCTCGCTGCCAACCGCTGTCTTCACTAACTCTTGATCGATCGCTCTTAGCGAGTCAATAAAGTTATCTTTCACTACCGCCGCTTTCACCTCATTTAACAGTGCTGCGTTACGCTGTTGTGGTTCTGCTCGCTCTAGCGGATACCCGTTACCACGCTCGCCTGTAAACGCTTTTTCAAAGATATAACGAATGTTGAGTTCACCAGCCCAGCCAAAGCCTTTAGCAAAAGCGAGAGCGAGAGCATTGCCGTTGTTGATTTGGTTAAACAAGAAAGCATCTGATGGCTCTAGGCAGTAACCACAAACCACACCCGGATGCAGGTTCAGTGACATCAAAGCACCTTGACCAGTTCCACACCCAGTCACAATGAAATCAACAGCTTTTGAGTTGATAAGAATACTCGCCATGATACCTAAGTGGATATACGTTAAGTGGTGATCATTCTCGTCGGTCATACCTAGATTAAAAACATCATGTCCAAAGCCACCGGCCACTGACTCTAACTCAGCTGCAACCATGGCATTTTTGCCTGCTTGACTGTTTTCCATCATTAGTGCGATTTTCATTTATCTTCTCCTGCAAGATTGCTACAAACTCAAAATTTAGAATAAAAAACCAATTAGCGAGCTAACCAACCACCGTCAACAGCAATGGTATAGCCGTTAATGTAATCCGATGCTGATGAGGCTAAGAACACACATGGGCCAGCCACATCTTTCGGTGTACCCCAGCGTTCAGCCGGAATGCGCTCAAGAATCGCTTGATTGCGCTCAGCATCTTCACGCAGAGCTTGAGTATTGTTCGTTTCCATATAACCGGGGGCTATCGCATTGACATTGATATTATCGCGTGCCCATTCGTTCGCCATCGCACGTGTCATTCCCATCACTGCGCTCTTTGAGGCAGTATAAGAAGGCACGCGAATACCTCCTTGGAATGACAGCATTGATGCGATGTTAATGATCTTACCGCCAGTACCTTGAGCCTTGAACTGCTTCGCAACAGCTTGAGACATAAAGAAAACGGTCTTCGTATTAACGTTCATCACGTCATCCCAATTTCGCTCTGAGAACTCAATGGCGTCTTCACGACGAATGATTCCAGCATTGTTCACAAGGATGTCGATCTGACCAAACTCAGTCAAAGCTTTCTCTATAATGCCTGGAATGTACTCTTGCTTTAGAAGGTCGGCACGTACATCTAAAAACGTGTGACCTGCGGCATTCATTACCTCAATCGTCTCTTTCGGCTCAGTACGATTAACGCCAACAACCTTACAACCAGCTTCAGCTAAACCCATTGCAAGACCTTGTCCAAGGCCAGTATTACAACCAGTCACTATCGCTACTTTTCCTTCTAAACTAAATGACTCTAACATCTGTTCGCTCGCTCAATTACGTTTGGAATGGTGACATATCATTACCACCACCCAATTAAATCATACAATACGATATTAAAACGAGACTGACGTTAAAGAACTTGGATCAAAACCCGTTGAACAAGTTGAAACGAATACAACAAAGTAAATGGACAGGGTGCGTGATTTGAAGAAGAGTAAACCGGTAACCGTTTAGGAATATTGAGCCCGTAAATTATCTAAAACAGATATTTCAGGTATTTGGCAACAATCCCATGATTTAAAAGGCTAAACGGTATATACATAATAATGTGTTATTAAAAGTACTGAATTATCATGACGCTCAAAGAAATCCTGAAAATCCCCAACGTCCGCTACTTCTTAATATTTAGAAGCAGTTACTTTGCGCGTTTTTATTACCCTGTATTCACTCTACTCTATTTAGATTACGGGCTAACCCTTTCTCAATTCGCGATGCTCAATGTAGTTTGGGCTGCCACCATTGTGCTTGCTGAGGTGCCATCGGGCGCATTCGCCGATACCTTAGGGCGTAAGAAACTTGTGGTGCTATCTTCGATTGTGATGTTTGTTGAAATAGCCATGATCGCCTTTGTGCCGACAGGAGATCCTAATCTTGTCTTCATCGTCTTCTTGATTAACCGAATATTAAGTGGCTTAGCAATGGCACTGGCTAGCGGGGCCGACGAGGCATTGGCTTACGACACCTTGAAAGAGCAAGGTAATGAAGAGTTATGGCCGCGAGTGTTACAAATCCAACTTCGTGTCGCCTCAACCGTCGGCATCTTTGTCACATTGATTGGTGCAGCGATGTACGACGTGAACTTTATGACGAACATCTTTCATTTCATCGGATTAGCCGAGCCAGAAAGCACCAAAGACCTGATGCGTATTCCGGTGTTCGCCACCCTATTTGTCGCGATGATCGCCATTTATGCGGCTATAAACATGCGAGAAGAGAAAAAGATCCTACCAAGCGGCCAAACCAAGTTGGCTACATCTATAGCTAGCCTTAAACTAACTGCCGATACTGGTAAGTGGGTACTCGCTACGCCTAATGTGTTTTTCATATTGCTCTACTACAGCCTGTTCGAACACACCTCGCGAATGTTCCTAACCATGAACAGCCAATACTACTTGGCCATTGATATTCCAATTATCTACTTTGGTTTTATTGGTGCGGGTATCAGCTTGCTTAAGATTATATTGGCAGGGCAAAGCCGTAGGTTGGCAGAAAGCATCGAGCCTAAAACCTTCATTGTGGTCATGGGTTTAGCGAGCATGGCGACCTACTATTGGATCAGCTTAGGTTGGTCGATCTATGGTGTGCTCCCTGCACTGGTACTTATCTTTATCATCATGACGATGAACATTTTCATTAGTTACCACCTAAACAAAAAGACCGAATCGCACAACCGAGCCACTGTTCTTAGCTTTAAAGGCCTGATGTTTAATCTCGGATACGGTTTGATCGGTATTTTGTATGCTTACTATTATAAGTTGGTGTCGCAAGGCTATACCGTTCAAGAAATAGAACAGAACCTCGCTTTCTTGGCTTCATTGTCTTCGTTCTTCTATTACTTCACTCTGTTGTTCATTTCGATCAGCGCACTGTTCTATTTCAAGAACCGAAAAGAGCCAATTTTTTGAAGCGGTTAGCTATATTGTGTTGAAGTTCAATGAGCTGACTCTTCAAAGGTTAGCTCGCACAAAGTTCTGATTTACCCAAATAGACTATCGCCTGAAAATAGACGCTCAATAAACAAACAAGCCCCTTCTTCTATTGGTTAAATTTGTTAATATAATCATAATTTTATATAACATACGGAAGCGTCATGTCATTTAGTTGGATAGCCTTTACTCTTCTCGCAGCCTTCAGCCAATCTTGGCGCAATGCATTTCAAAGTAAACTAGCTGGCACCATGAGTGTGGCAGGTGTGACGCTGGCTCGCTTTATTTGGGCAGGTCCAATCGCCTTAATTTATCTGTGCGCTCTCTATCAATGGAAGCCAGTATCCACACCTGATTTTTCGGGTGAGTTTGTTTTCTACATTATTGCAGCAGCCATTATGCAGATCCTCGCGACAGGGTTAATGGTGATGCTATTTAAACTCGAAAACTATGCGATAGGAGCAGGCTTAGCCAAGTGTGAAGCCCCCGTATCTGCTGTGTTATCCGTATTGTTTTTTGGTACTGCTTTGACACTAACAGGTTGGGTCGGCGTGCTTATTGGCACGTTAGGCGTACTAATCATGAGTAGTTCTTCGGGTTGGCGAAGCTTGTCTCCGAAAGTATTTTTGTTAGGTATGGCGTGTAGTACCGCCTTTGCTTTAACGTCTCTTTGGGTGCGTGAAGCAAGCTTGAGCATAGGGCTTCCCTTCCCTCATAGCGCCGCATGGGTACTCTTCCTAGTCATTTCCCTTCAGACGGTGATTATCTGTACGTATCTCTTTTTCAGAGAACGCGACACATTACGCCAAATATTTACCAAGTCGAAACTGGTGGTGATGACAAGCCTAGCAAGTGTTATCGGTTCTCTGGGTTGGTTTAGCGCGATGTCGCTTCAAGCCGTGCCGTACGTAAAGACACTCGGGCAAGTCGAAGTGATCTTCATGGTATTGATATCCTATTTCTGGTTAGGGCAAAGCATCGCGCGCAAAGACATTGTTGCGCTCATCTTGCTTTCTATCGCAGCGGTATTGGTTATGTGGCAGTGATGAGCTCGTTAATATGACTAGGACAAATTGAAGTCATATTGCGACCGTTTGTTTTCGCTTGATATAACGCTTTGTCGGCTCGGCTAATAAACCCATTCCAACTCTCATGCGGGTGAAGCTGAGCAACACCAAAACTCGATGTCAGAAACATCTCATGTTCTTGTACTGCTGATACCTCTGAAATAGATAATCGCAGCTTGCAGGCAATAGCCTGTGCTTGGAGAAAATTAAAATTGGGCAATAAAATCATTATCTCGTCTCCGCCAAAACGAAACGCACTGGCTTTGGGCGATGTTTTTATCGCACCTTGAACCATTTCAGCAAAAGACTTGATGACGAGATCACCCACAATGTGCCCGTGTTGATCATTGATCGACTTAAAATTATCAATATCCATCATAATGGCACTGACAGGCGTAGTACCCGCCTGCTTCATGATGACTGGTACCATTTCATCTAATGCTCTGCGGTTTCCCAGTACCGTTAAGGGATCGCTGTAGGACAGCTCGTGAATAGAACTAAGCAACCTTGCATTAATCAGCCAAAGCATTGTAAAGCTCATCGACACGATAAGAACGATGCTCACTAAAAAGGCAAGTTGATGAATGAGAGTGGCCGCCATGAAATCCTGCAGCTCAGCTGAAAATAACGTCACCATTACTCGGAAAACCATAAATCCGCCATATATCGTAAATGACATGGCCATCATCCGAATACCTAGGGTCAAGTCATCACGCCGGCCCTTTAATACCGCAAAGGCAGTGCAAAAAGTCACAAAAGCCAGATATAAACTAATGAGGATAATTCGAGCCTTGATGGAAGGCTCATAGTACGTGAAGTAAATAAAACATGGCAAAAGAGCCAACATCATTAGACTACTGAGGTAGGTGCATTTGAGAGAATATTCTCGAAACAGACATAAGCTATACAAGGCGAGATGAAAACCAAGCGCAATGACCATATTGGCACCAATAACGGTGACCCAATCAGGGAATTCCCCTCTTAGGCTCAACATCAACGGCCCTGTTCCGATAACAAATATTGAAATGGAAAAGATTGAAAGCCCTTTAATCGGCTGTTGAGTGAATTGAAATAACAATAAGCCAATACAGTAAATGAAAGAGAACAAAATAATAATGAAATTAAGTGTTCTCATATCCAGCGAAAAACCATCCATGATTTTCTATCTTCCATACGCAAACCAAATCACAACATGGTTAATAATCATACAAACCAAAGAAACATTCACTATATGAATCTTTGTATTTTATAAAATAAGGGATAGATCACATATGCAGAGATTTTTTTCGCATGAGTCCATGATCTGGATAGGCATGTAAAACTCGCCCACATGGCTTCATAGCATCACGGAATCTACAGGCTTCTGCACTCGTTACTTGGTCGAATGACGACTGTCTGGCATTATGCGCCCAAGAAATCTCTAGGGGCTGTTGACCTTTCGAGCTGGGTTTTGCAGCATCTTGTGGAAAATTTATTCAAGGAAGAGGCTTTGACGTGTAGCTGGCTTACATGAAAAGCCGATAACGCAGTAGAAATGAACCACAAGAGCTGCCCGAAGGGTTCGAGCTAGGCGCCCCCGCAAAAATCGTTTTATGCTTTGTTTAAGAATATTTGCTTAGAATGACTAGGCTACATACTCTTCGCCGCGCCTAAAACGATTTTGACTAGGCGTCCCCATCCGAACAAAACTTAACCACGAAAGGTCAACAGCCCCTAGTTATTACACAGTAAAGAATGAATGAAGGTAGTCAGTGGTAGAAAACAGCCAACAATTAAGTGACCGTTACAACGAACATGGTTACTTTGTTATCAGAAATTATTTCGATGAAGCTCAAATTGCATCGCTTAGAAAAGTCGTGCTGAAATTCCATGAATCATGGAAAGCAGACAACGAAGAATTCTATAAAGAAGAAGCATTTAACTCGTCTTTAATTACCGGAAGCGAATATTTGCCTGCCGATGATAGAAGCGTACTTTTTGACTTCATCAGCTCAAAACAAGTGATGGGCGTTGTTGATGCAGTGATTCCGAACAAACCGGCATTCATGAATACGCAGCTGTTCTTCAACCCTGTGAACCCGCAACAAAAAGACTTCTGGCATCGTGACTGTCAATACGACTACGACGTTGATGACCAGATGAAAGTCATCATGGAAACCCAAGTATTGCACCTGCGAGTCCCTATTTTTGACGAGCCCGGTATGGAGCTTATCCCCGGCACACACAAGCGTTGGGACAACGAAGAAGAATACAATGTTCGCCAAGAAGAAAACGGCAAAGTGAGCAGTGATGATATATCTGGCGGTAAGCAGATACCGTTAGCCGCCGGTGACTTATTGGTGTTTTCAGCGGATATGATTCACCGAGGCCGCTATGGCTTGGATCGTTTGGCTTTGGATATTTTGATCTTTGACTCGGCGGCAGACTATGTCGACTACGTTGATGACGATTGTCTGCCAACGCCAGCCATGCTGAGCAATATTACCGACCCAAGATTGTTTATGAACACGCTACACTTAAAATCAATGCAGTACTCATAACCCATAAAGGTATCCGAACTATGACTGACACTAAGCAAAATACCCGAATTAGCCAGTTCCGTTTCGGTCAGCCAAAAGAATCTCTCAAGTTAGAACATGTCACTTTAGGGGCACTAGACAAAGATAAAGTTCGCGTACAAATTGAAGCCACTAACATTAATCCTAGCGATCTGTTGTCGATTTATGGTGTGGGCCAATACAAACATAGCCACCAGCCGCCGAGAGTGCCGGGATTTGAAGCGGTAGGAAGGATTGTAGAGTCCAGCCATGCTGAGTTTGCAGTGAATCAGCGCGTGCTCGTAGCAACCAGTGGAACGTGGCAGAACTATGTCGATGTATCACCAGATGACCTGTTCCAAATTCCTCAGCATCTAGAAAATGGCTACGCCTGTCAGTTGTACATTAATGCGCTAACCGCATGGATGTTGACGACAGAAGTGGCTAAGCTGAACCAAGAAGATGTATTGATCATCAATGCTGGTAGCTCAGCCATCGGTAAGATCTTTTCCCAGTTATCAGCATCACTCGGCTTCAAAATCATTGTCGTTACATCACAGCCGGAACAATACACAGCCACTTCTAGTTGGGCGTTAGATTCGAACGCTGATCTAGTTTCTCAAATTAAGGCGTTAGGCTTGCCTATGCCAACCGTTGCCTTTGATGCGATTGGCGGTTCACCCGGAACCGACCTTATTCACACCCTTGGCAACAAAGGGCGTTTTATCAACTATGGGACGCTGTCTCTGGATTTTTACGAACCACGCTTTTTTGAGCACGCGAGAAGCCAAGGCATCGATTTCAGCACCTTCTTCTTACGCTATTGGGAAGAAGCGGAAGGTAAAGATGTTCGCCGTGAAAAGTTCACGACCATGCTAGATCACTTCATCACAAACGATATTCAGCTCGACGTCGACCGCTATCTGCCATTCGATGAAGTGCAAACCGCGATTGATCTCATTGAATCGAAAACTACACGCTTGAACGGCAAGATCATCTTACTGCCTGTTTAGTTTGGTGGAATTGAGAGCACACTATGTACGCCAAACAAGATACAAAACGAACAACCCGCCAAGAGCCGCCGTCACAATACCTACAGGCAGTTCTTGTGGCGCTAATATGGTTCGGCTAATCACATCCCCAAACAGTAAAAGCACCGCGCCCCACAAGGCAACCAAAGGCAGAGCTCGCTTGTGAGTGACACCTGAAAATGGTCGTACTAAGTGGGGTACCATCAAGCCAATAAAACCGACCACTCCGGTCATCGATACAATCGACGCAGTGCAAAACGCACAACAAAGAAAAATCTCACTTTGTAGACGGTGTACATTGATCCCCAATGAGCTTGTCGTCTGTTCACTCACCAACAAAGTATCGAGCTCCCGATAACGTTTGAAAATCAACGCTATAAGACACAACACGCCCGCCAAGGCAAAAATCAAATTATCCCAACGTGCGAGCCCTAAGCCTCCCATCGTCCAGAACAAAATCGAACTCGCCGCTCTCTGGTCGCCTGAATAAATCAAAAAACTCGTGATGGCTCCGAATAGAAATGAGATCGCCAAACCACACAAGATCAAGTTGTCATTGCCTTTTTTCTTCTGCATCGAAAACAGAATCAGAACGGCCGTCGCCGACACAATACCGCCCGAGAATGCAGCCAGTGGCAGTGACCAAACACCCAGAGCATCTCCCACTTTGGTGATCACCAACACAGCACCAGCAGACGCGCCAGATGACAAGCCAAACAGAAACGGATCCGCCAGATCATTCCGTGTCGAGGTTTGAAGTAACGCCCCAACCATCGCCAACCCTGCACCCGCAATAACGGCTAACAATGCTCTCGGTAACCTCAAATCGATCAGTATTCGACTCGTCATATCCGGCGTTGGATCAGTGAAAGAGCTCAGCCCTACAATCACTTCCTTAAAAGACAAAGGAACCGAGCCAAATTGTAAACTCATCATGAAGGCGAGCAGCATGGCAATGATACCTATTAGCCATGCTGCTCGATATTTATCAAATAAAATCAAGGAACTACTACTCTTATCAATAACAAGATTTTCTATGACTACCTCCCCGATCACTCAGAAACGAACGCCTCTGCAAGTTTCTCAATGGCATCGATATTGGCAGGCCCAGGAGTGAGTTGCTCATAACGTAGTTTGACATAGCGACCAGAAGTGACCGCATTGGTGTATTTCATTAACGGATGGGCTTCGAGGAAACGTTGCAACGAATCGGCACCACTCGCCGATTGGTAATCAAGAAGGATAATCACATCTGGGTTTTCACGAGCGACATTCTCCCAAGACGTTCTTGCCCAGCTTGCTTCCATGTTGCCTGTAATATTTTGGCCACCAGCAGCTTCAATCATTGCGTTTGGCATTCCATACTTACCCGCGGTGAAAGGCTTGTCTTCACCCGAATCAAACAAGAACACTTTTGCGCTCACCTTATCTGATGCTTTTTGCTTTTCTGCTATTTTTTCAACTCTCTCTTTCCAGTTTTTCACCAAAGCCTCGGCCTCTGCTTGCTTGTCGAAAATAACGCCTAACTTTTTCATATCGCCATAAAGCAGATCCATTGTCGCACCTTCTTTTTGGTCTTGGGTATGAATACAGCTTTCAGAAAGTACTAAGGTATCAATTCCGTATGACTTCAGTGTTTGAGGCGTCACTTCACCACCCACTTTCATTCCGTAATTCCAGCCAGCAAAAAAGAAGTCAGCATCAGCAGCAATCAATGTTTCTAATGAAGGATACTTAGGTGCGAGCTCAGGAATGTCTCCTAAACGTTTTTCGAACGAACTCGACATCTTGTACCACCCTGTAATACCCGTAACGCCCATCATCTCCTTTTGAAGACCAAGGGCAAAAGCCATCTCGGTCATATTGATGTCGTGCACAACCGCTCTTGAAGGTCGCTTTTCAATGGTCAGTGGGCTCCCACAGTTATCAACCGTCACTGGGTATTGAGTGCTTGTCGCATGCGCAAAAGAGAAAGGTAAAAGAAACAAAAGACTGGAAATTACAGGCCACTTCATTGGGCTGCTCCTATTAAAGAGTGATTAGAGAGAGTTAAGTGAGTTGAGTAAGTTGATACAGCTTCAAAATGATGGATGGTGCTGCACAAATTAGGATGATTGAACGTGAGAACGCGTAATCCAAAAACAGGGATCATGTATCGGTCTTGCATCACGGTCTCTGGGGCTGAGAACGCCACCATCTTTTGGTGTGACATCAACAAGACTTTGTCGGCGAATGGCGCGACCAAAGGTAAATCGTGCAGCACCACAACAGACGCAATGCCGCGCTGTTTAATTAGGCTCAGAAGTTCAAGGCGAGCGAGAGGATCAAGGTGGTTTGTAGGTTCATCTAAGAGTAAAAGCCTCGGCTCTTGTGCAAATGCGCGAGCAATACTTGCACGTTGCTGTTCACCACCGGATAGTTCACCAAAGCACCGCTGGCTTTTGTGAACAAGCCCGACATCTTGCATCGCCTGCTGAACCGCTCGTTGGTGCTCTTTTGCGCTACAACAAAATGTATGAGGAGTTCGGCCTAAGCCAACATACTCAGCAACGCTCAAACGAGGATCAACATGCTCATGTTGAGTAACCACTGCGACTTGCTTGGCTATCTGCTGCCGCTCAAGGCTTCCAAGCGCAATACCAGACAACATCAACTCACCCGCGACGGTTTTATATTCGCCTGTAATGCCTTTCAGCAAACTGGACTTTCCACTTCCATTGGGGCCAATGATGGCAACGCATTCACCATCGTTCACATCAAATGTCACGTCGGAGACGGCTCTCCAGTTAGCCAAACCATCAGCGCAGAGCCCGCGCACAGACAATACAGGTTTATTCAAATTCCCACCGAGCATCCAAAAACAACATTTATTGTTACGTTATAACATAACAATAAATTAAAGATATAGTTAATAATAGAAATATTAAGACCGCACTAAGAAGTAATGGGAATGGCGGGATAACCCAATCACCTTAAACAAAGACAGAGGTGCTTACGGAAATTGATTCACTGAGAAAGTTTGATTCAAGGAATTGAGTATTGAGAACGCAGTAAAGAGTTGTAATGCGTTTCTCCATAATTTAAGTGGTTACGAGATGGTCATGAATCGCATTTATTTGAAACATCAGTAAGTTATATCACTATAAATATGACACTGATCACCCATAAGGTAATCTCGATTCTATATGGTAGCGTCATACTTAAAACCACGATGTGAACATACTTATGAAAAGACACATACTATCAAGCGCCATCCTACTCTCTCTAGCCTTTCCCACCTTTGCTGCTGATGGCGACATACACGATGTCACGATCCTGGGTACTTCAGATATCCACGGTCATTTTATGGCGTGGGATTACGCGGCAGATAAACTCAACACTCGTGGTAGCTTGAGCCAAATCGCGACCAAGGTTGGTGAGATCCGCAAAGAGCAATCTAACATTATCCTTGTCGATGCTGGCGACACCATCCAAGGCAACTTCGTTGAAACCTTCAAAGACGAGCCTGTTGATCCAATGATGCTTGGCTTTAATCACATGAAATACGATGTATGGGTTTTAGGTAACCACGAATTCGACTTTGGCCTTAAAACGCTTAACAGAGCCGTTACTCAATTTAAAGGGCAATCTCTCGGTGGCAACATCAAGAACAAAAACGGAAACCCATTCTTGCCGGGTTACACCATCCTTGAACGCGGTGGTATTAAGATCGGCGTGATAGGAATGGATACCCCAATGACGGAGGTCTTTGCGCAAGGCACCAACCGTTTAGAAGGCGTCACTTTCACTAACCCAACCTTGGAAGTGAAGAAAATCGTCAAAGAAATTGATGATAAAGTGGATGCCATCGTATTGGTTGCCCATATGGGGATTGAGAACGAGAATGACATTGCTGA
This sequence comes from Vibrio sp. QJM3NY_21, assembly GCF_057785975.1. Lineage (NCBI taxonomy): Bacteria > Pseudomonadati > Pseudomonadota > Gammaproteobacteria > Vibrionales > Vibrionaceae > Vibrio > Vibrio sp. QJM3NY_21. The sequence continues at coordinate 1,464,685 of NZ_CM173514.1, forward strand.
CACCGGTGTCACCGACATTGCCAATGCAAACCCAGAGCTTGATGCCATCGTCGCTGGCCACATGCACACTCGCATCGATAAAGCCGTTGTGAATGGCGTTATTATTACTGAACCCGACAAATATGGCCGCGCCCTATCTCGTATTGATCTTCAATTTGAAGAGCGCGATGGTAAATTCACTCTCGTTAACAAAGACAGTTTCACCTATAAAATTAAAGGTATAGATTCTGACGAGAATATGGACGAGCTATACCAGCCTTATCATAAACAACTCCGAGAAATGGCGAATAGACCTGTCGCTCAGCTTACCGGCGTTGATTTAGTCCCTGAAAATGAAATCCGCGGTATCCCTCAAGTCCACGTTCAAGACACAGGCATCAGTGCGCTATACCAAGAAGCGAGCTTCTTCTATGCGCCCAAAGCCAATGTCATCGCACTTCAAATAGACAACGACAATGCAGAGCTTGATGTTGGCCCAATCAAAGCCAAAGACATCGCGTACAACTACCAATACGCGGGTGGCGAAATCACTGTCTACCAGATGACAGGTAAAGAGCTGAGAACCTACATGGAATGGTCTGCTGGTTACTTCAATTCCGTACAACCCGGTGATGTGACCTACAGCTTTAACCCTGAACGTAGAGCTTCAAAATACTCAACCAACGACTTCTTCGCGGGCGTGACTTATACCATCGACCTTACTCAACCTGCAGGTACACGCATCACCAACCTCGCGTTTACAGATGGCACTCCAGTTACAGATGAAACAGAAATCCGTATTGGTATGAATAGCTATCGAATGGGTCATCTAACCAAGAAAGGCGGCGTGCTAGAAGGAGATTCGTTCCCTGTACTCTTTGATACAGAAGCAGAGTATGGAGAAGAAGCAGGCACGATCCGTAACATGACCATCAAGTATCTTAAAGAAGAAAAGAACGGCAAGTATGAAGGTAAAACTCAGCAGCGATGGGCACTTTCGGGGTTAGAGAACCGCTACAATGAACAGCGAGAGATCGTAAAGTCATTGATTAATGATGAAACCATATCAATCCCCACCAGTGACGATGGCCGCTACACAAACATCGCTTCTATCAACGTGAAAGAACTGATGTTCAAATCTGACGAAGCCAAACAAACAGCCATAACCACACGCGAAAAGAAACTGGCGCAAGCTAGTGAACAAGAGAGCAAACAGATCAAACGCGAAATCACTCTGATCAAAGCACTCAACTAATCCCTGACCTCAAACCAATAACGACTTAACGACGCTTAGAGCGTGGTTAAGTCGTTCCCGTCCTACAACACCACACCTTTACTAAGTACACGGTTGATACTGGATAAATGATCCGCAAAGACTAACTCATAGTTGGACATTTTTGTGTCAGTGAATTTGCTAATTTATCTTCTGACGAATTATCAGGGGTATGGCAAATTCTGATCGAGTGGCCAGTTTTTATCATCCACTGCACACCCTATAGTCATCTCGCTCGCTATACACAGATTATTTAAGTGTTTCATCTAGTAATTTGTACCCTACCCCATAAACCGAACGGATAGGGTTTGTTGTTGGTGCCACAGCATGTATTTTTTTACGGATGTTCTTTATGTGGGTATCAATATTTCTGTCTGATACATCGGCAAGATCGCTGTAAAGCGCATTGAGAATATCATCACGACTATACACTCGGCCGGGATGCTCCACTAGCAGGCGAAGTAACGTGAATTCTTTGGGCGTTAAGTCAAGAAAGCAGCCACCAAATCGGGCCTCATATTCGTCAGGCTTTAATACAAATTGTCCCAAAACTAACTCAGGGCTAGGTTGAGAAGAACGTTTAGATACTAGGTTTGGTTGAATTCGGCGCAGTACCGTTTTGATCCTCGCAATCACTTCTCTAGGGCTAAACGGCTTGCAGATATAATCATCAGCTCCGAACTCTAAACCAATTAATCGGTCAATCTCTTCACTTTTTGCGGTCACCATGATGATAGGTAATTGAGAAAACTGACGTACTTGTTTGCATATTTCCACACCGTCTACATCTGGCAGCATTAAATCAAGCAACATTAAGTCAAAAGTCTGCGATTTCACTGTCTCAACAACATTCGCACCCGATGCGAGGTGGGTCGCTTCAAAGCCGCTATTTTGGCAATACGCGATCAAGACTTCGGCAATGTATTCCTCGTCTTCCACAATCAAAATATGCGTCTTCATTCTCTCTTTCCTCTATCGAAATCTTATTGTGAGCCAGTATGGTGATGGATCGGTAGGGTTATCATCATTTTAACACCGCCCAGACCTGATTTTTTAGCACAAATAGTGCCTTGATGCGCTTCGATAATTTGGTGACACAATGCTAAACCAATACCAGAGCCACCATGCTCTCGACTGCGAGATTGTTCTACTCGATAAAAGCGTTCAAATACCCGTGTGAAATCTTGCTCAGGTATGGATGGAGACGTGTCTTCAATTGCCACCTCTACGGTATTTTTGTCTTTGTGAAGGGATAAAGCGATGCTTCCCGGTGCGTCGGTATAACGACAGCTATTTTCCAATATGTTGGTAAACAACTGCGTCAAACGCTCTCGATCAGCCACCACAAAACACGCTGTCTGCTCTTTCCCATACAGCGATTCACACTCTAAACCTAGCCCCAATTCATCGGTCTTAACCTTAAAGCCAAGTAAGATACCGTTGAGAAGTTCAACAAGATCGAATGAAGATTTTTGGTATGACAAACCGCCAATATCAGTAATAGACAGCTGATAAATATCACCGACCAAATGGCTCATGCTATCAATTTGATCAATCATCACCTGTAAGCGCTTTTCATCCGCTTTAAAAATCCCATCTTGGATCGCGTTAAGTTGCCCTCGAACCACTGTGAGCGGTGTTTTCAGTTCATGAGCAACGTCTGACATCCACTTTGAGCGTTCCGTTTTATTCTTCTCTAGTGTCTGAGCCAGAACGTTAATATTATCAGTGAGTACGCCAAGTTCATCGTTACTAGCGCTCTCCACCCTTGCTGAAAAGTTACCTTGAATCAACTGAGTCGTACCTTCATTCACTTTAAAAATGGGCGCAACCAAGTGACGAGAGAAAAGCCAAGCTGTTATAAACGCAAGCACGATAACGGCCAACGTAATCGCAACATAACTTTGGTATTGCTCAGCCAAAAATGCGTTGGCAGGGCTGTGTTCAGCCAGCCGCGAAGGGACATAACTTAACCAGCCGATCACGACACCGTCTAACACGATGGCGTGAGTAAAGGCGCTTTCATCAATTCGAGAGCGGCCTACCACCACCGTTTTATCGACATCATATAAACTGAGTCTTCTCTGCGTTTGCAGTAACTGGCTCATTCCCGTCGTATCCGTCGGCAAAGAGAGTGATCCTCGCTCCTCTGGCCCTTTTCGAGTGCCGACCAAACGTCGCCAATGCTTCTCGTCTTCTTTTAGCGATTGCCAAGACCCATTGGTTTGATAGTACTCTCCCAACTTTTGGCTGACTTGCTTGATATAGCTCGATTCGGCCTCTTTGATAAAGTCATGAAAACCCGACGACAGGTTCTGCATGATCAAAGCGAGCATAATGCACACCGCGACAAAGCTTGTGATACAAAAAGCAAAGAAGAACTTATGAATAAGCTTCAATTTATAATCTATCTTCAACGTTCTTTCCTTATCCTCGAGATAACGCGTCCACCGGGTTTAATCTTGCTGCATTTCTAGCGGGTAAGAAACCGAAGAGCACCCCGATCAGTGTTGAGCAAATAAAGGCCGCAATAATTGAGTTGGTCGAATAAATCATACTCAAACCACTGCTCGTCGATGAGACAATCAAGCCCACAGCGTAAGCTAACCCTATACCCAAAGCGCCACCACACAAACACACTAAAACGGCTTCTATTAAAAATTGTCTTAGAATATCCGCTTGCCTTGCTCCAACTGCCATGCGAATGCCGATTTCTCGCGTTCGTTCGGTTACCGACACCAGCATGATGTTCATAACACCGATGCCACCCACCACCAATGAAATAAAGGCAATAGCCGAGATAAGTAAGGTCATCGTTGATGAAGTTTGTTCGATATTTTCTCTGACCGTATCCGTATTGACGGTAAAAAAGTCTTCTACACCATGGCGCATTTTAATTAAATTAATGATCGCTTGCTCTGCAGCGGTACTGGATACTTCATCGCTCACCCTGACCGTAATATCATTAACGTAATTTTGGCTATAAATACGAGAATTTACCGTGCTATAAGGTAGCCAAACATTCAGAGCATCACTATTGCCAAACGCCATTTCTCTTGCTTCGGTAACCGCGATAATACGCACTGGCAAGCGACCTAAAAAGATGACTTTGCCAAGTGCTTCACCATCAGGGAAAAGGTCATTTAAGGTATTGTTATCAATAACCGCCACTTGCTCTAGTGCATCGATACTTCCGTCATCAAATAGCTGCCCTTGTGCGACTTCAAAACCTCGAACGCGAAAGTAGTCAGGACCAACACCTTGCACTTCTGCTGTCACCGCCTCATTACCATAGCGCACCGCCACATTCACACGCACAGTCGGTGTCACACTATCAACAAAGGAGAGATTCGTTAAAGCGTTTGCATCACTTGCTGTCAAGGTTCTCACTCGCCCTGCACGCCGGTCGCCCAGCCCAGAGCCAGGTTTGATTTCAATAGTATTAGTGCCCATTGAAGCCATTCGTGACAACACCTGAGCTTGAGAACCATTACCAATCGCGACCACGGACACCACAGACGCAATACCGATGATGATCCCCAGCATCGTCAGAAACGTTCTTAGTCGATGGCTTCCCATTGCGGATAGCGACATTTTGAACGCTTCAACAACGCTGAACCACTGTGCAGAAAATGGCTTTGATATAGGTTTATTGACACTTTGTTTCTCTTCGATTCTTGTCGACGAATCATCCGTTACCGAGCTAGCTACTTTCGAACTAGCTACCGTCGAACTAACCACTGCCGAACTAGCTACTGCTGAATATTCAGTTGAGGCGCTATCGTTACTGACATCGTTACTGGCATCGCTCGTTATATCACTCACGATTTCTCCATCAGAGATCTCGATTACGCGCTCCGCGGAGGCGGCAATCTTAGGGTCATGAGTAACCAGAACAATAGTATGCCCTTGTTGATGCAACTCACGAAGCAAGTCCATCATCTCTTTACCGCTATGGCTATCGAGAGCCCCGGTTGGTTCATCGGCAAGGATCACCCTACCGCCATTGATCAAAGCGCGGGCGACACTAACTCGCTGTTGTTGCCCACCACTAAGTTGACTTGGCTTATGATCCATTCGCTCCGCTAGCCCCAACCTTTTTAACAGTTGCTCAGCTCGTGCTTGGCGGGACGCTTTGTTTTCGGCTGAGTAAAGCGCAGGGATCTCGACATTACCGATAGCAGTGAGATCATCTAACAAATGATAACGTTGAAATATAAAACCAAAATAGTCACGGCGTAATTCCGCTAATTGGTCAGGGTTCATTACCGATGTATCTCGACCATTAACAAGATAAGTTCCTTCGCTAGGAGTATCTAAGCAACCTAAAATATTCATTAAAGTCGATTTACCCGAACCAGATGCACCCATTATCGCGATCATTTCACCGCGACGTATGGTTAGGTTAACGTTGTTCAATACCGTTAACTGATCATCACCTGCAGGAAAACAACGACTGAGTCCTGAGATTTCTAATAGAACGTCACTCATAACTAAGGTCTCCCGCCGTTACCTTGACCGCGACCTCCATTACCACGACCACCTTTCTCTGACCCTAATGTCGATGACATATCAAAACCTGATGACGATTTGGTGTTCGCTTGACCAATAACAACTCGATCTCCTAGCTCTAGTCCATCCAGAACTTGTGCATACACTTTATTATTGATGCCAATCTCAACATTTCGCATATCTAATGCGCCTTCAACTAAAACAGGGACACGATAACGATTCTTGCCGGGAAGCTTTTTAGTCAGGACTTGAGACGGAACCAATAGTGCGTCTTGTGCATCATCTAGTACGATCGAGACTTGCGCTGTCATACCAAAGCGCAGCAACCCTTCCGTGTTATCGACATCAAATACCGCGTTATAATAAATAGCATCATTATCACCAATGTTTAGCTCGCTATCGTCGCCAGTCAAAAGGGTTGGGCCAGGCTCAATTGATTTCAGTTCACCATAAAAATTGTGTTGTGGCGCGCCTAAAATCGAAAAATACACTTTTTGCCCCATCGCAATGTGAATGATATCGGCTTCAGACACTTGTGCCTTGACCGTCATAACATCAAGTTGAGCGACTTCAACAATGGAAGGTGTCGATTGATTTGTGTTAACGGTTTGCCCCTCTTCAACAGAGACATAAACAACCGTGCCATCAATCGGTGATTCGATCTTTGTATAGCTTAAATCCAGTTGAGCATCATCGACACTGATCAACGCTTTCTCTTTTTCTGCAACCAGTTGGTCGAGTTCGGCTTCATAAACAAGAAGTTCGGCCTCTGCAGCATCGTACATGGATTGCGAGCTGGCATTTTTTATCAACATCGCTTTTTGTCGTTCAAAGGCAAGCTGTGACTGATAAATCTGCGCTTCTTTCGCTCGGTATTGCGCATTAATGTTAGTGAGTGAAGCGTGGGATTCTTTCAATGCATTTTCTTGTGAAAGGTTATCAATCTGAGCAATGACATCGCCGGCTTTAAGTGTGTCACCGACCGTCACGGCTATCGACTCTAACTTGCCTGAGACTTGCGCGCCCACATTCACCATTTTGTAGGGATATAGCACACCGTTAGTGAGCACCACATCTTCAATGTTACCGGCGCGAACAGGCTCCGTAGAATAAGTGACGGTTGAAGCATCATTCTTCATATAAAAATAAGTGGCGACAGCACCGATAGCGGTAACAAGCAAAGTGATCGTCACTAACTGTTTGAGGTTTTTCATGCGCAGGTTTTCCCAATTTTTTAACTGTGATTAGGATAACGAAAAAATGTGAGGGAATTTTGTGATAAGACATCACTATAACTCATTGATAATAAATGAGTTAGGTCGGGTTGGGTTGAATTGTGTAGTGAGTGTGTGGCGATAAGAGAAGTTCCTAGCCACGACCCAGGAAATTCTGCACCATTTCTTTTTTCAAACTTGTTGTCATGAGTCTATATCAACATAACCATGCGCTAAGGCTTCGTTGGAGAGTATGTATATGGTTAACATGGCTAAATATTCTATCGCCAATAGGGTTAGTTCTTTCTTTTTGCCATTCATTAGGTTTTGTATATCAAAATTACTTGAACATATTTATTCGAACTTCAAGGCGTAACCCACAATGGGGCAAAAACAAGCTAGCAAAACAACACCAACCCACCCGCTTTCATAAATAAAACGTTTAATAATTTGAGCCATGATTTATTGCACTTAAACGAGATCACGAACCGTCTGACGAAAAATTCAAAGCCTCCGAGGTGACTCTAAGCTCCCACCACCAACTGTATTCTCCCCCCACACTGATCTATTTCCCTCTTTTTGAAGTACAAGTTATTAATAATTCGATATAAATCGCTCTGTTGTTTGAAATTGTTGTCTACAGTTTTATAGAGCTTGTCGCTTCAGTAATTGCCACAAGTAACGACACCTTTTGATGGTAAGTTTTGGTTATAAGGAAAGGAAATGGAAAGCCCAATTGTCACACTCACACATGCCAGCAAAAGCTTTGTTGATGGCAAAGATACCCATCACGTATTGGAAGGTGTCGACTTCGCTTTGGCGACAGGGGCAAGCGTGGCTTTGACAGGGGCGAGTGGCAGTGGAAAGAGTACTCTGCTGAACATCATTGCGGGGTTTGAGCCTCTATCTGGTGGCGAGTTGTGGCTCGATGGCGAGAACACATCAAATTGGAAAGACCCACAGTGGAGCCGATTCCGCCATCAAAAATTGGGTGTTATCTTTCAACAGTTCAACTTGCTAACGCCACTCAACGTAAAACAAAACATCGCCTTCCCTCTTCATTTAAATCAACAGAAATGGAGCGACTGGTGCGACTATTTAGTTGATGCATTGTGTATCAGCGATCTACTCGAAAGACACGTATCTGCACTCTCTGGCGGTCAGCAACAACGGGTGGCAATAGCGCGTGCACTTGCCCATAAACCCAAGCTACTGCTTGCCGACGAACCCACAGGCAACCTCGACCACAAAGCAGGTTTAGAAGTAATGAGGCTGCTGAACGAAATCACCACACAAGGCAACACTGCTGTGCTTTTGGTCACGCACAGCTCGGAATGTGCCAGCTTTATGCAGACAAAATTGATGTTAGATGATGGTTGTTTAAAGAACGTAGATCGAACCCAAGCCAAAGAGCAGCAACGTTGTGAGTAATCCAATGAAGCAAACTGGCTTCGCACAGAGCCAGATCACCCATACTAAACTGACGTTGAATCTATTCTCGGCGCACTATCGTCAATCACCATTGCAAGCCGCAGCGATTCTGATCGGCATTGTGTTAGCGGTCACCTTGTTTGTCGCAGTGCAAGCCATCAACCTCAATGCCAAGCGCAGTTATGCAGAATCGACCGAGCAACTGAGCGCCCAAGCACAAAACCTTATCATCCCACCAGCAGGGCAAAACTATTTGCCAGAATCGCTCTACTTCAGCTTAAGACAAAGTGGATTAAGCGCAGCGCTACCCGTTATAGAAGGGCGAGTAAGAGACGAACAAGGTCTACGTTGGTCAGTTCAAGGCAGTGAGTTGATCGCCGCCCTCACTTCAAGAACTCGTCACTATCGCGTCGACGATAAAAGCAATACTCAAACCAAAGAGCCAAACATTTCCCTGTTCGACAATGCCTTACCTTTGCCGCAACTCTTAGCGGGTGAACCCATTGTGATGATGAGTCAATCTCAGCACCAGAGTTTGGACGAAGTGGACACGCTCACTTTAGATGAAGTACTCACCAAGGTTGTGGTACTGCCAGATGAATGGCAACTGGGTAGCCGAATGTTGATGGACATTGGATTCGCTCAGCAATTGCTTAACAAGCAAGGGCAACTGAGCTACATCGCTGTTTTTGACACTAAGAGCGACACTAAGAGTAATACTCAAGATAAATGGCAGAGCCTCATAGGCGAGCAAGGGCAATGGATTTCCAACAACCAAAGCACAGATCTCGGTTCAATTACCGATAGCTTTCACCTTAACCTCACCGCCATGAGTTTGTTGGCGTTTTTGGTTGGCCTATTCATCGCTTACAACGGTGTGAAATACAGTTTGCTGAAACGTAATCGGCTGTTGGTGCAAATTCAACAAGCTGGGATTTCGCCGGGCATCGTGTTTTCAGCTCTGTTAGTCGAGCTGACTGTTTTAGTCACACTGGGCGCGTCGCTTGGTTTCATTCTCGGCATTCAACTCAGCCATTGGCTACATCCAACCGTCGCGATAACGCTTGAGCAACTTTATGGTGCAACACTGCTTCCCGGCACATGGCAGTGGCAATGGTTAGTGCAGGCACTGCTACTCACGCTGGCCGCAACGCTTGTCGCGTGTTGGCAGCACTTTAAACAGCGGGTACGACAACCCCTCTCTTCCCATGGCGGTTTCTATCAAGCGCCGGAAACGTCTAACGAAAATCAGCTGTTTGTTATCGGGTCAGTATTAACCATTGTCGCGTTAGCAGGGTTATGGCTGAGCGAACACCACCGCTTCACCATGGCATGGCTCGGTGTGTTAGTGGTGTCGATTCCCTTGTATCTCCCCAAAACGCTCAGCGTGCTAGCGAATTGGAGCGAAAAACGCACCCAATCGGGGTTGATACAATATCTATTTGCTGAGCTGCGTGAACTTATCTCCCCTCTCTCCCTTGCCATGATGGCATTGCTTCTCGCCGTCACCGCCAATATCGGGATGAATACCTTAGTCGGTAGCTTTGAATCCACGTTAAAACAATGGCTTGAACAGCGCTTACACGCCGATATTTATGTTAGCCCTGCCCAAGCTGAAATCGCGAATGTGGAACGTGCGTTAGAGCAGTTTGAAAATGTTGAAACCGTTTATAAGCAATATTATGTCGACGATAACTTGCAGGGCTTACCGACTTTGCTCGGCACTAAAGACAAAGACACACTTGAGCAAACCATGGTGTTCCAATCACGCGTTGATGACTTCTGGCATCGCTTTTACCAAGGTGAGGTGGTGGCGATCAGCGAACCGACTGCTGTGAAGCTAGGCTTGTCCCTAGAAAGCCTACTCAAGCTCGATGCGCTCCAAGACAAAACACTCATCGTCGGGGCGATTTTCCACGATTACGGCTCACCGAATGGTGAAGTGTTGCTTGCACCTGATTTATGGCTTGAAAGCGGCTTTACTGACCTACCCACTAGCTTAGGGGTCAAAGTCTCTGGCGACCCACAAGTGGTATATGAACAGCTACGCCAACAACTCAATTTGCACCCTAGCCAGCTTTACGATCAAGCACAGATCAAATCGATCGCTTTGGATATCTTCTCACAAACCTTTGCCATCACTCGGGCGCTTAATGGCGTCACATTAATGGTGGCAGTGATTGGGTTGTTCTGCGCCTGTTTCATGTTGCTCGATGCACGCAAAGCCGCCATTGCAAGGCTGTGTGCGCTCGGTGTTAGTCAGAGAAAATTGATGGTGATGGTAGTCGCGCAAATCGTTGTTCTGGTCACCTTCACTCTGGTTATCGCCTTACCACTCGGCGCTATGGTCGGTTATGTGTTGACGGACATCGTCACCCTGCGCGCCTTTGGTTGGAGCTTAAATTACGTATGGAATTGGAGTGACGCACTCAGCATCGCAGCCATCACCATTTTAGTGGCTGTGTTCGCGACCTTGATTCCACTGTGGCGTTTGGTCAGCAAACCCGTGGTATCCAGTTTACAGAGCGAGGTGTTGTGATGAATCGACCAATAAAAGTTTTCCTTCTCACACTTGGCATCTTGCTCCTTTTAGGGTGCGAGGAGTCCACTCAACCATCAGCTCAAAATATGGGTTCGATACTCGGTACTGAAACACAAAAAGAGGCTGAGCAATTCACGTCGGTAGTAAAAGGCGTGGAGATCACCTTCCCTGCCGACCATCAAGCACACCCAAGTTTTCGTCATGAATGGTGGTATTTAACCGCTAACCTTATCGATGAGAATGGCAATGCTCTCGGCGTACAATGGACACAATTCCGCTTCGCGGCTGCCCCAAAGGACAGTTCGAATAGCACTAAGGAAACTACGTGGCAAAGTCAGCAAATCTACATGGCACACAGCGCCGTCACCACCAAAGACAAACACTACGCCGATGAGAAGTGGTCACGCGACCAAGCTGAACTCGCAGGTGTAAGCGCTTCACCATTTCGGGTCTACCTCGATGATTGGCAATGGACGTCGACGACCGATGATCTGTTCCCAACGACATTGGTCGCTAACTCGGATCAGTTTGGATACTCGCTTAAGTTAACCAACAACGCGCCTTATCAAAAGCAAGGCGAACAAGGCTACAGCACCAAAAGTGGCGATGGCAAAGTGGCTTCCTATTACTACAGCCAACCATTCATTAATGTATCGGGCGAGGTAATCATCGATGGAGTCACGCATCAAGTTTTTGGCAAAGGTTGGATAGACAGAGAATGGAGCTCGCAGTTTTTACTCGACTCGCAACAAGGCTGGGATTGGTTTGCACTAAGGCTGAGTAATGAAAGCAGCTTAGTCGTGTTCCAACTGCGAAACTCAGCAACAGGTGAAGCCAGTTATTCCCATGCAAGGTTAATGCAGCAAGATGGCTCTGGCATCGCGATTAAGCAACAAGACATCAACTTAACCGCCATCAAGCAAACGGAAATCGATGGAAGTGACTACCCAACAAAATGGCAAGTTTCAATTCCAACTCAACAAATCGAACTGACCGTTTCAGCTCTGAATCCAAATACCAAAATGCCGCTGTCGGTTCCCTATTGGGAAGGCCCGGTCTTAATTGAAGGAACTCACTCTGGTACAGGCTACATGGAGTTGACTGGGTATTAATCAAAAAAGCAGCGTAAAGAACTATCCGCCTTTATGCTGCTTCATCACTCTATTCAAAGTTAACAAATGAAAGAGATTAAATAGCCAATAGATACGATTTAACAGACGCAAGACGTAAAGTGGCCCCACCAATGATGTCTATAAAACCGAGTATAGGGTAAGGCTTAGACGCACTGATCCATGCTGAGCCTGTCGCGCCAATCGGTATTTTTTTCATCGTTTCTTCATCAATTTCTAAAATAACGGTTCGACCAATTGCTGGAGAGCCCCTTTGAATGTGTGCCGAAACTCGCTGCTCTTGTGGGAGTAAATTTCCTTGAGCCTCACCGGTTGCTTTTACTTTACTGTGAACACGAGAGCGGAAAATTTGCCCCGGAAATGTATCAATAAAGAACTCACTAAACTGACCTTTTTCGATATTGGCAAACGCTTGATCAGGGATACGCATTTCGACAAATTTCTTCGATGTATCCCACACATGCAGAGAACCAACTCGAGATCCATCAGCAATAAAAACATGGGTGATCATGCCATTAAATGGCGCTCGAACCGTAAGGCGGTCAAGGTCAAACATCAAGCTTTGTTTCTTAGCGAGCAAGCCATCTTTCTTGGCGTGCAACACGTTCAACTCAGCCATAAAAAACTCAACGTTGTCTTGAGTTTCTTCTAACTCTTTAAGGCTAACATGTTGCTCTAAGTTCTGGTTACGCGATAGGTTTCGCTTAGCTTGGGCCACTTTCACTTCTTGAGCTTCAATGGTTCTATCAATTTCAATCAGACCAGAATCAACCTCAGAAATCGACGCAGAGATCAGATCATCTTTGAGAGTGTAAAGCACTTCGCCCTTTTTCACATCGCGATTATGGTCAACGTATATTTTGTCGATATGTTGGCCAAGCGCTGGAGAGAGCACTGCATGAGGTGCTTTGACAGTGGTTGAATTGGTCAAATCAATCGGCGAATAGAAACGATGGCCGACAAACAAACTCACCAGTAACAGCAAGCCAATCACAACAGACACAAAGTAATTCTTAGGGGTTCGTTTGAGTACATTAAATTTGAATAACAACCAAACCACTAATATGTAGGGAAGCATGATCTCTTTCATTACGAAGCGCCTCTAATCCACTGTTGTAATTTATCCCAGTCCGTCACAATCGCGAGCACCGCAATAATCCAGAGCGGTTTGTAAAACATGCCCAATATGCACAGCCAAAAAATCAACTTGGCCTGAGCCAAACCACGCTCTTTAGCAAGGTGTTTGGGAATAGAATGGACATACCATAGCTTGCTCAATGTCCATACAAGGATGCCCAATGTGACTGCCACAATGAACCACATGAACAACGTCGATTCTAGAATGTTGTAGACCGAAGGATACGCATCGTAAACCAAGGTAGTTGGATGAATCTTCATACGATTTCCTAAATTATCATCCCGTCTCTAAGGCAAAGCCATTGGGACTATTCCAATCACTTAAGTACTTATGCACCTATATATTTATGCACCTATATACTTATGCACTTATATATTTACGCACTTAAGTACTGAGCCCGGAATGAACGAAAAAAGCCGTCTATCAATACCCATTGTCATCGGTATCAATAGACGGCATACACTTTATTGTTCTAGGTACTTAACACGAACTTCTTTGATTTTGCCGTCAAATTTGAACGGCATATCATCATAATAAGCTTGTGATACTGGCGAGCCTAAATCAGAGCCAATATCAAACCCATCATTGAATGAGAAGAACGAAGGCGCTGTTTTTGGAACCACACCAGAGGCGAACGTTTCACCATTCACCTTGATGGTGATATCGAAAGGCGTAAACGGCCCCGGCTTAGTCGCTTTAGATTCAACTTCTATCGTCACTTCACCTTCTGGTAACACTTTCTCAGATTGGATATGTGTGTGTTCCATCAAAAACAGGTTGTACTCATAGTTAAGTTTTCCGTCTTTCACGTACACCGTCATACCACCTGAGAATGCACCGACCGCGTAGAGCACACCATTCGTATCAGGAGTAACCACCGCATCAAACTCGACGAGCGTAGAACGGTTGCCGACTTTTGGTGCTGCAATTTCAGGGATTCTGGTGATTTCATCAGGATACGTCCATTGCGTATATTTACTCTCTGGCGCATCTTGCGGGCTGTGTGCTGCAGTAGACCATAATGATCCACCAATCGGGAATGCTTTGTTATCCTGCGCTTCTTGCTTGAAAATCGCCTTCATTTCTTCCAGTTTTTCAGGGTACTTATCAGCCAGATCAACCGCTTGAGACCAGTCCTCATCAATGTGGTATAGCTCCCATTTATCCGTCTCAGGACTCCACTCTCTAAAACCTTCAGGCATACCTTGAACCCAAGGAGCTCTTGGCCCAAACGCACTCGCAAACCAACCATCATGATAGATACCGCGACTGCCTAAGATCTCAAAGTATTGGGTTTTCTTCTGCCCTTTCACATCCGCATCGTCAAACGAATAAGTCATGCTTTTACCATCGATTTCATCTTGAACATGACCGTTGACCACTTTAGGTGGTGTAATGTCTAAAATGTCGTAGATAGTAGGCGCGATGTCGTTAACGTGATGGAATTGCGAGCGTGGCGTCGCATCGGGTTCAATTTTCGCTGGCCAACGCACCGCAAGAGGTTGACGTGTTCCACCAAAATGAGCCGCAACTAACTTGGTTGATTTATAAGGGGAGCTGCCTGCCCAAGCCCATGCCGCATGCGCCATATTCTCGAATTTAGGACCGCCTAGCTCATCAATTGAACCGACCTTGTTCATCGCTTCAATTTGTTGCTTTGTCGTGGTTGGAATGGCGTTTTGAGCGAGCAATTCAGCAAGCGTGCCGTTTTGCCCTTCCGATGACGCGCCATTGTCACCCCACAAGTAGAAGAAGACAGTGTTGTCTTTGTAGCCAAGCTCATCGATTTCATCGACCAAACGACCAACCTGAGCGTCGGTATGCTCAATGAAGCCGGCGTAAACTTCCATTAAACGTGCTTGGAATGCTTTTTCATCTTCAGGTACATCGTCCCACGCAGGCATACTTTCTGGCCTTGGTGTTAGCTGCGCGTTTTCAGGAATCCAGCCCATTTTCTTGGCTTTTTCGTATACGTCTTTTCTGTATTCATCCCAACCAGCGTCGAATTTGCCCTTGTACTTATCAGCCCATTCTTTGGTTACATGGTGAGGGCCGTGTGCCGCACCACTAGACCAATACATCATGAAAGGTTTGTCAGGCTGCAGAGACTTGTGCTGACGCATCCACTTGATCGCTTGATCCGCAAGATCTTCACTCATGTGATAGCCTTCGCGGTGGATTTTTTCTGGATCAACAAACGTGGTGTTTTCCACCATAGTCGGTTCATATTGAGATGCACCAGCACCAACAAACCCATAGAAATATTCAAAACCATAACCCGTAGGCCAATTATCAAAAGGCCCCGCAGCTGTGGAATCTAACGGGTGAGTGTTGTGCCATTTACCAAAAGCAGAGGTTGAATAACCGTAGTTTTTAAGTACTTCAGGAAAGGTCGCACTGGTTTTCGGGATCACCCCTGCATAACCATCCCAATCGTTAGCGTATTCCGCAATAACACCTGCGCCAACACGGTGATGGTTTCGACCAGTAAGCAATGAAGCTCGTGTAGGCGAACACATCGCTGTCGAGTGGAAACGGTTGTAGGAAATACCTTCACCAGAGATTTCATCTAATGTAGGCGTATCGATTGGACCGCCGTAAGTCGACGTTTGGCCAGGACCTACATCATCAATCATCACGATGACGATATTAGGAGCATCTTCAGGTAGATGGTTGGAAATAGGACGCTTGTTATGAGTAGATTCAGCAAGAGTATGTTTGGCCACCGAGGTCGATGGCTGACTAGGAAACGGTAAGACCTCTTGTGCGACAGAACCCGCAGCAAAACAAGACATCATGATGGCACTAAGCTTTTTCATTCGGACACCTTTGAGAACAGGAATTAACTCCGGTCTACCTGTTGTGCTAAAGACATCCGTATACCGTCATTTAGCGAAGCAAAATAGATCAGAGATGTAAAACTCAATGGCGAGGGGTCAAAGAAAATAGCCTCAGCACCAATGTAGTTTTTCAGTGCTAAGGTTATTCAAAAGGGGGATATGCAGGTAGAGCGTGGCGTTTATATCAGCAATAAGTGGGGTTTATAGTACTAATCCGCGCATTCTAGGTGGGCTCGAATCGCTTCTCTAACTTTTATGTGGTTTTCTGTTTTTTGATAGCGTCGATGGTAAGCCAGACAGTATTCCAATGGCTTATGCTCTATCGGGTTTTCCAGTACTTGAAAATTTAAACGCTCTTGCCAATTGAGTGCAAGATGTCTAGGCACGATCGCAACTCTATCGCTGATGGTGACATCAAGCAGCATCGCTGAAATTGAATGGGTCTTGCATTGGATATTCCTACTTTTTGGACTCTCCAAGCGGATATGTTCGAATCCATCCATTCCTTTCCATTGGGTGGCTAATGCGACATGCCCCTCTTCATAGAATTGATTCCGTGAAATATGACCATGAATTCTTGGATGGTCACGACGGCACACAATAACGGTCGATTCGCTGAATAACGGCTCAGTGACAATGGAGTGGTCTTTGACCATAAATATGCCCACGGCTAAATCGACAGATAACGATTTAAGTTGGTGCAGCAGTATTTCCTGATCTAATGGAGTATGTTCTATCATCATTGACGGTAGAACGGGCAAATCCAATGCCAGCGCCTCGTTCACATAAACCGAATAAGTAAAACGCTCACTCAAGGCATTTTGTATTTCATCAAACCCAACGCGAAATCGAGCGGCTAAACGAATGGCCATCGCGGTCGGTTTCATCGTCCGCCCCTCTCGATAAAACAGGGGCTCACCAATCTCTTGTTCCATTCGCTTTATAGATGCACTCACCGCAGGTTGTGTGATACCTATGGTTTCAGAGGCTTTGGTATAAGAGTGATACTGGTAAACTTCTAAGAATACTTTTATCAAATTCAGATCAAAATCCATGGTTTACCTTCTTACTCCGCAGCAATGTTTGTATTTTATACCACTTCCACAAGAGCAAGATTGATTACGACCAATGGTCACAGAGCTTTTGCTTACAACTGCTGTCAGCTTCACATCTTGATAAGCCAATGCCCACATGATTTCATCTGCAAAACGACCAACAGATAATAGCCTACGCATTTCTTTCATGTATTGAGCACTGTACTCGAAAAATTTTCTATAGCCTTGGCAAAAATAATTATGCCCTGGATGTCCGCTTGAACTGCGTTCAAAACGATGTTTTGGACACCCTCCATTGCAGGCAAACTGAAATGGGCATTTTTTACAGTCGGGAGTCAATGTTGTTTGTTTTTGTAGACCGAATTCAATGGCTTGCTGGCTGTTATTGCATTCAGAAATCGATTTATGATGAATATTGCCCAAACGATGTTCAGGGTATACATAATGGTCGCAATTGTATAAGTCCCCGTTCGCCTCAAGAGCAAAAGCATGACCACAACGTTCAGTAAAATGACACATTCCAGATTGCTGTCCGCACCAAGCACTCAACGTACTATCAAACATATTCACAAAAATGGAGCCCACATCTTTGCGTACCCATACATCAAAAATATCACAAAGAAATTCGCCATAGGCTTGCGAAGGCACCGACCATGACGTGACTTCCGCTAAAGGCTCATCGGGTAAGACAAGTTTTAAATCCGTTTGAGAACATGTTTGCTTCGTTCGTTCGACCAACGGAATAAACTGAATATACGTTGAACCAATCTCTTTCAAATGCTGATACACCCGCTTTGGATGTTTCACATTTTCATTATTGACGACGGTAAGCGTATTAAACTCAACACCATGCTTTTTTAACAATTCGATACCTTGCATAACTTGAGCATGTGTTTGTTTACCCGAGCGGGTGACTCGGTAAGCATCGTGTAAATCTTGCGGCCCATCAATGGACACACCGACTAAAAAGTGATGTTTTTTGAAAAACTCACACCAAGCATCGTTAAGCAAAATGCCGTTGGTTTGAAAGGTGTGTTCAAGTTTTTTTCCCTTTCCGTACTGTTCACATAACTGCATGGCTTTTTCAAAAAACGCGAGCCCCATCATTGTTGGCTCACCGCCCTGCCAAGTAAATTGAACATGGTTGTTGCTTTGAGCTTCAATGGTCTGCTTTATATAGGAACTTAGCGTGTCATCACTCATTCGCCAGTTTGTTTGACGTTCAGGATAGAGTTGGTGTTTTTCAAGATAGAAACAGTAACTGCAATCAAGATTACAGACAGAGCCGGTCGGCTTGGCCATTACGTGACAATTGTGAGGTGCTTGCATGAGTGAACCTTATAGTCAGCCCATCCATTGTGGCTAATTAGTGAGAAGCGTCCATAAGTGTGTATCACCATTCTATAGGTTCAGTTTCTGGCTAAATAGTCGGTGGTGGTTACATTTACTATAAACAGGATTTATAGTTCATGCCTCTAAATAGCTCAAGTCCACGACCACCGACAAATATCGACACATTTTAGTGATTAACCAAAGCCTTCTTCTGCTCTTTACTCTTATATTCTTCTGCTTTGGTTCTGGGTGAGTTTAAAGTGTATAGCTCGGCATCTAGGCTTGTTAAACGAATCAGTGACGATAAGAAAGAGTCACAAAGTGAATACGGTTATCTTCATAACTTCCTGTTGGCTGGAGCGTCACGTTGTCGGCTGTGATATCCGCTGTTCCATTATTTTGATATTGATACGCTAAACCTAACTTGTTGCCAGATTCAAGCTCATACTCACTACCAAACCCAACGCGCCATTGCTGGTCAACGGGCAGTAGTACGTCTCGCTCATTCTCGTTCACTGGAGAAGAGTCGTAGCTAGCGCCACCATAAATCGTAAATTTATCCATCTTATGCGCCGCGCCAACGCCTATAGAATAGGTCCATGAATATTTGTCATCATAATCTTCCCAGTTTTCAAACTTAGCGTTAACCATTAAATCAGTTTGTTTGGAAAGAGCATGCTTAAGCCCCAAGTCGATACTAGTAACCCAAGATAAATTCGCTGTTGGATTCACATCTAGCGACGTTTCAATATCAATTTCATGATCTGTTTTATGCCGATATTGCAGACCCAAGTGTGTATTGTCGCTCAACGTGTAGTACGAGCTCAGTGCAAAAGAAGGGGCAACACTGTCACCGGTAGCAAGTTCTTCCAATTGAGTGTTCACGCCACCAACGACGTCTATTTTCATGTATTGAAGAATCAAAGAACCGCCAAGGGAGAGCTTGTCTGTAACTTGATATGAAACACCAGTTGTAATATCGACGACAGCAATAGCGTTCTCTGAAATGGCATTGATTGGATTGGCGCCGACACCATTGCTATATTCAGCACCTAAGCCACCCGCGGAATGAAGACTAATTCCAAGTACCGCTTTCTTATTCACTCTTTTAGCATAAGAGGCGTGAGGTGCGATTAACCCCTTTGAGGCTTCAGTGCTCTCTCCTGAATCATCACG
This sequence comes from Vibrio sp. QJM3NY_21, assembly GCF_057785975.1. Classification (NCBI taxonomy): domain Bacteria; kingdom Pseudomonadati; phylum Pseudomonadota; class Gammaproteobacteria; order Vibrionales; family Vibrionaceae; genus Vibrio; species Vibrio sp. QJM3NY_21. The sequence continues at coordinate 1,484,307 of NZ_CM173514.1, forward strand.
AGTGAACTGGTTGAACACATTGATATACTGAGCGCCCGAAACATACGAGCGATCTTCAATGCCAGAAAGTGCAGCAGCATTTGAGATTGTTGCAGAAGAGTCAGAACTGTTTGTAACGTTGGCGGCCCCTGCTGTTGCAACGCTTTTGGTTGTCGCTATTTGAGACATGCTTAAGCCAGCACTATTGACCCAAAAGGGGGTAAGAGTGGCACATGCAACCACAACATTGAGAGCGACTTGCGTCATCTTCATTTTATAGATTCCTTAGGATGTTTCGAGAGAATTTTTCGGCGTATTGCACACATGCAACAAGCCCACACTTGAACCATCCGCAATAAAAGCTAGAGCGTTCACGTAATTAGTAATTAAGTGGCGCCCGAACCTTTCTTGTCATTCAACTCAGCCACAAACTCAATATTGTCTTGGATTTCGTTTAACTTAGACCAATTTCACTTGTAGATTTTCGATGCCCCGATTCATATCCGCATTTAACGTGTCATCACTCATTTAACAATTGATTGGGTGTCCAGGACAGAGTTGGTGTGTTTCGAAATAGAAAAGGGAGTTGCAACCAAAATGACAAACAGAACCCGTCGACTTGGCCATTAATGAAAACGGTCCATATAAGTGTGTTCCGCTATTCTATAGGTTCAGTTTTGGTCTAAATAGTTGGTGGGGATTACATTTGCTATAAACGGGGTTTATAGTTAAACCTTACGGCGTCGTCTTTATACGATTTATATTTAGTGTGATAATAAGAGTACGCTTTTGTAACCAAAACTAACTTTTTTGCTTCTTGAGGTAGTTCAGTTGGATACCAACAACTTATGTTGCTCAAAGCCCACTTCACAACTGCGGACAAAAATGAGTTTGCGTCACCCTCGTTCAACACTACAATGGAATTCTCTCAATAGTTAAGGACTGACGATGAAAGAACTTCGCGATTTAGATTTAAATCTACTGAAACTATTGCAAGCGGTTGTAGAAACACGAAACACACATCAAGCCGCAGACAAACTAGGGATATCACAAACTAGCGTCAGCCGTGGTCTAGCTAAGCTGAGAGAAACGTTTGGCGATCAACTGTTTATACGTAAAGCACATGGAGTAGAACCTTCTGAACTAGCTGAAAAACTGGCAGAAGCGGCCGATGAAATGTTCACGCCATTGGTTAAAGTCGTTGAGTCTTATCAAAATTTTGACCCTCAACAGTTCACCGGTGAAGTATCGATAGCAATGAACATTTTCCTGCTAGAGCAATACGGTGATGGTATTTTTAGTGAGCTGCGAAGCGTATTACCTAATGCCAACTTCAAACTGGTTTACTGGCAAGAACAAAGCTTGAGTGACATGCTTAATGGCCAAGTTGACTATATGCTCCACTTCGCCCAATTCCCATTACCACAAGAAATTTATCAACATAAATTGAAAGAAATCAAGCTGAGCCTTATTGCCCGCAAAAACCACCCTGTGCTTAGTAACGGCAGTGCTTGGGAAGATATTCACCACCTTCCTATAACTCGGATACTCGCAGATGGAATTAACTCGAAGCGTGCGCCAGTTGAAGACCTTTATTTAGCGAAAGGCTACAAGGCTAATATTGTGTTATCCACTCATAGTCTTCGAGTTTTACTTAACAAGTTAAAACACTCTGATGCCTTTTCATTCGGCAGTACCTTCATGACAGAAAATGAACCAGAGTTGAGTTGCTATCCTCTTCCTGTTGTCCCTAGAGAGATGAGGTCCATTCAAATTAACGGTGGCTACCTACAATCTAAACGTGGCTTCCCATTGAACCAACTGTTGCACCAAGCGATGCAAAGCTTCTTCGATAAAGTGGTGCAACCAGAGAAGTAACTCTTGAACATCAAGTTACTTCATATCGGTCACTTATTTTGGAGCCTTTTGTAAACTAAAACTAAAACTAAAACTAAAACTAATTGATATGCTTATTGAAGAATAAGCCAATCTCTTTGATAGCATCTTCCGATTCAGGCATGTCCGCAACGAGTCCATTCATATAATCACCATGAGACTGACCATCATAAACGTGAAGCTCAGTCTCAACATCAGCGCTGCGCAGTAATCGGTGCATTCGAACCGTATCACTCAGTAATAAATCACGAGTTCCTGAAATAAAAACAGTGGGTGGAAAAGCATCTATATTTGCGTAAATAGGTGAAATTATTGGGTTATCCAATGCCTCACCATCAGCATATAAATCAAATGTCGCTTGAATTAATCCTTCACGATGACCTAATGAATCTAGCCCCTTCAATGTGTGCCAAGTATCCGATGTTTCTTTCAAATCAACCGCAGGTGTGCCAACAAAAAGCGCTCCCGGAGCCGGTAAATCCATATCTTGTATTTTTAGTGTCGTTGCCAACGTTAAATTACCGCCCGCAGATGTGCCAAAAATAGCCGTCGATTCTGCTGTTTGAGTTTTCATTAGCTCTTTCCAAACGGCAACGGCATCATCAATTGCAGCTGGAAATGGATGTAATGGTGGCTGACGATAATCAACTGAAATCACTTTTGCCCCTAACCCATTCGCGACCCAAATTGCCTCTCGAAGTGCCGATTCACCCCCACCAAAAACAAACGCGCCACCATGAATATGAACTAGCCACTTATCTTTATATTCAGATGAGACTATTTTGGGCGTGACAAAAAAGGTATCTACTCCTGCAAATTTTTTTGCTTCATACGTGACTTCAAAACGTTCCGCTACTGATTTAGCGAGTTCAACTCCGGGCGCATCAAACATGGACTGAAATTCAAGCCACGCCTCTGTACTTTCAGGGACAGGAATCTCTGGGATACTGCCTCTACCTTCGATCATTTCAGCAAACGTTGTCGATATCCCCACAGGCGTTGGAATCGTGCGCTCAGCCAAGTTGATATCAGCGATTACCGAGGTACTTGAAAGACTAAGTACAAGCGCAGAGACAAGAGTAGTAGGAATTAAATTAGTCGGTATACATTTGCGTAATGTTTTCATTGTGACTCCAAAGGCAACTTATGAACTGCAGTTTGTTAACGCCATTATTGAAATCAATGAACTTAAAATCGACGAATTAGAGAAATTCAGAATTGGGGCAACAATTGAAGCATTTATGAATTTCTCTAATTCATATTCAACCTCTTCCCACAACCATAAGCTATGAGCAAATCACTACCTTATGGAGGACGTAGTGAACATTCGCGAACCGACAAAGTCACTAGGACCTTACGATGTTGGTCTCAACGAGAAGCTCAAATGTATAAGATTTTAAAACAAGAGAAAACGCTGCTCCTTGGTATTTTGACTGTAATATTCTTCAAGACTTTAGGTGAAAGCATGCTGACCTCAAGTCTCTCAATCTTCTCTTATGTCATCACTACCGCCGTCCTCTTTTATGTCTCAATGACCGCCATTTTTGCGGTGGTTCGCCACTCAGACTCCTTAGCAATTAAGTTGGGAGACCCATTCGGCACCCTTATTCTGACATTGTCAGTCATCTCATTAGAAGTGATTATGATCTCTTCTGTCATGTTGACTGGCGATCCAAATCCAGTTCTTGCCCGAGATACGATGTTTGCTGTGATCATGGCGGTATTGAATGGCTTTGTCGGTATTACCTTATTAGTTGGTGGGATGAAGTATCACACCCAGTCCTACAATTTGGATGGCATTAAAGCGTATTTGGTTGCCATTATTCCTCTTGCGATGCTCTGCTTGATCTTGCCAAACTTTACCAGCAGTAGTGACAATGGAAACATGTCATTGAGCTTGATGGGCACATTAGTTCTCGCATCCATTGCGTTATATGGCGTATTCCTGTTCGTACAAACACGTAGCCATACCCACTTCTTCATTGATGCCGACAATAAAAGTGAACATGACCACCACGGCCCTGTAAGTAGCAATCTATTTCACACCGTCATGTTAATTAGTTACTTACTCATCGTAATACTTCTGGCAAAAGGTTTAGCCATTCCAATTAACGACAGCATTAGCGTTATGGGCGCTCCGGCAGCCCTTGGTGGCCTTATCGTTGCCCTTATTATTCTCGCGCCAGAAGCTGTTGGTGCCGTCAAAGCCGCTCTCACAAACCAGCTACAGCGCGCTATCAACCTGTTCTTCGGCTCAGTATTAGCAACGATTGCACTGACCGTACCGGCCGTTTTATTGATCTCTGGTGTAATGGATCAGCCCTTGAAATTAGGCTTAGAACCCGCAGAAATGGTGTTGCTGGCCGCTACACTTCTCATGACCAGCGTTAGCTTTAGCAGCGGTAGAACCAACTCGTTGAATGGTGCGACCCACCTTGTCCTCTTCTTCGCTTATTTAATATTGATGTTCGACTAACACGAAACACAACAGCCAGATAGTTAGTTCTGGCTGTTACGTCGTTTGATACCATTAAGGAAAGAGTATGAATGAAATATTATCCGCCATTTGGATACAAGATTTTGACACGCTACTTGAGATCAACTCACTCCATATCTTGCTGCTACTGCTTGCGGTTGTGTTATTTCTAGAGTCGAGTTTTGTGTTTTTGCCTCTCCCTGGGGATGGACTGGTCTTGTTTGTAGGTGGACTAGTTGGATTAGGTGCTGTGGATTTTTATACCGCCCTGACTGCTCTCAGCTTATCGGCTTGTTTAGGTACCATTATAGGTTATCTACAAGGACGCTGGTTAGAAGGTTCACGCTTCATGAACAAAATTGAAGTCGTACTGCCTGAAGATTCATTACCTAGAGCAAGGCGCCTTCTCAATAAATTCGGGTTCCTATCATTGTTCGTGTCTCGCTTTATTCCTTTCGTTCGAGTTCTAACCCCTATGCTGATGGGCATTGCACACCTGAGCTTTATACGCACAGTCATGATCAGCATGACCAGTTCCATCGTGTGGGTGTTAACCCTGCTTTATGCAGGAAAGTCCATTATGCGTCACCCGTTTCTACATCAACATCAAGAGCTCATCACCAAGTGGTTTCTCTTCACCAGCTTAATGCTGATGGCAATTGCTTTTATCACCTTGTTTATCCGAATAATTCGCAAACGTAATCACATTGCAGTGTAGCCCATTATTATGACCTTAATAACCGTTCCATTACCTAACACTGACGCCGAGCTGCTGTACTCCGAGTTAATTTCAGCAATGCAGTCCGGGACTAGTGATGGCATTATCAAACAAATAGAAAGTGCTAACCTGACCGATCTTCCATTCGTGATTAGAAAGTTCACCAACGCACAGTGTGAACAGTTTTGGGTGTTGCTTTGTACTCAGCAGCCTAATCTGGCTGCTGACTTTCTGGATTACCTAACAGAGCCAGAGCGTGCACTCTTATTTTCAAACCTTCCTATCGACAGTGCGAAAGACATTCTTTTACATATGCGTTCAGACGTTCGCCGATCTCTATTACGCAGCTTACCTAAACCACTTCACAAAGCCCTTGAATCCTCATTACCCGAAACTTGGGAAAACGAAGAAAAATCCGCAATGTCTTTTCCTAATGGTTCCGTGGGGCGAATTTGCAAGAATGAGATAATCAAACTAGAAAGCTGGGCAACCATTTCAGACTTAGAAACCGTCTTGCGTGAAGGCGAGCAAAGCTCTGAACGAATTGAATGGCGCTACATTTATTTACACGACAAACGCGGTAACTACTTAGGTACGGTCAAAACTAGAGAACTGTTTCTCGCTCAATCTTGGGATAGATTGCTCGATCATATTGATACAAGTGTCCCCACCGTACCTGCAGATTTTGATCTCCAATCATTAAAAAGTGTGCTCGACTCTACCTCACACTCTACGGTTCCTGTTATCAACGAACATGGCTTTCAAATTGGTATCGTTGGTCACACCCAGTTAAACCAGGCGTTATATGAGAAATCCGAACAACAACAACGTGAAGCCAGCGGTATATTTGGCGGTGACGAGTTTCGTACTATGCCGCTATTACAACGTAATATCCGACGCCTCACATTTTTGTTGCCATCGGTAATCTTGAGCTATGCCGCGGTATCGATCATCGCTTCCTTTGAGCATATTATCGAACAAGTTGCCGTATTAGCTGCCGTTTTACCCTTAGTGGCTAACTTATCCGGGGCCGCGGGCAACCAATCCGTTGCTGTTTCTATTCGAGAATTATCAACAAAGCATATTTCCGCTAAAGACTGGTTGTTTGTCGTCGCCAAAGAGTTACCGATTGGCGCTATCAATGGTCTTGCAATTGGTTTGGTTATTGCCCTACTCATGTTGTTCACCCATGGTCAGCAAAGTCATTTATTACCGGTGTTAGTCGCGGCTGCCTACACGATATCGTCCACTTGTGCAGTCATGATCGGTGGCGCTTTGCCCCTAATTCTCAAGCGCGTAAACCTCGACCCAGCCATGTTATCTAGCCCACTGCTCACTACATTAACCGATGCGATTTCATTCTTTAGTGTTCTATATCTTGCACAGTTAATGCTTCTTTAACTTAGTTAGCTAGTCAATCATTTAGTTAGTCAGCCATTTAGTCATTAATTTGCTTCGAGATTAAGCGACACCTAATAATTTAACCACTACCCAAGACACAAAAACCCACCCACATTTAAAGGAAACTGTATGCACATAGAAACGTTATTCACCTATTTAACTCTAACTGTTCTCGGCTTGTTGCCAATGATGAACCCACCAGCCGCTGCCACCGTTCTTCTTGGTTTAAGTAAGGGCCGAGACAAGAGTTATATCGTTTCACAAGCGAAAACCGTTGGGCTTTACCTATTCATCGCTATGTGCATCACCTTTTTTATTGGTGCTTCTGTTTTGGAGTTGTTTAGTATTTCAATTCCGAGCTTACGTTTGGGTGGCGGGATCATCATTTGTGCGATTGGCTTTAACATGTTGTTTCCAAAACCAGAAAGCATGGATGGCAGTGTCGGACAAGATTCTATTGCTTTAGTGCCCCTTACGATTCCATCACTGTGCGGTCCCGGAACAATGGCATTGATCATTAGCCTTGCCGCTGAAATCGCATCTAGTGAAGAAGAGTTAGAAAAGATTAGTATTTATACAGGAGTCATTGGTGGATTTGGTGTTGTGAGCTTAGTCGCCGCTTTTATTCTGAGTATGGCTTACCCGTTACTTAAAGCTTTGGGTCAAAATGGTATTAACGCGTTTACCCGAATAATGGGTTTTCTACTTATCTGTATGGGTGTGCAGTTCTTTACTATCGGTATTACAGAAATCGTACAAGATATCGGCGCATTGCTGTAATTTTTCGTATCAAACCCCGCACTGTAGATTGCTTATTGTGTGGGTTTTTCTGTTTAAACAACGGCACCCAGTTTCCACTCCAACAGCCCACAATACTATCCCCCTCAAAATACCCACTCTAACTCTAATCGCTCGACTTGCTCTACGTTCTTCTATGTAAATGCTCCTCTGAACCAGTAAACATTGAACCAGCATATATTGACGACCCAGTAAACATTGGTGCCTTTAACGAACATCTTCCCGAGTTTTCATCACAGAGATTCGATAGCAATGTATGGACGTTTTAAGGTGGTCACACTGGTGGCTTTCTAGCTAAATAGTACTGTTAAATACATTGATAACAGCACGTATCTTTCTGCAAATTTGAGTACTAAATCGTTCACTTCCTCCAGGCTAATACGAACAAAAAAGCTGATACCAACATTATTGGTATCAGCTTAATCCTATGCACTTCTGGACGTTCTTTCTTATCCTAATGAAAGGTATTGAACATGTAGATGTTAACGATAGCTTACTCGGTACAACAAGGCATAAATCACAGGCAATACCACTAAAGTTAGTAATGTAGCAAACCCAAGTCCGAATATGATGGTCACCGCCATCGACTGGAAGAAGGCATCAAACACCAGCGGGATCATACCCAACATGGTAGTAATTGCCGCCATGCACACAGGTCGAACACGACTCACACTCGCATCTACAATTGCACGGTTAAGATTTGAACCTTGGTCGGTTTCGATATTGATTTGCTCCACCAGCACAATACCATTCTTCACAATCATGCCTGATAAGCTCAATAACCCTAGCAGGGCCGTGAACGAGAACGGAATATTCATTAATAGTAAGCCTGCACTCACACCAATTAATGCCAGTGGTACCGTCAACCAAATCGCCAAAGGCTGACGAATGGTGTTGAATAACAATACCGTAATCAAGAACATGATCAGGTATCCCATTGGCAATGAACCCATTAGGTTGTTGGTAGCCTTTTGCTGACTTTCATATTCCCCCCCCCACTCAAAATGATAGCCTTGAGGGAGTTCAATCGCTTCGATTTTAGGGGCGACCAAACGGCGCAAAGATTCAGCCGTATCATCACCAAATGGCGTCACATCGGCCATAACGGAAATCACACGTTTAAAGTTACGACGAACAATTAAAGAGTCTTCCGTCGTCAAATTAAAGTCGGAAACGACCTGTGTTATTGGGATATAACGGCTTTGGTCTTGGCTCCACACTTGTAACTCAGGTAATCTATCGATATCAAAACGTTCTTCATCTGGCGCGCGCATGACAATCGGCATGATATGACTGCCATCTCTGAACAAGCCAATCTGCTCACCATTTAAATTGCGTAACAAGGTTCTATCAAGATCACTCTTGGTTATCCCGACTCACCTTGCTGCTGCACCGTCAAGTTGCGGTTCAAGCACTTGAGTTTTCTCTCGCCACGAGTGACGAACTGCGGTTGCTTTTGGCTCATTACGCATGATCTCATTCGCTTGAGCAGCAAGTTGTCTCAACACTTGTGGATCCGCACCATAAAAGCGCGCTTCTACTTTAGCGGCAGGGGCAGGGCCCAAATCCATTAACTTAAACTTAAAATCAATATCAGGATGTAGACTTTCAAGCCTTGCTTTCATCTGAGGTAACATCGTTTCGATCGCGGCTAAGTCTTTCGCTTCAACAATCAATTGCCCGTAACTGCTGTATGATTTTTCAGGTGCATAAGTCAGAATAAATCGCTGAGCACCCGAACCTACGACGGTCGTGACATTATGAACGTCATTAAACCCGCTCACGGTACGTTCGATCTGCTCTAGGCGTTGTTCTGTTTCACGAACGTCTGTGCCTTGTTGCAGCCATACATCCACATAGAAAATTGGCGTATTCGATAGCGGGAAAAAGGCCTGTTTTACAGAGCCAAACCCGATCACAGCAGAAATAAGCAAGACCAGAGTGATGACCAGAGTCGCGACACGGTTTTTTAGTGCGGTATTAAGAACCGTGCGATACAGGGTAAATATCAACCCTCGATAAGGATCGATATGCTCTGACTCACCTTTGGCTATTTCTTCTTTAAACATCAGTTCGCAGAAGAACGGCGTTAACGTGATAGCAAGCACCCAACTTAATAATAAAGAAATCGCTAATACTTGGAATAAAGACCCTAAGAAATCCCCCGTTGCGTCGGCAGACAAGCCAATCGGGGCAAATGCAATAATACCAATCAGTGTTGCACCAAGCAGGGGCCACTGGGTCTGTTTAACAACGGATTCAATGGCTTTACGTTTGGTTAATCCACGTTTCAGGCCAATTAAGACACCTTCAGTTATCACTATCGCATTATCAACCAGCATTCCCAGTGCAATGATCAAAGCACCAAGTGAAATGATTTGAATCTCAACGCCTAGAATGCTCATTCCAATGAAGGTGCCGAGGATAGTCAGTAATAAAATAGCCCCCATTAAAATGCCTGAACGCAAACCCATTGCAAATAACAGCACGACAATAACAATCAATACCGCTTCGACTAGGCTCATCACAAAGTCAGACACCGATTTATCAACCGCATCGCCTTGGTCGTACACTTTGTTTAATTCAATGCCGATTGGACGAGCAAAATCGAGTTCAGACAATTTATTACTGACACGTTCACTCACATCAACCACATTGACGCTGTTCGCAAACGAGATCCCAAGAGAAATGGCTTGTTCACCATTGTTACGATACAAGGTATAAGCTTTATCCTGAAACTGACGGCTTACCTCTGCGATATCACCTAATTGGATCAGGTCATTGCTTCCCGGCGGGCTAAATTTAAATGATTTTAACGCTTCAATTTCATTAAGCTCACCAGAAGAATGGATTCGGATCGATTGTCCATCAAGTAGCAAATCACCACCATTAGACACCATGTTCTGATTTTGAATCAAACGAGAAAGCCAAGCGGGATCAAGGTTCAACGTATTAAGATCTTGCTGGGCAATCTCAATCACAATGTGTTCAGAGACTAGCCCGGCCAAGTTAACTTTCTTTACCCCTTTAATAGCAAGAAGCTCACGCTGAAGGTATTCACCGTAATTTTGTAGTTCGCGATAAGTGTATTCATTACTCGTAATGTTGTAGAGAATGCCATACACATCGCTAAAATCATCAATGACTTGCGATGGATTCACTCCCGGTGGCATTCTCGGCTGAATATCATTCACCTTACGACGTAATTCATCCCATACCTGTGGTTGCTGCTCTGCTTGTATGGTCTCTTTTAATATCACCGCAATCTGAGACAGCCCAGCACTGGTAAAAGATTCGACATCTCTAACATATTCAAGCTGAGAAATCGCACGCTCAAGCGGTAAGGTGACCTCTTCCTCAACTTGCATTGCAGAGGCACCAGGGTACGTGGTGTTAACCATAGCTTGTGGAATAGGGAATGCAGGAAATTCCAATTGTCCTAAACCACGAAACGAAAGCACACCGCCCACCAATAAAATGGCAACGACGAGCCAGCTTATGACTTTGTTTTTAATTGCGTAATTAGTCAGGTTCATTATAAACCTCGCTCACGAACGACGGGCGTAACTCTCATCCCCTCTGACAATTGACTGACACCAGCACTCACCACATAGCTATTCTGAGAGAGATCTCCAGAAACAATCGCACCACGCGCCGACACTCCTTGAATGGTGATATCTAACGAAGAAACTAACCCGTTTTGAAATACCCAGACTTGAGGTTGACCAATCAGGTCATTGTCTAAAATGGCGCTAGCAGGAACGACAAAACGTTGAGCACCTTGCTTATCGGCAATGATTTTATCGATATCAAGGTATAATGTTGCTCCCATACCTGGATACACAGTATGGTTATCTTTTGGCGCGACCAGAGTAAAGGTCACTTCATAGCTTTGTGTTCCTGCTGTTGCTTGCGTTTTATGCTGTTTATAAGTCACAGGGTATGAAGCCGACGAGCCAATAAAGGTCGCTAAGGGCTGATAAGATGGGTCAATTCTCTTAGCATCCATCTGGCTAAGTACGCTCTCAGGTAACTGGATCGTGACATCTATCATTTCATGATCTTGTAAAAGGACGATACCTTGGTGAGCTTGCACTTGTTGATGGTTTTCAATGTGAGTCGTTGCAATTCGACCACTGTAAGGCGCAGTAATGACGGTATCTTTCAACCTGTCTTGTGCAAGCTGTAAAGCTCCCTGTGCAACTTGAAGACGAGCTTGAATGCCATCAAACTCCGCTTGAGCCAATAGATTCTTTTTCATCATTTGGGTCGCTCGATCTAATTCTCTTTTGACTAAATCAAACTCCGATTTTTTCAATGTGATTTCAGTTTTAAAATCTCGCTGATCAAGTCGAGCAATGACTTCGCCTTTTGTCACTCTTTGCGATGGCTTTAAGTTAAATTCAACGACTTCACCACCCACTCTAAAAGCGAGCTCGACTTCCTTCGACGCAGAAACTTGAGCAGGAAAACGTCTTATTTCTTGATGACCCACGGCTTGGACTTCAGTCAAACGGACAGGGCGAGGCGTATCACCTATCAGTGGTGAGTCTTCGGTCGAACACCCCATCGACATAAGTAAAACAGAAAAAGAAAGAAGTATGCGTGAAGAACGAATACGAGGCATGGATATCTCCAAAGTAGCTTAAATATTTTGACGCTACTTTGGAGTAAATAGAAGGCAAACACGATGAATTAGAGAAATTCAAATTAGCGATAATCACCTTAGGGTAAAGCTTTCTGTTTTAACCATTTCCATTTGCGCGAACCGCTGAACTTTTCGCAGGGTACATAATGCTGTCTTTGATTCCATCTTTAAATTCATAACTAAAGTCAGGGAATGGGTAGTTATTGTTATCTTGCCACTGCTTAACTGTTTCGGTCGCTTTCTCTTTGAGTTCATCATCAATAGGGTTAAGTGCCTGAGCAAGTTGGTATTGATTAGAGAATGCCAACTGGGCGCCTACCGCTTCAACTTGCTGCATCACCGAAAACATCACATCCTCTTGCACAGCAAGAAACTCTTCATGGTCTTTGCATATAATATAAGCGAGTATATCGATGTGTATCGCAAACTCACCAACGCCTACAAACCTTGCTCTCACCGGATCTTCATCCAGTTTAGGATGTTGTAACAACAGCCGCCTAATACCAACAACCAGAAGTTTGAGTTGGTCTTGAGTTAGCTCTGGACGCAACCTCAAGCGATGACTCATCCGACGCTTATCGCGGCGTTCGAGGTTATCAATTTCCATATTGGCAAATTCGGAATTAGGAATAGTAATTAAAGAACGCTCTAGTGTTCTGATTCGTGTAGATCGTAGCCCTATGCTCTCAATAGTACCTAGGTTATCGCCATAGCGGCAAAGTTCCCCAATTTTGATACCACCATCAGCATACAAGGTAAGCCCATTAATCACGTTTTCCAGTACAGGACGAATGGCGAGTGCTACCGCCAAACCACCAACCCCTAAACCCGTCACGATTGGGGAGATTGAGAAGCCCATAAAATCGATCACATAGATGCCCAAGATGGCAATCGTAAGGCCGCCAAAAATACGCGCGAGTACCGTAATTAAAGAAGAGTCAACATACTTGCCTTCATGCTTATTAAATACATACAGCTCAGCAAAGTAATTGAATATGGTCATGATCAACCATGCAACGAAGAAAAACTGGCCAATCAAAAAAGAGGTAGACAAAAACTGGTAGATACCTCCAGTGATCCATATTCCGTCATCAATCACTTTTCGGGTAATAAACAGAATAAAGACGACCCCAACCAAAGATAACTGGCGGCCAACTTGCCATTTCAGTCCATTTCGATACCAATGTAAGTTCCAACGTTCGCCAAGCGAGAAGCTTAACTTAATCATAGACCTACATAACAAAAAGACGCTCACTAAAGCAAACCACTGCCAAAGAGGAATCGATGCGTATAAGGTATTAAAGCTTTCTGGTAAAGATTTAATCAATGATATTGAAAATAGCGGGCCTGGAAGAATTAAAAACTCATGGTACAAATCAACGTCATGTTCACTTTTCTCCGTAGACGCTGAGATCAGGCGATACCATTTCGATAAGCTATTAATGGAAGTGGTCGTAAACAGATATTGGCCAACCTTCTCACCATTCGTCTGTCTAGCGATCAGAATGTCTGTATTAGCGAGACGCCATTGGTGACCAGTGTCACCCGTTGGTGATGCCATTTCTGAAGGATGTAATTGAACGTCTTGTCCTAACCTATTTAGAATTTCGTGCAGCAAAATTATTCTTTCCATCACGACCACGGTTCGACTGCGATTGGGAAGGTTTGACAGATCCATGGTTCGCGTTACTTGGGCATAAGCGTGTTGGGCTTCAGGTAAATCGAGCTGCTCAAGCTGCCAATAATGGATCACGTGCTCAGAATACTTAATAAAACCAGATAGAGTGCTATTGGGCGTTGAGGTATCCACAAAACTGGGCTTGTCTTGTCCGTGAGCGAATGAACTAAACCAAACAATTTGGATTGAAAAGAAAAGTGTTAAAAGTCGAGCGACCATAATTGACCTTTGATTTAGTCGAAACACCCTCTCAGAGAGCATACGATTCTTACTATCAATATGAATAGTAAGAATGAAAATTGAAATGAATTAAGAATGGTTCACTATCAATTCGAGCGATAATGAATTTCTCTAATTCATGTGCTTCGTGAAGTAGTTATGCGATAAATAATCATCAATAATCGATGGAGATAAATCATGAAATACTTCCCACTTATTGCCGTTATTCTTGGTTACTTGATTTTTATGTCATTTCTAACATTACGAATATCATCATAAATATATTTTATCTTTAACTATCGCATAGCGAATTACTTCACTATGCGATTACACTTCCCTTTGCGATTAAACTTATCTATGAAGATCATTTTCTTTAACCCATCCCTCCTATCAAAGACAAAAACCACACATAACAATTACATAAGAAGATAAACCAAAATAAATGTATTTAAAGGGAACTTTCCCATAAAGAATTAATGGCTGAGCAGTTATATTTTTCATATATGGTTACACCTATTATTTAACATTTAATCAAACGTTACGCTTAGCTAATAATCAATTGAACTATCATTTGTTAGCTACTGGTTATTAGTTGTTAGTTATTGTCAATAAAATAAAGATATTATTCATTAAGTAACTGTACACTTCAAAATAAATGTAAATACAGTCACCTAACAAAGGGGGATTTTTTGTGGGAGCTTAAAAGCTCATGTTGTAACTGATACCAGTATGGTGATCATTGTTTTCATCGTAACGATATGTCGCTTCAACAAACTGATTTGGCGCTAATTTGAAACCTAAATTGGTTTCAATAGATAAATCACGGTAACTCTCTTTACCGCCGACTTTCTGTTTTTGATCGTTAAAGCTATAAGTGTATTCTGGTGTAACATCAAGCCAAACGTGACTAGTGAATGCGTAGGTCATGGTCAGTGCTGCATTAGCTAAATAACTTGTGTTTGTCGATAAGTCATTGGTATTAAAGCCTAGACCCATTGATGGAGAAAGGCTGAAGTTAGAGTCAATAGAGGTTGTTTTTATGGCATTAAAAAATACCGTATGTGAGTTTTTACTTGTATCCTTGTAATCGGTGTCCCATAGGTAATCCAACTGAAGAGCGGCATCGCTATCACTATTCGCTAATGTCGCAATAACATTATGTTGGTAGAAATCATTAGAACCAATGTATTCAAACATGGTTGAACCATTGTTTATCTCCTGGCTTGCAGCAATGCCAGCTGTAAAACCATCACTATCATAACCTAGATTCGCATAAGAATAAGTCGACACTGGGTTTGAAAAGTCGATATTCTGGTTTGCATTCGCAACAGCAGAAAGAGTTAAAGGTAAAATAGCAGAGATAGTTAATACAATTTTTTTCATAATGTGTTCCTCAATATTTAATGTCGAGTAAATTGTACCTAACCAACTATTGTTTACGACGAATTACAGAAATTCAAAATAGAGCTCACTGTAAATTATTAATAAACATACATTCATTCGATAAAATGAGCACACTACTATTTTAAATTTTCAATAACATCCCAAATAGTCACCAATAGGAAATCTAAAATCTAAAATCTAAAAGCATATTTGGTACATTAGATGAAAGATGATGAATAATTCCTTTGGCACAAAAAAGGCTCCAATATAGGAGCCATAAGTTTTCAATTAGCTATAAGCTATAAGCTATAAGCTATAAACGGTGGACTATTCACTATGAATAGGATTACCGCCTTCATCTAACAAAGGAGCTTTGGGCTTATAATGCTCAGAAGACAAGCCGATCCTTTCCGGTATTGCTGTACCGATCACTAATGAAGACCAAGTGCCCACAATAATCCCAGCAAACAATGCAAACGCAAATCCACTTAATGTACCGCCTGCGATAAGGCCAATACTGCTTACCGTCAACAACGTCGTTCCAGAGGTCACTAGAGTCCTAAATAATGACGCTCGTATCGCTTGATCCGTAGATTCACTGGTACTCTGATTCGGTCTGCGAGTCAGGTACTCACGAATTCGGTCTCCGATCACAATAGAGTCATTGAGCGAGTAACCGACCACAGCAAGCAACGCAGCAAGAGCGGTGAGATTAAATTCAATCGAAAACACCACAAACAATGCTAGAACCACCAGCACATCATGCAGTAGCGCAGCAATCGCACCCAGAGCTAATCGCCATTCAAAACGCACAGTTAAGTAAAACATAATGGCGATAGACGCAACAATCAGGGCTAAACCACCTTGCTCAAATAATTGCTCACCCACCTGCGCGCCAACAACTGAGCTCGACACTAGATTCAGCGGATGGCCTAGCTCCAACTCTACAGCTCTTAACCACTGCAACAACTCCAATTCGCCTGTTCCGCCAATAGGAAACTGTAACTGCCAAGTTTGGTAGGTGACATCGGGCACTAGATTGGGTAATTCATCAAATACCGTATTCAAGGCTGACTGCATCGCTTCCAAGCTCACCGGGACATCAGCATTGACGACATGGGAAATACCACCGGTAAACTCAAGCCCAAGCGTGAAACCTTTGGTCGATATCAGGACAATTGATATAAACATCAACCCTAGTGAAACTAACAAACCGTTCCACCTTACTTTTGACCACTGAATATCAGCGACTCGTTGGTTAAGCTTTGTCATTGTCATGCCCCCAAAGTTTTGTCATCCACATTTGGCTATAGAGTAATCCCGTAAACATACTGGTTAACAGTCCAATCCCGAGCGTTATTGCAAAGCCCTTAACCGCACCATAGCCAATCGCAAACAAAATAATCGCAGTGATCAACGACGTCAGGTTAGCATCGATAATCGTACTTCTTGCCTCTTTGTAGCCTCTTGGTATCGCGCTCGCTAGCGACCTTCCTGAACGCATTTCTTCTTTGATTCGTTCAAACACCAGAACGTTAGTATCAACCGCCATGCCCATGGTGAGTACAAGGCCCGCAATACCTGGCAAAGTGAGCGTTGCTCCCGGTATCAACGATAGAAAACCTATAATCATGACAATATTGGCGATCAGCGCGGCACATGCGATAACACCGAACTTTCGGTACAAAACCAGCATCGACACAAATGTCAGAGCTAAACCTACCATCACCGCGAGCAAACCCTTTTGGATATTTTCTTCACCTAGGCTTGGACCAATCACTTGCTCATCAATAATGGTCACAGGTACGGTCAATGATCCTGAACGTAGAATTAGCGCAAGGTCTTGTGCATCGGAAATTTGCCCGATACCCGTGATTCTAAAACGACTTCCTAATTGGCTTTGGATCGTAGCAATGTTGATCACTTCATGGCGTTGAACAAGTTGGTTGTTATGATCTTGATGATATTCGCTGTATAAGGTCGCCATAGGTTTACCGATGTTACTACGTGAGAAGTCAGACATTTTGCTGCCTCCCGCACTGCTCAACACTAGGTTCACTTCAGATTGTCCAAACTCGCCAACCGATGCGGATGCACCAATAATGTACTCTCCCGTTAACACCGGTTGCCTAGACAAGCGTACAGATTCCCCATCACGCGTAGTATGAGTCTGTGCAGCTTGGCTTGAATCAACAACCGTATGAAAAGAGATCGTCGCCGTCGCACCAATAACACGCTTCGCTACTTGAGGATCTTGAACGCCCGGAAGCTCTATCAATATACGGTCAGCCCCCTGACGCTGGGTGACGGCCTCAGTAATACCTAAACTTTCAATACGCTGGCGCATAATATTTAGGGTTTGCTGCATAGCGAGGCTTGCCTGCTCTTCTTTAATGCTTTCATCAAGCGAAAAACGTAATACGTTGTCGTTTACACTGATTTTCCATTCAGAAAACTGTGAACGCATGTGGTCGGTTACGTTTTGAATACTGTTTGAATCACGACTACTTAAATTAGTAATAATGACCGAGAATCCATTGTTGTCTATGTCAGCAATTCGACTGCGTATCCCTTCTGCACGAGCCACGTGGCGAGCATTCGTCGATGTCGCTTCTACCAAACTTCTCACGCTATCATCTATTTCAACTTGCAGCATGAACTGCACGCCACCACGAAGATCTAATCCAAGGTTAATGGGTGTTAGCCCTACCTGGCTAAATAGCTGAGGTGCTGCACTGACGAATGAAAAATGAGAATGAGCTAACGGAAACGCCAATGACAATACCTGTTGCGCTTCTCGCTGTTCTTTTTTACTTTCAAAGATTAATGTAGTTTCGTCTTGTTGATTCTCAATACCTAGCGGAGTTATCTGATTTTTAACTAATGTGCTTAACAAAGGCTCAATGGGTAATGAACTATCAGCGTGATTAAGGACCAATGCAGGCTTTTCGCCAAAAAAACTCGGTATAGCGCTAATCAATAAGAGAATTAGCAGGAAATAGGCAAATATTTTTTTCATGTTATCTACCCTATAAGTACACATACTTCACGAGATAAAAGCTACCTTCTGGGGCTTGTAACCAGTTAGTAGCGTTCACATCACCAGGTCGGTACTTCGAGATTTTGATAAGTAAGCTACCATCGAGTTCTCGATGAAAATTCATATTGTCGATATTAGTAATCAATTGCTGACCACCAGCTGCTATCTCGTCACTTTGTCCGTCAATAATAACAATCGACCACAAATCGCTTTCGGCTTCTGCCTTTGTAATTCGATACGTCAGAGATTGATTATTACTGATTTTTTTGACATCACTCGTCGCTTCAATTTGAGGTTCACTGTCATAAATGAGCTTGGCTATTGCAGACACATCCTCCAACATCGAGCTCGAAGACCATGCAAAACTTGAGAAAAAACCGTTTACAAGAAGAGAGAATAACAAAAGATATTTATTGATATTTTTCATTGGGTTGACAACTGTTAATTGATGCTACTTAGATTCTTTTTTGAACCTATCTCCTTTGCTGCATTAGGTTTCCTTTCCTAGAAAACCATGAATGCAGAGATCATAAATAACCAACAGTGTCCTGAATATGGTTTACAGAAATTCAAATATGACTTGAGAGATTCACATTTGAATTTCTCTAATTCTTTGAGTCTTTAAGTGAAATTAAGCAAACTCAATTCAAACGACATTGAGTTAAAAATTAACGTCTAATGCCAACTCAACATTTTCATTTTGGCTGATTATTTAAATCCCGAGGAATCGATAACATGAAATTCAATATTATTTATCTCAATGATCGACGCTATAAGATCTACGATATCGGAGAGGGCCAAAGTGTGATGTTTATTTTCCACAGAGAGAAAAGCATGGCCGATTTAGAAGATATTGTAAGATTGAAGCTAAAAAAGCATCAACGAGTGATCATTGTCGATCTCAGTGATGATTTCCCCAGTGATATTTCAAAAGTGACTGAGGAAAGTTGCCAAGCATTGATTGAAGATCTTCACCTACTTGCAGATATTTACTGGCTTGACGACGTAGCAGTAGAAAGCGATTACATTAACAAGCCAATGATCGCAACGTTGTCGACCCTGTTAGGTAACAGGTGCGTTGCTTTGACTACGTTATAGTTATGTCGGGGTTTCTCGTCATGTTAGCCATGCGAGATCAGCTCGGGTTACAACAAACGGTTCTTATACTGTTCTGGCGTTTGGTTCGCATAACGTTTGAACATGGTAATAAATGGACTCGCTTGGTTATAACCCAATGTTAGAGCGACCTCTTTAACCGATTGGCCATTTCTCAACAAGTCCATTGAGTAGAGGTAGCGTACTCGCAATCGCCACTCTGTAAAGCTCATCCCAAGCTCGGTCTGGCAGTGGCGAGAAAGGGTTCTTTCCGTGGTGTGGACACGCTCAGCCCAATCTTTCAATGTCACTTCATCGGTTGGGTTTTCTTCAACAGAAGCCAGTATAGGCGCTAGGTACTTATTGTCAGTTGAAGGCAAGAAGTGGTGTTCAACTTCACGCTGCGCAAGTTGGTCGAGTAGTACCTGAACAAGCCTTTGATCTTGTTCTGTTTCCGCAACATTGATTCCACGATCGCGAAAGTCATCAATAATCGAAGACACAATCGGCGTGATTTTTATAAGGCTAGTTTTATCTGGAAGATATTGCGTTAGCTCTGGGGCGATATTTAGCGAGCAGTAGTCCAAAGGCTTACGGTTATAACTGCAATGCGTCACCCCGGCCGGTACCCAAATCGCCAAATGTGGTGGCGCTAGAAATCGGGTGCCTTCCGCTTCCATCTCTAATATACCGCCACTGATCAATTGAACCTGTCCCCATGAGTGGCTATGAACTCGGGTTTCCGTGTTCGAAAGAAACGCTTCAAAATTCATAAATACGTTGGATGGTGCCTTATCTATTGATAAGGATGGGTGAAGGTTTCTTGAGTGTTTTTTCAAACTTGTCTTCCTATCGCGCCTGATGTCTTTCTAAAGATACTTGTAAGTATAACGACCTGTCAAACTAGCCGCATCAACTCATTTGCGACGGAATTCACATGCATTATCTCTTACCATTTTTTACAGTCTGTATCTGGGGCGCCAATGCAATCGTCAACAAGCTTGCTGCAAGCACCATAGAACCTAGCGCAATGAGTTTTTACCGCTGGTTTTTTGCGATGTTAATTCTCACCCCTTTCTGTATTCGCTCAGTTATCAAGCAATGGCCGATCATTAAACCTAACTTGTCTAAGTTGGCTTTCCTTGGCTTCTTAGGCATGGTGTTGAACCAATCTCTAGGCTATTACGCGGGCTTAACCACAACCGCTTCTAACATGGCGTTGATCACCTCATTAGTGCCCTTGATCAGTGTGTTCCTTAGCGTTCCTCTGTTGCACAAGTCGATTTCTAGTTTGAGTATTGTGGGTGGTGTATTGTCACTGTCAGGCTTAGCACTGATGTTAGGCAAAGGCGATCCTCTGTTCTTCATCCATCAAGAATTGACCCAAGGCGATGGCTATATGCTGATTGCAGCCTTTGTTTATGCTTCTTACTGTGTGCTATTGAAACGCTGGAAAATGCCAATCAGTAGCTGGGTGGTGATTTACATGCAGGGGCTTTTTGCTGTCGCAATGTTAGCGCCACTTTGGCTTACCAGCGAACAGCTTTTACCACCGCAACAAGCGATCCCATTAATAGCTTACGCCGCGGTGGCCGCTTCGATTTTAGCACCTTGGATGTGGGTGAAAGCGATTGATACCATTGGTGCGGACTCAAGTGCGATGTTCATGAATTTGATGCCAGTTATCGCAATTGTATTAGCTTCCACTTGGCTTGGCGAAGAGATTAACCAGTTCCACATCATTGGCGGTGTGATGGTAATTTCCGGTGTCATCCTTGCTCAAATCAAAAGAAAACCAAGGCTTGAGGCACCTCTCCCTCAACAAGGCTAAACACATTACCCAACGCTCACATTAGGGTAAATATTCAAACTCACTTTTCTCACAGTGCCTACTCCCGAAGTAGGCACTGTTGTTTTATTCACAAGCCTTTCAAATGCTTTTAATACGCGTTCATTGTGGTTGCAACATGTTACCGACTCAGGTTTAATGCATTGAGTACCGTTTAAGTTGTAAAAGGAATTACAATGACTCAACCAACGATCCCTGTGATCATCTCGTCTCTGCTTGCTTTGTCATCTGCTTCAAGCTTTGCTGCCACTGTTCCTGCTGATGTGACATTAGCTGAAGAACTATTAGCTGAGGAACAACATTTTGTGCGTGGTAATGGCGCAGAGCCCAACACACTAGACCCAAGCTTCGTAAACTCAGGTATGCCCGGTGACATTATCGTCAATGATATGTTTGAAGGCTTTGTGATTGAGGACAGTGACGGGCAAATAATCCCAGGGCAAGCCAAAGAGTGGTCTATCAGCAAAGACGGCAAAACCGTGACGTTTGTATTGAAAGATAACCTCAAGTGGTCGAATGGTGAGGCAGTCACAGCGTCTGATTTTGTCTTTGGTTGGCAGCGCGCCGTGTCTCCTAAAACAGGTAACAACACAGGTTTTGTTTTTTCGACGGCTAATATCGTGAACGCTAGCGAGATTCTATCAGGAGACAAAGCTCCCTCTGAGCTTGGCATCAAAGCATTAGATAAGCGCACGGTTGAGATTTCACTTTCAAAACCTACGCCATACTTTATGAGTTTAATGGGCATCAAGACCTTTTTCCCTTTGCCTGCTAAGTTGGTTCAAGAGAAAGGTGACCAATGGACTCGCGCAGAAAATATCGCGACCAACGGTGCTTACACTTTGAGTAAATGGGTGCCCAACGAATACGTAGAAGTCGAGAGAAACCCAAATTATTGGGATGACACATCGACAGTCATCAATAAGGTAACCTATCTCGGCCTATCCTCTCAAAATGCCGAACTGATTCGTTACCAAGCTGGTGAGATCGATATGACCAATCGCGTTCAGCTTGAGTACTACCAAAAATTAATCCAAGAAAGTCCTGAACAAATCAAAGCGCAAGCTCTATTGGGCTCTTACGTTTATTCATTCAATACACGTCAAGCACCGTTTGATGACGTAAGAGTACGCCAAGCACTCAGCATGGCCGTCAATCGTGAGATATTGGTAGATAAAGTCACTGGTCAAGGTGAGCCAGAAGCATACAGCGTGACGCCGAATAATATTCCTGACTACACAGCTCCTTTATCCGAATTCAATTCTTTAGACAGCACGCAGCGTTTAACAAAAGCCAAAACGCTACTTGAAGAAGCGGGATACAACGAAAACAAGCCGCTCAAATTTACCCTGACATACAACACCAGTGAGAATCATAAAAAGATAGCTATTGCGATTGCATCTATGTGGAAGCCACTTGGCGTAAAAGTTGAGTTAGAAAACATGGAGTGGAAAGCCTATGTTGCAGCGAAGGGAAGTGGCGACTATCAGCTAGCTCGCTCATGGGCATTTGGTGACTACCCAGAGCCTTCTGCACTGTTAGAGGCGTTCACTTGTGGTCACACGGCAAATGAAAGTGGCTACTGCAATCCCGATTACGATGAGCTCTTACAGCAAGCAAGTAAAACGGAAGATCAGTCTAAACGCTTTACTTTATACCAGCAGGCTGAATCGCTACTTAACGAATCTGCAGCAGTTATGCCTTTATATCATTACAATCACACCCGATTAGTGCGAAATACTCTCAAAGGCTTCCCTAACAATAATCCGAAAGGAAATATCTACGCGAAGGATCTATACTTTATTCAAGAGTAAAAATGAGCTGAATAACAAATATTTTTAACTACCACTTTAGTGGTAAAAAGACTAAAATAATTTAACTAAACCAGATAAACAGCGGTTAGTTGGCTAAAACAAAATAAGGTACCGCAATGAGTACCAAACGGCTTAGAAACACCTAGCATTACGCTAGGTGTTTTTTTTTGCAATCGACCTTTCTAGCTGTCAGCTCAACATTTATTGGTTCTTACTCAATATGGTTAGGCACCTGCTCAATCTTGCTTCATCCGCGTTTGCCACTCGCCTCTACCGCCTTTAAACATCAATATTCATCCGTTCGTCACCTGTTTGAAAAAATAGTCTTAATCGTGAGAAACACCGCTTTAATTTATGTCATCTTAAGTATATTGTTATTAGCAAGTAACAAGCATGTTATTCAGCACAATAATAATGAAGGAAGATAGATGAGCAGTAACAATAACCGACCAGATGGTAAACGAGACGTTACTCTGCGTTTTTTAGCTGAACCTGGGGATGTGAACTTTGGTGGTAAAGTTCATGGTGGTGCAGCAATGAAGTGGATCGATTTAGCAGCCTACGCTTGTTCTGCTGGGTGGAGTGGTAAATACTGTATTACCGCTTACGCAGGGGGAATTCGATTCGTTGCGCCAATCCATGTTGGCAACCTTGTTGAGGTAAGTGCGAAGGTCATCTATACCGGTTCATCTTCTATGCACATCGCTATCGACGTTCAAGCCAGCGACCCTAAAGAACTCAACAACCGCCTAACGACTCACTGTATCGTTATTATGGTCGCTGTTGATGAAAATGGTAACCCGACCAAGGTGCCGGAGTGGGTACCAGAAACACCAGAAGACATCGAATTAAGAGATTCGGCTATTCGCCTAATGAACATGCGAAAACAGATCGGTGAAGAGATGGAAGCACACGTTAAGTACCTTAAGTAAACTTCACCAACTACGCTACAAAACCTTATTACAATGCCAAGCACCTGCTTGGCATTTACTTATCTAGCTCTACTCCCCTATTTAAACTCTCACAGACAAAGCTTCGTCTTACCCAACACCGCTTACCTCAATACGACTTGTCTCAATACGGCTTATATAGCGTGATACTTAGCCAAGGGCTGAAATGAAGCCGCTATTGTTTAGCAATTTGCTCGAACTGTAATAAAGTCGTCATTTAGCTCTGGTTAAATACCGCCAATCATAATGGATGTATTTGAATTTCCCGGAGCTACTCTTGAGCGTCACACGCCCCACTCTTAGCGAATCTACACTGAATAACCTCAAGGCAGTTGAGTACCAATGGGTCAGAACCTTGTACGTAGAAGGTTACGATAGCAATGAAATTAACCACTATATCCAGACTTGTTTTGGCGGGGATAACACGTTTGCGGATCTCTTTCGCCGTGTCGCACTCGATCAAGAAAGCATCTATGTGCTGTTGCAGCATCTTGGCTGTGCTCCTTCTAGTAGAGAACTCTAATCACAACATCCGATTCCCTCTTACCTTTGAATGGAAAGATACTTCCAAGCAAACCAACAACTACGAGTGATAGCTACTCACAACACATCAACAGTAGCCCGCCGTTATAGACATTTTCTGTGCAATCAGGCTAATCGTTGCATACAAATCATTGAAGTATCACGCATTGAAATATTAGCAATATATCAATAGAGCAACTGCCCTTTATACTGAGTGTCTGATTTGTGAGACTCGTTCATGTCATCCTGTAAGAGGAATGACGCAGGAGAGATTCGGGAGAGAAGTGACTCGAAGCTTTGAACATGAAGCCGTTATGAGCACAAGAATTGACAGGTAAACGAACATCAAGACAAAGTAGAACGCAAAAAGTAGCAGGCATAAAAAAACCCAAGTAAATACTTGGGTTAGAGTTACAAAAACCACTAATCATTAATAGCGTAAGGAACCTGATTAGTAGCCAGCTATGCGTAACCTGAGGGTTATTTTTATTACTGATCGGCGGCCAAACCAAATGATGTAATAAAAATGCCAATACAGAGCGACCTATAAGGTCGCTCTTTGTCTTTCTTATAGGGTACAGCTTATCCTTTTACACCACCCGACGTCAAACCGCCAACTAACCAACGTTGAGCAAGTAAGAATACGATCGTAATCGGAAGTGCTGATAGTACAGCCGCTGCCGCAAAGTCGCCCCATAGATAGTTCTGAGGATATAGGTACTGCTGCATGCCGACTGCTAGCGTGTAAGAGTTCACATCCGATAATAGGATTGAAGCAACAGGTACCTCACCAACAACACCAATGAAAGATAGAATAAACACAACCGCTAGGATTGGCACTGACAGAGGTAATAGAACCAATCTGAACGCTTGCCACGGCGTCGCACCATCCAGTGCTGCAGCCTCTTCCAAAGAATTATCAATCGTCTCAAAATAACCCTTAATCGTCCACACGTGTAGTGCGATACCGCCTAGGTAAGAGAAGATTAGACCGCCGTGCGTGTTCAAGCCTAAGAACGGGATGTATTGACCAAGTTTGTCGAACAGCGCGTAAATCGCTACCAAAGCCAATACTGCTGGGAACATTTGGAAAACCATCATCGCTTTCAAAATAGTTTCTTTACCTTTGAAGCGCATACGAGCAAATGCGTAAGCCGATGTAGTAGACAGCGCCACAATCAAAATAGACGTAATACCCGCTACTTTTATCGAGTTCCACAACCAAGTAAGTACCGGGAATGGAGGTGGCGTTACCGAACCATCAGCGTTGGTCACTGACATGCCCAGAGCTAATTTCCAGTGTTCCAAAGATGGATTATCTGGAATCAAGCTACCGGTTGCGAAGTTACCTTCACGGAACGAGATAGCAATAATCATTAATAGTGGGAAGATAATTAGCGCTAAGAAGCACCACAACACTGCATGCGTTGCCCACACTCGGTATTTAAGGCCTTTACCTTGTACCATAGCCATTGTCGTGCTCCTTAATCTTGAGTCAGTTTAGTGAAACGTAGGTTTAATAACGCGAGTGCACCAACCAATAGGAAGATAAGCGTTGCGATAGCACTTGCTAGACCAAAGTCTTGACCGCCGCCGCCTTCAAATGCGATTCGGTAGGTGTAGCTTACAAGTAAGTCTGTGTAACCCGCGGGCTCTGAAGTGCCAATCATGTTCGGGCCGCCGTTCGTCAATAGTTGAATCATTACAAAGTTATTGAAATTAAAGGCAAATGCTGCAATCAATAGCGGTGTAAGCGGCTTAATCATCAATGGGAATGTGATTCGCTTGAAATTATCAAGAAAGTTAGCACCATCGATTGCTGACGCTTCGTACAAATCTTCAGGAATCGCTTTTAATAGGCCCATACATAAAATCATCATGTAAGGAAAACCTAGCCAAGTGTTAACAATCAACACCATGGTTTTCGCAAGAATCGGGTCGGAGAACCAGTTCGGGCTTAAGCCAAAGATACTCTCAAGCACCATGTTGATCTCACCAAAGCTCTGGTTAAATAGGCCCTTAAAGATAAGAATCGAGATAAACGCTGGGACTGCGTAAGGCAGAATCAGTAGAACACGGTAGATTGAACGACCCTTTAGCTCTTCCCACTGCACAATATTCGCAAGAATCAGACCAATGGCAAGCGTGAAAACAACCGTACAAATAGAAAATACAACGGTCCAGATGAAGATACTGATGAACGGTTCTTTAATGCCGTCATCTTTCCAAACACGTTCAAAGTTAGCCGTACCGATGTCTACAACAAAGCCTGGAGATATTGTGTTACCAATAAACTCTCCTTTCTCGTCAACCGGTTGGTAGAAACCCACTTCCATGTTTGGTTTCAATACTTCACCAGATTCATTGTTGATTAACGTTTCACCGTCACCTTGAAGGGTGTAAAGCGGTGCGACGGCAGCAAACTTACGCAAGCCACTCATACGGATATCATCACCATCTGGCAAGTGGAAGTCTACACCACTGATCGCAGAACGGTTTTGGATGATCGCTTTGATCTTCTCTTTTTCACCTTGTACAGATTCGATTGCAGATAGGTCCATCTCTGTTGCTGTCATACCTGCCAGAGAAAATACATCAGTTGCTAACAGCTGGTCGCCATCTTTCACAACGATCTGGTGACCGTTATCTGTTTTGTACAAAGTAAATGGGTAACTTTCACCGCTTTGGAATGAACGGTCTAAAAGAACGGTTTGAGTACGCTCTAGAGAGAGCTGGTTTTTTGCGCTGTAGTTAGTAAACGCAAGCCCGACGGTGTATGCCAGTGGGAAAAGAATGAATAAAATCATTCCGGCAATACCTGGGTAAATATAACGGTGGGCGTAAGTTTTCTTACTACCAAAAATGTAAAGTGCCAAAGCCGTTAAGATCACAGTAAGAAGCGCAAATGCGAGCTCACCGCGAGAATACATTAAAATTGTAGCGTAGCCATTAATTAAGCCAACACTACCAAGCAACCCCCATTTGATGAAGACGCTTTTACTGCTTGGAAGGCTTGATGGTGCCGGGATCGCATCTGAACCTTGAACTGACTGCATAGAGGAACCTGCTAACGATATAGATAAAAAATAGAAAAGTAAGGAGAGGTTACCCCCTCCTTAAAGGTAGAACTTGAGTATTACTTAGTCATTCGAGCTTCAGCACCTTTCAGTGCTTGATCAACAGTTTGGCGGCCATCAACAACGTTGCCGATCGCTTCTTCCATGCTGTACCAGAATGTAGTGAACTGAGGGATGTTAGGCATGATTTCACCGTTCATCGCGTTGTCCATTGTTGCGGCAATACGCGTGTCACTGTCTAGTTGACGTTGGAAAGAGTTAAGAGCAACTGCGCCTAGTGGTTTGTCATCGTTCAAGCTTTTCATACCTTCATCAGTTAGTAGGTAGTTTTCCATGAACTCAACGGCTAGGTCGCGGTTTGGAGAAGCAGTGCTGATACCACCCGCCCATACACCAACGAAAGGCTTAGACGCTTTACCGTTGAACTTAGGCAGTGTTGCAACGCCGTAGTCTACGCCTGCTTTCTCGATGTTTGCCCAGCCCCAAGGACCATTGATTGTCATTGCAACGTTACCCGCAACGAATTCAGACTCAGCAACTGAGTAGTCCATGTCTGCAGAGATAACTTTGTCTTGTACCATCTTCTCGATGAAACCTAGAGACTTTTGAACACCATCAGTCGCTACGCCCGCATCTTTAATGTCGTAACCTTCGGCTGTTTGTTTGAATGCATAACCGCCGTCAGCTGCTAGTAGAGGCCATGTGAAGTAAGCGCCGCCACGTAGAGGCCACATGATCGCTTTCTTACCGTCTTTTTGAAGCTCAGCGTTAAGTGCTGGGATTTCTTCCCAAGACTTAGGTGGGTTAGGAACAAGTGCTTTGTTGTAGATAAGAGAAACTGACTCAACCGCTACTGGGTAAGCGATTGTTTTACCTTCGTAAGAAACAGCGTCCCATGCGAAGTCTACGATACCTTCTTTAGTCTCTTTAGAAGGTTTGATATCAGCAAGAAGACCCGCTTCTGCAAAACCACCAAAACGGTCGTGAGCGTAGAAGATCATGTCTGGGCCATCGCCAGCCGCTGCAACTTGAGAGAACTTCTCTTCTAGTTTATCTGGGAAAGCCACTGTTACTTTAACACCAGTGTCTTCTTCAAAGCGTTTGCCTACTTCAGCCATTCCTTCATAAGCTTTATCGCCACCAACCCAAATAGTTAGTTGACCTTCTTCGATAGCAGCGTTTGCACCAAATGAACCCAGAGCCACAATTGTGCCTAGAGCTACAGCGCTTAGAGCGTTTTTCATGTCAATATCCTTTTTATATTTATACGTAGGGCGCATTCAATTAAGACGAGCCAGTTTTCGAGGTTATGATCTGAGAAAACAGTCCCTAACTCATCATCCTAGCCACTACGCCCTAGCTATTATGGCTTAATTTCGTGATCGTCATCCGGTCAGATTAGAGAGCGAAGTCACAAAGTGCATACTCATCGTGATCCACATCACCGTTATGTGGTGAATTTATTTGAACTGGATCGCTAATTGGGAGCAACCCCATTTATCTACTCCTCCCCTCCTACTCCCCCTCGTTAAATTTTCATTGGGAGGATGTACGATTGCGCCAATTCACCGAAACTGCATCCATCCAAGAGTGGATAGTAAGAACCCTTTACCAGCGAATGTTATGCGTGAAGCATTGTTCATTTAGTTGGCTTCACTGCCCGCTGTTGTCTTTATTAAGCATCAAGCTAAATCTGTGATTGAATCACGGGGGAGATTTAGCTGGATGTGGGGGAAATAGGCACCAGTTTGGCTATGACGGGTGGGCTTGGTTAAAGAATCCAAGTCTCACCCACTTTTTTTCTTACTCATTCAATACTTACCAATTCCTACAGTTACTGCTGACCCAAAAATTTCTTATAATGATAAGCAGTAAAACTTAAAATTTGATCGATCGAGGACTAGCTAGATGGCGAGTGTCACGTTAAAAAACGTTTATAAATCATATGGTGATGTACAGATTTCTAAGGACGTAACCTTAGACATCAACGAAGGTGAGTTCGTAGTATTCGTTGGACCATCAGGTTGTGGTAAATCGACGCTATTACGCTGTATCGCAGGTCTAGAGGACATTACGTCTGGTGATTTGTACATTGGCGACCAACGCATGAATGACGTTGAGCCTTCAAAGCGTGGCGTAGGTATGGTATTCCAATCTTACGCGCTTTACCCTCACCTTAACCTTTACGACAACATGTCTTTCGGCCTTAAGTTAGCAAACGCAAACAAAGCTGAAATTGATAAGCGTGTTGAACATGCTGCAGAAATCCTTCAGCTTGGTCACCTTCTTGAGCGTCAGCCTAAAGCCCTATCTGGTGGTCAACGTCAACGTGTTGCTATTGGTCGTACTCTAGTTTCTCAACCAAACGTATTCTTACTTGATGAGCCTCTATCTAACCTAGATGCTGCGCTGCGTGTTCAAATGCGTTCGCAAATCACTAAACTACAACGTCAACTTGGTTGCACTATGATCTACGTTACCCACGACCAAGTGGAAGCGATGACAATGGCCGATAAGATTGTTGTTCTTGATGGCGGTTATGTTTCTCAAGTGGGTAAACCTCTTGATCTTTACCACTACCCTCAAAACCGTTTCGTGGCAGGCTTTATTGGCTCGCCGAAGATGAACTTTATGTCTGTTCACATCGAGCAAGCTGAAGCAGAACGCGTCCAAGTTCAACTTTCTAACGGTATGACTTTCTGGATCCCTGTTGATGGTACGACTGTCAATGCTGGTGACCGTATGTCTCTGGGTGTTCGTCCTGAACACTTGTTGTCTGCTGAAACAGGTGATGCGACGATTGAAGCTGAAGTGATGATGGTCGAGAAATTAGGTAACGAAACACAAGTTTACCTAAACCTCGACAGCGCAGATGCTGACGTTATCTATCGCCAGCCAGATACGTTGACGATTGAGTCTGGTGACAAACTAGCGATTGGTATTCCTGCGCACCGTTGTCACTTGTTCCATAGCGATGGTCGAGCATGTCGTCGCTTGTACAAAGAATACGGCACCGACTAGTCGGTTCGCCTTTTTAAGATATAACTTGCCCATATCGAATCCCTCTTACCAAGTAAGGGGGATTTTTTTGTTTAAAGGCGCCAACTACTTTCGCTTTGATTGTTTAACTTTGCGCACAGCTCAGTTAACTTATCGCGCAGCAATAAAAAAGGCCTAGCGGATGCTAGACCTTTATCTGTTTGAGCTAAAAAGCCACCCCATCTAAACGATATAGGTTTGCCCTGCAGAAACTTAGTGGATTGGCGTATCACTTGTTTTGTTGAACTGGCCAAAATGCTTTTCTAACACTTCTGGTGTTAGTTTGCCTTCCGCTTCTAGTCGCTTAAATTCAGCAACGATCGCTTTTTGCTCTTCAATTGATGGCAGTTTTACTTCTGGCTCATCGCCCATCTCTTGAGTCATCTGCTCTAGTTCTTTTTCAAAATCGCTCATGATACTTACCTAAATATTAAACCTAATCAGATTTTACTCATTTACGCTCTGTGATGCTAGAGCGATTAAGTGCAAAGCCCGAAACCAGATCAAGCTAAGGCCAGTTAGAAGAAAACAACCCCGTAAATAAAAAGAGCTGGATTCACGATTAAATGAATCCAGCTCTTCGTCTATGTCTCTTTCTAAGCCAGCTACAGCTTAAAGAGATTAAAGCTTAAACGAGCCAACCATCTTATCTAGGCGAGAAGAAAGGTCGCGAAGCTCTTGGCTAGCTTCAGCAAGCTGCTCAGCGGTACCCGTTGTCACTTCATTGATTGCGTTAATCTCTTCAATGTTCTGGTTGATGGTGTGAACTACGGTTGACTGCTCTTCCGTTGCCGTTGCGACTTGCGTGTTACGATCGGTGATGTCTACGATGCGGTCCGAAATGCCACCCAGTACATCTACGGCTTCATCCGATGCAGCTACACCTTCAAGGGTAATGACTTTACCTGTACTCATTGCTGCTACTGCATCTTTAGCATCGCTTTGCAGCTGGTTGATCATCTTCTGAATCTCTTCCGTTGAGTCTGCCGTGCGACTTGCTAGATTTCGTACTTCATCTGCGACCACGGCAAAGCCACGGCCTTGCTCACCGGCACGCGCTGCTTCAATAGCTGCGTTCAATGCAAGTAAATTGGTTTGCTCTGAAATATCACGGATAACACCCAGAATAGAGCCGATATCTTGTGTTGTTGAAGCAAGCTGCTCCACCACTTGACCCGTGCTCTCAATATCTTGAGCTAAGCGGCTAATTGCATCTTTTGCTTTATTTACAACAGAGCGACCGACTTCAGTATTGCCCGAAGCTTGAGTGGCCGTTTCCGCAGCCGTTGCCGCATTTGATGCAATCTCGCTGATTGTCATGCCCATTTGGTTAATGGCAGCAACCACTTGAAGAGTTTGATCACGTTGCTCTTGGCTATTATCGTGGGTGATGTGTGCTTTGCTAGAAACACTCTCTGCCGCCACTTGAAGCGCTTGGCTTGTCGAGCATACTTCTTTCATAGACTCGTGAATCTTTTCAATGAATCCATTAAAGCCCTTTGAAAGCTGTGCAATTTCATCGTTGCCCTTCACTTCGATACGCTGCGCCAGATCGCCATCACCTTCGCCAAGGTCACCGAATCGCTTAGCCAGAAGTTTAATCGGTTGAGTGATGCTGTTTGCTAGCACTACGCCCATAAGGATAAAGACTAAAGCCACGATAGCAGTCATGATCAGCATCTTCTGCGCAGTCGCATCGAGCTCAGCAAACACTTCACCGGTTG
Organism: Vibrio sp. QJM3NY_21; assembly: GCF_057785975.1. Lineage (NCBI taxonomy): Bacteria > Pseudomonadati > Pseudomonadota > Gammaproteobacteria > Vibrionales > Vibrionaceae > Vibrio > Vibrio sp. QJM3NY_21. The sequence goes on from NZ_CM173514.1 coordinate 1,516,613, forward strand.
GTACCACACCAATAACGAACCAGTCCATTGACGACACATACAAACTCGCCACAAACAGTTCTTGTCCTTGGCTTTCAGTGGTAATCAAATTGAAACCCGACTTGTTCAATAGTTGGCTTGATTGAGGGCCGTAAAGTTGTTGAAGTGAAGAATCACTGCGAGAACGCTCACGGTGAATCTGTACATCACCTTGGCTATCAGTCAAAAATACAAAGCCTGTATTTTCAATCTTGAAACCGTTCAGCAGGTTAACCATGTCATCCATCGATTTTGATAAACCTGACATCGCCAAACCAGAAGGCTGTTGGTAGTTAGCAAACATCTTCACTTCACCATTGGCTTCTTGGAACATGCTCACCATGGTTGGCTGGCCTGACTGAGTAAAACCAAAGAACCAACCGTCTTGTTGTTGGTTTAGCTGGCGTAAGAAACCATCTTGGTTCCAGTAGTAAGCTGTTTGACGGTTCGCTACCGAGGCATCGTTCAGCTGATATTGGTTACGAACATTGTTCAGTTGTTTAACCAGTTTACTCTCTAGCGCGGCATCGCGTTCGGTCGATTCGATTGCATCAGAAATGAATTCATTTGAAGCAATTTGCTCCGCCGCTAACAATAGCTGAGAGACTTCACGATCAATTTCACCATTGATTCGCTCCAACATACCGGGAAGCTCAATATCAACCAAACGGTGGCTCAATACATCTCTTGCTTGCTGTTGTGCCATCGCGCCGACAATCACTGTCGATGCAAGAACCGCAAAGGTAATTCCAAGTACAACTTTTTGTTTGATACTCAGAGAGTTAGTTTTAAACATATTTGGACCTTTAAAAGAATCGCTCGTTATTGGTATACCCTGAACAGGACTTTTCTAGTGCACTCCAACAAGCAATGCACAATCTGAGTGATGTATCGGCCAAAACCAATAAAACTAGAGACTTTTCTCTCAAAAAACTGCAAATGTGATGTAACGATTCAATCATTTCTTGTGAGGTTGAGATTAATTAGCTAAATACGCCCCCCTTATTGATATTCACCCTTATTATCAAACCCTTTAATTTTTATCTGAGTCAGGCAGCATCACACCTTTGAGCTTTATTGTATAAAAAGCGATTGATATGGTAAAAATTCACTGTTCAGTGATTTTTCTAGCTAAACACTTGTAAATCTTTCCAATTTTGAAAAAATAAATTCCGCAAATGTACTGGAACTTTTTCCTGGTAATCAGTGACCAATACTCAAAATAAGAATCAAATGGCCCCCAGAGAGTCCAAAAATGCATAAAAATAACTTCGAAATCCTTCAAAACTACCTAGAGTCTCAAATCATTGGTCAGCAAGAGCTCGTAAAACAACTGATGATCGCCTTACTGGCAGATGGTCATATCCTTGTTGAAGGGCCTCCAGGGTTGGCAAAAACCCGCGCGGTAAAATCACTGGCTGACTGTGTCGAGGGAGATTTTCATCGTATTCAATTTACCCCTGACCTATTGCCTGCCGACCTGACTGGTACCGATATTTTCCGTCCAGAAACGGGAGAGTTCACCTTCCAATCTGGCCCGATTTTTAACTCACTTATTCTAGCGGATGAGATCAACCGTGCTCCGGCAAAAGTTCAAGCCGCGATGTTAGAAGCTATGGCTGAGAAGCAGGTGACCGCAGGTCGAAAAACCTATGCTCTGCCTGATCTGTTTTTGGTGATGGCAACGCAAAACCCGATTGAGCAAGAAGGTACTTACCCGCTGCCGGAAGCTCAATTAGACCGTTTCTTGCTGCATTTAGAAGTGGCTTATCCAGACATGGAAAGTGAGCTAGAGATCTTGCGCCTGAACCGAGGCGAAGCTCAAGGCAACGAATCTGTTCAGCCACAAGAGATATCTCAGCAAACGATCTTTGAAGCCCGCCAAGAAGTACTCAACATTCACATGGCAGACACCATTGAGCAATACATCATCAGATTGGTAATGGCGACTCGCCAACCTAAACAATACAGCGAACAACTTGATCAATGGTTAGACATGGGTGTCAGCCCGCGTGCAACCATCGCATTAGACCGTTGTGCCCGCGCTCACGCTTGGCTTGCTGGCCGCGACTATGTTACTCCACAAGATGTTCAAGCGATGGCATTCCCTGTATTGCGCCACCGCCTGCTTCGCAGCTACCACGCACAAGCTGAAGGGGTCACTGCAAACCAAGTGATCGCACACCTTATCTCGTTGGTTGGTAGCGCATAGGGATACGCGCATGAATAATCAATTACCCAACCATAGTGACGGCGTCACGTTAAATCTGGATGAACTGCTGCAATACAAAGCGCAGTCTGTTCGCTGGTTGCCTCCAGCCAAGAGCCTGTGGTCGCAACTAAACGGTCAACACGAGAGCAACCGCAAAGGTCGCGGGATGAATTTCTCTGAAGTTCGCCAATATCAGGCGGGCGACGATATCCGCAGCATTGATTGGCGCGTCACGGCGAGAACTGGTAAAGCGCATACCAAGTTGTTCTCTGAAGAAAGAGAGCAACCTGTGATTTTGTTCTTAGATCTGTCGAGCAGTATGATTTTCGGCTCAACCTTGTTGCTTAAATCGGTTCAACTCGCGCACTTTGCCAGCCAACTTTGTTGGTTGACCGTCGCTCAAAAAGACCGTATTGGCGCAGTGATAGATACTGGCCAAGAGATCATTGAGATTAAACCCAGTGCTAGCAACCACGCTCCGCTGCGTATTTTACAAAAAGTCATAGAAATCAATAACGCTGCGCTGACCAATCAAGACAATCACAGCGACACAACCTTAGAGCATGGATTGAAGTCTCTTCATCAGCTTTGCCCAAAAGGCAGTGACATTATTATCCTTAGTGACTTCGTTCGTTACCGAGAAAGTGACTACTCACTTATCAGCCAGATTCGCAGGCACAACAGAGTACGTCTAGTTCATTTTTACGACCCTTTGGAGCAAGGTGAAACTACCTACAAAGGATCTAAACAGGTGACCGATGGTGACAAAACTCAGTGGTTCAACTTCTCTTCCAATAAAGAAAAGGAAAAGCTTAACCAAGCGTTTTCATTAAAGAAGCAGCAGTTGCAGAAACTTGGTTTATCTCTCGCGATACCTTATAGCTCTCTGTCTAGTGCGCAGTCATTAATGAGCCAGATATCAGGATCTCAGTCATGAATCAGTCCTTAGATTTAAGCCCAGTCATTGCACCAGATGCACCGACTTGGTGGCCTTTAGCGTGGGGCTGGTGGGCGGTAAGTATCACGGGCATCGTTCTGATCGCCTTAGTGTTTTTCATTGTAAAACGCAGACAAAAGAACCAAAGCGCGAAGAACGAAGCACTTGCTTGCTTGCGTAATAGTCAGTCTTCAAACACCTTGTCTCCGAGCACAGCTCAAGACATCGTTCGTCAAGCAGCACTAAGCTATTTCCCACGCGAAAAAGTGGCAGGCTTGTCTGGTGATGATTGGTTGGCGTTCTTGGATGCACAATTAGCAAAGCCGTTGTTCGCCGCAAAGCAATCGCAATGGCAACAAGCGCTCTACCAAGATGCAGCTTTAATGAACGACGAACAGAAAAAGGCTCAGCAGCAATTAGTTGATGATTGCGAAACTTGGATTCGCAAAGCCCTTCCTCCAAAGCGAGGTCGTTATGACTAATCTTTTAAACACGAGCTTACTAAATATTGAATTCGTTTGGTGGTGGATGTTTTTCCTCACGCCACTGCCGGTTCTCGTTTACTTGTTCTCTCCTAAGGCGGAATCGAACAATGCCCTAAGGCTTCCGTTTTTGCCCGAGGACAGCAATACCAAAACTCCGAGCAGTCGCTTACCCAAGGCGTTATCGGTCATCATCTGGCTTTTATTGGTAACGGCCATGGCACGCCCAGTTTGGTACGGTGAACCGGTTGAGTTTCAGCCGAAACACCGTGATTTGATGTTGGTTGTCGACCTCTCCTACTCGATGAGCCAAGAAGACATGCAATTCAATGGCGAATACATCGATCGCTTATCTGCGGTGAAACATGTATTGAGTGACTTTATTGATCGACGAAAAGGCGACCGAGTCGGATTGGTGCTATTTGCTGATCACGCCTACTTGCAGACGCCACTGACGTTAGATAGAGACACGCTTTCACAACAACTCAATCAAGCAGTGCTAAAGCTGATTGGTACTCAAACTGCGATCGGTGATGGTATCGGCCTTGCCACCAAAACCTTTGTCGACAGCGACGCTCCTCAGCGTGTAATGATTCTACTCAGTGACGGCAGTAATACTGCGGGCGTATTAGATCCACTAGAAGCCGCGGATATTGCTAAGAAGTACGACGCGACGATTTACACCGTAGGTGTCGGTGCGGGTGAAATGATGGTCAAAGAGTTCTTCATGACTCGTAAGGTCAATACCGCTCAAGATCTAGATGAACGTACGTTAATTGAAATCGCCAAACGCACTGGCGGTCAATACTTCCGAGCGCGAGACAGCAAAGAACTGGCAACGATTTACGACACCATCAATCAGTTAGAGCCCGTGACGAACGCCACTAAGATATGGCGACCGCAACAAGAGTGGTTCGTATGGCCACTGTCTGCGGCAATGTTCTTCGCATTTATGCTGTTAGCCATTAGGAGAAACAATGTCTAACTTTACTTTTATCTACCCATATTGGTTCTTGGCTCTTGCCGTGCTGCCCGCGATTTGGTGGCTTAGCAAGAGACAATCCAAGCAAGGGTTATTGGCGTCCCACATAGCTCGATACTTGGCTCCAAAATCAAGCAAGCCATCGAAAAACCGCAGCACTTATTTCGGTATTTGGTGGTTAGTGGGCGTCATCGCATTGGCTGGTCCAAGCTTTGAAAAAAACGAACAACCAAGCTTTGAAAAAACACAGGCACGAGTTGTGATCATGGATATGTCGATGTCGATGTATGCCACCGATATTAAACCGAACCGTTTAACACAAGCGCGATACAAGGCTTTGGATCTACTCTCATTATGGCAAGAAGGATTGACTGGCATGGTGGCCTACGCAGGCGATGCTTACACCATTAGTCCTTTAACGTCAGACATCAATACCATTAAGAACCTAGTCCCTAATCTCTCTCCGGATATCATGCCCTTTCAAGGCGGGGATGCTGCATCAGCAGTCAAACTCGCGATTAAGATGATGACTCGAGCTCATATCTATAAAGGCGATCTGGTACTTATTGGCGATGATATCGATGATCAAGAGAAGAAAGATATCGACTCGCTACTCTCTGGTAGTAATTGGACGTTATCAGTCTTGGCTTTAGGTACGGAAAGTGGTGCACCGATCTCTCTACCAAGCGGGTCGATGCTGCAAACCGATTCAGGTCAAACAGTGGTGGCAAAAACCAACTTAGAGAACATGCGCGAGCTTACACGCAGCTATGGTGGCACGTTCACTGAGGTGCAATTTAATAACTCAGATATTGAACACATCGCAAGTTACCTCGACCGAGTCGCTACGACATCAGAAGTGACTAAAACCAATAACTCGCTCAACACCAGAGTGAACAACGGTTTCTGGTTATTGCCGTTTTTGTTACTTCCTGCACTTGGGCTATTTCGAAAAGGGGTCATTTGGTGTGGCCTAGCTGTACTTGTCTCGTTCAGCCAACCAAATCCTGCGTTTGCAAATCCTTGGAAAACCGATGACCAAGTAGGTTATCAGTTGTATCAAGATGAGGACTTTCAACAAGCTGCAGAGAAGTTCGAGCAGCAAGAATGGAAAGGCATTGCGCAATACAAAGCCGGTGATTTCGAAGCGGCCGAACAGACGCTGCAAGGTCTTTCTGGCGAAGATGCTCGCTATAACCTCGCCAATGCACAAGCAAAGCAAGGCAAGTACGACCAGGCGATTGAAGAGTATCAACGTATTCTAGAAAGCAACCCTGAACATGCTTATGCGAAGAAGAATCTAGAGATTGTCGAACAGGCTCAGAAGCAACAGCAACAGCAACAGCAACAGCAACAGCAACAGCAACAGCAACAGCAACAGCAACAGCAAGACGATTCTGAGTCCAAAGACCAAAATGAACAAGACCAGCAAGGTCAGCAAGGTCAGCAAGGTCAGCAAGGTCAGCAAGGTCAGCAAAATGATTCTTCGCAAAGCTCGCAGGATCAACAACAAAGCTCAGCTGACAATGGGAAGTCGCAAAGTCAAAGCGACAGCCAAGATCAAAGCAATAACCAAGATCAAAGTGAAAACCAAGCTCAGAATACTGACCAAAGCCAAGCTGATAGCCGCCCTGATTCCAAGGCGGATGAAGAAAACGACAAGCAAGCTGTGCAACAAAACAAAGCGGATCAAGCAGATAAACAGCCACAGGACAAGGGTGACTCAGTATCTCAGGCAGCCCAAGCACAAGAGGCTGCTAAGGAAGACACTGATAACAACGCTCAACAAGCTGCGGCACAAGTATCAGGTCGACCTATGTCGAACGATCCTGATATGCGAAAACTTGAGCAAGTAGAAAGCGCGCGTGATCCGAGCCAACTGCTTAAAGCGCAAATGATTTTACAAGCACGACAAAAAAGTGCTCCTAACAACCAAAACAAAAAGTGGTAACCATGCGATTTTTAAACAAGCCATTTTTATCAATGCTACTGACACTGCTAATCGGTGTTTTCTCGACACACTCTGTATTCGCAGCGACCGCTGTGGCGAGTGTTTCGCAAAACAGAGTGACCAAAGATGAAGTCTTCCGACTTAGAGTGGCTACCGATGAAAAAGTATCGTCCGGTGCTTTAGATCTAACCTCCCTTCAGAAGAATTTCTACGTCGGCACCCCAAGCTTTGGGTCATCGATGCGAATCGTCAATGGTCGCCGCACTGTGTCTAGCGAATGGAATATTACCCTTGCCCCACTTCGATTAGGCCGATTAGAGATTCCTAGCTTTGATATTGAAGGCGCTAAAACTAAGCCGATCACCATCCACGTTACGGTTAATAAAGCCGCTCCAAAGCAGAGTGATATGGCCGAGTTTCAACTTAATCTGAGTAAAGACTCGCTATACCCTCAAGAGGTCGCGGAGCTTGATGTAAAACTCATCATTAAGGCTGATCCTAGAAGACTGCAAGATCCTAAAATTGCGCCACCAAGTTCAGCGCAATTAGACGTGGAACCGATTGGAGAGTCTAAGCAATTTCAAGATGTTATCAACGGACAAGAAGTCACGGTTGTTCAGCAATCTTTCCATATATCGTCACAGCAAGCAGGACAATTTCAGCTTCAAGGACCAAAGTTAACCGGTGCCGTTGTTTACTCAACCAACAACTCAAGCACAACGCGCCTTTTCCAGCTCGACACGCCTGTTGAAACCTTAGATGTAACCGTCAAAGAGCTGCCAAAAGGCTACCAAGGTGAGTGGTTACCAACATCGAACTTTAAGCTGATACAACAATGGTCAGACAGCCAAGGTAATGAGCTGACCAATAACACCGATTTGAGCAACGATAAGAAACAAAGCGTTGAAATGGAAGCGGGTGATTCGTTAACTCGAACCATCACCATGACAGCCAGTAACTTGACTCAACATCAGTTACCAAAACTGAACATCACCTACCCTAAATCGGTGCGTGTTTATGAAGAAAAACCACAATTTGGCACCACCCAATCCGGTGATGCTGTCGTTGTCTATAAGCAGGTACTAATCCCTAAGGAATCAGGAAGCATCTCTCTGCCTGATGTTTCTCAAGCTTGGTTTAACACAGGCTCACAATCACAAGAAACCAGTAAAGCTCTTGGTCTTGAGTTGTCGGTTCAGGCAAGTGAACGCGCTAGCTCAAGCTCGCCAGCTCCTGTTATGGAGACACCAACTCAACAAGCTAGCCCGACGATTGTTACCGTTGAAAACCCTGGAATGTGGCCTTACCTAACCGCGCTATTTGCTGCTTTATGGGTAATTAGCTCTGCGGTTACTTTTTACTTCTGGTCACGCCGCGGTACAGCAGTAAAACCAAAGCAAAAAGATGAACGTCAATCCGATACGGCAGAAGCGCTTATTGCCGCTCTGAAAGCGAAAGATGGTGTGAAGACGAGAACTTTGTTCGAACAGTGGAAAACAGAAAACAAAGACTTGAGTGGTGAGACGTTAGAAACAATCGAAGCCGAGCTAACGAAGCTAAATCAGAGCCTCTATGCTGAAGCTGGTTCACCAAGTCAGTCATGGGATCCTTCTGAGGCAATCAAAGCGATTAAGAAGCCAAAACGCATCTCGAACAAAGCACACAAGAGCACATTAGAAAGGCTTTAATTAACCAGCGTTCTAAGTAAGCAGAAAGCTAACTAAGCAGAAAATCTAAGTAAACAAAAAAGAACGAAGCCGTGATGATCACATTGTGATCATCACGGCTTGAGTCGTTTTTGAGATAGGGAAAACAAACGCCAAACTAAATCAGTGGCGTCGCGACCTTTCTTCGCTTTAGAGCAGAGACAATTCGATTTCGCCCTGAGTCTTTGGCTTGATACAAAGCTTTGTCTGCCTTGCCATACAGTAGATCGAAATCGAATTGGCGTTGATCAGAGGTGATTGAAGCATAACCGACAGATGCGGTTAAATACTGGCTAGTGCTGCTTTCACAATGAAGGATCTTCGCCTCCTCAATGCATTTTCTGATCGACTCTGCACGCTGTTTAGTTTCAGAGTGATGAGTGCCTATCATCAACAACATAAACTCCTCACCACCAATACGGCAAAAGGTTTCCTTATCGCTATGAACATGGGCATTGAGTATCTTGCCGATGGTGCGCAGAGCAGCGTCACCTTCTGTATGCCCATAAACCGTATTGTACAAACCAAAATGATCAAGGTCGACGAGGATCAATCCGAATGTGACTTCATTTTGTATGGCAAACGCCCCTCGATCGTCACAATTTAGATCATCTAACACCTGCGACAACATACGCCGATTTCCAAGACGTGTCAGCGGGTCTAATTTAGAGATGATATCCAACTGCTCATTGGCTCGTTCAAGCTCTTGAGTGCGCTTGCTGACCTCTTGCTCTAGCGTCTCATTAAGCTTTTTGAGTTCCTCTTGCGCCATGGTTCTCTGTAGCACCTCAGCTAAACTAGAAGCGAAGATACGTATCACTTCACGCAGTTGTGACGTTAAAGGGCTGCGAGTTAACAAATTGTCCGCGGCTATAAACGCAATCGGCTCACCCGTATTGGTGGTGAGCATCGTCATTGCCGTCCAACCGACTCCCACAATATTGAAATCGTGATAGATAGGCACCGATTCTTCAAAGGCGACTTGATTAGGGCAAGCGCGAGCTGCGGCTACAATGTCACGCTCCACCAGCTCAGAGCGGTAATAGGATTCATCAACAATGTCGCCTTTTATGTCCGTGCCCCACGTGCCTTGCATGTAACTGCAATTTTTATCGGTGAGGAAAACCGCCAATCGATCAATGCCTAAATGCTGAATCGCAAAGCTTACCGCCGATTTGCACACTTCACTGACGCTATCGCAACGAGACAGCTCCACCATACTTGAGTGCAACATACGGATGTTCTGTTCTTGCCGTTTGCGGATGTAGATTTGAGAAAGCAGAGAACCAAAGGATTCAAGCATCTGCTTTTGGTAATTGGTAATTGGTGAACGGTGGATGTAGTTATCCATTGCAATCCAACCCACGGGTTTATCACCTTCACGTAAGATCAACATTCCATTCCAGCCCTGCCCTACTACTTTTCCTTCGGTGTAGAGAGGTGCCTGTTCGATAATAACCAAGTTGGTGTGATTGTCTGACAACGCTTCAATGTATTCCGCTTCGAGTTGATGCAAGTCGTACTGGGTATGATGTTCGCTGTTGGTTTTACCGGCCTCATCAGTACCATAAGTGCCGCTAAAACAGCGCTTTTTCATATCGAGTAACATGAAGATCGCACGGTCAAAGCCTAGACGGTCGCGCACTGCCTCAACAGAAGCCTTATACAAAGCATCCAAAGAGTCAGGATTAGAAAGCTCTAACGCGACCTGATGGACTAGTTTCATGTTCTCAACAAATAGCTCTCGCAGCTTAATTTCATCAAGGTACTGCGCTTCACGTGTGTCTCTGTATTTGATCTCAAGTGCCGCGTTCTTTTCCGCACGAATACACTGCCAGCGAGCTGCGGCTAGTTGAAGGACATCAAGATCTTGGTCGAACGTTTGGTTGATCTGCTGAGCATTGCAATTTTGAACAATTAAATAAGTTCTGCAGGCAGGCGCGTTGTCTAGCATCATGATGAACGACTCACCACCCAGCACCTCCATGTGTTCCCACTTACAAGTATTGATAGACATTGGAAGCACACCATCTGCGGTATCAAACTGGGAAACCCAAGGCCAAAATGTTGAGGGATACTTGTCGAGGGAGGTTAGCTCACCGCAAGAAAACAAGGGTAACGAATCGCCTTCTGGTGTTGGCTCGGCAAATACTCCGATCCCTTTTGGGGCAAGTACCTCAACAAGGTAACCAAAAAGAGATTCTGCCAACAGACGGTGGTCGCGAGTAGCAGATATTTGTTTTGCAAAGGCTTTAACAGGCACAGCTTCCGTCCATTGGCTAATGAGATTGAAGCAAAAATACCGAAGCCTTGATATGCAATCAATGTAACTAAAAATGAGATGTTAAGCGGGTCGCAATTTCACTTTTTACATTATCACAAGCATGAGAAGGACGACAAAAATGGGATTTCCTGCCCAAAATTTCATCGACATTAAGACTTTTTTAACGACATAAAAAAGCCCCACATTAGAGTGGGGCAAAACTTCCATCGCTTATAGTTATAGTGATAATTCTGTCGAACGATTTGATTATCTAACCTGCGTTTCAGTTAGCGTGCTGTCCTTTAAAAAACTACAACAGCACTGAGTTAATCTAATTAACCAAAGTCACCGTTTACGTAACCTTTGGTACGATCATCTTTTGGTTCGCTGAAGATAACACTCGTTTCGTTGTGCTCTACAAGCTCTCCCATTAGGAAGAAAGCCGTGCGGTCTGAGATACGACGCGCTTGCTGCATTGAGTGCGTTACGATAACGATCGTGAAGTCTTTCTTCAGATCTTCCATCAATTCTTCAATCTTGTGTGTCGCGATTGGATCGAGTGCCGATGTAGGCTCATCCATCAGGATTACATCCGGTTCCATTGCAATGGTACGAGCGATACATAGACGCTGTTGTTGGCCACCAGACAAACCAAACGCGTGTGCTTTAAGACGGTCTTTCACTTCGTCCCAAAGTGCCGCACTACGTAGTGAACTTTCGACTACTTCATCAATGTGTTTCTTGTCTTTGATACCTTGAGCACGTAAGCCGTAAGCGACGTTCTCGTAGATACTCATTGGGAATGGGTTTGGCTTTTGGAATACCATGCCGACACGAATACGTAGGTCAGCCACATCAATATTACCGTAGATGTTTGTGCCATCCATATCCAGCTTACCTTTAATAGTAACGCCTTCAATTAGGTCATTCATGCGGTTTAAACAACGTAGCAGCGTCGATTTGCCACAACCAGATGGACCAATCAGAGCCGTTACCTGACGCGTTGGAATTGGCAGGTTAATAGACTTAAGCGCTTGGTTTTCACCGTAAAACAGATCTAGGTTCTCAATATCAAATTTGTTCATTTTCGTCTTCTCTAAATTCTTAAATTCGTGTCTAACTTGATGCTTTCTTTATCACGGAGGCTCTTTTTATTGTTGAGCCAGCTAATTAGCTTAGTAAGTTGCCGTGTTGAAGCGTCTCGCAATCAGTTTTGTAACCATGTTGATCAAGAGAACCAATACGATTAGGACTGTCGCCGTGCCGTAGGCTTGGTTCCACTCATCGATAGTAAATAGCTCTGTTGTCAGCTTATATAGGTGAACCGTTAGTGTACGGCCAGAATCAAATACCGACTCAGGAACACGTGCCACCATACCTGCTGTTAAAAATACAGGTGCTGATTCGCCAATTACACGACCAATACTAAGAATGACCGAAGTTAAGATACCTGGCATTGCGCTTGGTAAGATCAAACGCCAGATAGTGTAGATTTTTGAAGCGCCAAGGCCGTATGAACCTTCACGATAAGTTTGTGGTACTGACATCAATGCTTCTTCTGTAGTACGAATGATTACAGGAAGAATCAGGATACTTAGTGTTAGTGCACCCGACAGAATCGAGAAGCCAAGACCAAGAATCGAAACAAAGAAGGTCATACCGAACAGACCAAAGATAATCGATGGAATACCCGCTAAAGATTCTGTACAGAAACGAATCACTTTAACCAGTTTACTGCCCACTTTTGCGTATTCGGTTAGGTATATTGCCGTCATAATGCCGAGTGGCGCCGCCACTGCAATCGATGCGATTACCATGTAGATCGTGGCAATGATCATTGGGAAAATACCACGTTCTTCACCGGTTCGAGTGTAGTCGTCGGTGATGAAGTTCCAGTCTACGTATTGCAGGCCATTCGATAGGATGTACCAAATGATCCAGAATAAGAAACCAACGGTGACTGCTGCTGCCGCCCAGATAAAGCCTTTCAAGACATTATCTTTCATTTGACGTGCTTGTTTTAGTTTTACGCGATCCATATTACTTATCCTCGCCTACTTCGTTTTTTCACGATTAAGATAAAGCAGAGCACCATTCAACATCATGATGAATACCAGAAGCACAACGCCGGTTGCGTACAGTGCACTCGCGTGAATACCACTTGCGTAAGACATTTCAATAGCAATGTTTGCGGTTAGCGTACGAGCCGAATCCAAAATACCTTCTGGCATTGCTGGCGCATTACCCATCACCATGATGATTGCCATCGTTTCGCCAAGTGCACGACCGATACCCAGAATCACACCCGTCATAATGCCTGAACGTGCAGCAGGAACGAGTAACTTAAAAATCGTGTAGATTTTCGAAGCACCCAGTGCAAGTGAACCTTCTTTGTACGTACGAGGTACAGCGCGGATCGAAGTTTCAGAAACCGTAATAACGGTAGGAAGAATCATGATACCCAGAACAATGATACCCGCGAAGATAGTGTTACCCGCTGGTACTTGGAAGATGTTCTGAATCATAGGAACGATGATTACTAGACCGAAGAAGCCGTAAACTACCGACGGGATACCCGCTAGAAGCTCTACTGCTGGTCGAATAATATCGGCAAGACGCTTAGGAGCAATCTCAGCAATAAAAATAGCGGTTAATACACCGACGGGTACACCAACAACTACGGCGCCAAGCGTCGAGACAATCGATGCAACAATCATGGTTGCAACACCGAATAGAGCTGGCGGTAACCAATCCACACCCAGAACGATGCCAGAAACACCGGCCTCTTGGAATGCAGGGATACTCTCTGCAACGATAAAGTAAGCGATAACGGCTAGTGATACGATGCCGATTACAGCACTCGATAAGAACAAGCCGTGGAAGATTCTTTCTCTCCAGTCGATGCGCTTCTTAGCACGTAGACTTGGCTTGTTGATTTGAGTCGCTTCAGTATTCATAAGCTTTTCACTATTTGCGATGGTCATATATAAAATCTCAAACTTTGTGGCTCAACAAGAGCTCGAAATAGACAAAGTTGAAAGAAAAGGCTCAGCCTAAGTTAGGCTGAGCAATAATTAAGTGTTGGTCAGTTAAGATTAGTTAACTGTGATGTAGCCTTTCTTGTCAGCGATAGCTTGAGCTTCATCTGCAACCATCCAATCTAGGAATTGTTGAGTTTCAGCTGTTGGAGCGCCGGCTTTGTAAAGAACTAGGAAAGGACGAGCAACTTTGTAAGAACCGTTCTTTACGTTCTCAACTGATGCTGCTGCGCCATCGATACTTAGAGCTTGAACTGTGTTATCTACAGTACCAAGAGAGATGAAGCCGATAGCGTATGGGTTGCTTGCTACAGAAACTTTAAGTGCGCCGTTACCGTTTGCAACTTGTGCACGTTGAGAGATAGCCGATACTTTCTTGTCGCCAATCTTCTTCTTAAGCTTCATGATGTCTTCGAATGCACCACGTGTACCAGATGCAGTATCACGAGTGATTGCTACGATTGGCTTGTCAGCACCACCAACATCTTTCCAGTTAGTGATGTCGCCTTTGTAGATTGAAGTGATTTGCTCAGCTGTAAGAGCAGATACTTCGTTATTTGGGTTAACAACAACTGCGATACCGTCACGAGCGATAACGAGCTCTTTCAGGTCAGCTGTTTTCTCTTCTTCTTTTAGGTCACGAGAAGAGATACCAAGGTCAGCACTTCCATTTTTTGCTGCTTTGATGCCTGCAGAAGAACCTGGTGCTTGAATTTCGATGAACACTGGTTCGCCTTTATTCATGTAGGTTTCTGCAAAAACTTCAACCAGTGGAGAAGCACTGTTAGAGCCAACTACAGAGATAGTTTCTTTAGCTGAAGCTGTATTCACTGTTAGAGCGCCTAGTAGTGCGATTGCACCGATAACTGTCTTTTTCATCACAAATTTCCTTTAGTGGCGTTATTGCCGTAATGTTTTGCTTGAACGAGGCCTACTTTAGAATCCGAATGTGACAGTTGTGTTTCACTTAATTGAAGCCTATATGACAACTACAATTTATTTTCTTGTTTTCCCCCTACCAAATAGCCTTGAAGTAAAAAATTAGCCTCACTCATAGGCACTGAATATTCATTCCAACTTATTTAAGCCAAACCGCTCAATATCTCGCCCCCTGTCATTACCTAATACCGCACAAGGTTCCTCGTCAAATAACCCTATCTTAAAAATGGCTAAAGCCTTGTTTGTACGATAAATAATCAGAATTTATGAAATATCTATCGCATATATAAAAATAGCATCTATTACTGATTGAATTGTCATTCTCAATAGTTAGAATCACTGATTAATAACAATAATAACAATTGCTTCTGCTCATTTACTTATTCATAGAAGGACAATACATGCGCCAACTTCTCAGTGGCTTATCAATCAAAATACAAATTCTGATTCCAGTACTCTTTTCCGTCGTACTACTTTTGACGGGTGTCATTATCGGTGGTGACAAACTGGAAAATGCTTTTAAAGATGTATCAACAGCAACAGATCAGCTGATTCTACATAAAGAAGAACTTAGCGAGATCGTCGACAACAGCTACGGCATGCGCATCAAGGCGATCTATAGCTTATTTAATCCTGACGACGTCAAAACGCTTGTCGAAACGCTAAATCAAAAACGTGACCAAAATACTCGTCTACTGAACTCGCTTGATACCGTACCAGGCATGCAAGATGAAGTAGCCGCAATGAGCAAGGCGATGAATCACTACGTCGACTTTTCTCGCACCACCATGCTTCCTCTATTAAGAGCGAAACACGGCGATGCATCACTCGCTTCAGATTTTGATAACCGCTACCAGATTGCAATCGACCAATACCGTCACGCGGGTAATGAAATGGTGCAGGCTATCAACCTCCTTTCAAAGCAACTAAACCGTATTGCCACTCAAGAAGTGGACATCAATGGCCAGCAACACACCAGCACACTCAATACCGCAACCATCGCACTGTTAGTGATTCTTTCAATTGCATTAGTCATCAGCTGGACGCTGGCTGGCATCATTGTTAAGCCGCTTAGCAATATCCAAGAAACCATGCGCGAAGTGGCAAAAGGTAACCTGCTAGTAAAAGCCGAAGAACATGGTGACAACGAAATATCTCGCCTTGCCCAAGACGTAAACAAATCTGTTGAGCAATTGCGTGACACGGTAAGCTCACTGTCTCGAATCAGTATTGAAGTAGCGTCTGCGTCTACAGAACTGGCGGCAGTAATGACGCAATCAAGTGCTAACTCTGATCAAGAGAAGCAAGAGGTTGAACAGGTTGCTTCTGCTGTAAATCAACTTGAGAGCACAGCATCACACGTCAACGAGAATGCAGTACAAGCCGACTCCGCTTCCAAGCAAGCCGACGAAATGGCGACACACAGCATGAGCTTGTTTAATGAGAGCAACCAAGCAAACGAGCAAATGGCGATTCAGCTTAGCGAAGCTGCGAACGTTGTAGGCACGCTAAAAGAGCACTCTGAACAGATTGGTAAAGTGATTGAGGTGATTCAAAGCATCTCTGAACAAACTAACCTACTTGCGCTTAACGCAGCAATTGAAGCCGCTCGTGCAGGTGAAAGCGGTCGTGGTTTCGCAGTTGTTGCCGATGAAGTTCGAATGCTGGCGGCACGTACCCAAGATTCAACCAAAGAGATCCAAGCAATTATCGAAGGTTTGCAGGTTCAATCGGGTAACGCCAATGAGAGCATGAGCAGTTCACTGTCTATGTTAGAGCACAACCAAACGCTCTCGGGCGAGGTAAGCGCAGCCCTTTCTGGTATTGCGAACTCGGTAACCGACATGACTGAAATTAACACTCAGGTTGCCTCTGCCGCAGAAGAGCAAAGCCAAGTCACTGCAGACATCAACCGTAATATCTCAAATATCTACAGCCTAGTAAGCCAAAACGTAACCGGTATTACCCAAGCCGCTGCAGCAAGCCACGAGCTATCTAACCTAGCCGAGCAGCAAAAGCAGCAGTTGGATTATTTTAAGGTGTAAGGTTTAAGGTGTAGGCTTCAAGGTCTGAGGTCTAAGGTCTAGGTCTAAGACTTAAGTTAAGACCTATATACCAGAACCTTAAAGGCCGTGGAAAACCACGGCCTTTTTATTTACGCATTAAGAACTAAATCATTCTGCAACTAATAAGACGCTAAATTTATATTGTGCGGCGTTGTACTGGTAAACCTCACCATTAATCGAATCAAACGTCATCACGCTCTGACCATCACTCGCAGGAGTTGAACTCCATATATAAACGGCTAAGTTTCCAGCTTCAACGTTAAACGTATCACCAAACACCTTGTGACTCATTGCTGGAGAGTGGCAAGCCACTTCTTTTAATGACACTAACTCTTTGATGTTTGGCATGCGCCACTCTTTTTCACCACCGAACTGATGCAACGCATGACTGCCACTTTGATCATTGATTGATTCAACCATAGAAAGCGCACTCTGCCAGTGGTACGTTTCAGCTGGCCCACTACAAGCTAATGTCTTCGTATCCCAAGTTTTACCCAGTTGGCAGCGCATCCAAGTTAATCCTGTCAGTTCATCGCTAAACGTCCCATTATCATTCGCGACATAACGCGTGCTCGGCGCTGATTTTTCCATATCTAAACTGCACTCTTGTGCCATTGCACCCGCAGAAAACAGAGCCATTAAAGTGATGGCGAGTAAATTTTTCATATCTATTGACCTTGTAGTGAAACTAAACGAACTGGGAATTGGTACGAGTCATAATTATCTGAAGAATCTACATCACCCGAATAGATCTCTATAGAACCAACAACCCCTCTATCTGAGCCCTGGGTTCCAATCTCGTTATAATAGAAGCCACCTTCAACAGCAGTGTTTGTATATTGACTATAAGTAATGGATTGAGTCCATACCGAGCCAGTGTAAGTCGTATAGTCAATACCAAGGGTTTGATGTGGGAAGTACTTGTAAGTTAAACCATAAACTTCACCGTCCGAGTTGGTTTCGGTCTCACCGAAGTCGAGCACGTTGTAGAATTCATTGAACGTTGGCAAGCGCCAATCTGACTTGCCGCATAAGTTCATTGCATTGATATGTTCAACGTAATCTTGAGTGGTACATATCGCATCGCCTTTCGTTTTACACGTCGCTAAATCAACATCTTGATCGTAAGGCGTTACTAGGCCGGGTAGCTCAAGCGCTAATATGCGATCTTTATGTTGAATAGAGCTTTCATCATCCGTTTTCGATTCCCAAATCAAGCCACTGCGTTGATCCAAAACACAAGACCACTCCGCAGCACCATCAGCAAGCACCTGACCACTTGAATCTAACTTCGCGAACTGGAAACCATTGCCGGCATTGGCATTCAGCTCTGTTTTATCAAAGCCGTATTCTGCATCTTGACCTGGGAATGAACTCTGTGGTTCAACGACATCTTGTGTGTCATCGATATCTGAGAAATAGCGTAAAACCCCCGTATCATTCAATGCTGTCGCTGCTTTTAGCTCTCCTTCGAGGAAATTTGCAAAAGCAGTAACTTGCTCATTATCTAGTACTCCACCCACATAATCGGCCGCACTCTTATCAAATTTCGCACTCAATTGAGCCAGCATGAACGCACGATTAGAGTGCTTAAACGCCTTAATTGTTGATACGACATTTTGTTCCAGACTCGCGAGTTCAGATGCCGATAAGTCGTCTTGAATATCGCCAGAGATCGTGATGCCACTTTTCGCCAACTGAGCTTTTAATTTGTTATTTGCTTCAGCAACCGTCAACCCGTCCGCGACATAACCCGCCAATAGTGAACTGATACCATTAATCTCATTTCCAGTATTTTTTTGAAGACCGGGAGCAGCAATATAAGCGTAAGAAGATGCAGAGCTGTTCGTGCTATTGGCTGCAATCCCCGTATCCACCTCAGCTAACAAAGGAACCGATAAAATCGACTTCTTAGTGCTGGTGATACTAAATTCGCCATTCGCGTTAGTCGTCGAGCTTGGTTCTCCACTATCACACATGTAGTTTTGATTTATGTCTGCACAGGCCTTACTTTGTAAATCTATATTCTGTGCTGTCACTGTACCTGACACGGTATAAGTTGGTGCCGCCGACGCAGAGGTATCGGAGCCGCCCGAACCACCGCAGCCAGCAAGAGCTAAAGAGATGGCCAAAATTGTCAATTGAGGTTTCATAGAGTTATCTTCTTGTTTTGTTTTTAAAGAGCCTTGCCATTAGAGACAAGTAACGCGTACCAAATGACCTGCCGAACGAGAGCAAGGACATGAATAGAATTGATATGAGTGAAGCTGAACCACCAGAAGAGCCACTGGTAACTGTTGGTTCTTGTGGTGAAGTCGTTGTTTCTCCACATTCGTATTTCGAAATCGTGCCAAGCCCCCACCGTTTTAAGTGCCCAGTTTCACCATTCACATAATCGGCGATTTCCAAACGCCAAGACCCGTTAATAGACTCACCCTTAAACGAATCAAGAACCGAGTCATGTTTAAGCGAGAAGTAACCATCAAAGCCAGAAAATCGTGTCGATTTATGGTTAAGTAAATCGACTCGTGTTCCCTTCGGTGAAATCAGAGTGACCACTAGATCGCTTAAACGAGAGTGTTCGATATCTAGGTACACTCCGAAATTTTCGTCTGCAGTTTGAGCCGTGCTATTTAGGATGAAATTGAATATTTTAAAGCCAACGATAGGCTGATTGGTCGAGCTAAACCGGCTATCAGGAAGGTAACTGTTCACTTCTTTGATATCGGATTCGAGTACAGGTAAGCCATATACAAGAGACAAATCATGCTGCCAATTGTGTAATTTGAGGGCGTCGCTGTATCGGTAGTCGACACTCGTATTCATCGCGACTGAAGAACCACAAACCTCACCAGTAGGAAGTTTTGCCTCTATCGAAAGTTGGTTAACCGGATCGCTAACGAATGGCTGTGTTAATGTCGATATTTTGATTTTGCCATCGACCTGTGCCTGTCTGAGTGTTGGGTACAACTCGATCGCTAGCGCTTTTTCTGGATCAACATAGCGACTAACAACTTCAACCTTAAACGGTTCTATTACCAGCCCATGCACATCAAATTTTTGCTTCAATATTTCGGTATAATCGCGATTTGGATACAGTTGTTGAGCCACAAAAAGTGTGCTTTCAGCTAGGTCGTGCATTTTCAACCCGCGACCAACCCCGTACATAGACTCGAGTATGATTGAATCGAACTCTTTAAAAGCGAGCTCACCATACTGTTCAACCGATGCTTTCAAAGCTTGGAACAATGGCGTTGACCAAAGCTCGTCACCTAGCTCACCCGCAACACTTTCATGAGGGCGATATTCTGCTTGTCTAAAGTAACGTGCTCTTTGGTTCCAAAGGCTGCGAGTGGTATTCCTTACCCCGAAGTAACCATCCCAGTTAAAGACAGTATCAATCTCGAACTCTTGTCCGCGCGTCTGTGCATTTTCATACTGAGTACGAAAGCTAAAACTACCCGCCCAGTAGTCTCCAAACCCTTCACCGATGGCACCTGTATGGCCGTAAGCCCAATCTTTTACTATGTGATAATGAATCCCATGGCCAAGCTCATGCAGAATCACATCACCATCTAATGCATCAGGTGAGCCACCGCCAATACCAAACAAAGCCGCTTTGGAACCATAATAATACGTCGAGTTATCTGCAGATAAACCTCTGCCATCGAACTCAAGAGGGGCATCAAACAGATCAAAGCCCAAGCTGCTGATATAGCGTAAAGACTGATCTAGATGAGCAAATACCATCAATTGTAGGAATCGCACATCTTGCCAATCCACATTTTGCAGCTCGTTCAGATCGGCAAACTTTGTAACACCTTCAGCTGCGAGAAAGTTTGAACTGTCACGGTTTATGACAGCACCTGAGTCGGAGTCAATCGAATATAAGGCCGCTGCGTCGACCTGAGATACACGAGCATTGGTAAGGTAAATTCCATCATTATGATCCAACACCTCGACATCGGCTTGCATGTAATGTGGGAGACTTGGGTATTGGCTCACATCAGTTAGCAAACTTACTGGTGGCTCAGCTCTGTCCATGGTTCTCAAATCAGGACTGAACACATTCACATGCGTCGCAACAATTTGCCCACTGCTTAAGCTCGGCGCACGCTCTGCTTCTAATAAGCGAGGAGCTTCCAGCTCAGCAGCCGTTGTCGGATTTCCGTTGAGTAACACGGTATTTTCTAAGCTTCTGAAAACGCGTGAAACCTGCTCGTCAGAATTAGTGGATAGAACCACAGATTTCTGTTGTTGGTACTCACCTTCGATCAATAAGTCGAAGTTGTAGTGATGTCCCAACTTAGACTGCGTTGCATAGCGAAACCTCAGCGTACCGACCTCTGGGTAAGCTTGTTCTAAATACGCTTTGGCTTCCTGCTGCGTTGATACAACAGTATTACCGAGAGGGTAATCCCACTCGGCGGCACTGCTTGTTACTGAAACCAAGAACAAAGCAAGGTATAGAGGACTCTTTTTCATATGTCCTCCTTAAAACGCATACTTGGCGTTAACGGTGAAGTAACGACCAGGCTCTGTAGAGTAAACTTTATTACTATCAGCTATGCCCGCGACATCTTGGTAACGGATGTATTCTTTGTCGAAGAGGTTGATAACGTTGGCGCTGACATCCAAACCAAAGGTCCAAGAGTAACTTACACCAAGGTCAACACTCGCCCAGCCAGAAGTAGTCGCACAGTCAGTAACGATACCTAAATCATCTTCACATTGAGGCACGTTGCCCATCGCTTGTGCCCAATTAACCTGTGCATACGCTGATAATGCATTGTTGTCATAAGCAATGCCGGCATTACCTTCCCAAGGCGTTAGTGTGCGAACTTTTTCTCCATCCTCATCTTCTCCATCAACATAGCCGACTTTTGTATTCACACTCCAAAATTCGCTTAAACGGTGTGCGACAGAAGCCTCAATGCCATACGTCTCGACTCCATTTACGTTTTGATACTGCTTGTAGTAGTTACCTGTATTTGGGTCCGGTACAAACGTGACCTGTTTAACGTCGATAAAATTATCGAACTTCTGATAGAAAACAGCCGCATATAACTGTGTTTGTCCATTATCAAACTTACTGCCCAGTTCAAACGAATCACTGGTTTCAGCCTCAAGGTCCATATTTGGCACAATGACAAATGGGGTAATTGGGACAAAATCATGGTTCTGATAACCATAAATTTTGTCATAACCCGGTGCTCTAAAGCCGTGGTTGTACGAAAGATAGGTATTTAGCGAGTCTGTTAACTGATAGCTAACCGATAAGCTAGGAGAAAACTCGTTCGAATTTTGTTCCTTCACTTCGTAGCCATTGATTGTGCTCTGTGATTCAGGCTTCAACTGGTGTAAATCAAAACGGGCTCCTGCCGTCACAGTCCAATGGTCAATTTCAATCGCGTCACGAATAAAACCAGCAAAGTTGTACGAGCGGGCTGGAGCAAAAGGGACATCCGCGTTAAGTGACACTCCGTTCCAATCTAAAACAGAAGATTGACTTGGACGCTCATGGAGGTTGGTTTCCATACTCACGCCATAAGACAAGGTATGGCTCATGTTTTGATGTTGGAATGCGCTAATAAAATCGGCGTTTACACCGAGAAGCTGATCCGTAAAACCACGAACATCAATCGTTCTACGTAACTCAGAAACGTTATTGTTGGTTCGAGACATCAAACGATTGGTGGTATCTTCATTAGTCATATCACGCCAATAGATCTTGGCATCTAATTCCTCAAACCAAGTATTGGCAGGTAGGTACTCAAACCCCGCATACGCAGAGAACGTCTCGGTAGAAGACTGTTGGTCAAAATCTTCAGTGTCCCATTTACCGTCCTTTTGGATCTTAGAAGACCCTTCTTTACGACTTGAGTTCTCTTTGTAATACTCAATATTACCTTTGAGCATTAAGGCGTCACTTGACCAGTAGTTCAGGGTGTAACCACCACCGACGCCATCGATACTTCGGTTATATAGGTCTTCATCAAAATTACGGGTTTCTTCACCTTCCCAATAAGAAAGATTGACCAAGCTTTCGAATTTCCCCGAACGGAAAGCAAGGTTTGTCGCGCCTTTGTATTTATTACTGATACCGGTATAGGTTGCAGAGACGTCGCTATAGAAATCTTTGTCGTCGAGGTAGTCTCCCGGCTTTTTAGATCTCACAACCACAACACCACCAATCGCACCGGACCCATACACAGACGAGCTCGCACCTTTGATGACTTCAATACTGTCGAGGTTCGACATATCGAATGAGTTGCGCCCTATTTTGTCGTTGATGTCATTAGCCCCAAAACCATCAGCAGATTTTATCCCGTCTTTAACAATCAAAATCCGGTTACCTGTCATACCGCGAATAGTAATGTTTTGCGGTCGTCCTGCCCCCCCAGAAACACTGACTCCAGGTTCACTCTTTATTGCGTCGTAGAGTTCTGTTGCGCCTTTTTTTTCTAGGTCTTCACCCGTGATCACGGCAACTGAACCTGCTACTTCAGATAACGGTTGCTCTATTTTGTTCGCCGTTACGAGCACCTCTTCAAAGTGGTAAACCTCAGATTCGGCGTGCACGACGTTGGCAGCAAGTACACTCAGTACTGCCGCTGATAGGGGGGAAAGCTTCATTTACTGCTCCGCTTTAATGTCTTTCAGGGTAAGTGATAAAAGGAATGCGTATTCAAACGCTTGTTGTGCTAAGGATTTTCGTCTATCTGTCGAATGTCCTTGAGTAAAGTGTGTCGACAATAAATAGGGCCCACTTCCAGTCGTTAGCTCGCTTAATTTTGCGTAATACTTAGCCCCTTCCCAATAGGGAACGCGGCGGTCATTCAGTCCAATCTGAATCAATATTGGTGGGTAGTTTTGTTCGCTAAGATTCAGGTAAGGGTCATATTGCTGCATTACCTTCAATTCATCAGCAATGTTTGGGTTGCCCCACTCACCGTACTGCTGAGCCGTTAAAGGTAATGCAGAATCAGACATGCTGTTCACAACGTCGACAAAGGGCACTTTAAGGACAGCACCATCAAACAAGTCAGGAGCCTGATTTAAGGCTGCAGCAACAAGAGTGCCACCAGCACTTCCACCCATTGCGTAAATAGAGCGCTTACCTAGATTGTATGCTGTCAAATCACGAGCAACTGCGATGAAATCCAAGATGGCATTTTCTTTTTTAATCCTTTTACCGGCTTGATACCAAGACTCACCATAAAACCCGCCCCCACGAACATGCGCAATTGCATAAATAACACCTTCATCAAGTAAGCTAATAATTTGTGGCATGAAATAGGGCTTCATCGTCATGCCATAAGCCCCGTATCCATACAAAAACACTGGTGTGGTCTTAGTCAATTTGTCTTTGCGATAAGCCAAAGTGACTGGAATCGTTACCCCACCAGAATTCACCATAACTTGCTCGGTTTGATACGCTGATTGTTGGTATTGAGGGTAATGGTCTTGAGAGAAGCGTTCTCGTTGTAAAGTATCAGTATTCAACCGGACCCACTTCGCAGGCTGAGTCAGAGACATGCTGCGAATGTGCAATTTGTTACTTTGGTAGTCGCCCACTTGGCTTACCCAAGCAACTTGGCCCACGTCAGCCAATAACTGGCTTGAGCGATATCGGTTATCTTTGTCGAGAAAGTTTAGAGACTGAGACGCACCACTTTGGCTAACAACCACAGCGCCGGACTCAAACAGATAAAAGTTACTGATTCTGGAATCGTCATTAGGTGCATAGATCGTTTGCCACTGAGTTACTTGTGCAGCCTGACTGAGTGGAGCTGAGTAAAAAGCGAAATCACTACGGGTATGGTTACTATTGGCATACAAGGTTGAACCCGCAACATCAACGTAGTATTCCACTCCCGCTTTACGTGACAAAAGTGGTTTGGAGATCTCGCCTGTATCGAGATTTAGTAATCGTTGCTCGCTGGAGTTTTCACTGTTTGCCTGAACCACAGCAAATTGCTTATCACTGGAAAGGTAATACGAAAGCAACCAAGCGGGATCTAGCTCTTCGATTAAGCGGATTGGCTTGGACTCGCTTAAGAAATTTAGGGTTAACGCATACGGTCTCGAAGTATGTTGTTCAAGCTGAATTAAATACAGAGACTGACCATCTTTCGACCACGCAATCGAACTGTCTACATTTTGAGCTACTGGTGTCACTTGACGACTTTGAAGATCAACAACACTGACTTGGTAGTGCTCTGACCCAGTTACATCTTCTGCAATCGCGAGCTTTGTTTTACCTGAATTTAAGGCCCAACCACCTAGCTGATAGTAGTCAAAACCAACAGAGCGAGCGTCAATGTTAAGCAACTCAACTGAATTCGCACTCCCAACTTGTCGAGAGAGTAATACTCTCCCATTGTTACGATTTTGGATCGCGTACTCAAATCCACCGATTTCTTTCCATGGTTTATCTGCACGCACGGGACGATGGTCTTGCCAATTTTGTTGTAAGGATTCACTCAGAGATCGAACGCGTTCTTGATAAAGCTGAGTTTGATCATTCTGTTTATTAAGATAATTGAGTACTTCGCTAGCACTACGTGAATCATCCCTTAGCCAAGAGAACTGATCCGAAGCACCAACTCCTCCCGAAAAGGCGAGAACAAAAGCTAACAACACAAACGCTTTCATAAATAAAACAAATCCATACGCTAAATTAATAAATTTCGCGCATAATGCACCCAAACGATAATGAGATCAATTATCATTTACAGATATTCGTGAGATTAATCACAAGAAGAGTATCAATTAATGATGGATTACTATTGTAATCTTGGAAGGAATTTATATTTAGATAAGCTTGAAAAATTAGTCGATAGTGTTCATTTAATTCAGAAAATTGACCATTTACAGAATAAGCAAACGTTTACTAAGTTTGTGACACGACTATCTCCACTAAGGAAATTTTGAAAACTTGAATAACTTCGTTAACTCAGCAAACCTTACTGACCGTTCTCAGTGGCTCTGATTCTCTCAATCGCTTCTACCCTTCTAAGTTGCTGGGGCTGAAAATGAGCTTCTCGAAGCTGGGCAATCGTCTCTTTTTGTTCAATTTCAGAGAGTGCTGAGTCATTCAAAATGTCATTTCGTTCGACAAAGTAGACCTCTAAAGCTCCATCAAAGTCCGCCCTTTGTTGATCAAGCGCTTCGAGCCTCTGTGTCGCTTCTTCGCCAACCAGTTCGCTTCTCTTCAAGTATTTCCCTTGTTCATCTAGGCCTTGTGAGCTGGATAGGTGCGGGAGTAATACTTGATTTTGATGGCTGACTTGAACGTAATCCGGCTGCTCAGATAGATAAGACTCAAGCCTTTGTTGATATTCCGACTCGTCTAACCCTTCTTGTTTCAGAAGTAACTTTTCTAAAGCGACTTCCCTCATTCTGTTGTCATGGGTAAATAGAATACTTATCTCGCTCTCACTGAAAAATTGAGATTGGAGGTCGAGCAACGCTTGATTGAGTGCGCGTAGGTCCTCAGCGGATATTGATGTGGTGTCAAATTGGACATCTAATGATGTCAGTGCCGACTTGTACTCAAGATACTTTGCGAACAATGCTTCATCGACAATAGCAGCTTGTGATTGTTCGTGGTGATTCGCCACATTGTCACGAATCTCTTCAAGGGTTAACTCGGTGTTGCCTGACACGAAATATTCCATCATGTCTTTGGCTGATGCATTATCGATTTCGGTATCTTGTTGAGAAGCAACTTTCAAGGAAGAAACCTTTGGTTCTCTATTACCGTTTGGATCTAGGTCCTCTTTTACGACAATGAAAAAGAC
The DNA here is from genome assembly GCF_057785975.1 of Vibrio sp. QJM3NY_21. Classification (NCBI taxonomy): domain Bacteria; kingdom Pseudomonadati; phylum Pseudomonadota; class Gammaproteobacteria; order Vibrionales; family Vibrionaceae; genus Vibrio; species Vibrio sp. QJM3NY_21. Next base: position 1,543,013 of record NZ_CM173514.1, read on the forward strand.
CGCCGCTGCACTCATCAGGGCTATTGTGGTTATCGACAAAATGGCGGTCTTTTTCATTGTATTTTCCTTGTTCTCTTATTAAATGGGCAGAGCCACCTACAGGCCTGCCAGCTTCAATCGATTCGCATGTTGACGATATAGCGTCACAGGATCGGTCTCAAAAAGATGGTGGATACCCAACAAGCCATTGATCTCGTCTAGGTGATTCATTTTATAATCGTCACCAATCACTTTGCCCAAATGCGCGCTGCATGCTCCCACTAAACCATCATTAGGTTCATTGAATGCTAAGCCAAGGATTGTCATCGCCCCATCAGTAGGATCAAGAAGGTTGGTAAAATTGGAAGACCCTGTCCACGAGTAGTAATAAACGCCATTACTCGCTTGCCATTCGCCATCACCACACTCAGACGTAGGAACGCCTTCAGGGTAAAACTGATTGAATGCTAGCGAACCTTCGGTGGTCAAAGCTTCAAGAGAGGCAAGCCCGTCTTGATCCAAATCTGAGCCACCAGACAGCAAGTTAATAAGCGTGGTCAATCCACCAGCCAACTTAACCGCAATACCTTCTGTCGCAGAGCCTTCATCTACGGTTCCACGCACTAAGTCAGCCACCTTTGAGCCTTTATGAACCCCGCCAATACTCGTCACGGACGCAACAAGATCAGGTCGAACCGACGCCACATAACGTGCAGTCGGCCCTCCGTGGCTATGACCAACCAAATTCACTTTGCTTGCCCCAGTCGCAGCTAACAGAGTCTCTACTTGAGCCAGTAACTGCTCTCCACGTATTTCAGAGCTGTTGGTCGCTGATACTTGCGCTACATACACACTCGCGCCATCTTTGGTTAGGGACTCAGGTACGCCATAGAAATAGTCCACACCCGCTAATGTATCGAAACCAAACAGACCATGTACCAACATAATCGGGTATTTAGTTTCTGTGTACCCGCTGACTTCTAATGCCGATGCGCTTGTTCCGGCATAGACACCAAAACTCGATAGACAGGCTATTGTCCAAATTAATATCTTTTTCAATGCTCTTTCCTTAAACAGATTAGACCTCTGATGAGTAAAGGAACCGTAGGTTATAATTTTATAAAATAAAAAATTCGAGATTGATATTTGTGATGATGAGCTTAAATTAAACAGGGGTGATTAACATTGAAATATGTATCCCAATAGACAGTTTTTTTTAACTCTTTGATTAAAAGAATATTACCTTGGTTTTTGGCACATTTTATAAAGATCACATTAGATCTAACAACTTACGAAAACCGCACAGACTGCTAATTTACCCTCACTGCATACCTCTAAAACGGATACCAAAACCTTCAAAAAAAGTGACGAATTTCATCCTGTACTTGAGTGTTCTAACAACAGAAAACACGTTGAAAATTTGATGTTTATGCCAGTTATAACCGACGGACAGTTGAATGTATTGACGTGAATTATTGATGTTAGATATAGGTCTTACCAGTTATTCGCTATTCAGTTATTAAAAGTAACAGGCAACAAGAAACAACGTTTTTTTGGCTTACCTAAATACAATAAGAGAATGCAGTGATGAAAAATACGGCTTTAATACTCGCGTTATCCATCCCTTTTGGTGCTCATGCAGCTGAAGATTCTATACCCACTCCAGAATCCATAACATCTGCACAGGTTCTAAAAACGCAAGGGGAACAAACTTATTCGTATGTTCGATGTTGGTATCGAACCGACGCATCACACGATTCCTCAGCCACTGATTGGCAATGGGCAAGAAAAGAGAACGGGGACTATTACACCATCAACGGATATTGGTGGTCTTCAGTCTCGTTCAAGAACATGTTTTATAGTGACGCGCCTCAATCCGAAATAAAGCAGCGTTGTGAAAAGACGCTCGACATCCAACATGACGTCGCAGATATCACCTATTTTGCAGCAGATAATCGCTTCTCTTACAATCACTCCATCTGGACCAACGATAACGCTGTGCAAGCCAATACAATTAATCGTATTGTCACTTTTGGTGATAGCCTTTCCGACACTGGCAATCTATTTAATGGCTCTCAATGGGTTTTTCCGAATGCTGATTCGTGGTTTTTGGGACACTTTTCAAATGGTTTAGTCTGGACTGAGTACTTAGCAAAAGCTAAAGACCTTCCTCTGTATAACTGGGCAGTGGGTGGAGCAGCAGGCACCAATCAATATGTCGCGCTGACTGGTGTTTATGACCAAGTCACGTCTTACTTAACCTACATGAAAGTGGCTAAAAATTATCGCCCTGAGAACTCGTTATTCACTTTGGAGTTTGGTCTGAATGATTTCATGAACTACGACCGAGAAGTCGCTGATGTAAAAGCTGATTTCAGCAGCGCTTTGATTCGATTAACAGAGTCTGGAGCGAACAATATCTTGTTGTTCACATTACCCGATGCGACCAAAGCGCCGCAATTTAAATACTCGACCGAGCAAGAGATCATTAAAGTTCGTGGCAAGATATTAGAATTCAACCAATTCATCAAAGCCCAAGCCGAATATTATCAAGGTATGGGGAAAAACGTGGTGTTATTCGATGCAAGTGCACTCTTCGCGAGTATTACCGATAACCCTGAGCAGCATGGCTTTAGAAATGCGAGTGACGCTTGCCTAAATATCAACAGAAGCTCATCAACCGACTATTTACGCAGTCATAGTTTAACCAATGACTGTGCCACATACGGCTCTGATAGTTATGTGTTCTGGGGAGTTACGCATCCAACGACGGCTACTCATAAATACATCGCAGACCATATCTTGGCGTACTCATTCTCTACCTTTGATTTCTAACGAGGAAACCTCGTCGAGTATCATCAAATACCGTCTGTAAGTACCAGAAGCTAAGGGCTTACACGAAGTTCAGGTACAAAAAAACCGCCATCATTGGCGGTTTTTATTTACGTTAACTTTTATAAAGATCAGTTTTTATAAACATCAGCTTTTGGGTCACGCAAGTTGATTACTCGTCATCCACTTTTGGTGCGACTTTCTTCTTAGGGATAAACACGGTATCACCCACTGCCACATTTTGGTGGAAGCTCTTATCACGCTTAACTGGTTTCTTCGGCGTTTTCTTAACTTGAGTGCTGGTCTTCTTCTTCGCAGGTCCGCCTTTAGCAAAAGCAGGTTGACGAGGCTTAATACCTTTGAATTTACCTTTTAGACCGTCAAGCACAGAGAAAGTAAGATCTTGTTGAAGGTAAAGCTCAACACGCTTAAAGCTGTCCCAGTCTTTTGGACCAACCAAAGAGATTGCATCACCTTTGTTACCCGCACGACCAGTACGACCAACGCGGTGCACGTACTCTTCTGTATGCTTAGGCATATCAAAGTTGATAACGTGGCTTACGTTTGGAATATCGATACCACGCGAAGCAACATCGGTTGTTACCAAGATCTTGTAAACCGCACGCTCAAATTGACTCATGATCGCGTTACGTTGCGTTTGGTTTAGGTTGCCACTCAATGCAACGGCTTTAAGCTTCTTCTCGTTTAACTTATCCGTTAAACGATCAGTATCGGCACGAGTTGCAGTGAAGATCATCACCTGACGGTATTCAGCTTCTTCAATCACACGATCCAAAATCGCTTCTTTATGATCGAGATGGTCACAAAGGTAGAATTTCTGAGTGATATCAAGGTGCTGCTCGTTAGAAACACCAACAGAGATACGCTTAGGTGCGTCTAGCATTTCATTTGCAATGCCATTCACTTCAGCGTGATCAAGCGTCGCAGAAAACATCAACGTTTGACGACGACGGTGCTTAGCTGCATTCGCAATGCGACGCAATTCAGGCGCGAAGCCTAAATCCAGCATACGGTCAGCTTCATCAAGAATTAGCGTTTCAACACCATCTAAAAACAGTGAGCGGTGCTCAAGGTGATCGGCCAGACGACCTGGAGTCGCAACAATAAAACGAGGGTACTTACGCAGGGCTTTAACTTGGTCGTTAAAGTTTTCACCACCCAAGATAAGTGTGGCTTCGTAAGACAGACCGCCAAGCATGCTACGCAGCTCGCCGTAAACTTGTTTTGCTAGCTCACGAGTAGGAGCCAAAATTACACCACGAGGATCTTTAGCAGAAAACGCTTTTGTTTTTAATGCTTTATGTATCATCGGCAACACAAACGCCAATGTTTTACCTGATCCCGTTTTTGATGAAGCCAATAGATCCTTACCAGCAATAGCAACAGGGATCGCTTTTGATTGGATCTCTGTCGCCTTCTTGAAGTCGTAATGTTTTAAGTTCTTCAGTAAGCGGTTATCTAAGCCTAAATCTTTAAAGTGCAAAGGACTCTCCAGTCATGATGGTATTGAATAAAATTAATTTAACGTGACATGATACCGCGAAAGTACTTTATAAGGATAGAGATCACAGTAAATTTATCCTTTTATCTGATGTTAACTAGAACATTGTATGCGTTGCTAACAAAGGGAGCACTCTCCAAAGTAGTATCAAAACGGCCTCGAAACCCCTACTCTCAGAAATGAGACAGAACGTGATGCTTGGCTAATTACCTCAAAAATTTAGCAATTTCTTTAGTTATTGTTTTTGCAGTTAAAAAATTAGTCGCTACAATCATTAATGAAGCGACTATATGATAAAGAATGTATAGCGCATCTTTTGATGGTAAATAAGCAAGGAGTTCTTATGAATAAGACGTTAATCGCAGCTGCAGCCTCAGTATTTATTTTAGCTGGTTGTTCTTCAGAGCCTGAAGAAGCAGCGGTATCAGAAATGGACCAACTAACTAACCAAGTTGCTGAGCTAAGCAGCGAAGTAGAAGCACTTAAGAGTGACAAAGCGGCTGCTGAAATGAAAGCTCAAGAAGCATCAGCTGCGGCTATGGCAGCAAAAGAAGAAGCGGATCGTGCTAACGACCGTATCGACAACATTGCTGAGTCTTACACTAAGTAATTGAGATAGAAACTCAATGAAGCTGTAGATTTCAAAAGACGTATATACATGCAGTAAATTGAAAACACCACCTCTTTCGAGGTGGTGTTTTTTTATTGAGGGAAAAGAAAAAGAAGGCTATTGGGCTTTACTCACAACCGATCAAATTAGAACTCAATCACAGGCGGTGCAATTTCAACAGGCACACCATTTTGAGCAAAGATCACTGCTTTGGCTTTTGAATTAGGAAGATCAGCGTCTTCAAGCCACCATTTTAGTTCAACAGGGATTTGCAGTAATTTCTTAGAGCCATCACTTCGCGTCAAAGGTTCGTGAGCTTCAACAAATACACTTCTATCTGGCTCTAGAGACACCTTAATCGGCTCATCGATTATTGTGACTTGTTCACCACGACTCACCTGTTCAAAAAGCCATTCAATATCTTTAGGTTCCATACGGATACACCCTGAGCTCACTCGCAAGCCAATCCCAAAGTCTTTATTGGTACCATGTATCAGATAATCACCAGCACCATAAGCAAGCCGCAATGCATATTCACCTAAAGGATTTTCAGGCCCAGCAGGAACCACTCTTGGTAACTCTATGCCTTTCTCTAAGTACTCTTTGCGAATTGAGCTTGGAGGAGTCCAGGTCGGGTTAGGTCTTTTTTGGCTTATCTTAGTGATCATCTCGGGAGTATCACGCCCTACTCGACCAATCCCGACGGGGAATACATGCACCTGATTCATCTCAGGCTCAAAGTAGTACAGCCTCAGCTCGGCAAGGTTAATCACAATGCCTTTTCTCGGAGTATCCGGCAGAATCAAACGGCTAGGAATGCTTAGCACATAACCTTCAGAAGGAAGAAAAGGATCGACACCTTTGTTTGCCGCCATTAAAGAAAGAAAGCCAATATCGTATTGCTTTGCAATGATCGCCAAGGTTTCACCCGCCGCAACTTCGTGTTGCTGTATTCTGCCCACGATACGGCTTTCTGTTGGTGGCAACTCAAAAGTTGCAGCAGACACCCACGACGAAATCGTCGCGCCAGCAAGCAAAATAATTACCCGAGCAAGTAAAGCAGTTCTCACAGCAAACAAAGTCGTTCTAGCAGTAATCAATGTGGACTTAACAGCAATTAATGTCGATTTAGCAGCGACTAACGCTAGCTTATGTAACCTTGTTTTCGTCTGTAACTGTGTTTTCATCGAGTGCGAAGGCGTCGAGTTAGCGCAATACGACATACAATTCCTTGGTTTGTCTCTTTATCAAAGTTTAGATTATCGCTGATCAAACGTCTCTACAACGTATTGTTGCCTCCAAGGCAATATGCAACAGATTTATATTTCGAGCTTTATCTTTAAATATCGTGCAATTTACCCATACAAAATCGATTGCCTTTACGCTTTCAACATATTTGGTTATCAATATTAATAAAACTATAATGGCAAAGCGGTTTTGTGACTAAAGTCTCATGGAGCCTCGTTTTAACTCGCTAATATTGCCTCAACAAAACGAATTCAATTCAACAGAATCGGTAATTGATTAAATCCTGTTCCTATCATTACCGTTTAAACTTTGGAGAACGACCATGGCTACACCTCATATTAATGCTCAAGCTGGTGATTTCGCAGAAACAGTACTTATGCCGGGCGACCCGCTTCGCGCAAAATACATTGCAGAAACATTCCTTGATGACGTGAAGCAAGTTTGTGACGTTCGCAACATGTTTGGTTACACAGGCACTTACAAAGGTAAGAAAGTTTCTGTAATGGGCCACGGTATGGGTATCCCATCATGCTGCATCTACGTACACGAGCTTATCGCTGAATACGGCGTGAAAAACGTTATTCGCGTAGGTAGCTGTGGTGCGGTACGTGACGACGTTAAACTAATGGACGTTGTTATCGGTATGGGTGCTTCTACTGACTCAAAAGTAAACCGCATTCGTTTCAACAATCACGACTTCGCTGCAATCGCTGATTTCGGTCTTCTAGAAGAAGCTGTAAACCAAGCACGTGCACAAGAAGTTCCAGTTAAAGTTGGTAACGTATTCTCTGCAGACCTTTTCTACACTCCAGAAGCTGACCTTTTCGAAAAAATGGAAAAGCTAGGCATCCTTGGTGTTGATATGGAAGCAGCTGGTATCTACGGTGTTGCTGCGGATCTTGGTGCTAAAGCCCTAACTATCCTAACAGTGTCTGACCACATCATCCGTGGCGAGAAATTAAGCTCTGAAGATCGTCAAAAATCTTTCAACGACATGATGAAAGTTGCTCTAGAGACTGCAATCAACATCTAACAGTTTGATAAAGATACATTGAAAAGCGTTACCTCGCAGCCGAGTTCACTTGGCTGCTCAAATAATCCCGAGGGGGAGATCGTGTCTAACGACAAGCTGCCAAAAGATGCGGATGGTTTGCAACTCAACTTTTGTAAAACATTGGCGTGTGACAACTTTGGCTTGAGCGATGCAAAACGGTATGTTTTGCAACACGCGAACCCTAAGCGTCCAGCGATGGTTTGTCGTGAATGTGGAGCTTTCCCCCCCTTACTTAACAATCGTGAAGTGTTAAGCGAACTTCATCGCCTGCGACAACTTCACAGCGATGGCCTTCCTGCTTGCCGCAATGATGATTGCGATAACTTTGGCCTATCGGTTCATACCCACAAACATCTTTACCATGCCTTCGGCTACAGTGGCGACAGGCAGCGTTATCGATGTAAAGACTGCCAGTCAACCTTCGTTGACAAGTGGTCTGGATCCAATAAAAAACTTCAGTTTCAAGAAAACCTCATGGGCTTATTGTTCATGGGTTATTCCGTACGTGAAATCTGCAGAAAACTTGAGATCAACCCAAAGACTTTCTATGATCATGTTGACCACATCGCGAGCCGTTGCCGCCGTAAATTAGCGATGATCGATGCACGATGGGTTAATCATGCCAAAGATTATCAATTCGCTTCTCACTATCAACGTCTGCAACCGCAAAGCAACAATGGTGTGGTTTGGATAGCAACGGGTGAGGCGCATTCTGGCTATATCCTTTGCCAACACGTCAACTATTCTCAAAATGAAGAGCCTTCAGGGAATGTTGACCACAATCCTTACGATGATGTTGCGCGTTTTGTATCCAAAGATCACTCATCAGAAGCGAACCTCGAACAACCTCAGCCATCTGACAAGTTGAAAGAGCGTATTGAACAGCAGTACCAAGTGATTCTAGCGAGAGGTAACGTTGAGGATCCTATGGGTAACCTCACCACATTTAGCTACCCTTCGAAAGGCGCGCTGATTCGACCGCCTTATACCTCCTATGCTCACTTCTTACATGTGCTTGATATGTGTAATGAAGACAAGCATGTTGCTATCTATATGCCACAAGATCCATTACTAAGATCTGCCGCTTTAAGTGTATGTTTGCCGCGCATTCAGAGTCAAAATATTGACCTTATGTATGTAGAGGAAGATCCTGGGTGGCAAGACGATCAAAGTTTCGAAAAGATCGACATCGTTCACATGAGCTGGTGGCGCGATCGTTGGGCTATCGCAAATCAAGGTGATAATCAGAAAGGTATTTGCTACCTGACGGGTAACAATCCAGAACCAAAACAGTGGTTTAACACTGCCTCAATTCAGCAAACCAAGTTCTATCAACAACGCTTCCAGCTGTTATTTGATAGCTTCATTAATGAGCCCAGACGTAAGCTTCGTCCTGGGGGCATTCTTCCATTACTCGACATATTCAGAGCTTGGCACAATCTGTGCTACCAAGATAAGCAAGGGCTCACGGCAGCGCAGCGCTTAGGTGTAGCAGAGCAGCCATTGACCTTAAAGCAACTACTTTCATAGACACGTATCAGCTAGATAATTATTCGGGAACTCATTGATTTTAAAGCAACAACATGAGGTAACACCCATAATTAGAAAAGATACATGTTCCTTTGACGCTCTAAGAAAGATAATTGGTGCTTATCTCAAATCACACACTTATAATGATTGTGTTATCAATATGTTCGATAATTATGGATCTAAGTCTTGGACAAAAACCAGTACCTTCTTGAAACAGAACTAGAACAACTCAAAACTCGTGTCGACTCTGAGCCATCGGTGATCCTTGAGATTGCTCAACAGTGCCTAGTCCGATCGGAGCAAGTTCTGTTTGAAGAGGGTGCTATCCAGTCGTTGATGTTAATGGCAAGGTGTAGCTGGAACCTGATGGATTACCAAAAAGGTTTGAAGTACATCAAGGAAGCCTACAAGCGCCAGAACCGATTAGATACCGACCTTTTCCTCCCTGAAATACTCCATTTACACGCGCTCCAGTACTGGGGACAAGCCAAGTATTACTCCGCCCAACAGTTCTGGATCAATGCCTTAGAGCAATCTGCACTGGTTGATGAAGTCGAGATTCAAATTGAATGTCTCATTGGGCTTGGCAACATTTGGCGAATGACTCATGAATATAAGCTTGCACGTTCTACCCATCAGCTTGCCGTTAAAGTGGCTAACAACAGCCGCATTGGTTGGCTAGAGGGCAAAGCAAGAATACTGCTCGCTTGGGATTACTACCTGCTTAACAACTATGTTGAAATGCTGTCGGTACTCGACGGTGCAGAAGAAGCGTTAAAAGAGCATAAAGATAACACTTGGCATGCCGAAGTATGGGACTTTCGAGGCCTTGCTCTGCTTGGGCTTGAACGTCTAGATGATGCAGAGCGCGCGACAGCCAAAGCGCACAATCTAGCCGTAGAACACAACCTCGTTTGGATGAAAGCGCACTCTTACATCAGTCGAGCTCGATTGGAGCTCCTGAGAAAAAGACCAGAACATGCGGCAGAATTGCTGAAACTCGCTGAACACTCTGCAAATGAATTCGATAATGGTGAGTTGCTTAGCCAAATTTGTTACCAACAATCCTTGGTTGCCGAAGAAAACCAAGATTTCAAAGCTGCGTTGGTCGCCTTTAAAAAGTACCGTCAATATTCCATCGGTATGCTTAAAGAGCAAACTAATCGTGTCGGTTTAGACAAAGCGCGCAGTTCAAAACGCCAGCTTGAACAGAGAGCACGAAAGCTGATTAATCGTATTCGTGGCCAGCATGAATACGATCCTGAAAAGCACCTCTCTTATGTCGTCTCTGAAACCTTTTGGTGGGAGAAGCTGGTCCTCTTTAAAACAGAACTTAAGCGTTCGAACCACAGCATCATTATGTTCCATCATGTCGATACCGATTACTTAGATGTCTGTACCGAGATTGCTCATACCTTGTGTAATCAAAACGACTTCATCGCTAGGCTGAGTTCAGAGCGTGTTGCTATGATGCTTTCAGAAAAAGGCGAAGCCGCAGAACAAACCTTCCAAACTCTCAGCACCATGCTAGAAATATATCCATGGCATAGAAAAGGATTAAAAGGTTCGAGACCTACCGTCAGCCTCAATGATATTTTGACGTTCCCGTTCACTCTTGAACAATTAGAAGAAGACGATGCTGAGGTAATAGAATAATGGAAACCCTATTACGCAAAATCACAGATGCTGGTTTAGACCCTTCATCGGTATCGGGTGAAGAAGCGATCATATTCTGGAACCACATTCGCCAGCACGTTTCGACCACGCAAACAGAGCAAGCGCACTGCTATATAATCAGCTCTGAGTACCGTGCCGAGTTGCAACAAAATCAAACCAGTATTGAAGAACTCAGGCTTGCACTCGACCTACTCCACCTTCCTGTAGATATCGAAGACATTCTCACAGTAAAGACCAGCCTTAGTGACCGCTTAGTTGAAATTGGTGATTACACGTCAGCACTGAATGAATTCGTCAGTTCATCGACAATCGCGGTTGAACATGGCCATATCGATGAATATGTATTAGCAATTTTAGGCATGGGGAACCTGTGTGATGCCTATGGCGATCACAACAGAGCTCTTCGCTATTACCAAAAAATCAGCAGTATAGACCACGCGATTAGCAGTCGCTCACTTCGCCTCAAATTCAAGCTGCATATGGTAGCAAGCCTACTTCTGCTCAACCGCATTACCGCGGCCAGCGATTTACTGAATGAGTGCGAAGAATTAAGTATTCTAGTGAGTGACAAGTTGCTCACAGCTCAAATATTGCTCTACCAAGCGAAAGTGCTTCGTGCTAAGAAAAAATACCATGAAGCCTTACGTTGCCTATCAAAAGTTCAATACCCAGCCAACAGCACTCAAGCAAGCTGGCTCGCGACCATGACTCGTCTCGAGTTAGCACATTGCCTAAGTGCAACCGGAAAGCAAGACTATGCGAGCATGATTTTGTCGAGCACAGACAAACGTGTAAAAGCCTACTCATCGCCAGTGCTTGCAAAGCGTTTCTATGACTCTTTGAGTGACGTATGTATGAATCAGGGCCGTTTTCAAGAAGCTCTGAGCTATGAGAAAAAAGGTTACCGAATTGAAACGGATCTGATGAAGCAGATCCCGATCAGCGAACTCGGTGCAAGCCAACTACGCCGCCTATCGCGTTTTGAGTTACAACTAAAACTCATTCTCTCTGAACAAGAAAATAGAGAACTCAAAGAGACGACTGAACAGCACAAGAATACAGTTGCTCAACTACAACAAGATGTTTTCACCGACCCACTGACCGGGTTACACAACCGTCGATGGTTAGATGTAAAACTAAAAGACCTGTTGCTTCACGAAGCACCTTTCGCCTTGATGGTTGTTGATATCGACCACTTTAAGTCTATCAATGATGAACTAAGCCACTTAGTGGGTGATAAAGCGATTGTCAGCGTTTCTCAAGAGCTGCGCTCATACTTTAAGTTTAGAGGCGCGTCATGTGTCAGATTTGGTGGAGAAGAGTTCCTCGTCATTCTAGAGAACACGGATCTTCCTAAAGCAGAAATGCACTCTGAAAATTATCGAGAGCGCATCTTCCAATTCGGATGGCATGAAATACTCGGAGAACGCGGTTTAACCGTGAGTATCGGTATCACTTTACATCGCGATGGAGAAAATACTCAGCGTACCTTCTACCGTGCCGATAAAGCGCTATACCGAGCTAAAGCCAACGGCCGTAATCAAGTGTGTACAGAGTAGTTGTATGTAGCTCTGTGACTCTATAGATCTGTAGCTCTGTAGCTAAGCCCGCACCTTATTGATAAAAGAACAGAGAAATACCAGCAAGGGCAGCAAGCGTCCCTATGACGCTTTGCTTTGACACCTTCTCCCCTTTAATCGCATAAATCACCAAAATAAAGACCGGGCTGGTCGCTATCAACGTTTGTGCAATCGCAGGGTTCGCATTTTTCAGCGCCACTTGTTGAAGCCATAGAGCGAGAAACGTCCCGACAAAGATTGCCCCTAATAACCAAAGTTTATCGAGCTTGGTCATTTCCCATAAATCTCTTTTTATCGATGAATACGGCTTCTTTTCAACAAAAGGGATAATCAGCATTACGGCAAACACGCCAATCGTCAGGCGAATCAAAGCACCTAACAATGGTGGAATGTCACCCGCCACTAACGCGTAATGAGAAATAACCACACCAGATGCCTGACAAACACTCGCCACAAGCCCATAACCAATGCCACCCCACTGTGCTTTGTCATTCGATTCACCGCTCGCCGGTTTTGATGGCTGAAAGACAACAAAGGTCACCGCTAATGTTGTAATCACGACTCCGAGCCAACTTTGCAACGTTAATGCGGCACCAAGAAACATGAGTGCCAGCACGCCAGAAAGAGGCGGTGCTAAAGATTCCAGTAACAGCGTCTTATTAGCACCGATTCTTTTCAACGCCGCAAAATAGGCGCTATCTCCAATCGCAATGCCAATCACACCTGAAATTGCCAATATCAGAAAATGGTTGGTACTCAATTCAAATTCAGGCATCGGTATTAACGGCATGACTAACAGCATCATGCCAGAGGCTACAACACCCTTAACAATGTTCAATTGCATCGCAGAGAAGCGATGTCCAAATTGCCCATAGATCCATGTCGCACACGCCCACACAATTGCAGCGCCAATGGCCGCCAATTCACCTATATACATCCGTATTTGCCCCTTGTGGTTATGCACGTCATTTAGAATCGTAGCTGTCATCATTTCAGCTGAAATACCAACCAGAAAGCCGAAATAGCCTCTTCAAACGCGATGAGATTTTATAAGATTTATCAATGCTTTTATTCGCATTAGAAGCGACAACACATTATTTTCAACTCGGTAAATCATTTTTATAACAATTACTTGGATGATAGCGTAGTATATTTATAACTAATATCTAACATTACAAGGATCTGTTATGTTTTTAGACTACTTTGCGCTCGGCTTACTTATTTTCGTAGCATTAGTCATCTTTTACGGCATCATCGTTATTCACGATATTCCTTACGAAATAGCGAAAGAACGCAATCATCCTCATCAAGATGCTATTCATGTTTCAGGCTGGGTTAGCCTATTCACTTTGCACACAATTTGGCCGTTCCTATGGATTTGGGCGACACTATGGCGCAAAGATCGTGGCTGGGGCTTTGCTAAATTAGAAGAAGAACAACACGACATTCATCATCGTGTTGATATTTTAATCGATCAGGTTAGCACGCTTCAGGAAGAAATTGCTCAACTCAAACAAGCCGATTCAGTGAAAGAGAATCAAGCTAAAGATCAAAATAACGCTCAAGATCAGGAGGCTAAATAATGGATTTACTGCTGATAATGACCTATGCGGCGCTTTGTATCACCATTTTCAAGGTGTTCAATATCCCGCTAAATAAGTGGACAGTACCCACTGCCGTACTTGGAGGTGTGATCATAGTAGGTACCCTAATTCTACTAATGAACTACAACCATCCATTTACGCAAATCGGTAACCAAGTTTACTCAACAACGCCAGTCGTTTCAGGCGTTAGGGGTAAAGTTATCGAAGTTCCTGTAGAAGCAAACAAACCTCTGAAGCAAGGGGATATTCTTTTCAAAATCGACCCAGTTCCATTCGAAGCTGAAGTCGCAAGGTTAGAAGCCAAGGTAAAAGAAGCAAGCCAAGGTGCGCTTGGAATGGAATCTGAAGTGGCTGAAGCAGAGGCTTCAAAAATCAAAGCCATCGCAGAAAGAGATAAAGCCAAACGTGAGTTTTCTCGTTACAAGCGCGGTTACGACAGCGGCGCTTTTACCGAGCAGCAATTGGATACTCGCAGACAAGCTTACAAAGCATCGGAAGCGGCCGTGAAAGTTGCGGATGCAAACCTAGAACAAACAAAGATCGCCTTGGACTCTGAAATAGGTGGCGAGAATACAGCGGTTTTAAGCTTATTAGCTGAATTACGTAAAGCTCAGTTTGATTTAGAACAAACCGTGGTTCGAGCTCCCACAGACGGATACGTTACGCAACTAGCATTACGCCCAGGTGTAATGGCAGTACCACTTCCTTTAGCTCCCGTGATGACATTTGTTCACACAGAAGAACAGTTCTATACCGCTGCATTTAGACAAAACTCGCTACAGCGCCTACAACCAGGTTACAAAGCTGAGTTCCTATTTAGAGCATTGCCAGGAAAAGTATTTAAAGGACGTATTGATGAAGTGATTCCAGCTATTGGTGAGAGCCAATTCCAAGCTAGAGGCGCGCTTCTAGGTACTGACGCATTGCGCACCAGTGGTCGTGTGTTTGTTAAATTGAGCATCACTGATGATCTGTCTGACTACCATTTACCTATGGGTACTGCAGTCGAGGTTGCCGTTTATTCTGACAGCTTCACTCATGTGTCTATCATGCGTAAGGTCCTTATTCGCATGAAGAGTTGGCAAAACTATCTATATCTAGACCACTAACTATACCTAGACCACAAAATGGTCGTAGATATACGATGAACCCACTTAACACATTGTTAAGATGAATCAAAAAGCCAGACCCGTTCTGGCTTTTTTGTTGCTTGATTAACCGTAAAAGTGGGCTTTTTACATGATATTTGAGTGTTCGGATGGAATTTTAGACATCTAGACACTTACCTTCCCTTATGGAAGGGTTCTACTGTATAATGCGCGCCTTATTTTTTATATTTGCCCAAAAAACGTTCTCCTTGAGACACATATTAATAATGGCGAATATTCGTTCTTTATCATGCTTTATCTTTCAGTATTCGAGGTTATCTATGAACTTTTCAGCTAAAACAGTGGTCGTTATCGCCATTGGCGCGGCACTGTACGGCATTGGTGGTTTACCTATGTTTGGTGTCCCTGTGTTTGCTAACACGACATTGAAACCAGCAATGGCAGTCTTAGCACTATTTTCTGTTTTGTTCGGCCCTATCGTTGGCTTCTTGGTTGGCTTTATTGGTCACTGGGTAACGGATTTATTTGCTGGTTGGGGCGTATGGTTAACTTGGGTATTAGGCTCAGGTATCGTAGGTATGGTTATCGGCTTGTTCCCTATGATGACTAAGAA
This sequence comes from Vibrio sp. QJM3NY_21, assembly GCF_057785975.1. Classification (NCBI taxonomy): domain Bacteria; kingdom Pseudomonadati; phylum Pseudomonadota; class Gammaproteobacteria; order Vibrionales; family Vibrionaceae; genus Vibrio; species Vibrio sp. QJM3NY_21. The sequence goes on from NZ_CM173514.1 coordinate 1,558,371, forward strand.
CCGTCTTCAACAAGGCGAACTACCAATGAAAGATTTTGTATTATTCGTGGTACTTGCCCTTGCAGGTAACGTTGTAGGCTACGGCTGTTCCGCGTTCCTAGACACTATCCTATACGCAGAACCGTTTACTAAAGTCTTCACTCAACTGTCTATCATCGCAGCGGGTAACACCGTTCTGATCGCTGTTGTGGGCTTCCTGATCCTAAAATCAGTCGCTAAACGCAACAAACAAAGCCGCAACCTGACTGAGGCATAAGCGCCAATGACTATAGAATTTTCGAACTTCTCTTTTAGATATGAGTCGCTGGATAAACCGACGCTAAAAAATATCAATCTAAGGATAGAGAAAGGAGAGAAAATCGTCATTATTGGACCAAGCGGAAGCGGTAAATCTACCCTAGGTCAATGCCTCAATGGCCTAATACCTCATGCAATTAAAGGTGAGGTAACTGGCTCTTTAGAGATCAACGGCAAGAATATCTCTGAATTTTCGATGCACGACTATACCGAGCAGGTAGGCACAGTATTGCAAGATACTGACAGCCAATTTGTGGGTTTAAGCATCGGCGAAGATATCGCATTCGCATTAGAAAACCAGTTGATGTCGAACATTGACATGTACCCGTTAGTTAAGTCGACGGCAAAAATGGTTGACCTAGCGGACATGCTTGAGCGATCGCCACACGATCTTTCAGGTGGTCAAAAGCAGCGAGTATCGCTAGCCGGCATCTTAGTTGATGACGTTGATATCTTGCTGTTTGATGAGCCTTTAGCCAGTCTTGACCCTAAGACAGGTAAGGCGACCATCGAGATCATCGACCAACTTCATAACGAAACCAACAAGACTATCGTGATTATCGAGCATCGCCTTGAGGATGTCCTGCATCGCGATATTGATCGTGTGATTTTAATGGAGCGCGGTGAAATTGTCGCGGATATGACTCCCGATGAAATTTTAGCGTCTAAGTTACTTGATACGCATGGTATTCGTGAACCTCTTTATCTGTCTGCGCTTAAAGCAGCGAAAGTACCTCTGACTAGCGAAGATAAGCTTTCAAACCTCAAAGCGTTGGATTACAAAAGATTCCGCCCTTCAGTACAAGGTTGGTTTGCTGAACGCCCTGCACCGCTAGCAGAGAAGCAGTACACGCCTTTACTCGAAGTACATGGCCTGACTTATTCTTACGATGGCGAGAAGAACGCACTCGAAGATGTGAGCTTCAAGATTGGCAAAGGCGAGTTTGTTTCGATTCTGGGCAAGAACGGTTCGGGTAAATCTACCATCACCAAACTCATCATGGGTGTGATCGATGCCGATTCAGGCTCTTCCTATCTAAATGGTGAAGACTTATCTGAGCTTTCTATCTTCGAAAGAAGCCAAAAGGTCGGTGTAGTAATGCAGAACCCAAATCATATGATCTCGCATCATATGATTTTTGACGAGATTGCTTTTGGTCTTCGTAACCGTGGCGTTGCAGAAGATGAGGTCAAAGAAAAAGTTGAGAACATTCTTGAGCTGTGTGGGCTGAGTAAGTTCCGTCACTGGCCTATCGAAGCTTTGAGCTACGGTCAGAAAAAGCGTGTAACCATTGCTTCTATCTTAGTGTTGGAACCTGAACTCCTCATCTTAGATGAGCCAACTGCAGGCCAAGATTACCGAAACTACACGTCAATGTTGGCGTTTATCCAAAAGCTTAACCGTGATTTGGGTATTACTGTGGTGATCATCTCACACGACATGCATCTCGTTCTAGAGTACACCACACGTTCGATCGTAATCGCAGACAGCAAGCTTATTGCCAATGCCGCCATGACAGAAGTGTTTAGTCAGCCATCGCTTCTAGAACGTGCAAACCTCTGTACCACTAGTATTTATGAACTCGCGACTATGATGAAAATCGACGATACCAATGCGTTTATGCAGTACTTCATCGACTACGAGAGAAGTTCTCTATGAACGCATCAAAAGTAAAATTCGGCATCAACTACATTGATACCAAATCCCCCCTGCACGCATTAAATGGCATCACGAAATTTGCACTCTTCTTAGCTTGGGTAACCGTGGTATTGACTACGTTCGACCTGAGATTGATTACGCTGCTTATTATGACTGGTTTATACCTATTAAAGCTCACCAATGTACCTATACGCGTGTATAAGCCTTTGTTATTAGGTACGGCGAGTGTCTTAAGTCTAAATGCTTTATTCATGTTCCTGCTTGCTCCGCAGCAAGGCACTGAGCTCATCGGTAGCGAAACTGTATTACTGACATTACCGGGTAACTACTCGTTGAGCCAGGAGACTCTGTTTTACTTAGTCACCGTCACGCTTAAGTACATGAGCATGTTTCCGATAGCGTTAATATTCGTCTTCACTACGCATCCGACTGAGTTTGCCGCAAGCCTCAACCGTATCGGTGTTCCGTACAAGATCGCCTATGCGGTAAGCTTAACGCTGCGTTACTTGCCAGAGGTTAAGAAGGACTTCATCAATATCATGCATGCTCAGCAAGCTCGTGGTGTAGAACTCTCGAAGAAAGCGCCCCTAATAACTCGAATCAAAAACGTGGCTAAGGTTCTAGGGCCGCTCATTTTCTCTAGCTTAGACCGCGCAGACGAGATTTCAAATGCAATGACGCTTCGAGGCTTTGGCCGACACAAGGCGCGTACTTGGTATAGCTATGCACCTTTGAAACGTATCGACTTTGTCTGTTTAACAGTTATTACATTAGCCGTGATACTCGCAATCACAAAGAGAGCACTCGAAGATCAACTGTTCTGGTACCCTTTCTAAACTTCGCAAACTCTACACAAACATACCCAATACAAACAAAGGCCGCTTACTCAAGCGGCCTTTATTATTCATAAACAACTATTTACGTATTAAATATGGATAAATTATATTTTTTTATGTGTGATTTTTTGTTTTTTAAGGTCTATTCCCAGATAGTTTGCTAATATCCTCAATCCGTAATTTATATACAGAATGTCACACTCAATAGAGATTTGTAATGGCTCGAATTACTCAAGTACAGAAACTAGAAAATCAAAAACACTACGATGAGATCGTACTAAACCTTTTTCTGGCTGAAGGACATGAAGCACTAACTTATGCAAGGATTGCTCAAGAAATTGGCATTAGTTTGACGACGCTTCAGGGCTATTATCCATCGACCCGCGCTATCCGATCAGCGCTACACCAACACATGCTATCAATTGTTATAGAGAATCTAGAGTTCTCGTCGGAAGAAGTATTCATTCAATCTTGGCAAAACGCTCTAGATAATGATCAATTTCGATTCGTGATCAAATTGATGTTTTTCCATGCCTCCCAGGTCAAGAGCCCTGAACAGTTTAATATCAGTTCAGATGGTCAATTCCGCGAGATAATGTTTAATAGCTTTGGGCTTGATACCGTTCGAATCCTTGAGACTGTCGTAGGACGTTCAATGTTCTATCTCACAAACTTCAAGCAGCAATAAACCAAGCATTAGAAATACAAAAATGGGAGCCTTTCGGCTCCCATTTTCTTTTTAGTTATCGCTTACTTCAACTTATAGACCTAATTTAGCTTGTAAAAAACGGTCGATAACGGTGGTAAACGCAGCTCAATCGATGTGTCTAAGCCTTCGCTTTCTACTGATTCAACCTCAGCAACCGGCTTCACTTCAAAGCCACTGCCTGCATAATCCGCAGAGTCTGTATTCAATAACAAAGAGTACTGACCTTGTGCTGGAACACCTAAGCGGAAGTGCTCATGAGGAACGGGTGTAAAGTTAGAAACCACCAATACACGCTCGCCTGATTCACTGATACGCTCATGAGCTAAGATACTCGCTTCAGCTGAATCCTGTAGACGCCATTCAAAACCTTTCGGGTCGAAATCAAGATCATGCATTGCAGCTTCAGAACGGTACAGATTGTTCAAATCTTTCGTTAAGCGCTGAACACCTTGATGACGTTCATAATCTAGCAAAAACCATTGCAGTTGATCATCGTGGTTCCATTCCGCCGTCTGACCAAATTCAGCACCCATGAAGTTCAGCTTCTTACCCGGCTGCGCGTACATGTAACCCATGTAAGCACGTAGATTTGCCGTTTGCTGCCACTCATCACCAGGCATTTTTTCGTGGATAGATCCTTTACCATAAACCACCTCATCGTGAGATAGAGACAATACATAGTTCTCACTGTGTGCATAAACCAATGGGAAGGTAATTGTATCGTGGTGATATTTACGATTGATTGGATCTTCTTGGATGTAAGACAAACTATCGTGCATCCAACCCATGTTCCACTTAAAGCCGAAGCCTAAGCCGCCCATAAAGGTTGGGGCTGAAACACCAGGGAAAGCCGTTGATTCTTCAGCAATCGTCATCGCATTCGGGAAGTGCTTGTACACTTCTTCGTTCATCCACTTAAGGGTTGCGATAGCATCGTAGTTTTCGTTGCCGCCGTCTGCATTCGGAATCCATTGATCATGGCTACGCGAATAATCGAGGTACAACATCGAAGCAACCGCATCAACACGAATGCCGTCGATATGGAATTGTTCAAACCAGTACAGTGCGTTTGCAACCAAGAAACGGCGCACATGCTCTTTGCCTAAATCGTAAATGTACGAATTCCAATCTTGGTGCCAACCACGACGTGGATCTGGATCATGGAACAAAGGTGTTCCATCAAAGTTGGCTAAGCCGTGATCATCACTAGGGAAGTGTGCTGGAACCCAATCCAGAACAACACCCAGACCAGCTTGGTGACATTGATCGACGAAGAATTTGAAGTCATCAGGAGAGCCAAAACGACTCGTTGGAGCGAACAAGCCTATTGGCTGATAGCCCCAAGAACCGTAAAACGGATGCTCTGAAACCGGCATCAACTCTACATGCGTGTAACCCAAGTCCGTTAAATATGGGATCAATTCAGCAGCAAGCTCACGGTAGTTTAAGAATTCCCCTTCAGCGTTACGCTTCCAAGAACCAGCGTGCAGTTCATAGAACGAAAGTGCTTCTTTACGCTTTTGCGTTACTGGGCGATTCTGCCACTGAGTATCTTGCCACTCGTAACGAGCGTGATCGTAAGTCACAGAAGAAAATGAAGGGTACTGCTCAGAGTAAAAACCCCATGGGTCAGCTTTGTGTGGTAAGCCTTCGCCATCAGGTCCTTTTAATTCAAACTTGTATTGAGCGCCTTCTTCCAGTTCAGGAATGAATAGGCCCCACATGCCATAATCTAAGCGTTGCATTGGATGACGACGACCATCCCAAGCGTTGAAGTTACCCACTAAGCTTGCCGCTGTTGCATGCGGTGCATACACCAAGAAACGCGTACCTGAAATCGTCTGTCCATCACGCTCTAGCGTAATAAACTGAGCCCCCATGTGATGATACATATCTTTAGGTGTATGGAGATCTTCATAACTCGCGTACAGATCGTGGTACTGGTATGGATCATCGATGATCTGCTCGACTCCAGCCCAATCAACCGCGAGCTTGTAGTGAGTAAAACGTAAATCTCTCTCTTGCTTAAGAATGAAACCACTTTCACCCTCTCGCGCTAACTCAATACGAGGTTCCTTTCCAACAATCAACTCGACTTTATTTGCCCCAGGAATCCACACACGTAATGCACCTTGCTCAGAAGGTAGGTATGGCCCTAAAAACGCAAATGGGTCAGTGAAACAAGCCTGTGATAGTTGGGTATATATTTGTTTTTGCTTTGAAATCGAACTTAGTTCCAAAACGCTTCTCCCTAACCAAACATCCAAAAAATATAATACAAAAATGCCCGCTATTAGTGCGGGCAATATAACGACGGTTTATTCTACCAGATGAGCATTCATTATTGAGTGACCGAGGTTGTAGTTTCGTACGGCGTAAGCAAAAAACCACCGATTTTCAAGCCACTCAACGTCATTACTTAGCTGCTTTTTCTCGAACGTCAGTCAGCTTAGAAGCGATACGATTTACCCCTTCGTGAGCAAATATTTCGTCCAAGTTCATTGATAGTTTACGACGCCAGTTAGGGTATTCATCGACAGTACCAGGAATGTTTACTGGCTTGTCCATCTCTAACCAATCTTCCAGTTGAACACTAAGAAGTGTCGAACCACCAGCCGCAACGTGCAGTTGAAGTGCTTCAGCAAGATAAGAGTCCATCGGTACTTGGCTTGCATCACGACCAACACCTTCAGGTAAGAAGCCATGCCACGCCACCGAATCTAAGATACCTTGTTTGCATTCCAGACGGTCATCGAACAAGGTTTCTAGCTGTTCTGCATCTGGGTATAAACCAATCTCTTGACCCATTTTCAAGTCATCACAATGCCAGAAGCCGCGAAGCGTTGGCATATCATGAGTACAAAGTGCCGCCATCGATTGTGGCGCATAATGTTTCGGTGAGATAAAGCCACCGTCATCTTCTGATGTTTCGAAGAAGAATACTTTGTAAGAATGCACACCCGCATCCGCTAGAATATCGACGATTTCATCCGGCACAGTACCTAAATCTTCACCAATAACGCTACATTGGTAACGGTGAGATTCAAGCGCCAGAATTGACAGCATGTCTTGTACTGGGTAGTAGATGTACGCACCCTTGGTTGCGTTTTCGCCTTTTGGAATCCACCACAAACGCAGTAGGCCTAAAACATGATCAATACGAAGTGCACCACAGTGCTTCATGTTGGCACGAAGTAGCTTGATGTAAGCGTCGTAGCTCGTTTCTTGAAGCACTTCAGGATTAAGTGGTGGTAAACCCCAGTTTTGACCTAGAGGACCAAGCACATCCGGTGGAGCACCGATGCTCGCATCCATCACTAGGTTGCCTTCATCGGCCCAAGTTTCGCTGCCTGAATCAGCAACACCAACAGCTAGGTCACGGTACAAACCAACGGCCATGCCTTTCTCTTCAGCAAGAGACTGTGCATCGTTGATTTGGCAATCCGCTAACCACTGCAGGTACATGTAAAGATGAACATTCTCTAGGTTCTCTTTAATGTATTTCTGTGTCGCTGGGCTTTCGAATGTACGATACTTCTCTGGGAATACTGGCCAGCCCCACATACCTGAATCTTCGGCATGTAACTCACCGTGCAGAGCATCAAACGCCGCTTGATGCATCAGGCTTTCACCACCTTCTTCTACAAACGCTAAGAACGCTTGTGCACGATCGCTGTTCTTGTCTAGATGACGAGTCTTAAATTCTGCGAATAACAGAGGCAAGATGCTCATCTTAAGCTCAGACACTTCGGTGTAATTTACCCAGTGCGCTTCACGAGCTTTTTGTAGACGCTGTTGGAATTCAGCGCTGCCTACCGTTTGTTGTGCTTCAGCACTTAATGCGAATTCAGGTACTGAGCTCACATCAATGTATAAGATGTTCAACCAACGACGTGACGACGGGCTGTATGGGCTCGCGCCTTCTGGGTTCGCTGGGAATAATGAGTGAATTGGGTTTAGGCCAACAAAATCACCACCGCGAGAAGCGATATCAGCAACAAGCTGTTTAAGGTCACCAAAATCACCAATACCCCAGTTGTGCTGAGTTCTTAGTGTGTACAGTTGAACACTTGGTCCCCAAAGCTTTTTGCCTTGCTCGATTGGTGACTGCTTGAAACACGCTTTTGGCGTAATGATCAATGTCATCTCGTAAGGCTTCTTACGGCGCTTACGGCTCACAATCAACTTGTGATAACCCCATGCCAAATCACTTGGCAATGCAAACACTAAAGGGCCACCCTCGGCACGCTCGTCACGAACGACTTGAGATTGAAGATAGCCTTCAAGTACCTCTCCTTGCTCGGTTTCTAAGCGCCAGCTGAACTCACTTTCACGAGCACTTACACCTAGATTAAGCGCCACTTCTACTGGCTCACCGTCACGCAAGACAAGAACTGGGTCTAGTACATCTTTTTTGTGTTTTCTTTCTGCAGATTTAAGCAGTGCATCATCGCTGCTTGTATCGTAGCCCAATGAAGCCAATAGAGACGTAATCGTCTCTTCTGATACTTGTGCTTCATCGCCCCACGCACTAACGTAACTGTCGGCAATATTTGCCATTTCTGCGACTTGTTTTAATACGGTCTGTTCTTTCATCGCTCTCTCCGAAAACGTTCTGACGCTTTCAATTTTGTAGGGTTGTTATTTAATTTGTTACTAATCAATTAGCTTGTGACAATCAGTTTGTAAGCATCTTGTTTATAAACGACAAACCTTTAAGCCTTTCGTTTGCTCACAAGCTAATTGAGCCAAGGCAGAAACTGCCTTGGCTACTTTGGAAGTATTAACGGTTAACCGCTTCAAGTTTCCAAATGTTGTTCACGTAATCGCGAATAGAGCGGTCTGATGTGAACTTACCAACCAATGCTGTGTTAAGAATCGCTTTCTTAGCCCAACCTGCTTGGTCTTTGTACTGCTTGCCCATGTCTTCATGTGCTTTCACATAAGATGCGAAGTCAGCAAGACATAGGTACGGGTCGCCACCGTCTAGTAGGCTATCAAACGTTGCACGTAGAAGGCCTGGTTGACCTGGAGAGAACTCATCGCCAGTCAGTAGGTCTAGAGATGCTTTCAGCAGTGGGTCTGCGTTGTAGTAATCGTATGGGTTGTAACCCTGAGCTTGCAATGCCACTACACCATCAACGTCTAGGCCAAAGATGTAGATGTTTTCATCGCCAACTTCTTCACGAATCTCAACGTTTGCACCATCCATCGTACCGATAGTTAGCGCGCCGTTTAGCGCCATCTTCATGTTGCCCGTACCCGATGCTTCTTTACCAGCCAGTGAGATTTGCTGAGAAACATCTGCCGCAGGAATAATGATTTCAGCCATGCTTACACGGTAATCAGGGATGAATACCACTTTCAGCTTGTTGCCAATGCGAGGGTCGTTGTTGATCTTCTCTGCAATCTTGTTAACCGCGAAGATGATCTCTTTCGCTAGGTGGTAACCCGGTGCTGCTTTCGCTGCGAAGAAACATACGCGTGGCTCACACTCGAAACCAGGTTCGTTAAGAATACGGTGGTACAGAGATAGAATGTGTAGCAAGTCTAGGTGCTGACGCTTGTATTCGTGAAGACGCTTGATTTGCACGTCGAAGATAGCGTTCGTATCTAGCTCGATACCCATGTTCTCTTGAACCCAATCAGCAAGGCGCTGTTTGTTTTCTTTCTTAACAGCCATGAATTCTTTTTGGAATTTCGCGTCTGTTGCAAACTTAGCTATGCCTTCAAGCTGCTCTAGTTTTGCTGGCCACTCAGTGCCTATCTTGCCAGTAATTAGCGTAGATAGCCCTGGGTTACAGAACTTCAACCAACGACGTGGCGTAATGCCGTTCGTTACGTTAGTCAGTTTGCCTGGGAAGATTTCGTTGAACTCAGGGAACAAGTCTTTCTTAACCAGTTGAGAGTGAAGCGCAGCTACACCGTTTACTTTGTAAGAGCCAATCACACATAGGTTTGCCATGCGAACCATGCGGTGGAAACCTTCTTGGATGATAGAAAGCTTCGCTTGCTTCTCACCGTCACCAGGCCACATCTTGCGAACTTCTTGCATGAAGCGGTGGTTGATTTCAAAAATGATTTCCATGTGACGTGGAAGAAGACGGTTGATCAAAGATTCAGACCAAGTCTCTAATGCTTCTGGAAGTAGTGTGTGGTTCGTGTATGCGAACGTATGAGCACTGATTTCCCAAGCTTGGTCCCAAGTTAAACCTTTCTCATCGATCAGGATGCGCATCAATTCAGGGATAGCGATCGTTGGATGCGTATCGTTCAGTTGAATCGTTTCTTGCTTAGGCAGATCTTCTAGAGAGAAACCTGCTGCTTCGTGACGACGTAGAATATCGCGAACAGACGCTGCTGAGTGGAAGTACTGCTGCATTAGACGCAGTGTCTTACCTTTCTCGTGGTTGTCGTTCGGGTAAAGTACTTTAGTGATGTTGCCTGCATCGATTAGCGAGTGTTGCGCTTCGAAGTAGTCGCCGTTGTTAAAGCTTGCTAGTGAGAATGGTGCGATTGCCTGACATTCCCAAAGACGCAATGGGTAAACTGTGTTTGACTCGTAACCTACGATAGGTAGATCCCAAGGCATTGCTTTCACTTCCATACCCGGAACCCAAGTACGAACTTCTTTACCGTCGATATATTCAACTTCTACATGACCGTAAAAACCAATGTGTTGTGCTAGTTCTGGACGAGCTACTTCCCATGGGTAACCTTCAACACCACGCCATGCGTCAGGTGCTTCTTGTTGACGACCGTCTTGGAAAGACTGTTTGAATAGACCGTATTCGTAGTGAAGACCGTAGCCTACTGTTGGGTATTCTTGAGCGGCACAAGAATCCATGAAACAAGCGGCTAGACGACCAAGACCACCATTGCCTAGTGATGGGTCGCGTTCTTCTTCTAGAAGATCAGTTAGGTTTTGACCTAGCTCTTCCATTGCATGAGTGATCTGTTCGTACAGACCCATGCTGATCAGGTTATTACCTGTTAAACGACCAATCAAAAACTCTAGTGAAAGGTAGTTAACGCTCTTCGCGTTCTTAATTTTTTCGTCATTTTCAGTTTCTAACAGATCAAATGTTGTCAATTCTGCTAGCGCACGCCCCATTGCTAGGTACCATGCGCGGCTATCTGCGTTTTCAATCGTTGTTGCGTAGGTTGCAGATAAATGCTTCTTAACGCTTTCTTGGAACGACACTTTATCGAAAGTTTTTTGCTGAGTTGGTTTCATTTCAGAAATCTCGCTTTTAATAGTTCTAATTCATCTGTCACATATCGTGCATGGTCACCATTAACTAAACATCCTCCCGCTAACGCGACAAACTAGGAGTAGATGGGAGGGCGTAGGGGGCGTACCGACATAGGGTTAGTGATCTGACTCTCATGTTCTGACTTCGAACAAAAACTTGGAGTGACTAAGATCACAAGCTCCCGTTCGATAACTTACCTTCAATTGATGTGACTTTTATTTAACCGGATTAAAGTCATTATCAAATTTGATATTCAGATCACGAAAATAATTTCTTCCTCTCATCTTTTGCATAGATTTACGTGTTGGGATGAAGGAAGTCACATTCACAAACCAACCCGCTATGTGAGCGGAGTCTCAAATAAAGGGCGTAGAAGCCTAAAAACATGCAGGAGTGCAAGGTTTCTGAGGAGGATCATAGTCGGTGCCGTTTTGCTTCACGTAATATGATTGAAGACTTAAGTAATTAGGCTGATGTCATTCGATTACACTCAACGATAGATTGAGGTAATCCAGAACATAAGCCACGGAATAGGTGAAAAACTTCGACATGTGGATCCCTTCGAAACTGACTCGTCCCGGCCGCTTACATAATGCAATCCTACGACCTAGGGTTCTCGATCTGCTCCAACACGCAGATTGCTATAAGCTTGTATTATTCCGCTCTCCAGCGGGGTACGGCAAAACCACAATGGCAGCTCAATGGCTGGTAGATAAGCCCAATGTGGGTTGGTACAGCATTGATGAAAGTGACAACGATGCCTTTCGCTTTATCAACTACCTAATGCAATCACTCAATAAAGCGACTCAAAATGCCTGCCCTAATGCCCAAAAGCTGGCAGAAAAGCGACAATTTTCATCGTTGCATTCTTTGTTAAGTGAAGTGTTTGCTGAGATGTCTGAATTCCATCACGAATGTTTCCTTGTGTTGGATGACTATCACTTGGTCAACAATGACGATATCCACGAAGCTATGCGCTTCTTCCTTAAACACATGCCTGACAACCTGACGCTTGTTGTGACTAGCCGCGGGACACCACCACTTGGCACTGCAAACCTTCGTGTTCGTGATCTGATGATTGAAATTGGAAACGATTCGCTGGCTTTTGATACTGAAGAGACGACGCGCTTCTTCAATCAACGTGTCGCCGATGGCGTAGATGACACGACCGCTGGTAGTATCTGTACTTATGTTGAGGGGTGGCCTTCGGCATTACAGCTTATTGCCCTTCAAGCTCAACATCAAAAACGTACCCTTGCGCAATCTGCAGAATCGTTCTCTCACTTTAACCATGCCCACCTTTGGGATTACTTGGTTGAAGAAGTATTCGATCTACTGGATAAAGAAACCCGACAGTTCTTGATGCAGTGTTCAGTACTTGATCATTTCAATGACGAATTAGTCTGCGCGCTTACACAGCGTGAAGACGCACTGGGTATGATCGAATCACTCAACCGATTTGGCTTATTCATCTACCCGCTTGAAGGCGAGAAAAACTGGTACCGATTCCACAATCTATTCGGTGAGTTTCTTGCCCATGAGCGCCAAGCTCGAATTCCGCAACAAGAAGCCGAGTTGCACCGGAGTGCCGCGAAAGCGTGGATCAAACAGAAAACGCCTCATCAAGCACTGCGACATGCACAACGTGCTGAAGATCCAGAGCTGATCATCCAAATCCTGACTGAACACGGTTGGCCGATGTTCAACCAAGGTGAGCTTTCATCATTAGAGATGGCGATCAAGCAACTGACTACGGATCAACTATACAGTGAGCCGAAGCTATCAATGCTGCGCGCTTGGCTGGCACAAAGTCAGCACCGTTATGATCAAGTGGGTACTTTGTTGGAAGAGGCTGAGACTCAATATCAAGCTCGAAACATTGAACTCGATACTCAGCAACAAGGCCAATACAATGCCTTGCGTGCCCAAGTTGCCATCAACAGCAATGAGCCTGAGAAAGCATTGGAGTTGGCTGAGCTTTCGTTGAGCCAGTTAAACACTACGGTTTATCGTAGCCGCATTGTGGCAACGTCTGTTGTTGGCGAAGTAAACCACGTAATGGGCAACCTCAGCCGTGCGCTACCGATGATGCAACAAACAGAAAAACTGGCACGTCAGTATCAGGTTTACCATCAGGCTCTATGGGCAATTCTTCAGCAAAGCGAAATCTTGATTGCTCAAGGTTATGTTCAAGCTGCATTTGAGCTACAAGACAGCGCATTCAAATTGATCGAAGAGCATCAGCTTCAATACGTTCCTCTACATGAATTTTTGCTGCGTGTTCGCGCTCAGATCTTCTGGTGTTGGAACCGACTAGATGAAGCGGAAGAATGTTGCTACAAAGGCTTAGATATCCTTGGTCACCACTCTCCGAGTAAACACCTGCACAGCTATTCTATGCTGGCTCGAATTTCATTGAGCCGCGGCGAGATTGATAAAGCGTCGAAGTTTATCGACCAAATTCAACACCTGCTACGTCAATCAACTTACCACGTAGATTGGACCGCAAATGCTTCTTTGTCTTTGATTCTTTTCTGGCAAGTAAAAGGCAATAAAGAGGCAATCCGTGATTGGCTAAGCGTGGCGGTTCGACCTGAATCGGCGAGTAACCACTTCTGTCAGCTTCAATGGAGAAACATCGTACGTTCTCACATCATCCTTGAGCAGTATGAAGATGCGGAAGAAGCGCTGACTTTCCTTAAGAGTGAAGCGCAGCGTTCACATCTGATTACAGACACCAACCGAAACTTGATCGTTGAAGCGGTGTTGCGTACACAAATTAACGATGAGGACAGCGCACGCGTGCTACTTGAAGAAGCGCTTCATATGACCAACCAAACCGGTATGGTTGGTAACTTCTTGGTCGACGGTGGGACTATCGGGCATATCTTGGATAAATTGAGCAACAAGCCAGGCTTAGGTGACTTAGAACGCCATCGCGCTCAACAGATCATGAAAGATATCTCAACCACCCAACGCAGCCGCTCGGTTCACTTCGATGAAGACTTTGTTGAGAACTTGGTTAATCACCCGAATATTCCTGAGCTTGTGCGCACTAGCCCACTCACCCAGCGTGAATGGCAAGTACTTGGTCTGATCTATTCTGGGTTCAGTAATGAGCAAATCGCTCAAGAGCTCGATGTAGCGGGGACCACGATCAAAACTCACATCCGTAACCTTTACCAAAAGCTCAACATTGCTAACCGCAAAGAAGCAATCAGCACGGCAGAGAACTTGCTGCAGTTGATGGGTTACTAAAACGGATTCGAGATTGATTCGAGAAAAGCTTAAGCTAGTCACCAATGGTGGCTGGCTTTTTTTTCATCTGAGGTTAGAGCTTAAAAATGTAGGAACTGGAAAAGAAAAAAGACAATCACCAAACGACAGGCAAAAAAATAGCCAACCGCAATAATCGCGATTGGCTCTATATATTTGTGAACAAATCAATAGGTTCACTAACAACGTCAGTTGGCTAGGTGACCCTCGGCTTAAGAAGGGTCAATGTACATAATGCAGTTAGCGTGCCAACTTTTATTCGACGTTTTATAAGCCCTGCATCGCATAAAAACCATGAATTTGTCATGCGAATTGCAAAGTGCATTTGCATAATGCAACCAAGATGCAATATCGATAAGAGATCAGTTTCATCTCTGCTCTTAATGACAAATTACTAAGTGGTTGTATTTTAAATGTTAGGCAAATGTTCAGTTCAACTTATTGCCTTACAATTAAGAGAGTAATAAAAGCCCTTCCCCAATGGCATATTCATACTTTTTTTACACTAAAGTTTGTATACTGCACAAAATCACCCTCAACTCTATGAAGCAATGAACTACTTAAGTACTTTTTTCAAAGGCATGGCAATGGGCGCAGCAGACGTTGTTCCTGGCGTGTCGGGCGGAACCATCGCATTCATCACTGGTATCTACGATACGCTGCTAGAAAGCATTCGAAGAATTAACCCTAGCGTACTTGGCTTATGGAAACGCGAAGGCTTCAAAGCCGCGTTTAACCACATCAATGGTTTCTTCCTGATTTCACTGTTCGCAGGCGTATTCACGAGCATTGCGACATTTGCAAAACTAATTTCTTGGTTATTAGTCACCCACCCCGTTCCACTGTGGTCTTTCTTCTTTGGCCTGATCTTGGTGTCGGTTTTCCATATTCTTAAGCAAGTAGAGAAGCGCGATATGATTCGATTCGTGTTTTTGCTGCTTGGCGTTGCTTTCGCCTATAGCATTACCGTGCTTAAGCCGCTACAAATGGAACCAACCAGCATCAATGTTCTCATTGCGGGTGCGATTGCGATCTGTGCGATGATTTTGCCGGGTATCTCGGGTAGCTTCATTCTGCTATTGATTGGTATGTATGGGCCGGTTCTTGGCGCGGTTAAAGAGTTCCAAATCGATGTGCTTGCGCTATTCCTTAGTGGCTGTGTGATTGGCCTACTGACTTTCTCGCACGTACTTTCTTGGTTACTGCGCTCATTCCGCGATTTCACATTAGTGTTCTTAACTGGTTTGATGATCGGTACGCTGCCTAAGATTTGGCCGTGGAAAGAAACCATCAGCTGGCGTACAAATTCAAAGGGTGAGCAAGTTCCTCTGATTCAAGAAAACCTGTCACCGTTTGATTTTGAAGCCGTAACCTCTCAGCCTTCTCAGTTAGTAATGGCGATTGTGATGATGTTTGTTGCGATTGCATTGGTTCTAGGACTAGAGAAATTTGCAGAGCGCAACGCTGACTAATCATTCAACCAACTTCTGGAAAGCGTTTAAAACGGATAATGCTTAGAAATACTAAGCTCACCTCTCGATTAAACAAACAAAAGCGAAGCCAATAGCTTCGCTTTTTTAGTTCTACCATACGCACAAAATTGCTTTTTGATACAAGCACGTATTGAGGGGTATGATAACATCGCCGCTCTTATAAAATTAGATGAGAACACGACATGCACCCAGCATTAAAGGTGGTGGCTCTTGGCATAGCTCTCGTGGCAGGTTTTTATGGGCCGCAAGTATTTCAAAAATTTAAATCGATGATTGAGCACTCAACTGCCGAAGTCAACTTGGATGACTACTGCATGCTTTCAACCATATCGTGTGAGCAGGAATCCATTTCAATGTCGCTTGACCGAGAAACCGCACAACCTCTTCTACCCACAAAGATAAAGGTAGTTTGGGAAGGTGCTGCATCTGAGACACTGATTTTATCGCTCACAGGTTTAGAAATGGAAATGGGATCAGCGCGTTTTCAATTAAAGAGCATTGGCAATAATACCTATGAAGGTGATGTGATTTTACCTGTATGTACTTTAGATAAAATGACATGGGTCGGTGAGCTCACTGATGGTGTCGATACTGTAAACCCTGCAATAAGGATGGCAAGATGAGTAGAAATTGGTCGTTAGCATTGGTTGTCGCTTTTGTACTTGGCTTTGGTGTCAAAAGCTATCTTGATGGGCAAAACGAAGTTCAAGAACAACACGCTGCAAAACAAGAGTTCTCCGCAACGACTCTTTTCGGCAAAGACAACCAGCCAACGGAAATCTTTGACCAAACCGATGACAGAATTCGTATCGTTTACTTCGGTTTCACACGTTGCCCAGATGTATGCCCTACTTCTTTAGCTATGTTGGCCGGAGCACTTAACCAAGTATCTGATGAAGCAAAAGCAAAGATTCGCCCAATGTTTGTTTCTCTCGATCCTGAACGTGATGCCGCTGAAGCCTCGTATGAATACGCGCAATACTTCCACCCGATGATGGAAGGACTAAGTGGTCCATTGGATGTCACCACTACTCTGGCTCATAACTACGGCGTTATTTTCAGAAAGACCAAGCTTGAAGGTTCAGAGTTGGAATACACCCTAGACCACAGCTCATATTTTTATTTTTTAAAGCCCGACGGTACCTTGATTACCAAAGTACCGCACACGTTGACGCCAGCGCCAATTGTTGAGGCTATCAACAAGCTGACGCAGTAAAACGTAAAAACAAAGAACTTACTCAATAAAGTTCAAAAAAAGTCAGGTCCCAGACCAAAAACATAAAAATTAAGGACAACAACATGAAGTTAAAAGCACTTGCTCTAGCAGGCTTATTGCTCACCCCTTTTGCTCAGGCTAGTAGCGACATTATGGTTCATGACGCGTATGCTCGTGCAACCCCGCCTTCAGCAGTGAACAGCGCGGTGTTCACGACTCTGATGAACCACAGCGATAAAGATCGCGCTATTGTTTCTGCAACAACACCTGCAGCAGGTAAAGTAGAACTTCATGATGTAATCATGGATGGCGATGTTATGAAAATGCGCCAAGTTCAAGAGATCACCATCCCTGCGAACGGTGAAGCAGTACTTAAACCAGGTAGCCTACACATTATGTTGTTCGACCTAGCAAGCAGCCTAAAAGAAGGTGAGCAAATCGAGATGACACTGACTTTCGCTAATGGTGAAACGCAGACCTTCGATGCGCCAGTTAAGAAAGTAATGAGCGGCATGAAGAAGATGAATCACGATCATCATTAATCGTATTCACAATTGATAAAATCATTTAAGCCACGATGACTTCTCGCCATCGTGGCTTTTTGTTAAACTGAGTTCGCTTTTTATTCAAAGCCTGAACACATAAATAACCCAAGGAGAATAGAAGATGATTGTAATGAACACACTAAAACTGGCAGTAAAAGTAGCGCGTTAATTTGTTTGGTTAATCAAACTTAAATACCGAGCGACCAACACCTCGTCACCCGTGACGACCGCACACTTTTACCCGGTTTACTATTGATCGTAAGTGATCAATACCTGCATGCCCAATAGCGCATGACTAAATCCGGGGTCCTATCTATTTGAATTCGACCCAAGCTCAAAACATTTTTGACGTCTCGACGCTTTTTAATCTCAGCAACTCTTTTTGATCTCATCAATGCTTATTGATCTCATTAATAACCTGAGATCTCACAAGAAGTTAATGCTCTCATAAGAAAAGAAAAGAAAAGAAAAGAAAAGAAAAGAAAGCTCGCACGTCTGGGTAAATAGACATGAATTCACAAAACGCATTTTCTCATCCAATGTCACTTCAACAACTTGGATGGCAACCTGTATTCCAGCAACAACTGACACTCGAAGACTATGACCATTCCGTCATTGCTCGCATTACCGCGCACCATCGCAGCGGATATACGCTTGCGTCAGAACAAGGCGAAATCATTCTACCCGTTCATCAAAACCAACCGGCAATGACGGTTGGTGATTGGGTAATGTTGAACTCTGATCTGCAATTCGACCGCTTACTTGAGCGTCAGTCGCTCTTCAGCCGTAAAGCTGCAGGCAGTCGCGTAGCTGAACAATATACTTCATCCAATATCGACACCGTGTTTATCGTGGTCTCGCTAAATAATGACTTTAATCTAAGCCGCATCGAGCGTTATCTCGCTCTCGCCAATGAAGCGCAAGTTGAAACCGTTATCGTACTCACCAAGAAAGACTTGTGTGACGACTACCAAGACAAAGTACAACAAGTTCAAAGCTTAGATTCTATGCTGATGATCGAAGCCGTTAATAGCCTAGACCAAGACTCTACTCAAGTATTATCACCTTGGTGTAAAACGGGCAAAACGGTGGCTTTGATGGGGTCGTCTGGTGTTGGGAAATCTACGCTGGTCAACTCACTGCTTGGGGAGACTCACCAAGCCACGGGTGGCATTCGTGAAGACGACAGCAAAGGCCGTCATACAACCACGTCACGATCGCTCCACTTGCTAACATCGGGCGGTTTATTGCTCGATACTCCTGGTATGCGAGAGTTACAACTCGCCGATTGTGCTGAAGGAGTAAGTGAAACTTTTTCTGATGTGGAAGAGTTAGCGATACATTGTCGCTTTTCTGATTGCAGTCATGAGTCAGAACCAGGATGCACAATACGCAAAGCCATTGAAAGCGGTGAGCTTTCTGAAAGGCGATTCTCTAACTATGAGAAGCTACTCAGAGAGCAAGCAAGAAATGGAGCCTCATTGGCAGAACAGAGAGCGAACAGTAAACAGCTTTCTAAAATGTACAAAACCGTGCAGTCAGAGAGCCTTAATATCAAGAAATCGTCTAAATAGCCGATTATTGGATTAGGTTTACAACACGTAAATAAGCCCTATGTCCCTATCGCGTATTAGCTCATTAATTCATGAGCTCTTTAACGCATTGGGCTGGGGCTTCTTTGTATCAACAGGTCTTCTTTATATCAACAGGAACCCAATGGGATCATTTCTGCACACAATGATCTTGCTAATCGACTCTGACGGCACCAGGACCAGAACATTGACCCGAATGAGTATTATCATGCAGATTTATATCTCAACAAGAGTACAAAAATTTAACATTTAGCTCTAAAAACACCACGTAGCGCAAACAATCACCCTAAAAGTAAACTATTCCTAGACACCCTCTTAGATCCCGCTAATATGACCGCCCATTCCACTAGTGTATAGTTGGATTTGGTACAACTTTATAAAAAAATACATCACTATAATAAATTAACAATTGCAGGTATTTTATGCAAAATCACAACATGCTCGCCCGCATCGCTCGTGGAAATCTCGTTCTACAGATCCTTGCTGGTATTGTTTTCGGTGTCGTTCTCGCCATGGTTTCTCCTTCAGCAGCTCAAGATGCAGGCCTATTAGGTAGTCTGTTTGTTGGTGCTCTGAAAGCTGTTGCCCCAATTTTAGTATTCATTCTTGTTGCAGCTTCTATCGCAAACCAAAAGAAAGGTCAGCATACTCATATGCGTCCAATCATTGTGCTTTACCTGATTGGTACGTTCTCTGCTGCATTGACTGCGGTAGTACTGAGCTTCATGTTCCCAACCACTTTGACACTGGTTGCTGGCGCTGAAGGTGCTAACCCTCCTCAAGGTATTGCAGAAGTTCTTCATACGCTTCTATTCAAGCTTGTAGATAACCCAGTTAGCGCACTAATGAACGCTAACTACATCGGTATTCTTGCTTGGGCAATCGGTCTTGGTCTTGCTCTGCACCACGCATCAGCAACAACAAAAGCGGTTTTCGAAGACCTAAGCCACAGTGTTTCACACATTGTTCGCTTCATTATTCGTCTTGCGCCATTCGGTATCTTCGGCCTTGTTTCGACTACATTCGCAACAACGGGCTTCGATGCACTAGCAAGCTACGGTCAACTGCTAGCGGTTCTACTAAGCTCAATGCTGATCATTGCTCTTGTCGTTAACCCACTGCTTGTCTTTGTAAAGACAAAAGAGAACCCATACCCACTTGTACTACAATGTATTCGTGAATCTGGTGTAACGGCATTCTTCACTCGTTCAAGCGCTGCAAACATCCCAGTGAACATGAACCTTTGTAAGAAGCTAGAGCTAGATGAAGATACTTACTCTGTATCAATCCCTCTAGGCGCAACCATCAACATGGCAGGTGCTGCAATCACCATCACTGTGTTAACGCTTGCAGCTGTACACACTATGGGTATTGAAATTGATATCTTCACTGCGATTCTACTAAGCCTTGTTGCTGCAGTATCAGCATGTGGCGCATCAGGCGTTGCCGGTGGTTCACTGCTACTGATTCCTCTAGCTTGTGGCCTATTCGGTATCTCAAACGATGTAGCGATGCAGGTTGTAGCGGTTGGTTTCATCATTGGTGTGATTCAAGATTCGGCTGAAACAGCGCTTAACAGCTCAACTGACGTAGTGTTCACTGCGGCTGTATGTAAAGCTGAGCAAAACAAAGCTTAACAGCTCTTGGATATTAGGCTTTAACTCTAAGCTCTAAAAGCAAATAGCACACAAATAAAAAGGGAAGCATTCGCTTCCCTTTTTTGTTGTCTTGGTTTTCTAGATTACGGTTAGAAGCTTCATAGCTTCAGTCATTCTTGTCCAACTCATCAAAGCTAACCAACACGTTTTAGTGGTTGCTTTTCCAGCTTGGATCCACTGCTGCCTGACTGAAATCTAGAGAGTTAGGGCTTGCTTCTTTGTTATGCGTTGCTTGATCGCTGGGTGACCCTTGATTCGCAGCTCCGCTATCATGGTTTGGCGTCGCCTGCTGGCTGTAATCGACGTTAGAAGCTTGCTCACTCGACGCTTTGGTCTCTAAATGACGACCATCGACATTTAACTCCTCACCTTCTTCATCGGAGGCTTCTTTAACCTTCTTAGGAACAGGCACATTGCGTTTGTAGAGCTTGTTGAGCGCCTTAATGATTGAGTGCTTAGTGATCGCTTCTTGGGTCAGCTTAGTCATTATTGGCTTAGTCAGAGCCTGTAAGCCCACGACGGCATCGACACCAAGTTCCCCGCCGACTTTATCCCTCAAATGCTTCGCTTCTGCGTAGCCAAAATGAGCTGATAGGAATAACCAGATATAAGCGATGGCGTTGCCGTGTTCACCATGGTCA
This sequence comes from Vibrio sp. QJM3NY_21, assembly GCF_057785975.1. NCBI lineage: Bacteria > Pseudomonadati > Pseudomonadota > Gammaproteobacteria > Vibrionales > Vibrionaceae > Vibrio > Vibrio sp. QJM3NY_21. The sequence goes on from NZ_CM173514.1 coordinate 1,579,550, forward strand.
ATCCAAGCTTCGCCTGCTCTAAACATCGCTTCTGCACTGTTCTTTTCTGCGGCCGTCTCAAACCAGTAAACAGCCTCGCCATGGTTAGGCTCAACACCAATACCGTTCAAATAACTCATACCAAGTTTGATCTTGCCGTCTAAGCTATTCTTTTCCGCGGCCTTTTGGTACCACTCGACAGAGCTTTCGGCAGAGTAGTCTGGGTTTTCTTTATCTAAACACCAGTCACCGATGAACAGCATCGCTTCGGTATTACCACCAGCCGCAGATTCTTCGATATAGGTGTAACCTTTAGGGATATTTTTATCAGTTCCACGACCAAAGACAAGTGCTTTACCCATCTCAAATTTCGCAGACACGTCATTGTCCAATGCGGATATCGCAAGCTGCCAAAAGTTGGCTTTCTCTCTTAAAATCAGGTCTTCTTTGCGCTTCATGCTTAGGCGCACAATGCCGTACATGCCATTGATATTATCGAGTTGCGCCGCTTTGTCGTACCAATACAGAGCTTCCTTAATATTGTTACGTTCCGCCTCCTTCGCCAAATACAGAATCGACGGAACATGCCCGGTTTCGGCTTTGAAGTGACGCTCTTTTTGCTCTTGTATACGCGCTTTTTCAATCGCTTTTCGATAAGCGACAGCACGAGCCTTACGTTCTTGTTCCAAGCGCTGCTTTCTTAGCGATAAAGAGATCAGCCACACGGCGACAAGTATTAACGAAAGAGCCGTCGCACCAATTGCGATTCCCATTGTACTCATAAAATATTTTAACCTAACTCGGCTGATACTAGCCCCGATACCGGGAAAGTGATCAACCCATAGTGAATGGTATGTTTCTAGTTACAGGGAAAAGCGCCGTTATTAAAACGTTCCGCCCTAAAATGAACTTAGTTCAGTATCTCAGGAATACATAGCGATAAAAAGTCTACTAAGACCTATCCTTATGCACTCCATAAATGGTGTGATCTTGCTTCAATAGAGTTCGATAATGAAGACCACCTTTAAGCAAAATAATCTTAAAAAACGACAACGAAATTGATGAATACCTATCAGCAATCCCATGTCGCTTTAGTTAGTTCAGTTGGCCGTATATGTAAGCCAGTTCAGCAACCGTTTTAGCAGAAAATTTCTTCATTAAACTCGCTCGATGCACTTCCACCGTTCTCATCGCGATACATAACTCATCAGCGATTTTTTGGTTACGTTTTCCGTCGATGATCTGCTTAAGAATATCGATTTCTCGGTCAGTCAACGATGCATACGCTTGGCGGTAAACATTCATGTGTAAATGCTTTTCAGAAGCGTCCAAACCTTGTTTGATCGCCTCAGCTAACTCACCGCCTTTAACTGGCTTTTGAAAGAAGTTCACCGCGCCGGCTTGTAAGGCTTCAACCGCCATTGGCACATCACCGTGACCCGTCAGGTAAATCACCGACAGTGGGCTCTGCGCCTTCACCATCAACTCATGAACTTGTTGCCCTCTCATTTCAGGCATTCGGCTGTCTAACACCACGCAACCTGGCGCACTCAAATCCACTGAGTCCAGAAAGCTCGGGCCATCTTCATAGGCTGACACCGTAAAATCATGCTCTTCCAATAAGAACACCAATGAGTCACGCATCGACTCATCGTCATCAACCACATAGACCGGCAACGTTTGATGAAGTTCAGACATAACAAGATTCCTTATGAATCATTTGAAATAGAGGAAGGTAGTGTCACCGCGACATGACAACCATGAGGAGTCAGTGAAGCAATGCTCATTTTGCCACTGTGGTCTTCAATCACATCTTGGCAAATCGCAAGCCCTAATCCCAAGCCGTTTTCTTTGCTGCTCACAAAGGCTTGAGTGACTTGTTGCTCGGTAAAATCTAAGCCCGTGCCGTTATCGATAACCGACAGCATCATTTTATCCGGTTGATACTCGGTAATCACTTTAATTGTCGATGGTTCGTTATTTTTGTTACCAATATCAGACGTAGCGCTTTGTTCGCGATGCATCTGAGCATTACACGCATCAGTCGCATTGTTGATCAAATTTACAACTACCTGCTGCAATCCGACAGGGTCAACATATAGCGTGATAGGTTTACCCACAACATAACGTTCAATGGTTATCTTGTGTTTCTCTAATCTAAACTGCAGTAGCTCGATGGTATCTGTAAGAAGCACTTCTATATCAATTTGAGATTTATCTGATGAGCGTTTTTTGATCATGTTTCTTAGGCGCTGGATGATCGCATCAGCACGGTCCACTTGAGACTGTATCTTCTCAAATACAGGCTCTATGTCAGTCAGCGGTTTGTTCTTCGAAATCCGCAGTAAACCACCTTCGCTATAATTCCGAATTGCTGCCAGAGGCTGATTAATCTCGTGTGCCAAGCTACTTCCCAGTTCACCAACTACCGCGATACGTTGTGAGTGCTCTAGTTGTTCACTCTTACTTTTCAGCTTATACAGCGTCGCTTCTAGTTGCTTTTTGCTGCGACTGAATTTGTATTCCAACCAGAAGTGGTAAGCATTTAGAGACACGACAAGAATAAAGAACGCCCATGCCCACTGTTGATTGTACTTGAGCCAGATTAACGCTTCTTTCCACCAAGGTTGTTGCAGTGGATGCACGTCGAGTTGTTGATATAGCTTATCGATCGACAGCAGGCTTGTCGGTGACGTCCAGCCCGATGCATTCGCTGCAATGGCTGGCGCACTGCTTTTTGGCATAGCAAATAACACCTGACTCATTTGTTTCGCCAGTGCCGAAGACGCTCGCTCTGTTCTGGCAAACGACCAGTTAGGGTACAACGGTGTAGACACCTGACATCGGAACTCTTCTGGTGCTTGATTCTCGATAACACGATATTGACCCGCCACCAGCAAACCTTCGCTGATCATGCTCTCGACCAAACACGCAGGCACCACCGCAGCTTCAATGTGCCCTTCACGCAGTTGATACAAGCTAGCATCAATAGGGAAACCTAAGAACTGGGTATTAGAGAAAAAGTGATTGGGGTTGAGCCCCTGTTGCATCACTTGGTAACGCATAGTGAGGTAACCACCAAAAGCATTTTCAGAGACTGCCGCAATCGGCTTACCGCTGAGTTGTTCGAGAGAGATATAAGGCGACATTCTTCTCACCACCAAGGCGGAACCAATGCTGCGTGTATTACTGGTGCCTTGAGCTTCAAAGTTATGACTGGTCATGGTTGCCATCCAAGAAAGCGCATACTGGCGTCCTAATCGAACCGCCTGACCGGGGTTGGTGATAACAAAATCAACAGTCACATCTTTTACCGCTTCGGCCATCTCTTCCAAGTTGAAAGGCTTAAGAACAAAGTGTTTTCCGGGAATGCGCTCAGACAGCCAATCCATTGTCGGCTGCCAACGCTGCTGCGCCGCAAGTTTGCCTCGGGTCGCCAACACACCAACCTCGATAACCTGATCGGGTTCATCTGTGTTTTGGTTTGGGCTTGAGCTTGGGGCTGCTATCGCTTGTTCAGATTGAGCTGCTAAACACACTCCTGCGGTTAGGCTCAGCCAACAAAGGCTAACGACTGTCATTAGGTTTCGAACGGTCACTGAAATCTCTTTCTCCAAGCAGATTGTTTATTCAATTTATTCTCTCGTCATTTCACTTTTTCTTGAAGCTGACGACATGTTCAACGCTTAACTCACCCTTTAGAGCGCTTGAGATAAGCCTCTAAAACAAAGCATAACAGCTAGATAGCGAAAACCACATTTGTTCTAGATCAACTTTGATCTGGGTATGTGGAAATCCACAATACCCCATGTGCGGTCAAAAACTGACAATGAGCCTAACAGATCGAATACCCATTTATAGGTACCTCTATGGACTCATTGAAAAGACGGTTTCTCAGCCAATTCGGTAAAGTTTCCGCCAGCGCTGCGCTCATTCCCATTACCGGAATCAACACCGCAGTCGCGAGCACAGCCGTTCGCAATAACAACCAGCCTGACCGCAAAGGCGAAGTAGGCAAGCGCTACGCGATGGCGATTGATTTACGTAAATGCGTTGGCTGTCAGGCATGCACTGTTGGCTGCAGCGTGGAAAACCAAGCGCCGATTGGCCAGTTCAGAACCACCGTAAAACAGTATGAAGTCTCCCTTGATGATGGTTCGACAGCTCAACAAGACGTGAAATCATTCATGTTACCTCGCCTATGTAATCACTGTGACAACGCACCCTGCATCAAGGTTTGTCCTGTTCAAGCGACCTTCCAGCGTGAAGACGGCATTGTGATGGTGGATAACGAGCGCTGCGTAGCCTGTGCCTACTGTGTTCAAGCTTGCCCTTACGATGCTCGCTTCATCAATAACGACACCCTTACCGCTGATAAATGTACCTTCTGTGCACACCGCCTTGAAGACGGCTTACTGCCCGCTTGTGTAGAAACTTGTGTCGGTGGCGCGCGTGTCATCGGTGACCTTAAAGATCCAAACAGCGAGATCAACCGTCTGCTTAATGAAAACCAAGACGACATCAAGGTGCTCAAGCCAGAGCAGAATACCAACCCCCATGTTTTCTATATCGGCATGAACGAGCGATTCGTTAGCCACATTGAAGGCCAACCTGCGATTTATGATCCAGCCGCCATCGATAACTCATCCTCTAGCAAACAAGAATTGGCAATCGCGACACAAGGCAAACAAGGAGAGACAGCATGAATATCACTGAGGTGTTAGTTCCCGCTCAAGAGATCGCTTGGCTACCGTGGGCGGTTCAATATTTCTTCTACATCGGTTCGGCTTATGCGGCGGCTATTCTGTTTTTAATTGCACTGATATTCAAAAACTCAACCAGCCATCAATTCCGTTCAGCGCTTGTGCTTGTGATGGCCATCGGTGCGATTGTTGGGCCATTAGCATTAACCGGTGATTTGCACCAACCGGGACGTGCTTGGCACTTCTATGCTCACATTACGCCTTGGTCATGGATGTCGTTAGGCTCTCTATTCCTACCTTTGTTCTCTGGTCTGGCTGTTGCGACAGCTTGGGTTTACCTGCGTGACGACATCGCACAGCTTAAAGAGAGTGAAAACCCGCTTCTAAAGCGTTTGTCTTGGCTCACACTGGGGCAATGGCAGGTTTCAACAAAACTGATGATTGCACTCGCTGCTGCTACCGCTATTTCTGGCTTAAGTATCGCGCTTTACACCGGTGCCGAGATTGCAATTTTGGCGAGCCGACCGCTTTGGCATCAACCGGCTTCCCCGCTGCTTTGGTTCACAACAGCCTTCTTTGCTGCAACAGGCTTAACGTTATTGATTTGGGCTCTACTGCCTTCAAGCAAGCCAAGTTTAAAACCCACAGATCTCGCTCTAGTGCAAAGAACGATTACGTTAACGGGCGGCCTTGCCATTATTCTTACGTCGATTTGGGCATCTAACCATGGTCACTTCAATTTGTATGAGAACGACGCGTGGGGCATTAATTTAGGCATCATGACTACTAGTATTTTACTTTGCATGATCTTGGTTCTCCCGCTGCAGCGTCTATCGCAAAGCAAACTAGGAATTATCTGTGTTGCGCTTGCTACCATCGTTTCAGCATGGGCGGTGCGTTGGGTGACCATGATGGAGGTTCAAACCATTCCACGTTTTGATGTAGGTCCATTCCCCTATGAACTGCCAATGGGTAGCGCTGGTTTACTTGGCATTGTTGGTATGTGTGGCCTTTGGTTAGCACTTGCGTTGTTCGCCTCTGAAATCGTGTCTACTCGAACTGTTGGGTCTACAAGAGCAACTGGCTCTGCGCCAAAGGCAACATCAAAGCCTAACCAAAATACACCTTCACCACTTAACCGCTCACATAGCTTGTAGTCTGAGGAATCATCATGGATAACAAACGTCGTCAATTTTTGAAAACAGGCCTTGCTGCCGGTGGTGTTGGAGCTTTTGCTGCAGGTTATGCGACAACCACAAAACACATGGTTCACGGTGCTATCGATGGTACCGCTGGTAAAAAAACCAACCACATCCACCACGGTAATTCGCTAGAGACGGAATACAGTGTCGATGAACAAGGTAAAATCACACCTAATCCAAACCAACGCGTTGCACCCTCAATGTGTTTTGGTTGCTGGACACTGTGTGGCTTGCGTGTACGTATCGATAATCGCAATGACGAGATCTTGCGTATCTCGGGCAACCCGTATCACCCGCTATCAAGTGACCAGCAGATCCCGTTCAAAACGCCCGTAAAAGACGCCTACATTGGCTTGTCTGGTGAATCAGGTATTAATAACCGCTCGACAGCCTGCGCCCGCGGTAACGGCATGTTAGAAATTCAAAACAGCCCATACCGAATCACTCAACCGCTAAAACGTGTTGGCAAACGTGGTGAAGGCAAGTGGGAACCAATCAGCTACGAACAGCTTATATCTGAGATCACCGAAGGTGGTGACTTGTTTGGGGAAGGCGAAGTAGAAGGCCTACGTTCGATTCGTGATATCGAAACACCACTCGATCCAAACAACCCTGAATACGGACCAAAAGCCAACCAACTATTAGTAACTAATGCCGGTAATGAAGGTCGTGATGACATCTTGAAGCGTTTTGCGTTTAACAGCTACGGAACACGCAACTTTGGTCATCACGGCTCTTACTGTGGTTACGCATTCCGTGCAGGTTCTGGCGCGATCATGAATGATTTAGACAAGTTCTCGCACTTAAAACCAGACTTCAACAACGCAGAGTTCATTCTTTTCATCGGTATGTCTCCGGCTCAAGCGGGTAACCCGTTCAAGCGTCAAGCAAGACAACTGGCTGAAGCTCGTACTAATGGAAAACTGAGCTACACCATTGTGACTCCAAGCCTTCCAGCAGGATCATCGAGCCTTGCGGCGGGCGATCGTAACAACTGGCTACCGATCAAACCGGGCACTGATTCAGCATTAGTCCTGGGTATGATCCAATGGATCATCGAAAACCAGCGCTACAATCACGATTTCTTGTCTCGCCCAAGCGCACAAGCGATGCAAAAAGCAGGCACCACGCATTGGTGTAATGCTTCACACCTTGTGATCAGTGACGAAACACACCCACAAAATGGACGTATGCTCCGTGCATCGGATATTGGATTGCTAGAAACAGGCGAACCGATGTCTGACGATGACGGATTTATCGCACTAGATGTGACAACGTCACTCATATCATCGCATATTCAGGTGAATGAAGCGGCTCTGTTCGTTGATCAATATGTAGAAATCGATGGTCAAACCGTTCGTGTTAAGTCTTCTCTACAAAGATTGAAGGAAGAAGCCTTCAAATATGACCTTGCTTACTACAGTGAGCAGTGTGAAATTCCACAAGATCAAATTATTGCGCTGGCGAAACGCTTTACCAGCTACGGAACGAAAGCAGTCGTCGATACCCACGGTGGCAACATGCACACCAACGGCTTCTACAACTCGTTCTCTATTCTGATGCTGAACGCGCTGATCGGTAACATCAACGCGAAAGGCGGTGCGATGGCGAAAGCAGGCGGCTACCCAACTTCTGTTGCTGGTCCACGTTACGACTTTACCAAATTCAAAGGCAAGACTAAGCCTCAAGGCGTGTTCTTATCTCGCAGCAAATTCCCGTATCACAAGACCAGCGAATACAAGCGTCGCGTTGCAGCAGGTGAATCACCCTACCCAACGCGTGCTCCGTGGTACCCAATCTCTGCGCCGCTTTTAACCGAGCATTTATCAGCTGCGATTGATGGCTACCCTTACCGTGCAAAAGCGTGGATCAACCACATGGCAAATCCACTTTATGGCGTTCCGGGTTTAGACAACCTATTAGGCGAGAAGCTTAAGGATCCAAAGCAGCTTGGCTTGATCGTCTCTATCGATGCCTTCATCAATGAGACAACAGCATTATCAGATTACCTTGTGCCAGACACAGTAACCTACGAGAGTTGGGGCATGGCAACACCTTGGCATGGCGTTGCAACTAAAGCGATCACTGCTCGTTGGCCGATTGTTGAGCCTAAAACTTCCCGCACTCAAGACGGACGTGCCATCAACCTAGAGAACTTCTTTATTGATGTGGCAAAAACACTGGGCTTAGGTGGCTTTGGCGACAACGTAATCAAAGACAATCAAGGTAACTGGCACGGTATTCATAGCGCTGAAGATTTCTATCTACGCTCTGCAGCTAACTTGGCATTCGTAAAAGGCGGCGTACCGAATGTAGACGCTGAAGATATCGTTTGGTCTGGTCTAGAGCGCCTTATACCTGTAATGAACAAAACGCTTAAACCAGAAGAGATGCTCAAAGTGGCGTATATCTTTGCGCGTGGCGGTCGTTTTGAAGACGCAACCAATGCCTACACCAATGAAACCATGAAGTACAAATGGACCAAACCATTGGCTATTTGGAATGAAAAACTCGGTACGTCTCGTAATACCATCAGTGGCGAGCAATACATGGGTTGTCCTACATGGTATCCACAAAAGTTAGCAGACGGTACGCCTTTGGTAGAGCAGTTCCCAGTAACAGAGTGGCCATTCACCCTAACCAACTTTAAGTCCAACATTCACAGTGCGGTGTCTAACTTGTCACCACGATTGGAATCTATTAAAGGCGTGAACCCGGTTTACATTCACCCGCAAGACGCCTCTTCTGCTGGCATCAAAACAGGCGATGTATTTGCCATAGAAACACCGAGTTCAACCACACATGCGTTGGCGATGGTGATTGATGGTATAAAACAGGGAACATTAGGCTTTGAACACGGCTTTGGACACAAAGAGCTCGGTGAACGTTCACACTGGATTGGTGACACACAACAACCAGTGAAGATGAAGTCGAACGATGGAGTTAACATCAATGATATAGGCTTGATTGACCCGACGAGAGAAGGCAAAGGCGTCATGTTAGATTGGGTTGTGGGTGCAGCAGCAAGACAAGCGCTTCCGGCTAAGATCTACAAGGTCTAGCTTAAACTCTGTAAGCTCTAACTTAAGCACTTAATCAAAACACTTCTTTATCTGATTTGCAGATGAGAACACAACAGGGCAACTTCGTCATTCGAGGTTGCTCTGCTTTTTCATCCCCTTGATCTGGAAAAGCACCCTATTTGGATAAAACGCCCAATCTACATACAGCATCGGAACTAGATAAAGCATCCGGTCTAGATAGAGTAATCAACCCAAAGCCATTAGGTAATCTTCATTTCACCACAACTTTTTTAGCCAGCATCCATAAAGCAGCTATGCTTATACAATCGGTGCCATAAAAGAGCCTTAACAAGCAGTTACACCGAGGCGAACATGGCAGTTCCCTTGCATTTCGTAAACAGCGATTGGATTGGCCTAACGGAATTCACATCAATACCATTATGGTGGTTGAGGTTATTAATGTGAGACTCACCTCAAATTCAAAGTGAATTAATGTGGAAATCCACAATAGCGCGAACAATCAATTATGTCGAAAATGCGTGCACTACAACCAATAGCGACGCCTCATGACTAAGCTGAAAATTAAACCTCAAACATTAACGCTTTGTATCGCAGCTCTGGGAAACCTTTCTTTATCCGGTTTGGCACAAGCAGCGCCTAATCCAATGCCAGAAGCTGCAGAAACCTGTAGTGGCTGCCACCAAGCTGACGGTAAAGGCATGCCCAACATTGCCCCTATGCTAGCAGGGCTCAATGCTGACTACCTTGAACATCAACTGGTTCTATTCTCTAGTGGTGAGCGTCAAAGCGCGATCATGAAGGGCATGGCGGATGGTGTGTCAGATCCTGCTATTCGTCGTGAAGTAGCAGAGTACTTTGCTTCACTACCTTCATACGAATTTAGCGATTTAGAACAGCGCGGCTCACAAGCGGATATTGATAACCCCTACCGTAAGCTTGTATTCCAAGGAGATTGGGATCGAAACATTCCTGCGTGTGCAACCTGCCACGGCCCAAGTGGTATGGGCGTAGACAAATTCCCACGCCTAGCGAGCCAGCACGCCGACTACATTCAAACTCAGCTCAATGCTTGGAAAAACGGCACTCGAAAGGGTGATGATTTGAACATGATGGGCAATATCGCCGGTAAGTTAACTGACGATGAAATCAAAAACCTGTCTTACTACTTCGCATCTTTCCGATACTAAAGGGCTCGCATGAAAACATTACTTTTAATTACCGCAACCCTTGCCTCTGGAATCACTTATGCCGAAGCAGAGTTGCCTGATCGCCAAACCGAGCTGCCAGCAATTGAGAAACCTCAAGATAACAAATATCTGGTGCCACGAGGCTTGGTTGATATCCCAGCTGGGGAATTTGGTGACAAAGTCAAACTGGGCTATTCGCTGTTTGTCGATTCTCAGCAGATGCGAGGTACGTTCGTAGGCAATGAGCAAAACTGTGTAAACTGCCACATGCAAGCGGGCATGAAGGCAAATGCTGCACCTCTTTGGGGAGCGTACATGGCTTACCCTGCTTACCGTAAGAAAAACGACAAGGTAAACAGCTACGCGGAACGTATCCAAGGTTGTTTTACCTATTCAATGAATGGCTTACCACCAGCAGTAGGCTCAAAAGAGATGGTCGCGCTCACGGCATACTCATATTGGTTGGCGATGGGTGCCATCTTAGATAAGAACGGCATGCAAGACACGCCCGTCCCTGAGATCAGCGATGCGGATTTACAAGTCGGAGGAAAAGCGGAGAGCTTCCCTCTTCCAGAAGAATTGCTAAGCAAATACCCAATTGATGACCGCAGCAAGCTGGCAGGTCGTGGCTACCCTAAGATTGCTAACCCTGAACAAGAGCCGTCGATAGCGCGTGGTGAAAAGGTTTACCAAACCAGCTGCCAAACCTGTCATGGTCAAAATGGTGAAGGAATCAAAGGAGCAGATGGTCGCTCATACCTGCCACCACTTTGGGGCGAGAACTCATTCAACTGGGGCGCAGGTATGCACCGCGTGAACACCGCCGCCTACTTCATCTATGAAAACATGCCGCTTGGAAAGAGCCAACAGCTTTCAATTCAGGATGCATGGGATGTGGCCGCTTTTGTGAACAGTCATGAACGCCCACAAGACCCACGATACAAGGGTGATGTTGCAGGCAATGCTAAGCGTTACCACAACCACCAAGGTTACTATGGTAAAGAAGTCGACGGTGATGTGCTGGGTTCCAAAGCGTACCCAAGCGGCAAGGAAGCGATTCACGAGCACTGATCTCGAATCATGAGCCTCTCTTTTCGAGAGTAAGAACCGCTCACGCCAGCTATAGCTAAGCTTTACATTGTAAATCAGTGTTCGCCGGAATAATAAAAAGGAGCCAGATCGTGTGACGATCTAGCTCCTTTTTTAATTTGAACTATTAGAAACACAACTAACCTTGCTGCATCTTCTCCCAAATGGTCGGAGAGCCAATATAGTCTTGAACCGTAGTAATAAACTCTTTGACCAGTTTGGTCTGCTTACGATGCGGATAGACAGCGTAGATTGCGGTATCAATCGTAGAGATCGGATAATCCGGCAGCAAAGTGACCAAGCCAAGCTCTTTCATTGAGGCATACAGGTTTGATTGATCAAGGAAGCCATAACCTAGACCATCTTTCACACAAGACACCATAGTACGAACATCACTGACCTTATAGTTGCCACGAATCGTTAGGCTTTGGAAAGTGTTGCCATGCGGCTCTTCACTGATGCGCAGATGATCGACCGTCATATCGCCATTGGTATAAATTACAGCGGGTAACGCGAGTAGATCTTGTGGCGTCTTCGGCTCACCATGCTGCTTCACAAAGTCGTTCGATGCAACAAGCATGAAGTTACTGTCGGCAATCTTCTTGGCAATCAAGTTCGATTCAACAAGCTTACTGAAGCGAAACGCGATATCAAACTGCCCAGCAATGATGTTGGCGATCTTATCGTCTAGTGAAAGTACAATCTGAACATCAGGGTACTTTCTCATGAACTGAGTGATGATAGGTTGCAGATATTGCTGACCAAAATAGATCGGTGAAGTAATTCGCAGCACGCCTTTGGGTTCTGACTGGTATGAATCAGCAATGCCTTGGATCTGATTGATAGTATCTTTCAGCACATAGGTTTGCGCGAGAATATCTTCCCCTGCCGACGTCAACGAGAACGAACGCGTAGAACGGTTGAGCAACTGAACACCTAAATCTTGCTCGAGTTTTTTTATCTGTTTAGAGAGTGATGAGTTGTCCATATCATGCAAGGTTGCCGCTTTGGTAAACGACCCTTGTTGAACCACATCTAAGAACAATAACAACTGATTAGTATTTGGCACTGCGCTTCTCCTGAAATAAAACTCGACTAACGTTCATCTTTGGGTGTATCCATCACAACCATGGTGGTAATGGATTGAACCTGAGCACATTCCCCAAGCACATCGGCATGAAACTTCTTATAGCCCGGTAGATCTTTGGTCTCAACTCTAAGCAAGTACTCGTTAGCACCAGTAATGTTATGGCACTCCACCACCTCTTTTTCCATACTGACATGCTGTTCAAACTCTAACTGAGCCGCTTTGCTGTGGCTCGATAAACCAATCGAAACGTAAGCAATAAAGCCAACGCCCATCAGGCCATTATCCAGAACAGCTCGGTAACCTTGAATGATCCCTTTACGCTCGAGATCTTGTACTCGCCTTAAGGTCGCTGAAGCAGACAAACCAATTCGTTCTGAAAGCTCAATGTTGGAGATTCTGCCGTCCAACTTAAGCTCTTGCAATATCCTTTCGTCAAATCTATCCATAGGTACTTATTATTGTGCATTTAGTGATAATAAGTGAAATAAAAGCACATAATTGCCTCACTTTCCACCTACTATGCTTCTCAACACGTGAAAGTCATGACCGGTCAGTCACTTCGTTCATTTTATTGTAGGAGAACCATTATGCCTTTAGAACAACTTAGCGCACTTGCCTTGTTTGCGTTTGTCTCGACCTTCACGCCGGGTCCAAATAACATCATGCTCATGACATCAGGTGCCAATGTTGGCTTTGCCCGAACTATTCCGCACATGCTTGGGATAGCTCTAGGGTTTGCCGCGATGTTGTTGTTGGTTGGCTTCGGTTTAATGGGCATTTTCAACGCTTATCCTGTCTCTCACCAGATCTTGAAATATCTAAGCCTGACTTATCTTGTGTACCTAGCAATTAAGATAGCATTGAGCGGCAAAGCAAAAAGTACAGAGGCTTATAAGCCCATGACCTTCATTGGCGCTGCCAGTTTTCAGTGGGTAAACCCGAAAGGTTGGTCAATGGCACTGACTGCGATTTCAGTGTACAGCAGTGGCAGTTCATGGTGGGAGCTTGCGATCATCGCGGCAATATTCACGCTAGCCAACTTACCATCTGTGACATTCTGGACGGCAGCAGGCAAACAGCTACAACACTGGCTAACAACACCAGTACGCATCAAAAGCTTTAACTACGGTATGGCGGGATTACTGCTCGCGTCGACCATTCCAATGCTCTAATTTCTAGTTATTGATTCATCTAGCTTCTAGATTCTAGCCATTGAGCCAAAACGTTATCTGGATATCTAACGCTTTCACACAGCTGAAAATTCAGTTCACTTAAATGCTTAACTGCTCAATAACTCAGTTAACCAATAATTTAGTTAGCAAATGGTTTAGTTAGCCAATAAGTTGGCAAGGATAGGCTGTAACACGGCTTGTCCTTGCGCCGTCAAAGCCCACGCAAAACCACAAATATTCCCAAAAATCGACATCCATAAGATGGCTTTAAATGGCTGTTTCTGAGTTTTATGACGTAACTTCGCTTGCGCCAGTAACGCCCCAGGCCAACCTCCCAATAAAGAAAACAGGTGTAACGTACTTTCCTTGGTTCGCCACTGACCTTTTATTGCCGCTCGCTTATCTTTCGCGTAAAGCGCAAAGGTCAAAAGGCTCATCACAATGTAGGTAATAAGAATCTGTACATAAGACGCAACAAACAACATGCTCACTGCAACAATAGCTAGGTATACAAAACTGAAAATAATTGAGATAAACAAAAATGAACCCTTAAATTTACTCGGTATATATTTGATTTATATATCACTTATCGAAGTATGGATCTGACATGCTTAGCTTAGCGACTCAAACCGTCAAATAAAACCCAACTACGCCCTTAAATCTTTAATAAAGGAGGAGTAAGCTTTTTTACAAATACGTTAGCCTAAATGCCTTATCCATCCCTACATAACATGATGGAATATAAAGGAATTATAACAATGAATGATAAAAAACATGCTATCTATCAAGTTTTTACACGTTTGTTTGGCAACAAAAATACCACTAATACTCCATGGGGCACGATGGAAGAAAATGGGGTAGGAAAATTCAGTGATTTCACGCATCACGCTCTGGCTGAAATAAAAGACCTTGGCATTACTCATATTTGGTATACCGGCGTTCCGCATCATGCTGTCATCAAGGATTACACCCATATCGGTATTACCAATGATCACCCAAGTGTCGTCAAAGGGCGTGCTGGCTCTCCTTATGCAGTCAAAGATTACTACTCAGTAAACCCTGATTTGGCTAATGACCCTGCATCACGCCTTGAAGAGTTCGAAGCGCTAATACAAAGAAGCCATGAAAACGGCTTAAAAGTCATTATAGACATCGTACCCAATCATGTTGCGCGCCAATACAAAGGGGAAAACAACCTGCTTGGTATCAAAGATTTCGGTAGCCAAGACAATACCAGCGTAGAGTACCACCGCGATAATAACTTCTATTACATTCCTGATGCTGCGTTTGAATTGCCAGACATCATCTCCGAATTCCTGCCTCTTGGTGGAGAAGATCATCCAAGCCTAGCGACTCCATTTATTGAAAACCCAGCCAAATGGACAGGTAATGGATCTCGCCTTTCCAAGCCAAATTTCGACGATTGGTACGAAACCGTTAAAGTGAACTATGGTATTAAGCCCGATGGCACCAAAGATTTCCCGGAATTACCTCGTGACTTTGAACACCGCGATTACATGGATCATTATCACTTTTGGCTTGAATTTGAAGTCCCTGACTCTTGGGTTAAATTCCGAGACATAGCCCTATACTGGCTATCTAAAGGCGTGGATGGTTTCCGCTATGATATGGCAGAAATGGTGCCCGTTGAATTTTGGAGCTACCTCAACTCATCGATCAAAATGAATAATGCAGAAGCGTTTTTAATGGCCGAAGTATATCAGCCTCACCTTTACCGAGATTACATCAAGCTCGGAAAAATGGATTACTTATACGATAAGGTCGATCTGTATGATGGTTTGAAGGCGATTATGCAAGGCAAAGCATCAACCGCAATCATTCCGGAGATTCAGCATCAGCTGCAAGACATTGAACACCATATGATGCACTTCCTTGATAACCATGATGAGCAAAGAATTGCTTCACCAGAGTTTGTCGGTAATGCCAATATTGCTAAGCCTGCAATGCTAGTCAGCGCTTTATTGAGTAGCTCACCAACTATGTTGTATTTTGGTCAAGAAGTCGGTGAATCAGGGGCTGAAAATGCAGGGTTTGGGCAACCTTCACGCACTTCTATCTTTGATTACATTGGCGTACCTCAGCACCAAAAGTGGATGAATGACGGGAAGTTTGACGGCGGGCAACTCAATGACGATGAAAAGCAACTTCGTGCCTTCTACAAAAAAGTGATGAATTTCACCCTAAAACATTCATCCATGACAGGTGCTTATGTCGACTTACATCAATCCAATCATTTAAACGATTCATGCTACGCGTTTATCCGCCATGACCAGAATGAACTGGTGATTGCTGCGGCGAATTTCCATCAACTGAACTCCGAGTTCATTGATCTCGCCATTCCGCAAAACGTCCTTCAAGACATTGATTTAAAAGAAGGAACATATGGTATGAACGAATGTATTGGTAACCATTCAACGGCTACATTAAAAGTGAACAACCACGGGGAAGGTTTCATCAGTTTACAATTAGAGCCACTAGCAACCTCCGCATTAGTTTTGACTCTACCACTTTAATGAAGCAAATTTAGTCCATAAAAAACGAGCTTAAAGAGCAAATCTAATACTGATTTTCGCACTAAGCACCCCCAATAAAGGGTGAATGAGTCACCCTTTATTTTCGATAAAAAACAAGATCGCTCTATATCGGCATTAAACTCACACTTCTGAGGAGTAGAGCTCATCCTCACCTCCTACTCCCATGCACTACGCCTTTACCTCATGAATAGTTAATTTGTGAGCGACTGATCAAACGTAATATTCATTTTAGTTATACAAAGCGTGACGACCTCACTGTATTTTCTAAATTTCCCTATCAAAAATAACTTTGGATATATCGCTCACACACCGTTCGACCTATTAAACACTACGATATTCACCTGAAATAAAAACTATATGGATATCAAACGTGAATACAAAAACCTTTAAGCTATCGACCTTATCCAAGGCTATGCTGCCAATTCTAACGGCAACAGTGATTGCGGGCTGTAATGATGATGACTCATCAAGTTATACCGCTCCTACACCATCAACCTCTGTACCCGCTGAAGTTGAACTTGCACCGAATGTCGCTCTCCCCGCTGCTGCTGCAACACCCGCAGCCACCGAAATTTCGGTTAGCTACATTGCAGATACAACATCTACGGTTTCTCGTATGGCGAATGCCACCACCGATTTTAGCCAATGGGTATTGGAGTGTGGTGATAAATCATTCACTGCAGCATCGTCAGATAACTTCGGACCGACCTGGCTAGTAACCGCAACAGAAGCACAAGGCGCGTGCAGTATTTCAGATGGCACAACCCAACAGGCAACAGTCACGTTAGACAGCAGTGATGCAGGTAAGTCATTGGGTGTGACTCACACTGGCGACAAAGTTGAAGGTTCTCGCCAAGACACCATGATGATGGCTCACGGGCTTGACCAAACCGGTACTGATGTAAAATTGCCCGAAGTCGCAGCCCCTGGTGAATTGCCAGCTCCACCGTCTGGTCACTTTGCATTGCACCTATACGATGCACTAGGTGATTACAAAGAAGAAGGTGCAGAGAAAAACGGCTACGCAAACTTAAACCTGCATATCTGGAATAACGCAAATTGTGCCGCAGCAGGTGAAGACTACCTAAATGGTGGATGGGACGACGTAAGCGTAACACCAGATGCCTCTGATGAGTTTGGTCCCGTTTGGTATGTACCGGTTACTGATGATGCCACTCAATGTTTCAACGTAATTTTCCGTAATGCCAACAAAGATAAGCTTATTGGTAACGACCTTGTGATTGATATTTCAGGTCAAGCAGATAACCCAGGCGTCACTTATATTCCTGGCAGCGGAACGTCTTACCCAACCCGAGATGATGCATTTGCAGTAGGCGGTCCATCTTCAGAATTCACTATTGATACCGTTGGGGCAATTTTACTTGATGACAACACCATGGTGTGGCGTGCAGGCAGCGGTGCTGACCTTGTGCAAATCATGTTCAGCTCAAACGGCAAGTACGATGTATCAGAAAACGGTGTCGTCACCGGTGCCTCAATCAAGCTTACTGGTGCAACACTAACAGAAGCGCAAAAAGCACAATTCCCACACCTTGCTGACTACCCAGCATTTGAGGTGCCAGATCTTCCAACGGATCTGTCATTGGCTTCTTTGATGAAAGGCAGCTTAATTGCGATTGCTTCTTCAAACGGTGCTGCGAATGAACCATCAGAGCTGCGTTCTTCTACTGCGATTCAGTTTGCTGGCGCAATTGATGCTATTTTTGCTGAAGATGCAGCAGACCTAGAATACGGTCCAATTTATGGTGATGACGGGGTGACCTTCCGCCTTTGGGCTCCAACAGCTTCTGAAGTTGAATTGGTGGTTTACAACAGCGACAAGTCTGAAGCTTCACGTCACGCAATGACTGAAGATACTGCTTCTGGTAGCTGGAGCGTTGAACTAGAAACTGACGCGGTAGACAACAAATTCTACCGTTACGCAATGAAAGTGTTCCAACCAAGAGAGCAAAAAGGTTACGGCTACGAAGTAACTGACCCGTACTCAGTGAGCCTTTCAACAAACTCTCTATACAGCCAAGCCATCGATTTAGATTCAGATGATTTGAAACCTGCTGGTTGGGACGGTTTAGACGCACCACACTCTCAAAATCCTGAAAATGGTGATTTGTCTAACATGGTGATTTACGAATCTCATGTCCGTGACTTCTCGGCTCAAGATGCAAGTACAGACAACAAAGGTAAGTACCTCGCCTTCACCGAGCAAAATTCGGTTCCAGTAAACCACCTAAAAGAGCTAAGTGATGCGGGTATGACTCACCTGCACTTAATGCCTGTGTTTGATATCGCGACGATCAACGAAGACCCTGATCAAGTTGCTAATATCAACGAACCATTTAGCAAACTATGTTCACTGAATGCGTCTGTTGAAAAAGATGACCGATTCAGTGGCTACTGTACAAGTGGTGGCACTATTGCTGACGCATTTGAAGAGCTAAAAGCAAGCGATTCAAAAGAGAACCCAGTGGTTGAAGGGCTTAACGAATACGTCCGTTCAGTCGACTCATACAACTGGGGCTATGACCCATTCCATTACACGGTTCCTGAAGGTTCATACTCTAGCGATGCAGAAGGTACCGCGCGTATCCTAGAATTCCGTGAAATGGTGAAGTCAGTTAAAGAAGACATCGGCATGAACGTCGTTGTGGATGTGGTGTACAACCATACCAACGCTTCAGGCATGAACGACAAGTCGGTACTGGATAAAGTGGTTCCTCTTTATTACCAACGCTTAGTACCAGATACAGGCCTAGTAGAAACATCAACCTGTTGTGAAAACACAGCACCTGAAAATGCCATGTTTGCCAAGCTGATTGATGACTCTATCCAAACTTGGGTTGAAGCTTACAAAATTGATGCTTTCCGTTGGGACTTAATGGGTCACCACCCACTTTCACAAATGGAGCAAACTTTAGCGGCAGCTCGTGAAGTCAACTCTGAAGTTTACTTCTACGGTGAAGGCTGGAACTTTGGTGAAGTTGAGAACAACAAACGTTTTGTACAAGCAACTCAACCGAACCTTGGCGGCACTGGTATTGGTTCATTCTCAGACAGATTGAGAGATGCAGTACGTGGCGGTAGCCCATTTGATGAAGCTAACGGCATCCGTGAAACTCAAGGTTTTGCTACTGGTGCAGCAGTATTACCTAATGAGTTAAGCCGAGATGCAGAAGGCAATGTGTCTGATGCAGAATTAGCTCGCGCACTTCACCAAACTGACTTAACTCGCTTAGGTATGGCTGGCAACTTGAAGAAATTCAAGATGGTCGATTACGAAGGGACCACTCAAGTAGGTTCAAGCATTGACTATAACGGCCAGCAAGCAGGTTACGCAGAACAGCCTTGGGAAGTTCAAAACTACGTTTCTAAGCACGATAACCAAACGTTCTGGGACATCAACATGTACAAAGTGCCTTCAGAGGCATCAGTTGAAGTTCGCGTTCAAATGCAGTCTGTTGGTATGGCGACCGTTCTACTAGGTCAAGCAATGCCGTTCAACCATATGGGGGGGGAACTGCTACGTTCTAAATCAATGCAGCGTGACTCTTACGACTACGGTGATTGGTACAACCTTGTCGACTTTACTCTTGCAGACAACAACTGGAACAAAGGTTTACCTGCAAAAGATAAAGACTTCGCTAACTATGATTTGATCAGCCAAGTAACGGCCGACGTTAACGCGCACCCACAAGCTAAAGACTTGGAATTGATGTACTCAAATTACAAAGAAATGCTACGCATCCGTAGTGCTTCTGATTTGATGACACTGCCAAGTGCTGAAGAAATCATGAAACGTGTCGACTTCCGTAATTCAGGCAAAGGTCAAACACCTGGTTTGATTGTGATGACTATTGATAACGGTTCAACACAAACGACGGACCTAGATTCTAGTCTTGATTCAATCGTAGTGGTTATTAACGCATCACCAGAAACTCAAGTAGTGGGTGACTTCGTTGACCATGAGAGCAATGCTATCGAACTGGCTGGATTTGCATTAAGCGAAGAACATGTGGATGGCGGCGTAGCCGGTGCTTCACAATTTGCTGAAGGTAAATTCTCGGTTCCAGCTTGGTCTAGCGCAGTGTTTGTACAAGCTCGTAATGGCGAACGTGGGCTAGGTTTACCAGTGAGTGAAAAACTTGATGATTTACCTCCATTTGGTAACACCAAGATCTACATTGCTGGTGACTTCCCTGCTGCATCTTGGGATCCATCAACTATCGAAGTACCTTACGCTAATGGCGGTTTGTATACAGTTCAACTAGGTCTTGCTAAAGATACTGGCTACAAATTTACTAAAGGCTCATGGGATACAGAAATTAGCTGTGGTGGTGATAACTGCCCAAGTAACTTCTCTGAAATGGGTATGTACGAGTTTACACTTGATGCAACCAATGCTGAGACACCAGTTGTGGTTGATGCAGTATTAAGTGAAAGCTATGTAGGCAAAACTTGGTTCATTCCAGGTACTATCTCTGGAGATTGGGCACACGGTGATGCACAGAAAATGACGTCAGATGCTGATAAGCCTGAAATGATTTCATTTACAACAGCGGAGCTGACTGCCGGTGAAACTACTCAGTTTAAAATGACTTGTGGTAACTGGGGCGAATGTGAACATGCCTTTAATGATGTTGTTCAGGGTTCTGAATCTCTAGAGATTACTGACTCAAGCGGCAATATTGCTTTCACTCCTGCAACAGCGGGTAGCTACCAAGTGGCATTCAACATACTAAACAAAGAGCTAACAATTACGGCTAAGTAACTTTAGTCAATGTAATATGAAAGCGTAATGTTGGGCTGCTCTAAAACAGCACCAACTAAAAGCAAGCGCCAACCTACATAAGGTTGGCGCTTTTTCGTTTCTAGACCTTTGTTTTCTAGTGCATTAATTTCTAGTGCATGAGTTTCTAGAAACGTAGCTTCAATAGCCTTAAGCAAGTCGCTATATACAAATCAGTTTTTGGTTCAGCTTGAAGCTAGGTTTGACATAGCTTGTATCTTGATTTGGCATAGCTTAGAAGCCGCCTTACATAACTGCTTTAAATTGATTCCTGCAAAATCTGCACAAATCGTTGTATCTTTTGGTCATCAATACCTTGCTTGGTATAGATCCCGACATTACCTAACCTTTCTTCATTCACCAGTAAGGTTTCAATCTCTCGCTCTTTCATCCAAGCGCACATTTTCTGACTATATGGCATCACCGCATCGGTCATTTTCAACATATCAATGCTGGCGAAAAGTGAATCTACATCATACACATCGCGCCCAACCAATTGGCTTTCCATTGCATCTTCTTGGGAATTAACATGATCAGAGAGAACCGAATTGTGCCTTGAATGCTCAGGCGTCACTCGTAATAACGGGTACTGTTCTTGACTCTTCAATTGATCACTAATACCCAATTTTTTCTTAGTCAGCAGCGGGTGATCTTTTCGAACAAAAATGGCTTCTTTATCTTGAAACAAAGGGTGAAATGTCACTTTACAGCGTTCATGTAAACCTGTCACTTCATGCCCCACAAACAAATCGATATCACCTTGAACAAGGTGGTGCATCAAAGACAAGTTATTTCCAAATTCCAAATGCAATGAGCAAGCGGGCTCTATTAGTTTGTATTCTTTAACAGAGTGGCAAACAAATTGTTCCCACCAAGCTTCCCCGGTTCCGAGCTTCAATTTACCTAATTGTCGCTGCTGCATATCAGTAAAGCGGTGCATCAACGACAGATGCTTTTCTTGCTGTTCTTGTGCAAACTCCCGAAACAACACCCCGTACTCGGTAAGCTCAACGCCTTTTGACTTGCGAGTAAAAATAGCAACACCAACATCACTCTCTAATTTCTTGATCGCCGCGGTCAAGGAGGGTTGGCTAATATTCAGCTTTTCTGCTGCACCTTTAATGCTGCCTGTATGCGCAACCATCAGAAAGTATCGGTATAGCTTGTTCATAGGATTCTCTTAGTTTGCATTCGATCACAAAATGCGAGGTTAGAAATTCAACAAATTAAACCACTGAACACAGTGCGCAATGGATAGAGCTCATGATATAGGATTTTTCTATAGAGAGCATTAGTAATGCTATTTCCCACAGAAAGGTGAAATCACTATAGTAAAGTCAATTAACTCATTAAGTGGACATTGAGATGGAACAGAAATGGTGGCATGACGCAGTGGTCTACCAAATTTACCCGCGTAGCTTTTTAGACTCGAATAATGACGGTATCGGTGACCTAAATGGAATCATCAGCAAACTGGATTACCTAAAGGAACTTGGCATTAATGTCATTTGGCTATCTCCAGTTTATCAATCTCCAATGGATGATAATGGCTACGACATCTCGGACTACCAAGCGATTGCTGAAGAGTTTGGCACGATGGAAGAGATGAAACTCCTGATGGATGAAGCGAAGGAACGTGACATTAAGATTGTTATGGATTTAGTGGTAAACCATACGTCAGATGAACACCGTTGGTTCGAACAAGCACGCTCTTCAAAAGACAATCCGTATCGAGACTATTACATTTGGCGCGATGCGCAACCGGATGGCAGTGCACCGGATGACCAAGGCTCTATCTTTGGCGGAAGTGCTTGGCAGTGGGATGAACTCACACAACAATATTACTTCCATCTATTTTCGAAACGTCAGCCAGATTTGAACTGGGAAAACCCGAAGGTTCAAGAAGAAGTTCATACTATGATGAACTGGTGGATTGACCTTGGTATAGGCGGCTTCCGCTTAGATGTGATTGATCTTATTGGTAAAGAGATCGATAAAGGAATCACTGGGAACGGACCAAGGCTGCACAAGCTATTACAACAAATGAATCAGGCGACCTTTGGTAACAAGGATTTGTTAACCGTAGGAGAAACTTGGGGCGCGACACCAGAAATAGCCAAGCTATACAGCGGACAAGATAGAAATGAACTTTCTATGGTATTCCAATTTGAGCACATCACCCTGACATGGGAAAACGGTGACAAATGGAACCCTATTCCGCTTGATCTTCGAGAGTTCAAAAATGTGCTGACTAAGTGGCAGCTCGAGCTGGCTGATGGTGGCTGGAATTCCCTTTTTTGGAACAACCACGACTTACCACGTTTGGTGTCAAAATACGGTGATGACAAACACTTCCGAGTTGAGTCAGCAAAAATGCTGGCAACGTGTTTGCACTTCTTAAAAGGCACACCTTACATTTATCAAGGTGAAGAGATTGGCATGACCAATGTCGCTTTTGACAATCTAGACCAATATAAAGATATTGAAACGCACAATTTCTATAAAGTAAAAACGGAATCGGGTGTCACTCATGAACACATGATGGACGCCATTCACGAGAACAGCCGTGACAACGCTAGAACACCAATGCACTGGAACAACCAAACTAACGCAGGGTTCTCTGAGGGAACACCGTGGATTGAGCTGAATCCAAACTACCCAGAGATAAACGTCGAAAGTGCGTTGGCCGATCCAGGCTCAATATTTTACCACTACAAGACATTGATAGAGTTACGAAAAGCTCATCCAGCGATTGTCTACGGTTCATTTATTCCTGTTTTTGAAGAACACGACAAGGTTTTCGCCTACGTGCGTGAGTTGGATGGTGAGCAACTATTTGTCGTATGTAATTTCTCTGGTGACTCATTAACGCTTGACGTCCCTGAGCAATATCGTACTCAAACAGCAACTTGCCTAATCAACAATTATGGTGAGGTTTCGAGTCTCGACACGCAACTAAACTTAGCCCCTTATGAAGCATTCACTTTAAAACTGTAGCTATGGAGCTATGTCGCCATAAGAACTAACCCCCGAATAAAGGCAAGGTACCCCCTTGCCTTTTTTGTTGTTCTTTAGCGCGTAAACTTAACTGTCATAGCCGCATACCTAGCCGACATCGCTGTGTATTAGATCCAACATAAACATACATTTAACTCAACATGTCCGCATATTGAATCCGACATCGCATAAGCCAATATACGCAACGCTCTGCTTAGCGAGCGATAGCCAAATCACCATTAATTTGTTTGAGCCCGTCTTCACATTTCTTTTCACGTTCAACATCACAAAAGCTACACACTACCTCCAAAACACTAAGCTCACAATAATGATATAGATTTTTACTATACCTCTTAGCTGTTTACCTATTTCTCAAGAAGGGACGAAACCGATAAAATCACTCTCAGATAATAAGAACTGATAGAAGTGATTATCGTTATGGATAACCTTCTGAATATGGAATGAAACTATGAAACCTCTATTGAAAACACTGTCTATTTGTACCCTTGCTGCTCTTTTCAATGCACCGGCTTTTGCTATGGAAGAAGGTGAAATCACAATCTGGATCAATGGCGATAAAAGTTATGCTGGTCTTGCTGAAATTGGTAAACAATTCGAAGAAGATACTGGTGTAAAAATTAACGTTCAGTACCCAGATTCACTGGAAGCTAAATTCCAACAACACGCAGCAACAGGCGGCGGCCCTGACATCATTTTCTGGGCACACGACCGTTTTGGTGGATACGCAGAATCAGGCCTACTTCACGAACTTAATCCAAGTAAAGAATTCAAAGAAAAGCTTGTCGACTTCAGTTGGGATGCGGTAACAGTCAACGGTAAAGTTGTGGGGTACCCTTTAGCAATCGAAGCACCTTCTCTAATCTACAACAAAGACCTACTTCCAAACCCACCAAAAACATGGGAAGAGCTTGCTGCCATTCAGAAAGAGATGGCTAAGCAAAACAAAAAAGCCATCATGTGGGATGTAAAAAATGCGTACTTCACGTGGCCGATGATCTCTGCCGGTGGTGCCTTTGCGTTTGAAAAAACAGCAACAGGGTATGACGCCAAGAGCACAGGAGTTAACAATGCAGCAGGTGTTCGCGGCCTTCAATTCCTGGTTGATATGGTAAACCAAGGGGTAGTTAACCCGAATATGGATTACTCAGTAGCAGAAGCAGAGTTCACTAATGGCAATGTGGCAATGACCATTAATGGCCCTTGGTCTTGGGGTAACTTAGACAAGCTTGGTGTTAATTATGGGGTTGCGGAGCTGCCGACATTAAATGGCGGTAAAGGTAACCCATTTGTTGGAATCCTAAGTGCGGGTATCAATGCTGCGAGTCCAAATACTGATCTTGCTGTCGAGTTCTTAGAAAACTACCTATTCCAAGACGACGCTCTGAAAACCATGAATGATGACAAGCCTCTTGGCGCGGTGACACTAAAGTCATTCCAAAAGATTCTTGAGAGCGATGATCGCATCAAATCAACCATGACGAATGCTGAAAACGGCGAAATCATGCCAAACATCCCGCAAATGACGGCTTACTGGTTTGCTGAAGGTGCGGCTATCGATAACGCAATGCAGGGTAAGCAAACCGTTAGAGAAGCACTAGACACAGCAGCAAAACAAATTACCAAATAACCTTTATTATTATTATTAATATCCTATTGTCCTTTGGCACAGCGCATGCTGTGCCTTTTTTGTTTTGGAAATCAACTCGCTATGCAAATCCCTACTCTTTACCTAAAAGGTACGTTCAATGGCTGGGGGTTAGACACCCCATTGTTCAAAGAGCAAGACGGCTCCTACAGAGCAAACTTATGCTTATCTACCGACCTTTATCGCTTCAAAATTTCGGATTCAGATGGCACCAAGCAATGGACACTTTCAGGGCATGAAAGTGAAGCCACTCTCTGTGAATTGGAACAAGCAATGCCGCTTATCAATACACAAGGTATTGGCAATGATCTGCTGCTCTCTCCTGTTGTCGCTGGTCAATACTCCTTGAAGGTGCAATTCGGCTCTTCGACGCCAACGATCACCGTAACCAAAGGGGAATACAATGATCTATCAACACCTCAACGAAAGCCTGTTAACACACGTCTGATAGAGGTTGAGACAGAGGAGTCGCAGCCTAGCTGGCAATACCCTGAATTTTCAATGCCACATGACCAACTGTTCCAAGAGCTCACCATCTCAGAGACACAGTCATTCCCGTTTGTGTTCGGGGATAATGTCGATGGTTACTATCATGGAGCAACCTATAGCTATATAAACGGTGGCAGATATCGTCATCACCAAGGTTGGATACTGGGAACCTTCTCCAGCTATACCAACGGCAAATTCAATAATAAGTTAGAGGCTGAGCGTGCCAGCCTGACGCCTTATGGTATTGAACATCATTATGAGAATAGTCGAGAGTCACTGAGCCTAATTCAAGGTTCTAGACTTGTATCACTTACGGTTTCGTCCAACAAACCGAGCGCTTTAAGCCTAATTCCAGAACTCAACATACCGACAACGCACTCTAAAGTTCATACCTCAGACTCAAATATCGTCATAGAACTCAGCCCTCAAGTTTGCCCAGACGGCTGCCCAAGGTTTGTCGCCATCGCAAGCAATCATGCAGTACATGCACGAGAGATCTCGCTAGACGCTCAGCCTGAACTTCGCGACCTAGTTCAGCTCTCAGAGAGCAATACAAAGCTCATGCTCACGACGTCAGATAAACAAACTGAACTTGTCGTCTACCTCGGCTTTGCTGAAACTCTTGAAACCGCTAGCTCATTGGTTAATCAAGCGGTCAAAAATAACGAACACGTTCTTCACCAACAGCGGATTTATGAGTTCTTAACCAATAATTATTTGTGGACCAACGACCTTGAATATAACCGAGCCGTTATGTGGTCACGCCTTGCAAGTCGAACCTTTGTGAGTCATGAGTTCGGCACGGGCATATGGGCTGGCTTACCTTGGTTTAAGGACTGTTGGGGTCGCGATACCTTTATCGCCTTGTCGGGAACAAGCTTGGTCAATGGGCTGTTTAGTGAAGCAAAAGAGATCATTGAAAACTTTGCGTCCATGCAGATGCTCGACGAAAATTCCGCGAATTACGGGCGAATACCGAACCGAGTGACCAGTAAAACGAACATCATTTATAACACCACCGATGGTACTCCTTGGATGATTCGTGAAGCCCTTGAGTACATCAACTATTCTGGCGATGTGGCTTTCGCTAAGGCCATTTACCCTACTCTCAAGCGTTTCATCACGGGTGTCGAAAAACACTACTTGAATAAAGATGGCTTAAATGAAGATTATTCGAATAAAGATAGTCTGATGGCACATCGCCACCCTGATACGTGGATGGATGCAAAAATTGACGGGATGACACCTTGGTCTCCTCGCGGGCCTAAAGCCAATGACATCCAAGCTTTGTGGTTTGAAAGCTTAAACTGCGCGATTCAACTCGCTAATCTGGTGGGCGACTCTGAATCAGAAAAGAGCTGGACAATCCAAGCAGGAAAAGTGAAAGAGAGTTTCGCCACTAAATTTTGGGATGATAAAAACCATCGCCTAGCCGATCATTTATCGCAAGGTGATGTGCCTGATTATAGCGTGCGCCCGAATCAGTTGATGACGATTTCAATTCCTCAGAAAAATCAGCTTAATCAGAATGAAATAGAGCAATATATCGTCAAGAACGCGATAGAAACGCTATTGTTCCCATGGGGCATCTGCTCGTTGCAACAAGAGCATGTCGATTTTCATCCTTATCACGACAATCAAGCCATGTACCACAAGGACGCGGCTTATCACAACGGGACGATCTGGGGGTGGAATGCGGGCTTTACCATTACGGCGCTCAACAAGTTTAAGCAGCAAGATCTCAGTTACCAACTATCCAAAAACTTGGCAAAACAGATCCTTACACAAGGCTGTAGAGGGACAATGAGTGAAAATTTAGACGCTTTCCAAGATAGTGACCGCGACCTTGTAGAATCAGGCACGTTTGCTCAAGCCTGGTCTGTTTCAGAATACGCTCGTAACGCGCAACAGGACTATTTGGGATATTGCCCGCGCTTATTGGACAATCAGATACACCTAACACCAAATTTCCCAAGTTGTTGGAGCGAATTAGTGGCTTCGTTGCCTTTTGGTCAAGGAAACCAGCTACGACTGTCATTTGAATCTAAAAATGGGATTTCTCATTACAAGATTCAGTCAAATCTAGAAGATACGGTAAGTCCCGAAATCACATTAGTTCTTAAACTGGATATCGACCAAAAATCTGTGGCTGTTATCTCAACACCATTAGCACAATCGTTGGAGATCATGATCGACAGTCATCAACAACAGGTCACGGTTAACGACAAACAAGCGCAGTTTGAGATTCAACCAAAGCCAAATAACGCCATCTTACGCGATTTACAGTTTGCCAAGCCCGACTTTGCAAGACAACACAACAGCTTGATGAGTAAGGACTACTTGTTGAACAAGCGCAATAAGCAAAAATTGTCAGCAGCTAAGGACTAACTTCGCTGATATTAAGCCTATCGCTTTATAGACGTATAAAGCGATAGAAAAGCAGGCCTAATACACCGGTTACGAAGACAAGAACGGAGTTAGGCCTTCTTTTATTATCTAAAAATAAAGTCGATAAAATCCGGGAATCGCAACGACCAAGCCAGTTCATTGTGTTGATGACCTTGTCCTTCTTGATAAAACAGCGTCACGTTCGGCTTTTGAGTGAGTAACGTGTTCATTGCCCTTGAACCACTCAGATAAACGTCAGCAAAATCTACGCTTGCCTCTTCACGAGCTTCATTCGTTCCCATATCCATATATATTTTCGTTGGAGACAGAAAGCTAAACTCTTTCATATACTCGAAGTATGAGGGTTTATTGAACCAAAACGCCGGAGAGAAAACCCCAAGCACGCCAAAGGTATTCTGGTACAGTGAGCCGCCATACAAGCTTATTAACCCGCCCATGGAACTGCCAGCAAGATACGTAAACTCTCGGTTCGGCTTTGTTCTGTATGTTTGGTCTATATAAGGTTTCAATGTTTGACAGATAAACGCCATATACTCGTCCCCTTCACCACCAAATTTAAGTAACTCCTCACCAACACCCAACTCTTTTATCTCTTGATTGGCGCGCCAAGGCGAATACTCATTATAACGCTCCATGCCATCAAGCTCATGACTGCTGTCGATTGCGACAACAATTAACCCTGATAACTTACCGAGCCTTTGCAACTCATTGAGTGTCGTTTGTGCATCCCAACACATCCCATACGTCGCTGTAGACTTCTCAAAGACATTCTGCCCATCATGCATGTATAAGACAGGGTAAGCGTGCTCTTCTTGGTGATACCCCGCGGGAAGATAAATGCGGAGCGTTCGAGTTCGATTCAACTGTGGAATAAAGAACTCATCGATAATAATCAATTCAGATTGCATAACGACCTCTAAACTTGAAGCGTCTATAAATTCGGATACAAAAAACGCCCCTTTAAAGGAGCGTTCTATCTTTATCTTTATCTAAGCGACTAAGATACTGGGCTGCTAAACCATTCAGCCTACTAATCTATTACGTTATTAAGCTAACAAGCTATTTTGCGTTGACGGCTCGCACAAAAGCTTCTTGTGCGCCTTCAACATTAAGTGCCTTCGCTTCATCTAGCAAACCTAAAGCTTTCGGTATGTCACCCGATTTCACCGAATTTTGTATAGCGGACAAATAGAAGTCTTTTGTCTCTTGCTGCACACGTATCTGCGTGTCTGCTTTCTTCGGTGCTACTGCTGTAGTCGTTGCCAGAGCGACAGGTGCCGCAACAGCAGCCACTGGTACTACAGCAGGTTTAGCACGGTAAGGGCGAAGCTTTAGAGTTTCGACTTCTAACTCTAGACGCCCACCTAGTTGGTTGGTGTATACAGGATCGGTGACCATAGGCATCACTTCACCAAACTCTTTCGCGCGAACTTTCGCAGGATGATCAACTTTAATCGCTTTTCCTAGCTCATCAGCTGGTGTGTAGATAATGATGTAAGGTGTTTTACTTGCATCAACACGTAAGCGTTCAATGTAACTAGTGCGTGTAAACGCATCGGATGCTTGAACCTTAAAGTCTTCAAACTTCAATGTTTGCACTGGCTTAAAGTTCTCATCGAGAAGTATAGCTTCTGGAGCAAAAACCGAATCATCGATCATCAAACTGGATAGCTTAACTACCATCTCACCTGAGCGTTCGCTGAACTTGAACGCTGCAAAGTGGCTATTACCGGTCGTAAATGTACCGACAGGTGAACCCAAGTCGATATCAAATTTTAAATCTTCATTGTCATTTAATCGAGCGTATGGGAATTGCGAAAAATCGCTGCAGCATACTTCTGCATTAGTAGGTGCATCTAATTTAGTTTGAACCTGAACATCTGAAGCACAACCGCTTAGCAAGGCACCTAGTACCACGGCTAACATAGAGCTTTTATTTGTCATTTTAATCTCTCTTACTATTGGTTGTTTGGAGGAAACAGAAAAAGGCAGCCAGTTGGCTGCCTTCTACTGCAAATGGTTTAGAACCAAATTTCAGTGTGCACACCGAATACAAACTGGTCATTACCGTTTTCGATACCAATTTGCTTAGCACTTGCATCGTCATCAGCTTTGATGTAGCTGATGTAAGGTTTTACCTGTGGACGACCGAAGTAATCTGAGTTTGCCGTAAATGCTGTAGCAATCTCTAAGTTAATGATGTTACTTTCTACATCGTCACCTGTACGACCCCAGTAACCTTCATCACCTTCTTCGTGACCGTAAGAAGCTGTTGCTTCTAGACGAATGTTGTCATTCAGTTTGTAAGAAGGACGAGCTGCAACAATATAACGTGTTAGGCCTTTAGCGCCCCAAAGTTCGTCAAGAGCTGTGATATATGTCGCTTCTGTACCAAGCTGCCATCTTTCTGAGATGTTTAGCACACCGTAAGAAGTCAAGAATAGAGACTCGGCATCATCATTACCGCCAGACCAGCCACCGAAGTTAACACCACGGTTTTGCATTACACCAGTACCGTATGCAATCGCGTTTTGTGTCCAACCGTCTAAGCCATAGTAGCTTGTATTAAGCGTTACAGATGCTCCGATACCGTCTTCGTTTTCATCGCCGTTTACAACTTTTTGACCGTATTTCAAATCAAAGTCTAGAGAGCCAATACCTGCATCTACTCCGTAGTAATATAAGTCTACAGAAGAAGCAGTAGTGCGCTCTGCACCTGGAGTTGAAGAACCAGCATCAGGGTCAGCCATTACATATGCGATACCAGCTGTGTTGCCACCTAACTTAGTTTGAATACCTGCACCGATACCAGATGATTGTTTCCAGAACTCACCAGACAAAATACCTGCAGCACGGTTTAAGAAGCGTTGACCACCCCAGATTGAAGTGTCGTCACCTAGAATACCACCTAACTCAACATATGCTTCTTTTACTTCAAATTGTGCTGTGGTGTTATCTTTTTGGCTACCGGATGAAGAGTAAGCGTAAGAGTTACCATTACCATACTCAGTACGTAGAACGTAGTCAGCCCAAACACCATTTTGGTATTCAGAGTGCTTCTTAACTACAAACTCAACTTGGTTTGTACTCTTACCGTGAGTACCAGCCGTTTTGTAATCTGGCTTACCAAATTCAGTGTCTACTGTTTTACCATCTACTACACGAACGTTGGAAGACATATAACCATGCACTTCCCAACCGTCAGCGATAACATCAGTAGGGTTTTTCACCTCTACTTCCATTGCAGAGTCACCGCTTGTTACATCCAGTGCAACTTCATTCTCAGCAAATGCAGAACCAGCCATAAGTGCAGTAGTCACCGCTGCAGCAATCAAACTTACTTTTTTCATTCTTAACTCCATTAAGGACGATTTATTATTAGGTTTTATATTTTTGCTCTCTTGCGACAACCAAAGGCAGTTATGGCGGACGTAAGATAGAGAGGTTTAGGGTTGCCCCTGATTCGTTTCAACGGAGCCAATATTAAGAGGGGATGACAAGTTTGACTTCCTCCGCCCTGAACTAAATTAAGGGGGATGAGAAGGGAGTAGAAATTATACGGAACGGTGTTTACAGGAGTTAGATCACTTAATCTAGGAGGAGTAGGCAGCACACAGATCTAATTATTCACCTTAAGTGAGATCTACTTCAAATATATAATTTGAACCTAATCGGTAAATTATTTTTTTAACAATAATTATTCTGTGAAGTTGCTTGACCTTACTGTGACAAAGCTTTTTACTTATAGTTCACTGATGTCGATAAACGAACAAGAAATCAAGCAATGACTAGAACGCTCGCTCGCCCTTATCCGCTAGGCGCAACGCTAGGTAACACTGGCTGCAACTTCTCAATTTTTTCTCCTGACTGTAAATCACTTTCCCTCGCACTCTTTGACGAGAACGATGAGTTCACCACTTATAAGTTGGAAAATGAATACGCTGATATCAGATATGTGTTTATCGACGGTATAAAAGCAGGGCAAAAATACGGCTTCATTGCTGAAACTGAAAATGGTCCAATCCTGCTTTCAGACCCTTACGCTAAAGCAATCAGCGAACCGCTCGATTACGTCACGCCGTATACCAATGAGAAAAGCTTTGCTATGGCGAAATGTGTTGTTATTGATGACACTTTCGACTGGCAAGATGTAGAAAAGCCGCGTATTAGCCGAGAAGAGACCGTTCTTTTCGAAACCCATGTAAAAGGCCTATCTAAGCTTCACCCTGAAGTCGCACTCCATACTAAAGGCCGTTACTTAGGGTTAGTTAGCCCTGAAATGCTCGCGTTCTACAAACAGCAAAATATCAACTCTCTACAACTTTTACCTATTGCTGCGTGCATGCATGAGCCTCACCTACTAGATATGGGGAAAGTGAACTATTGGGGTTACAACCCATACTTATTCATGGTGCCTGATCCACGCTACGCCGAAAAGGACGCCGTGAATGAGCTCAAAACTGCGATTCGCGAACTGCACCGTAATGGCATCGAGGTCATTCTAGACGTCGTGTACAACCACACAGCAGAAGGCGGTGAAGGTGGAACTACCTTCAACCTAAAAGCACTGGATAGTCGCTACTACATTAAACATGGTTGTCATTATGCGAACTTTACTGGTTGCGGTAATACGGTCGACCTAACCCACCAGCCAGCACTCAACTTAGTGATGGATACGCTTCGCTATTGGGTTAATGAGTTTAAAGTTGATGGCTTCCGCTTTGATTTAGCAGCAACGCTAGGCCGTGAAGGCGATAATTACAATCCTGAGGCCGCTTTTTTCAAAGCCGTTGCTCAAGATCCTGTACTTAAAGAAACTAAGTTAATTGCAGAACCTTGGGACATCGGCCCGAATGGCTACCAAGTTGGTAATTTTCCTTTAGGTTGGAATGAGTGTAACGACAAGCTCAGAGACATTACACGCAGCTTCTGGCGCGGTGATCAAGGCTATCTGAAAGAGTTTGCGACTCGTTTGATGGGATCGCGTGACATCTACAGTGCTGCGCACTGGCCGTACAAATTAACCGTCAACTACATCACTTATCACGATGGCTTCACCATGCAGGACCTTGTTTCTTACAAGCATAAGCACAACGAAGAGAATGGTGAGAACAATCGCGATGGGCACGGTGACAATCGCTCTGAAAACTATGGCGTTGAAGGCGAGACTGAAAACCTCTTGGTCGTCGCAACACGTGAAAAGCAGAAGCGTAACTTCATGGCAAGCCTGCTGTTCGCCTTTGGTATTCCGCATATTCTGACAGCTGATGTGTTATCTCATACTCAAAAGGGTAACAACAACGCTTACTGCCAAGACGGCGTAACCAGCTGGTTGAACTGGGAAGATTCTGAGCGTAAGACTTACTTCAAGACTTGGCTGTCTGAGATGATATCCGCACGTCAGCAATACATGGTGCCTTTTATTAAGGCATTCAGTGGCGAAAAGCGTAACTCTAACCGCATCTTCTGGAGCCGTGTCGATGGCACTCTCATGGAGCATGATGATTGGAACCGTTTAAGCTCGGTTGCGTTGCATTTAGGTATTGGTAAAGATGGTGACGAGTTGATCTATCTGATCAACCAAACCAACGCACCAGCGCGTTTTTCTTTACCTAGTGACCGTGAGCAAAACTGGGTGACTATCTGCGATACTAACCTACGAAATGTAAAACCAGGTCATGCTGAAGGTGAAATGCTGCTATCTCCAGCTTCAATGGCGATTCTGCACTATTCGCCAGACAAGACTGATTTAAGTTAAGTTAAGTTAAAAGCTAAGCCAGCTTAATAAACCACCAGAAACCATAGGAGCCAGTTATGTTTATGACTGGCTTTTTTGTTAGCCGAATATCACAAAAGCCATTCATTTATATGGAATCATTTGCATTGATGTGATTACGAAAACTGTTTAGTATGGCCGTACTATAAAAATGAATCTATAACGTCTTTGGATATCATGGCTTTACCTAAAACATTAATTCGGCTTTTTAAACCATACATTATTTTATTAACTGGAGGGATGCTCTATCTTGCTGTGGCTCAGCTTGAAAAAGTAGAAACAGCAGCAACCGAACAATCATCATCAAATATTCGAATCGCAAGCTCCACGATTCGTTCCAACATCGAAGCCACATTTGGCAAGCTCTATTTTTTAGAAACCAGTCTAGGCTTACCTCAAACGGCTCCAATCGGTGATCGAAAATTCAGAGAACTGAGTGATAACATTCTAAAAAGAACACCTAACTTCTCCGATATCATTCGATACCAACCTCAAACTCAACAATATATATCAAGTCGTGGCTTACCTCTTTCCAACGAACAAGTTGGATCCATCAAATGGAACCCAATAGACAGTGTTGTTGACGATTTTTATATCTCTTCTATTTATCAAAAGCCCGATGGTCGTTGGGTATTCGCGGTAAAACATACAGCGGAAAGATTGAACGAAGAGATATGGATTGAGTTTGATCTATTGCACACAACCCAAGGGTTAAGAGACTTAAAAACGCTTAATCACGGCTATGTGTTTGTGGTTGATCGAGCAACAGAACGACTTGTCTTTCACCCTAATCCGAAACGTATCGGCTCTAAATCTATCAGCTACCACGCTGGAATAAGCCACCAACTCTCGCAAGGCGAAACCGTCGGTAAACACGAATACTACTATCAAGATAACTTCAAAATATCGGTATTTGACGCTGACAACAGCTTGAACTGGGTATTCATCGCGGGTACCGATCGTCACGATATCCTAACCAGCTCATATCAATTCACATTAACTGGTGTCGTACTTGGTTCTCTGATTCTGTTGTGGGTTGGGGCAAACTATTTGTCTTATCGCTTGAACGTATCTTTATCTCAACTGAATAAGGTCGATGACCTCGTAAGCTTTAAGCGAGAGTTGAAATCCATACTGGCTAGCTTTACCTACCAAAAAGGGATTCAATTCTGTCTCTATCAGCCTGAAAACGACGCATTCAGTACCATCGACTATCACGGAAACAAATCAACGGTACATTGTGACAAGGCCC
Organism: Vibrio sp. QJM3NY_21; assembly: GCF_057785975.1. NCBI lineage: Bacteria > Pseudomonadati > Pseudomonadota > Gammaproteobacteria > Vibrionales > Vibrionaceae > Vibrio > Vibrio sp. QJM3NY_21. The sequence goes on from NZ_CM173514.1 coordinate 1,614,964, forward strand.
TTGCAGAACGATTTACACCAGACACCATGGCTTATCGAAGTGGTAAGTACGCTGATCCGCTGGCATGTAAACTCAAAATACACCAACGTCACTACTGCATTCCTTTGCACTCTCGCAAACAGTTGGTCGCAGTGCTTTATGTGAACGCGAACTTACCGATCAACCAGAGTATTCTGCGTATGATCAGAGATTACACCGAGGTCTCGCTGTCTAACTTACTGCTCCACCATCAATTGAGCAGTAAAGATCTGATGACTCAGTTGGACAACAAAAGCAGTTTCAATATCGCACTGGAAAACTACGCCGACGAGCCAGATACCTATGTTGCTCTGCTCGACATCGATAACTTTGACCACGTTAATCGCGCCTATGGTGAAGCGGTCGGTGACAAGATGATCAAGCTGACTGCAGAAGCGATACGCTCATACTTCCCTAAACCTAAAGGGCTTTGTCTAGCACGTATTGGAGGCAAGGAGTTCGCTGTATTGTTCAAAGCAAATGATGTGAAGGATGCCAAATTCCAGCTGGACCAATGTCGAATTGGAGTTAGTGAGCAAGCCATTGCCACGCCAGATATCACGTTATCATTAGGTGTCAGCATCGGATTCTCGCAAATAGTAGGTGAAACAGATTCGGCTTTAGCGCTTGCAGAACAGGCGAAACTCATCGCTCAGCAGCTAGGAAAGAACCGAGTGGAAGGCCATATAAGAGCTGTCGCGTAAGCTTCATAACACGCCGTAGATTCGTATGTGCACACAAAGCACCTAGGATTCACACCCTAGGTGCTTTTGTTTTTATGGAAAGTCATTACAATGCGCCTTCGACACGACAATATTCCCTTTCTAACGACACGAACCTTATGAAGCTAAGTAACCGACTGCAAACTCTCCACTCCCTTGTCAACAATGACTACCAACATATTTGGGACTGCTGCTGCGATCATGGATTTTTGGGCGTTCAACTGTTGTCGGATAATAGAGCGCCTCAGATTCACTTTGTCGATATTGTCCCGTCTCTGATGAATGAACTGGAAGACAAGCTAACTCGTTACTTTCCCCAAGATAATTTAGACCAACAAACGGTTACCAGCCGATGGCAAGTTTACTGCATGGATGTCGCCGCTATTCCGCTCCAGAAACATACTGGTAAACACCTGGTTATTATCGCGGGCGTCGGTGGCGATCTCACGCAGAAGCTCGTCGATGATATTCATCGCCAACATCCAGACAAAGATATCGATTTTTTGCTTTGCCCAGTCCATCAGCAGTTCGAGCTAAGAAGTCATTTAAAAGCGCTCAAGCTCGGCCTGATTGACGAAGTGTTGATTGAAGAGAACCGTCGTTATTACGAAATTTTATTGATTAGTAATAACCAAGGTGATGCTGAAAAGAGCCAAAACGTTAACGAGATATCAAGCGTCGGCGACAAGATCTGGACACCAAGTTGTGATGAGCAAATGAAGATATCACAGCAATACAAAGCCAAAACATTGCAGCATTATCTGCGCATTCATCAAGGCCAAGAGCAGCAAGGTAAACCCAGCGAAGTGAAGCACATCATTGATGCGTACCAAGCCATTTAGCCCTCACCTGTTCTGCATATAGCATTGATTTTACTACCACTAGATTATAGTAAGTACTAACTTTATCGCTTACCGTTAGTAGAGCCGATTCAATAAAAAAGCCGACAGTTCAATGAACTATCGGCTTTTTTGATGCTATTTGTTTGGTTTGACCTTACTGCTCTTGCTTCTTATGACCCGCATCAATCGTATTAACCGTATCAAGAGCATAAACCGTATCGAGATACTCGTCTTTCTCTTTCCACGTGTTATTCAACCAACTGTGGAAACGGCGCTTAAACGCTTTGTCTTCAAAGTAATTGCCGTTCACGTTCTCATCCATCGGATGCAATTTAATACGCACGACCACCTTCTTCATCTTACCTTTCAGCATGTCTTCAAACGGAGAAGTCTGATTCTCTGGGTAAGCCAAAGTAACATCGACGATACCATCTAGGATTGGGCCCATTGCAGACAGAGCAAACGCCACACCGCCGGTTTTTGGCTTGAGTAGATGTCGATACGGTGTTTTCGCTGTCGCCAGTTTCTCGTGATTGGCACGTGTCCCTTCGACAAAGTTGACCAATGTTGTTGGTGCCCATTTGAACTTAGTGCATGCCTTGTTGATTGCGTCGAAGTCATCATTACGGCGCTCAGGGTTACGAATCAAAAACTCACGCGAGTGGCGTCTCATGAACGGCATATCCAAGCCCCAGCAGGCCAATCCAACAAAGGGAACATACAACAGTTCGTGCTTGAGGAAGAACTTAGTCATTGGCATCTTGTCTTTCAAGATTGAAGACAAAATCACGATATCCGCCCAGCTCAGGTGATTCGACATCATCAGGTACCACTGCTTAGTCGAGATATCTTCCCCTCCTTCGACTTGCCACTCGATATCGTTATTCACATTCAACATCCAAAGGTTAAGCGAAGCCCAACACCAAAACGTGAAATTCGCTAAACGAGTACATGACTTTTGAACAATAGAGATTGGAAGAATCAGTTTGATGAGGCCAAAGAAGCTCACGGTAAACGCAGTCATTGCGGTATTGATAGTCACGAACAATACGTTCAAGACCATACGAAGATTATCAAGCATAAAACACGGCTATATTGAGATCGAAAGCCGACATTATACTCATCTGTAAATTATTCTCTTCAGTTATTGGTGGAATCGTTCAAGGGTCAAACCACTCATTGAGATTGATCAAGCTCAATTCAAAAATTAGCCATAGCAAAGCCACCAAGATCCAACTCCCAATAAGAACAAAAAAGACCATAAGCAGTCATTAAGACTCAATTATAAGTGTGTACTTTTGACTCCATTAAAAGTCATCCCTCTCAACAACTCAGTATTGATAAGCATTCTCATTATTGGCATGGTACATGCAACTCCAAAGTGTAAATAGTTGAGTATCCTTAATGAGATAACTTCTCTAAATAAAGGTGATGATATGACAGATATTCCTCATGGTTTGGTAACTGGCAAAGTCTTACATAAAACACAATGGACAGATCAACTGTTCTCGCTGCAAGTCAGTGCTCCCGTCTCTCCCTATCAGGCAGGTCAATTCACGAAACTTGGCTTGCTTAACAGAGAGGATGAGTTCGTAAGGCGAGCCTATTCAATGGTGAACGCGCCAGAGCACGAACAAGGTCACCAACACCTGGAGTTTTTGATTATTAAGGATCAGAACGGTCAGCTTTCACCTCAACTTCATAAGTTGAAGGTAGGCGATGACATCTTTGTCGGCAAGGACCCAAGCGGCTTTATGACCTTAGATGAGATCCCAGAGATCGCCGACGATCTATGGATGCTTTCAACCGGGACTGCCGTTGGGCCTTTTATCTCAATGCTCGAAAGCATGCAGATACAGCAGCAAAATGGCTCAGATGTCGAAAAAGTAATGTCATTCAAGAACCTTGTACTGGTTCATGCCGTAAGAACAGAACAAGACCTAACTTATCGAGACCGTATCGCTCAACTCGTTAATCACTTCCAAGGGAAACTACAATATGTGCCAATTATTTCTAGAGAATCAGTCACCGGAACTTTGCGCGGACGAATCCCAAGCTTGTTACTTCGAGGCGACCTTGAGCAAACCACGTCTGTCGCTTTCAATCAAACCCGCAGTTTTTTCTACCTTTGTGGCAATCCGCAAATGGTTCGCGACACAAGTGAAGCACTAACCAGCTTAGGTTTCGAGAAGCACTTACGCCGAAAACCCGGCCAATTCAGCAGTGAAAACTACTGGTAATCACAGTCACCAATTCCATCAAAGCTAAAGCTTATATTCAAAATACAGACAGATAAGAGGTTTTATATGAGTCATTTACGTATTCCGTCACACTGGAAAATTCAACGTTCAACGCCATTTTTCACCAAAGACAACATACCGGCTGCATTGCTTAATCACCATAACACCGCAGAAGGCGTATTCGGCCAGATCTGCGTAATGGAAGGGACGGTCACCTTCTATGGTTTTGCCGATGCAGACGCGACAGAACCAGAAAGTGTTATCACGATCCAAGCAGGGCAATTTGCCACCAGCCCACCTCAATATTGGCATCAAGTAGAGCTTAGCGACGACGCACAATTCAACATTAATTTCTGGTCAGAAAAAGAGGCCAAGAAGATGTTCAACACCCGAAAGTAAGATCCATCCAATATTGATGAACTTATAAGCAAGCTACCTCGTAATGTGATTTTTAATGTTCAAGAAGTGAAGATACAAGACCAAGTAACCATAGTAATTACAATGACTAATGGTGATAGACAAGGTTATAAAACTCTAGCACACTGGACAAAGTTATTAGTTTTAATCCCGTTTCAGATAATGAATAAGTGGATTATTTATATTTTAGGTAAGAGAGGAAGCCATGCTCAACATTGCTTTTTTTAGCTCAAAATCATACGACGAAAAATCATTTGAACTTGCAAAAGGCGAACTCAACGCCGAGTTCCATTTTCACGATTTTCGACTCACTACAACAACAGCAAAAATGGCGCACGACAACGAAGTCGTTTGTGCGTTTGTAAACGATGACCTATCGCGAGATGTGCTAGAGATTCTAGCAAAAGGCGGCACTAAGCTGATTGCGATGCGCTGCGCGGGCTTTGATAAAGTCGACTTAGACGCAGCCAAAGAGTTTGGTCTGCAAGTCGTTCGTGTCCCTGCTTATTCTCCCGAGTCTGTAGCAGAACACACCGTCGGTATGATGATGTGTTTGAACCGCAAACTGCACAAGGCATACCAACGTACTCGCGATGCGAACTTCTCCCTTGAGGGTTTGGTTGGCTTTAACTTCCACGGAAAAACCGTCGGTGTGCTCGGCTCTGGAAAAATTGGCTTAGCGACGATGCGTATTCTGAAAGGTTTAGGCATGAACATCTTGTGCTACGACCCATACCCGAACCCATTGGCAAGAGAACTGGGCGCTAAATACGTAGAACTCGACGAGCTTTACCAAGAATCTGACGTGATTTCTCTGCATTGCCCAATGAGTAAAGAGAACTACCACCTGTTGGATGCAACGGCATTTGAGAAAATGAAAGATGGCGTGATGATCGTCAACACCAGCCGTGGTGAACTACTGGATTCAACCGCAGCAATCGAAGCGTTGAAACAGAGCAAGATTGGTGCGCTTGGCCTTGATGTTTACGACAACGAGAAAGAGCTGTTCTTCCAAGACAAATCTAACGATGTGATTGTGGATGACGTATTCCGTCGCCTATCCGCTTGTCACAACGTGTTGTTCACCGGTCATCAAGCCTTCTTAACTAAAGATGCTCTGTTCAACATTGCTAATACAACGCTAACCAGCGTCGATGCCTTCTTTACAGGCAACACCAGCGGCAATGAACTCGTTTAATAGAAGATTGAGTTAATAGCAGACTGAGTTAAAAACAAACGAGATCTACAAATACAAAGCCACGCTATTCTGAAGTGAACAGCGTGGCTTTTTCGTTTATCTAGTATTCAAAAATAGTTCTTAGACGCAGAAGTGACAATCTTCGGTGTCTAAACCATAAATGCCTTTTCGAATAGCAAGGTGCTCTTCCCCTGCTTTAACCCCCATCTCATAACCGGCATCAAGCGTTGATTGATCCATAGTTAAACGCTTCACCGCGAATGCTTCAGGTGGCGCAATCACCTTGATGGTCGCATCTTTTGGTGGATTACGAATGAACTCCAAAGATTGGTTGTAGTTTTCAGCACGCACTGCCATTGATTCTGCAATGTGAGGGAATTTCTTTAATAGTTTTTTCAGCATCCATTGGTGCTTTTGAGGCTTCATTCGGTAACTCAAAGGATGAGAAAGAATCACGGTAATGTCTCGTGCGCCGCGACGATAGGCTTCACGAACCGGAATTGAATCGGCCACACCACCATCGGTATAACAACCACCCGAGAAGCACGGCGTTTCGCGGTAAGCAATAGGTAGAGCGGTGGTCGCTTCCACCACGTTAGAAAGGTTTTCTGGCTTGATATGATAGTAGTCTGCACTGCCCGTATCGACATTTGTTACAGCAGCAATGAGTGGGATACTTGAAAACAGTTCACCACAATCTAGGGGATAACGTTGATTTGATTCATCCCACAACCACTTAACGTCCACCAAGTTACCCCCTTTGGCAAAGCGAGCAGGGTTAAAAAACGTCTTGTCAGTCGCCATCGTGGTAATCACGTGATAGCTGCGTTTCGGCGCTTGAGATAAGTAACCCACCAAATTCGACACACCCGCAGATACACCAATGGCAAAATCATAAGGACGGAAATCGTCTTGCATAAAGGCGTCCAACACTCCAGCTGCGAAGATGCCTCTCATAGCCCCACCTTCAACGATTAATGCGCTTTTACTCATCTAAAACTCTATTACTTTATAAACTGATAGCCGTAGGATAATCCCGCCCATCTTATAAAGATAATGGGATATGTTTATCAATTCGATAGGTAAAAGCTATCAATAGAAATGGTGCTGAACCTCAGGGAATTCGCACTACTCACATGGATCGCGAATAGAGGCCAACTAATACTCGCATGATCAATAAAGGCCGCTGAGTGATTAACTCAGCGGCCTTCTGACTATTTAAGCGAGTTTATTGATTACGACTTAAATTCGCTCACATCGATTTGAAGCAATTTACCAATGCCTTCACCGTATGCAGGGTCAGCTTTGTAACAGTGTCTTAGGTGACGCAGTTGAATCTCTTTTGGCACGCCGCCTAGGTTACGAGCAGTGTTATCAAACAGAATAGCTTGCTTCTCTGGTGTCATTAGACGGAACAAGTCACCTGGTTGCGAGAAGTAATCTTCATCTTCGCGGTGATCCCAGTGTGCCGCTGCGCCATCTAAGTTCAATGCTGGTTCAGCGAAATCTGGTTGCTCAGCCCATTGACCTTCGTTGTTTGGCTCATAACCCAATGTGCTACCAAAGTTACCATCAACACGCATCGCACCATCACGGTGATAGCTGTGAACTGGGCAACGAGGTGCGTTCACTGGGATATGCTGATGGTTAACACCCAAACGGTAGCGCTGTGCATCACCATAAGCAAACAAACGACCTTGTAGCATCTTGTCTGGTGAGAAGCTGATACCCGGAACCACGTTCGCCGGGTTGAATGCCGACTGCTCAACTTCAGCGAAGAAGTTTTGTGGGTTACGGTTCAATTCAAACTCACCCACTTCAATTAATGGGTAATCTGCGTGTGGCCAGATCTTAGTCAAATCGAACGGGTTATAAGACACTTTCGCTGCATCCGCTTCTGGCATCACTTGCACTTTCAGTGTCCATTTCGGGAAGTCTTGATTATCGATGCTGTCTAGCAAATCGCGTTGATGGCTTTCGCGATCATTACCGATCAACTGTCCTGCTTCTGCATCAGACAAGTTCTTAATGCCTTGCTGAGATTTGAAGTGGAATTTCACCCAGAAACGCTCGTTGTCTGCGTTAATAAAGCTGAACGTGTGGCTACCAAAACCGTGCATGTGGCGGTACGTAGCAGGAATACCACGGTCACTCATTACGATGGTGATTTGGTGAAGCGCTTCAGGAAGAGAGGTCCAGAAATCCCAGTTGTTTTTTGCGCTGCGCATGTTGGTGCGCGGGTCACGTTTAACCGCGTGGTTTAAGTCTGGGAACTTAAGAGGATCACGAAGGAAGAATACTGGCGTGTTGTTACCCACCATATCCCAGTTACCTTCTTCGGTATAAAACTTCAATGCAAAACCACGGATATCACGCTCCGCGTCCGCTGCACCACGCTCTCCCGCTACCGTTGTAAAACGTGCAAACAGGTCGGTCTTTTTGCCTATTTCAGAAAACAGTTTTGCCTTGGTGTATTTTGTGATGTCGTGTGTAACGGTAAATGTGCCATAAGCACCTGAACCTTTCGCGTGCATACGACGCTCTGGAATGACTTCGCGGTCAAAATGCGCCATTTTTTCTAAAAACCAAACATCTTGAAGCAGTTGAGGACCGCGTTTACCCGCAGTTTGAACATTCTGGTTATGAGCCACAGGACAACCCGCAGCTGTAGTTAGTTTTTTACTCATGATCTATTCCTTAAGGTCCAAAGATGCAGCAATAGCAATGCACCTTGATATTTATACTGGCTCCCTTTCAAAAGCCCCTAAAATACTATGGATATAGAATAGACCTCTAATGGCATAAAATATAATCGTTTGTATTTATCGTTATAATCTATAAAACCTATTAATCGGCCAACTTAGAAACAACGATGTGATGCACTGATTAGCTAAGTATCTTTCTTCCTAGCTTGAGCGTCGCTGCTATATTTCTTGCCGTTCTGGTTAGATTCATTTCGGCCTCTTGCAGTACCTGATTGAGTGGTTGAGGAGAACGTACCGTTCCAAACAAGCTGCTCATTTCACCATATAAGGCTTCGACTTCAGTACCTAAAGATCCTGCAATTCCTATGGTTGGAATACCTTGTAAGCTCGCACGTTTAGCAATGCCATAAGGTGTTTTTCCTTGCAGAGTTTGGTTGTCCATTTGCCCTTCGCCAGTGATCACAAGGTCGGCACCTTTCAACACGTCATCGGCTTGTAAAACATCCAGTACCATCTCGATACCAGGTTTGATCTGCATATTGAACAGCAAACCAAGCCCCATCGGTGTGCCACCAGCTGCGCCATAACCGGCACGCTCTTGTACGGGTTCACCACCAACACAACCTTGCGATTCAGCAACTTGAGCAAAATTCGCAAGCGCCTTATCAAGCATTAAGACTTGTTCAGGCGTCGCCCCTTTTTGTGGACCGAATATATGGCTGGCGCCGTTATCACCACACAATGGATTATCAACATCGCACGCCACAATCAATTCGACATCTGTGTAGCGCGAATCTAAGTCGGTAAGATCTATTGATGCGAGTTCTGCAAGTGCAGCACCACCTCGGCCAAGCTCTTGTCCATTCCTATCGAGTAAGCGCCCACCTAGAGCTTGAACAATGCCTGCACCACCGTCGTTGGTCGCACTGCCACCCAATCCAAGAATGATGGTTTGAGCACCCTGCTCTATCGCTTCCAAAATCAACTGCCCTGTGCCGAATGAAGAAGCAATCAAAGGATCGCGCTGCTCTGGCGTCAGCAAGTCCAAACCAGACGCGGCAGCTATCTCAATCAAAGCCGTTTGATTTGGGTTCTGAGCAGACGGTTCTAACATCGCCCATTCAGCACTAACCAACTCACCCAATGGCCCTTCAACTTGATGTGTTCGCTTTTGTCCGGCTAAACCTTGTAGCAATACATCGACCGTACCTTCGCCACCATCGGCCAGAGGTAAGGTCACATAGTCAGCGTCTGGGAAGATTTCACGAAAGCCCTTTTCAATGCACGCCGCCACCGATACAGCAGATAGAGATTCTTTAAACGAGTCTGGTGCAATAACAATTTTCATACTGAGAGATCCAAAGAATATTAGTTTTGATGAGTGCCCGATCCAAAAATGCCCCTATAGAAGATCAGCAAGCTAATCACTTAATAGAGGCAGTATATAAAGGTCAGCAGTATTAGTTAGTAACGGCTGTCTTTACTTGTGATTTCTCTTTGCTTTTTAGCCACACAAATACAGCACCTAGAACAGCAATTGGAATCAGTGGGTCGATCAGCGTACCGCCTTTACCAAACACCAGGTTAAGAATCATTATGATGCTTGCACCAATTGCCCATGCTACGGTTGAAGATACAGACCAGATTTTGATTTGGTCAGCAAGTTCAGTAATACCTAAGGTACGGTTGATAATATGGAAGTAAGAGTCGTTCAAATGAGAGAAGCCAACCGGGCCTACCGCACAAGCTAGTGCAACGAACACAGGGTCTAGACCTAACGTTTCAACTAGAGGCAGTGTCATCGTTGCTGCCACCATCATTGATGCCGTTGCTGAACCTTGGATTAAGCGAAGCATTGATGCGATGGCTAGCGGAACTAATAATGGAGGAATACCGCTGCTTGCAATCGCTTCTGCTACTTGAGGACCAGCACCTGATGCTTTAAGTACGGCCCCCATTGCGCCACCACAACCAGTCACTACAAGAATTAGCCCCGTAGTAGACAGAGCATCATCCATAGAGCTAACCATGTCTTTACGCTCAATATGGCGAGTAAGACCGTATAGCGCCATAAGAACACCAATACCCACAGCCACCACTGGGTTACCAATCAACGAAATAACGTTGTGCATTGCAGTGTCACCTTGACCAACAAGTGTGTTGATTAGGATAAAGGCGATTGGAAGAAGGATTGGACCAAATGATAAGAAGTTACTTGGCAGCTCTTTGTCATCCGTCTCTTTTACTTTTTCTAGGTTTGCCCAATCAGCTTGGTTAGTAATCCATGTTTCACCGTTTGGTACACGATAGTATTCATTGCCCACGCGGCGAATGTAAATCATAGAAAGCAACATCATAGGGATAGATACCATCAAACCCCACATCATGTACTCACCTAGATCAACGCCTAGAATACCCGCAACAGCAACTGGCCCCGGTGTTGGTGGAACAAGTGCGTGGGTGATCAGTAGGCCAAGTGCCAGTGTCACCCCTAAACCTACCGCTGACTTACCTGTATCACGTGAAATTGCGCGAACAAGCGAGTGTAAAATAATGTACGCAGAGTCACAGAATACTGGGATAGCGACAAGTACACCTGTGAAACCAAGTGCCAAGTCTTCACGACCTTTACCACATAGCTTTACAAACGTTTTTGCCATTCTTACAGCAGCGCCAGAACGCTCAAAACATGCACCCATAATCACGCCAAACGCGATAATTAAACCAATACCACCAAGAACGCCACCAAAGCCCGCTTTGATTGCATTAATAAGTTCAGTGGGTGCCATCCCAGCAAACAGACCCATGATGATGCTTGCGATAATCATAGCAAGCGCCACTGGGATTCTTGTTTTTATGATCATGCCCATCATGGCTAAAATGCCAATTACAATGCCTATCAGTGCTCCATCCATTGTGTATTCCTTTTTGTGTCTATTTTTGTTGTGTAGGGTTTTGCAAACGAGAGACATAGGTGTGCCTCCCGCTGCACTTTGTTGTACAGCGACTTTTTGTTTTGGCCGCTTTATCTTATTTTTACGAGTTCAAATCTGCCTTAAAGGCTCGTGCTGCCTGCGTCTATAAATACGGTTTAACCCATTCCAAACCAGCTTCAGTTGTATTTTTGGGGTTGTATTCACAACCAATCCATCCTTGGTAACCTGAATCATCTAGAACATTAAATAAATGTGGATAATTCAGCTCGCCTTCCGATGGTTCGTGTCTTTCTGGTACAGAAGCGATTTGAATATGACCGGTATAAGCAGCAACTTCGCGAATCAAAGTACTTAAGTCGCCATCCATGATTTGTGCGTGGTACAGGTCGAGTTGCAGCTTCACATTTGACCTATCGACCAACTTAATAAGTTCGACAGCATCACGTTGGTGAGCAACAAAGTAATTAGGAACATCACGGCTATTCAGCGGTTCAATCATCAATTCAATGTCTTGCTCAGCAAACTTATCTGCGGCAAAACGAATGTTTGAGATGAAGGTTTCAACGTGTTGCTGTCTCGTGAAATTCGCATCATGTAGACCCGACATCGCATGGACTTTTTTGCAGTTCAGCGTTTTAGCGTACATAAGTGCGGTATCAACACTGACTTTAAACTCATCTTCACGGCCAGGAATCGCTGCGAAGCCTCGTTCGCCTGCGTCCCAATCACCTGGAGGCATATTAAAAAGTGCTTGTTCAAAACCAAATTTCTGCATTTTTGCTGCAAGATCTTCGGCCTCAAATGCATAAGGGAATAGGTATTCAACTGCTTTGAAACCCGCTTGGTATGCTTTCTCAAAACGCTCTAGAAATGGCACTTCTGTGAATAACATCGTTAAGTTTGCTGCGAACTTAGCCATTATTTGCCTCTCCCTTTTAAATCCATCACTTCTTCGTTCGTTAAGTAACGGATATCATTTCCTTTCAATAAGAATGCTAATTTGGCGGTCTCTTCTAGCTCTTCAGCGTTATCAACGGCATCAACAAAGTCAGTACCTGTTACTACTGGGCCGTGATTAGCCAACAAAAATGCTCGGTAGTCGCCCGCTCGCTTTGCCAATTCTTCAGCGATTTGTGGGTCGCCCGGACGCAAGTAAGGAATCACTGGTAACTCACCAATACGCATCACGAAATAGGGAGTGAACGCTTTAATTGCATTGTTGCGATCCAACCCTTCAAGGCAAGACAGTGCAGTTAGGTATGTAGAGTGCAGGTGCACAATCGCATTGCACTCTACATTATTTCTATAAATCGCTAAGTGGAACGCGGCTTCTTTTGACGGCTTCTTTCCTGATATATGATTGCCATCGATATCGACAACCGACAACTCCTCAGCCACAAGACGGCCAAATGAAGAACCAGTTGGTGTTGCTAGAAAATGTCCATTTGGCAATTTGATAGATAGGTTACCTGCGCCACCTGTGGCGTAACCTCGTTCGAACATTGAACGAGCGAGCGTGACCATTTGTTCGCGCAACTGCTGTTCGCTCGATAGTGGCTGCTCGTTTATTAAATCATTACTCATCGAATCACCACCTATAGAAAAAATGACTGTGCTTTAGCAAAGAAGTTTTCGTCACCAAAATTGCCTGACTTAAGAGCCAGAGAAAGCTCACCTTCAACCGATTTAACCCAAGGCACACCTGGTGCGATTTGAGGGCCAATATGAAAACCTTTCACAGCTAGGCTTTGCGTCACTACGCCTGATGTTTCACCACCAGCAACGATGAAGTTTTTCACGCCATGTTGTTGCAGTTTGATAGCGAGTTGACTAAAAAACTGTTCAACGGCATGGCTTGAAGCGTGTGCACCGTATTCTTCTTGAATAGCTTTAAGCTCAGCAGCGTCTGCCGTTGCATAAACCAAAGGAGCAAAATCTCCTTGGCTGTTGGTCATTACCCAATCGAACACTTCGTTTGCGTATTGATCATTGGTCAAGCAAGCCTTCACATCGATAGCAAAGTGAGGAGCAAGCTGCTTGTATACAGCAACTTGTTGGTTAGTCATCACAGAACAAGAACCAGAGAACACAACGGTTGGTCCTTTTACTGGGCTGCCTGCATGTTTTGCATCACTTTGGTCAACAAGATGTTCTGTCCAATTTTTAGCGATACCCGCAGCTAGTCCGGAGCCACCTGTGATTAGTTTCATAGATTTAGCCGCTTGACCTAACGTCACCAAGTGCTCGGCATTAAATGCGTCTACCACGGCGTAGCGACTACCTTGAGCTTTGAGTTCGTTAAAACGAACGGTAACCGCATCAGAGCCCTGTTCAATCGTTTGAAAGTTCACTAAACCGGAAACGCCTTCTGATTGTGCGTCCATCATTCGAACCACACTTGAATCCGTCATTGGTGTAACAGGGTGATTACGCATACCTGAATCACTTAACAACTCACCAAAGACAAACAAGTGACCGTTGTAAACCGTGCGACCATTTACTGGTAATGCAGGGCAAACGATAGTGAAAGATTCTCCAAGCTCAGCCAAAAGCGCATCTGTCACGGGACCAATGTTGCCCTCAGCGGTACTGTCGAACGTTGAGCAATATTTAAAATAAAACTGTTGGCAACCTTGAGATTGAAGCCATTTAAGCGCAATAACCGAATCCGTCACCGCTTCGTCAACTAGGCAAGAGCGAGATTTAAGGCTGATCACCACAGCATCTGCTGATGTGTCAAACTCTCCCGTTGGAATCCCATTCAATTGAACAGTACGCATACCGTTTTCAACCAAGAAACCAGCAATGTCTGTTGCACCTGTAAAGTCGTCTGCAATAACACCTAATAACATGATTATTTCTCCACCTTTGACGTATTTACACCCGGTAGAACAATACCTTGGAAGACTTTAATCACCGCGCTGTCATCTTCTTGACCAAAGCCAGCATTACTCGCGCTAACGAACATGTTCAGTGCAGCACTTGATAGTGGGAGTGGGAATTTCAGGTCTTGAGCGGTATCTGATACCAAGTTCAAATCCTTCACAAAGATATCAACCATAGAATTTGGAGAGTAATCACCATCGACTACATGCTTCATGCGGTTCTCGAACATCCAAGAGTTGCCCGCTGCATTCGTAACAACGTCGTACATCAAATCAAGCGGAATGTTTGCGCGTGCGGCTAGTGCCATCGCTTCAGCGCCCGCAGCAATATGAACACCTGCAAGCAATTGGTGGATAATCTTCACTGTCGCACCAAGACCAATCGCTTCACCGATATTGTAAACCTTAGCAGCTGTTGCATTAAGAACAGGAGCAAGCGTGTCGAATGTGCCTTGAGCACCCGATGCCATTATCGTCATCTCACCAGCTTCCGCTTTCACCGCACCGCCAGATACCGGAGCATCAAGCATTACAAGTTTATGCTCAGCGAGCTGGGCTTCAATTTGTTTTGCATCTTCAGCAGAGATAGTTGCGGACACCATCACTGGAGTATTTGGCTTTAGTGCCGCAGCAAGGCCAGTCTTAAACAAAACTGTGTTCACTTGTTGTGCGTTCACAACCAACACCAATACCGAATCAAGTTGATCTGCAAACTCGACAGCATTCGTCGACACCGCTTTTGCACCAAACGAACCCAGTTCTTCTAGTGCTTGTGCATTTAGGTCAAAACCATAGACATCAAGGCCAGCACGTACACATGATTTCGCAGCGCCCATTCCCATTGAACCTAAACCGATCACTCCGACAGATTGAACTTCACTCATAATATCAATGCCTTCTTGGTAATTTCGTACATTTTAAGTTTGTTAATTCTTGTTTATGTTTGTGATTATATGTGAAGTAGCTACCAGTGACTTAGTGATAAGTCACGTTCTTAACAAAACTTAACACCACCACTCAATTTAGCCCTTTAGAGGCAGCACAAATTCACTTAAAAGGCGGCTATCACACTTTAAAGTCCAAACAGGGAACATAAGTTCACAGATCTTCACAAATAAGATAAAGGTTGTTAGGATGATGAAAAACAAGAACATAGAAGAAAACCATGATTCCAGCAGAGCGTCAGAGAACCATTTTGTCACTGTTATCACACCAAGAAGTGATTAGTATTTCTGAGTTAGTCGAACAGCTCGACGTGTCACACATGACCATTCGTCGAGACATAGTAAAGCTGGAAGCTTCTGGAAAAGTCGTTTCAGTATCTGGAGGGGTCCAATTAGCTCAAGCCTTGCATCGCGAGCTGTCTCATGATGCTAAAGTAGAACAGCAAGCAAACGAAAAGGTCCAAATCGGTAAGCTTGCTGCCCAACTTATCGAAAAAAATGCCACTGTCTATTTAGATGCTGGAACGACCTCATTGGAAATCGCCCATCAGTTAGCAACACGTGAAGATCTGTTAATCATCACCAATGACTTCTCAATCGCGGCTTATTTAATGAACCACTCACCATGCGAGATTTATCATACGGGTGGTAAAGTCGATCGAGAGAACCAATCGAGTATTGGGGGCAAAGTAGCTGAGTTCTTGGCAGGGATGAATATTGATATTGCGTTTATTTCCTCTTCTTCTTGGAGCTTAAAAGGCTTATCGACACCAAACGAAAATAAAGTATTAGTGAAAAAGGCGATTGTAAAATCAGCCCAAACCAATTACTTGATCTCGGATTCCACCAAATATGGTCGAGTAGCAAGCTTTCACGCACTTGATATGGAGTCACTTGATGGTGTCATTACCGATACCAATCTCCCAAGCAGCGTAATTGAAGAGTTAAATGACAAAGGTATTGAAGTAATTAACGCTTCGGCATAATGGTCATCAAATAATTGGATGTGAGAGCCTTTAATGGCTCGGTTATCTACCCAACCAGTTTTCCTTTTCTTCTGTAGAACACCTAAACGATCTGGGGCCCTTCATAAACATACTGTGATTTCCGGTACCTAATCTCACCTTTACACTGTGAATATTGAAACTCTGTTTGGATAGGTTAGGCTCTCTGTCTAATACCAATAACAAGCCAAGACAGGCGAGCAAAGCAATGAAAGTTGACTATCAAAAACGGCTGATTCCCGTTATCCGTTATCTAGAAAAACGCTTTAATGAGCCATTAAACCTGCCAGAAGTAGCGGCGTTAGCCAACTTTTCACCCTACCATTTTCATCGTACTTTTAAGGCCGTTCAAGGCGAGACGCTTGCTGATTTCATCAGGCGATTGAGGCTTGAAGCGGCAGCCAATGATCTCTTCAAATCCAAACAACCTATTATTAACGTCGCATTGGATTATGGCTTTTCATCGTCTCAGAGCTTTGCTAAGGCATTCAAGCAACACTTTGGTGTTACGCCTAGTGCCTTTCGTGATTGCGAAGATTACCAAGCGTTCAGCGAGTTAACTCGAAATAGCAAGATTGGACACTCATTGCGCAAGAATGGAAACGATGCAACTGACGGCAATTCATATACTAACTCCGAACTTTCAACATGGAGTATGACAATGAAAACACAACAATTTGAAGCATCGAAACTGGCGTATGTACGAGTGACTGGCCCCTATGGACAAGGTTATGAAGAGCCAAGCGGTCGTCTTTATCAATGGGCAGAAATGAAAGGACTAGCGAGTAATAGTTGCATCTTTATCTATCATGACAATCCAGAAATCACTCCAACAGATAAGTGCCGAACAGACATCTGCTTGATGGTTTCAGACGACACTGAAGTGCCAAGTGGGATCGAATTAAAAGATTTTCCCGGTGGGCAATATGCGGTGATGAGACAAACGATCACCGAAGTCGGTCAATATGCAAAAGCATGGGATGATTTAATGAGTAACGTCATTGAATCCGGCATTGAAACCGAAGACCGACCTTGTTTTGAGCTCTACCACAGCTACGATCCGCAAACTCACCATTCAGACGTCAGCTTCTGTACTGCAATTAAGTAACAAGAGTAAATACAATAACAAAGCCTACTTCGCGTAGGCTTTCGTCTCTTTAGAGCGCTTTCCAACAGCTTTGTTACGTAATTAGGTTGGAGATAGAGCCGGCCTGTTTCAAAGCTTTTTAGTCAATAAATGAGAATAAATACTAATAGACACCAGTAATGTCATAGCCCAAACGGATTTGGACCATGACAATCAAAATGAGTGGGATACAAACTGGAGGTAAGCTAAATTTTGCCTTACCATTTCCATCTAACAGTTAAGACAGTTCAAAGCGAAACCCTTACTGATTTCATCAATCGCTTGAGGCTCGAAGTACTTTCCTAACGCGTACAATAAAAAACATCACCACACACGCGATATAGAGCTTACCTACCCATAGGCCGATATTGATCAGCTGAGTTTCTTGCTCAATTAGACGTTGATACTCAGTATCAGAGAGGTAAGGATCGTCAAAGGGGACAACGTTAATCCCCCACACAAACCAAACAAACCAAACGACACTTCCTGCGAGCAGCCATAAGGCTAATATTGAAAATTGCTCGAACACACCTAGTAGTGTGTTCTTGTTAAGCGATATTTGAGCTTTTCTCATTTCACGACCTTTTTATCACAACACAGGAGGGGATCTCTAAAGAAGTAAGAGTACTAAAGCCTTTTATTCCACTTACCTTGATGGTCACGGTCGCAATTCTCTTGTGTATCGAAGCTCACGTGCTTATCGATATTCTTCAGTTGAATTCCAACCTGATTGAACGCTTGTTGGATAGCGCCAGAGGCACTCTGTTGACCTTCGTCATTTAAGAATTTCGTTCTATCTTGGTTGGTATCGAATACGCAGACGATTTTTAGGCTCTGTGGAAAAGAAGAGAAATTGACCGTATGAGTCACCCATAGAAAACCATCGTAGCTTTTCAACGTGCCTTCACAAACGTCAGTTAGCACGTCTCTGATCTGGTTTTCGGTCTTCTTATCTGATTTACGCATGAAGTAAGCATCCTATTTAACACCTTAAAAAATAAGGTTTTTCGGTCAATATTGTCTTAACCGACATTGGACACTGTGGCGGTTTCAAATGCAAAGTATTTATTGGGAGAGTCGACTGGAAGATATAGAGGAAACGCCTCCTGCTTGATCACTGACGAGACAATCAAACATGAGGCGAATATAGAATTTACGAAGATGTTAGCTCGCCGCTTGTTCCCAATCGGTCAATAGCTTCATTATTACGCGCGAGTCTTGATGAGTAGCCATCGGTGCAGCAAGTTGTGTATCACCTCGCTCAACTGCTTGGCGAATATTACGCACTTGATAGTGGAAACCATCGCCTTGCGCTTCGACTTTCACTTCGCGTGTCGATGTTTCATAGATCTCAACCGTGAATGTATTCTCTTCAGTCGGTAACCACGGATTGGTGTCGAGAGTGATGCAGCCTTTGCTGCCTAGAATCGTGAAGCCATGCTTTAAACCGTGGTCTTCTGCGGTATGGATTTGCGCGGTAAAACGGTTATTGAAGCGCATCATCGCCGACGATTCACAGATATTGCCACCTTGGCCTCGTCGACCGATTGCTGAGATCTGCACATCATCGAATACACTCTCACCAAACTGTTGTTGTGCGACAGAGTGAATCAGCGACATTGGATAACAGCCCAAGTTGTACAGTGCACCCTTGCTCGCAGGGTTAACGAACTGATCAATCGCCGCAACGTATGAACCTTGAATAGAGCGCACTTCACCAATCTCACCAGTAGCCAACTCTTGATGAAGCTTGGCGATAAGCGGATGGTTTAGATACATCAGACCTTCAGCGAAGAACACACCAGATACTTTCACCGCTTGCAGAGCTTGCTCGGTTTTATCCATATCAACCGATAACGACTTTTCACACAAAATCGCTTTGCCTTTTTGAGCGGCTTTAATTACGTATTCGTGGTGAACGTGGTTTGGTAGAGCAATGTAGATGATGTCGACTGAATCATCTTCAATCAGAGCTTCATAGCTGTTGAAGGTCAATGTTGGCTGATATTGCGCGGCAAACTCATTGAGTGTTTTCTCTGTGCGCCCAGCGACGGCATACAGTTCACTTTGTGCATCACCTTTGATCGCATCAGCCATTACGCCTGAAATAAAGCTTGTTCCTAATATTCCCCACTTCATGGCTTAGCTCTCCTGCTCTTGTGTTTTGATAGGTCCATGTTGCGTTTCAAATGCTTGCACTAATTCAGTTATATCACGCTCAATAAACGCTTGGGTATGAGGCATAACAAAATGCTGGTTAATTGCTTCACGGTTTGAGTATTGCTCCAGCAAGATCACGCGATCGCTTTGGTTTTGGTCATAGGTTGCTATTGCTTGTAGGCAGCCCGATTCGCTCTGCATGTCTAAGCAAAACTGTTCGATGGCTTCAACTGCAGTATCACGTTCAATGTTCGCTTTAATCTTAAGTTCGGCAGTGACAAAGATGGTTTCGTTCATTTGAGGCATTTCACGCTCTTATTTTAGTTAATTATCGGTTTGCCATTAATATAATTAACCCCTAATAATTGATAAACTCACCTTTTGTTTATTATTTATCAACCGAGAGTGTTTAATGGATAAGTTAACCAGCATGAAGGTCTTCGTTTACGTGGTCGAGCAAGGCAGCTTTCGCAGCGCCGCAAACCACTTCAACCTGTCGGCGACCATGATCAGTAAACATGTTCACTATCTTGAAACAAGCCTCAACTCTCAATTGATTCATCGCACCACACGTAAGCAATCATTAACCGATTCTGGTCAGCTTTACTATCGGGAATGTAAGCGAATTATCGAAGACATCAACAATGCTGAAAACCTGATTCAAGCCTTAGAAAATCAGCCCCAAGGCACGGTAAAAATAAACTGCCCTGTCACCTATGGAAACAAGGTACTTGCCCCGATAGTGGCGAAGTTTCTCGCGAATCACCCAACAATCAACGTCGAACTCGTGCTGAACAACGACCTTGTCGATCCTTATTCTTCCGACATTGATTTGATTGTGCGAATTGGCGACCTGTCTGACTCTAGCTTGGTCGCAAGATACTTAGGGGATTATGAGATGTGTTATTGCGCAGCTCCTGAATACCTTAACCAACATGCTGAGATCAGCATGTTGGAAGACCTTGCACAACACCCGTCGCTAGGGTTCAGCTATAGCAGTCGTCGTGATGTGATTGGACGTGATACTCACATCCGCCATATCCAAAATAGTGAACCTCAACCCGGAGAACCTCAGAATCACCAAGCAACTCAAACCGCACCGAATAAAGGGTGTGCGCGTTTGATGTCAAATAATGGGGATGTATTGCGATATGCCGCCCTACAAGGCGTGGGCGTTTTGTTGCAACCAACTATCTTAGTCGCAGAAGAAATTGAGCGTGGAATGCTATTGGAGATCTTACCCGGCATGGCACCGTTACCAAAACCGATTCACTTACTGTACAAGACCAAGCAACTGTCATTGAAGAACAGAACCTTTGTCGAGTTTTTGCTAGCCACTCTTTCTGAGTAACTAAGCGCTGACGAATTAGCAAAGAGGCTTCTACGTAACGAAGCGTTTTCTAAACAACAAAACTGCTAAACCGTTTGCCAATGACTCATCAAGCGCTTACCAAGCTCAGAAGGCGTGGTGTTGTGAACGATCATTTCATCACATTGGTTAAACACCATGAAGTGTTTTAGCTCACCGCATAAGGCATGAACTAATGATTCATGGTTTTTGATTCGATCTTCCACAACCAAGTTACGAATATTGAGTAAGCCACTCTTCCTGTCGACCTTGCAATCCATTCGTGCCACCAGCTCACCTTGCCACAAAATCGGCAAACTAAAATAACCAAACTGGCGCTTGGCTTCTGGAACATAGCACTCAAGAAGGTAGTCAAAGTTGAACAATGATTGCATTCGCTTTCGTTGAATCAACAAGTTATCAAACGGAGACAGTATCTTTAACTTGGTTCTAGAAAGAGGTTGATTCAACAGCTCAAAAGCATCCGGCAACACATAATAATCCGAGCCTTGAATATCTACTTTCATCAACTGCTTATCTTCAAGCATCTGCTGGAGTGTTGTCTGAATCAGAGGTTTCGTGTTCTTGAGGAGATAGCTCATTTCCGTCGCAATCCCTACTCCATTGGCTTCGAGATAACGTATGATCAGGTGCTCGATGTACTCTTGTTCCGTTGGTTCAGAGGTATCAATGCCACTCGGCAAAACTCGTTCGGTTAGGTCATACACCTTATGGAAGTTCACTCGACTCGGCACCATTAAGTCACCTTGCATAAACAAAGTCTCTAGTGCCTGTTTGGCAGGTTTACCGCCCCATCCTCCGGGGTTTGGTCTATCCCCTTCAAAGTCTTTCGCCATTAATGGCCCTTCGTTCTCAATACGTTTGAGAACATACGCCATCAGTGCATCATCCTTTTTATACCAATGCTTAAGCTTACCGCTCGCAAACCCGTTCTTTCGATGCAAGCTGAAACGGTAGTCACGCATGGGTAAATACGCGGCGGCGTGCGACCAATACTCAAACACTTCTCGACGCTCTAGCAGCTTATCAAGATGATTGAGTTGGTAGTCTTGATTGCGATTCCACAGCGTATGATGGTGAGCTCGCTGAATCACAGAGATGGTATCAATTTGCACATAGCCAAGGTTTTCAATCGCAGACAGCGTGTTCGCCAAAGCGCCCCCATTACGTTGTTTTTTAGGTGGCAACTTCTTAGGCGGCAGCTTTTGCGAAAGCAATACCAGTTTTTGCGCTTGAGCGAGTGACAATGATTCCATGTAATTCAGACTCTAATGAATACCAATAATCGGCTTATGATTCAGCAATAAGTTCTTGAAGAATTTGCTTGTACGTTTCGACCGTCTGCGCGCCTGTGACTGCACTCTTACGGTTGAATACCACAGTAGGAACCGCAGAGATCCCCATGCGTTGCCATTCAAACTCTTGCGCTTCAATTTGCTTCAAGTTATCGATGTTCTTTAGGCGTTTCAATGCCTTCGTCGAATCTAGCCCAACGGCTTCAAGCTCTTGTGCGATAACCTCAAGATCGGACAGATCTTTCTGCTCTGAAAAATGAGCAGTAAAGAAGCGTAGCTTTAACTCAGTCTGTTTGCCATGCGCCAACGCGAAATCGAGCAGCACATGCAGATGACGGGAATTAACCATTCTCATGCTGTCGTAGAAATTGAAATCGAACCCTACCGCTTGGCCACGCGCCGCAAGCTGTTCACGTGAACTTTGACTCTCTTCTGCGCTAGAGCCGTATTTTCTCATGATATGGTCACGCAGGTTTTCACCTTCTTGCGGCATATCGGGATTCAGCTCAAACGGCTGCCATTCAAGTTCAATTTGCTCCGCTAAGCCAAGTTCCGTAATGGCTTGCTCTAAGTTTTTGTAGCCGACCACGCACCATGGGCACATTACGTCAGAAATAATATCGAGTTGAAGTTTGTTGCTCATCGTCATTCCAAATATCGTTGATTAGGCGTATCCAATACAAGTTACACCATTTTGAACAATCGTTCAAACCAGCTAAATACGCCAGCAGCCAACAAAAAAGCCAACTCATGTTCACGAGTTGGCTTTGATAAAAATCTGTGGAGCTTAAGAGCGTTACGCTAGCAACTTCTCAAGCACTTGGAACACACCCGCATCAACGTTACTTGGCGCAGCAAAACGTGCGATCTCTTTTAACTTTGGATGTGCGTTTTCCATCGCGTAAGAGTGGTAGCTCTCTTTAAGCATTTCCAAGTCATTGAGGTAGTCACCAAAACTCATGGTCTGCTCGTAAGTGAAACCTAATGTGTTCTGTAGATGCTTAATCGCTGCACCTTTTGACGCTTCAGCGTTCATCACATCCAACCAAATTTTTGCACTCACAACCACTTGGTAGTTCTCACCGAATTTTGCATCAATAGTTGGGTTCACTTTCTCTTGTGAACCGTCGAAGTGACAGATAGCCACCTTGATGAAATCGTCTTCTACCGCCAGTAAGTCTTCTACTTGCTCTCGGCGATGGTAGTACTTAGAGATCTCCGCTAAAGCACGCTCACCTTTGGTTTCGATGTACGCTGATTTCTTACCACAAAGCACCACATGTGCACCTTCAATGGCACGCGCTTCTTTGATGATGTCTTTGATGGCATCAGTATCAAGTAAGCAGCTGTAGAGCTCTTGGCCTCTGTGCATCACTAATGTGCCGTTTTCAGCAACGAACATCATGCGATCTTTTAGCGGGGAAAAGGTTTCCATCAAGCTGTAGTACTGGCGGCCCGATGCCGCAGCAAAAATGATGTCTTGAGCTTCTAGTCGCTCATAAAGATTGAAGAATTCTGGGTCTAACTTTCCGTGTTCATTAAGCAGAGTGCCGTCCATATCAGCAGCGATAAATTTGATGTTCTGTTGTGGCATTTCAGGGCTTACCTTAAATTATTGTTTTATACCTGCCTCCGCAGATTAAGATCAAAAGTATATCTTAATACCTAACTCGATTTCTTGTCCCGAA
This sequence comes from Vibrio sp. QJM3NY_21, assembly GCF_057785975.1. Lineage (NCBI taxonomy): Bacteria > Pseudomonadati > Pseudomonadota > Gammaproteobacteria > Vibrionales > Vibrionaceae > Vibrio > Vibrio sp. QJM3NY_21. The sequence goes on from NZ_CM173514.1 coordinate 1,638,513, forward strand.
CGCATATTTAAATTGATGAATAAATCAATACCCACCTTGAAAAGTGAGACTTATCGCTAACTTACTGTTTCATTTATAAATACCAATTTCATTTGTGATATTGCTCCCATAAAACACAACTCTACAGTGCTATTTTTTTAAACAAATTTGCAACCAGTTGTTTACCAACAAATCACCTATGGATTATCGACGGCCAACATTCATGTCCTTTAGTTTAGAAATTTTTTGTAAAGCGTTAGTCACCACAGCTCTCATACTTCTCGTTTTTATCGTTGACCCGTTGGGCATCCGAAATTCAGCAGAAGACCATTACGAAGATCATATACTTAGACTCTGGTCACCGTTTTTTAGCCAAACCGTTTCTGATGAAATTGTAGTAGTGTTGATTGATGATCAATACATAGACGCAACCAAGACCTACCCGGTGAGCTATCGAAATCTTGCACGACTACTCAAAACCATTTCTCGTTTCGAACCCGATTCAATGTTCTACGACATTCTTCAACACCACGAGCACTCAGATAACCTAAACCGTTGGTTACAAACACTCGATAACCAAAAATTTCCCATTTTTATGGCCAGTAATACCACTTATGACACTGAACAAAGACTTAATGATCCGGAATCATTGAGACACAAAATAGCAAATGTCGCACAACTGGCAGCGGTATCTTGGAGTGGTGAAGGACGCTACTACCCGTTGTCTGTCCCATGGAATGATAAGACAATGAACACCGTTGCAGCTGCGATGTACCAAGACTGGTGTACACGAGATAAACAGTGCGATACCACATCTATCGGCAATATGGATGACGCTGTCATTGTTCAATGGAGTAACAAACACGCTAGTAAGCAGGAGTCATTTTTTCCACTTGGGTTTGACTGTGGGGAACATGCCAACCAGTTACAACAGTTAAAAGAGTTACTTGTCGTAAGCCTTACTCAAGGCATACAAGATCAAAATGATGTCGATGCTACACTCAGAAAACGCTGTCCGCCTTTTCTCACCATAGCGGCATCGAAGCTCAGTGCTCCTGGATCTGCAGGTTCTCGTGAACTAAAACAAGCGATTCAAGGGAAAATGGTATTGGTTGGCTATCATGTTACTGGTGGGGTTGACCTCGTAGTTTCGCCGGTCCATGGCACGCTTCCAGGCGTCTATTTTCATGCTATGGCACTCGATAACTTAGTAACGCTCAATGGCGAGTACTGGCGATCACCCGCCGATACAGGTCTATTCAATTTGAGCATTGCTGACATGGTCGAGATATCGGTGCAAACCATAGTTCTGTTTCTTGTTATTTGGTTTCGTTTCAATTTTTTAGAGCAACAAGAAAACCAGCATTTCAATGAACAACAAAAACTATGGGGCGCTTTCGTGCCCATACTTATTATCATCGCGGTCATCGGCATTTCAGTGGCGGTCTCCCATTTCGTGCTCAATGTGGGAGCTCCAAACTGGTACGGGTTAATCCTAATTATTTTTATCGATCTACCCATCTTTTTCTTCTTCATTTTTGAAGCTTTCAGACCAAAACTCCAAACTTATAAGGAAAGGGTCTGTCTATTCGCAAAAAACACAAAACATAAATTAAGAAAGACACAATAAACAACAAACATTCAGTAAATAAGGAACATTTATGAAATCGTTATCAACGTTAGTTTTAGGCTTAGGTATTGGTCTCGTACCATCAGTTGTGATGGCGCAAGAACAAATCAAGGTTATCGATTTTTTAGTCGACAACGTTTGGGTTTGTGATAAAAACAATGACTGTGCAGATGTACCAAAGAACACTCTGCCCGACCCAAAGAAAAACGGCTTAGTGGTTGAAAAATATGACCAAGAAAAGCAAATGATCATGGTAAAAATCAATGGCCAAGAAAAGTGGTTTGACCAAATTGAAGTGCAATTGAATAAGACAGCTGTGGCAAGTGTAGTATGTAGTACCCAAAAGATCAGTGCAAAAAGCGACAGTGGCACATATGCAACACTGGGGCTTGGTGAGGGCTGTAACTAATGAAAAAACTACTTTGGATCGCCGCACCTTTTTTGATCTCAGGTTGTGCTGTTGACAGCATCAACAATTTAATGAGCAGTAAATATGAGTCCTTCGATGGCAGATTTATTGACCAACATCTTGCTGAAACTAACGCACCAGAAAAGAGCACATCAGCAAGCAATACGGCTACTAGCAAAGAATTTCAAAACATCGTCAATACTCGAGCTGCCGCTGATAAGGACCTGATTGCTAACCCATACGTCAATAAATATTTGGAAGGCATTTTAGCCAAGATCGTCAAGGAGTGGGGCAAGCCTATCGATAAAGACATAACGATATTGGTCTCGTCCGATCGCAACTACTCTGCATATGCAACACCTAATACAATTGTGATTACCCAAGGCGTATTAGCAGACGCTGATTCTGAAGATGAGCTCGCGTTTATTATTGCCCATGAACTCTCCCACATCTTGTTAGAACACAATGAGACCAATGAGTATTTTGCTAAACAAAGCGCCTTAGTTAGTAAAACTGCCAATATAGCCATGAGCACAGCGCTCATCACGGATATGAAGGCAGAGAAAACCGTCAACGGCTATAAGGTTGCAAGCCAGAATAAGAGTTCGACCAAGAACCTGATTCAAGACTCTTATCGAGCGGGGTTAACCATCAATCGATTAAGCCGTGATGTAATAAGCTCTTCGATGAGCCGCAGCGACGAAGATGAGGCCGACCTACTTGGTATGGATCTACTGGTTAAGGCAGGATACAGCCCAAGAGCATTTTCACCTGTACTCGAGCGGCTGGATAGCAGCCAAAACCACACTGCTGCGCAACTGAAAGAGAAGAAGAAAGAATTCCAAAGCTTCGTTACCCTTGCCAGTGATGCGGGAAAACACTTATCCAGTGACAATAAATGGAGCAACCTGGGTTACTTAGCAGCAAACGAAGCTGGTACACAACTGCTACAAAGCTTCTCAGCCCGACATGCCTCTCCGATGGATCGTAAGAAAGACATGTCAGCGTACGTAAAACGTGAATATCGCACAGAGCGGAAAAAGCACCTTTCAACTGTCGAATTCGAAAAAGTTGTGAAAACGGGTAAGGGGAAACAGATTCAAGAGAACTATTGGTATGCATCGGAAGCATTCAAAGCATTGGAGTTTGGCGATATAAAAACCGCTGAGAAACTCGCGAGAAAATCCGTAGCTGGCCCAACCAAGCACCATGCTTACCCAAGACTTGCATTCTATGGTGTCCGAAAAATGCAGAATTTAGATTCCAAAGCATTACAAAACTTGGCGCTTATTAAAAACTGGGATTACGCCTCTATCCAAACCTTTACCCTCGCGGCACAATCTTATCGAGATCAGAAAAAACCACAGAGCTCACTCAAGCTTCTTGCGAAAGGCGAGCAAGTCATCGGTACCCAAGTACCATTCTTGCCTGAATACATCGCAGCTCATAAAGCATTAGGCAACAACACACAGGTAGCCGAGCTTCTTACCCAATGCCAAACGCTAAGTGAAAGTAATATCGTTGCGCAATGTCATAGTAATGCGGGTATTCCACTTCCAAAATCTAGTGAATCAAATAACGGTATAATGGACTCGTTCAGCTCACTGACCAATTTGGTTGAGCTGTAATTCACGTCGGCACCAGTAAGGACGCTTCTTACTGGTGTCATTTTAATGGAATCACTTGCAAAAGCCCGATAACTCAAACCAAGTTCGGTGATAATAAGACTTATCCGATTCTAAACTTTGGAACTCAGACCTTACAATCAGCCCTTCTAAAAATACCATCATCATTTCCGAGCGAACTAGATAGTCCTCGACTCCTGTTGATTCAATCGTACGTATTAATAGCTGCTTCAGCCAATATTTATGTTTTTTAGCTAGAGCAGAAATATCTCTGTCGGATTCTTTAAATTCGGCCAAGGCATGCATGAACATGCAGCCTTTGAAGTCAGGTTGCTCAAACCAAGCAAAGTGCCAATCCAGTAATGCATTTAGCTGACTCTGTGAGCCAGAAACCGATGCCAGTGCCACTTCTAAACTCGATTCAAAACGCTGGTGACGCCTTTCCAACACAGCTTCAATCAACTTAGTTTTTGACCCAAAGTGACGGTACATCGATGTCTTAGAAACCGCGGCCTCATCTCGGATCCTGTCTACACCAACGGCGGTATACCCAAATTGGTTAAACAAAGATTCAGCTACATCCAAGATCAGTTCTTTCTTACTCATGCCTATTACTCTTTCAAATCGGGAAAAATTTGATGCTGCTAAATTTACAGCTACTAAATTACCTGTTGCCAATAGTGTACAGATCTGTATCGTTTAACTCAATAGGTACATATCTGTACACTTTGTATTTTTAATCCTGAAAGAGGTCAATCACGATGATGAAAAAACTAATCGGCGGAGGTGAACTTCCACCACGGGCAACGCTCAGTCAGTTAATAAGGGGATTTGTTGGTGGCACGGTAGGCATTTTGTTTTTATGTTTACTCGCAGAGCAATCTAAAGTTCCTTGGTTGATGGCACCTTTTGGCGCGACTTGTGTTCTCTTGTTTGCCGTCCCAACATCGCCTCTCGCTCAACCAAGGAACATCATCGCTGGTCATTTTATCTCTGCCGCGGTTGGGTTGATCGCACTGTATGGGTTTGGTGATTCTTATTTAGTAATGGCGATGGCGGTAGGCTCGGCAATCATGTTGATGCAATATTTCCGCGCTGTTCACCCGCCAGCAGGAGCTAACCCAATCGTCATCGCGTTAGCTGGCACATCGGCTGTGGATTGGACTTTCCTATTTACCCCAGTTTTAATTGGTAGCATTGCATTGGTTTGTGTTGGGGCCATGCTCAATAACACATCAGCACACCAGAAGTGGCCGCTTTACTGGGTAGGTAAATCTTAAATCGACCTTAAGGTTGCCCATTCTTGTCAGGCATTAAATAAATTAGCGTTGACCACTAAAAGAAATGGGCTTACTATCAATCGTCTTTTAACGATTATAGAAAGCGAAACATCAATATGAACGAAACTTGCCTTACAACTGATGGCTGTGCTCTACCAATCGGACATGGTGATGTCGAAGCTGAAAAGCAAATGGCAACTCTAGCGAAAGCGCTCGCTCACCCGGCAAGAGTTCGTATATTGAGTATCCTTTCAACGTTAGAAAAATCGGGCGGCTGTTTGAACAGTGACTTGGTGAGTGAATTAGGTTTGGCTCAATCAACAGTATCAGAGCACCTAAGAATCTTGAAAACCTCAGGCTTCATCACTGCCGAATCGATACCACCGAAGATGTGCTATCGCATTAACCGAGATAATATTCAGCAATTTGAATCGCTTATCGACACCATTTTAAAATAGATTAACCACGCTTAGTTTGTCGAACACAATAAACTAAGCGTATTTTTTGCCTTTAAATATCGTTTTTCGACGATTAACGATAACAACCAAAGAGATAATATAATGAAACCAAAATTAGGTTTTCTCGATCGCTACTTAACGCTGTGGATCTTTATTGCCATGGGCCTTGGTGTATTGCTTGGCACCGTATTCCCACAAATCGAACAGTGGAACGAATCTATGTCTGTTGGCACAACCAACATTCCACTGGCGATTGGCCTTATCTTAATGATGTACCCGCCTTTGGCTAAGGTTAACTACAGCCTATTGGGCACTGTGGTAAAAGATAAGAAAGCCATCAAACTGTCTCTGATCATGAACTGGTTGGTAGGCCCTATCCTAATGTTCGTATTAGCGCTGACGTTCTTGGGTGATCACCCAGGTTACATGGTCGGCGTGATTCTAATTGGTCTTGCTCGTTGTGTGGCAATGGTTCTGGTTTGGAACGATATCGGCGGCGGTAACAAAGAGTACGGCGCGGCATTGGTTGCTCTAAATAGTGCGTTCCAAGTGGTGAGCTACAGCTTTATGGCGTGGCTATTCATCAGTGTTCTTCCACCAGTATTTGGTTACGAAGGCATGATGGTTGATATCTCGATGATCGATATTGCACACAGTGTACTTATCTACCTTGGTATCCCATTCCTAGCGGGCTTCTTAAGCCGTAAGATCCTTGTTTCGATGAAAGGCGAGCAGTGGTACAACGATGTGTTTATCCCACGCATCTCTCCAATCACATTGATTGCACTACTGGCCACTATCATTCTGATGTTCAGCCTAAAAGGCGAGATGATTGTAGAACTGCCAATGGACGTATTGCTGATTGCGGTTCCACTGACTATCTACTTCACAGCGATGTTCTTCATCAGCTTCTTCATTGGTAAGAAGATGGGTGTTGAATACGACAAGAACGCATCAATTGCATTCACAGCGACAGGTAACAACTTCGAGCTAGCAATCGCAGTGGCAATCTCAGTATTCGGTATCAACTCAGACCAAGCGTTTGCCGGTGTTATCGGTCCACTGATTGAAGTACCTGTGTTGATTTACCTAGTGAACGTGGCGCTTAAGATGAAAGACAAGTACTACAACGGTCAGACGGTTAAACCTAGCGTCTAGCGTCTACATCTAGCAAGCAAGCAAGCAGTATCACTTTAAACAGAAAGGCTCACACGCTAAGCGGTGAGCCTTTTCTTTATTCAGTTTCGTCTAATAAGCCTTTCAATGCTTGTTCAAGCCAAAGTAATGCAGGACCTTTTGAGCGTGTTTTAGACAGAACAAGATCAACGGGCGGCGACCATGTTTTGTGATCGAATGAGACATTAATCTCCATTAAACGCTGCTTATTCAACTCCTCTTCGACGAGGTGCTTAGGTAAGTATGCCCAGCCAATATCACTGCCGAGTACCATCTCTTTGATCACAATAAAGCTGTTTGACCACCATACCTTTCCGGCAATCAGCGGAAACTGATCCATCACCTTACCTTTGTCTCCCCTCAACATTAACTGACGATGCGGGAGTAAATCAGTGAGTTTCGCCACACCTTTTTTTGCGAGCGCATGCCTTGGATGACACACAGCAATAAACGGTAAGTGACCGATAAAGCATGGCTCAGAACCGACATCAAAAGCCAAGTTGGTAAACATCAATCCAATGTCGGCTCTCTCTTCGATAATTAACGGATTGACCTCTGTTGTGGTACACGCAACCAGTTCAACTTCAGTCGCCGGGAATTGATAACTGAACTGACTAAGGATCTTAGATAGATTCGGAACCAGTAATGAATCATCTAATGCAATTTTGATGAGCCCCTCTTCACCGCTGCCCATCGCGTTAACCGTCACATTCAGATCTTCAACCTGAAGCACGATTGCTTTGACCTGTTTAAACAGCTGCTCGCCCGCTTTGGTTAGTGAAGGCTTTCGAGTCGAACGATCAAAAAGCTCAACATTAAAATCTATTTCAAGATTACTGATGCCTTGGCTCACCGCCGACTGCACCTTACCCAAATGACGAGCACTGGCAGAAAACGACCCTAATTCAACGGCATACACAAACATTTTCAGTTGTTCAATGTTGTACATTTGGCTTCTCCCAAAAACTTATTATCACTATATGTGATACTAACTATCTTTATATTATCACTTAAGTAGATATTATCTAGCCAAGTCACTAGCCCATCGGCGGCTATTTAATCGTAAAGAGAGTTAGAAAAATGTCACATAAAGAACGCATGTTGCACATGGTGCTATTTGAATTGGTTGCTTTGGTTTTGATGGCAGGGCTTGCAACCTATGTTACAGGAAATGGCGCAGGTGAAATGGCAGGCTTAGCGCTCGCAATATCATTGATAGCGATGGCGTGGAACTACGTTTACAACTATGGATACGACAAAGTTTACGGAACAGACCGAAGCAAAAGAACCACGAAAACACGTGTCCTGCACGGATTAGGTTTTGAGCTTGGCTTAATGACAGTGACTCTACCTGTCTTGATGTGGGTTCTACAACTCGACTTCCTAACCGTACTGATCATGGACATCGGCCTAGTTATTTTCTTCGTACTTTACGCGATAGCGTTCAACTGGGCGTATGACTCAATCCGAGATCAATTGGTAGCGAAAGGAAAAGTGGCAGCTCTGGTTTAGAGCGGTAAGTTCGTATCATATAACAAGAACATACACCCAAATTAAAACTGCCAAACTACAACATAGTTGGCAGTTTATTCATTTATGCATATAAGCTCATTTATTAACTCCCTTCTAACATAGCAAGAACATCACATAGCCCCTCTCAAGCAAGTCTAATAATCCACCACTCACGAAGTAGCATCACAAATCCAAACATAAACTCCTCGTACCAGTTGCGCATTCATTTACATATAGGTAGTTTGAGCGACTTCGCAACCTATCAATTCGAGCAATGACGTTCATGCGAGCATCTTTTTCGAGCAAAAGTGTTCGGATTAACATTTCAAGTGACTTTAATTAACAATTTTATGCTCAAACGCTCACTTTTGATGTTCGTTTATTTTCGAGTTCGCAAATATATGCACAATACACGTGCTAGATAAGCAAAACTAAAAAGGACTCGAACATGACAACAAACAAACACCCTTCTTTATTTGGGCAATGCTTGGCTGAATTTATCGGTACAGGATTACTCATATTCTTTGGCGTTGGCTGTGTGGCCGCTCTGGTATTAACTGGTGCGACATTCGGACAATGGGAAATCAGCATCATCTGGGGCTTCGGTGTTGCGATTGCAATTTACTGTACTGCCGGCGTTTCAGGCGCACACATCAACCCAGCCGTAACGATTGCACTGGCCATGTTCCATGGCTTTGATAAAGCGAAAGTGGTGCCTTACATCATTTCGCAACTGCTTGGCGCTTTCTGCTCTGCAGCATTGGTTTACAGCCTGTACAGCAACCTATTTACTGACTACGAAATCGCACATAACTTTGTTCGTAGCAGCCAAGACGCACTATCAACTGCTGGTATCTTCTCGACTTACCCACATGCTTCACTTTCTTTCTTCGGCGCTTTTGCTGTGGAATTCGTGATTACTGCAGTGTTGATGTTTGCCATTTTAGCGTTAGGTGATGAGAACAACGGCGCATCTCGCGGTGCAATGAACCCTCTACTGATCGGTATTCTTATCGCGGTTATCGGTGGTTCTTTAGGTCCACTGACTGGCTTTGCAATGAACCCTGCTCGTGACTTCGGGCCAAAACTTTTTGCTTACTTTGCAGGTTGGGATTTCGCACTAAGCGGTGCTCGTGATATTCCTTACTTCATCGTTCCAATTCTTGCTCCAATTGCTGGTGCGTGTTTTGGTGGTTGGTTGTACCCACGTGTTATCGGTGCTTACCTACCAGTAGAAGGCCAAGGCTGCACAATTCCAAACCAATGTGAAACAGAAGAAGAAGCTGAACAAGCTCAAGCTTAATTCCTAAGCGACCCTACATTTACTAAAATATAAATAACAAAAGAAAAAGGATTCTTACCATGACCGAGCAAAAATACATTGTTGCCCTAGACCAAGGCACCACAAGTTCTCGCGCTGTAATCCTCGATCACGATGCAAACATCGTTAGTTCTTCTCAACGAGAATTCACTCAGATTTACCCGAAAGCGGGTTGGGTTGAGCACGATCCAATGGAAATCTGGGCGACTCAAAGCTCTACATTGGTTGAAGCGCTTGCTAAAGCAGGCATTCGCAGCGACGAACTCGCGGGTATCGGTATCACTAACCAACGTGAAACCACCATTGTTTGGAACAAAGAAACGGGCAAACCGGTTTACAACGCAATCGTATGGCAGTGTCGCCGTACTGCAGACATCTGTGAAGACCTTAAAGCACGTGGCCTAGAAGACTACGTACGTGACAATACTGGCTTAGTCCTTGACCCGTATTTCTCAGGTACCAAAGTAAAATGGATTCTAGACAACGTTGAAGGCGCTCGTGAAGACGCTGAAGCAGGCAAACTGTTGTTCGGTACGGTTGATACTTGGTTGGTTTGGAAAATGACTCAAGGACGTGTACACGTTACGGATTACACTAACGCATCACGTACTATGTTGTTCAATATCAATGACCTATGCTGGGATCAGAAGCTACTTGATGAGATGGGTATTCCTTCAATCATGATGCCTGAAGTAAAACGCTCTTCTGAGGTATACGGTCAAACGAACCTTGGTGGTAAAGGCGGTACTCGTATCCCAATCGCGGGTATTGCGGGTGACCAACAAGCTGCACTTTACGGTCAAATGTGTGTAGAAGCAGGCCAAGCGAAGAATACTTACGGCACGGGTTGTTTCCTTCTAATGAACACAGGCCAAGAGAAAGTAACCTCGAAAAACGGTCTACTAACAACGCTAGCATGTGGCCCTAAAGGCGAACCAGCATACGCACTAGAAGGTGCGGTATTCATGGGCGGTGCATCAATCCAATGGCTACGTGATGAAATGAAGCTGCTGGCTGGCGCAGAAGACTCTGAGTACTTTGCAACGAAAGTGGATTCTTCAAACGGCGTTTACGTAGTTCCTGCGTTTACTGGCCTAGGCGCGCCATACTGGGATGCTTATGCTCGTGGTACGATTGTTGGTCTGACTCGTGGTGTAAACTCTAACCACATCATCCGTGCAACGTTGGAAGGTATTGCTTACCAAACGCGTGACGTACTAGACGCGATGCAAGCTGACTCGGGCATCAAGCTAGCAAACCTACGTGTTGATGGCGGCGCAGTAGCGAATAACTTCCTAATGCAATTCCAATCTGACGTGCTAGATACTGAAGTTCATCGCCCTGAAGTAACGGAAGTAACCGCTCTGGGTGCCGCTTACCTTGCAGGCCTAGCGGTTGGTTTCTGGGACAGTATTGATGAGCTTCAAGACAAAGCCGTTCTTGACCGCACATTCATGCCGCACCACGACGAAGAGAAGCGTAACCGCCGTTACAAAGGTTGGAAACGTGCTATCAAGTGTGCACAGGTTTGGTCTGAGCTACACGATGACGATGACAACGAGTAATACTAAGTACTCAGCTAATCGTTAATCATTAGCCGCTGATCTAGGAACTCGAGTAATCTAATCGACTAGATTGTTCGAACCTCAGCAAACGAAACTAAAAAGAGCACTATTTTGTGCTCTTTTTTGCGTTTCAGGCTCAAATTCCGCGTTTTGCGCAGCGTTTTTGCGGTTTAGACATGATTCCTTACCATCATTACTTCTCTCTTTTCATCAATTCGAGCACAATAGCGTGAGTTTATATTTTCGATTTTGACGCGCTAGAGCCCTTTGCGCGCAGGGAGTGGTAAGTTAAGTGAAGCAGATACCAAGACACCAGCAGATTGTAGATCTGGTAAAAACACAAGGATATGTGAGTACCGAAGAGCTCGTTGAAAAGTTCGATGTCAGCCCACAAACCATCAGACGAGACCTCAATGAACTTGCCGATAGCAACAAAATTCGTCGCTATCATGGTGGTGCAACCATTCCTTTAAGCTCGGAAAACACCTCGTATAACACGCGTAAAGCGCTTAACTTCAACGAAAAAGACGTGATCGCCGACGAACTGGTTAAGCACATCCCAGATGGTGCAACCCTATTCGTTGATATCGGTACCACGCCAGAATCGGTAGCACGCGCACTCAACAAAAACCACAAACAACTAAGAGTCGTCACCAACAACATTAACGTTGCCAGCATCCTTCTACCGAACCCAGAGATCAAGGTTATCTTGGCGGGTGGCGAAGTGAGAAACCGTGATGGCGGTATAGTTGGCGAAGCGACACTCGATTTCGTGAAGCAGTTCCGCCTCGATTTCGGCATCTTAGGTATCAGCGGCATCGACTTTGATGGCTCACTGCTCGATTTTGATTACCACGAAGTTCGTGTGAAACAAGCCATCATCGAAAACAGCCGCAGTATCTTCTTAGCCGTAGACCACACTAAGTTTGGTCGTAACGCGATGGTTAAGCTCGGCAATATCTCTCAAGCGCACATGGTGTTTACTAATAAGCAGCCACCGGAAGAGATTCTGAACATCCTTAAAGATTCAGCAATACCATTAGAAGTGATCGATACCGCTCGTCCTGTGAGCGAATAACTCAACATAAGTGCTCAGTGACGCCATTTTCTTAAATGAATCACGATTCTTTATAGAAAAGTTAAAAAAGTAAAACTTGCTCGCTGTCACTGTCGCTTCTATGCTCGAATTAGACTTATTTGAACCTCTGCTTTCATAAGCAGAGGTTTTTTTATGCCCAAATCACATAAAACGCGCATAAACGAAAATAATAAATGACCGCAAACGAAAGTTCATATAGGATTCAATTATGTTCTAAAATGCTCGTTCGCTCAGAAGAGGTCAAAACCATGAGTGCTCAACAAAATAATTCAAACAACAGTACATCTTCCACTTTAGACTTGATCGTGATTGGCGGCGGCATCAATGGTGCAGGCATCGCGGCAGATGCAGCAGGTCGCGGTCTAAACGTTGGCTTATACGAAGAAAATGATTTCGCGTCTGCGACGTCTTCTGCTAGCTCAAAGCTTATCCACGGTGGCCTACGCTACCTTGAACATTACGAATTTCGTTTGGTTTCGGAAGCACTCGCTGAACGTGAAGTCTTGTTAAGAAAAGCGCCTCACGTTGCTCAGCCAATGCGTTTCCGTTTACCTCATCGACCATTTTTACGCCCAGCTTGGATGATTCGCTGTGGCCTATTCCTTTACGATAACTTGGGTAAGCGCACCACTCTTCCTGGAAGTAAGACAGTCAACCTAGCAAAATCAGGGCTACTGAAACCAGAAATGAAGACAGGCTTCGAATACTCAGATTGCTGGGTTGATGATGCTCGTATGGTATTGCTCAACGTGTTGGCAGCAAAAGAAAACAACGCAGAAGTACGTAACTACTGCCGTGTTGAAAAAGCACACCGCGAAGGTGGTATTTGGCATGTGACGATCCTTGATGTCATGACAAACCAACGCTTTGAACGCAAAGCAAAAGCGCTTGTTAACGCTGCTGGTCCTTGGGTTAAACAGTTCTTTGATGATGGATTAGAGCAGGCTTCGCCTCGTAACATTCGTCTTATCAAAGGCTCACACATTGTTGTGCCACGCATTCATGACGAACCACAAGCGTACATTCTGCAAAACAAAGACAATCGCATTGTGTTCATGATCCCTTACCTAGATAAGTTCTCGATCATCGGTACCACCGACCTTGAATACAAAGGCGACCCACGTGAAGTTGCCATTGATGATGTCGAAGTGGATTACTTGATTGATATTGTTAACCAGCACTTTGTTAAACAGCTCGGTCGTGAAGACGTAGTTTGGACATACAGTGGCGTAAGACCGCTTTGTGACGATGAATCTGATTCACCACAAGCAATCACTCGTGACTACACTCTGGAATTAGACGCAGAGCTAGATCAAGCACCACTGCTTTCGATCTTCGGTGGCAAGTTAACCACTTATCGTAAGCTCGGCGAAGCGGCACTTAAGAAGCTTGAGCCACACCTAACCAACATGGGCGCACCATGGACAGCTAACGACACGCTTCCAGGTGGTAACTTTAGTTGCAGCAGAGAGCAGCTTGCGAAGATGATCCACACTAAATACCCTTGGGCATCTGAAGCGCTATTGCTTCGCTACGTGACTCAATTTGGTACTTACACGTGGAAGCTACTGGAAGGTGCGAATAGCGAAGCTGACCTTGGCAGCCAATTCTCAAGCGAAGCTCATGGCGTTTATCAAGTTGAAATCGATTACTTGATCAATGAAGAGATGGCGATGACTGACGAAGACATCTTGTGGCGCAGAACCAAGCTTGGTCTGTACATGAATGAATCAGAGCAGCAAGCAGTAACGGATTACCTGAAAGAGAAGCTACAAAGCAAAGTAGTGAGCTTTTCTCAAGTAGGCTAATCCCACCAGCCTAAACATGGTTCAAGAACATACTTAACAACCAAGCTTAGCGTCCCCCGCGCTAAGCTTTTTTATATCCGCCCTATTTACAAAACCTTAGTGCTAATTGAGTTTGCCTATATCTACAGTTTCTTGTATCCAAACATTCTTATGCGTTCAGATAGGGACTGGAATGCAGAAACAAAAAAACTCCCGAAGGAGTTTTTATTGTCTCAATCTGCAATTCGCTAACTAACTATTTAATTTAGCTATTCAGCAAAATAACCCGCTAGCTAGGCAATTAAGCGAGCATGCAGTGAATCTTTAAGCTCAGAACGATCATGTTTTAGTTGGTGCATCGAGCCGTCATCAATGGGTGAATCTTTCAGCTCTAGTTTACGAATCTCTTTATCAAGGTTGTCGTATGTCTTCATATCTGCTGCAAAGCCATCGTCAGTTTTAGCAAGCTCAGCAATTTTGTCTTTCATTTCAGGAAATTCGTGAACAAGAGAGTGATTTTCACCTAGCATAGAAACCTCTTAAGTTGAGTAAAGTGATTAGTATTAAGCACATTTCATTATTAACCTTAGCAAGTGCTTCAAATAACAAATGAGATCCAGTACACAGCCTAGAATATAGACAATTCAGATTCACAAATTTACAACATCAGTCGGTGGGATACGCTGTTTTACATAGAAGAAAGCCTCGTGTAATCACAAGGCTTTTTAGGGGGGGGCTCTTTATAAGAACAGTGACAAAAATGATAATAACAGTAGCTAAAAAGGTGTTTCTGAAAAAGAGATTAACTACTACACCCACTCGTATCCACTTTATTCATTTGATCATGTGAAGATGTGTCAGAGCCTGTCGATTGGCATCCTGCCACAAACAATAGCGTTACAGATAAGATAAGCCATTTCATAATTAGTCCTCTTTTAGTCATGACTAAAGCATAGTGCTTAAAAACGCAGATACCTCAGCCATTAACTAAAGCCTTACCTCCCGATAAAGCCTTGGTTAATGAACAAAGCATCGCTTCATTAATTAACGACCGTTGAAAACCATAAAAACTTTCAAAAGCGAACAATAAACAACCATAACCCTATCGTTCTTCGCAAAAAACAAGCAAGTAGCAAAATCGGCAAACGCAGATTAAAGTGGACTCCGCTGGTTTACTAACTACTTAATTAAGTTTTGACCGACATGCTATATAGCAGTCTGGGTATAAAAACTTACTTAGCGAATGTCTCTTTCACATTATTAATCATTTGGCGATTAACTCGCTTCACTATCTCTAACTCTTCCTCGCTAATTCCGGCACTCAGAATATCATTCCAGTCGCCAATGATTTTGATCAGTTTTGGCTTAAGCTCTAATGCCTTTTCTGTTGGATAAACCAACTTAGAACGAGCGTCGTTTGGGTTACGCTTACGAGTAATCATCCCTTTGTCGACAAGCTGTTTCAATACTCGAGTCGCCATGGCTTTATCCACCTGCACCTTCGAAACCAGCACTTCCTGAGACACCCCTTGAGCAGTGTATAACTCCATAACGAATGGCAACTGAGAAAATGAAATATCATGCTGCTCTAACAAGTGGCTTACGATACTTAGCTCTTGTCGATAAAGAATAGAAACTTGTCTGCTTATTGGATCTTTTCTTGGGCTCACTTAATTGTCCTCAATAATAATTAGTTGACACATCAACTAATTGAGTGCGAGAATGTTGACATATCAACTAATTATCTTACAAATACAGTCCGCTTAACAGTAATAAAACACTAAATACCAGTAATTAAATACTGAGTAACAAGGCGCTGGGGCTATTTGTGACTTATTAGAAGCTACCGACAATTACTATTTTCGCCATCCATAACGTTCACACATAACAGGGGATACGCATGAAGACGACTTACCCACCTTTGCTGCTTTCGGCACTTATCGCGACACTTTCCTACTCGGTTAACGCTACAAGTAGCGCTACAACCACCATTGCGTACGTCAATGGCAATGTCTATACGGGAGTAGCGCCAGATCACTATGCAAAATCCCTGATCATTAAGGATGGTATTTTCACCTATGTGGGTGACAATGCACTACAAAGCCTTAAAGATCCTAGTCAAGCTACGGTCATCGACCTAAAGGGCAGCACCGTTGTTCCCGGCCTATACGATAGTCATATTCATCCTATTGGAGCGGGTGAGAAACTGCTGTTTGAATGCAACTTCCCACAATCGGCCTCTCTTGATGAGATCTTTAAGACCGTTGAAGGATGTGCTCAAAGTATTCCAGAAGGGAACTGGATAATCGGCGGTAGTTGGAGTGCAGAGACACTACAACACGCGAATGCCGAAACTTTAAAAAAATTGGATAAGGCATCTCAAGGACGACCGGTATTGCTCACTGATTTCAGTCACCACAATGTGTGGGCGAACACTGCAGCAATGGACAAGGCCGGTGTCACTGCAGGCTATGCGGATACCTATGGTAACCTTGTAATTACAGACAACAACAAAGCATTAACTGGATTCTTTCTTGAGCAAGCAGGTAAGCCACTGCAAGCCGTTGTGCCACCTCGCACCGACACTGACTATAAAATGGCCGCTCAAAAGGCAATCTCTGAGTTAAACAAAGTTGGTATTATTGGCGTTAAAGATTCATATGTTTTTGACAAGGAATACAAGGCCTGGAAAGCTCTAGATGACGAAGGCTCGCTCACAGCAAACGTCGCACTCTCTTGGGGTTGGCCGAGTGACAACAACCTCACCCAAGAGCAAAAACAGCAAGCGTTTAAAAAGATGGCGAAACCTAGCTCTGGCCACCTCAATACTATGTTTGCCAAGATGACGCTCGATGGCATCCCACCGACCAAAACAGCAGCGATGTTGGCACCCTACAACCCTGTAGAACAAAAAATTCTCGGCACACTCAACTACTCAGAAACATTACTGGCCACCAACCTGATGTGGCTAGACAGTAACGGCTACACAACCCAAGTACACGCAGTCGGTGACCGAGCAAGCAGAACGATGCTCAATGCCGTAGAAAAAGTGCGTGAGGTACAAGGGAGTTCTGGTCTAAGACATGAAATTGCTCATGCGTGTATTGTCGATCCAAGCGATATAGCTCGATTTTCAGAGCTCAATGTGGTGCCCAACTTCTCGCCAATTTTCTGGTATCCAAGCCCAATTCAAACCGGCTTAGAGAAGATATTAGGCAAAGAACGCGCAACACGAAACTGTGAAATGAAGACACTCTCTGATAACGGCTCTTTGCCAACCGGAGGCTCTGACTGGCCTGTCTCACCAGACGTAAACCCTTGGAAAGCAATGGAATCTATGGTGACTCGTCAGGACCCAAATGGTTTAAGCCCTGATGAAACGCTTTGGCCAGAACAACGTGTCACTATCGAGCAGGCTATTGAAATGTATACCGTAAATGGGGCAATGGCTCAGCGCATTGATAAACAAAGTGGCTCAATTGAAGTCGGAAAGTCAGCAGATATGCTGGTGTTAAGCCAAAATGTGTTTGAGGCAGAGCCTTCTGAGATTGGAGAAACCGAAGTCATAACAACAGTATTCGAAGGCAAAACGATATACAACGCTCAATAGCAGCGACTCCCCTAACAAGAAAAAGTATCAAGAGCCACTCAATGCAGTGGCTTTTTTAATTCATAGCGGCTTTCCACGTAACTCGATTCAACAGCCTACGTTAGGAACATGATAATACGTTCTTTACAAAAATGTTCGTTCCCAAAAAGTTCGAGTTGAAATTCCGTTGTTGTTTACGCTCTGCGCTTCTTGAAAGTGTGCCAGCCGGCGCTGAGAATTGTTTTTGCCACCACACCTAATGCGCTTAATTTAGGGTCGGCGTTCTTGCCAGAAGCGATGCGCCACATCTGATGTTCATACCAAACGAGTCCTACCATCGCCATTTTGTCTAAAGCGGGCTTTCCTGTGGTCGGCACCGTTAACGGCATGCCGTGGCTAGGGTTTTTAATTAACTTGTTAGGGAAATCTGGATCAACCGCCATCGTACGCGCAATACCAATAAAATCGGTCGCCGAGGTGTTTAATGCTTCATTCATTGCTTGCGCGGTTCGAAAACCTCCCGTGACCACCAGCGGCGTGCTCACGAGCTTTCTCGCCTTAACCATGTAATCCATAAAATACGCTTCACGTTTTACTGTGCTGGACTTCAATGGCTCGGCTTTGTTTTTCGACCCCATCATTGATGGGCTTTCATAGGTGCCGCCGGAGATCTCAATCAGGTCGATACCGTTATCACTCAGTGTTTGCACAACCTGCATCGACTCTTCTTCAGTGAAGCCACCTTTCATGAAGTCGGCGCTGTTAAGCTTAATCCCGACAGGGAAATCGTCACCGACCTCTTTTCGAATCGCGCGATAAACCTCAAGTACAAAACGAAGTCTGTTTTCAAGTGACCCACCCCATTTGTCTTGACGTTGATTGTGTCTCGAAGATAAAAACTGACTGACAAGATAACCATGAGCACCGTGGATCTGCACACCAGTAAAACCCGCTTGTTTTGAAAGCTTTGCACTCAGCGCGAATTTATCAATGATTGCGATTATTTCCGTCTCAGTCAGAGCTCGTGGCCTATTGAAGCCTTTTTCTAATCCACGCTCTAAAGAGATAGCCGAAGGAGCAACCGGGCTATCGCATAAGAACTTAGGAATTTGCTTACCAGGATGATTCAGTTGCATCCATATCTGAGAACCACTCTGTGTTCCAGCCTTCGCCCACTCACGAAATACAGTTAAGTCACTGTGTTCATCCAACACAACGTTTTTAGGTTCACCAAGTGCGCCTCTATCGACCATCACGTTGCCCGTCATGGATAGGCCAATTCCTCCTTGAGCCCAACGCTGGTAAAGCGTGACTAAACCTTGCTTAGGGTTATGGTGTTTATCACCTAGCTGTTCACTCATTGCTGATTTGAACAGGCGATTTTTGATCACTTGGCCATTAGGAAGAGAAAAAGAGTCGTTGAGGCAGATCGGATTCATGCGCGTGGTTACTTTCTTTGGTCTATATATTGCATCCAGTATGCCCTATTTTATCCGACAGTTCTGAGCATTTAGTGCCTATTTCGAAGCAAGTTTCACTCAATAATAAAATGCCAGCGGCATAGCAGCTGGCATTAATCGATGATAAACAAAACCTTAAACAGGCAGTTTAAGTCATCACTTTATCGTAGATTTTTTGACCTTGGTTAATGGGGTCGATTTCCATTTATCTGTTCTTACCTCTTCACCGGGCGTGTACATGCGTAACACTGAATACCATTGGTGATCGGGGATAGGTAAGAAGTTAGGATCATCTTCATGCCCTTTTACATCGCTACTCATGTAAATGGTGTAACTGCCATCAGCATTAGACGTTAGCGTTCTGTCTCCACGGGAATGACGGTTTAACTCGTTTTTCTCCATCAATCGGGTTTCACCACTGTAAGCCGTGTATGACCAAAAACCACCCTCTTCTAGCGGTGGCGCATCGAAGGTCACCGTGTAATCATACTTACTACCGTCGAGCGCACCACCTTCACTATCGAAGAAGTCACCGCTATACATAGTGTGCTTTGCAGGCAGCCCCCATTGACCCATTAAGGTGCCGTAGGCGTGCTGAAAGCTTGGAACCTTAGTCATTTCATCGCGAGTGCCCAATACGTCACGTGAGTCATCAAAGCCCGCATTAATAATTCGCTCCAGTCCATCTTTTTGACCAGACTCGATCATACGAAGCTGCTCTGTCGTAAATGGATGATTGGCTTTGCCTAATTCAAAATCTCCCAAGCCAATGTACTCGAACAGTTCAAGCAGCTTTTGATCATGCGCCTTCATTGTTCCTTCAGACAAAATGAAATTGGTTCGCTCGACCCAATTAGAGTCTTCAGGATCGGGATACTCGCGCTCAACAGGAACTGGCCCTTTCTGACCTAAGTATTCCGACAACGTCCTAATATTCCATTGATCCATTAACTTTTGAGCAGTTGCAGAATCGTCACCACCAAGGTCCATGACTCGACCCATCATCTTGACCAGCGGATGCTCGACATAGATGACTTGGTCGACACTCGCAGGCACTTCACCTTTCCATCCTTCAACTGCATACATGAAACTGCCGCCTTTTGTGCCTCGCTGTGGAGAGCCAAAAGCCGAGTCAGTAAAATGCTGCATATTCATGGTATGGAACAACCAGTATCGATTGTCATCATGGTCTGGAATCGTGACGATGACAGGCTCTGCAGCTAGGTCCATCCACCCCATCAAGTGTAACGTGTCATTGTTAATCGTCGGGTGCGCAGTGTAAGTGTCGTCAGCAAGTATTCGAATATTTTGGAATCGATTCAAAGGGTAATCTTGCTCAACGACGGTTTTGTAAAAGTATTTGTAGGCTTCATCTATTGAGTACGCGTACTCGTAGGCAAATTGTGCCAATAACTGATTATCCTTTTTGAGCGACGCTAAGTTCGCCATCTCAACGGGTAGAGTTTCCGTCTTTATCTCCATTGCTGTTTTTGTTACTAAAGCTGCGTTTGTCGTCATGGTTGTTTTTGTTGCCATAGCTGTTTTTTTCATCAAAGCAGCGCTCGTCGCGTCCACGGATTGGCTCGCGAGTACCGTAGGCGGAAGTGCAACCATGAAAGCACAAGCCAGTGCTGTCGCAAGTATGTTCTTTTTCATCATTTAATGTCCCAACTAAAAGCAATATGTAAGGTGTGCTTGTTACAGCACACCTGAATTCACTGTATTGGCGTTAGTCAGCAACCACTGATTTGTCTGCCATACCAATACCACCGGCTTTCTGTCTTGGTGGAAACGCTTTGAGTGACTTCTGATATTCCGCGGCTGATTTTTGCAGCTTTGGTAATACCCAAGACTTCTCTTTCATCCATAAGAACCAACCTCGAGTATCAGGGCTACGCTCGTAAGGATCGGCCTTGATGTTAATCAGCATCCCTAGTGGCCACTCTTCAGGCGGCGCAATCCACTCCGTTTTGGTTTTTAGGTGCACTTTCCAATCATCAACTCGGAAGGCATTCAAATCTTGCTCGTTGTAGAAGAAGAACTCATGACGTTGACTCGGCTCGCCTTTGGTCAACATATCCAGTTGGTTATAACCATCCAAGTGAACTTGATAACGCTCGCCGTTTAACTCTTTTCCATCAAGCAATTCTTGTTTAATGTCGCCTTCACCCACTGCAGCCATAATGGTTGGCACCCAGTCTTCAGAAGTCATGAAGCCATCTGTGTATTCACCTTGAGGAATTTTATCCGGCCAGCTGACCAGCATAGGCACACGGAAACCGCCATCCCATGTCGTGCCTTTTTGTCCTCTGAATGAGGCAGAACCGGAATCAGGCCAGTGATCTAGGTTTACGCCATTGTCAGATGTGAAGAGAATGATGGTGTTGTCGATTTCACCCAAGTCTTCAAGCTTATCGAGCAGCACACCGATCTGGTCATCAAGTTCGATCAAGCCATCGTAGTAGGTGTTAATTTGGCTCGCGCCTTGGTACTCAGGACGCACGTGTGTTTTTTGATGCATACGAGTCGGGTTGTACCACATGAAGTAAGGTTGTTCATCTTTCTCTGCTTCATGTCTATCAAGCCAATTCGTAGCAAACTCCAAAAATTCGCCATCAACGGTTTGCATGCGTTTAGCGCCTAAAAGACCTTTATCTTCAATCGTTTGCTTTCCAACCACACCAAACCTTGGGTCTTCTTGCATGTCCACACTCTCGGTAGCTATGGTGTGGAGAACATTACGAGGGCGACCTCTGAAATTAGGGTCTGTTGGGAATTCCGGCTGTTCAGGCATCTCCATAACATTAAGGTGGTAAAGGAAACCGAAAAATTCATCAAAGCCGTGCACCGTTGGCAAGTGACTATTGTTATCGCCTAAGTGACTTTTACCGACATGCACGGTCGCATAGCCTTTGTCTTTCAACATTTCGGCTAGGGTTGGATCTTCTTTTTGAAGGCCAAGTGAAGAACCCGGCTGACCGACAGACGTTAAACCTGTTCGGAAAGGATATTGACCCGTGATAAAGGCAGAGCGCCCCGCGGTAGAGCTGCCTTGTGCGTAGTAATCGCTGACCATCATGCCGCGTTCGGCAATTCGATCAATGTTGGGCGTATCCACCGCGCCTAAACCACGGTGGTAGGCAGACAGATCTGTTGGGCTCACATCATCGAGCATGATGGCAACCACATTGGGTTGGCTCGCTGCATGTACATTGACGCTCGCCAGTACCGAAAGCGCCAGAGCGGATTTAACAAAAGACTTATACATTTATAACCCTCATTCACTATGAGTAAATCGCTGAAGTCACAACGAAAATTGTGCATGTCTCAGCGAACCATTGTTGAGGTAAATGGTATAAGAAAGACGCCAAAAATGGCTTGATAGCCACTATTACGATTCTTAATAGTGGCTGCGAGAAGTAGGCGTTATTTAGATGGAAGAGTAGCGTGACACTAGGATTGAATAATCGACGTAATTTCTTTTTGAAGCCAATCAGTGAACGGGTTATTGCGGTTTGCTTGATGAGTAAACAATGCCAACTCTCGACGATAGGTGTCTTTCAACAGTTCCGGCGGTAGATCGATACAGCGATAAGAGTGATCAAGCAAATAGCGGCATTTCGACGATGTCACATAGATGAAGTTGCTGTCCTTAACGACTTCTAGCATCAAATTCATATTGTTGCTTCTGAGCGCGATGTGTTTATCTAAGTCATACTTTTTGATCAACATTTCCGTCTTGGACGGCTGAATGTAACCAGGGATCATATTGATACAGAGTGGGTATTTCAGAATGTCCTCAAGGGAATTACCTTGAATTGGGTGGTCAGCTCTTAGCACCAACATGAACTTATCAAAGCCAACTGGGCGCTCAGTCAGGGTTTTATTGACGTCCATAGGAAGATAGCTCACTCCCCAACACATTCGGTTGGTCTCTAGAGACTGGACGCCGTTATCTAACCAAGGTGAACATTGAAACGTCACTTGCGGCGCTTCTTTGGTCAGCTTTTTGATTAATGGCACACCCACTGGGATCAACAACGGGGAAGGCAACATGATTTGAACCTCCCCTCTTAAATCTTCCAAGCCCCACTCATCATTAGGTATGTAAAGGTTGTCTAGCTGCTCTAATAGCAGAGGCAAGGTTTCGATGAGCTTCAGGCATTTTGGGGTGGGTTCAAGCCTTGCTTTATCTCTAACAAACAATTCATCATCAAATTGTTCTCTGAGTTTACGAAGCATGACACTGATCGTCGGCTGACTTACGTTCAAGGCTTTGGCTGCACTCACCGTTTGACGAGTTTCATTAAGCACCAAAATGAGCCGCAGTAAGTTTAGATCTCTGGTCATGCCCGACTCCAAGTTATTTAGAAAAGTGGGAAGTACGCTGGCGAATACCCTTTTTTCATCGCTTCTACCATTGGCAATAATTTGGGCAATGCGTGACGAAAAAACATCTCATACCCTTGGCACAAATGATTCATCGCGCTGCCATCTTCGGTTGTTGCTATTCTATTCTTAGGGCAGCCACCTTGGCAAAGCTCAACAAAGTCACAACCTCGACAAGTGCTGTTCAGTTCATGATATTTGTTGGTGCCAAACGCTATTTGTTCTGGTGAGCTCGCCATGGTTGCAAGCTTATCACTATTCACAGTACCCAGTTGATGATCTTGGTACCCATAATGGTCACAACTGTAAACATTGCCGTCATGCTCAACCATTAATTGCTGTCCACAAGTCGCGCTGTGATGGCACATTTGGCTTTGGTAACCCATCAACACCATTAGACAGTTTTCAAAAAACTGGATATACACTTTACCGACATCATTGGCGCTCCATGCATCAAACAAGTCGCAAAGAAATTGCCCCCATTGCTCTCCCGTTAACGACCAATCATACCCTGTTCGCCTGTCCAACTCATGATCGATACAAGGCTGAAACTGCATATAACCACTGCCATTTTCAACCAAAAACTGATAGATCGTTTTACCGTGTTTGTAGGTTTTATTGTTCACGACCGTTAACGTATTAAAATCAACATTGTGCTTCTTTAGATAAGACATCCCACGCATTGTGCGTTCAAAAGACGACTCGCCATTTTTGTCGATCCGAGCTATGTCATTCAGAATATTGGGGCCATCGATACTGATGCCCATCATAAAATTGTGTGTAGCAAAGAAGCTCGCCCAGCGATCGTTAATCATGGTTCCATTGGTCTGCATCGTATTCACGACGCGCTTTTTCGTCGCTTTGCTTGCCTGTGCTTTCATCGCCGTTTCATAGAAATCAAGCCCTCTTAACATAGGCTCGCCACCGTGCCAGATAAAATCCACTTGCTGATCTTTCATTGGCTGCGCGTCGATATGAGCACCGACAATTTGCTCCATCATGTCCAAAGACATTGAAGACCTCTTATCGACATCTTGTCTATTGAGATAATAGCAGTAGCTACAATCCAGATTGCACTGAGCCCCTTCTGCTTTAATGAATAAGCTAAAAGGATAAGTGGATGTGTTCATATCGATTCCCGTACTTTTTTGCCAACATATCAACCGAAAATCAATCAAACAATAGCGTCTCAGGCACCCTACCTGCACACGTCGTCGAGTCGCTTCATCACTCCAAATCAATGTTAATTAAAACAACCACTTGAAGGGTTAAAAGAGACTATTAACATCCTTAATATCGGCTATTACACTCCTTAATCTCACTTGCTCATATGATAAATGCCTAATTCTGTTCCTACGATCTAAGGTGTTCCATGAGAAAGCTGCTCTATAAGAAAAGTGTACTGACCAGTTTAGTGTGTTCTTTGTCCAGTATTATCGCGATGCCATCCCTTGCCCAACAATCTAATAATCCTGAAGAAGAGCTCGCTTACAACTTAGGTGTTCAAGCATTTATCTACGGTACGGGTCCATTAACTGTGGCGGCGGTTAGGCAAACGACCACATCGGTAGACGCGCCAATGGACAACGCCATGGCACCGTTAAATGAGATGGGTAAGACACGCGTTCTATCTGGGCCTCAGGATAGAATTGTACCGACCGTCAACAACGATACGCTCTACTCACAAGCTCATTACGATCTGGATTTATCAGGTCCAATGGTGATTGATATTCCTCGCACCGATAACCGTTACTACATTGTTCAGTTATTGGATGCTTACTCAGATTCGATTGAAGATCTGCACGTGAAGAATGTCGGCGACCAAGGTTCAAAAGTGCTTTTGGTCAACAAAGGATGGGCTGGCGAAGTGCCAGAGGGAATTGATCGCGTCGTAGAGTCTCGCACTCCTATGGTTTGGTTGATTCAACGAACGGGCGTGTTTGGCGAGCAAGATCTCGATGACGCACTGGTTACTCACGATAAATTCCTCAGCTACCCACTCGATCAACTCGGCGCAGAGCATGACATCGTAGAACTCAAAGCTTCGACAGGTCGCATCCCACCCATGGCGAGGCCTGAAGGGTTAGAGTGGTATTCATTGATTGACCGTGAGCTACGTAAAAACCCGATTCCAGAAGATGCTGCCATCGTTGATCAATTCCAACAAATTGGTATTGGAGGATCGACCCCCTTTAACCCGAAAGCGCTATCTTCAGCACAGAAAAAAGGGCTAATGCGCGCGATTGAGTCTTCACAACAGATCATTCAATACGCAGGTCGAAGCATTGGCGATGTCAATAATGGCTGGTCGATGATGTACGAGGGAGGCCGCTACGGAAATGATTACCTGAGCCGAGCGAGCATCAATATGCGTGCGGCTGGTTTGAATGTGCCAGAGCGAGCACTCTACCCAAATAGATACACGGACTCGAATGGCGAGCAGCTGTCGGGAGACAATCAATATCGAATGACCATGCCTGCCGATGCACCCGCTGACGCCTTTTGGTCGTTGACCATGTACGACGCTAAAAACCTGTTCATGGTTGAGAACTTCATTCAACGCTATTCCATCTCAACCAATCGTAAGGATGAGCTGAAATACGCAGAAGACGGCACCTTGCCAATATGCATTCAATATGTAAAACCGTCCGACCCCACGTGTAACTGGCTGCCTGCACCTCAAGATGACTTCTATCTTCACATGCGTCTGTATGAGCCGACTCAAGCCGTTCTCGACAATGAATATCCGCTTCCACAAGTTGAAAAACTCTAGCCTCAATTTGGTTAATTACGTCGATTAATCCAACTAAGGCAATTAAGTCGATCAAGTCAATTGCCACGCTGCTCTTAGTGTTCGCTCGAGGCAATGACTTCTCTCTCTAAGAGCATGGCTCGAACTGCTAGAAACATCACCCAAATTACTGGAAACATGACTCATACACTGAAAATGAGGTTCTATTCTTGAAAACACCTTTCATCACACTGTCTCTTTTAGTAACAGCGATAGTCAGCTCTCTTGCTCACGCAGGAGGATTAAACCTATCTCAGATTGCGACTACCAAAAGCGTTGGCACAGCAGGCGCAGGAAACGTAACCGCGAACGATGCATCCGCAGTGATCACCAACGCTGCGGGGTTATCGGCCATTGAAGAAAGCGCTTGGATTCTCGGCGTTCAATACCTCGATGTTGAAACCACTTTTGTCCGTGACGATAACTCGGCTTCGACCACAGGAAGCAGCGCGGATGTTCTCCCTCACCTGTCTTACGCATCAAGGCTCAATGACCAATGGGTCGTTGGCGCAGCATTGCACGCAGCTGGCGGCACTGGCGTTGAATACTCACACGGCGTTGGCGCGCACCCTGCTTTATTGATCAAAGAAAATAGCATTTCAGCACTCAACTTAACGTCGTCATTGTCATATCAAGTTAGCGAACAACTGTCTCTTGGTGGTTCTTTGATATTGCAGCACGCAGCACTTGAAACTCAAGCATTGAATGGTCGAGCGCTTCAAGGAGATAGCCTCGACCTAGGGTTCGGCTTGAGTCTCAATCACCACATCAGTGACAACACACAATTGGGTGTCAGTTATCAGGGCCAATTTGATCACGACCTTTCCCTTGATAACGCCAACGCTTTTGGAATTAGCTCTGAACTGACGTGGGTTCGAAGCTTAAACTTAGGGTTGAAGCATTCATTAAATGAAGACTTAAACCTTCTACTCAACTCCAACATCGAAACATGGCAAGATTATGATGACAAATACTCAACTACCTATTCTCTTGGGGTTGGTGTGGAATACGCTTATGAGGATTGGTTGCTGTACAGCGGACTGAGCGGTGACACGAGCCCTTTAAGCAGTCAAAACCGAGATGTGTTACTCCCACTCGATAAACAGTGGCGTATCGGATTTGGCGCTGAGAAGAAGATATCCAATGACTTACATCTAGGATTGAGCTACCAATACCAAGATCTAGGCCATGGTGAAATTAATGCTGACTCAGGACTATTTCAGCCTTCTGGCAGCTATTCGACCAACAGAGTTCACTTCATCACTTTGTCTCTTCGCCATTAAAGCGAACTCTTGAGCGTTCCATTCTAACTTCTAGCTTCTAGCTTCTAGCTTCTAGCTTCTAGCTTCTAGCTTCTAGCAGGAAACGGTACAAAAAAGGATTGGCTGTGAGAGCAATCCTTTTGAATTCATGAATATCATTCCGCCAACCAGAAAGACTCAAACACCCTTTACGCTCATGGTAATTGTCGTTATTGTGAATCTCTACGTCATCATCACAAGGACTGTCTGAGAGTTATGAACAGCACGATTGAAACTATTCTGGGGCACCGCTCCATTCGTCAATATACAAATCAACCGATTGAAAAAGCACAACTTGATGTGATTATTCAGGCTGGTCTTGCGGCTTCATCATCCAGCTTACTGCAGGCTGTTTCTATCGTGAGAGTGACAGACAAAGAGAAGCGCAAACTGTTAGCCGAATACGCAGGCAACCAAGCTTACGTTGAGAACGCGGCTGAGTTTTTGGTGTTCTGTATCGACTATCAACGCCACGCTCAAATCAACCCTGAAGTGAAAACCGACTTCACTGAACTGACCCTGATTGGCGCGGTAGACTCTGGCATCATGGCACAAAACTGTATGCTGGCTGCTGAGTCTCTTGGTTTAGGTGGCGTGTACATTGGCGGGCTGCGTAATAGCGCACAACAAGTCGATGAACTGTTAGAACTGCCACAACACACCGCCGTATTGTTCGGGATGTGCTTAGGTCACCCGGCACAGCAACCAGAGGTTAAGCCTCGCCTTCCTGCTCATGTAGTGATGCACGAAAACCAATACCAACCGCTGAGCCTAGATGAAATTGCCAGCTACGATGATTCAATGCAGAGCTACTACGCAAGCCGTTCAAGCAACCAAAAGCAGAGCAGTTGGTCACAACAGATCACTCAAAAGCTGTCTGGCGAATCTCGCCCGCATATCCTGCCTTACTTGAACAGCAAGCAGCTGACCAAACGTTAAGCCGTTAAGCCGTTAAGCCGTTAAGCCGTTAAGCCGTTAAGCCGTTAAGAGCTTGCGACAAACCACAGCAAACAGCAGCACAAATAAAAATGTCAGCGTACAATACGCTGACATTTTTA
Organism: Vibrio sp. QJM3NY_21; assembly: GCF_057785975.1. Classification (NCBI taxonomy): domain Bacteria; kingdom Pseudomonadati; phylum Pseudomonadota; class Gammaproteobacteria; order Vibrionales; family Vibrionaceae; genus Vibrio; species Vibrio sp. QJM3NY_21. The sequence goes on from NZ_CM173514.1 coordinate 1,666,942, forward strand.
TTTTTCCAGAGGCGGCTAGCTTACAGATATTTCTCAATCGGTAACAACTGTAGGAAGCCTGACTGCATTCGTTCCCACTTACCCGTTTCTGGTTCGCTGTCCCAGCTTTGATCGCCTGAATACCAATACACATCACCGTCTTCCAGTTCCAAACGCCAGCTATTGTCGTCACTCATTGCTTGCTTAATAGTTTCTGCTAACGTTTCAGCAATCTCTTTATTCTCGATGATCAAAACCGATTCAGTATTGAGATAGGTAGAGCGCAAGTTGAAGTTAAATGAGCCGATACTTGCGATACTGCGGTCGAATACAACTGATTTTGCGTGCAAGCCATAGGCCGTCTGAGGCGCACATTTGGACACATCTTGAGTCGATGCTTCACATAGCTTTGATTCTGGTTTTAGCTCGAACAGGTCGATGCCATGTTCTAACATGTCGTAGCGTCGACCCGCGTAAGCTGAGTGATTAGTCACCAGATCATTAGACGCCATAGAGTTAGTTAGCGCTTGTATTTCAACGCCCTTATTGTTCAATACCTGCCACCCTTCAAGCTGACCGTCATCGAATACAAGGTAAGCCGATTCCAACAAGATCTCTTGTTTCGATTCACTTGCAAGCTGTCCTAAAAGAACCGCCGTTGCTTTCGGTTGATCAGTATTATCGGAATCGACGGGCACAGGACGATCGTAAGCAAAACGAGCATTAACCCAAGTCATCTCGTCAAGAACCTCTTTCAACAGGCTATCTGCCGCTTCACGATTTAGTGGTAACTCTGGATAGTTTTTGTATTGTGGAACGGTTATATCATCAATCGTCGAGAGATCCGGTTGTTCGTCATCACCCAACATATCGACAGGGTAAGACCAACGACTGTCCCAATACTCAATAAAGCTGGTTTGTATCGTGGTAACCACTGTGCCCATCACCAATACATCACGATCTCGGAAGTTGATCTCGTCAGAAAGATCGAAGTATTCATCACCAATATTACGTCCACCTACCACAGACAAAGTACCATCGACGGTAAACGACTTATTGTGCATACGGCGATTTAAACGAGAAAAGTCACCGACAAAGCTCAACCATTTACTGAAACCACGGCGTGTTGGCGTTGGGTTGAAGATACGAATCTCGACGTTCGGGTGCGCATCCAGTGCCGACAGCAAACCTTCACGTTCGTTGAGGTTGATATCATCCAACATTACGCGCACCTTAACACCACGCTCAGCCGCGGCTAATAAACGGCTAGCGAGATAGCGGCCCGATTCGTCAGAGTTCCAGATGTAGTATTGAATATCGATAGTGTGCTCAGCACTTTCGACCAGTGCTAATCGCTGTGCCAAAGCATCCCAACCCGACTCTTGCAGACGAACCGCGGTAGTCGCCTGCTCTAGTGCTTGAGGTTGATATTCATCCGCTAAAACCGACAAAGTGCTTGGTCCATAAGAGGTGTACGGTTCTGCAGGGTGGTCGATGCCTTCAGGAAGTGAAGAACACCCACCTAAAACGGCGATTAAGATTAACGTTAAACTGATGCGTTGGAGCACAGGCATGTATCTGACTTCCTTTTCACGATGGCGTCTTTAGAAACTTTCCGTACAGCTTTTCAATGAACAAGCTATTCCGATCTATTCATTGATTATTACTGCTAAAGCCTGAAATTTATAGGTAATTATCCAGTATAAATTTAAAGGTCGGTAAATTGGCCTACAGATCACTTAAGTTGAGTGAGCGCCAAACAGTATAAACTCAGCGGCTTTTCGACCATTTCAATAGTGAGTTCAGTTCGGTCTGGGTTGCAGTTCAACGCCAAAGCGTAGCCGTGTAAATAATCAACCAGCAAATCCAACGCGTTTTTGGTTTGCTCTTCGGTTAACGATAACGGGCTCAACACTGCTGTAAAACGTTCACTAAATACTTCTATTGGCCCGAGGGATTTCATGGTCAATAAGGTCTCTAACAAGCCTCTATATTCGTTGAGCATCGACAAGTAACTCACACTGAGCCGATAAAGATTACCTCGCCAGTCTTGATTCAGCTCTGGCTGCGCGACTTCTTCAATCAAAGAAACTGTGATTGCCTCAAGCAGCTCGTTTTTGTTTTTGAAGTAATGGTATATGGCCATCGCATCGACCCCGAGTTCTGTCGCCAACCCTCGAATGCTTGGCACTTTGCCACTATCTCGCATCATGCTTTTGGCAATGGTGAGAATTCTCTCGGCGCTGAGTTGGCTTGACCCACTCTTTGGTCTACCTCGTTTCTGATCCTTGACAGTCATACCGTCACCTCTTAAACTTTATTTCTACACTGTAGAATATTTTAATTTATTATCGTGTAGATGCCAAGTTTCTCATCGATATCGGAGTTAAAAATGTCAAATATTGTATTTATCGCAACCAGCCTTGACGGTTACATTGCAGACAAGCAAGGCGGCTTAGATTGGCTGCAAGCAATTCCAAATCCAGACGGTGACGACATGGGTTACAACGCTCATACCGATCGTATCGATGCGCTGGTCATGGGACGTAATACAATGGATATGGTGTTGAGCTTTGGTATCGATTGGCCTTACAGCAAGTCAGTCTATGTACTTAGCAATACTTTGAATGAAGTACCTCAAGAACTTGAAGGTAAGGTATTTTTGATGAAGGGCGAGCTTAAACAGATTGTCGCGGATTTGAATAACAACGGCCTAAAGAACTTGTACATCGATGGCGGCATCACCATTCAAAACTTCCTGAAAGAAGACATGATTGACGAGCTGATCATCTCGACCATTCCTGTCTTGCTTGGTGGTGGGTCTCCGCTATTTGGTGACTTAGTGTCCCCTGTCGATTTTACGTTGAAAGGCGTCACGACGTACCTTGATGAGATAGTGCAAACGCATTACTTACGTAAGCGCTAGAGCTGTTGTTCATCAAAGGGGCATGTAAGGATCAACACCGGAAACATTGTTCACGCTACATAACGTTTATCGTCCCTACACAAGCTTCCCCTATAGTAGTACCCTTTATCGTCTCTCATTCTTGATGGTATCTGGATCTTATGAAGCTTTTGGTCGATCGCACTGGTGAACAGTTTTTAGAAATCCTGCAAGAATCGGGAGACACGCTGACGGTTCAATTCATTACCAATGAAGGCAATCGAAAGGGTAAGCCGTTCCAAGATAACTTAAGTGGATTATTCCTCACGGGGTGGAAGCCGCGCACCACTTCAACCGCCATCGGATTAAAACGCTTTAAGCAAGGCAAGCTTGAAGATCCCAAAGTGAGTTTCGCATTGCACCAACTCTATCCACTGGGTCGAGACGTAAAATTACCTTCCGGTGATATCGCTACAGTCGCAAGTTACGCCAATACTCATAGCGATGGTTACTATATGTTTGTGCGCCTCAACGATGAGTTAACACGACTCAAGATTACGCCCGATTGGGAACTGCAACCTTCCGCTCAAAGATTGGCTCTGCCATATTACCCAGCCCCAAGAACCAAGGAAGAGCTCGACAACATTGATGACTTTGATGCGTGGGCGGGCGGTTTTTAAACACTCTTTACCTACGCCTGGTAGCACATAACCCCCAGGTTATTATCAATTTATTTTTGAAAATAATTCAAATGTGGCGCTGTTTATCGTTTCAAATATTCCTACTATTATTTATCCATCGATACAGACTGTAGCTCAATGAACAAAGAGTGGCGCTGTAAACACAGACAACTCACCATTTCGGTGAAAAGTAATATAGGTACGAACATGACTCAACTAACTATCGTCGCAAACATCGTCGCTAACGAAGACAAAATCGAATTGGTTAAAGCAGAGCTGCTAAAGCTGATTGATATTACTCGCGCTGAAGAAGGCTGCATCAACTACGACCTTCACCAAGACAATGAAAATCCAGCACATTTCACTTTCTATGAAAACTGGACGTCTCGTGAACTTTGGCAAGTACACATGGGCAATACTCACCTTGCTGAATACATGGCAGCAACGGAAGGCAGTGTTACGTCGTTTACACTTAACGAGATGACTAAGATCGCTTAAGTACAGTTCCAGTAGTCTGTTACTAGAAAGCACACTGACCAGCTATCGAATTCGATTTAAAAGCCCCGCGGCACGCCTAGGTTCGCGGGCTTTATCTATTCAATCTGATTATTACTCGTTATCGATCGCTTTCAGCACTTTGCATGGGTTACCCACCGCAACCACATTCGCTGGAATGTCTTTAGTCACCACACTTCCGGCGCCAATCACACTGTTTTCACCGATCGTAACACCTGGGCAGATAATCACACCACCACCAAGCCAAACATTGTCGCCAACGTTAATCGGTGTGCCAAACTCGACGCCTTCTTCAACACGCCCTTTCACATCTAATGGGTGACCAGCTGTTAGAATCTGTACATTGGGCCCGAGCAACACATTGTCGCCAATGGTCACTTCTGCTACATCCAGGATCACGCAATTGAAGTTAGCGTAAAAATTCTTGCCCAACTTGATGTTCGAGCCGTAATCACAACGAAATGGTGGCTCCAAATGCGCATTTTCACAGCCAGGAATAAGCTCTTGAGTTGCCGCCTTCCATTCAGACGTATCAGGAATACTGTTGTTGAGTCTTTGGAGTACCTTACGACACTCAATTCGAGCTGAATAAAGCTCTTCATCCCAAGCCTGATATGGTTCACCTGCTAGCATTTTTTGTTTTTCTGTTTTCACGTTACTTACCTGTTCTCACATTACTTAGCTATTTTTACATTACTAAACTGATCTCACACAACTTAACTAATGATGGTCAATTCATCGACCAAAAACGCAATATCGCACATCCAAATAACAGTGAATAAAGAGTGTTTGCGCTTGATTTAAGAGATGCGCAGCTCGTCACTTTTTGTAGGTGAAATATGAAATTCAATCAGTACTAATTTAGCTTCGCTATCGAATCACGTAACACCAAACTGCCAGTGGTATTGATAGTGGTCGCTTGCTCTGTTTCACCGACAATTTGCAGGATTGCCTTTTGAATCATTTGTTCCAATGGCACACTCACAGACGTGAGGCTTGGCGTTAAAAACGCACCCACCTTACTATTATCAAAACCAACGATAGAAACATCTTTAGGTAATGAGTAACCAAGTTCAGTTAGCGCTTTAATCGCACCAATCGCCATATCATCGTTTTCAGATAAGATAGCAGTGAACGTTGCTTTGCTTTTTACCAAGGCTTGAACGGCATGATAACCGCTCTCCATCGTCCAATCACCTTGAACGACTTTAGATTCATCCAATGCAATATCGTGCTTGGTTAGCACATCTTGATAGGCTTTATAACGCTGTTCATCGGTCGAAGACCCGGCTTTACCACGAATCGCCGCAATGTCTGTATGGCCTTGCTCGATGATGTATTCAACCATCAAACAAGCACTCTGATAATGGTCGGTGGTAATGGCATGAGTGGGCTTCGACGGCATTTCTCGGTTGAGTACCAGAATCGGTGTGTCAGTGCTTTCGATGACCTTTTCAATCTCACTTTCGGTTAAGCACTGTGGATAGATGATGATGCCCGCGCACTTCATATCCAGCAGGAAGTTGATTGCCTTTCTTTCGTCTTCAGCGCTGTGTTTGCCATCGGTGATCACCAGCTGGTGATTCGACTTTTCGCTATAAGAAGCCGCGTGATACATCAAAGAAGAAAAGTAAGGGCCATTGAACAAGTCATTGGTGATTACAAAACCGATGAAGTTGGTCTTCTTGGTCGCCAATTGCTGAGCCAACAGGTTTGGTCGATAGCCTGTTTTTTGAATCGCATCGAATACCTTTTTCACCACATCTGGGCGCACGATGTTCTTGCCATTTAAGACACGAGAAACGGTCGATTTAGATACGCCTGCGCGGTTCGCGACATCAAGCATGGTTACCATTCGCTTCTTTTCCTTTATAAAAAATTAGCCGACATAGGCCGACTAATTCATTGCAAAATGACAGCTCACAGTTCACATAACTGCGCTGGGAAAGGCATTCTAAATAGTGGCACCGTTAGATGCAATCACGCCTTTATACCACTCGAACGACTTCTTACGTTTGCGATCTAAAGTACCGGATTGATCGTTGTGCTTATCTACGTAAATGAATCCGTAGCGCTTTTTCATCTCACCGGTCGTGAACGACACCAAATCGATGCAGCCCCAAGGGGTGTAACCCATGAGATCAACGCCATCAATCGCAACCGCTTTTTTCATCTCTTTGATGTGGTCGCCAAGGTAAGCGATGCGGTAGTCGTCATTAATGCTGCCATCTTCTTCAATGGTATCAACAGCGCCAAAACCGTTCTCAACGATGAACAATGGCACTTCATAACGTTCATACAGAGAAGCCAAACAGAAACGTAAACCCGTTGGATCAATTGGCCAGCCCCAATCGCTAGACTGGATGAACGGGTTATCAACCGAGTTCTCATGACCGCCGTCCATCGCCTCTTCAGTCGACTGATGCGAAGAAGAATCCAAGGTATTCGACATGTAGTAGCTAAAACCTAAGTAATCGGCCTTACCTTCTTTTAGGATCTGCTCATCTTCAGGTTGCATCTCAATGTTAAAGCCTTTGATTGCCCAGTCACGCTTAGCGTAATTTGGGTAATGACCACGCACCATTACATCCGAGAAGAAATAACGGTCACGCATCGCTTGCTGTGCCACCATAATGTCTTCCGGCTTTGAAGAGCGAGGGTAAAAAGGCACCATCGCACACATCGCACCAATTTGAAGATCTGGGTTGATCTCGTGACCTTTCTTAACCACCAAAGCACTCGCCACAAACTGGTGGTGAACCGCTTGATACATGGCTTGTTGCGGCTTTTCGCATTGTGGGAACTTCACGCCAGAGCATAACCAACCGAAGATATCCGCCGAGGTATTCATCTGGTTGTTGATCTCGTTAAACGTCATCCAGTACTTCACCTTGTGCTGGTAGCGTTCCATCACTGTGGTCGAGTACTTAACGAAGAAGTCGATCACTTTACGGTTCATCCAACCGCCGTATTCTTTGGCTAGGTGATAAGGCATTTCAAAATGGCTCAGCGTCACTACTGGCTGAATATCGTATTTCAACAGCTCATCAAACAGATCGTCATAAAACGCTAATCCCGCCTCACACGGCTCGGCTTCATCGCCATTCGGGAAGATACGTGTCCAAGCAATACTGGTTCTAAAACACTTAAAGCCCATCTCAGCGAATAACTTAATGTCTTCTTTGTAACGGTGGTAGAAATCAACAGCCACTTGGTTTGGGTAGTTTTCACCATCAATCACACCATCTGTAATTCGACGTTGTACACCATGAGCGCCTGCCGTTAATACATCGACCACACTCACACCTTTACCATTCGCATCCCAGCCGCCTTCTAGCTGATGCGCAGCAACCGCACCACCCCATAAAAAATCGTTCGGAAATTCGTTGTTCATACCATTACTCACTACAAGTTGTTCGTGAAAAAGATTGGGATTAGAAAAGCAACCGCCACTCTGAAACCGATTTCAATAAAGTAAAGATACATACTGAAACCGGTTTCAACAATGCCTTTTTGATCTTCTGTTGACCTAAGTGAGATCTAAGGAAAGTAATCATGGTTGATGGATAACGTTCGAGAACGCCTACACAGAATGCAAAAAAGCCAGTTCAATAAGGATTGAGCTGGCTTTGTGTTGTTAGAGAAAAAGAATAAATCAGACTACGACAATGGCAACTGACGGATCATCTGCTGAACCTCATTACCATATTTTATTCGTTGTCGTGTCTCTTCGAGTGCGTACATTTGCGTCTTCTTAGCTGCAGGGTTGGCACTTCGACCTTCCGTAACCATGGTATCCGCAGAAGACTTTTCTTCATCTAATCGCCCAGGGATTGTTTTAACCGATGACCAACCTAAACCACCAATCGAGCGCGCCGTCATTATGCCTTGATAGATGGTATAGCCTCGGGCGCCCACTTTGACTTGTCCAAGAAGAATCTTGGTAAACCCACCATGAATGGGAGGAGGCGTGTACGTCATCGTCTTACCGCCCTGCGTCATTCTGGTCGCAATCACCTGTCCCTTAGAGCTGCCTATACGCATAGCTGGGTTCGTTTTAGAGGCCCACGCAAGATTGTACTCACCGGAAGGTCTAATCTTGTTCATCAAACGAGAACCAAGACCGGGCTGAGTGACATCTTCCAATGCCCCACCCGCTCTTACCCAACGTAAGTTCTGAACCGACTTGTAGGCTGAATATCCGCCACTCACCACACCAATGATATCGAATGGAATGGTCGCAATATCGAGTTTATGAGAGATATCCCCATCATCGATAACACCCGAGGCAATTTGTAGCGCACCACTAGTCATACCTGCAATACCACCGATGATACCTGCAGCCAATACCAAGCTAGAACCGCCCGTTGGTGCAGCTAAGGCAATACCAACAATACCCGCAATAACCCCAAAAGCACCAAATAAGATCTTACTGATATTCAGATGTCCACTTGGGTCGGTGAAGTTAATCGGATCGTTATGGCAGTACACATAAGCATTGTGAACCCCCTCATTGAAAGGGGCCAAACTGTCCGGTGCATTGAAGCGCATCAACTTCGGCTGGTAAACGCGATAACCTTGGCCTAGATGGTAGCCTTGCAGTACAGGATCCAACCACTCGCCATTAAAGCCAATCTCCGAATGAGAGATGGTCATCGACTGCGCCATCGCCAAACGAACCGAAGTCGGAAGCAGTGAGATACCACCAGCCACCGCTGCAGTTTGACCAATTTTAATCAGGAACTCACGTCGATTAAGTGGGGTAATAAATACCGAGTCTTTATTGTTCATTTGCATTCCCCGCTTGATCACGTTGCCCATATGGAGAGTAACGGTACATAGACCCTGTTTTACCCGACGTATTTGACGCGATTACCGAACCATTTTGATCCGTGGCCAATAACGTGGTTTCCGAGTCCATCTCTGACCATTTAGGAACTCCTTCGTGATAGATATACTGAGTGAGTTTGCCATTTTCCTCGATCGAAGCGAGGTCACCCCATAGATAGTTAAAGTGACGAGATTCAGAAGCGGACTGTTGTGTAGATAGTCGGTCGTTGCTGTCATATTGATAGAGCCATTCGGTATTATCAGCTAACACACGCTGTAATCGGTCGAAATTGTCATATTCAAGAATTCGACCATCCGCATCTTGAATCATGTTGCCATTCAAGTCGTATTTCACTGCTACCTGACCGTCGAGTTGTGGGTGGGAATGAGTAATACGAGTCAACTGGCAAGGGTCATCCGACTCATAAAAGTAACGAGCAAAATCCTCAGATTCAGCAGTAGCTGTGCGTTGCGTCAGCATGTTACCTAGCTCATCATAGCTCCAATCAATAGACGTCATAGGCTGAGACCAATCGCTCAGTGGGCCCGCGCCGAAGAACTCGACTTTAATCAACTGAGAGAGGTCATCATAGGTATAGATTTCCGTCAGATTACCTAAAGTTGCACACTCCTTTTTACGAGAATTAAGCAGCCCTAACGCGTTATATTCTTGTGATTGCTCAAAGATATAATTATCGTTCAAGGCTATAGCTCGGTTGACTTCGCGACTATATTCATCCCATTCGAGTTCAGTGACTTGGGTTTGATTACCCGATATCAATGTTTCTAGTATCACTCGATCAAACTCATCATATTCGTAGTAAACCGTTGTTGAATTTGAGCTCAGCTTCACCAAGCGCCCGAGTTCATCATAACCATATTGGCGAGTGTCCGTGTCACTCTCAACTGCAGCGATAACCCCACCATCGGAGTAGCTGTAATAACGAGACTGACCATCATTCACCTCGGCTTCAGGCAAGCCTTTCGTTGAGTAGGTAATGGTACTTTGATTGCCTTCACTGTCCTGACTCCCTGTCGGTAAGCCGGATATTGGATCATGTCTGTAACTAGAAGCCTGCCCATCAGACGACTTAGCACTTAACACACCCAATTGGCTATCGCGAGTAAATAGCCTTGTTGGTGCTGCCATACTCGTTTCAGTTTCTGGGATATTGCTGCTATCCGCATAAGTCCACGCCAATGAAGCTTGGGGACTCGCTCCTCTGCGCAAAGATCTCGGACGCCCCAATCCATCAATATCGCGTTGCCCTAAAGTCACCCCACCAATTTTCAGGTCTACAACTTGTGACTGATCGGTGTGTTCAGCGTAAGTGATATCTTGATCGACACCGTTCGCTTGAGTCATGCGAATAACACGATCAAAACGGTCGTAATGGTAATACTTGGCTCGAGCGAGAGGATTCGTTTCTTTAATCAATCTTCCCCATGAGTCGTACTCATAATTCCAACTGTTGATGCCTTGCTCTTTTTTCTCTTCTAGCCCCCAGCTGTTCAGAGAACTGACCGTCATGGTCAAGCCTTCAATACCTTGGGTTTTCTTACGTGAGGCGAGATTATTGAACTCGACACGACGTTTTCCATTCGCTAACAGAGTCGCTTTAACCTGATCCCACTCATCGTATTCATAGCTTTCTGTTAACACCACAGGCGCCGATCTGGAATTGCGATCAGGCAGCACATCGTAGGTACTCTTGCTTTGGAGTCTGCCCAACGCATCGTACATTTTTGTCCATACGACCGAGCTACCAACTTTAGCCTCTAATTCACGTCCTTGACCGTCCCAGCTTTGTTCACACAAGTTGCCTTTGCAATCCGTTAGCAACAGAGTTTGTCTGCTCAAACCAGTATCAACAATGTATTGATACGAACGGGCTGCACTTCCTTCAATCCGTTCTTCAGTAGTTCTACGAAGCGAATCATAAGTAAATGCACAGCTAACTCCGTCTGAATCGACATGACGCGCGAGTTCTCCAATATCAAGGTAGTGCCCAACCGCAAGATTGGTTTTCGTATTGTCGTGACAAGTCAGCTCTTCGTGTTCTTCAAGGACATCGCTATCCAACTCATAGCGATAGTGAGAAATAGCAGAATACGTGCCGTTAGGATGAAGAATGTCATTTTGGACTGAAGCCAATCGGCCGAAAGAGTAAGTCTCACCAGTATCAGTTTGATAAGCGTAATGACTTCTATAGCGTTGGACGTCTTCTTCCAAACTCAGAACCACATCACGATGGCCATTCAGCCCCTCAAGAGAAACGTATTGATAAGAGATCACTCTCTGTTCTGATCCATTGTTGAGCGTACGAGATTTTACGAAATTCACCATGTCAGTAGGCGATGCAGGGCAATCTGCTTCACCATTTTTTGCGTAATATTCGTAACGTTCTGCGATATTATTCTCATCAACGAACTTAAGCATGTTGCCATATTCGTCGTAGCCCCATAATCGACTTTGAGCTTGACTATCTGCCCCTGAGAACCAGATTTGTTCCTCTTTGCTGATCAGTGAATACTGAGCGGGTTGAGCGGAAAACTGTTGATTATCAATCGCGGGGTATTCCAGCCTTTTCAAATGAACAAGGTTTCCGTTAACCTGCCGGGCTTCTTCAACGAGTAGATGAAATTGATTATATGTTTGCGCTGTTACAACGGTGCCATTTTCGATTTTTTGGACGCGATAAGTATATTCGTAACCACGCTCAAGCAGGTTATCAAGCCCTTCACTTAATTCACCACCACGTACACCATAACCCATGAAATTGCGGCTATCTGTACCAACACTGTCGTAGGTTGTGGTAATAACTGGCGAATTAAGGGTAAGGACATCGTGTGCAGTAACCGCTGGTAAGTAAGTCATTGAGTTGACTCGAATACCATCAGCTTTATATCTCAAACGCTCGGTCAAACCACAAGGGTGATTTACTTCATTGATTAGCGTATATGAACCAATGCTTTCATAACCGAAACTATAGCTACCTGCTTGTTCTGGTAAATTGCATTTGACGAGCTTGTTATTGCTAAGAGTAAGACTGAAGTAAGCTTCATGGGTACTACCAATATTAGTAAAAATATTAACGCGCCCTACCGAAATATATTCGACCCACAGCAGTGCGGTCTGTTTAGTTGTTCTGTCATCCCAAATTTTATCTAGGCGCTTATTTTGTCCCACGTTGAGCCAAGAAAAGTAGAGAGCATGACCATTGCTTTGGGTGATCTTAATGATGTCGCCATCTTTATCTAAAAGATCAGTACGGCCATTTTTATACGTGATTTCATAACCATTCGCGCTAGACGATACCGAAAAATCGAGTAGCTTTTTGTAGCGAATACTCATTTCGATATTGGCATTTAATTCAGCACGGTAGGATTGTCCATTTGCAAGATAGAGCTGTTGGTTCTCGATGTCGTATCTTGGAAGATTCAATTTCCAGCCTTTACCGAAACCAAGGTTGTCTGTCGAGTAAGGTGAGAATTGAATGGATATATCCAGATTTGGTCCCTTAAGCCAATTACCAATAAGAGAGCCAAGTAAGATTTGATATGAATAGCTTCTGGTTCTTTGGTCTACGCCTCCCGAACAAAAGCTATCAAAGTTAAAAGCGTTTGAAGTCCAATTAGACATAAATTTCCCCTAAAGTGAATGAGTTAGCCCAAATGGTTGGGCTAACTCTGTTTTATCCGAATGTTACTGGCTAACCAGGTTCCAATGGGTGTAATCCCATTTCTGGCCGCCACCGGTAAATTCACTTTGAGGATAAATAAGCTTTAGTGGTCCCTTATTTCCGTATTGGTCAAATACAGTAAATCGGTACTCTTTTTGAGAATCATTGTTCGATGTCCCGCTATTTGAATAAAGCAATTGGCTTAGAGTCACTGATCTTAGTTGCTGGTTAACTCGCCATACCGCCGTGCGACCTTCGCCAGCGGCGCTATTCCAAACATATTCATCAGATACATTACGCTCTGAACCTGGAGCGAACACATAACCTTTCACTGAACGAAAACCATTAGTGCAATCTGAATAACAACCTAACCACTCATCGTTTAGGAACACCTTATCGCTGTCCGACTCGTCGAAGTTATCCATAGCAACCTCGACCAGTTTCACTGAAGTATCTTTGGGCGTCACATAGAAGTTATACATCTCAGCTTTTTCGAAATAGAACCCATCAGCGTTACTCTCTTCCCATACCTTGTCACCTTCTCCAATCTCTGAAAAGTCAGCAGCACTATAGGACTTAGGCTGTACGCTTTGATAGAAGGCACTTGATTCATTTGGATAAGCGCAGCTGTCGTAATAGTTATTGTCATATTGGCTACCAGTATTGAATTTAACTTTCATACAAACTTCACGATGCTGAGCTACCTCGTTGCTATAGACCCAAGCGGTTAATTTGGTATCAGATGCTGCAACCCGAGACGTTGGTAGACCCTTAGAATATCCATAACTGTTCCCCATTTGGTGAGAATAGTCATTTGGGTTCAATGTATACCCCCAGCAATCTCTTCCGTAGGTACAGTCTTTATTTTTGCCTAACTCTTGTTCACTATTCTTAAGGTAAAAAGATATCGCACCTTCTAAGTCACTCTTAGATACGGTCACTGGTCTGCCGTAGCTATCTGCGAAGGAAACAGAAACACTGAGTTTTGACTGCATTCTCCCGTTAGCATAAAAAGGCATAGGTACGCCGTTGCTTTCATTATGATCAGCCGTTAAGTCATCGGCCACCACATGATAATCACTATTAATTCCTGCAAAACTTGCACTAGAAAAAAAACACGCTGACATTGCTAGTAACAATGATTTATTCATCGACAACTTCATAGTATTAACTCTACATATTATTAGGTAAGAAATTAAAGAAAAGACAATGATATCTCTGGGTATAACAACTTTGTTGATAGTTAAATTCACCCTAGGGTCTTTGCCCTATTTTAAAATTCACACTATCAACGATTACAAGTGACATTATCCATTCTGATAACCATTGCTTACACGCCATTTAATTGATTAAACAGACAGCGCTAATTTAATTAATCAATTCATCAATGTAAAATTTAAAAGTCTTCTTAGCCCTAGCCAAGCCATAAAATCTAATGAAAAACTATACTCATAAAAAACAACAACTTAAATTCTCACATGTAACATTATTTCAAATTCATTCATGCAATAGCCACACTCAGAATCGAGAGGGAATTACTTTTTATAAAAATAAGCCTGTTTATTTGTGGTGACTCGCATCGTTACAGCACCTTACTGTTGATACTATCAGCGCTTTTACATTGTTTTTATATTAAGAAGAACTATTAGAGATAATTACCCTTACCAATAAAATGGTAATATTCATTATTCAGCTTATATCCTCAGATATCTACCGCGTTCGTTAATTACGTCAAAATATAAAAACCACCATAAAATCACTACTGCGTTCAATTATTAACCGACAAGATGATAATTTATATGCTTTTATCTAATTTCTATTAATATAATTAATGAAAAGTTAATGAGTTCTTATTAATGCTCTCTCTCAATATTTTGAAAACTCTGTTTGCCCCCTCTACCAAGGTAGACTTCACACTCTAGAAAGCGAGTCTCTGTTCTATGTTGTTCTACGTTGGAACTCGGCTTAGTGGCCACGTTAGGCACAACGATTGCTGCTATCTGCGTAAGGAAAATGGCGAATGTGGAATAGAAGGTCGTAGTGCTAGCTTATCAAGTCATATTCGTGGGGGGTGTTGCGCTGATTCCGCCGCTTATCGAGTGGCAATGGCCGACGTGGTATGAGTTGGTGCTGTTAGTGTTGGTCGGTGTTATTTCTTCTATCGGCCAATGGTTTGGTGTCAACGCTTACAAATGGGGAGAAGCGAACATGGTTTCGAATGTTGAGTTCTCACAGATAATCTACTCATGATTCTTGGTTACTGTTGTTTGCCGAGTTGCCAAACACCATAACGCTGATTGGCGCCGCGGTGATTGTTTTCAATGCCATTATGCCTTTTATAATCCAACTCAAGAAAGGTCAATAATTCACGGCTCCATTTGCCCCTACCAATTCGATAGGGACGAATGGCACCCCAACATCAATGCTGCTCAAAATACTGGTCATGCTGTGATTTACCAGATTGGTCTTGAGTTCCAGGGTAGAACTGGACGAGTGTCTGATCGGCTAGTGTGAGGTGAATCCAACCCTCTTTAACTTTCAGCCAATTGGTGCCGTTGGTTTCATAGACGGCAGGAAAGTTGCCCCAGCCAGACTCTGATACCTGCAGCTCTTGAAAGCGGTTAATCGGGGTTAGCTTATTGCTGTCGAAGTTTGCGTCGGCATAAACTGATAAAGGCTCAATGGCATCGTTTGGCTTGAACGTATAACAGCTCACTGCGGCTGAAGTGCGATCAAACCATTGGTAGGGTTGTGCACCTGTTAGATCATAGACCGTACAGTCGTTAAATTGAATGGCCCATTCTTGATGGGCTTTGAAGCCAAGGTATCCAACGGGTTGGGATGGTTCAGGCTTCGAGTCAGCCTTTGGTTCATATACCGGTTCTGAGGTAGCACATCCCATAAGCCCAAGACTAAAAAGAAAAGTCAAAACACGCTTCATCATTGTAATACCTCCGTTCCGTTAGTAGATGAGTAACTCAATTAAGTCTCTACATTAAACGGTAAGTTCCAAGCGATTTCCATCAGGATCGAGTATACAGCTCTCATAATAGCCATCACCTGTTCTTCTTGGACCATCTAAGCGTTCATAACCGTTTTCAACCAAACGTTGAGTCAGTTCATCAACCGCTTGTTCCGACCCCAATGAGATGGCCATATGAATGAAACCGGTAAATTGATCATAGATATCATCTTTCGATTCAGGAACCGAATCCATTTCCATGATTTCTAATCGGCTACCACTCTCGAAAGAGAGGAAGTAGGAAGAGAAGCCTTTAGTTGGGTTGCGATATTTCTGGTTAGACGCCGCACCAAAGTAATCTTCATAAAACCGCTTAAGTACTTCGAGCTGTTTTGTCCATATTGCGATGTGTTCAATCTTCATTTTGTTCACCTAAGTTTGATGTCTAACACTAGATTACTCATCAAATCAGGATCAATAAACAGAACGAAATTCATCGAATGAGTTCCTGTTTAACGGTCAGTTGAGTCATCAAAATAATAACAAGTAGCTGAACAGTATTAACATCTAAGTTTGTGTAATAGTTATCTTTCCTCCATAGTCAGTGTTTTACACATTCTGAGATATAAGCCGTGAACTTTATAAAACTAATAACTCTCGCTGCGATATGGGGCGGTTCGTTTCTGTTCATGAGAATTGCCGCTAATCCGCTGGGCCCTGCGGTGCTGATTGAAGCGCGAGTTCTGTGCGCTGCCGTCACTCTACTCTTGGTTTCTTTTTATCTGAAAAGGAAGCTTTCTTTTAATGCCCATGCGAAACACTTTTTCATTCTTGGTTTGTTTAATACCGCACTTCCCTTTTTGTTTTTCGCTTATGCAGCGCAAACACTGAACGCCTCGACACTCGCTATCTTGAACTCTACCGCGCCAATATGGGCGGCGATCATTGGTGCGATATGGACAAAAACAACACTCGATGCAAGAGTTCTATTAGGGCTAGGTATTGGGGTAACGGGAGTTGGCGTGTTAGTTGGTTGGGACGCGATGAACATTGGCCGTGAGGCTGTGCTTCCTATCTTTGCGGCGGTGATGGCGGCCTTTAGTTACGGAATAGCGTCGAACTATACCAAACAAGCACCCAAAGTTGAGGCATTCAACAATGCTCATGGCAGCATGTGGGCGGCGGTATTAATCGTGTTGCCGTTTGTCTTCTTTATGCCGATGAGAGAGGCTCCGGATCTAACCATCACCACATCGGTGATCTTATTAGGCGCCGTATGTACTGGGCTTGCTTACTTGCTTTACTTCAATCTCGTTTCTGAATTGGGTGCGCCTTCGGCTCTGTCTGTCACCTTTTTGATTCCAGTGTTTGGCATCTTGTGGGGCAACCTTTTCCTAGACGAAGCGATTGGCCTTAACACCATTTTCGGTTCGGTTCTTGTTATTACCGGCACCATGTTAGTGACCGGTATGACACCTTCTAAGATAATAGAGAGCGTCAAACAAAAACGAGCAGCAAGAGCGGCTCGTTAGTCGGCCATGTATTGTTGAATCCTGTTTCTTAACCACTGATGAGCAGGATTCAAATCGGTTCTCTTATGCCAAATCATATACTGCTTCATGGGCAAGACCTCAAACGGCTGGTCGAGAACTTGCAATTGGAATCGCTCCGCAAACTGATTAGCAAAATCACGAGACGTACTACCAACACAATCAGAGCCAGAGACCAACACACACATCGTCATCAATGAATCACATTCGGAGCTGACTTTTCGCTGTTGTATCGGGCTTTTCGTAAAGTAATCTGCGGTATAAAGGCGAGAACGACGCATTCTGAAGGTGATGTGTTTCTCATGATAATACTGCTCTTCCGTCACCGAACCATCAATCCTTGGGTGCCCTTGCTTGGCGATCAATACGAGCTCATCTTCGATCACTTGCTGGTTCATATAACCATTCACTTGTGGATAGTGAATATCGATCGCTAAGTCGGCTTGCTGCATGCTCAAACTCTGCAGCAGATCTTCTTCATTGCTTGGCACCATATTGAATTCAATCGAGATGTTACCAAGCGTATCGTCCTTTTCCACAAGGGGCTGAAGCTTGGTTAAACCGATCTCGTTGACCAAAATTCGAAACACATGATGCTGCTGATTATCGAATTGCTTCAAGGTACTAACAGCGCTGGTGATTCCCTCGAGTGCAGGTTCCACTCGGCTTGCTAGTTGCACCGCAGCATTGGTTGGAATGATCCCTCGCCCTTCACGAATAAAAAGATCAGTATCAAGCTGAGATTGGAGTCGCTTCAAGGCTCCACTTACCCCGGGTTGAGTCATACCAAGCGATTCTGATGCAAGCGTGATCGACTTTAATCGATACACTTCTAAGAACACGCTCAATAGATTTAAATCCAACTTTTCCACGTCGCTCACCGTTACTCTCCCTGTCAATGTGGTCTTAATCAATCATAGGTCAGGTTTCGTCTTCGTTCCCCAACCATTGCATGACTCAATACATAGCCAATCGTGATGTATTAAATAAAGCTTACTTTATTTTTTGCTATATGTCTTATTCCTATAATCGCCTCAACGAAACAAAATTCTGAAATGAAGAGGCTCTTATGACAACTTCTCGCACGTTCAAAAATGCATCACTGTTCCTAGCTATCTCGCTCGCATTCCCTGCGATTGCAGCTAACCATGACCACGCACACTTCAGCGAAATTGGCGATCAAGGTGGCAAAAGCGCAACCGAGATGACCACTAAAGCAAACCAAGAGTTCGCAAAAACACTTAACTTTGCCGACACTCGCGCTTTCGACAATAACAATAAAGGTCTTGTTGCTAGCTTTGATCAAGAGACGGGTGACATCATTCGTAATAGCTTTAACTTCATCGATCCAAGTGTAACGAATGCAGACCAAGCACCAGATTCGGTAAACCCTTCACTGTGGCGCCAAGCGGTATTGAACCAAGCGGCGGAAGGTTTATATGAAGTTGTTCCGGGTAAAGTTTACCAAGTTCGAGGCGCGGATTTAGCGTCTATCTCTTTCATTCGTAGTGACAACGGTTGGATCGCCTACGACGTTCTTCTTACCAAAGAATCAGCCGCCAAATCACTCGAATTCTTCAAGAACAATGTGCCTGATGGCGGTGAACTGCCAGTCGTTGCAATGATTTACTCTCACTCGCACGCTGATCACTTTGGTGGCGCAAGAGCAATCAAAGACGCGTACCCAGATGTAAAAGTGTACGGTTCGAAAAACATCACTAAAGAAATCGTCGACGAAAACGTATTAGCAGGTAATGCGATGTCTCGTCGTACTGCTTATCAATATGGCGCAACCCTGAACCGACACGAACACGGTATTGTTGATGCGGCACTGTCTAAAGGCCTATCAACCGGTAGCATTACTTACGTCCTGCCAGACTACGAACTGAACCATAACGAAGAAATTGAAACTCTGGTTATCGACGGCCTAGAAATGCAATTCATGGATGCTTCAGGTACCGAAGCAGCATCTGAAATGGTGACCTACATTCCAAGCATGAAAGCACTTTGGACTGGCGAACTGACCTACCAAGGTATGCATAACCTGTACACGCTTCGCGGTGCAAAAGTACGTGATGGTTTGAAGTGGTCTAAAAAAATCAACGAGATGCTCGTCACTTGGGGTGAAGAAACTGACGTGTTATTCGCCTCTCACTCGGCACCAGTTTGGGGTGAACAAGAGATTTCTGATTACCTGAAGATGCAGCGTGATGCTTACGGATTTACTCACAACCAAACGCTTCGCTTAGCGAATAACGGTGTGGTTCTACAAGACATCGGTGACGAAATTTACAAGGTAATGCCAGACAGCATTCAACAGTCTTGGCACACCAATGGTTACCACGGTACCTACTCTCACAACGCTCGCGCTGTGTACAACATGTATCTTGGTTACTTCGACATGAACCCGGCTAACCTAAACCCATTACCAATCGAGCCAGAATCGGTGAAGTTTGTGGAGTACATGGGCGGCAGCGATGCTGTGATAGAAAAAGCACAGCAAGATTTCCAAGAAGGTGAATACCGCTTCGTTGCAACAGCACTGAATAAGGTGATTCAAGCTGAACCAGAGAACAAAGTTGCACGTGGCTTATTGGCAGATACTTACGAGCAATTAGGTTATCAATCAGAAGGCGCAGGTTGGAGAAACATCTACCTAACGGGCGCTCAAGAACTTCGTATTGGCACACAACCGGGCGCACCAAAAACTGCATCTCCAGATGTGTTGGCTAACATGACCATTGAGAACTTGTTGGATTACTTAGCGGTAAAAGTGGATTCATTGAAGGCTCAAAACACGCCATTTACGATGAACATTCAATTACCTGATGTAAAAGAGTTCTACTACGTTGAAATGTCTAACGGCAACCTGAACAACATCCAAGTATCAGAGCTGCAAGATGCGGATACCACACTGATCATCAATAAGTCTGACGTGTCTGATATCGTGCTTAAGAAAACAAGCCTTGGAAAACTGCTAGAAGATGGCCAAGCGGGCGTCAAAGGAGACAAATCATCACTTAACAAACTGCTGTCTTCACTGACAGAAGCTGACACCTCTTTTGAGATTGTTCCTCGTCCAAACAAAGGCGAAGAAGTAGACGCTGAGTTGTACCAAGATTCACACGAGCACGCTCACTAGATAGCTCTAAGGTAAAATAATCACAACGTCAAACTGGCCTAAATAGGCTGAAACAAGGCTAATACGACCAAGCCTCAACCATTAAACTGGTTGAGGCTTTTTTGATTTTAGCTTTATTCGATATCAAGAAAATAAATGAGAAACCCCACTCACAGCACTCAAAAAGCATTGAGTAAATCTTCTTATCAAGCCCAGAAAAACAGTACTGTGTTTGTTAAACCACACCCTTGTTTCACGGTTTATCAATCGCAATACACATCCGTACTTTCTATATCTCAGCATGTGAAGTAGTAGAAACTTTGTGCAATCAAACTTTGTTATAAAAGTTGTCCGGACTCTTTATTCAAGGAAGGAAGATGCGAAAAAAGATCATGATTACAGGTGCGACAGATGGTATCGGTTTAGAGACCGCGAAAATGTTAGCCCAACAAGGGCATCACATCCTTATCCATGGACGTAACCCAACAAAACTCAGCAAAGTAGAAACCGGCCTTTCTCGATTATCCAAGGATGCGATTATCGAAAGTTATGTTGCTGATCTCTCTTCTCTTTCTGAAGTTGAAGCCCTCGCCAACCAAATAAAGTCGAAGCATGAAGAGCTCGATGTACTCATTAACAACGCTGGCGTCTACAAGGTTTCCGAGATCACCACCAAAGACAATCTCGATGTCCGCTTTACCGTCAACACCATTGCCCCTTATTTACTGACTCAAAAGCTGCTACCACTTTTTGATGCCAACGGTCGCATCGTCAATCTATCTTCAGCCGCTCAGTCATCGGTCGATCTCAAGGCGATAGTCAGCCCAAACCCTGACGCTTTAGATGGCCCCATCTACGCACAAAGTAAGTTGGCGTTAACGATGTGGTCAATCCATCTTGCGCACCAATTAGGAGAGCAAGGGCCCCTAATCATTCCCGTTAATCCGGCCTCATTTCTTGGTAGTAAATTGGTTAAAGATGCGTATGGTTTGGAAGGTAATGACTTAGGGATTGGCGCTGATATCTTATGCCGAGCGGCACTATCGGAAGAGTTTTCTGATGCCTCAGGACGGTACTTTGATAATGATTCGGGATTATTCAAAGACCCTCATGCAGATGCATTAGATACGGAGAAAAATCAAAAGCTGGTGACAACTCTCGACCAGTTACTTGCAGAACAGCTCGAGCTGAAATCCCACTCTCGCTAGCCAGATACAATACAAGGAGTGCTCCATATTTAGGGGCACCAAAAACCCAAAACTGTCTGATGTCGTGACGAGAGAGCTTCAACTATTATTTCGATAGCATTGAAATGGTTCCTCTCCCAACAAATTGGCATAGCGTTAGCGAAATAGCGACATTACGCGTACTTGATAAAAGCTTGGCTCAACCGTTGAAAAAGTGAATCTACGTTGGGTAGAGTTGCCAAATGCGCGGACAACGGAGTATGAACCTGCGCATCTACCACGGTTGGGTTACTGCAAACTTGATTATAAAAGTTCACGGGTATCACTATGTTTTCTAAGTCGACATCTAACAAGATACAGGCTTGTGAAAGTACTATTTGACCACCCCCTCGTTTAAGCAAAACACGCTGAGCAGTACCCACTATTTTTTGTTTGTTGATATTGAGGTTGTAGTCGCCATCACAATAAGAACCTGGGGTTGCGTGTACGTCCACATCAACGCCTAACTCTTTAAAAAACTGAGTTAAAACATCACATAAATGCAGATACGCTTTTTGGATATTGTAGGCTTCATCACGAGGCCAATGGTAAATGTGCGATAGGTTAATGATACCCGGCAATTGGGGAACGGGAGCGCCACCTGTTTTACGTGAGGTGAGTTGCCAGCCTTGTGCCGCAAGTTGCTTTCTAGACTCTACGGTCACTGGCCACTTTTTACCTGCGGGTAAAACGAGTGTTGGCGTTTTTGCTTGCCACAGCATTAAGGCTTGTCCAATCTCGCCAGCCTGTATCTGCTGCAATAATTCAGCTTCTTTTTCAAACGCACGATCAACATCAATGTGCGGGTAACGTACGAGTTTATTCGTTAACTTCAATGCACTTTCCTCTACAGATTGTGGTGACCTAGTATTTGACGTTCTGGCATGGTCGATGAGATAAGCATCTCTCCAAAACCCAATCGTACAATCTACTTAATAAAGTGGCTTCGGGTTTGTTCAACACTCGGGATTTAGTGTTGGCTGCGCAACACCTTAATCCTTGTTAGGCAACTTTCACGCACATCACTATGCCTGTTGACCAACAAAGCTTCGCAACAACAAGATCATCTCGCTGTGATAAGTGCTCTATCAACGCTCGAACCTTTTCATTGTGCTCCTCTGACCAATCGGCACGAATTTGCATATCATCTATGATGTAAAAACCACCAACTTTTAGGCAAGCTAGAGCTTCATCTAGGTAGTGGTATTTACCTGGCCAAGTATCAGCAAATATCAAGTCAACCGACAATGGAAGGGTTCGATCGATAACATCCTCACCATTAGATAAAACAATTTCAATCCGTGGATCTTCCCCCAGATAACGGCGAGCTACATCAATATTTTCTACCGAATTATCTACCGTTGTTAAGTTCGAATCCTCCGACATTCCATGCAATATCCATGACGTGCAAAGACCAGTGCCAGTCCCTAATTCTAACAAGTATCCCGATTGCTTACTTGCAGCCAAAGCAGATAAAAATGAACCTATCGGAAGTTCTGATAATTGAGGAAAACCAATTCCAAGTGTGGCTTTCAATATTGCTTCATATTGTTTGGGATAAACTTCCATTGTCTCGTTCATATACTTTTCCTTGTAAACTAACGAATGACATGGATTCCCCCTTCTGAGGATCTGCCACACTTATGTGGTACTTAAATGCATCGGAGGCACCATGTCTGATTATTCTTATTTCTGCGGTATCGACCGAGCTAAGAACCACTTTAGCCTTCATGCCAATGACCAAAACGGTAAAGTCATACTTCATAAGTCAATAACCCGCTCTAAACTACTGACTACAATAGCAAATATGCAACTCATACGTATAGATAATGATACGTGTGGTGGTGCACATTATTGGGAAAGGGTGAATATAAATTATGCCGTGGCTATCTCCAAAACAGTCCGACACCTTTTCTCGTCCACACCAGGTCTTGATGGCTTCTGTCTGACAAGGTTGTCTGATATGGTGACGGCAGAACTTCAGCAATTGTTTAGATAGTATTAAATATGAAAACACTAACCATACTTGATGGCGGCATGGGCCGAGAACTTAAAGAAATTGGCGCGCCATTTTCTCAACCGCTTTGGAGTGCTCAAGCGCTGATTGAAGCACCCAATTTTGTCAGCCAAGCGCATCAAAACTTTGTCGATGCAGGTGCTGAAATCCTGATCACCAATAGCTATGCGTGTGTACCTTTTCATTTGGGTGAAGCGCTGTTCGAGCAACGCGGCTTTGAACTAGCCGCACTGTCCGGTGAACTGGCTAAAGCGGTTGCTGACAATGCTTTTCACACCGTGAAAGTGGCGGGCGCGATTCCACCTCCATTTGGCAGCTACCGACCAGACTTATTTAAGGTAGAAGAAGCGGCGCCAATTATTCAAACGCTTTACGATGCCCAAGACCCGAATATCGATCTTTGGATAGCGGAAACCATCTGCAGCCTGAAAGAATTCGACTCCATTCATGCGGTACTTAAGCAGTCAGATAAGCCGTGTTACTACGCATTCAGTTTGGAAGATACCAAGGGCGATTCTGCCAGCATTCGCTCTGGCGAAAGCGTAACAGAAGCGACCAAACTTGCCTGCCAATCGAACGCGAAAGGCATTATGTTTAACTGTTCAGTGCCTGAAGTGATGGATCAAGCCATTATCGATGCTAAGAAAGTGATCGATGAGCTAGGTAGTAGCTTAGAAATCGGGGTATATGCCAACAACTTTGCACCTATCAGCAGCGAACATGAAGCGAATGACATGTTTCAAGAAATGCGTGAGCTGGATGGCCAGGGTTATTTAACTTATGTAAAACGCTGGCACGCATTGGGTGCGAATATTGTCGGTGGCTGTTGTGGCATCGGGCCAAAACACATTCAAGCCCTAGCCGATTGGAAACGCTCCATACAGAGCTGATCCAGAGCTTCAACTAGAATAAAATAAATAGAGAACAGGTTGAGAAATCTGTTCTCTATTTGTATGTGGCGTCTCTGAGTACACTGAGACAAAACAACGATTTGGAGCAACTGATGAGCGACACGCAACGAAAAATCAAATGGGGCATCGCAGGGCTAGGCAATATCGCCAATCGATTCGCAACAGCTGTAACAGAGCATAGTCTGCATGGTGAACTGTATGCCGTTGCCGCAAGAGATCACTCACGCGCAACCACGTTCGCCGACAAATTTGGTAGCCACAAGGCTTATGGTTCTTATGAAGAGATGGCGAATGACCCAAATGTTGAAGCGGTTTACATCGCTACGGTTCACCCATACCACCAGCCACTTGCTGAACTGTTTCTAAAGAATAAAAAACATATATTGGTTGAGAAGCCGGCTTTCACCAATCTTGCTGATTGGCTTGAGATGAAAGCCCTCGCCAAGAAAAATGGCGTGATGCTGTTAGAAGCGATGAAAACTGTGGTGTTTCCCGCGTATCGTGAGCTCCAATCATTCTTGGTCAATAACCACATTCAAATAGATTCAATCGAAGCCAGCTTTGGTAACCATCACGACTATGAGCCCAATTTGTTTATCTTCAATCCGGATTTGTCAGGCGGATCAACGCTCGATGTTGGGGTCTATGGGCTTTGGTTCTTCTACGATTTGTGTCGAACACTGGGTGTGAATCCTTCAAAACCTCAGGTAGAGATGTCATGTCTGTATGAGGGGGCGAATGTTGATACCGATGCGTGCTTTACATTCTCTGGCGATATAAACGGTAAGATATCGGCATCAACGGTGCAAAACCTTCCCCGATCAGCACACTTGACTGGGCCCAACACTAAGATCACCATTCACGAAAAATGGTGGAATCCGGCCTTTATTGAGATTGAACATCAAGGGCAGAAGTCGACCATCAACAAACGAGTGACGGGCAATGGGTTCGAATTTGAAATCGACCATTTTTCAGATTTGGTGCTTCAAGGCAAAACTGAATCGGATATCCTAAGCTCAGAGGTAACCTCTCAAGTGCTCGATACGATGGAGAAAGCACTCATTGACTCTGGCTATAAACATTTAACTCAACCTCGTCGTTAGGAAAAGCAAATTGGGCAACCTTAAGCGCAAGCTTGAACTGTATGAAAAGATATTTCAGGCTTTTGGGCCTGGAGTATCACATTGTCAGGTCAACCAACTGGCCACACTGCTGCACGTGAGTGAACGTCACGTTCAAACCTTACTCAAAGCGATGACAGCACAAGGCTGGATTGAGTGGCACGCCAGCTCAGGCCGCAGCAAGAAGGCACAACTCACGTGTCTGGTTGAGCCCATTGAGGCGTGTTACCAATACGCACAAACCCAAGCTGACGCAGGCAACATCGAACAGGTGTTTAGCACCTTGAGCTTCAATGGCCGCAATGCTGGCGCTGAGTTACAAGCCTTTCTAAGCAATACCAATCCGTCGGCGCAGAATATCGCGTATATCCCATTTCACCGAGAACTCGAAGCGCTTCACCCTCAACGAGTACTTAGACGCACCGAACGTTTCTTAGTGATGCAAACTTGCCAACGCCTAACCTCCGTTAAGCACGGCAAACTCAGCGGCGATCTGGCTTATAATTGGCAGCCTGATCTAGATGCGACACAGTGGCACTTTCAAATTCGCAATGGCGTTCAGTTCCATAACGGTCGAACACTCGAACCTCAAGACATAACACGCAACCTTAACTCGCTAATTCAAAGCAAAATATGGCGTCGTTGTTATCAGCATATTGATGAGGTCTCTGTCTCGACTGGTAATGTGGTTGTCGTGAAATTGAATCAACCTGATTGGCACTTACCGCGCCTACTTGCCAGAGTTGAAGCCTCCATATTTGATCACTCATCACCGACTGAAAGGCTGATTGGATCTGGCGCGTTCTCATTAGACATATTCTCGAGCAAGATGTTGAGATTGAGCCGCAATAGCGCGTATTCACACAGTACACCCATTCTCAATCGAGTCGAATTGTGGGTCTATCCAGAATGGGCACAGAGCAAAGCTTGCGCTCAAAATCAGGTGTGCGTGAAACTGCCCGAGAAAACGATCACCGTGCGTGGCGATGACCATTCTTCTCAATCGGATTTCGGCTCAACATTTTTAAAAATTCAGAACCCAACATTGTCGAAAACCATTCGTGAATTCACTGTTGAAGACACCTCTGAATGCCAAACCCTTTTCGAGCAATTGTCAGTATCCGGCGACAGCAAAACCAGCGTGGAATATGGACACTACCTAACTAACTTCCTAACTACCAAAGACGTCGCGCTGTGCAGCATTATTGATGAGAACGACACCTTCACTTCGTGGTTAAGCTTTTTCACTCGCTTTCCGTTTGAGGACTTAGCTCTGCCTGCCGAGATGCTAGAGACAATCGAACAAGGCTTAGCCTCAATAAGAAACCAGCCCAACTTTGAGTTAGCGATGAATGCACTATTGGAACTCAAGCATTGGTTGAATGACTCTGAGGTTGTGGTTGAGCTCAAGCAAGAGGTGTTCAATTTACAAGTTTCTGAAAAGATACACGGCGCGCAAGTAAATGGATTCGGTTGGTGCGAACTCGATCAGTTGTGGATTAACCATTTGTAAATCTAGCCATGTTCAAAAATAAGTCATTAGGCACAGCGGCTTATCTTTAACACTCCCCTGCCAATTGCAAAGAAATGGAGTGCTAATGTACTCTCGGAGTGAGACTCAACAAATATAAGCACAAACTAAATAGCCCCAATAAGAAGGTAAACCATGACTCGACACCTAAAAGGCTCATTACTGTTTCTTTGCGCATTCTCTTTTAACAGCATGGCGGGCACCCAATGCGACGCACTAACTGGTTGTGAAAAGAAATTCTGTGAGATCGAATATCAAATAAAGAAAGCGGAGCAGTACGATAATCAGTACAAAGTGGAGCGATTAACCACGGCGTTAAAAGCCGCGAAAGAGAACTGCACTAATGAAGGCTTGAAGGATGATCTCCGTGAGAAGATTGAATCCAATGAACAAGATTTAGCTGAATACCAAGCTGACCTAGAAGAAGCAAAAAGAGACGATAGAGCGGATAAAATCCGAAAGTATGAGGGTAAGATCGAAAAAGAACTGCGTAAAATCGATAAATTAAAGCAAGAACTGGCTAAGATCCCTTAATCGATAATTGAAAAAAAATGGTCTTACTGCTTAGTAAGACCATTTAGAAAATACCGCTTTTTTACGACCTCAAGAATCAGCCTAGCCAACGCCATGCCGTTATTATCCTACCAGCGCTAACTCAGACTCTTTATAGATACGGTTAGCCACTTTGAAAGCCGCAGGTGACATCAATGTCTCTTTGCATCTGCGCTTAAACTGCTCGACTTCAATCGTTTGTTCTTCTAGTAAATAGTACAGCTCACTCAGATAGTTAGCTTCAAACACAGCTTGACCAAGTGGCGTGCATTCGTATCGGCTCGACTCTTGATAACCAATCACCGTCAGCACAGATTCTGGCAACTCCCAGAACTTAGCAATGGTGTAAGTCAGGCGAATAGAGTAGCTGTTCATTAAACGCTTCAATGCTAATGAGTTAGGTGGAACAGAAGGATCAACATGCTTGAAGGCTTCGACCATCATTTGGAAAATGATCATCTTGCCTAAGTTGCGAATCAACCCAACAAAGTACGCCGCCGCTTGATCTTCTTGGGATGAAGAGTCTTTCATCAACTCCTTAGAAAAAGACGCGGTTTGAACGCTGTGATTCCAAATTTTCTCACCGAAATGACGCCAGTAAATATTGTTGCCCGGCGTGAAGTTCTTCATGTAGCTATTCACAACCCCTTCAACAAGTCCTTGAGAACCCATATTTAGGAATGCTGTTTTTAGGTCGGTTACCTGTTTTTCACTACGTTTGTAGAATGCGCTGTTAGCCAGTTTAATCACATCGGCTGCCATGCTCGGCTCGCGCTCAATTACTTTTAGCAATGCATCTACGTCAAATTCGTCACTCTGTAATTCTGCCATTAATGTGGTTACAGAGGCTGGCATCACTGGCAATTCATTGAGCAAGGCTTTTGGAGAGCGAATCAAACGTTCGATCTGACAAGCAACAAAATCACTAAATGGGTCAGACTCCGTTCGAAGGCGAGACTCTCCAAACAAATAATCAAGGAACTCACCATCGTGAAGGCTAAGCGTATTATCGACGATTAATGATGATGGTTGAGCTGACGACGGCGGAACAAAGGTTGAAGACTGAACGGAATCAGTAGCAACGGTTTGTTGTTGCTCTTTTTGGACAGGCTCTGCAGAGGGTTTGTTTTTTGAATCAACAAAAGGTGAGAATAATGCCTGCAATACCCTTTTAAACATCAATACGGCTCCTAGATGAATACAACATAGATAGGGATATATAACGGCGGTGATTATCGCACAGACAACCCATAAACCATACAGTGATAATTGAATCATTAACTATTCAACTGTATAGGATCTGTTACTTAACAGCCTGCGAGACTAGGCCTCCTGTATTCGTCAGAAACAAAAAAGCGAGCACATAACACTGGCTCGCTCTTACATAGGTTAGATGTGTGGCACTGTCTGAAGTTAGCTCTGGGACACTTCCAATACGATCTTACCGACATGCTTTTTCTTCAAGAACTCGTCTTGTGCTTTGTGGATATCAGCGAGCGGATAAGACTGCGCGACGATTGCTTCGATCTGCTGTTTCTCGATACGATTGACTAGATTCTGGAACACTTGTGGTTCTAAAACCGTACAACCAAAAAAGCTGAGATCTTTGAGATACAAAGTTCGTACATCGAGCTCGACCATAGCTCCACCAATTGCGCCAGATACGGCGTAACGGCCACGGGGTTTCAGTACTTCAAGGAACTGAGGCCACTTGTCACCGGCAACTAAGTCGATAACCACATTGATGCTGTTTGCGCCCAACGCTTTAACCAGATCAGCATCACGAGCAACCACTTCATCTGCGCCAAGTTCAAGTAACTGTTGGTTTTTACTTGGGCTAGTAATGGCAATAACATAAGCGCCACGAGCTTTAGCTAGTTGAATAGCCGCAGAGCCCACACCACCCGATGCACCAGAAATAAGCACGCGATCACCTTCGGTTACGTTAGCACGGGTTAGCATGTTTTCTGCGGTCGAGTAAGAGCACGGGAAAGACGCTAGATCAACATCCGACATAGTGCTGTTCACCGCATAAGCGTGTTTCGCGGCCACTTTGGTGTACTCCGCAAAGCCACCATCGCACTCCGAACCGAAATACCATGGCTGTGGCAGATCTCGTCCGTAAACTTCAGTCAAACAAGGTTCGATAAGAACACGTTCACCAATACGATCGGTAGAGACTTCATTCCCAACTGCTACGATAAAACCACACACATCAGCGCCTTGGATACGAGGAAACTGCAACGCTTCACCCGACCAACTTGCGTCGTCTGAGTCATCACTTTTTGAGTACCAGCCGATTCGAGTGTTGATATCCGTGTTGTTTACGCCCGCAGCCATCACTTTGATCAGCACTTCATTAGGTTCAATTTCAGGAACAGCGATATCTTCACGGTAGCCAAGCATTTCTGCTCCGCCGTGTCCTAACATCTCTACGCCTTTCATTGTTTTAGGTAGTTCGAATTTCATCGTGTTTCCTCGAGTAATTTTGTCACCATATTCTGTGCTGATGTCACCGCTTCTTCGCCTAATACTGGCCACGCGCTTGATACACCTTCATGAAGTAGAAAAAGCTCTGAAGCCAGATCGTCTCGTTGACTCTGCTTACCCAGAAGTGCTTTTACTTCTCGTTTATGTTCAGTAACAGCTTGGTTAATTATCTCGTTGTCAGGAAAAGCCGCCATCGCATTCATCGACATACAACCGTGCGGCGCATACTCTTCCATCCACTGTTGTAACTTGTTGAAGATATCAAGCATCGACTCAAGGCCACCAGCAGGTACATTTTCTAATAGGAAATTTAGGTAACGGTGATGACGGTGCTCTAAGGCGCCCACTATCATCGCTTCTTTCGATGGAAAATGTTTATAGAGCGTACGTAGGCTCACGTTGCACGCCGTCTTCAGTTGAGCAACGCTCGGTTCCGCAAAACCTTGCTGGCTAAACGCCACTTCAAGACTTGCTGCAATCTGTTCTCTTAACAAGCTGACCTCTTATACCTAACCAAAGGTAGAATGATTGTTCTACACATATAGTAGAGCGATCATTCTACCCATGTCAATATGCAAATTTTCGAAAGGATAAAATGATAAATCCCGCATCAAATAGGACGTGGGATTTATCAATATGAATGAGAGACTTACCGTTAAATCTAGAGTCGGCTGCGTATCAACATCAACATCAACATCATCGGAAACAAGAACCAGATAGTTAGTTCACTCAGTTGGAGAAAATACCAAAACACTTACTCGATTATTCAAACAACAAACAGGACAAACACCGCTGGCTTTTACTAAGTCAGGAACGTGATTCTTTTTGTACCCACGCATTGACTTTGCGGATGACAAATACAAAAAAACCAGAACATGGGTTCTGGTTTTTGTTCGATATATTGAGTTAATCAATCAACACCAATGAATCGAGAATGCCTTTTCCGCTGTGGATCCCGCCTTCGTTTTCGCTGGCTGGTTTGCTGCGGATTAAGTAGCCCGCGTAGCCGTCTAATTCGGTAACGGGTTTGCCTTGATAGTAAGCGGTGAATAGGCCGACTTCGCTGACTAAGTCTGTCACTAGCGTTTGCTGAGTGTCACGAACTGCAATGGTAGGTACGTCTCGTTCATGTGGGTACAAGCGTTGCATCAATGCCCATGCATCGTATTCTTCGGGCTTAAGTTGGCTCAGTTTTTCACTGATATCGTCACCAAATACACAATGGCCACCGCCCTCGCCTTGGTTTTTCAGCACCCACTCTTGCTTGTCGGCTTGCGTGTTAAACCATTCAATCGATTCACTGGTGATTGGTTTCATGTCCGCCAATACACTCTTCACCAATTCAGCCTCTTCTAGGGTTAAACCCCAACGTGCGTATTCTGACGCAGACATCATGGTCAGCAACATTTGCATGGTTTTACTGGTGGCGAGTTGTTGGCTTATCGTCGCATTCATTGCCACATGGTGCTGCTCGATGAACAAGCGAGTTTGGCTAAGCGTATGACAACAAATAGATTCGTTTAGCTCTGGAGCCCAATAGTCAGAATACTGATAGCCGGCGCGCAGATACACCACATCAATAGCGCCAATGCCTTCGAGTAATAAACGTTTGTTATCACCTGAAGAAAGCTGAGAGCTGAGCTGCTCAAAGGTACGTCGAACCGTGCGAATACCCTGCTTCTGCAGTTCCACTTCGAGTAAGTGTTGGTCATACACATTGTCTTCATTCTTCTGCACCACCATCAAAAATGTTGGTTTTTCAGGAGCATTTTTGTCTGAACAATTGAAGTCCGCTCTCACCTTTCTCGCAGAAGTCGCAATACCGAAAGCCAGCTGTTCAAGACCTTGGTTTCCTGCCGAAGTCGCCGATTTATCTTCCAACCATTTTTGGTAAGTTTCAGGCCATTGATTTTGCATATAGGCATGAAACTCTGTCGCTTTCTGGCCAAACGGAGCCATGCCTGCCGCAATACCATTAAACTCAATCACTTTTGCACCGTGTTGACGGTCATCCATGAAATCAGTGCGCATTAACAACAGTGGCTGACGAGCAGGATTCAAGCGTTCATCAGCACTGCCATGCGCTTGTAAGTGCAGCTCCATCAAACGACCAAAAAACGGGTCAGCCTTAGCCATATCACTCAATGATGACTGCAAGAAGTCATGATCCTCAGATACGTTACTCACCAACTTAGTCATCAGAGGCGTAACCTTACGTAAGTGCTCATATACCTTACGTTCCATTGTCATTGGCGCGATACTGAAAGGACAATGCCTCGCCGTGTTATCGGCCTGACGGAAAGCGACACCATGCATAATTGCCCATTCGCAAGCGTCTTCAATCGTTTGTTGTGAAATCAATGATGCTTTTTCGATATTCATTATTTTTACTCTCAAGTATTAATGATTAGCCGTGTCATTCTTCTAATAACACGCCCATCAACTATGCTGTGGCAGCCGACAATCCTAGCTTGCTGCTTAGGTGTTCTTGTTCTTCTTGCGCCTTTTGGGCTAGATATAAATCACGGTAGTCGCCATCTTGAGCAACCAATTCGTGATGTGTGCCGCTTTGAACAATTCGCCCTTTGTTCATCACCAAAATTTGGTCAGCGTGTTTGATCGTTGAAAGTCGGTGCGCCACCGTTATAACCGTTCTGCCTTCTTGGATTTTCTCTAATGCTATCTTCACTGCCTCTTCCGTATCACTATCAATGTTAGCGGTGGCCTCATCTAACAGGAAGATTTTAGGATCATGCGAGAGCGCTCTTGCTAACGCCAACAGCTGTTTCTCACCAACGGAAAACGAAGCTCCACCGTGACTAGGTTGATGGTCATAACCATTGGTTAAACGTTCAATAAATGAGTGCGCTTTGACTTGTTTCGCAGCATCGATAACCTTGGTTCTTGCTGCTCGCTCACGTTCAGCTAGGTAGCTTCCAGACAGGTCTATGTTCTCAAGCACTGAACCACTGAATATGGTCGGGTCTTGAGACACTAAACCAAACAGTTGCCGTAGTTGCTCCTCTGGGAATGCCGATAAAGGTTGTCCCCCCACCAAAATTGCACCCTTTTGATGATCGTAGAAACGCATCAATAGGTTTATCACCGAACTTTTACCACTTCCGCTATGACCAACAATCGCTGTGAATTGGCCACTTTTAGCCGTAAAACTGACGTCGTTGAGTACTAGCGAACCTTCTTCATAGCTTAATTGAACATCTTTAAACTCAATGTCATACGGCTCTGAAACCTCGACCAACCGGTGAGAATATCGATGATGTTCCGATTCATCATCCAGCAGCTCGAATACACGCTTAGAAGAAACCGTCGCCACCTGTAGCTTTCTTAGTTCCATGGATAACTGGCGGAATGGGTCGAAAAATCGTTCTATATAGTTAAGAAAAGCATACAAAGTACCGACTTCAACGACCGTGCTAAACGAAGCACCAGCAAACCAAGCCACAATGCCCGCAGCAGTTAATGTAGAGACTAAACGAGTGAGCGGGATCAGCATGAAGCTGTCTATTGCGATCGATTTGGCTCTAAATTCAAACCAGCTTTGGTTTTCTTTTTCAAACTTTTCTTTAAACGACTTTTGCTGGCGGAAAGCTTGAATGAGCGCCATTCCCTGCAAAGATTCATTCAATCGACCGTTGATGTTACTCACTTGAATGCGAATGCCATCAAATACTGGCATCGAAATTTTTCGATACAAATGCATGGTCATCAGCAGAATTGGGATCAGCACTAAACTCAATAGCATCAAACGCCAATCAAGTAGTGCAATAGCAATGAAGATCACCGTAATACGTAATGCACCTTGGATAATAGTCGGAAACGTAGAAACAAACATGTTGCGCATCGCTTCGGTATCATTGGTGATGTACGACACCAGTTTACCCGCCGCTAACTTATCAAAAGTATTGATTGGAAAATTGAGCACATGGCTAAACAATTCTCGGCGAATATCATTAACCACCAGCAATGCACTATGGCGGAATGTGACAGCCTGCAGGTAAGTAAACACGGCGGCAATGATGTAAAACATCATCACTCCCCCAGTTAATATAGCAAGGTGTTGCAACTCAAATGTCTGAGGGACAATCACATCGTCTAAGATAATTTTAGCGAGCCATGGGATCGCCATCTCCGCACTCACGGCAACGGTCAACATCGCAAAGGCCAAGATAAAACGCGCTCTATGTGGCAATGAATAAGCCAACAACCGACGGTACATTGAATTGGCCTTCATATCTGTTTGGCTTTGAGACCGTTGAGTTTTTTGTGTTGGCTTAAACATAACTTGCTCCCGTTTCAACAACCTTAGAATTAAACGTGTGAGCCGTTTCTGTAACATCGATAGTTGTCTGAATATCGTCTTTACCGAGCTGGCTTTGACGTTGATAAACCATTGAGTACCAACCTTGCTTAGCAACAAGTTCGTGGTGAGAACCTTGCTCTTCAATTTGACCTTGGTTCAATACCAGAATATGGTCAGCTTCTATCAAGTTGGTTAAGCGTTGAGTGACCAACAACATCGTTTTGTGGCCGTAATGCGCCTTTAAGTTTCGGCGAACCACCACTTCTGTTTTCATGTCCAACGCACTGAACGGGTCATCAAGCAATAAAATATCGGCACCTGAAAGTAGTGCTCTCGCAAGGGTTAATCTTTGCTTTTGACCTCCAGACAAATTATTACCACCTTCGCGTAGTTCAGTATCAAACCCATCAGCCATAGCTTCAATCTCAGCTTGAATACCAGCCATTTTCGCCACATGCTTAATCTCTTCATCGGTAGCGTCCGGCTTTGCTAACGCAATGTTTTCAGCAATCGTCCCTGAGAATAAAAATGGTTTTTGAGGAACCCACGTCACTTTGCTTCGCAACGAATCAAACGTCAGGTCATCGATCGAATTACCGTCCAATGCCATCTTCGAATTTCCGTCCAACGGAAACTGCCTCATCAACAATTGCAACAGCGTACTCTTCCCACCACCAGTCGGGCCCGTAATGCCGACTAAACCGCCTTCACTCACGCTGAATTTGATCGCTTCTAACGTTCGTCTATTTGCACCTTGGTGAGTAAATGAATGAATGTTGACGTCAAGGCTTGATCTCACGTCGTCTGATAGGGTTATCGTCCCTTCCGTTACGTCTTCTGGCTCTGACAATAGGCTGTCGAGGCGTTCCCATGATTTACTGCCACGTTGGAATACATTGAACTGCCAACCAAACTGTAAGAATGGTCCTAGCAACTGACCAAGATACAAAGTGAACGTTGTGAACAAGCCCACCGTAATGCTGCCTTGCTCAATTAACCAAGCGCCATAACCTAATGAAATAACAAACGACAAGCCATAAACCAATTGGATCGTTGGAGCAAATGCCGAATCCACCTTTGCCACTTTAAGGTTCGCTTCCAACGTCTCATCTAACGTCTTACCAAAACGTTGCTCTTGTCGTTGACCAATACCATGTGAACGGACGGCACGGATACCAGCAACGGTTTCACGAGTCTCTTCGCTTAGTTCAGAGAAGCTCGCTTGCGCATGTCCAAAGGCGGTATGTAAACGAGCACCATAACGACGAGTAAAGTAAACCAACAGCGGGAATGGTAATAACGCCACAGCGGTTAAGTGACCACTGACGACAAAAATCATCCCGAAGATCACGGTAAAACCAGCGATAAGAGAGTCAACCAGCGTCATGATGCCCATGCCTGTCGCCTCTTCCACGGCATTAAGATCATTAGTCGCATGCGCCATCAAATCTCCCGTACTGCGACGAGAATAAAATGATGGCGATAAGCGTGAGAACTTATGGAAAAGCTCGCTACGCATGACTCGTGTAATACCAATCGCCGCGCCATAGAGTTTGCTCTGCCATACATAACGCAACCCGTACATGGCAAATGCCGAACCCGCTATACCACCCACATAAAACATGAGCAATGATAGAGTCAGTTCACCATCACTGATGCTATCAACGATGCGACCAATCAGCCATGAAGGTACTAGGTTGAACAATGCGACCACTTGTAAAACAACAAAGGCGATCAAATATTGGCGGCTGAACATTTTAATGTAGCCACGTAATTTCCAAAGAATATCCATAACTTGTTAAACCATCATTTCTTGTTGTTTGCAGTCGCGCTGTAGTTGATTTTGCTTTTTCAAAAAATCATCAAAGCTGATGTCTGGCTGCCTTTCCATTTGTTGCTGCTTGGAAAGCGATTCATCAACCAACGCTGTTAAGTTGTCCATTTTTTCCGTCTCAACTTGGTGTTGCAAATGCACTAACAAGTGCTCATCAGAAAGACGTTGCATTAAGCCTTGATGACTCAGTCCTTGGTCTTTCATTTGTGCCAACAGTTTTGCCGAAGGGGTTAAGTCACTGTTTTGCAGTTTCATACGTTCACTGAAGATACTGGTTTGGTATGAATCCGTAGAAAAAGCATCATCAAACAGCGCTGCTATTTCTTGGATAGCGTCCAACAGATCAAGCCCCAAAGTTTCTAATGACACTTCGCCTTCTAATGTAGGAAGTGTTAAGTCCGGTTTTCGGCCTTGTGTTGCCACGACTTCTTGACGTTGAACGACAATGGCGCGTTCCTCTTCGGTCAAGTTGGGGCTTGGCGCTAATGCACTGTAAACCAGAAAAAGATCCAAAAAGTGGCTTTGCTCTTGCGCAATACCAAGTGGTAAATATGGATTGTTATCCATGCTGCGCAGCTCAACATACTGCACACCGTAATGACACATCGCATACAACGGACGCAATGTATCGTTAACGATTTTTGGTCGCACCGAGCCATACAATTCGTTTTCCAGCTGTAACACAGAACCATTCATTTGCTGATCGATGTCTAGATGTAAGTAGCGCTCACTTGGACGAGTCAAAGCGTTATGCAAATCAGATAAATACTGCTGCCTGTTATTAAAACTGATTGGGTACGATGACTGCTCATCACTGCTGTAACCGAGATTACTCAGACGCAATGATGTCGCCCACGGTAAGTAACAAGTCTCGTCATCAAACACTTCAAGCGCATGTGCTTTGCCTTGCAAATAACTGTTATCTACCGCAGGGGAAGCACCAAATAAATAGGGTACTAACCAACCATGACGCAGCACGTTACGAATCATATGAAAGTAGCGTTCAGAAACGAATGCTTCCAGAGGTATTTGAGCGACACTGCTATCGATGCTCTTCTGGTGATAGTACAGCGCAATCCAAAATGCTTCCGGCAGAGAAAAGTTGTAATGAATTCCAGAGATAAGCTGCATGCGTTTGCCATAACGATTGGCTAACCCTTCTCGATAACGTTTTTTCAGTAGGCCAGCATTCGAAGTGCCATAGCTAGCGATTCTAATCGCGTCCTCACTTTCCGCCTCATCATTCGGCAGTTGTGGTGGCATGCTCGCGCCCCATAAGGTTTCACCCTCAGGTAGGCGAGTCGCAACAAAATGATGCAGTGAAGCAAGCGAATCGAATGTCGCAGTTCGGTCATCCATCGCAGGAGTCACTAACTCTAATTGAGCCTCGGCAAAATCAGTGGTGATATAAGGGTGTGTGAGCGCAGAACCAAGTTCGACTGGATGAGTTTTATCTGAGATACCACCGGTCGCTTGTGTGCGAATTAGCTCACGTTCAATACCGCGACGGATACCCGCCAAAGAAGCATGAACTTGTTCATTTTGTAGGAAGGAAGCGAGATTGGCTTCAATTTTTAATACTTGATTATTTTTCATTGTTTCGTCTTAAAAAAGCTATAGCAACGTAATTAAGACGAGGCTCATGATAAAAAGACGAAATAAAAACAAAAAAATATCCAACTAGTTTCTAATTCGATATTTTTCTTTTAATTTTCAATAAGTAACCAATACTAACTCTTAATTACTTTATCGTTTATTATTGAATCTGTTCGATGATCAAATCGCGAAGCCACTTATGGCTCGGCTCTGAATCGAAGTATTTGTGCCACAGCAAGAATAGACCTCCCGGCACCAAATCGACTGGAACAGGCTTCATCACCAGTTCACCGCTATCAATGTAATCACGTACCGAGTTGTATGGATAACACATCAGCAAATCACTCTGCTTACACAATTTAATGGCGCTGGTGATGTCTGACACGTTAGCGGCTTTATTGATTTCCAACTGCTTAGAGTTCAGCACTTCCATCAATAGCCAATCCCCCGCTCCGCCCGTCACCAACTGTATGTGTCGATACTTCAAGAAGGTGTCGAGGTTCCACTCTTCCTTTAACGCCGGATGGTCATTTCGCATCAAACACACAGAATAGTCCAAGCACAGTTCTACGTAATCCAGATCATCGGGAATACACTGCACATGGGTAGATGCTCGCTCATCTAGCTCAAAAATACCGATGCCAAAATCCACTTCACGTTTTAGCAAACGCTTGAAGCTGTCGCTGCTCCACGTTGAGCTGTTGATGGTAATGTGAGGCGCCTCCGCGAGAGCAGTCGGCATGAAGTGCGGATAAATCGCGGTGTAGGCGGTTTCGACAAGGTCTATAGTGAAGGTACGCTCACTGGCTTTAGGATCGAAAACTTCGGGAACGGTCAGCTTTTCAATTTGCAGTAGGATTTGGTGGACTTTAGGTGCCAAAGCGAGTGCTTTGGGCGTTGGGAACAACCCCTTTGATTCTCGCTCAAACAGCGGATCATCAAACAAAGCTCTGAGTTTAGTGAGCTGTTTACTTACCGCTGACTGGCTCAAAAAGAGTCGATCTGCCGTTTTGCTCACACTCCGTTCTTCAATAAGAACGTGTAAGCAAAGCAGCAAATTCATATCGCATTTAAGTAAGCTTTTCACATCTACCATGATATTCCCTAAATTCAGGTTAATGATGATTAATTGTCACTTTAAATCATATCATTGTCTTGGTAAATTTAGCGCATGTGAGTTAACACGCTCAAATAATAATAGAATTAAGGAATACTCATGGATTTTCTAGCACTACCAAAGATTGATTTACACTGCCACCTAGACGGAAGTGTTCGTCCAGATACGATTATTGACCTAGCAAAACAATACAATATCGAACTACCTGAAGATCGCGATGCGGTTGTTCAATCTCTAACGGTGCCAGAAGATTGTAAAAACTTAGATGAGTACCTGGCTTGTTTCAGCCTGCCATTACAAGTAATGCAGACTGAAGAAGCGATTGAACGTATCTCTTTCGAGCTTTACGAAGACGCTGCACTAGAAAACGTTAAGTACCTAGAAGTTCGCTTTGCACCAATCCTGCACGTAAACAAAGGTCTGTCTCTTGATGCAATAATCGCTAGTGCAGTTAAAGGCATGAAGCGTGCTGAAGAGAAATACGACATCAAAGGCAACTACATCATGTCTGTGCTTCGTATGTTCCCTAAAGACTCTATCAAAGACGTGATCGATGCAGGTCAACCTTACCTAGGTAAAGGTGTTGTAGCATTTGATATCGCTGGCGGTGAAAAGCCAGGCTTCTGCGCTGAATTCCCTGAGTACACACAGTACGCTCTTGAAAAAGGCTACCGCATTACCGTGCACGCTGGTGAGCAATGGCATGGTCAAAACGTTTACGATGCAGTTACTTTGCTAGACGCTGAGCGTATCGGCCACGGTGTTCACATCCAAGGCAACGAGGACGCATACAACATCGTTAAAGAGAAGCAAGTTGCGCTTGAAACTTGCCCAACAAGTAACGTGCAAACTAAATGTATTCACAAATTCAGCGACCACCCAATTGCTGAATTCAAGAAAGACGGCATCGTTGTTACGATCAACACAGACAACCGTACTGTGTCGAACACAACCATGACTAACGAAGTGAAGCGTGTGTGTGAAACATTCGGCCTAACTAAAGAAGACTACGCAGAGATCTACAAATACTCTGTAGACAGCGCTTTTGCTTCAGACGAAGTGAAACAGCACCTAATGGGTTTCGTTGAGCAAATCTAATTTGGCAAAGCGCGCCTTTTGCTGAATAGCTGGGCTCACTTAGCATTAGTGCTTAAAGCACAAAATAGGAAGAGAAAGGCTGAGGCTTTTCTCTTTTTTTATGTCCAAAAATCGCTAATCTTGCAGTATTAGTCATTTAGACCGAGACTCTCGGAAAGTGGGCAAGCATGAGTAATACAAGCGATAAAACTGAACTGGAAAAGATGCTATCTGGGCAAGTGTATGATGGTGCAGACCAAGAAATTGATACCATGCGTTCCAATGCAAAAAAGGCGCTAATGGCTTTCAACAACCACCAAACCCCAGATCAACAACACACATTGCAAGAGCAGCTATTCGGTAAGGTTGGTAGTAGCAGCTTAATCCAGCCCCCTTTTCATTGTGAGTTTGGTAAAACCATTGAGATTGGTGACGACACCTTCATCAACATGAACGTGGTGATATTGGATGGTGCGAATATCAAGATCGGTAACAATGTTTTAATTGGACCAAGTGCCCAATTCTATACGCCATCACACTCCCTTGATTATCGTAGCCGCCGTAAATGGGAAACCTTCTGTTTACCAATAACAATCGAAGATGATGTGTGGATTGGCGGTAACTCAGTGATCAACCAAGGCGTGACGATTGGGGCTCGTTCAGTCATCGCAGCTAACTCTGTGGTCAACAGCGATGTACCACCAGACTGCTTATACGGTGGTACGCCAGCCAAGTTGATTCGACACTTGAATACTGAGCAACAGAGCGACTAATTCAGCAACAATCTAAATCTAAGAAAGGCCATGTTTATCACTCAACATGGCCTTTCTTCCATTGATAAGGTGTAATCCCATTGACTCGCTTAAATGCTCTTATAAACTGCGATGAATCGGCATAACCTAAGTGAAGTGCGACATCAGAAATAGTATAGGTTTGCTGAGAAATAACCCGCTTAGCGAAATCAAACGCGAGCGTCTCTTTTATCTCTTTGAAGGTTGTATTTTCTTTATTCAACGCTCTTTGAATAGTACGCTTTCCAATCCCGATCAAATCGCAAAATGTATCTAAGTCGATATCGACTCGACCAATATATGGCGACAAAGCCTCAGTGACATTGCGAGCATCGGCCATGGGTTTCACTTTGGTTTCCAGCAAATGTTCCACTTCTAACCGATCGTATTGAATACGCGTACTCTCTTGCCCAAGGTATTGAGGTGTCTCAGTTTGGATTTTTAACTCGCTTAATGCCTGCGACTTCGTTGTCACTAAATCATATCGAATTGGGTTACCGAGCTCAGCATATTGCGCCTTCAAATAAGCGTGAGTATAAGCGATAAGAAACAACTCAGATTCAACGCGACTAACTGACTGCATTGACGTCTTAAACGAGACCGAAAACTCTGCCCCACTTTGTTCCACAGATAGCCTTTCAATGGGGAAAAAATCAAGGAAATCTTGCATCGAAAGAGCAGGAAATCGAAGTTCTTTAGCTGCTCGACTTGCACTCTCTAACAGCACAGCAATGAAGTCATTCGGGCTTAGGTTAGCCCTGATATGGTGTAAGAAGAGGGAAAAAACGTTATACGGAACATAGCTAGCCGATGACGTATCCATACTGAATGGAAGTTTCACTTCTAACGCCAGATCTGCAACCAATGAGCGGCCGAGAGCAAGCGAGTTATCTTCTTGCAAACACTGTTGAAAGTGGTTCACCACACGCTTATCAATCAGAGGAATATCAAGCCCCATCACTCTATCCTTTTCCATATTAACTAGTGACGCAAAATGCACATTTTCATTTCAGAGCTTAGCTACAATTATCTCAAGTTAACAAGGTTCACTTACAGTTTTCACTAATAAAGTGAACCACATAGCCAACAAGAGCAGCTTTGATTGCAAAGTATGACAGGGTTATCAATTTTAAATAATCCCGAGATACCGTCAGGGTCTACTATTAAATATAGATATTGAATAAATGGACTTAAACCAATAATTGAGAGGTTTTCATGTTTAAAAAGATCACGTTAGTAGCAGCGAGTATAGCAATGAGTTTTGGTGTTGCTAACGCCAGTGTTGAAAGCAAAACTTGGCCAGCATCAGACAAAGCCAAAACATTCGTTCAAGACACGATCGTCATTGGTATGCTCGCGAGCCCATATGGAGCGGGCTGGAGTGACGACCAACAATTATTGGATTACTTCCAAGGTGCACGTGACGCGGGTATTACAGGGCATGAATACACCATTACTGCTGCCGACCACAACTTTGATGACTTCTTGTTCCACCATCACAAGCATCGTTCTGTGATGGCAAAACAACCTGATAAGTTCATCGTTGCCCACTCTAATCACGATATTGAAAAAGCCCATACAGAAAGAAAGACTGCCGTTCTATGGAATAGCCAAACTGCGACAATTTTGGAAGAAGATGTCACCAAGATGGCGATCCTTAAAGACATGGGTCTCAAAAGCATGATCTTGTCTTATAACGACATTTTCAGAACAGGTTCGGGACAACTGGCTGCATATAATGGCAGAGACATCGGCTTAACATCTTGGGGAGAGTCTGTTATCGATTCGATGGTCGAGTATCAGGTGATTCTAGATCTCAGCCACACAGGCTCAAAAACGGCTAACGATGCCATGAGTTATATGGAAGAAAACTACCCTGATGTGCCATTTGTATACACCCACTCTGTGCCTGCCGGTTTATACAAAAACGAAGCGAATGCGACACCAAAAGGCTGTTACCGCGCCATTCCTGATGATGAAGCAATACGCGCAGCCAAATCAGGAGGCTACGTTGCCCCAACTTTCACTGAATGGATGATGGACGGCGTTTGGCCTGAAGATATCTCTCCAGTTCAAGCTGCCGATATGATCGACTACTACGTAAAATTGGTCGGCGTTGACCACGTAGGAATCGCTACCGATGACATGTTCTCAACTGACATGGTAGTGGATTTCGCAACCAAGAACGCGAAAATGTACGACGATGGTGGTTACATGATCGAGGCGTTCAACAAAGGCGCGACGGGCAATGGTGAATTGGCGAAGATCCTTGCAGCCATCACCGATGAACTGTGGAAACGTGGCTACAGCAATGATGATCTTGCGAAGATCTACGGCGGTAACAAGATGAGAGTTTACGCTCAAGTTTCTGAAGGCGCAGACCCTGACACGTTCCAAAAAGAGTATGCAAAGCGCCTAAAAGCACTCACGAAATTGAGAAATGAGAACTTGGCTATGTAGCTCGCAACTAACAAAGCTCAAGCATTCGAAGCACGTCCTATTGGGCGTGCTTTTTTATTTAACATCTTGTAGACAACATCCTCATTCAGCCGCTATATATCAAAGAAAGAGAATGAAGTCACACACCCAGAAGTAATACTCGAATTCGCCCTCCAAAACACCCTATATCCCATCATCTAATAGGCCTTCTATGTTAGAATTAACGGCTGGTTCGGAATGCGCTGAGTATCTGATTTAGTTAACTATAATTTAATCACCATGAGTGCTTTTTTAAGTTTTTAGAATGAAAAAATATGAATTAGTTGTCCAAGATATTGTGAGCAAGATCTGTCAAAACAGTATCAATCATAAGCTTCCTGCAGAAAGGGAACTCTCTGAAATATATGGCTTATCTCGAT
This sequence comes from Vibrio sp. QJM3NY_21, assembly GCF_057785975.1. Taxonomy (NCBI): domain Bacteria; kingdom Pseudomonadati; phylum Pseudomonadota; class Gammaproteobacteria; order Vibrionales; family Vibrionaceae; genus Vibrio; species Vibrio sp. QJM3NY_21. The sequence goes on from NZ_CM173514.1 coordinate 1,710,589, forward strand.
TTACTATTCGAAAAGCGCTAGCCAAACTAGAAGCGATTGGCATGGTGACATCTAAGGTGGGCTCAGGGTACTTTGTTAATACATCTTTGGTTGGAACCCCTCTAGTTTATAACTCGATTACTGAAAACAGCTTTGAAGAAATATCTTATAAAAAGATTCAATTAAATAAAGCGTTACCAAACAACCACGAACAACAAATATTTTCTCTACGTGACGATGAATATATTTGGAAGATCAAACGTCTTAGGTTAATTAATAATAAAGTCGTTCAAATTGAAGAAACAAAAATACCTGTCAGTATCTTTCATGAAATGAACACAGACATCATCGAGAGTTCGCTTCAAAAACACGCACTCGCTCAAGGCTTAGAGATCGACAGTTACCTAACGACTTATCAAGCCATCAACGTATCCAAAGATGATGCCGATTTACTGGGCTGTAAGAAGAATGTCGCGGCAATGAACATCACCAACCGTGGCTTCCTTACCTCTGGCGAATTGTTCATCGTCAGTGACATTATCGACATTAACTATCAATGCACTTATCACACGCCTTTTAACAACGAGAGCATGAATTTCAGAGATAAAAATAGCCGCTAGTGCGGCTAAATTTTAATTGAAATAACAAACTATGGCGTATGAATTGAGCCATCTGGTAGTCGACTTTGAGTCCACTCATGAGGGCGGTACATCACAGGAAACTCGGCTGCAACCTCTCGATCCATCTCTACACCAATACCTGCGATTTCAGAAGCGTATAAGTAGCCATTAATTGGCTCAGCAGCGTTCGGGAATACCTTATGTGTATTCTCGTTGTATTCAACATGCTCTTGAATTGCCGCATTGTGCAAATGTACATTCAAATGCGTATTTACCGCAGCGCCAATTGGCGTCATGTCTGGCGGACAGTGCCATGCAATACGAACACCAAAGTTCTGACATAAATGTCCGAGTTTAAGCGCAGGTGTAATGCCACCAATTTGTGAAACATGGCAACGAATAAAATCAATACGGCGGTTGGCAATCAAAGACTTCCACTCTTCAGGGTTGTTAAACAACTCCCCTAAACCCAATGAAACCGAGCTTTGGCTACGAATGTTATCCAACCATTCAGTTTGGTTTGGCGGAAGAATATCTTCAATGAAGTAAGGCTTATATTGCTCGACTTCTTTGGCAAATTGTATCGCTTGATTTGGGAAAAGGCGCTCATGAACATCGTGAAGAATATGGAATTGGTTACCGTATTTTTCTCTAAGCGACTTAAACATTGTCAGTGTATTGTCCATGTACTGATCTTGGTCGTAGTACGAGCCTTCAGTCGGATTTTGAGTGGTATGTAAATCGGTTGGAACACCACCATAGAAACCAAGCTGACAGCGAATATGCTTGTAACCTTTGTCTAGGAAAGATTCCACCAACTCATAAATACCTTCCATTGTGTCGCTAGTTGCGTGTGTGTATACAGGAATAGCATCACGAGACTTACCACCAAATAATTGATGTAACGGCATACCCGCTAATTTGGCTTTAATATCCCACAGCGCCATATCAACACCGGAAATTGCATTATTGATAACAGGGCCATTTCGCCAATAAGCATTGACCATCATCATTTGCCATAAGTCTTCAATATTATTGGCATTTTTACCAACTAGAAGAGGTTTTAGATACTCATCGACCATTGTTTTTACAGCAAGCGGTCGTTGTTGGAAGGTCGCGCAACCAAAGCCTGTCACACCTTCATTGGTTTCAACAACAACCGTGATAAGGTTATGCCTATCTGGCTTAGTAATAATACAATGGATATCGGATATAATAGTTTCTTTCACAATTAAATAACCTAAACTAACTTCAACTCTTATTATCTAACCGTGTTAAAAAGCACATTTCAAGCGTTAAATTTCATGAAAAATAATTGGTACGTTTAGTGTTTTTATTTGATAAACAAAACATACCAATTGGCCCAAAACGGTCGAAAATAATTTATTCGAATTTTAAGTGTGATTGAAGTCTCTTTTTATCCCATTGGCTTTAAATAAGTTATCGATATGATTACTGGAGTTAAATATATCCCAGTAACAGGTGTAGTATGCAAATTGTTGAAAATAATGATGCTGTTATGAATAACTCTAAGTCATCGTCTAAAAAGAAAAATTTCAAAGAAAATCTACAGTTATTAGTCACTGCACTTGGTGGTGAAGATAATATTGTGAGTCTCACGCACTGTATGACAAGACTAAGATTCAAATTGGCAGAAGAGTCTCTGGTAGACGAAGAGGCTATCAAGCTGATCGCTGATGTGAAAGGTGTGGTACTTCAACAAGGCCAAACTCAAGTTATCATTGGAGTTGAGGTCGAGAAGTGGTTCAACGCGCTATCAAACACTCAACAAGCTGACGCTAATCCTGCTGATGAGCTAGAGAAAGGCAAGCTGTTCCAGGGCGTGATGCGCATTGTCGCAGGCATCTTTGGCCCTGTCGTGCCTGCAATTGCTGGCGCTGGTATGTTGATGGGCCTGTTGTCTGGTCTTATTGCGACCAATGTTATCTCTGAAACCTCAGACACAGTTTATTTCTTCCGCTCAATCTCTGTTGCTGTGTTCTTCTTCTTACCTATGCTGGTTTCTTTCTCTGCAGCTAAAGTATTCAAAGTAAACGAATACATTGCGCTTGCTGTTTCCTCCGCAATGTTAGCACCCAAGCTAGTAGATAAAGCGGCGATGCTGAAAGATGCTGGCGCTGCTCCGGAGCTGACGGTTCTTGGCGTGGTTCCGATTGAACTGCTCAACTACGGCGGCGCAATTGTTCCTGCGATTCTCGCAATCTGGTTATTGTCTAAAGTGACTCCGTTAGTTGACCGTCTAGTTCCTTCTTCTGCGAAGCCTGTATTTACACCACTGCTTGCCTTTACGGTAACTTCGACCATCACGCTATCATTTGTTGGCCCTGCTGGTATCTGGCTAAGTAACGGCGCGGGTTGGGTAATGAGCTCGCTACTGGAGATCTCTCCGACATTAACGGGCTTTGTGTTTGGTCTAACTCGCCCGATTACCATCGTATTTGGTATTCACCACAGCATGACCCCGATTAGCCTGAACAACTTTGCTCTGTATGGTAAGGATTTACTAATGCCGATCATGTGTTTAGGTAACATGGCAATTGCTGGCGCGACAATGGCTATCTGGCATAAGCAACGTAAAACAGTTTCTAAAGAGCAATCTTCAATCACGATGGGCTCAAGTGTTACCGCTATCTTAGGCATCACGGAGCCGGCTCTATTTGGTGTCCTAACGAAATACACCAAAGCGATGATGACCGCGAGTTTGGCTGCAGGTGTGTTCGGTGCAATCTCGGTAACAATCGATACGCACTTAACGAGCTACATTCTTTCTTCTGTATTCAGCTTGCCAGCTTACCTTGCAGCCGGCACACAGAACTTTATCCAAGCGATTATGGGTGTGGTTGGTGTGTTTGTACTGTCTTACGTACTAACACTGTTGTTCGTAAAGCTAGACAACAAATAACACTTCCTCCCAACCTATTGGGAACAGAATCAACGTGGCTACCTTCCTTGTAGCCACGTTCCATCATTTATAGCTAGCAATACCCATTCTTCTGTAAGGGCACACTTATGAGCCACATTGCGATTATCGGCGAGTGCATGATTGAACTGAACGGCGCTCCATTCGGTACCATGCAACAAACCTATGGTGGAGATACGCTCAACGCTGCTGTGTATTTGAACCGAAGTACCACCAGCCATTCCAGTTCGACAAATACTCCTAGAATTCGTACCAGTTACGTCACGGCTCTTGGAGCAGATTCCATTAGCCAAGAGATGCTTAAGCGTTGGCAAGATGAAGGGTTATCAACCGATTTAGTGCTTATCGACGAACAGCGCTCGCCAGGCCTGTATCTGATTCAATTAGACGACGTTGGCGAACGCACATTCTTGTATTGGCGTAATGACTCTGCTGCTCGTTACATGGTGCAGCACCCAGATTTCGATAAGATAACAGCCCAACTTTGCGATGTTGATATGGTGTTTTTGAGCGGGATATCTCTGGCGATCTTGCCTCATGGCGATCAGCTAAAGTTACTCACTATCATCCAAGGTCTACGTGAACGTGGTGTGGCCATCGCCTTTGATAGTAACTACCGACCAAAGTTGTGGGACTCACAAGACGCAACCAAAGAAGCTTATCAGCTTGCCTATCAAGCGACAGATATCGCCTTGGTTACCTTTGATGACGAACAACTATTGTGGGGCGATACAACGCCGCAAGACACCATAAGAAGGCTGCATTCACTCGGCGTCAAAACCGTTGTTGTGAAGCTTGGTGCTGAAGGCTGCTTGATCAGCGAAAACCCCGAAAATGAGCCAGTAAAAATCACAACGACACCTGTCGAGACTGTGGTTGATAGCACCTCTGCTGGCGACTCTTTTAACGGCGGTTTCTTATCTTGCTATCTCGCTGGAGGTTCTGTTTCAGAAGCCTGTCAACAAGGTAATGCACTCGCAAGACTAGTGATTCAGCACCACGGTGCAATTATTCCAAAAGTCATCACCGATACTCTTTCAAACCCTATTAAGAAGTAAACCATGCCTACAATTAACGAACAGCTAAAAGCACTTAAAGTTATCCCTGTTATCGCGATTGATAACGCAGAGGATATTATCCCTCTAGGCAAAGTATTGGCTGAGAATGGCCTTCCAGCTGCTGAGATTACGTTCCGTTCAGACGCCGCTGTTGAAGCTATCCGACTGCTTCGCGAAGCTCAGCCTAACATGCTGATCGGCGCGGGCACCATCTTGAACCGTGAGCAAGCACTCGCAGCCAAAGAAGCGGGCGCAACGTTTGTGGTATCACCGGGATTCAATACAAACACGGTTAAAGCATGCCAAGAAATCGGCATCGATATCATTCCTGGAGTGAACAATCCAAGCACCGTTGAAGCGGCATTAGAGATGGGCTTAACAACCTTGAAGTTCTTCCCAGCAGAAGCTTCTGGCGGTATCAGTATGGTGAAATCGTTAGTCGGACCTTATGGCGACATAAGACTCATGCCTACAGGCGGTATCACGCCATCAAACATTGGCAACTACCTAGCCGTTCCTCAGGTATTGGCATGTGGTGGCACCTGGATGGTGGATAAGAAGCTCGTCGAAAACAAAGAGTGGGATGAGATTGCACGCCTAACAAGAGAGATTGTTGAGCAGGTGAATCGCTAAGTAGTTAAGTAGTTAGTCTAAACTGTTCGCAGATTTGGAAATGCGTTACATACAAAAAGAGCGAGAGGCTTGCCTCTCGCTCTTTTTTCATCTATCTATTGTGACAATTGTTGCTCTACAAGCGTCTTCCAGAACCCAACGCCATGTTCCAGAATATTGTCGTTGAAATCGTAGTGTGGGTTATGAAGCGCAGTGCCTCCACATTCACCAACACCATTCCCAACTAGCACATAGCACCCTTTTACTTCGCGTAACATGAACGAGAAATCCTCACTGATGGTGAAACGTTCACAAACTCCATTCACATTCTCTTCACCAACAACCGCTTGTGCTGCTTTGATTGCGTGAGCAGTCTCTTCCGGCGTGTTGATTGTTGATAGAAAGCTATTGTTAAAATGATATTGATAATCAACGCCTGCTGACATGCACTGACCCGCAACGACACGCTCGATCGCTTTCTCAATCTTGTGTAACGCTTGATCCGTGAAGCTACGAGTATCACCTGAAATGGTCACTTGCGAAGGAATCACATTAACTGTGCCGTTGGTAACAAAATTAGTCACTGAGATAACCGCCGTCTCATCAATTGCACTCAAATTACGTGAAACAATGGTTTGTAAGGCGGTCACAACCTGAGCTCCAACTACAATCGGGTCGGTTCCCATGTGTGGCATAGCAGCATGACCACCCGTAGCCTTGATAACAATTTCAAAGCTACTTTCACTCGCCATTAATGAATTGGGGCGAGTCACAAACTTACCTTCAGGAATACCCGGTAGGTTATGCATTGCGTAAATCGCATCCATATTCCAACGAGTAAACAGGCCGTCTTCGATCATCGCTTTGGCGCCTGTACCACGCTCTTCATCGGGTTGGAAAATGAAGTAAACGGTGCCATCAAATTGCTTGCTGTTTGCTAGCTCTTGCGCGGCACCCAACAACATAGCTGTATGCCCGTCATGACCACAAGCATGCATCGCGCCATCATGTTTAGAAACATGACAAAACGTATTCTCTTCATGAATACGCAGGGCATCCATGTCAGCACGCAACCCAATCGAGCGACCGCTTGTACCATTTTTTAAAATCCCCAGAACACCGGTTCCACCAATACCACGGTGAACTTCAATGCCGAACTCTTCGAGTTTATTCGCAACAAATTCAGAGGTTTTGAACTCTTCAGTACCAAATTCAGGGTACTGATGTAGATGGCGACGCCATTCTGTGACAGTGGCAGTGTTAGTCATGGAAACTCCAATAAATACTTAAAATTAATTTGTTGAAACTGTTTTGGATGTCATTTCGCGAGATTTGTTGGAGGTTGCAAATAGCATCATAGCAACGATGATTAAGCCAACCGCCATCGCCCTCAAGGGGGTGATAGGCTCTCCGAACACCAAAACAGCAATGAAAAATGCTGACATAGGGATGAGGTTTAAAGCCATGCTGCTGCCTTCAACTCCCACACGTTCTATGCCGTAGATATATGCGATATAGCCCAGACCTGATACAAAACCTCCTAGCACCATAATGCATAGAAGTGACCAAGAAGGGCGCATCACCAGTAGCAGGCTGGGTACATCTATACCTGACACCAATAAATAAATGAAAAAACCAACAGCTGCGAAACCAAACTGATAATGCATGGTGCGAGTTGCACCGTATTTTTCTGCCAGATGAGCCCGTAAGTGGGTGACAGATGCAAAGCTCAACACACTCAATAAGCAAATCAGATGGCCAATGTTCACTCCGCTATCTTCCGAAGTAAACGGCGGAGCAAGAACCAATATGCTCACTCCAATCAAAGCAATCCCACTTGAGGCAATTTGCATACGCGTAAAGCGTGCACCATAGAAAACTTGCCCAATAGCCAAGATTGCAATCGGTACAAGACCTTGAATGACTCCGTTTTCCGATAGCGAAATATAATCGAGTGATAGAAATGACAAGAAGCTAAATAAACCTTGGCCTACTACACCACACACTAATAACTTAAATAAATCGCTTCGATTAGCCCAACTGAACGACAGTTTCGGTTTAGTTTGAGTATTGGCTTGACGTATTGCGCCAAAAATCAGGACTAAAGATAAAACCGAGAATGCCATCATGTAGCGCAGCCACACTAACAATCGCGCATCAATGGTTTGCAGTGGCAAGGTAGCTAAAGCAGCCTCAGAGCCCCATAGCAAACCAACGCTAATTGCTGCAATCCAACCTTTAGTCACTGATTTCATCACTTAGCTCACTTCTGGCGTTGCTTTCTTATCGCAAGCTAAGTTTTCTGCTGTCTGTTCTTCTTGCTTCGTTTCAAACTTAGTGAACACGTAAAGTGCTACGACAATCAATGAAACGACAATGGTTTTCCCCATGGCCATCTGCTCACCAAGTGTCACAACTGCCACTAAGTAGCCAACCAAAGGCATGAGATTTAATGCCATCGTTGCCTTTTCTACACCGATACGCTTGAAAGAATACAATTGAATCAAGTAGCTACCACCAGAAATGCCTGTACCTAAGAAAATAAGCAGTGCAATCAACAGCGGGCTAGAGAAAATAATGTAAATCTGAGACAAGTCCAAGCCCATGGTCAACACAACGATAATGCCCATCACAGCAACCGAAATGTATTGGTAAAGCATGGAAACCACTGAGCCGTACTTGTCCGCTAAGCTAGCACGTAAATGTGCCGTCCACGCTAAAGCCAGCATCGAACATGTCACGTAAACATAACCCAGCAGCGGAGTACCGCCTTCAATGGTGTTTGTTGGCCCGACACTCATTGCGTAAATACAAACTGCAGATGCGATGAAAGCGCCCCACTGAATCTTGTTCATACGGAAGTTCATAAACATCATGCCAAAGAAAACCGTCGCGAACGGCTGCATACCTTGGATAACACCGTTTTCAGTCGCACCAATATGAGAAAGAGAAAGGAAATTAAAAAGTGAGAAAACCCCTTGTCCCACGATGCCACAAAGCGCAATACGTCCAATATCTTTGGTATCGATCTTTAATGAAGAACCTAAGTCTGCACTTAAGTTTTTGCTACGTGATGTAAAAAAGAAAATGATTGATAGGCCAATTACCGCGGTAACGTAGCGGAAAAATACCAATGTCATCGGATCAACAGCCATAGAAAGCGGCTTAGAGACCACCCCTGTTACGCCCCAGATACAGGCAACAGCAATGGCTGCAGTCCATCCTAAAAATGTGTCTCTGTTTGTTGTGTTCATCTTTCTATCTTCCATAATTTTTCGATAATGGCGGTGCGGCACACCGCCTTATTACTTGTAATTTGTATCGTGGTTGACGGTTAGTTAGCGTTTGTCGCCGTTTTCATCTGAGGCGCTTTCTTCGCCTTACCAAACTTCATGAACAGCATCATTGAGCCAATAACGACCGCAATCGCTAATAGTCGCATTGGCGTTACCGCTTCACCGAGAGCAAACACAGCCAAGACGAAAGAAGACAGAGGCATCAAGTTAAGTGCCATACCCGTTCCGTCTACGCCGACTCGTTCCATGGCATAGATGTAGATTAGGTAGCTGATACCTGAAATACCCACACCCAAAATTGCAATACAAGCCATACGAAGTGGAGAACTGAAAATACCGAGTGCTGAAGAGAAGTCCGCCCCCACAACCAGTAGATAAAGACCAAAACCGATTGCCGCAAAAATGAACTGGTGGTACATCGTCGCCACTGAGCCATATTTCTCAGCAAGTTTCGCACGAGCGTAAGCCATCGTAGAGAAACTCGCCGCGCTACCAAGACAGATCAAGTGACCAATGTTGAAACCACTGCCTTCAACAGATGGATCCATTACCAAGATAGCGACACCAGCGAACGCACCAACCGCCGCCAAAATTTGCATTGGAGTAAAACGTTCACCATGACGAAGGAAACCAACACACAAGATAATGATTGGAATAAGCCCTTGGATTACGCCGTTTTCTGAAGCAGTGATGTAGTCAAGAGACAGGAACGATAGAAAACTGAAAGCGCCTTGACCAATAATGCCGCAACATGCTGCCCAGAAAATGTCGTGTCGATTTGCCCAGTTAAGCTTAAAGTCGACTTTTTTCTGTGGTTTACCCATCGCATTGCTGACTTGGATAATCACAAATAAGGTAATGAAGGCTACGGTATAGCGAACCCATACCAAGACCTGTGCATCCATTACTTCTAGAATTGGTGTTCCAACGATCCAGGGAATACCCCATAGCAGGCCAATGAAAATGGCCGCGATCCAACCTTTTACTGTATTACTCATCTTTAAATTCCTTTCATTGGTTGCTATTGATTTAGCAATTGTCCGTAACCTGGACACTGAGCTGTCTTGCCGACTAGGTGCATGCAATGCCAGAACATCGCAGAGTTGCTACACACGACAGGGATACCAAATCGATCTTCAATCTCTTGAATATGGTCAAGAACACGAAGGTTGGTGCAAGACATAAATACAACATCGGCACTAGAATCAGGCAGCATTTCGCTTAATGCTTCCATCATTGATTCCTTTGAAACCGTGGTAATGTCAGTGTCTTTCTCAATGCCAAGTGAACCTAAAACAGGAACTTCAAAGCCAGCGGCAGTCAGTTGTTGATAAAGAGGGAAATTCACTTCTGTTGGATAAGGGGAAAACACGGCAACTTTCTTTGCACCCAAGTGCTTAAATGCGGCTTGAGCAGCTGTCCATGGATTGGTTGCGGGAATATCACCGCGATTTTGTGTAAGAAGGTTTGCTACTTTTTCTTCACCAATGATGATAGAAGCTGAAGTGCAACCAAACGCCATAACATCCATGGGTAAGCCAGTAGCAATCAAATCTGATGCTTCACTGATCCCAACCGCAATTTGGTCGAGCGCTTCTGGAGTCATTTCGCTACTGTAATAAACACGGGAGCTAAACACACCCGCTTGTGTACCCAGTAACTTTGCCCAGTCCATCTCTAAAGAGTGGTCAGTACTTAGTTGTACTAAACCGATATGAACTCGACCAATTCTTGGGGCCTGAACGTGCTGTAATGGGATTTCAAATTGACGAAACTGTTCTATTGTTTGCATGAGAAACTCGTATTTTTATAATTTTTATGTGCTGACTCTGGAGTCCAGAGCCAGCTTTTGTAGGGTGTTAAATTTGTAAGGTGTTAAGTTTTTAGCTAAATAATGATCAGTTCTGGCTCTGCACGTTTGCTTAACCATTCAGCGCCGTCTTCAGTAATCACGATATTCTCTTCGTGAACCATTGACTTACCCGGTGCGTAAACCATGCCCGGTTCTAGTGTCATCACCATACCCGGCTTAAGTACTGTGTTGTCGGTAGCCGTGTTAGACGGGCGCTCTGTCAGCTCCATACCTAAACCATGACCAAGACGACCAACGTCGTTGCCCAATGCACCATTGGCTTCTAACACTCCCCACATCGCGTTGTAGATGTCAGTCGTGGTTGCGCCCGGTTTCGCAGCCTCAAAGCCTTTCGTGGTCGCTTCGTAAGTAGCGCGGTATGCCGCTTTGGTTTGCTCACTTGCATGACCAAATGCCCAGTTACGGTCGAAATCAGAGAAATAACCATCACGTACAGCACCGGTATCGATGATCAACACATCTCCCGGCTCAATGATGCGATCAGTTGGGCCCATGATGATGCTGTCATAACCATCTGGCCCTGAGCCTGCGATGATGTAAGGGCATTCGTCCGCACCTTCTAACAACATATCGATACGGAACTGTTTACAGATTTCACGCTCGGTCATGCCGGCTTTTGCGTATTGAGGGATCTTGCTAAACCCAACATTGGTAATGCGGCAGATTTCACGTGTTTTCTCGATTTCAGCTTGTGACTTGATCTGACGAAGTTCATGCATTGCTAAAGACACATCAACAAAGTCTTTCTTAACCATGGTGGTTAATTTCAAGTAATTGTTCACAGGCATACGTAGGTGAGATTCAATGCCCAGCGTTGCGCCTACTCGGCCATGACGACAAGGCAGAGAGTTCAATGCGCTAGCTACTAAGCTAATGCCATCATCTTCAGGACGAGGAGAAGGCCAAGTAATAATGTTATCGACCCATGTTCCCGCCATACCACTTGCTCCTATTTCAGGAACAATCGCAATCGGCTTTCCTTCTGCAGGAACGATGACAAACCATGGGCGAGTTGGGCTTTGCCAAAACTGAGTGTGGAAGCCAGTGAAGTAGCGAACGTTTGGTTCGGTTGTGAAAATCATCGCATCCAGATTCATCTCATGCATGACTTTTTGAGCGCGTGATGTTCTGTTTTCAAACTCAGCTTGTTCAAAGCCGCGATTTAGGTAGTTAGTCATTGGAACCTCTAATTATTGTATTTAGGTAGGCACTTCTGCTGCTCTTCACAACCAGTAACCAACCCTATAGTTCAATTTTGTTTACGTTACGATGAGCATCTTACTGACATTTAAGTTAAATAATGTGACCAAGATCTTAGGGTTAACTATAGTGACCAGAAAGTATCTAAAACTGGGAATATTGTTGATTGCGATCAATTTTAGGTACTTATTTGTAACTTTAGCCTTGTATGGGAAGCAGATGTATAGTCTTATAGTTACATAAAGTTAATTGGCAACTTGAAATACATCGAGTAACCAAAGATAATGAAAGGCAATTAAAGTTAACAACAGTGGTCTAAAATGAACGCATCAGCATATAAATCGTTTAACGTAGAATTCACCGACAATGATAGAGAGCATCTCGCACTGAACTTTCGCTTAGCCGAAACCATTGCCGACTTTATTGGTCCGCACTGTGAGGTTGTGATTCATTCATTCGAGAGCTTTGAAAAGTCGGTAGTGAAGATAGTGAACGGACACCACACGGGTCGAGAAGTAGGATCACCTATCACCGATCTGGGGCTGAAGATGCTGAGTGTGTTTGAGAGCACTGGTGAGATCACGCCAAAGAGTTACTTCACCACCAGCAAAGATGGATCGTTACTTAAGTCTACGACCTGTGTGCTAGCTGGAGAAAATGGCAAACCAATTGGGCTGTTCTGTATCAATATGAACTTGTCTCACCCGTTTCCTGAGATCATAAAAACTTTAATGCCAGACATGGCTCATGCCCCTGTGGGTGTGCATGAGAACTTTGGAGCTTCAACAACAGAAGTGATTGAGCAAGCGCTTGAGCACGCTATTTTTGAAGTCGACAACGATGAGTCAGTCAACTTAAAAGGTCGAAACAAAGCCATTACCAAGCTATTGCTTGAGAACGGTATTTTCGAATTAAAAGAGGCGACAGCATTCGTATCTGAGCGTCTTGGTATTACTCGCCACGCTATTTACAAATACATCCGCGAGTTTAGAGCATAGAAATCATATAAAGAGAAACGAAATGAAAACAAAAATCCATACAGATCTAGCACCAGCAGCAATCGGCCCTTACTCTCAAGGTATGGCATTCAAAGACCTAATCTTCACTTCAGGTCAATTACCGCTTGATGCAAAAACAATGGCGTTTGTTGAAGGTGGCATCAAAGAGCAAGCTCGTATGTCACTAGAAAATCTAAAAGCAGTTTTGGAACAAAGTGGTGGTTCACTGGATACCGTTATTAAAACCACATGTTTCCTATCTGATATGGAAAACTTCGTTGCATTTAACGAGGTGTACACGGAAGTATTTGGTACAGAGAACGCGCCAGCACGCTCTTGTGTTGAAGCCGCTCGTTTGCCAAAAGACGCACTAGTCGAAGTTGAAGCAATCGCTTACATGAAGTAATCACGTATTGCTTTTAGTGACTGCGTATAGCAAAAAATAACTATGTAATGTTATTAACGACAAAGTAAGGTCATTGAACATCGCTTGATGGCCTTTAATTCCTCTGCCTGTATCTAAGTGTGCCCTATGTTAAAACTATCAAAAAATTCATTCTACACTGGACAAGTTTGCGAGCTATTCACTGCATCTCAAGCGCAACAAGCGCGTGAGTTTCACCGTCAGATCGAAGGTTACCAACCAACGCCACTTGTCTCTCTTCCTAATCTTGCTAATCACCTTGGTGTTAAGGCGATCCTCGTTAAAGACGAATCAAAACGCTTCGGTTTGAATGCATTCAAGGTACTCGGCGGTTCTTACGCTCTGGGTCGCCAATTGGCAAAACACCTTGGCATTGATATCTCTGAGATCAATCTTAAAACCGTTGCTTCAAAACTGGATAAGCCACTTGTATTTACGACAGCAACAGCGGGTAACCATGGCACTGGTGTCGCGTGGGCAGCTCGTGAAATGGGCCAAAAAGCCGTGGTTTACATGCCAAAAGGTTCATCTCAAGCAAGCGTTAACCGCATTCAGGGTCTAGGTGCAGAATGCATCGTGACGGAAGTTAACTATGACGACACGGTACGTATGGCGAACCAAACGGCGCAAGACAATGGCTGGATGCTTGTTCAAGACACTGCATGGGATGGTTATGAAGAGATCCCAACATGGATTTCACAAGGCTACATGACGATGGCAGATGAAGCCGTCGAGCAAGTTCAAGAGCAAGAATTTAGCGCTCCAACTCACGTATTCTTACAAGCTGGCGTAGGTGCAATGGCAGGCGGCATATTAGGCTACCTTGCAGACAAGCTAGGCGCAGATACATTTGAAACCATCATTGCAGAGCCAGCAGCCGCAGATTGTATTTTCCGCTCAGGCGAGAAAGGCGAAATGGTCAACGTAACCGGTGAGTTGAACTCAATCATGGCGGGCCTTGCATGTGGTGAACCAAACCCAGTGACATGGCCAGTATTGCGTGATTGCAGTAACTACTTTATCTCGGTTGACGACAGTATTTCAGCAAACGGGATGCGTATTCTAGGTAACCCACTACAAGGTGACAGCCAAATCATCAGCGGTGAGTCAGGTGCGATTACACTAGGTCTTCTTTACCAACTTTGCCGAGAGGGCGCAGACCAAGCAACGCGTGACACTCTAGGCTTAAATGAAGACGCAACCATCATGCTCTTCAGCACCGAAGGCGACACCAACCAAACACGTTACCGCGACATCGTTTGGAATGGATTGCACCACTCTAACTAATTGCTGACGGTCATAAACTCCACAACACCAACGACAAAGCCACAGCGAACGCTGTGGCTTTTCTTTTACCAGTTGTTCTTTAATCGCTCTCTCAAAGCACCATTTTTCTAACTCGCACCTTGATTAAGTAACCAATAGCTCACCGGATTATCCGGACACTGATATGGCCCACACTCCACAAACGTAGCAATAGCATTCAATGCCACCACCACGATTGCTAGTAAACACACAATCCGTCCAAAGTTACTCATTTTGTAAGGTTCGTGAGACTCGGCCTTATTGGTTAGTATCAAGATCACGGCTACACCCAATATGGTTGCAGCGAACAACACAAAGGCCCAAGTGTAATAATGCATCCCCAAAATAGGGCTACCGTAACCAGGAGTGCCCGGAATCACGTGTAGGGAAACTTGTCTTAACGATGTGGCGACACCATACAAAGCGCCAATTAGCACAACCCCATAGTGACGCGGTTGAGGCCCATAAACCACATTCAGCATGAAGCCAAACGCGACCATCACAAAGCCAATCCGTTGCAGTAAACACAGTGGGCAAGGAAGTTCATTGAGGACAAACTGAAGAATAAAGCCGATCAACAAAACGGCTGTCATACCCAGTAAGCCAAGCGTATTCAGAAGAGTTAACTGATTTCGATTCATGTTAGCTCCTTACAATAAGATCGACAGAGGGTCAGTCGCATGGTGATTAAACCAATACAAACCAAGGATCACTGAGCCAGCGAAAAAGCCATACGCGGCGGTCTTCTTGCCGAAAAACCCGCACACCATCGCCACAAGTAATAACAAAAACAGTAAAGACATCATAAGGGGCATCCCCTCCTTACTTATCGAGTTCAGTCATATTGAACATCACAAAACACCCGCACCTACGTCCTTAGTCATTCAACTTAGGTGAACCAATGGATTACGGATTAAAAATCATCAACTTAATAGTTGTTAGTAACCTCCAAACTGTCAAGTTAGAAGCTACGTTCTGATATCTATTCGAGCTAACCTCCAGAGGTAAACCCAACCCCAATACCGTGCTTTGCTACACTGACATAGCGTGAGATGCTTAATTTGGCTGATATAAAATCGCTCCCATTGTGACTAGGAAGCTTGATGAAAAAACACCGTACTCGACTACTATTGGCCCTTCCCTTTACATGCCTTGTGTCTTCAAACACCAGCTTGGCAAGCTATACCATTGTGCTACCAAGCCAACATGAGAATGGGTTCAACTTACATGGCTCCTCCTTATCAGCCAGAGAGGTGATCGATTGGGAGGTCAACAATAGTGACTTGGTGTTTGGGGCTTACGCCGATAAAAATGATAACGAAAGCGTCAGCGCGATTGGTTATATGTACAACCAAAAATTGGATCTGAATTCAGGAGAATTAGAAAACGAAATTAGAAATGCCGCAGAGCGAAATGGCATTGATTACGAAGATTTTTTCCTACACTTTTCAGAAGACACGATTCTGGCAGAGCCTGATACGAGTCACGGTGCCAATACCACTTTAAATCGCAAACCTATGATTATCGGCTATACCGCTGATGAAAAGCACGCGGGCTTTGCTCTTTATCAACCACCACCTTGGGATGCTGATGTGTTTGAACATTTTGACAAAGGTGGCGCTCTCTACGTTTATCACTCTGAGAAATTCAATCACTTAGCATTTGAATTTTCACACTTTGCACAGGGCGGAGAGTTTCAGATTGAGTATCCATCATCGATGAACTTTGAGGGTAAAGTCACGGCATGGTCTAGCGTCGATATAATGGAAGATAACACAAGCAACATGACCCGAAACCAAGCCGTAAACTGGCGAGTCCCATCTAACTGGGTAAGAACAAATACTCACGATGGAAGTGGCCAGAGTTATGGTGGGGGGCAGTATTTTGGTTCTACGTTTATTCGAGATGGCGGGCGTTTATACGTTGTTAGGGTACGCTGGCAAGGGAACCAAAATGATATTCGCCCTCGCTTAAATCAAGTTCAATTGAAAGACCATTTCCCGAAAATCGAACTCAAAGAACTGCAGACTTCAAAGACAGATTCACAACCACCAAACGAAACCAAGTATTGGCGCAAGATCCGTGGTTTTGACCAGTCAGCCGATCTCAACCAAGACAACTATTTATCACCTTCTGAATATGAAAATAGGAATAAAAAATTGGCTACAGCTCGATTTCGCTGGGAGTCTCGCGTCATTCCTTTCGGCCGAATGTGGAACCAAAACTCATCATGGTCATTGACCAACCTTGCTAACCCAGATCTACTGATGTTGATACGAAACTACTATTCCAAACATTGGGGGCAACAAGGGCTCAATGGCGCCTACAACGACGATACCAACAAACTCCTTGGCAGCAATCAATTTGAGGTTTATTCAGGAGGAACCATTCAAGAGCTTGGTCTTGTCGTAGGGCCTAATGAAGCGGATAAGCAATACAAGACGCACTTCGCAGCCTTTCTCAAACAGTTATCAGCTAACGACGATACTCTTTCAATTGGCCTTAATATTGGAACGGCCAACCTTTATGGCCGAAACGGGCAATCACACTTAATTAACTCAGGAAACCTGTACTTTAGGGAGCACTACTTATTCCCCTCTACAGGCTTTAGTGGTTATGCCGGATTGTCTAAGTTTTGGGATAACTCAGCGTTAGCTAACACTGATTCAAGCGTTATATTCCAAGCCACTACTCGCTATGGGCGCGTTCAATACCTAGGTAACAGCCAAGATAACTGGCAACAAGATCAGTATTCAACCCTCGCTATTTATTACCTCAGCTACCAGCCACAACATAGTTATTTTAACCAGTGGAATAGCAGTTATGTGTATGGCAGTGGCAATACTACCGAAGAGAATTTTTGGAAGAGTGGTGTGCCGAAAAACATGGCTTACCGACCGACACAGCTGCTCAAGGTCGACCTAGGCTTTCCAGCCAACCGGATTCCGAATAAATTAGAGCCCATTCCGTTGATGCTTTCGACCACACACTCAACACCCAGTGACTACACCATTGTCGGCGATTCAACCAAGCATCAAGTTGTGCATGCTGATCTGCCAAACGGTAAGGTTCAGCTGTTACCAACCTATACCTATTTTCTTTATCGTTCGAAAACAAATATCGTAGAGGGAGGCCCACAAGAGATGGTGCTCGCGAGAGAGTTTGAGCATGGGCGCGTACTTTATCGAACCGATTTCTATGGTAAAAATCGTGACTTCTATTCGGCACCGAAACTCAGTATTCCATTACACAAGCCAATGAGGCCCGTCGATATGAATGGCAAGGTTGGTGAGTATGTGAAAGAAGTTAAGCTTGGGGGGTATCAAGGGCTATTTCTGCTTTATTAGCCCCTTAGCCCCTGAGCCCCTAGTTCAGGGTATTAGCCATCTTTACGCAACGGAATAAACACTTACCACTTTTCCTTTAAATTATCGGTGACCGTTAGCGGCCTTTTACCATCACACGCGCCTTTCTCAAGGTCGTAGACGGGGCTGGCTCCATGACTGCTCCACCGATGATCTTCCCTCGCTATTTTTCGATATTGCGTCGGCGTGACGCCAATGTACGTTTGGAAGGTTTCATAGAATCGGCTACTCGAATTGAAGCCCACCGTGAGTGAGATATCGAGAATGGTTCTGTCAGTATCACTCAGTAAAGCGCGAGCATGATTGATGCGCATCGCAGTAATGTACTGCTTGATGGTCATCTGCATCGTTCGTTGAAATACGTTCATTGCATAGTTGGCATGTAATCCAATATGTTCTGCGATATCTTTCACGGTTAATGGCTGGTTGTGATGCGTGGCGATGTATTCCAACATTTGGCTGACATAAAATTGAGAGTGTTTCGACACCCCTTTTGAGGTCGATTTGTCTTGTCGATTTACGAGCAGTTGTTGCCAACCATCAAGGCAGATTCGCTTAAGCATCAAGCCAATTTCATCGATGGCCAACTGCTGGCGACTTTCTGACGAATGCTTTATCTCTTGTACCCAACGGGCAATTTCAAATTCACTCACTAGCGAACAAGAATTCGATTGCAACACACTGCCGTGAGTTATCTGATTGACTAAATCTCGACTGAGAGTCCACGACATAAAATGATGAATCGGTATGTTGATGATCCCCATATTATGGCTTTGGCCGGGATTGGTGAGTCGATGAGGTACCGATGCCCAAAACAAGCCAATCGATCCACTCTTAACCACGATTGGGCTGCCGTTAATGATGTATTCCACATCGTCCCCAAAAGGAATATTCACCTCAATTTGACCATGCCAATGATAGCCGGGCATGGAGTGAGGAGCTCTAAGTTCGATATCAATTTTCTCATAGGACGAATAGAGAGAAAGCGGGCTTACCGACACGGTCTCGGATGAGTACTTATCTAAAGTGATAATTCTCAGCGTATCAGGGGTTGATTGCGGCATATCTCGTTCCTTAGGAAATCGTATAAATGACTTTTAGCAATTCCTCGATAATAAAACTCTGAAGGCGATCATAGTGCCGAAATACCCCATTTCATAAGATCAACACAATGTGATTAGAGTCAGCATCTTAAGTGCAAAACTCGCTTCATTACACAACCCCTCTCCTCAAAAGCCAGTAAGTTATCCCATTTCCTAAGATTTTCATTCAATGATTTTAAAATATTAGAAAACGGGAGAGCTATTTAATTATCTGAGACGAATCGACGTGGGTTCTAGGTGTACTTTGTCTGTATCAACAAAGAACTCAGAGAGATAAAGGATTCCACTATGCAAAGCCCTAAGATCACATTCATCGGTGCAGGATCAACCATTTTTGTTAAGAACATTCTTGGTGACGTTTTCCATCGTTCAGCACTACAAAACGCTCATGTCGCCTTGATGGATATTGATGAGACCCGATTAGAAGAGTCACACCTAGTCGTCAGTAAACTCATGGAATCATCGGGTGCTACTGGCTCTATTTCGTGTCACTTAAATCAAAAAGAGGCACTACAAGATGCAGACTTCGTTGTCATCGCTTTTCAAATCGGCGGTTATGAACCTTGTACGGTCACGGATTTCGAGGTGTGTAAACGCCATGGCCTGGAACAAACCATCGCAGACACACTAGGCCCAGGCGGTATTATGCGTTCGCTACGCACGGTCCCGCACCTTTGGAGCGTGTGTGAAGATATGACCGAGGTTTGTCCGAACGCCACTATGCTCAACTACGTCAACCCTATGGCGATGAACACGTGGGCGATGTACGAGAAATACCCGCACATCAAACAAGTCGGTTTATGCCACTCAGTACAAGGCACAGCAGAAGAATTAGCGCGCGACCTGGACTTAGATTATTCAGATCTTCGCTATACCTGCGCTGGCATCAACCACATGGCTTACTACCTCACTCTTGAGAAGAAAACAGAAAGTGGTCAATACATCGATATTTATCCAGATCTACTTGAAGCTTTTGAGAGTGGGCAAGCGCCTAAACCGGGTATTTATCACAATGGTCGCTGTACCAACTTAGTTCGCTATGAGATGTTTAAGAAGCTTGGCTACTTTGTGACTGAGTCTTCTGAACATTTTTCGGAATACACCCCCTACTTTATCAAGCCGAATCGCCCAGATTTAATTGAACGTTATAAAGTGCCACTTGATGAGTACCCGAAGCGCTGTGTCGAGCAAATAGCCGATTGGAAACGCGACCTTCAAGAACTCAAAACAGCTGACAAAATTACCGTTGATGAGTCTCATGAGTACGCCAGCACCATCATGAATTCTATCTGGACAGGTACTCCGAGCGTCATCTATGGCAACGTTAAAAACGAAGCTTTAATAGACAACTTACCGCAAGGTTGCTGTGTTGAAGTCGCCTGTTTAGTTGATGCTAATGGTGTTCAACCAATCAAAGCTGGACGTCTACCAAACCACTTAGCCGCATTGATGCAAACCAATATCAACGTCCAAACTCTATTAACCGAAGCCATTCTCACTGAAAACCGTGACCGTATTTATCATGCTGCGATGCTCGACCCTCATACAGCTGCAGTACTTGGAATAGAAGAGATATACGCGCTGGTTGATGACTTGATTGAGGCACATGAAGGTTGGTTACCAGAGTGGGTTAACAAGTAATTTCATACTAATAAAAACATACAATAACGTGAATATTAGCGCCTTCTCACAGAGGAGGCGTAAGGAGTGGCAATGAGTATCTCTATGAATACCAAGCTCAGTTATGGCTTTGGCGCATTTGGTAAAGACTTCGCAATCACCATCGTCTATATGTACCTAATGTTTTACTACACGGATGTAGTCGGTATTTCTGCCGCTACCGTCGGTACCATCTTTCTCGTCGCCCGTATTTGGGATGCGGTCAACGACCCAATCATGGGCTGGTTGGTCAACAATACGCGCACCCGTTGGGGCAAATTCAAACCTTGGATTTTAATTGGCACGCTCGCCAACTCTGTCGTGCTACTCATGGTGTTTAGTGCACACTACATCGAAGGTCCTTGGCTCATCGCCTACGCCGCTGTCACTTATATTTTGTGGGGCATGACTTACACACTAATGGATATCCCTTTTTGGTCGTTAGTCCCAACACTGACCTTGGATAAACGCGAACGCGAAGAGTTAGTCCCATACCCTCGCTTCTTTGCGAGCCTCGCGTGGATAGTAACCGCTGCCATTGCAATGCCCTTCGTCAACTATGTAGGTGGTGACGACAAGGGGTTTGGTTTTCAAATATTTACGCTACTGTTGATTGCCTGTTTCTTAGTCTCGACGTTTATCACACTGCGTAATGTCAAAGAACGCTATTCAACCGCAAACCTCGACACCACACAGCCGGAAGAAAAAGTATCACTGAAAAAGCTACTGTCACTTATCTACAAAAACGACCAATTGACCAGCGTTCTATGCATGGCACTGTCTTACAACTTGGCGACCAACATAATCACAGCCTTCGCGGTTTACTACTTCACCTATGTTGTAGGCAACGAAGAATTGTTCCCTTACTACATGGCTTATGCAGGCATCGCAAACCTCATCACACTGGTGTTGTTTCCTAAACTCGCAAAAATGTTCTCACGCCGCACTCTATGGGCTTGTGCTTCCACTTTCCCTATTTTAGGCAGTGCTGTTCTGATCTATGTTGGCATGTACGACAAACAAAGCATTCTGTTGATTTCAACGGCGGGTGTATTCCTACAAATCGGTACCGCTTTATTCTGGGTTCTCAACGTCATTATGGTTGCCGACACGGTCGACTACGGTGAATTTAAACTGGGAGCTCGCTGTGAAAGCATCGCCTACTCTGTGCAAACTTTGGTGGTAAAGGCAGGTTCGGCATTTGCCGCTTTCTTCATCGGTATCTCGCTCACTGCCGTCGACTATGTACCTAATGTAGTGCAAAGCCCTGAAACCGTATTTGGCATGCAATGCATCATGGTCGGCCTACCTGCTTTCTTCTTTGCCATTGCATTAATCATCTACTTCCGCTTCTACAAGCTGAACGGCGCGTATCACCAAAAAATTCAAGATCACCTCACTGAAAAGTATGACCACATCACCAACGATGGCTCAGAAAATCACAAACCAACAGAACCAGTACAGGCTGTGTAAACGAGAACATAAACATTTGTGGTTGAAAAACAGGCCCTAAAAACAACAAAGCCTAGCGAGGGATCGCTAGGCTTTTTCAATTAGAAACACATATGAATTCTCATTGAAGACGATAAAGGCGAAGGCGCCCTTACTTCAATGGGTCATTATCAGGCAATGCTTTGTGAATCCATAGCGCCAAACGTTTTTTAATGTTGGCACCATCAAGCTTATCGTCAGGTAACGGTGTGATCTGATTAACCTCTACAAGGAACAAATACACCGCTTTAACCTTTATCGGTTGGGATGAATGTGGCAAATCAAAACCTTGTAGTTTTGCCATCTTAAAACCGACCTCAACTGCTTTTTTTACCAGCTTATCTTCATTAATGATCTTCGCGGTTTTCGACATATCATCTCCATCATCTTCATCGAATAAGCGTTGAGTATATCAAACAGAAAAATTCGAAAGATTACTTCGTTCTCAGTTTGAGGGGTCGCTTTGATAAATAACAAAAAGGGATAATAGGCTAGAAACCTGCTTGTAGCTTGCGTGACATTTATAAGAGGAATAGGAGTAAGCAACCAGCCTCTTAACAGAAGGCTCAATAAATGAGACATTCAGTCAAGAAAGTGAAAATCGAATAATATTTGACTTACTATTCTAAAGAATACGGAATACCATGGTCGTCATTTAGATGAAAAACATCCTTTAAAATAAAAATAAACCTCTGTTATTTAATCAGTTTTATACTAGAACGACCCAGATCATATTTACAGTCACCTGCAATCAAAAATTATTTACAAAACACTCATTAAGCAAATAGAATAAAACCACTAATTTTATACTGGTGTTAAAAATGCGTTACCTATGGGCTTCATTTTGTCATAAGAATCCAATCGTCGGACGAATCGTTCATATCCTTGTTATGTTAGTAGCGTTAGCCTCTATCGTTATCCCATTGATGTCAAAAGATGCAACAACAATCTTAGTTTCACTGGGTGTTGCTCTAGTATGTTTTGTGTTGTTTGTCTTCTTTGCGCTTGCCGATAAAATGCGCTCAGGTATGCACTAATCAGCTCAATATTCGCCAAGCATTCTCTTTTCTAAACTTCATTATAAAATGCTGGTTGCCAAATACGGAAAAGCCCAAAGTTATTAGCTTTGGGCTTTTCTTCTATAGCCTGCAGTTGGAAATTACAGCGATCAATCGGGCATGACCACAATACCCATGCTTTCAAGCAGTTGCTCTTGCTGCCAAGCGACAATTTTAATCCCCGATGTGTCTACCTTGCGAGGATCTAACCCTTCTAATTCAGCATGACACAAGTTAGCCCCCTGCATACTGAATTGCCCCCATACATCTTCCGAGAACACACCCCGGCTGAGATCAGACTCTTTCAGTGATGCGCCACCAAGGTAAGTGCCTATCCAACGATTCTCAAACAGCTCGCACTTCTCTAAACAAGCTTGTTCAAAATTGGCGTATGACAGGTTACAGCCCGTAATATATGCTGAGCAAAAGTACATTCTATTGCTTACCTGATTGGCAAAGTTAGCACGAGTAAAGTTCGCCCCTTTCAAATCGCATTCACGTAGCTCAATACCATAGCAATTCGCGTTACTAAAATTCGCCATCGCCAACTGGCAATTCTGGAAGCTTGCATCTCGTAAGTCGGCAATATCAAAGTGGCATCCCTCAATATCGCCTTGCTCAATAAATTTACAGTTAATGAACGTTGCATCACGTAAGTTCGAACGTCTGAAATCACAACGGATAAACGTGCAGGCTGTAAATGTAAGCTCTGATAAATCTTGCTGAGCAAAACTGTGCTGATGATAAGTGCTGTTATTGGTGTCCATTTAGCCCCCTAAAGAAATTAAGCTAAGACTACCATTGCGATCTCAAGAAAACACCAAATTAAAAACCAACAAAAACAGTAACTTAAAACACCCTGATTTAGCCATTTTAAGGCACCAAACAAGCCCTTTAAGGTTGTTATTTTCGATTTATAGGATGTGCTTATCTTGAAAAAAGTTTTGTCGCTTAGAAGTGCCAATAAGAGAAAATGTTACTTTGACGAAACGAGTCAATTATTGACCGCGTCCTAACGCGCTAGACTGGACGGTTGGTATGTTGCTCGTTACACTATTCCTCATTCTCAGCATAAAGAGTAAGAACAATGAAAGACATGCGACAAGCTATGCTCGATGCAGGGTTTAGCCTTATTAATGAACACGGGTTTGCAGGCGTTGGTCTAATGAAGATCATCAACCAAGCAGAAGGAACGAAAGGTTCTTTCTACCATTACTTCAAATCTAAAGAACACTTTGGTGAGATTCTTCTAGCCGACTACTTTGATGAGCACCTAGTTAAGCTTGATGACTTTCTGAGTGATGAAACTCTGTCTCGTCGTGACCGCGTAAGAGCATATTTTGATTTTTGGTGCGCTTCTAAGCTAACCGAAGACTTCAGCATTCAATGCCTTGTCGTAAAACTGGCGGGCGAAGTATCTGGGTCTGCTAACCAGTTACAGTCCACAATGGCAATAGGTGCAGAAAAGATCATCCTGCGTATGGCGAAGCTATTTGAAGAAGGCAATGAGACCGGTGATTTCACGATCGCAGAGCCCGAATCGCTGTCTCGAATGCTTTATGGTCTATGGCTAGGCTCAACGCTCATGGCCGCCATGCAGCGTAACCGTTCGATTCTAAACAATGCCATGGAAGAGACTCTTCTCGCCATGAACCCAGCCCAAGAATCGGCTGACTAGATACCCGTTACCAAATACCAAAAGGCTCGCATAATTTATGCGAGCCTTCTATCTTACTGTAAACATTGATTAAATCGATTCACGCTTACTCCCTCACCCCAGACGAGACGGAATATTATTAGCTTTGAGTAAGCCCTTAATAACAGGGTCGATATGCTTGAAGAAGCTCAGCCATCCTTCACAGAGATAATTTAACCCAGCCTCACCATCTCGACTTTTGATGATGCGGTTTTTAGGGCACTCGCCATGGCATGCAAATTTAAACTCACAGGCTTGGCATTGTTTCGGCAGAGACTTTTGTTTGGCGAACCCAAAACGCTGCTGCTTTGGCGAGAAGGCTAAAGTTGAAAGTGCTTGTTCCTGAATATTACCCAGCTGAAATTCAGGAAAAACATAATGATCACATGAATACACATTGCCATTGGGCTCAACCGCTAACCCTTTGCCGCAGATCTCACTCAAGGTACACATGGTGCTTTCTCTGCCCATCCATACTCCGACAAAATTTTCAAAGTACGGCACTAATATTTGTCCAAAATCGCGTTCGAACCACTCGTCAAAAATGGTAGTGAGGAATTCTCCCCATTGCACTGAATCGACACTCCAAGGTTCAACCTCGCCTGATACGGGTATGATCGCTTGTTGGTTGCTTAACCATTTATTGTTGATATGAGCCTCACGCTTATCCACGACAGGAATAAACTGCAATTGCTTCGAACCCACTTCATCACGCAGAAAGCGATAGACCTCTAATGGATATTTTCCTGTCACATCATTCACGCAGCTTAGGGTCGCGAACTCGACGTCATGCTGCTTCAAGTAGCGAATGCCACGCATTGTTTGAGAAAAAGTGCCTTTGCCTGCACGGTTGGTTCGGTAGTGATTGTGTAAGTGCTCTGGGCCGTCAATGCTCACACCAATGATAAAGTCATTCTTTTTGAAGAACTCACACCACGCATCATTCAGTAACGTGCCGTTGGTTTGAAGGTCATTGCTAATCTTGCTGTAGCTAGGACAATATTTTTTCTGCAGCTCGACGACTTTTTGAAAGTACTCAATCCCCAACAAGGTAGGCTCTCCACCGTGCCAAGAAAAGATGATTTCAGGCGTATTCTGCCCTTCTATGTACTGCTTGATATAACGCTCTAGCAGAACTTCATCCATCGTATATTGAGAGCCTTTTGGGTATTCAAGCAGCTGCTGTTTTTCTAAGTAATAACAGTAGGTGCAACTGATGTTACACACCGCTCCAATCGGCTTTGCTAACGCTTGAAGCTTGCTGTGCGCCTTGCCATTGAACTGCGGAACTGAACTCAGATTTGATAGCGATAATGTCGTCATGAAGAGTGCCTCGATGAAAAAGTTATTGTATTAGCCAAAACAATTCGTAATTCCTTTACACGGTGTTCATCGGCCAACCAAGCTTGATGGCATTAGGTTGGCCGAGTAGTTTTTTTCCTCTATTTCACGTTTTCAAACGGGTTCCACGCTTCGTCAACTGGGACGATATTTTGCGCTTTTTCGTATTCTTGATATTCAGCGACCATTTCAAGGAACAGATCTGGCATTTCACTTCTCAAGTCATGTTGCTCAGCTGGATCTTTCTTGGTGTTGTATAAGTGCCACTCACTGTCACCGCCCATTCCCGTAGAAATTCGGATGATCTTGTAATCACCTTTAAGCAGAATCCCGCTACCAAACAATTCAAATGGAATCGCATTGTTGGCACTGTGCACATCTGCCGTTTCCCCTTTGAAGTAAGGCAACAAGCTCACACCACTCATCGGCGCCACTTCTCGACCTTGATATTCCGTTCCTGGATGATCGACCTCTGCAATCTCAAGAATCGTGGCTGCAATGTCCTTCACTTGGGATAAGTCGTCTGTCTGAGTTCCCGGTTGCAACGCATCTTCAGCGGCTAAAAGCGCTTTGGCTGGCTTAACGATAAATGGCACACGGATACCGCCCTCTGCTGTGTAAGCTTTGTACCAAGATAGGCCACCGGTTGAAGCGCTTGCCCACTCAGGACCAAGTGACACACTGGAGTTCGCCTTACCTAAGTTTTCAGTCGAATTATCGAAATGATGAGCAGTCCACGTTCGGATCAAATCACTGATATTTTCACCGGTAATATCCGCCGCTTCTGGGCCATTATCCGCTAGGTACATGATGTAAGTATTATCGTATTCCCCGATTTCTTTCAGGTAATCGACTATCTGACCGACTTGTTGGTCCTGCATTTCCATCATGCCCATCGCGACAGCCATTTTCTTGCCGTACCACTTTTGTTCTTTCTCAGAAAGCGAGTCCCAAGGGCGGCTTAATGCGTTACGATCTGAAATATCTGCGTCTTTTGGAATCACGCCCATCTCTTTCATGCGTTGGAAACGATCTTCTCGAACCGAGTCCCAACCATGCTCGACGTAGTAATCAACTTTATCTTGATAGGCAGACTCAGGCGCTTGCAATGGCAGGTGAATACCGGTGAATGGGACGTAAGCGAAGAAAGGCTTACCGTCGTCTTTTTTGCTGTCGATCATCTTGATGATCTCGTTGGTGTAAACTTGGTCTGAGTACTCGCCTTTGTACTTGTCCTCAACCACTTCACCGTTACGGTAAGTTGGCTCAACTTCGACGCCGGGAATATCCCCTTTTTGCAGCGCATCCGCTGTCGCGGCATTTTTGGCCGGGAACATCATATCTCGATTAAAGTGATTCGAGCCGCCCGCTAAGATACCGTAACTCTCTTCAAAACCTCGATCGTCAGGTAAGAAACCATCGTCGTGCCCCAAGTGCCATTTCCCAGAGAGGTAAGTGTTATAACCACTCTCTTTAAGCAGCGTTGCGACCGTAACCCCTTTCTTGGTGAGGTAACCTTCATAACCCGGCTTGCCAATCGCACCCGGATAGACAGCATAGTCGAAGGTGCCTAGCCCAACCTCGTGGCTATTTGCTCCGGTTAACATCATAGAGCGCGTTACCGATGAGGTTGGTGACGCGTGAAAGTTAGTAAACTTAACCCCCTCTTCAGCCAGCGCCATTAGGTTTGGTGTATTGGCTTCTGAGCCATAAGGCTGAGTATCGGCAAAGCCCACATCATCGCCAACAATGACAACAATATTCGGTTTTTCTGATTCTGCGGCCAGAGCAGCACTGCTTGCCGCGGCCATTGCAGTGAAGACTAAAGATTTCTTGAATGTCTGCATAAGACGTTCTCCAATTTCTGTGATTAACCTGAGTTAGGATTTGAATTAGTGCGCGGCTTGCGACATCCAATGTAATAAGTCGAGCGCGGGGTCATACTCTTGAGCTGCTGCCATGCCAATCCAGGTGACAGCCTCCGCTTGGCTGGCTTGAACGCCACTTCCAGAGATATACATCAACCCAAGCTGTGTTTGAGCTTCAGGGCTACCGTTATTGGCTGCGGTGCCGAACCACTCCGCGGCTTTTTCATCATTCTGTTCTACGCCATCTCCGCTCAGATATAAGTAAGCGACAGAGAGCTGGGCATCCAATTGCCCTTGGTAAGCTTCATCCAGCAGTTGCACGACATCTTGATGCTGCTGTACTTGATCATTTATGGCTTCATTCTCAAAGCTCTCGCTTCCAAAGCTTGCCTTGGCAAAAAACAGAACAACCAAAACACCCGCCAAAATCACGGTAGTTAAACGTTTATTGAGCATTTATTTCCTCCTCGGGAATAAAGTTCACGACGTCCCTGTTGAATGAATTAGGTGAAAAGTAGGAATGGCGCGATGATGCATAAGCTTGATAGCAATACGTTTTCAATTTTCATAATTGGCTCTCGAGTAATGATTGTTGAGTGAATCATCGACTGAATTAAATGGTCATAACATTCAGTCGATTAAGGCAGAGACTTAAATCGCTTTCTCTATGATGGTTTCAATCGTCTGTTTCGAGATTGGGTAGAACTGAAAACAGATGTCTTTTTCAATCGCTTCTGCAATGTTGCTCTTCTCTTGCTCATCAAAGTCCCAGCTGCTGAAACGCTTCATCGCACCCACACTGGTTTGGAAGTTATTTAAGAAATCCAACACTCTCTGGTAAACCATCTCATCGGTTCCCGTAGTGTCGACAGAGAATGCTTGAGCTAACTTAGCCGCATTCGGCATGTAGAACTCTGGCAGTGCTTCAATCACAACCGGCATTAATACCGTGTTGGCATCGCCATGTGGAATGTGGCTAATCGCACCAAAGGCATGAGCACAGTTGTGAATCGGAATACCGCCCAAAGACGAATAGAAAGCAGAAATCGCCATGGTGCTTGCTTGAAGAAGGTTGCCGCGTGCCGTTAGGTTTTCTGGCTCTTTCAATGCCAAGGGTAAGTTTTCAACAATCAATTTTGCAGCCTGAATACCGTAAGCGTCGGTGAATGCATTACTCATTGGCGAGACAATCGCTTCAACAGCGTGTGTTAGTGCATCCATGGCGGTAGAACGAGTCAGATGATCAGGCAGCTTAGTGGTCACCGTTGGATCAAGGATCGCGATATCAGCTTCCAATCCAGACGCGACTAGACTTGCCTTAATGTTTTCATGTTCATTGTAAAAAACAGCAATCGGAGAGGCTTCTGCGCCCGTGCCAGCCGTTGTCGGAACCGCAATGTGTGGCACTCGAATATCTTCATTGTTTGGCCACACATCCATATGACCGCCGCCCGCAATCACCGTACGGATATCATCTATCTGTTTATGAAATGCGTATTTCACACCTTTAGAAGCATCAATCACACTGCCACCACCAACAGACAAGATCGCATCAGCATTGACGCTGTTTGCAAATTCAATTGCAGCGTTGATGTTGTCGCAAGTCGCGTCTGGCGCGATATCGGTGTACACACCAACAAGTTGAACTGCTTGTTCATTACCTGGCTGGTTCACCTTTTCGTTTACAAACAACGCCGAGAACTGCTCAACAAAACCAAGAGACTCCAAGCCTTTATCAGAAAAGAGCACGACTCTTTGCGCACCTAAGCGACCAAAAAGAGAAGGGATATTTTCAATGCCATTCTCTTGAGCATGAACAATGGTTTTAAGTTGAAAGTTAAAATTATTGGTTGTCATGGTATTTACCTCATTTCTAGTTGATGACTAAACAATAACCAATACAAACCGGTCGGTCTAGAGTGTTAATGTCAAAGATATGTCAATTAAGATCTTTATGGATCATTGCCCCAAAACGAAAAAAGCCCGCAAATGCGGGCTGTAGTAATAAGTTAGTGAGTGATCATTAAATAAGTGTCATTGACTCACCATGAGCAACTTATTAACTATTAACTATTAACTATTAACTATTAACTATTAACGAAGATGAGCTGGCACCTTGCTTTTGTCTCTAGTGAGGTAGTAATACAGGTAAACTAAAGAGTAGACGGTCACAAATCCATCGAGCGCAAACACACCGCTCCAACCGTAAAACCACTCATAATCGTTGATACATACGTTGTATAAAAATATGCCCACAAACATCGACTTCTCAAATGCACTGTAAATCATGGTCGAAGTACGCAGCGATTTGTACTTCGCCGAGAACATCAACAACACACCAATACAGCCAACCATGACTCCCCAGTGTTGATAGGTGCCCATAAGATACTCTTTGTTCACCATCATCGTATCGTTGTACGAGAACAGCGTTTGCATACTCCAATCAGGCGCAAGGAAAGTAGAGAAAGCGGTTGCGGTTAAGAATCCTGTAACCATCAAATACGCTTTCATCGTTCGTTCAAAAAATCGTTCTAACATAAAAATAACCTCTTAAAATAACGTCGTAAAAATAATTTCTTATAAATAACTTCGTGTAGATAAACTGAGTAATAACAGAAATGATTTACTTACCAAGCATGCTCATCACTGCGGTCTTTAATTCGTTGTCTTCTTTTGAAAACAGATACTTAACTCGATGGTCTAAGCCTGTTTCCAAGACTGTTTTGGCATGGGAGAAGGTAAGGAAACCTTCTTTACCGTGATAATTGCCCTGCCCTGATTCACCAATGCCACCAAACGGCGCGTCATCAACCGCTAGATGGAAAACACAGTCATTGATACACATTCCGCCGGAATGAACTTGGTGCTTAACCTGAGCCTGTAAACTCAAATCAAAGCTCATCAGGTAGAGTGCTAACGGCCTTGGTTTGCTATTGATGACTTGGAGCGCCTCTTCGATATTGCGATACGTAATCAAGGGTAATAGTGGGCCGAAAATCTCTTCGTTCATCACCTTGGATGACAGGCTTGGTTCAACAATCAGGTGCGTCACCAAGCGGTGGTTATCTAAGTCCATCGCGTCGTCATGGCAGGCCACAGTTCGAGTTCCAGCTTGTTGTTCTTCATTCAACAAACCCACTATCCGGTCGCATTGACGAGGATTGATTAGGGACGTCAAATTCTCGGAATAGACCCCTTCATCGAACAGTAATTGGTATTGTTTTTTATACTCTAGAATGAAAGATTCAACTTTCCCTTCAGGTAAAAGCACGTAATCAGGAGCAACACACACCTGCCCGTTGTTTAGGCTCTTACCATAAATAATTCGCTCAACCGCGATATCTATCGGCATGTCTTCCGCTACGATAACCGGAGACTTTCCACCAAGTTCTAGAGTGACGGGGGTAAGCGTATCAGCGGCTGACTTCATCACTTGGCGACCCACTTGGCGACCCACTTGGGTTGACCCCGTAAACAGAAGATGATCAAACGGCAATGCCGAAAATGCGGCTGCGATTTCTACCTCACCTTCAACCAAGCACACTTCATCGGCATGGAAAACTTCCGCCAATAGCGCTCTTAATACTTGGTTCGTCGCAGAGGTAAATTCACTCATCTTGATCATGGCGCGATTGCCCGCTGCCAACGCCGAAATAAGCGGGCCGACGGATAACATGATCGGGAAGTTCCACGGAGCAATGATCCCGACAACGCCTTTGGGTTGATAAACCACTTCAACACGAGAGGTTGAAAGCAAAGGGCCGGAATGACGAATCAAAGATGTCGACCAATGAGGTAAACACTCAATGCTGTGATCAATATTTCCGATACAAGGTAATATGTCGGCCATCAAAGTGTCTTGTCGACTGCGGTGACCATAGTCCTCACTCACGGCTGAACACAAACGATCTGTGTAGTCGATAAGCGCAGATTTAAGTGCAAGCAACTGCTCAATTCTCACCGATACCGCTGGCATCGGGTTCTGTGCAAAAGCTCCCTGCATGTTGTTCAACGTCATGGTCATTTGTGTTGGCGTCAATTCGTATTTCATACATCACCTCGTGGTTAAGATGAGCACACAATAATACAAATCAGACCGGTCGGTCTACATCTTTATTGTCAGAGAATCGTCAATGCATTTTTGAATACAAATAAATAGGGTGATTACAACGTAGGGTTAAAACCCAGGGAGATTTAAAATAGAAGGGCGTAGCGAATAGGCGGTATAACGAGAAATTTTACATAGTTAGATCAAAAATGGCCGCTTAATGCGACCATTTAATAACTCTTTAAGTTTTTGTTTTAAATAGATAATTTAAAACTAACGTTAGCTTTTGGCTACGTTTGCAATACCTTCAAGCTGAAGCACTGGAGCAGCGTCGATGTCTTCTGCGTTCATCATTGCTGATACACGCTGCATCGAAGAAAGCAGTAAGCTTTGCTCCCACGTCTCTAGGTTTTGGAATTTTTTCACGAAGTTATCTTGCAGCGGCGGTGGCGCATTGTTTAGCAACTCTTGACCTTTTTCAGTCAGGTTCGCGTGCACTTTGCGGCGGTCCGATGAACTGCGTACTCGTTGTACATAGCCATTTAACTCTAGACGGTCGATGATCGTCGTCGTCGTTGCTTGGCTTACATTGGTCTGATTAGACAATTCTTTGATCG
Source organism: Vibrio sp. QJM3NY_21 (assembly GCF_057785975.1). Taxonomy (NCBI): domain Bacteria; kingdom Pseudomonadati; phylum Pseudomonadota; class Gammaproteobacteria; order Vibrionales; family Vibrionaceae; genus Vibrio; species Vibrio sp. QJM3NY_21. The sequence continues at coordinate 1,743,141 of NZ_CM173514.1, forward strand.
TCACATTACCCATTTCTTGGATTGCTCTCATTAAGATTAATTGAGGGCCAGTCAAACCATACTCTTTACTCAGCTTCTTCGAGTGTAAATCGATAGCGCGAATAATTTGGCGAATAGCGACCAGGATTTCGTCATGTTTGTCCAAGATGCAGACCTTTGTACTAATATACTGTGAATGGTTTTACAGTGTCGAAGCGATGAAATGTCTCGAGTGATTACGTCACGCGCGCTCGAATTACACTGTAAATTGATAAATTACTTCATTGATTTTTCCGCATTGTACTGATGTTCATACTATTCTCAATCTTTTCTATACCACTAAACTTGCGTGGTACGGCACTTTTACTTAATGAAGGAGGAATGAAAGCTTCAATGAAGGCAAAAATAATGAACCCGAGAATACAAGTTCAAAGAATAATATATTTTAATAATCATAGAGGTAGAGAGACTTAACCCTCTCCACCCAATAAAAAATCAGCCCTAATCTCCAAGCTGGAAAACGAAATTTTACGCGGCAGTATTCATCTGAAAGTTACCCGTTAGCGCGTTGTAAAACTCGCTGTTATCCAAAATCCCTACCAATTGATTGTTTTCAACCAACAGAATTGGGTGGTTACTGATCTGCTTAAGCTTAATCGCATCACGCATACCAATCTCCGGGCTTGTCACTACCACACTAGACGCGTTAATCGCGGTTAAGTCGTCAGACTCGCTCCACTCGACAAGCGCCAAGGTAGATTCACCTTTCACCGATAAAGCACCTTCACTCTGTTCAATCCAGAGATCTTTAGAATCGCAGATCTTCCAGCTTTCATTTTCTTGCGTCAGTGAATCAAGAGGCTGCATTAAAGAACGACCTTTAAGCACATTCAATGGATTGGTGTGAGCAACGAAGTCTTTTACGTATTCGGTTTTTGGCGTCAGTACGATCTCTTCAGGCTTACCGTGTTGAATCAGTTTGCCTGACTCCATGATCGCAATGTTATTGCCAATCTTCAGTGCTTCATCTAGGTCGTGACTCACGAACAGAATCGTTTTGTTGAGTTTGTTTTGCAGCGTGATCAATTCATCTTGCAGCTGAGCACGAATCAGTGGATCAAGCGCCGAAAACGGTTCATCCATCAATAGAATGTCGGTGTCCATTGCAAACGCACGCGCCAAACCAACACGTTGCTGCATGCCGCCAGAAAGCTCATGAGGGAATTTGGTTTCCCATTCCGCTAGGCCGACCATTTCTAATTGTTCACGCGCTTTTGCACGACGAACATCTTTCGCTACACCCTGCATTTCAAGACCAAACGCCACGTTGTCTAATACATTAAGCCATGGCATCAAAGCAAACTTTTGGAAAACCATTGATACGCGGTGAGTACGAAGATGACGCAGAGTAGCTTCATCACATTGCGCTAAATCGACTTGTTGGTCACCGTCTTTGATTGTCAGTGAGCCACGGCTGATCTCATTCAAGCCGTTAACTGCACGCAGCAAAGATGATTTACCAGAACCAGACAAACCCATCAACACACAGATCTCGCCTTCTTCCACCGTCAGCGACACATTGTCTACGCCGACAACTTGACCAGTTTCATCAATGATCTCTTGGCGAGTTTTACCTTGGTCGAGTAGCTCAAGCGCTTGTTTCGATTTATTACCAAACACAACATCGAGGTTCTTAATGGTAATCGCGTCCATTGTCTTTTTTTCGTGAGAGTTAGACATGATTAAGCTTCCTTCTGGTTTGGTGTTTTGCACAAGCGGTCAAGGATGATTGCGACTAATACAATCGCTAATCCAGCTTCAAAACCTTGTGAGATGTTCACTGTGTTCAATGCACGAACAACAGGTTTACCAAGTCCGTCAGCACCAACAAGAGCGGCGATAACCACCATCGAAAGCGACAACATAATACATTGAGTTACACCCGCCATAATGCTTGGTAAAGCCGCCGGTAATTCGACCTTCATCAGCAATTTCATGCGGCTCGCACCAAAGGCTTTACCCGCTTCAATCAACTCTTCAGGGACTTTAGTTACCCCTAAGTAGGTCAAACGAATCGGCGCGGCAATGGCGAAGATGATAGTCGAGATTAAGCCAGGAACGATGCCCAAGCCGAATAAAACCAAAGTCGGAATCAGATACACAAACGTTGGAACCGTCTGCATCAAATCAAGGATTGGGCGCAAAACTGTATATAACCAAGGACGGTGAGCAGCCATGATGCCAACCGGTACGCCAATTAATACGGAAATCGTTGTCGCCGCAAAGACGAGAACAAAGGTTTCCAGCATTTCTTGCCAGTAGCCGAGGTTAAGAATAGTCAGCAGTGCTGCGACCACAAAGATCACTAGCGAAGGTTTACGGTGTAAGTACCATGCAATCGCAGCAGTCATCACGATTGGCAGTGCAGGCGGCATCCACTTAAATACATCGACTAAAAACATAATGACGGTTTCTAGAAAAATCGAAATAGCGTCAAAGAATCCTGCTGCATTGATTGTTAGCCAATCAACACCCGCTTCCATCCATTGTCCGACAGGGATTTTGTTTTCCGTAATAAAATTCACAATATTGCCTTTTATTATGGGTGGGCTACTTCAAACCAATCGATAAATTGGCAAGCCCACCTTTATTATTTATGTAGCTGTTGAGATAGGTAGAACTAAGCTTTAACTTGCTTTAGGTATTCAGTAACGGCTTGAGTCGCTGATTCACCTTTATGCGTTTTTACGTTGTCTAACCAAGCTTCAACTTGTTGAGGATTCTTGTTCAACCATTGTTGAGCCGCTCTTTCTGGCTTCACTTTTTGGTTAAGAATCTCTTCCATCAACTGGTTTTCCATCTCTAGAGTGAATTCTAGGTTTTGTAGAAGTTGACCGACGTTTGCACACTCAGACAGGTAGTTTGAACGAACGTTGGTGTAAACATTCGCGCCGCCGTAGTTAGGGCCGAAGAAGTCGTCACCACCTGAAAGGTATTCCATTTCAACATTGCTGTTCATTGGGTGCGGAGCCCAACCAAGGTAAACGATCCACTGGCTACGACGAGCAGCGCGAGATACTTGCGATACCATGCCCGCTTCACTTGATTCCACTAGGCTGAAATCTTTCAAGCCAAACGCGTCAGAATCAATCATTGATTGGATTAAGCGGTTACCATCGTTGCCCGGTTCGATGCCGTAGATGCGGTCTTTAAATTTGTCGGCATGTTTTGCTAGGTCTGCGAAGCTTTTTACGCCAGAGTCGTACACATATTTTGGTACAGCTAGTGTGTATTTTGCGCCTTCAAGGTTGGCACGAACGGTTTCAACCGTGCCCGCTTCACGGTACTTAGCAATATCGCCTTCCATGGTTGGCATCCAGTTACCTAGGAATACATCAATATCGCCGTTCGCCATTGAAGAGTAAGTCACCGGTACTGAAAGTAGGTCGGTTTTGGTTTTGTAACCAAGGCCTTTTAATAGTTCAGAAGTAACGGCGGTTGTTGCGGTAATGTCAGTCCAGCCTACATCAGCGAAGCGAACGTTTTCACATTGCTGTGGTTCAATAGAAGCGTTAGCACCAAATGCAAATGAACTGATGGCTAGTGCTGTTAACGTTTTCGTGGTCATGTTCTGAATATTTAGAGTCGTCATAATGGTTCCTTTTTATCTTTCCTTTTTCTGCTCGATATCAACACCGATAGAGAGCAGTTCTTCTGACTTTTGACTAATTTTGTTGTTACTTTTTGCTTTTTCTATTTTTGAAATATTTTCTATTTTTTAACTAATAACAGAGACTTACGCTTCTCTTACTGGTTTGTTTATTCTTTGTTTCTCTTCCCACTCAGGTGCAATCCACACTGGAGCGTCTTGTTCTTTAAGCATTGGCTTACCAAGAATCAAGTCCGAAGCTCGCTCAGCAACCATGATGGTCGGGGCATTCAAGTTGCCGTTTGGAATAGTTGGGAAAACCGATGAGTCAACAACACGTAAGCTGTCGATACCGCGAACGCGACACTCTTCATCAAGCACCGCCATTGGGTCGTTATCTGAACCCATTTTGCAGCCACAAGAAGGGTGATAAGCACTTTCAACGTTCTGCTTAACCCATTCATCAATCGCTTCATCAGAAGTAATATTTAAACCCGGCTGAATCTCTTTACCTCGGTAAATATCCATCGCCGGTTGAGACAAAATCTCACGCGTCAGACGAATACAATCACGCCAGTCTTGGCGGTCTTGCTCGGTCGAGATGTAGTTGAAAATGATCTCTGGCTTAGCATGCGGATCAGCAGAAGTGATCGCAACCGTACCGCGGCTTTCTGGCTTGTTCGGGCCAACGTGTACTTGGAAACCATGGCCATCAAAAGCTGCCTGGCCGTCGTAACGCATCGCTGCTGGCAGGAAGTGATATTGAATGTTTGGCCACTTCAATCCTTTGCGAGAACGAATGAACGCGCACGATTCAAAGTGGTTAGTGGCACCAAGGCCTTTACGAGTCAGAATCCATTCCGCGCCAATCATGCCCTTGCTGACCAAGCCAAGCTTGCTGTTGAGCGTGATGGGTTCGTTACAGTGATATTGGAAGTACACTTCTAAGTGATCTTGAAGGTTTTCACCGACACCGTTCAGCTCGTGTTTAAGCTCAACGCCTGCCTTTTCAAGCACGGCTTTCGGGCCGATACCAGAAAGCTGCAGCAGTTGAACAGAACCGATAGAACCCGCAGAAGAGATCACTTCTTTGTTCGCCACAGCCACTTGAGTATTGCCTGACTTTTCAAACTCGACACCGACAGCTTTCAGACCTGATTGGCCAGTTGAGTCTTGTGCTTCAAGTAAGAAACGGCGCGCCACGATGCCCTTCTTCAAGGTCAGGTTTGAACGCTTCAATGCTCGACGTAGATAAGCGTTAGAAGTTGAGGCTCTAACACCCTTGTCTACCGTCATGTGCATGGTGCCGAAACCTTCTTGCTGGTAGCCGTTGTAATCTTGCGTTTCTGGGTAACCGGCATCTTTACCTGCATCAATGAACGCTTGGTAAAGTGGGTTGAGCTCCATATCGTTACCGTTACAAGTGCCGACTGGGCCATTGTCGCCACGGTATTGATCGCCACCTTTATTCCATGATTCAGCACGGCGGAAATAAGGCAAACACGCTTGGTAATTCCAACCGGCAGCACCCTCTTCTTCCCACTGGTCAAAATCACACGCGTGACCACGCACGTAAACCATGCCATTGATTGATGAGCTACCACCTAACACTTTGCCGCGTGGGCAGTGCAGTTCGCGTCCATCAAGGCCTGGCTCTTGTTGAGTCTCAAACTGCCATGCGTACTTTTCGGTATTCATCGGGTAAGAAAGCGCCGTTGGCATTTGGATAAAAATACTCTTATCCGTACCACCAGCTTCCAGTAATAAAACGCTATGTTCACCGCTTTCCGTTAGCCTATCCGCTAACACACAGCCGGCCGAACCCGCGCCGACGATAATATAATCGTAGCGTTGTTCCATATTTTAAGTTCCCTGAGATGAGTCAGTGAGGCTAACTCTTTTAAGCTAGCCAGTTGAATTAAGTGTTACGCGTTAGGCATAAGGGCTGGCGTAGTCGCCTAGCTCAATAAGAATGCTCTTAGTTTGCGTATAGTGGAGTAGAGTTTCTGGGCCATTTTCACGACCAACACCCGAAAGCTTGTAGCCACCAACAGGCATTTCTGCAGGTGAGTCACCCCACGTATTAACCCAACAAATACCCGCCTGCATTTGATGGATCACGCGGTGAGCACGAGAAAGGTTTTGCGTGAACACGCCAGCTGCAAGGCCATATTTAGTGTCGTTAGCGCGGCGAATCACATCGTCTTCGTCCGTAAACTTCAACACGGACATTACAGGGCCAAAAATCTCTTGTTGGACGTGAGGCATGTTGTCTTCGCAATCCACAAATACGGTTGGGATAACAAAGTTGCCGTTCGCTAAGCCGTTGTCTGTCACTCGATAGCCGCCAGTCAGCAGAGTTGCCCCTGACTGTTTTGCTAGCTCAATCGCTTCGAGCACTTTTGAAAGGTGTTCTTTGGAAATCAACGCGCCGATCTGAGTATCCATGTCCATTGGATCACCAATGATCAGCTTCTCAGTGCGTGTTTTAAGTTGGTCGATGAATGCGTTGTAGATGTTTTCATGTACATAGACACGAGTACCATTGGTGCACACTTCGCCTTGGGTGTAGAAGTTAGCAACCATGGAAGCCGACACCGCATCGTCCAATTTCGCGTCATCAAAGATGATCATTGGTGATTTACCACCGAGCTCCATCGTTACAGACTTGAGTGTTTTTGCACTGTCTGACATTACCGCTTTGCCCGTACCGGTTTCACCCGTGAACGACACTTTAGCGATGTCAGGGTGAGCCGTTAGCATTTGACCCACTCGGTAGTCACCCTGAACCACGTTAAACACGCCATCAGGAAGGCCAGCTTCTGTGAAGATTTCTGCAAGTTTCAGTGCTGTTAGCGGCGTTTCTTCGGAAGGTTTGAAAATCATCGCGTTACCCGCAGCCAATGCCGGAGCTGATTTCCACATCGCGATTTGAATCGGGTAGTTCCACGCGCCAATGCCTGCACAGATACCAAGCGGTTCACGACGAGTGTAGAAGAATTGAGATTCACTAAGGGGTTGTTGATCGCCTTGCAGCGTAGGCGCAAGGCCTGCGAAGTATTCAATCACATCGGCGCCAGATGCCACATCCACTTCAATCGCTTCTTGCAGTGGCTTACCCGTATCAACAACCTCAAGGTTTGCAAGGTCATCATTTCGATCTCTAAGTATTGCTACCGCTTTCAAAAGAATACGACTGCGTTCCACGGCTGTCATTGCTGACCATACCGCAAATCCACGTTTCGCTGATTCAATAGCGCTATCCACGTCCGCTGAAGAGGCTTGGCCTAGCGTTGCGATAGGTTCGCCGTTTGCCGGGTTGATACTATCAAAGGTTTCACCAGACGTAGCTTTAACCGCTGCGCCATCGATGTATAACGAGTTCATTTCCATTTGAGATTCTGACTTAATTATTGTTATTAGACTCTGCTGGTCTATATGTGAGTGTTTGCCGTTCAGGTACTATGATTGCAATGCTACGACCGCGTTCTATGCGGTGTTACACGAGTAAAACGTCAGTTGTTTATCAAGATAATCATTGATGATGGCACGAGCCTTTTGAGCATCGATACCTTCAGGGTTTAACGTGCCTCTCAGCCATAACCCATCAATCAGAGAAGCAATCCCGTGAGCAACGAGATCCGCCTGTTCATGATTCAAAATACCTTTCAACTCAAGACGTAAATGCGAAATCAAACGTTTTTCATTCACACGCTGCAGTCTTTTCAGTTGTTGGTCATGCATTGAATAGGACCAAAATGCCAACCATGCCTTCGCGACTTTATTTTCGGCTTGGTAACCTTCGAAGTTACCGTCGATGATCGCGTTAATTCTCTGTTGGTGAGCATCAACAGGAAGCGCTTTTAGTGAAGTCGTGATGGTGTTGGATAATTGGCGAAGGATTTCACGCATCGTCTCTTCGAGCAGACCGTGCTTCCCACCAAAATAGTGATTAATGATACCTGTAGACACGCCCGCTTCTTTGCTGATTAACGCAATACTCGCGGCATGTAAACCCACTCGATCAATCACCGTCATGGTGGCTTGAACAAGCTGTGGTTTACGTATGTCAGGCATCCCAACCTTCGGCATTTCTTAGTCCTTTTATTTTATATTGAACGTTTAGTTAAGTATAAAATGACAGAAATTTAATTAGGGTTCAAATGATTATTTAAAACAAACTCGTAACAATACAGCATTCAAAACAACAAAAATCATTATAAAACAATAAATTAAATATCATTTAGAGCACTAACGAAAACAATTAAAGATTTGAGGTGTGATAGTTATTGGTCAAATGTTTTTGCTTATTCTGAACAAACTTCAACCGCTTACCTTCTGTGCCGAAACAGGGCGAGACACAACGAATAGGCATCGTTATTTGTATATTAGGAGGGAAAGTCGATGATGTGATTGATGGAGAGTAAAAATGAAAATCAGATACAACGAGAGCACCATAAACAGTTCGGTGCTCTCATTTTTATCTCCAATATTGAGGTAATAAAGCGTGGTTAGTTCAACTAAAAAGCCAAGTGGTAGCTATTGCTCGATTGATCCAGTGAGATCACCCAACTTTGCTCTTGTTCACTGCTGCTCATCGGCACCCAACGAGCGTAGATTTGATCCCAGTTCCCATTAACTTCTAACTCCACAACATTGATTTGAGTTGGGTATACCGTTGTGATTCTAGACAATGGGTCAGCGATAATATCACCGTTACTCATCACAAATGCCGACTCGGAATACAAGTGCAGCGCTCCCGGAGTGGTTCCCGTGTAATCCATCGACAAACTGATCTTCTCACCGACATCAAACGAAAACCCAGCTTGTGCAACAATCTCCGAAGTGTCGGTTATCGCTGCAACGGCTGGCTGAGCAGGAGAAGCGGGCGTCTGAACCGGTATTGGCGTGGCCGATGGTGTCTGAGCTGGCGCAGCACTTGAGCTTCCCCCTCCGCCGCCACAGGCTGCGACTAACAAAGGCAGAGAACTGATGGTGAATAGTTTGATTGTATAATTCATAGCGCTCTCCTACTCGTCCGTCGCTGAAATAACTTTATTGGTGGTCGATGCCTTGTACCACTCGCCATCCGTCTCACCACTATTGGTTACCCATGTAGGGAACGACGTATAAGCTTCACTGATGTCAACGTACTCAACAGGGTGGTCCCATTCGTCACGGATGTTAATCACCCAAGGCATATTGTTGCTGGTCTTAAACGATTCAGAACCCGAAGAACGGTCATCGTGACTATTGAATAAGGCATTATTCATGTCACTGGTACCAGAAAACGCTTTGAGGTGAGTTTGCCATGTCATACCTGGAGGAGTGCCAACAAAATCACCGTGATACATATCTTCAGCCGCAAAAATGAATGAGTCATAAGGTGGATAGCCGATATCATCACGCGATACTGGAGACGTAAACTCGACATACAATTGATAGTTGAGAGCATCGGCATTTTGCTGTTCAGAGCATGCGCTTTGTGTTCGGTAGAAGACACAGCTTTCGGTGAGTTCACCTAGGTTTTCTAGCTCCACTCTCAGATCTTCAGACACCATCAGAATCGTTTCGCTGCTCCCCTCTTTGAGAATGGTATGGCCAACGGCAACACCATTTCGAGTCAATGTTGTTGATGCCACGTTAGCAGGCAGAACGTTCGGCAGTTTCAAGGCATAGCCATTGGAGTAGCCAGCCCCCATCGCCTGAAGTGTGTAATCTATGGTTAAGTTTTTAAGTTCTCGTTGTCCATTGAGTTGCTCTGTCACTCGGTAACGCCACACCACATCATTGAAATCATAATCTCCTTTCAAGGGCCAATTATCTTCAAATGCGATCGTTGCGTAGCTGCTCGAGCTTGGATAGACCGATGTCACTGTCACATCCTCATTATTCTCTTGCACAAGCACTTCGTATTTTGAATCTGTCGTGCCATCTTCATTGACTCCATCAACAGCCGCAAATGGCGTCACTTCAACAGTGAAGATCAAATCATTAAAGTCGTTGTCTCCGGTAGGGCGATAAATATCCTCAAAGCCAAGTACTAGGAATTCATTTTCTGTATCGAGGAAAGCAACATTGTGTCTTCTGTTTGCTGCGGTCGCTTCAGGGTTGATTGAAGGGTAGCTGTAAACGTGTAAAGAGGAACGAAGCAAGTATAGTGCCGAAAAATAAAACTATACTTAACATAAGGTTATAATTATCGAGTGGGGAATTCTCATTTTGAGAATGAAGTTGACGTGAAGCAAGGACATCCGAATCGACCACAACAAACTTCAGCAAATCAGGCACAAAAAAGGTTGGTGACAACAACGTCATCACCAACCTTTTCAAGTCGTTTCTAATTTTAATCCGAGCTTAAGCTACTCAATGCGTGTGATGAAGCCGTATTTATCTGAATCGGTCTTAGTCACCCAGTGTTCACCATCAGATGGCGCAGAGTCTAAAGTGAAGATGTAAAAATCAATCCCTGTATCTCCCATCACCTTCTTAAAATACGTCGCTTGCTTACGGTGGCTCTCCTCAGTATACGGGAAATCTTTTGCGGTCTTATCGCCCGTCCCCCAACTGTGCACGCCGATTTGTTTGTTTAATTCAATGGCCTGCTTGGTGTTAGAGCGCTGTAAGATACGTGGATGACCAGCAGCAAATAGATCCGTACCACCCGAGAAAACCGAACCCGTTGGGGTCACGATTGTCGTCATATTGTTGTTCTTAATCATGCGCCCGGTGTACATATTGATATCGTCGTCGGCACTACCACCGATGTGGTTAGTGAACTTCAATGTCATCTTACTGCCTTGGTATAACTTTACGATATCAAAAAGCTGAGAATAGGTTGATGCACCCAGAGTCGAATTAATGCGATCAACAGCGCCAGTCTCTTTAAGCACATCTCGATAAAAAGTGTTGAAGGCAAACGATGTGGTTATCGTTACCTTGTTCCCACTTTTAGTGTTGCTCAAAATCGTCGAACCCAGGCTCGTCATGTATTGCGACAACTCATTGTGGTATTCAAGCTTAACGGCAAGCTTTCTATCGCTCGTTGTCGTTTGGATTAACGTCGTATCATTGCCAATTGAACGTTGAGCCGTATCACAATCAAACGAATCATAGTAATTGCCTTCACTGTAAATACCGCATTTATCAAACCCCGCATCAGGAAAATAAAAATCAACGCTTTGACCTAAACTATCCGCAAGCCTAATTACTTTTTGTTCGTCACTAATATCTTCAGCAAACTGCACTGTTTCATACTGCACACCATCATAAGTCAGTTTCATTGACTCTTGGATCTCTTGTCGCTCTTGATACAATTTACCGAGTTTAGCCGATGAAAATACGTAATCCGCTTTAGGTTTAACTTGCGCTTTAGTCGCCGCGTTACCAGAACTTGAGCCCGAGTTAGAGCTTGAGTTACACCCAACTAAAATAATCAAAGGTAATGCCAGTAACGTTTTTCTATAGCTATTCATGTGGTAATTCCCAAAATGTTTGATGGGAAAATTCTATTATTTAAAAGCGCAAACATCTGTCGTGCGAATGTATGAGAATGTATACCTTTTTGAACATTGTTTTTTATTTTCGCATAAATTCAAAATCATCATTGAACTGGCGTAGAAAGTGTTTAATCATTCACGTCAGGTATTTTACGTAAAGCATGCAAATTGGAGATGCCACAATAGCTAACCACTAGATAAGGCACCCTCACGTAATCTCAATACGAGAAACGCACGACAAGGCTGATAATGGAATGACAAAACCTAAAATGATCATCGTGGAAGACGATTTGAAACTTCAGAAAATGTTGCAAGACTACTTTGTCGCGCAAGATTTTGACGTCACTGTGCTAGGTGACGGCGGTAATGCCGCGCAGACCATCCTCGCGGAACAACCTGATATCGTACTGCTGGATTTGATGCTTCCTGTAACTGATGGGCTTACAATCTGCCGACAGACGCGTACACACTATAAAGGTAAAATCTTGATGCTCACCGCTAGCGATGACGACTTTGATCACGTCGCTGGTTTAGAGACAGGGGCTGATGACTATGTCACCAAGCCAATCAAACCAAGAGTTCTGCTGGCCAGAGTTCGTTCTCTATTACGCCGCCAAGACGCCAATACCGCTTCAGTCGATGACTCAGACAACCTTCAGTTTGATCAACTCGTTCTGAAAAACACTTATAAGAAGTGTGAACTTTCAGGTGCGGTTTTATCACTTACTGACAGTGAGTTTGACCTACTTTGGTTATTAGCGAGCAACCCTGATACTCCGCTATCACGTGACTATTTGACGCAAACACTGCGCGGCATTGAGTACGATGGGATCGACCGAACGATTGATAACAAGGTCGTGCGTCTAAGAAAGATACTCGGTGACGACCACGCGCCAGCAGAGAAAATTCAGACCATCCGCGGCAAAGGCTACCTATTTGTTTCAACCGCCTGGCATTAACTTCGCTCACTACGAGCGTAATGAAAGAGATCGATTATGCGACGTATCTATTTGGAATCCCTATTAGGGTTGTTAGTTTGCTTTATGGCCGGCCTTGTCGCCTACGAGATTTGCGTCTATCAGCTCAATACCGACTACGAATATGTACTGGAAGATTACGAAGCGACTGCCCACCAGCAACTCATAGAAAACATCGCAAAGAATCAGGGACTTGAAGCGGCTCATCAAGCGATAAGTCAGTTTGTAGAGACCACTCGAAATACACTCGTCACTTTCAGTCCAAATGATGAAATACCGGAACCAGTTTCGAGATTTTTCAGTACTCACCCGAATAGCTTTATCTTTCACGATGATGAACGTGACCTATGGTTTCGCTTAGCAAGCAGTGACAATACCTATCATTACCTACCCAACAGTGAAGCGTTCGTTAGGCAAAAGATAGAGTTGGAGGATGACCTCATTTGGTTGTTCTTCCTAGCAAGCTTTATCTTGTACGGCTTATGCCATCTGATGATTATATTCCGTCGAGTTAAAAAGCTTGAATCTGCCACTCTACGCTTTGCAGAAGGCGATCTCTCCGCGCGAGCCGAAACGTCAAGCGGCATTGCCATCGGCTCACTCAATAAATCCTTCAACCTAATGGCTGACCGCATTCATCGCTTAATTGAGAGTAACCGCTCGCTCACCAATGCGGTCGCTCATGAACTGCGCACGCCAATATTCCGTATCCAATGGCAAGCTGAAATGCTCAAGGACACGCCACTCAACGAGGCACAACAAAGCACCGTAGAAAGTATTGTCGAAGATACCGAAGAGATGGAAAAGATGGTCGACGAACTATTGTGTTACGCCAAGCTCGATAGCATTGACCTTGAAAACCTACAACAGCCACTAGAGATAAGAGACTTTCTTAATCACGCATTGGCACGCTGGAGCAAAGACACTGAGCTCAACATTGACCTATCACTGCCAGAGCAGCCTAGCTCAATACTGGCGGATGAAATACTGCTGAACCGCGCCCTAGATAACCTTGTACGCAACGCCATGAAATTTGCACGCTCTCAAGTGTTGATTGAAGCCAACGTGCATCAAGAACAACTACAGATTGCGGTACATGATGACGGTGATGGTGTGGCTCAAGAACATCAGGCTCGCCTGTTTGAACCGTTTTACGTTGGCGACAAAGCGCGTAACAAAGCCAAGAGCGGCCATGGTTTAGGGCTGTCTATCGTCGAGAAGATCTGTGCTCAACACAACGCAACCGTGGAAGTTAGTCAGAGCCAATCCTTAAAGGGTGCGGTATTCACCATAACCATTCAGCTATGTAATGCTTCAGCTGACAAACCCATACAGTAACTACAAAACACCTCTGGAATAATGTTCAACATCGGTCGGGAGATGCTGTCTCCCAATGAACTTATGAGTCTAGATAATCATGGCACTGTCGTTTATGGCTTGTCATCACAGCACTGCTGAGTAGTAGCAAAGCAACCCGTTACTCGTTAACTCGCGCTTTGCTAGCAGTTCAAGCCATAGGCTTACTATCTAAATTCCAATCATTCTTAAGGTATTTTTATGAAAAAGTTATTAGTTGTTTTAGGCATTGTCTCTCTAGCAGGTTGTTCAGGTATCAGCCACAACGAAGAAGTTTACACAGCGCACGCTGAGAGCTTCAACATTGTTGGTTTCCAAGTTCCTGGTAACACACAAGATCGTGCAATGGAATTAGTACCTGAAGGTGCAACGGTTGATACTATTCGTTCAACAAACTCTGATACAAGCTCTGTGCTAGGTATCATCAACCGTATTATCGGTATCGACTACGTTCAGGTTGGCGGTAAAAAGCAGTAATTCGCTTTAGTCGCAAACCATAGCTAAGTGTATTAGTTACGTACCTTTAATCAGTAGCCTGCACAAACTAAGTTAATCTAAGCCAGTGACCTCGTCGCTGGCTTTTTTCATCCAGCAGCTTTTGTGCTCTGTGCCAAATAAAGCCCCATTTGACTAACTCTCTTGTAACTAACAATTCAGAAAATAAGCCCCAAAATCGTCAATTTCTTATCAAAATTGCCTTTAAACTCGCTTAATAGTCTTTCGCTCAAAATGACACTTCCAAATCGTTGATCCTTCTATCAACCCAGAGCCCGCTAATTGAGGCACAGATCAATTTACCTAGAAATCTTAATTTCCAATAAAAAACAACACCTAATAAAATTGTCATGATTTTATAAATAAAACCTATGAGTGCGTTCAAAAATAAACAGAAACGATAACTATCTGTAAATACGAGAAATATAAGTTTCATGAATAAAATAGATCATTGCCATGCTACTAATTAATCAGATCGAATGATGTAAATTCGTTGTGATAATTTTGTTACGTTTTCATGAATTTTACATGGAAAGAGAAAATAACAATGAAAATGAAAAAGCGTTTAGTTGCCGTTGCTATAGCGAGTGCTATGTCTTTATCAGTACATGCAAGTGAATCCGTTAACATCGATCAACCGATCAACTTTACTAGCTTTTCTGGGTTGAATACTCAGTTAGGCGTCAGTAACGCCTCTAGCTTTAAGATGGTGAAGGAAGTTAACCTCAAAAAGCGTGGTATCTACAAAGTTAAGATCCAACAGAACATCTGGGGAACACCAGTATGGGGACATTACCTAAATGCCACCCAAAGTGTACAAGGTGGCGCACTTAAGTCTGTTCAAGGCAACTACCTTAAAACGACGACCCTAGAGCGATCTTTTGTTAAGCCATCGATCAACAGCTCTCAAGCGGTTGAGCTTGCGAGTAAAGATCTCAAGGTTCAGGGCTTAACCAGCAAATCTTTAGACAACGTACAACATGAGCTGTTTATTTATCAGGGCGCATCTAAGCAAGGAGCTGATAAACAAGGCATTGGCTCACAAGGTGCAGATAAAACACGCCTAGTGTACGTTATCTCTTATCTTGTCGAAGGCAGCGAACAGCCGACTCGACCATTCACCATGCTAGACGCGCACACCGGCGAAGTTATCGACCGCTGGGAAGGTATTGCTCACGCACAGATCGGTACAGGCCCCGGTGGCAACGAAAAAACAGGCATGTACGAATACGGCACCGACTACCACTACCTTGATGTGGTAGAAAATGGCACAGAGTGTGTGATGGAGTCTGAAAATGTCGTTACCGTTGACCTAAATGGTGCGACAGACGGCGACACCACTTACAGCTACGAATGTCCTCGTAACGAGTACAAAGAAGTCAACGGCGCATTCTCACCACTCAACGATGCGCACTATTTCGGTAACATCGTATTCGACATGTATAAGAACTGGTTCGACACTGCGCCACTCTCTTTCAAACTCATGATGCGTGTTCACTACGGTAACAACTACGAGAACGCATTCTGGGATGGCAAGGCAATGACCTTTGGCGATGGTGAAAGCTTCTTCTACCCACTTGTAAGCCTAGATGTGTCAGCGCACGAAGTGAGCCACGGTTTCACTGAACAAAACTCAGGTTTGGTTTACGCAAACCAATCCGGCGGTATGAACGAAGCTTTCTCTGATATGGCAGGTGAAGCGGCAGAATACTACATGAAAGGCACCAACGACTGGATGGTCGGCCGTAATATATTTAAAGGCGACGGCGCTCTACGTTACATGGACGATCCATCACGAGATGGTTCTTCAATCAACAACGCATCTGAGTATTA
Organism: Vibrio sp. QJM3NY_21; assembly: GCF_057785975.1. Taxonomy (NCBI): domain Bacteria; kingdom Pseudomonadati; phylum Pseudomonadota; class Gammaproteobacteria; order Vibrionales; family Vibrionaceae; genus Vibrio; species Vibrio sp. QJM3NY_21. The sequence goes on from NZ_CM173514.1 coordinate 1,758,929, forward strand.
CGATGGCTTAAACGTGCACTACAGCTCTGGTGTATTCAACAAGGCCTTCTACCACCTTGCAACCACACAAGGCTGGGATACTAAAAAAGCGTTCGAGCTTTTCGTGCTATCTAACCAAATCTACTGGTCGGAAAACAGTGACTTCTGGCAGGGTGCTTGTGGCGTGAAAAACTCAGCAAACGACCTTGGCTACAATGCCGATGACGTTGTTTCTGCGTTCGCTCTCGTGGGTGTTACCCCATGTGCAGAACCACCACTGCCGCCAGAACCGGAATATCAACGCCTTGAAAACGGTGTTGAATCCGCAGTTGCTGGTGAAACAGGCTCAAAAACTTACTTCGATATCGAAGTACCAGAAGGCCAAGATAAGCTAACGATTGATCTTGCTGTCTCTACTGGTGATCCGGATATGTATGTCGGTCTAGATTATGCGCCAAGCTCTCAAGAGAATATCTGTAAGAGTGAAAGCGTAACCGATGAAGTATGTGTGATTGAAAACCCAACAGCTGGTCGCTACACGGTGAACATTCTGGGTTACTCAGATTACGCAGGTGCAAATCTGAAAGCATCATACGAATCAGGCAATGCTAACGTACCGCCAGTCTCTTCTTTCGAACACATCATTGTCGGCAAAGAAGTCGAACTGCGCAGCACAAGTTCGGACAGCGATGGTCAGATCGTCTCTTACCAATGGAACCTTGGCGATGGCAACACACAAACCGGTGAAGTGACTCGTTATACCTACGCTGAAGCTGGCGACTACGTAGTGACTCTAACCGTGACTGACGATGCAGGTGTTGCAACATCAACAAGCAAGTCGATTACGATTGAAGGTGACTCAGCGGAAGGCTTCCCACTAAAACTGAAGTTTGGTAACAAAAACCCGAACGGTAAGGCTCGCGTTAAGCTGGCATGGGATTACGACACAAACGACTACTTTGTGATTAAGCGTAATGGCAAGAATGTCGGTGCTACAGACTTCAACTCATACGTCGATAAGTTCCGTCACAACGGCACAGTAGATGTTGAGTACCAAGTGTGTACCTCAAGCGATATCTGTTCAGAAACCAAGCACTACCGTTTCATTAAAACACAATAATCGATAGTAAATTCAGGGCTCCGAAAGGGGCCCTTTTCGCGGTTATCTGTTTAGAAAATGAAACATCTACACAAAGCATCCACGTAATACACAAAAATCACCCCCATCAACATAACAATACTCACCATAAAAAGGACGACAAATGGCTATTCAAAAAAGCATGCTAGCTTTGGCTGTACTCGGAGGTTCTTTAGCCTTAATCAACAGTACTTCGGCTTACGCATCCCTAGGCATCACACCACCAGCGAACGAAGAAGTTTGGATCACCACCGATGCTGACGCACAGCATATAATGACTCAACATGGCGCAACAGTTTATCCAAGCATGACCGGAAACAAGCATTCCATCGTCGCGAAAATCAACCAGAAAGAGCTGGCGAAACTATCCAGCCACATGCATGAAGAAACCCACCGTTGTGGTGGCTACATGGTGCACGAAGATAAAGCAAGTGCACTCAAAGCCGCAGCGATGCCACTGACAATGAACACCTTCGAAAAGCCGGTGATCAGCCATCAAGACACAGTGAACGATCTACTCGCTCAGGTCGAGCCGAACAACATGGTCACGACCATTGAAAATCTAACCAACTTCACCAACCGTTTTTATACTACTTCTACTGGTGTCGCTGCTTCAGATTGGCTTTTAGAGCGTTGGGAAACCGAGATTAAAGATGTACCGTACGCATCTGCACGCCAGATCACGCATGCCGAATATCCACAAAAATCCGTTGAAGTGACGCTACTCGGCGCTAAATATCCTGAAGAAATCGTCGTTGTTGGCGGACACCTTGATTCGACTGTTGGTTCTTGGACAAGCGAAGGCACCATCTCACCGGGGGCCGATGATGATGCCTCTGGTATTGCGACCGTAACTGAGTCGCTTCGCCTGATGATCGCCAGTGGCATTCAACCAGACAAAACCATCAAGTTCTATGGCTATGCTGCAGAAGAAGTGGGGCTGCGCGGTTCACAAGATGTCGCCAACGCATTACGAGACGAGCAAGCAAACGTCGTGTCGGTACTGCAATTAGACATGACCAACTACAACGGTTCAGCACACGATATCACCTTCATCACAGACTATACCGACAGTAACTTAACCGCCTACTTGAGCGAGCTGATCGACACTTACGCTAGCGACATCAGTTACGGTTTCGATGATTGCGGCTATGCCTGTTCTGACCACGCCTCTTGGCACAATGTTGGCTACCCAGCTGCCATGCCATTCGAGAGCATGTTCAATGATTACAACCCAAGTATTCATACCCAGCACGACACGCTTGAGAACTCCGATCCTACGGCGACACACGCGACCAAGTTCGCTAAACTGGCGATTGCTTACCTTGTAGAAACCAGTCTTGATTCGCCTGTTGCAGGCCCTAAAGAGCTGCAAAACGACGTCCCTATTGAAGGACTTACTGCAGGATATGGTGAAAAGCAATTCTTCACATTTACGACTCAAAGTGCAGGTCAGTTAACGGTAGCATTAACCGGCCCTCGTAGTGGCGATGCCGACCTATACGTGAAACACGATGGCACTGTATCGAAAGCGAGCTACGATTGTCGTCCATACCAAAATAGCAGCAACGAACAGTGTGTATTGAACAAACCAGCCGGTGAATTCAACATCATGGTGCGCGGCTACCGTAACTTTAACGGTGTCACCATCGTCGCAACCTTCGTTCCTGATTAACTTTAAGGTTAGTTGCTTACTAACAACGAACCCGAGCAAACATGGCTAAAACTAAAAATCCGCCAGTTTAATCCTAAATAGAATGGAGCTGGCGGATTTTTTATCATCTTCGGAGAAAAGTTCGATCAATGATCTTCAGTTACCATCAAGCCGTCTTTTTCATCACCTTGCCACAAATATACTCACCAATCGGCATTGCCGAAGTCGCTGCCGGCGATGGCGCGTTACATACATGCAAGCTTCTTGGGCTTTCGGCAAACAGAAAATCATGAACCAAGGTGCCATCTTTGAGTACCGCTTGGGCACGAATGCCTGCTGGGTAAGGTTTGAAATCTGACACCGTAATACTCGGGCAATATTTATTCACTAGCTTTAGATAGCCCGGTTTCCACCACGAGTTCTTAAACTCGACCAAACCGGTTTTCAGATTATTCGCAGTCACCTTCCAAAAGCCCGCAAAGCTCAGCATCTGCCAAGTATCCTTGAAACTAAAGTTAAGCTTGCCATAACCTTCTCGCTTCCAGCCTTGAACTGCATTTGGCCCTACCGTCACCGAACCATCGATCATACGTGTTAAATGCACGCCCAAGAAAGGCAGTTCTGGGTCAGGGATCGGGTAGATAAGATGATTCACCACTTGGTTGTGTTTAGCATCCAACTGATAATATTCACCGCGATAAGGGACGATTTGGAAGTCAGTTTCAATGCCAAGCATGCTGGTCATTCTGTCGGCCATCAAACCAGAGCACGTGATCAAGAATCGGCTGTTCAGTTGTAGAGTTTGACCATCTACTTTGCACGTTAACTGCACTTCATCTTCTTGCTCATCGGCTAGAATCACTTCAGTGCCTAGACTGAGCTTGCCACCCGCTTCAACAAACTCTTGAGCCATCACTTCGGTGACTTTTTTGTAGTCGACGATACTGGTGGTTTTGACATAAATCGCGCCCAAGCCCGTGATGTTAGGCTCGGCAAGTTTCAGTTGCGCTTGGTCCAACAAATCGACATCAATGTCGTTATCATGACAACGCTGATAGAGCGCGTTCATGCGCTCCACTTCCTGCTCATTGGTCGCGACCAACAACTTACCGCAGTTTTCGACAGGAATATCGTGTTGGCTGCAAAAGGCGATGGTGCGCTCTACGCCACGCTTACAAAAATCGGCCTTTAAACTGCCCGGAGCGTAGTAAACGCCAGCATGAATCACACCACTGTTATGGCCAGTTTGGTGCTGCGCAAAGCCATGTTCCTTCTCGACTAAAAGGATACTTTTATCAGGGTGAGCTTGTTGTAATTGCCATGCAGTAGACACGCCAACAATGCCACCACCAACAATAATATAGTCGTATGTTGAGTTCATAATATTCCTACATTCAATCCTTTAATTATAGGGAAGACGCGACAGTGTTAGACCCGGTTTGAGGTGACTTTTTTTCCTCACTTTCTGATTCCTTTTTCACTTGATTAGCATCGTATTTACGACCGCTGTAGATAAAGATGCCAACAAAAATGGCAACACATACCAAACGGATCACGACTGAAACATCAGGCCATACTAGAGCTATACCTATCGCAACCAACACTACTCGAGTCATAATATTAACTTCGCTCTCTAGATAACCTTCAATCGCCGCGATAAACGCGTAAGTACCAATAACAGCAAAGCCACCCGTGACTAAAACGGAGGTCACATCCCAACTTACCAAGTTAGTGTAGGCAATCAACAATGGTACTAAATACAAGCCTTTGGCGATCTTCCATGCCATTAAGCCTGTTCTCATCGGGGGTGTTTTAGCAATGGTTGCAGCCGCAAATGCAGTTAAACAAACAGGCGGAGTCACGTTGCTGTCTTGCGATAACCAGAAAATAATTAAGTGAGCCGAAAGCAGTGCGAGACTGATTGCTTCTAAGCCAAGGCTCTGTTCAAGCAGAGTTTCCACAAAATCAGCAGGAACCAACGCAATCATCTCTTTCGCCGTTTCCAACGCCATCGGTGCGTTCAATAGATCAAGCTTATCTGGCGCAGCCAACATAAAGATGGCTTTAGCTTGCTCAGGAAGCTGCCCTGACACCAACAAGTCGAGCAACTGACTTTCAGCAATCAATTTATACAAGGCAGGAGCAGACAATGTTCCCAACACAATATAAGCCGCCGTTACTGGTAACCCCATACCCAGAATCAAAGACGCCAGTGCGATCAACGCAATCATCACCAGTAACTCGCCATTCGCCCAGCTGTTGATCATCAAAGAGAAGGTGTTACCAATTCCCGTAGTGCTAATGACATTAACAACTAGACCAATACCAACTAATAACACAGCCGTTGTCGCCATGTTTTTTGCGCCTTGAGACAAAGCTTCAATGATCGCTTTCGGTCCCATTTTGTGATTTTTAGAGAACCATGATGCCACCACCACAGAAAGAATCGAAATACCCGCAGCGTAAGTCGGCGTAAAGCCTTGAACGAGCAAAGTCACTAACACGGCCAATGGGATCAGGTTGTGCCAACCCGACAGCAATACCTTTAACAAAGGTTCACAGCCAGAGGTCACCTTTTGTACACCACTACGCTTCGCTTCAATACGTACGAAAAAGGCCACAGACAAAAAGTAGATAAGCGCAGGAACAAAGGAAACCGCAATAATATCGACATAAGGGATCTGCGTGTAAGAGGCCATGATGAACGCGCCCGCACCCATCACAGGTGGCATCAGCTGCCCGCCAGTAGATGCAGCCGCTTCAACACCTGCCGCGAAACGCGAAGGGAAACCTGCCTTTTGCATCAAGGGAATACTGATCACGCCCGTCGATACTGTGTTTGCTACGCTCGACCCAGAGACAGAGCCCATCAAGCCGGAGCCAATAACGGCAATGAAACCAGGGCCACCAATCACTTTGCCCGCCGCGGCACGGGATACATCAATAATGTAGTCGCCGACACCAGATCGAACTAAAAATGCGCCAAATAGGATGAACATGAACACGAAGGTCCAACTGATTCTTGAGATCGAACCAAACATCCCTTCTGATGAATAAAAGCTTCGATAAAGTAACGTCTCAAGGCTTAAACCCGGAAAATGAAAAATACCGCTGGTCCATTGTCCCCAAAGCACTACATAGCTTAAACACACTAAGATAAGCACTGGAATGAACCAGCCCATAGTGCGTCTAATCAGCTCAATGACGATGGCAATCGCCAAGATAGAGAAAAACCAATCACTGGCGATAAATTTTACGCCTCGGTCATACAACGCATCTTCGGCAAAGGGAATATAGATAAGGCAAGCTAAAGCAGCCAAGGCAATCCCAATATCGATAGCTAATGCTATTTTGCTTTTTTTAAGCGATACATGGGCGGGATACCAAAGTGCGCAAATGATTGCGAAACCAGCGAAATGCGTCGCCGAAACCCAAAGCTCTGGCAAGGTAGATAAGGTATTAAACCAAATATGTAGGAGGGAGAGTATCACTCCCATTGTCGTTATTGCTTTGCCTACCCAAGGGAAATCTGTTCGGGTAGGCAATTCGAATTTTTTCAGTTCCTGCTGCAGCGAATCGCTCATAGAAAACTCCAGCTCTCCACAGCCAAACGCGCAGAGAAAATCCATAAAGTAAGGTGGTGCGTTTTCACTTCAAATAATCGAACAAGACGGAGACGGTCAAATCAGACAAAGTATCCGAAACAGATGAAAACGCACCAAGCAATTAATTAACGCGAATATTCAGTTCACGCCAAATAGCGAGTTAAAGATAAATGGCTAATCGAAGACAAAGGGTTAGTCGACGATCAACTCAGAAGGGATTTCTATGCCCACTTCTTTATAGTAACGAGCAGCACCTGGGTGAAGCGGAACAGGAAGGCCTGCGATCCCTTTCTCAAGTGCCATTGCTTTGGTTGCTTTGTGGATACCTTGTAGGAAAGGTAGGTTTTCATAGATAGCTTTGGTCAGTTGATACACATCTTCTTCAGAAATGTCTTCACGAACCGCTAGGAAGTTAGGTTGGGCAATCGTAGTAATTGGTTTATCGACACCTGGATAAGTGTTTGCTGGGATCTCATACTTGGTCCAAATATTGTAATCACCATTCGCTTGTTTGATTTGTGCATCGGTAAACGACAAGATTTGAATATCTTCACCCAGTGCTGCAAAGGCTTGCGTCACCGCACCAACAGGAACACCAGCAGGCGTGTTCATACCATCAATTGTGCCATTTTGTAATGCGCTCGCACTGCCACCGTAACCCATAAAGGCGAGTTTAAATTGTTCTGGGTCCACGGATAAGCCTTGCATGATTTGACGACCTGAGTTTTCAGTCCCAGAGTTCTTCTTACCGATAGAGAATTTCTTACCGTTTAGGTTCTCTAGATCGCTTACCGTACCTGTTTTTGCTAGATCTGAACGCACAATAAAGTGTTCTACGTTTTGCCATAACATGGAAACTGAACGCAGTTGAGTTTGTCTGCCAGATTTCTCATATGGCCCTAAACCCTGCCAAGCCCAAGCACCATACAAACCTTGTAGAATAGCGAACTGAGCTTCGTTCTCGTTCAACAACTTTACGTTCTCACCCGAGCCCGCAGAGCTGATAGCCGCTAAAGAAAAGTGCTGCTTAGGCGCAAGCTTAACTTTACTCAATGTCGCTAAGGCCACACCTACCGGATAGTAAGTACCACCCGTTGAGGCCGTCGCTAAAATATAGCTGCGATCTTCTTCAGCTGACGCATTACTGATAAAGCCAAGAGAAGCCATTGCTATCGCTAAAGTTTTAACTAGCTTGTTGTATTTCATTGTTACTCTCCATGTAGGGTTATTCACGTTATATTTTTATTAACAATAATCACTAGATAGCAAGCACAATGCCAATTTTTAAACTACTGTTTTTATTATAATTTATTTTAAAAGCCACCTAAAGTAAGCCATTTTCTGCTTATTTCACTACTAATGAGTAAGCTATTTTTTGCTTATCCAAAGCCGCAGTTAACATCCCCTTAAAGGTGGTCAGGTCACATCATGTTATATTTGTGTGATCAATGTTTATAAAGTGATAAATATACGATGAGCCATTTATTGCTCATCAATATCCAATAAACACGACTGTCAAACCGATCATTGAGAATCGACGTAGTCACTTCGATTCAACCCATAACGCACCATCTTTTGGTTCAATGTTCGACGAGGTAAATCCAAGTCTTGCATCACGTCATTGATGCGTCCCTGATACCGCACTAGCGCATCATGAATCACTTTCCGTTCAAAGCTCTGCACTTGAACCGCCAACGGGATGCCTGCCGTTGTGGACTCTGTGACAGAATTAGGACGACACGCCAAAATATCCCCAACAGTCAGGCTTTCATCCAGCGCAAAACGAATCGCAACATTACGCAGTTCACGCACATTGCCCGGCCATGCATACGACAACAAGGCATAGCGATCGGCTTCACTGGCCGCTCGGGTTTCGCTGTTCGCTTCTTGAGTGAAGTTTTCAAAAAGGATAAGAGCATCGTCTTCTCGTTCACTAAGGGGAGGTAAATGCAGTTGAGCAACGTTCAAACGATAGAAAAGATCTTGGCGAAAGTCCGGATGATTTAAAAGGTCGCATTTCGAAGCTGAAACTATTCTTAAATCAACATGTTGCTGTTGATTACCACCGACACGCTCAACAACATTGTCTTGTAAAGTACGTAGCACTTTGACTTGCATCGACAACGGCATACTTTCTATTTCGTCAAGAAAGACCGTACCTTTGTCGGCAAATTCAAGCTTACCAATGCGTCGTTTAGCAGCACCAGTAAATGCCCCGGCTTCATGACCAAACAGCTCGCTTTCAAATAGATTCTCTGGAATCGCACCACAGTTTAGTGGCACAAAAGGATGAGGTTTACGCTGACTAAATTTATGTAAACAAGAGGCAACGAGCTCTTTCCCACAGCCAGTTTCACCATAAATGATCACGTTGGTATCAATTGAAGCGACTTTTTGTATTTGTTCTCGTAATGCACACATCACTCTGCTGCGGCCAATCAGAACTTGTTCAATGCCCTTCAGGTTATCCAAATAGCTTTGACGATTTATCCTATCTTGACCACTTTGATGTTTATCTACCGCTTCCGATACCGTTTGAGACAAACGCTCTGGATCGAACGGCTTTTCTATAAAATCATACGCGCCTTGCTGTAATGCCTTAACGGCCATATCGACATCACCATGTCCGGTGATCAAGATAACAGGTACTTCTGGCACCAAATCTTTAAAGCGACTTAACAGTTCAACACCATCAATATCAGGTAAGCGCACATCGCTAATGATGGTCTGAAAATCACCTTCCACGACCGCATCTAACGCGTCTTGTCCAATCTCAAATGCGGTGACATCGAAGCCTGCCAACTGCAACCATTGGCTGGTTGCTTGACGCACAATTGCGTCATCTTCAATCAAAGCAATACGTTGCATGATCTCTTCCCATCGCTTACACCTAAATAATATCGACTACGGTATGTAAAAAAGCCGCAGACTAAAAGGAGCTAGCTCCCACTTTGAATAACACTCCTTTAACAGTTTTATAATGTTTGCTAGCTTCAATTTATTCCAGATTCAACCTTCCATGTGGTAATAAAACGCAGCTTTTCAACTCAATAATTTAAAAAGGATTTAATCAAGAATGGTTAACAAAAATCGATATTGGTTGTTCCTGTTTGCCTGTTTATTGATTGGTTTAGTTCAGGTAACCACCAAAAGTGGCATAAGCCAATGGAAGCTAGAACAAGCTCAGCGTTACGCAGAACAGCGCTTCCTTGGATACATTGCCGAAGCAAGACGCACGCTCAAACGTTTTTACTATTTGCCTTATCTCGTGACGAACGATGAAACCAGCGTGCGTTTTATTGATGGTGACATTCGCCTCCAAAAACACATTAAAAAACAGCTGATTCAGTTAGACAAAGCGGCTAACACCAAAGGATGGTATCTACTTTCCGCAAACGGTGATTTGCTTGTTTCTAGCGTAGAAAGGAACAAACTCAGTAAAAAAAGCGCCAGCACTATTGTGTCCAAGATCCACCAGCAAGGCGGTGCGATCTCCCTAGTAACCAAAAATAAAGGCGTCACACCCGATTATTTTATTGCTGCACCCGTTTATCGAGCATCCGATGTGGTAGGCATTGTTGCAGTACAAATTGATTTATCATTACTGATCGACCAATGGTTTGCCGATGGTGAAGCCATCTTGTTTCAAAACCCTCGCGATCAGTTTTTTCTATCGAGTGATCACCGATTAAATGCAGATTGGTTCAATGAAAATTTTACTTCACAACCGCTCGCTACAAAGCGTGAGCTATATGACCAAACCCACATTCGAGTATGGCGACTGAAAGATAAAGATTACCTTATTCAATCCATAAAGTTAGACGACCTGAATTGGCGCTTAACCTACCTAACGCCGTTAACCAGCCTCAACCAAACCACAAGTTGGATAAGTTGGAGCGTCGCAGTAGGTTGTCTTTTCATTCTGCTGTTGCTGGTTATTCTTTATCAAAGGCATCAGAAAAAACTCAGTAATCTGCGAATCCAAAAGCTCATCGAAGAGTCGGAAAAACGACTGTCTGGAATGATCAATAAAACCCATGTTGGGTTAATACTGATCGATGAACACGGTCGCATCCACGACATCAACCTGATGGCGAAGAACTACTTTTCTCTATCTGATTCAATGATCAGCAATATCAAGGCGTGGCAATTATTTGAGGCAGGTAATCCGAATTCGACCACATTGCAGCTACTCAAGAACTTGGAACAACACCAAGAACTGGCCGAGATCACCAGTGTCGAAACCATGGCAAGGCGCAGTGATGGCAGCTACTTCCCAGTGCTATTTTCTATTAGCTCATTCCCTTGGCATTCAACGCCTTATTACCTATGTACAGTGATTGATATCAGTAAGCGTAAGAAAGCAGAAATTGCGGTACAAAACGCCAATAAAACACTGCAACTTCGAGTAGAAGAGCGAACACAAGACCTCAAAGATGCGCAGCAAGAATTGGTGGAATCAAGCAAACTTGCCGCATTAGGGCGGATGTCGAGTGCGATCACTCATGAGCTGAATCAACCGCTTACTGGTCTAAAAACCCTGCTTTCAAGTAATCAATTGCTGATGGAAAGAGGCGAAACCAAGATGTTAAAAGCGAACATGGACTTAGTCATGAGCCTCATTGACAGAATGGCAAACATGACCAGTCAATTGAAGTCGTTCGCCTTTAAAAGACTTGAGAAGCCCTATCCAGTTTCACTCACCGAAGCACTACAAGAAACCCTACGAATTCACCAAGCCGAATTAGATAACGTCAATATTCGCGTGCGTGTCGCCTCTAATATTTCGATGGTGATGGGAGAAGAGGCACGACTTCGTCAAGTGCTTGGCAACCTAATCAGAAACGCGGTAGATGCAACTCAAAATCAAACACCCGCGACCATTGTTGTCAGCGCACATACCGATCAGCAACGTGTGGTCATCAAGGTGCAAGATAATGGCTGCGGTGTGTCAGAAGATCAACTCGAAACCATTTTCGAACCCTTTCATACCAACAAAAAGATGGGCGAAGGTTTAGGTCTCGGCTTAGCTATCACAGCAAACAATGTGCGGGATATGCAAGGCACCTTGATAGCGAAGAACAACCCAGATCAAGGCATGACATTCACGTTAACGCTACAGAATAGTGATAGTGATGGTGATTGTAAGTAGCCGCTTACATAGAGTTTAGAGTTCACACACTATTGAAAAACTAAAACTAAAAAACCGCCCCAAAAGAGCGGTTTTGATTCACTTGTTGGCGTGTGACTTATTCGCTAATCCGTTAACGGCTTACTCAGCTAACTGCTTCAACAGTAGCTCTGTCGGGCGAACAATCGCGATGATCGATTCATCATAGATCTTCGCTGAATCAGACAATATCACTTGGTAGGCGTTCGCATCTGATGCTCGAATTTTTTCACCCGCTTGTGCTTTAGCAATCAAGGTTAACGCCAAGTCTGCGACTTCCGCCGTTTTCTCTGCGACAACCACAGTCTCTACCGAAGACACATTACCTGCGAAGACAGTCTCAGCGGCGAGTGCAGCCGCTTTTGCTTGTTGATAATGCTCAGCAAGTTTCTCAAGCGCTTGTTGATTACCCGTCGCAACGTCGTTGACCAAATCTTGCATCTCATACACGGCGTAGCTTTCCACTGGTAGCGCATCAACAAAGCGATTTAGACGCTCGTACTGGCTGTATAAAGTACCCTTAGGTTCAGTTGAGTTCCACTTCTCCCAGTTGCGCGCATAGTATTGTGCTGGCTCGGCGTACTTCGCAAGCACGCGCAGGTCGTGGATATCCTGCCCTTTTGCAATGCGTTTTAACAGCATGTCAGCGTCCGCATGATGACGAAGTCCAACAGACACTTCAGACCATGTATCCATCGCTTTCATACGCTTGTACATGCTGCGTTCGTCCGTCAATTCCGCATCAGACCAGAAACGTTCTGCAATTGCATAGCTGCGTGGCCATAGGTAGTTTTCAACGGTGTAGCTGTCTTTGTTTTCTAACCACATGGTGATCTCGCCGCCCAAGATAAGCTCTTTTTCTTTATCCGTTAATTCTGCTGGGTAACCACCATTCGGTTCAGGAATCACGCTGCCTTCAACATCACTGCTCGCAATCACTTCACCAGTGGTTGGCCAGCGCACATTACCGACCAACTGGTAACTGCCTTCTGCAAAACCCTTTGGATTTAGGTTTAGGTTGAACTCGGTGTACGACATGAAGTTATCGAAGTGACCAACAAAGGTTTTGCCCGGCACATAATCAAGGATAAAGATCTCTTCGCGAGACTTACCGTTATAATCACTGAAGGCACGGAAAGTACCGTCTTTCGCTTCAATGATAGTCAGTGTTCCCTTTCGTGGGCCGCCTTTTGAACGAGGCTTCTGCCATTCGTACGTCACGAATTTTTCGCCGCTGTACAGCTTATCGTCAACAGTGATGCCACTTGGCATTGGGTCATTGCGATAGTGGTAGCTAGTCGGCTGAGGTTGATCTAGGTAATAACCCGTAGAAAGAATACCTGGGTAGCCCTCTTTCGCCGCACGACCAATGCTGTCGTGCCCTTGCCAGCTTTGAATCACGATTGAAGTCGGCAGATCTTTATGCCAAATTTCATCCCAACCGGTCATCTTCTTACCGCGCTCTTCGAGCATCTTCTCGACTTTTACATTGAGGTAAGACTGCAGACCACGCTCGCCATCGATATTGTTCTCTTCAATAAACTGTTGATGCTTTTCGCTGTTTTTCCACTGCGCATAATTCGGCTCATCGCCGCCAATGTGGAAGTACTCATCAGGGAACAGCTCGGTCACTTCGTCAAACACATCACCTAGCATCTCATAGACTTCTGGGTTCAGTGGATCCATGAGCGGTTCAAACACGCCCCAGCCTCTTTCTTGCTCATAGTTTTGCCCTTCACCGCCAGACATCAAACGCGGGTATGCATGAGCAACCGCAGAAGAGTGACCCGGAAGAGACACCTCTGGAATCACACGAATACCGAGGTTACGGGCGTATTCCACTAAGTAACGAACTTGGTCTTTGGTGTAGTAATTACCATCAGCGGTTTCAGACCACAGACGCGGCCATGATTCGGTTTGAATGCGAATGCCTTGATCGTCCCAGAAGTGCCAATGGAACACGTTCATCTTCGCAGAAGCCATCGCGTCTAACTGACGAATCAGCACATCGAATTCAATAAAGTGACGTGACGTGTCGTAAGAAACACCACGCCAGCGGAAACGAGGCTCATCGACAATCGTAACAGCAGGAATATGGTAGCCAGTTGCTGTAGTTTCGACGAGTTGTAAAAGGGTTTCGATGCCGTGAATAGTGCCGTATGGGCTTGGAGAGCTCAGCGTGATTTGGTCACCCTGAGTGGTAATTTTGTAGGACTCTACGGAGTCGATGTTTTGTACTTCAGACTTTGGCGCTGCGTCGATATCTATGATCAGGTTCGCTTCGTCTGCACTATCCACCTGCCAATTTAGAATCGGAACACCCGTCTGACGCTCAAGGCGATCAATAAAGCGTTTCGCCGTGTATTCAACACGATCAGAATTAAAGCCTTTGATGTAAACCTTGAAGTTACCGTCGACCTTAACTTGTCCAGCTTGCAGCTCGACCGTTTGTGGATACGGCATTAAATTTAGATCGGTATTTGGAGCCATTGCTAACGCCATTGGGGACACTACTGAACCTGAAATCAAAAGGGATAATATAGTTTTTTTCATTATTAGTTTTCCTATATAAATACGGTTCTATTTTGTTTATCGGAGGCGATTCACAAAACAGAACCATCAGCCACTGCTGTTGCTCGTTATCTCTGATTCGAAAGCTTGTCGCCTGTTAAAAAACGAATGAGCGCACAAGCTTATTGCTCGTTAACAAGAGCGACCGCTTCACGAACCAATACTGCAATCTCATCCCATTGCTCGTTCTCGATCATCTTTGGCGACACCATCCAAGTACCACCACAGCACACCACGCGATCGACGGCTAGGTAGTCATTGACGTTGTGTTTACCGATACCGCCCGTTGGCATCAAAGACACATCAACGTATGGCGCTAACAGAGATTTCACCATGTTGATGCCGCCAGACGCTTCTGCAGGGAAGAACTTCAAGAAGTTAAGGCCAAGTTCCAGCGCTTGCTCTACTTGGCTTGGGTTGTTTACGCCCGGAACGATTGGCATGCCGATTTCTTGGCAACGTTTTACGGTATTTGGGTTCAGGCCCGGAGCTACGATGAATTCGCTGCCCGACTCTTTCGCAAGGTCGATCTGGGCTGGCGTTAATACTGTGCCGGCACCGATACACATCTCTGGGTACGCATCGCGCATCGCACGAATCGCATCTGCTGCCGCTTCAGTACGGAATGTTACTTCAGCAACTGGTAGGCCGTTTTCTACCAACACTTTTGCCAATGGAATCGCGTGTTCAACCTTGTTGATTTGGATAACAGGGATAACTTTAAATTGCTTAAGTTTGTTGATCATTTCTTGAGACATAATAATTCCGCTTTTTATTTTATTTTTTAATCAGTTGGCTCATAACGCTCACGGGGATGATTGCGCCAGAGTATTGAATAACGATGGAAGCCAGTTGATGGCCAAGTTCGGCTGCGTCGGTGGCGCTCTCGCCAGTAAGACGCGCAGCTAAATAACCCGCAGCGAATGAGTCGCCCGCAGCACAGGTATCAACCACGTTAGAAACACGAGTTGCTGAGACATAATTCTCAATAATGTTGCCCTGTTCAACTTGAACAATCTTGCATGGCTCGCAGCCACGTTTGATGACGATCTCTTGGCAACCCAAACGAAGGCAGCGTTGTTGAACGCTCTCTGAGTTCCCCCAGACAAGCAGATCGTCGTCTTCGGTAATCAAGGCGATGTCTACCAATGGCAGTAACTTGGCGTACCAATGTTGAGCTTGTTCAGTGCTCCAAAGTTGCGGGCGATAGTTATTATCAAAAATCACCTTGCCGCCTTGGTTTGAGAACACGCTAATGGCTTTGAATAGGCGTTTACGAGAGGCATCATCCAAGATCGCGATGCTGATACCGCTGATGTAGATCGCGTCGACTTGCTTCTCTGTCAGAGCGATTTCAAGCTTATTCAAGTCATCGGCTTGCTTGTTTAAGTTATCGATTTGAAAGTAGAACTTTACTGCCGCATCGTTGCGCCAGTAGTGAAAGTGTCGCTCGCCTGTCTCGTCGGTTTCGACCATGTAGAGTCCAGGAAGCTTGTTCGCAATGCGTTCAACGAAATTGGTTTGAATACCCTCTAGCTGCCAGCTATCAATCATATTTTGAGACAGTTCATCGCAACCAAGACCTGTCGCGTAGTGCACAGAAAGGTTTTGATGTTGGGTTAAGCGAGAAAGGTAAAGCGCGGTATTGAGCGTGTCACCGCCGAATTTTTTGGTTAATGGAGAGCCGCTGATTTCGACCATGCACTCGCCAAAAAAAGCAATATTGAAGTTAGAAGATGCAGGCATAGCAGATCCTAAAATAGAGAGATAAATGGGGAAGAAGGCCCTACCGAGAAGTAGAGCCTGAGCTAGCTAAACCACTCCACAACTTGTTGTACTGAATCTGTTGTACTAACTAGCTGTGGAGCGTTTTAGATTAGCTTGTTTGATTTGCAGGACGTTGAGAAGACGCTTCTTCTTCAAGCACACCTGAGTCTGACAATTCCATTTCCATCAGAGCACGCTCGTCATCAAGAATTGCTTTCGCCATTTCTGGTGTTACTTGATTAGCCGGAGTACATAGACTTACCAGCACACCAGCCGTTAGAGCCACTAGACAAGAAGGAATCACAGGGTTGCCCCAGAAAGCCGTGTAGTCTGCATTTAGCATTACAACAAATGAAGCCACAGATGCACCCGCTAGCGTAGCAAGCGCACCCTGCCAGTTGTAACGCTTCCAGAATCGACCCAACATACCGCACACAAACATGCCCGACATTACGGTTGAAATCATTTTCGTGATGTAGCCAATGATGTCGTTTGACGTCAGTGCGAACAACAGTGCAAAACCAATCACCACAATCAGTGCCAAGCGAGAGTAGTTCACCATTGACTCTTTGTTTGGTACGCGACCAGTAAACATCACGTAAACATCACGAAGTAGGATAGACACACCAGCTATCGCATCTGAACTTGCGCTCGACATGGTTGCAGAAAGACCCGCGATAAGAACAATCATGCCAACACCAACCGGAAGAACCGTTGCTGCAACATAAGGGAACGAGTAGTTCGGATTATCCAATGATGGGTCAATGGCATGTGCTGCCATACCAATGATTGCAGGGATGATTGAGAAGAAAAGGTACAACACACCCGATGCAACAAATGAGCGGCGAACGGTTGATACGTCTTTACCCGAGTAGATACGTTGACGGAATGAAGGCGTCGCTAGTACACCAACACCAATAACCACAGCCAGAGACACAGCAGGCAGAAGACCCAGTTTATCGATTGCTAAAAAGCTCGTAGCAGCAGGCTCCATGGCAGCGTAAAGGTTATCCATGCCGCCGATGTAATCGACTGACATGACAGCCATCAAGATGAAGCCTGCAAAAAGGATGATAGCTTGAATGGTATCGGTCCACACAACCGCAGTGTAACCACCGATCACCACATAAATAGTGAATGCCGCGGCAATAATGATTTTCGCTAGGTTAAGATCGATGTCCGCAATCCACGCTAAGTACATGCCGCCACCTAGAATGTGCGCGCCTAACCAACCAATTGAAGCGACAAAGATCAGTACACCTACAACGTTTTTCACGATGCGGTTAGCGCCAACATAGTAAGCCAGCTCTTCACTCATGGTCATGAAGTTCAATTTACGAACCGGAGCAAACCAAAGTGCAAGTAATAGGATGCCTATCGCACCACCAATACCGTACAGAGCACCTGCCCAGCCATTTGCGTAGCCGAAGCCAACCGCACCCATACTAGAACCCGTACCAACCATCGTCGCTACTGTTGTACCAAGTACTAAGAACATAGGTAGGCCACGGCCACCTAATAAGAAATCTTCGCCAGATTTTTGGTTACGCGAGACAAACCAGCCTAACCAAATTAAAAATAATACGTACACGCCGAAGCCTGTAAGAAAAAGTGTGCTGTTCATTTGACACCTCTCAGTGAAATATTGAGTTCATTCTTGAACTTTATTTATGATTCATTCATTTTATATTTCATATAATTACTTTATTGATTTTATCTTTTTTAATTAAAGTAATTTTTATAAATGTAGGGTGAGAGTATTAAAGGATAATAACAGGGATGACTAACCCCTAATACTCTCTAAGTAGGTAATTGTGATTAGGTTATTACTATCCGCGATCGGCGCGGTAGCAAGTCACATCTACTTCAACCTTCACGTCTACAACTAAGTCGCAAACCATACAGATACGAGCCGGTGGGTTAGCACCGAAGAACTCTTTGAATACCTTATTAAAAGATTGGAAGTAACGAGAATCCGTTAGCACAACCTTTACGTGCATTACGTCTTCTAGGCCGTAGCCCGCTTCAGTCATGATATCGACACAGTTTTGGATCGCTAGGCGAGACTGGTCAACAATACCACCCTCAACCACTTCACCATCTGTCATCGGTGTCTGGCCAGAAACGTATAGGAAACCACCTGCTTCAGTTGCACGTGCAAATGGTAAATGTTGTCCGCCTGTACCTGTACCGCCTTCAACACCGTAACGTTTAATAGTCATTTTTTAACTCCACTTATTTATAGATAATATTGGCTTTCCAGATAAAACAATTTCTATTCCAATATATTTAAATTAATTCGCCGTTTTTATAGCCACCTGAATTTAATAAATAATTTAAATTCTAGTTTCGGTAAATAAAAACGCCTGAACGATTATTTCTTACTTTTCCTTGCTGGTAAGTTAACTCACCATTTACAAATACACTTTCTATTCCTTGTGCAACTGAAATAGGATTTTCAAATGTTGCTGTGTCTTTAATATTCTTTGGATCAAATAAAACTAAATCGGCAAAAGCACCACAGCGAACTTCGCCTCGGCCGGCTAAGTTGTAACGCTGAGCCGACATTCCGGTCATCTTGTGAATCGCTTCTGGCAACGAGAACAGTTTTTCATCTCGGCAATAGTGACCTAGTACTTTCGGGAAAGAGCCCCACAATCTTGGGTGTGGATGCGGGTCATTAGGTAAACCGTCTGAACCCACCATGGTCAGTTTGTACTTCAATACGCGCTTTACGTCGTTCTCATCCATGCAGTGATAAACCGCGCCCGCTGGTTGAAGCGCTTTAGCTGCGTCCATCAGGGGTAGATTCATTTCATCAGCAATCTGCTTCAGCGTTTTGCCTGCGTGTTCTGGTTTTGCTTCAGACCAAGTGATGAAGATGTCGAAATCGTCGGTCACTTGTTTCAAATCTAATGTCGAAGAGCTCGCTGAGTATGGGTAGCAGTCGCAAGACACATCTTGGTGCTCAGAAACCTTGTCCATCAAATCAAGAACTTCAACAGTTCTGCCCCAGTTGCCCGCACCTGCACATTTAAGGTGTGAAATAACAACAGGCACTTTCGCGTATTGTCCTGTCTCAAACGCCTCTTCCATCGCGCTTAAGATCTCTTCAAATTCGGTACGCATATGCGTGGTATAGATGCCGCCGTGACTAGAAAGCACTTTCGCTAACTGCATTACTTCGTTGGCATTCGCTTGTTTCGCGCTTGCGTAAGCCAAACCCGAGCTCAAACCTAATGCGCCTTGCTCCATCGCCAAATCAAGGTTGGTTTGCATCGCTGCGATTTCATCTTCGCTTGCAGTGCGTTGCAGGTCGTCCATCACTTGGTTACGTAGTGTGGTGTGGCCAACTAAGGCTGCTACATTCACCGCTGGTTGCGCTTGCTCCACCGCTTGTGCATACGCGGTAAAGGTTGGGTATTTGAAATCAGCCTGCGCGCCCAAAAGATTCATTGGGTCAGGTGGATCGCCCGCCAAAACCGTTGGCGATGCGCTGATGCCGCAGTTGCCAACAATCACGGTTGTGACACCTTGGCTGATCTTAGGCAGGCAGTCTGGGTAACGAATTACATTGGTATCGTCATGTGTGTGTACATCGATAAAACCAGGAGCCAATGCTAAGCCTGCTCCCTCAACCAACTGGCCACAATCTTCGTGATCGATTTGACCAATTTCGGCTATTTTTCCATCTCGGATTGCTACATCGGCACAAAACGATTGTTCGCCGGTGCCGTCAAACACCTCTACATTTTTGATTATCGTATCGAACAACATTTTTCACTCTCTCAATCCACTGTGTTGATGGAGCTATATTAGAAATTCAGCCGATTATTTTCAGTGACAAAACACACATAATATTTTAATTTGTGTGATAGTTTCTACCACAAAACAGATTGTGGATATATTTAAACATTAAATAACAACAACTTAAATCATGTTAGGAATCAGCAATGAAACATAACTCGGCACAAAAAGATGTTATAAAGTATCAAAACGATAGTTTTGTCTTGACTGAAAAAGGCCAAAAAGGGAGAGCAATATCACAATCTGAGAACGGTATTTATCGACTGGTTGATGAAGATGTTTCACTTCCGGTTGCAGTTATCAAACAATCGGCATTGACCAATAACCTAAATTGGATGCAATCTTTCGCTGATCATCACCAGGTTAAATTGTCGCCACACGGCAAAACCTCCATGACTCCTGCTTTTTTCCGCCAACAGCTAGAAAATGGCGCTTGGGGCATAACAGTAGCAACGCCTGCACAGGCAGAAGTTGCCGCAATGGCGGGTGCGAAACGAATCATCATGGCCAACCAATTGGTAGGTAAAACCAACATGGCGATCATCGAACAACTTATTCGCGAGTTTGATGTCGATTTCTATTGTTGTGTGGATTCATCAGTAAACGTGCAGCAACTTAACCAATATTTCGCCAATACAAAGCAGACGCTAAAAGTACTGATCGAGTTTGGTGTACCGGGTGGTCGTTGTGGTTGTCGGTCACCGCAAGAAGTTCTAGAACTGGCTCAAACCATCCAAGACACACCAGCCCTTTCGCTGGCAGGTATTGAGGTGTATGAAGGTGTGATTCACGGTGACAATGCAGAACAAGATATTCGTACCTTCTTAAATCAGGCGCTCACTTCGGTCGAAAGCCTTGCATCAGATGGCCTAATTGCAGGACAACCTATCATCACTGGCGCAGGTTCTGCTTGGTATGATGTGGTGGCAGAATGCTTGGCGAACCTAACTGATTACTTGGCGATCATCCGCCCGGGCTGTTATGCCATTCACGACACAGGTATTTACCTAGACGCACAAAGCAAGGTGTTGCAACGCGCCCAAGTAAACCAAGGCTACGCGTGCGAATTGGGTGGTGATTTAGAATCGGCACTTGAGGTATGGGCGTATGTAATCTCTCGTCCAGAGCCGACCAAATTAGTGGTTGGGCTAGGCAAGCGTGATGTGGCCTTTGATGCAGGCTTACCAATTGCTGAGCGTGGCTATCGCAATGGCGAAGCTATCTCAGTGAAAGGCTTAACCTCTACTGCCGTGATGGATCAACATACCTTTGTTGAAACCGATGGTTCTTCTGAAATTGAAGTGGGCGACATGATTGCTTTCTCGACCTCACACCCGTGTTTAACCTTCGACAAATGGCGCTACATTGCTATCAGCGATGACGAACATCAGGTGACCAAATGGGTGGAAACCTGTTTCTAGGTCGATTTTTCAATAAGCTAGAATCAACGAAGCAATAAGATATACTAACGGGGCTAAGGCTTAGTTTTAAATAGATTAGTGCTAAATGGCTGAGTTTTAAATGGAATAGTTCTTATGAGCTAGGTTCTTAAAAACTAAGCAATACGATTAGCCCCATCAACAAAGGATCAGGATTCTTGAGTTTAGAAGTAGATATCATTTCACAGATAACAGAGCGTTTTCCTGTTCTTCGTGATGCAGAAAAGAAAGTCGCCAAGCTGATCATGGATGACATTAATTTTGCTGCCAATGCCAGTATCACAGAACTTGCTGAAGGTGCTCAAGTCAGTGAAGCCACCATCACACGCTTTGCTAAGGCGATCGGCTGCAATAACGTACGTGATATGAAGATTAAGTTGGCTCAGACACTAACCGTTGGCCAGCGCTTTATCCTCGAACCTGTTGACCAAACGGGTTATCAAGGTATCTACGAATCGATCAAGCAAAGCCTAGACATCAACCGCACTTTGTTCAAAGAGCAAGACGTTGAAACCGCAGTCAGCTGGCTGCATAACGCCAGGCAGATCATTGCTATCGGCATGGGTGGCGGCTCGACTATCGCCTCACAAGAACTGCAACACCGACTGTTCCGATTGGGCTACCCAGTGGTATCGTACAACGACGGCTTAATGTCACGCATGGTTGCCGCCACAGCCGATGCCAATGACGTGATGGTGATGATTTCCGCGACCGGTTTTACACCAGTGATCACTGAAACCGCAGAGCTAGCTAAGCAGTATGGACTTAAGATCATAGCGATTACCCCACAAGACACACCGTTGGCAAAGATTGCGGATATCTTGTTACCTATCAAACATATGGAAACCGACTTCATCTACAAACCATCGGCTTCTCGCTACGCAATGTTGGCGTTAGTGGATGTGCTTTCGATGGGAATCGCGGTCAATCATAAGAACCGATCGCGCGACAAACTGCGTCGCTTGAAGGTCGCGCTAGATTCCTACCGCGGCGGTGGCGACAGACAACCTCTCGGTGACTAACGAATCAAGGACAGAATGGGCTTAAATTCTGGTGCTCGACAATCTTTCACTAGCTCGTATAAGCTCATTTCCAATCCTGTGATTTGGATACCAGCATCCGTTAATCGGCGGATTGCCAGATTCTTGTTGAGTGCCGTTCGCGAGCTAACACAGTCGCCAACTACCTGAACCTTGTACCCAAGTTCCAACAACCCCATTGCGGTTTGATAGACACAAATATGAGCCTCAATGCCACACACCAGCCAAGTTTTCACATCCTTGGCTTGCACAGCTTCAACAAATTTAGGTTCGTCACACGCATTGAAAGTAAATTTAGGTATCGGCTTAGCATCACTCAATAGGTCATTAAGTTCATCGACCGTAGCACCTAGCTTCTCAGGGTTTTGTTCCAAGCTAACAATAGGAAGACCTAAAATTTGCGCACCCTCAATCAACTTTCCACAGTTAGAGATCAGTATATCGCTCTCATCAACAAGGCGTGCGAGCTTGCCTTGTACGTCCACAACCACCAAACCTGTGTTTGCTCTGTTTAACATCCAACTCTCCTTGTTATCACTATAATCAACTCTCTGACCCTAACCAATAAATACTACAATACGATGTTAATCTCATTGGTTGTGCCTTATTTTTCAATAGGTTAGATAAATGCAATTCTACCCAGACCATAAAAAACATCGTTTTATTTAGCAAATTTAACTATTTGTCAATATATGAATTTTATTTATAAACGATATAACCAACAAAAACTCCGTTAATGCTTGAAAACTCTAGGAGTACATACAATCGCACTATCAATGAAAAGATAGGTTTCATTTGTGAGGGTTTTATAAATCAAAAATCAGCGATACCGTGATTTGCATCACAGGATGAATTAACAAGGTATCATCATGAAAAAATCAGCATTAGCACTCGGATTAATCGGTTTAGTTTCACTACCAACCTTTGCAGCAGGTATCGATGGTGGCGCATATGTAGGTGGCGGACTTAGTGTTTATCAAGGCTCAGACACTGATAGTGCTCCAAGCCTAGATTCTAGCGGCATGGGCTACAACTTATACGGCGGCTACCAATTCAATAGAATTGTCGGCGTAGAGTTAGGTTACAACGATTATGCAAACTACAAAAATAACTACGAAGATCTTTCGCCAACGTCTATCTCTGTATCGGCAAATCTCGGTTATACATTCGACAACACCATTCGCCCATTCGTATTAGCAGGTTTGAGTTCCGTAGACTTAAATGCAAGTAGTGGTTCAGGGTTTGATGATGACAGTGGTACTGGCTTCCACTTTGGTGTCGGTGTTGAATACTCTCCGATCGAACACTTAACACTTCGTGCTATTTCCCAAGCAGATGCGGTAAGTGTAGATAATACGATTGGTGGCAAGACTTACAGTAACGACACACTAGCGTTCAATAGTGTTAGCTTCGGTGGTTCATACGACTTCTAATGTGATTGAACCACATGGAATAAGCTAAACATACTCATTCACTTTGCTGTACCACCTTGCCTTAAAGGTAACTCAGTAAAGTGAATTTTTTTATCTATGTAACGATTCAACTTACAAAGCCATACAGTAATGAGCAAAAGACTCAGGGATAATTGTCAACAACGGTCGAGAGGCCAAAAACCAACAACGATTAAAAATCGACAGTGACCGACAATCACATTTGAAGACATGACAGAGTGAGTAACAAAGATGAACAAGATAACGAAATCAGCATTAGCACTGGGTTTAATCAGCGCAGTTTCTCTTCCAGCTTTAGCAGCAGGTACTGACGGCGGTGCTTACATTGGTGGCGGTCTTGGCATATACCAAGATTCTGATACCGATGGTCAAGGCAGTTTAGATTCAGACGGTATGGGCTACAACCTATATGGCGGCTACCAATTCAACCGCATCGTAGGTGTTGAACTGGGCTACAACGATTACGCAGACTACAAAAAAGGGACTACAAAACTGTCTCCGACATCTATTTCTTTATCGGCAAATCTTGGTTACACATTCGACAACACAATCCGCCCATTCGTCTTGGCTGGTTTAAGTTCTGTTGACTTGAACGCAAACAAGAGCGCTAGTTACGATGATGATAGCGGTACGGGTTTCCACTTTGGTGTTGGTGTTGAATACACGCCAATCGAACACCTAACGCTGCGCTTGATCTCGCAAGCAGACGCAGTAAGCGTGGAAAACGACTACGGTACGTACAAAAACGATAAGACACTAGCATTCAGCAGCATTAGCTTCGGTGGTTCATACAACTTCTAATGTGCTCCTAACGACCACATTGTAGTAAATAACTCAAATTCACTTTGCTGTTCTACCTTGTCATGAAGGTCACTCAGTAAAGTGAATTTGCAGTAGCTTCTTTCTCATATCGATCTCCAAACATTCAATTCAGCATTAAACCTTTCTCATGACAATCAAAAAACTCTTAATCTAATACTTAATTACTTTATGAACTCGTATTAGAGCTTTCACAATAGCGAGACTAGACTCAGTGATGAAGAGTCAGAATTTAACTTGGCTAAGAGAAATAAACAAAACTAAGAGACGTAGGAATCAAAAAAACAATGAATCTACCACGCTTAAATATGTCGATAAACAAACTCCCTTTCGTGCTGGCTGTGTATTACCTGCTTGTCATTAACTTACCTATCTCACGCGAACTGTTCAATATTCTTAGTGCCTCACAAGCCGAAAGCATTGGGTTTATCATCTCGATCCCATTTTTCTTTCTCGCCGCATTCAACTTTATCTTTCAAGTATTCAACTGGCCTATATTCGCCAAAGCTTTTTTTATCTTGTTACTACTTACTTCTTCTTTAGTCAGCTACAGCATGTTCAACTACGGCATTTTTGTAGACTATGGAATGATAGAAAACGTCTTCGAAACCAACAGCGGAGAAGCCGCTAGCTACCTAAGCAGCTATTCTATTTTATGGTTTGTCTTGATGGGTGGAGTCCCGTCACTGCTTCTTTTGTTTACAAACCTTGAAAGAGAATCTTGGAAAGATTTTGCGATTTGGAAGTCGATAGGGCTGCTGTCTTCTTTGATCCTCATTGCCATCATTGCAGGGTTGTTTTACAAAGATTACGCATCGATTGGTCGTAATAACTCTCATCTTAAAAAGATGATCATTCCGACCGAATACGTCGCTTCAACCGCAAAATACATCAACAATACTTACATCAAAGAACCGATTCCTTACCAAGAAATCGGCTTAGATGCGCAGCTAAAACCAGAAGCTAAACAAGCTGAAAAACCAACCTTATTGGTGTTTGTTCTTGGTGAAACTGCACGTGTATATAACTACCAATATTATGGCTATGAGAAAGAAACCAATGCTCATACCAAACCCTATAACCCGATCTTTTTCTCTGATGTCCAGTCATGCGGAACAGCCACTGCGGTTTCTGTGCCATGTATGTTTTCTAACATGAACCGAAGCAACTACGATCGCGACAAAGCCTACAACCAAGATAACGTGGTCGACATTATGAATCGCGCGGGCATTCATTCTATCTGGCGAGAGCACGATGGTGGAGACAAGGCGGTCGCACATCGAATCAAAGAAATGACTCTCGTCGCCAAAGACAGCGACCCGCTGTGTAATAAAGATGTGTGCTATGACACAGCCATGCTAGAGAACTTCGAACAAGATACACAAGATCTAACTGAAAATAACATCCTTTTCTATCATATTTCCGGTTCTCACGGGCCAACTTACTATGAACGTTACCCTGAAGAACATAGGAAGTTTATGCCAGACTGCCCACGTTCTGATATCGAAAACTGCACCAAAGAGCAAGTGGTCAACACCTACGACAACACCATCTTGTACACAGATTTCTTTCTATCACAGGCTATTCAGAAGCTAGAGAAACTCACCGATAAGTACAATGTCGCGCTGATGTACATTTCCGATCACGGAGAATCATTGGGAGAAAATGGCATCTACTTACACGGCATGCCTTATTCATTGGCACCGAAAGAGCAAACCCATGTGCCTATGATCATGTGGATGTCTGATGGTTTCGCCGAGCAGAAAGGGATAAACCAAACCTGCTTAAGAAAGACAGGCAAAGAACAGAGCTTCTCCCAAGACAACCTGTTCGACTCTTTACTCGGCCTAATGGATGTACAAACCAAAGAATACCGAGAGAACCAAGATATTTTTGCTTCGTGTCGGTAGTGTTTTTGCTTATGTAAATCATCGGAAAACTCGAGTTGCCTGAGCAAGCTCTCCTCAACTTCCCCGAAAAAGAAAAGACCTCGGTCTTTTCTTTTTTTTTCGTCGCTAACATGGATCCAGAGTGTTAATTTATAACGACGAAACAATGAGCTACATTTAATAGAGACAATAATGGAACAGTCCGTCGTGCTCCAAAGACCAACCTGTCTTATTAGACTTTATCTCACTCACATCGCTCATTGAACTTACCACGATTAAGCTCAGTTCAATACGGCACCTGAATGGCGCCGCAATATCAATGTTTACGTCATATCATTAAGGACAAATGAATGGACGCTTTCATAATTTTAAGCTGGCAATTTTCTGAGGGTGTGGCACATGAACACACCACCAGCCCAGCCTCATTCGAGCAATCAACTTGGTATCACTGCCAAAGAGATGCTGACGGTTTGAGAGAATGGCTCCACAGTAATACGGTTCCAAATGCCATAATCGATTCATTACTCACTGATGACACCCGCCCTCGATTTGAACAATTTGGCCACGACTGTTTTTTGATGATTCTGCGAGGCATTAATCTAAACGAAGGTGCTAACCCTGACGACATGCTTAGCCTACGCATCTTATGGTACAAAGGCACTTTAATATCGACACGCAAAGTTCCTTCAAAAGCGGTCAGTAATCTGATATCCGATCTCAAACAAAACCAAGGCCCGACATCATTACCTGATGTATTACTGGGCATGATACGTGGAATCAACCACAGCATTTCAACCTTCCTAGTACCCGTCGAACTCTTGATTGACGAGTTAGAATCTACATCCAATATCGACATAAGATCGATTAACGCTCTGCATTCAAGGCTACTTAGACTAAGGCGCTATTTGAAGCCACAGAAATACGTTTTTGAGGACTTAATGAGTGACCTGCCTGCACCATTGAGTAAGCACAACAGTCATATAAAGAACAGCCTTGATACCATCCTGAGAATTAATGAGTCTGTTGAGTTTTACATCGAACAAATTAATGTATTTTTAGCGAGCCTAAGTCAGCAACAAGCTGAAAAAATGAATAGAAATACGTACCTATTTTCTATCATTGCGGGTATTTTCCTCCCTGCTGGGTTTTTCACCGGTTTGCTGGGTGTCAATATTGCAGGAATACCCGGAACAGATAACCCAATAGCATTCCCACTATTTTGCATTGGGCTGCTCGTGGTCATAGCGGCAGAGGTCATTATTTTGAAAAAATTGAGGTTTATTTAATGGTTGAGTTTTTGCAATCCAATATGTGGCTTAAACAAGTGGGTTTAGGTTTACTTCTTATCACTGTGTATTGGGTGATAAAACGCTTGGGGAAAAACTGGATAGAAACATTAGCGGAAAATAAGCGCGTCGAATTGAAGCGAAAGCAGTTCGTGATTAAGTGTTTCAATATCGTTCTGTTTCTACTCTTCATCGCTGTGTTTACGATTGTTCTTAACTTGGGTTTTGGTGATATTTCGCTGTTCTTGTCATCCATATTTGCGGTGCTGGGTGTCGCTTTATTCGCGCAATGGTCGATTCTAAGTAACCTCACAGCCAGCGTACTAATATTTTTCGTCTTCCCTTATCGCATTGGCGACAGAGTAAGAGTCGCGGAGAAAGACGAAGACATCAGCGGTGTGATCATCGATATCACCATGTTCCACGTTATTCTTCGACACAGTTCGGGCAACATTATCACCTACCCCAACAACCTGATTCTACAAAAGGGCGTGATAAAGGTCTTAGTTGAACCTGAGTTAAACAGTGAAACTGTCGATACAAAACTCATCAAAGCTGAAGACTCAGGAAAGTAATGCGCCCGATTCAACGTCCCAATCAATAAGTTCAGCAGAGGGCAAAATATCTTGCCCTCTTTCAATTAACATCAGCTCTTCTGTTAACACCCACACACCTTTCAAAACTGTCGTTTTTATTCAATACCGGCCTCAAGCGGCCGCCTACAATTGCTGTTATTGAAACGTGGCTCAGCTAATCAATTAGCTCATCGTCAATTGACGTACCTGAGAACAAGATGACGACCACGCCTCTTCCGAATCAAGACAGCAGGAATTCAAACAATGTTAGACATCAAAAAAATCTCAACACTTAGTGACTTAAGCGAACTTAAAACGGCTTACTTTGCTGAGTCAACAGCGCCACTCGATGGCATGTGGCATTTTGGCTTTGTGCCAATGTCTGACCATTTTGGTTTTTACGAAAACGGTAATCTTGTCGGTTATTGCGTATTGAATGGCGAAGGCTACTTACTTCAGTTCTACCTAGCACCAACAGCCAGCACTCATATTGAAAGCTTGTTCACCTTAATCGTAGAGAACAACAGCTCTGTGATTGGTAAGGTGAAAGGCGCATTCGTGAGCACCGCTGAGCCACAATATTTATCACTGTGTGTCGACATCACAGAGTCATTTAAAGTTAATGCGATGATGTACCGCCAAAACTCTCAAGCCAGATCTGATTGTGATTCAGACCGCATTGAAAAGATAGAGATGAGCCTCGCGACAGAAGAACAACTGGAGCAGTTCGTTGAGTTTGCTTCATCAGCGATTGGCGCGCCAAAAGAGTGGCTCACCGGTTACTACGGTAATTTGATTGCCCGTCAAGAGCTATGGGGCTACTCGGAAAGTGACGACATTCTCGCTACTGGAGAGTGCCGTAAGTTCGATGAGCATCAAACACAGTTTGCCGACTTAGGTATGATTGTCGCACAACAAGAACGCGGTAAAGGCTTAGCAACGCGTGTTATTCACTTTCTAAAGCAGCACGCTAACCAGCAAGGTTTGGACGTTATTTGCTCCACAGAAAGCAGCAATATTGGCGCACAAAAGGCCATTAAACGCGCTGGGTTATCATCAAAACATCGCATCTTGCAGTTTGATTTTAGCTAGCTAAAGAAAACAACTCAGCCATGATGCGGATTACCAAACATCAAGACTAAGTTCTAATAATAGATGCTCTTAAAAACTGTCACCTCCAACGATATCCACATATAGTTGGAGGTGACAGTCATCTGAAATAGAAGGTCTAATGATCAATTGGTTACAGTCTCCAAAATCCTCTGTTGTTGCTCAATACATTGATTGTTATTGGCTGATCGAGAAAACGCCCGACGCCGAAACTCATCAATTTCCCAAGCTCAACCCTGATCCTTCAGCACACTTGATTCTGTCTCCAAGCGAGCAGCCTTATCACTACACGATAGAGCAACAAGTCGATCAAGGGGTTGGCAGCCATTTACTGCTGCCACACCATAAAGCGATTGAACTGGATCACTCAAAGCCATTTATTCATTTGGGTATCAAGTTCCATGTTGGCGCCCTGTACTCGTTAAATATTCCAGACTGCCCGCACCCCAGCTTAGACAGTGTTAACCCTATCGATCTCGCGAATTTGTTAGGTAACCCTAATGCCGAAGCAATGTCGCTGATTAAGCTCGCTCAAGCCGACTTTGAAGCTTGTTGTCAGCAGTTGGATAAATTGCTGCAACCTTGGCTATCGACAGGTAAAACCGACAGACACAGCGAACTCACCCGAAAAGTGTTAGAAGTGCTTGGTACAACACCGATTGCCGAGCTCGGCGACAAACTGTTTTGCTCGCAACGCACCTTAGAAAGAAGCTTTAACAAGGTGACAGGACTGACATTGAAACAGTGCCAATCAATGAACAAACTCGCGGCGATGCTCGAATACCTTTATAAGCGAAATTTTGATGACATTGATTGGATAGACGTCGCCTACCAGTTTGGATTTAGCGACCAGCCACACCTGATTCGCTACCTTAAGAAAACCATCGGATTAACACCGAATACCTATGCCAAAGAAGGTGGCTTAACCATTGATGTTTATGGTGGAGTGCGATCGGATTAACCCACTCTTTGTCTATCAAGCACTCTTTGTCTATAACGCGCATTCTTTCTATAACGAACGCTCTATCTATAACAAACGTCCTGTCTATAATGCACACCTCTGTCTTTTGTGTCCCATTAGTAGCAAGTTTTATTGAGTTTAGATTTGCGACTAAATATACTGGAGATACCATCATACGGAGGATAAAAATGAATAATAAAAACAAACATATAGTTTTAATTCATGGTCTATATATGCCTGCGTTGATCATGCAGTATCTGGATAGGAACTTCAAAAAACGTGGCTTTACAACGCACAAATTTGCCTACAACTCTCTGCGTTTCCCTTCTGCAGCCAAACGTCTCAATCGTTTCGTGAATGCTCGTTTTAATGAGTATGATGAGGTCTATTTTTTCGGTCACTCACTGGGTGGCTTGCTGATTCGTCATTACTTTAAATTCTACCAACCACACTTCGCCGACACCTGCATTATTACAGCAGGCACTCCGCACAACGGGGCAACCATCGCCAAAACACTGTCTAATCATGGGCTTGGATTTATATTTGGTTCGAGCAAAATGATCTTAAGTGATGGCTTGGGTGACTACGATATTGATGTGCCGATTGGCGTGATTACAGGCACTTACGACGCCGGAGTTGGACGTATTGTACTGGGAAAAAATCCAGGCGATGGCACGGTAACACTCGAAGACGCAAACCTGAGAGGGGCAACGGATACTTACGCTCTCAAACTCAACCACACGGCGCTTGTCTACTCTAAGGAAGTCGTGGCACTGTCGGCTCAGTTTATCGAACACAGAGCTTTTAAGGACGCTTCATAGCTTTTCTCTGTTAGCTTTTTTTCCGCTGGCGCGCTAGCTCTTGTACCAAAATCTGGTTTTGTTATTTCTGTTTTCTTACTTCTGGTAGACCGATACAAAGATAGATAAAAACAAAAATACCACTCTACGATGAGAGTGGTATTCAAAGATTCATTGCTAAAATGAGTGCTTGTTATACCTTCTATACTTGTTACAGACGATTCACTCGCGTTGGTAAAAATACCTCACCCAACATGCACCGCACCGAACCACCACCGATGTCTTCAATCGTTTTCACGTTAAATGGCAGTAGCTTTCCGTGTGTCGAAAGCTGAGCTAATTGAGCTGGAGAAAATGCATCGTAAGCCGACTGAGACATCGCGATTACCTTATCGCCATTCACGGTTTCCAATTGCAGAATGTTGCCGCAGAATCGGTTCATCTGATCGATCGAGATCGAGATAACTTGCTTGTCTTTGGCAAGAGATTTCACCACAAAGCGGCGTTCAAACTCAGGAATCACTTCATCACAGATCACGCAGAAGTTATCACCAATCGCCATCATCACATTGGTGTGATAAATCGGCTGACCAGACGGTAATGCCGTTTGGAACGAAACCACGCGAGAATAACCAATACGCTTCGCATAATCTTCTAATACTTCACGGTCGCAACGCTGAGAAAGCGCCGCATAGATCGTCTTATTGATGTGATCGATAACCATCACACCGGTGCTCTCTAGATAAGAACCTTGAGCAACGTACGACTCCATAGACTCACTGTGGTTAACAATGCGACCAGACGCTTCCAACACTTCAATAAGAGCAGTAGGCTTAACTTCATGCTGACGGTTTTCACAGGCCATAGGGAAAGTGAATAAACTTCCATCACTACAAGTACTGAACCAGTTGTTTGGGAACACTGCGTCAGGGGTTTCGACACCCAATTCTGGGTAATCAAACTCTACAACTTGCACACCTTCTTTACGCAACGAAGCCACCATAGCCTTAAATTCAGCCATCGTTTCCAGCTTCACCTCAGCTTCAGTCAGATTGACTCTGTGCTGAAACTCGTTATCACGTGCTGTTTCTTCGTTAAATCGAAACTCTTTTGGCGGAACCATAACAACGCAATTGGCGTTTTGAACATTAGTAATATGAAGTGATTTTTTGTGTAGGTTTAACATTTCAACCGTCCCTATCTTTTATTTACCTCAGAATTGTAAACAACTTGTTACGACAAGATTCACTGAAAATAATAATGATTTGAATATTTATCCCAAACAATCACTGCAGATCTTAGATTAATCGGTAATTTTTACTGCGAGATAACAGCACATCAGAAAGAACCAACTGTATGCATATTCGTTAAGTCGCTTTATGGATAAATATTCCGATTTCATTTTCTCGCTTACCACGAGTTTTGGTTACAATTCAATCCATTTAACGTTAGGATTATCATCGTTGCATAACCATCAATTACGTTTGAAATAAGCTTAACTTTTCCTGTCTAATTCAATCTAAAATAAGCGTCATGAAAGACACTCTTTGGATCTTTCCTTCGTCGCTTAAACAAAGCATTTAAGGTTAAAACTAAGTAATTAACCTTAAAACCAAGTGATTAAAGCCAAGTAATTAAAGCTAAGCGCTTAAACCAAGTACTTAGATAAGAGCTTGAACAACACCCATCGAATGACTCAATGCTTATAAGAACCCATGGGCGCTTATATAATTTCAAACTAAGACGGTAAAATTTCAAATCAAGACTATAAAAACAAAGCTGCACCAACGATGCAGTCGCTTATAGATGCACTAGTTTATAAAGGGAAATCTATGTACAAGAAATTTGAAGGCTTTACTGAAGCCTTTCCAAAGGGAGAGCCGATACAACCTCCTACTGGAATACTGGCATTCTGCCGCCATTACACTCGAGGTTTCGAAAAACCGTTGATCTTGCTCGGGTTGATGAGCATGACCATCGCGATCATCGAAGTCGCGCTGTTCGGCTACATGGGACAACTGGTTGACTGGCTATCAACAAGCAATCCCGAAACCTTCCTTGCTGATAATAAATCAACACTGATGGGGCTCGGCGTTCTACTGTTGGTCGTGATGCCAATCTTGATCAGCGTCTACTCGCTATTGCTTCACCAAACTTTGCTGGGCAACTACCCAATGTCGATTCGTTGGTTAGCGCACCGCTACCTTTTGAAGCAAAGCTTGTCGTTCTATCAAGATGACTTTGCCGGACGTGTCGCCACCAAGGTGATGCAAACCTCGCTCGCAGTACGTGAAACCGTGACCAAAATGGTCGATGTGTTCGTCTATGTGACGGTCTACTTTACGGCAATGTTATTCATACTCGCAGAATCAGATTGGCGCTTGATGGCTCCGATGCTGGTTTGGTTGTTCATTTACGTCAGCATTCAGCTGCACTTCGTACCGAAACTCAAAGATGTGTCTTCTGAGCAAGCCGATGCTCGCTCGTTGATGACGGGCCGTATTGTGGATAGCTACACCAACATCGCAACGGTCAAACTATTCTCACACAGCAAAAGAGAAACAGAATACGCCGAAGAAGGCATGGAAGGTTTCTTAGATACTGTCCATCGCCAAATGCGCTTAGTGACCGGCTTCAACATCTGCGTCGAGTTTGCCAACTACTTGTTGGTGTTCAGTATTGCCGGCATCTCTATCTACCTGTGGCTAGACAACGCGATCACCGTGGGCGCAATTGCCATCGCAGTCAGCTTGGCTTTGCGTATTAACGGCATGTCGAAATGGATCATGTGGGAAATCGGCGGTCTGTTTGAAAACCTAGGCACCGTGATTGATGGCATTAAAACGCTATCTAAACCCATCGCTATTGAAGACAAAAAAGACGCGAAGCCTTTGAACGTTCCACAAGGCGGTATCCATTTCGATAACGTGAGCTTTAACTACGGCGAGAACAAGGGTGTGATTAACAACCTAAACCTCAACATCAAACCGGGAGAAAAAGTCGGCTTGGTTGGCCGTTCAGGTGCAGGTAAATCAACCTTAGTTAACTTGCTACTACGTTTCCACGATGTAGAAAATGGCCGCATCCTGATTGATGACCAAGTGATCTCAGATGTCACGCAAGACTCACTGCGCAGCAACATCGGCATGGTGACTCAAGACACCTCATTGCTTCATCGTTCAATCAAAGAGAACATTCTTTACGGTCGACCTGACGCGACAGATGAAGAGGTGTATGCCGCAACCCAACAAGCGCACGCGCACGAGTTCATTGAAACGCTCACCGACCCGTTTGGTAACATTGGTTACGATGCTCAAGTTGGTGAGAGAGGCGTTAAGCTTTCGGGTGGTCAGCGTCAACGTGTTGCTATCTCACGCGTACTTCTGAAAAATGCACCGCTGTTGGTTCTGGATGAAGCAACATCAGCACTTGATTCAGAAGTAGAAGCCGCAATTCAAGAGAGCTTGATTGAGCTCATGGAAGGCAAGACCGTGATTGCAATTGCACACCGTTTATCGACGATTGCAGCAATGGATCGCTTAATCGTACTCGATCAAGGCAATATCGTTGAAGAAGGCACTCACCAAGAGCTGATTACACAAAATGGCATCTATGCTCAATTGTGGAATCACCAGACCGGAGGCTTCATTGCCGATAATCTTGACCAAGCGTCGAGTGCTTGATTTATGTGCTACTTTAAAAGTGCGGCGTAATTCACACCAATTTGTTAACTAATGGTAAATTACACGTGGCAGAATGTTATGTCGTAATTATATAATGACATTAACACCAAAGACGCCTCGCTTGCGCGTTCTGGAATAAGGCTAGACTTCGGGGGGAGGCTAGCCTTTTTTATGTCTGTTATTTGGTACTCTTTCCTACCTGTCCCATAAACTTCATCGATCCTTTTGTTTTTTTCTTGGCGTTTTTTTCTTAAAATGCGCGCAGTATTCTTTCTAGAGATCAACCATGAACAAAAGTGTCTTAACTAACGTTATTGCGTTAGCACTGCTTGCTGGCGGCTATGCGACAGCAAACCAATACTTGCTTTATGCAGGCCTATTCGCCTTTTCTGGTGCCATCACCAACTGGCTTGCGATTCACATGTTGTTCGAAAAAGTACCCGGTCTATACGGTTCTGGCGTTATTCCAGCTCGTTTTGAAGAGTTCAAGGCGGCTATTAAACAACTGATGATGGAACAATTCTTTACCGAAGGTAATATCGACCGCTTCCTAAGCAGCGAGATGAGCGGTAAATCGCTCAACCTAGAACCCGTGATTAAGAAGATCGACTTTAACCCTGCATTCGATTCACTGGTGCATGTTATCGAGAACTCACAGTTTGGTGGCATGTTGGCAATGGTTGGCGGCACAGAAGCACTGCAGCCGATGAAAGCGCCATTTGTAGAGAAGATGCAAGAGTCTGTGATTGAAATCAGCAAGAGTGATTCGGTAAAAAATGCCATCAAGGATGAACTTGAATCGCCTGCAATGATGGATGAAATCAAAGAGAACATTGAAGCGATCATCGATCAGCGCTTGAATGAACTGACACCAAAGCTGGTTAAAGAGATGGTTCAAGCCATGATCAAGAAACACCTTGGCTGGTTGGTCGTTTGGGGCGGAGTATTCGGTGGTGTGATTGGCTTAATTTCTGCGGCAATTACGCTATAAGCAGTTTATCTGTTCTCGCTTTATTTGCTCTAACTTAATCTGATGCCCTCATCTGACGCTCAACAAAAAATGGAAGCTTATCGGCTTCCATTTTTTATATCTAAATAACCTTGGTAAGGCGAAAGCAGGCCACTATTTTAGGGTGGCCAACAACTCAGGGTTAACACCAAAGCCCTTCTTATGCTCTTCAATCACCACTTCGCTGCGAGTCTGAATCACGCCTGGCAGTGTACCCAGCTTGGTTGCCATAAACGCTTGGTATGCCTTCATGTCTTTCACTCGAACCTTGATCATGGTGTCAAAATCACCCGACAGCGAATAACACTCTTCCACTTCAGGCATCATTTCAACCGCTTGGGCGAATTTATCGAAAATCGAGAAGCTGGTCTGGTCGAGACGAATATGGATAAAGACCTGGACATCGAGTCCCAGCTTTTCTGAACAGAGTTCGGCATGGTAGCCCGTTATGTAGCCTTCTTTCTCCAATCGCTTCAACCTATCAGAACAAGGGGACGTCGTTAGGTTGACCTGCTTTGCCAACTCAACAACAGGCAAACGCCCTTTCATATGCAGAATTCTTAGTATCTCTTTATCGATACGATCGAGTTGATGCTGAGACATAACATTCCTTAAACATTCTAAATTCCGCTCAGTATATTCCATACCACGAACAATCGAAGAAAACCTCGCTCACACATTTAAAAAACTAAATACGCCATTAGTATTCACATCAAATATAAATCAATATGGAACGATAAGACCCCTTATAAATCAATCTTTGACTATTAACAAATTATTATAGAAATGACCCGAATAACAAATAAGTTGAGCCAGAAACGAAAGAAAGGATATAGGCCAAAGTGAATAATGGGATTATCAAAGAGAAAGGATAACTCTATTATGAAGACACAAGAACTCGCGTACAAACCATACGGTATTGGCTCATGGACACACGTAACAGTATCAAAAGATGTTGCTGAAGCACTCGCAAGTGAATACTCGAACTATGGATGGGAAGTGAAGATTGATGGCAACGCCATTGATACAAAACTTGCACTCAAAGCGGCATAGAAAACGAAAAAAACCTCCATTAAGGAGGTTTTTTATCTAGGTTGGTAAGCACTTACTATAAGTTAAGCCATTCCAACTTGGGGAACTGTACTTCCTGTTTCACAACGACAATTACACGTTCGACAGAAGTGCTGAGTTTCCATATCGTAATACAGGTTTCCACTAAATAGCTTTGACGTCCATTGCATCATACGGCCAGAGGTTGTCTCGGGCTCAGATTCACAACGTTTCATTATAGACTTATGTAGTGTTGTTTTTTTACATCCTTTGCAATAGAGATCAGGCATACCTTTGTCCTATAGGTCTTTAGTGGTTACTGACAATTGACACATCATGTCGAATTTGGTTGCACTATTCACCGAGCTAATCACAAAAGTGAGCGCCAAGTTCAAAAAATAGCCATTTTTCTCTTTCGTTTTTTGACATCAAACGCCATCAAGATCCTTCTTCTTCCATTTATCCTCCCTCGTTCATGCGGTTTCGATTTACATTGTAAAACCCCATAACGACAGTACTTCCCCCGTCTTAGTCATCAAATTGATCGATAAAAAAACGGCACTTCCTCTACGAAAGTACCGCTTAAGCAAACCATGTTTGGTTAAATTTAGCTCACATTTTAAAAGCCAAATTTACCATTGTCATTTTTCCACTCTGAACGAGCAGGAATGGTTTCGATGGTATCCCAGTGCTCTACGATTTTTCCGTTATCAACACGGAATAGATCATAAAAAGCAACGTGATTATTCATGAACTGGCCTTCACTAATCGACAACACAAAGTTACCTTGGCCTAAAATCTTATGGTTGGCGGTATAAACCATTGGCATACCCGCTTCTGCTAGCGCACCCAAAGCTTCACCCAAACCGCTTAGACCATCGGCTACTCCTGGGTTGTGCTGTAAGTAAGCACTGTCTTCATTATCGATATAGTTATTCATCTTCGCCATATCACCGCCGATCAGGATGTCTTTAACGAAACCACTGACCAACTGCTTATTTTTGTCTGTTTGATCGAGATCTACGACTTTAGTCGCGCCATCTAATTGAGTTCGTCCACTTGCGTTTGGCTTGGCAATTTCTTGCAGGTTGTCCCAATGCTCAACTATCTGTCCATCTTCAAAGCGGAACACATCAAAGCCGACTTTCGGACCAAAGAAGTTATATTCAGTATGAATGACAACATAGTCGCCATCTTGAAATGAGCGCGTCACTTGTGCTTTCGCAGAGCCTTCAGGCAGCATTTGTAGCACTTCACCAAAGCCCGCTAAGCCATCGCCAACAGCTAGGTTATGTTGAATGTACTTTTCAGGGTTAATGTAGCTCACCGCTTTTGCGTCGCCCGTTTCAATGCTCGAAATAACCGCTACCGCTTTTTCTTGAATAGACAGCTCTTGGGCAGTCGCAATGGTTACGAAAGTAGAAGCGCTAAATACGCTTGCCGCTAGTAATGTAGATTTAGTTATTGTTTTCATTTTTAAAGTCCTCTCGTTGGCTTGGAAACTATATTAATCAACGAGAGAGACTCACGGCAGAGTGGATTTAGGCAGAAAAATGGTAGATATCGAACCTTAGATGATTCGTGTCGACCCATTCACTATTCAGAGAGGGAAGGCTTGGAATATTTCTTTTGAAACTCGCTCGGCGTCATTTGAGTATGATTTTTAAAGTACTTAACAAAATTACTGGCGTCTTCAAAACCAAAATCCGACGCCATTTTTTGAGACGTAATATTGGTTACCACCAGCTGACGCTTCATTTCTAAAACGGTAAAAGAATCGATGATTTGCTTGGCAGTTAACCCCGTTGCGACTTTGCACACTTGGTTCAACGTCTTGTAGGTGGTGTTAATTTGATTGGCGTACCAGTTTGCATCACGCACGCGCAGGTAGTTGTTTTGAAGAAGCTCAAAATAGCGGGCAAACTTAATGTTCTGCTGCAAGCTCAAGGCGTCTTGCTTCACTTCTGGTCGCAGGCGATGAAGAACCAGTGCTAGTGCTGAGAACAGGTACATCACAATCAAGGGATCGGATTCTGACTGTTTCAGTTCCGTCTTAATTTGCTGTATGAGACTTCGCGTCCGATCTTGGTGGGACTCGTCTAGTGACAATAATACCGAGTGCGCCTTGTTCAAATGAGTAGGCGTGTAGTTCGGCAACTTCATGTTAGCGTGAACGCTGTCTAAGAACGCTTGAGTAAACAAAACCGCAGTGCCTTGTGGCTTATTACTAAAATCAAAGGCGTGCACCTGCTCTCTTTGAATGAACAACACGCTCCCTTGGCTAAAAGGGTAATCCTCAAAGTCGACCATGTGCGTGCCAGAGCCTTGCTCGATAAACAAAATCAGGAAGAAGCTGACACGATGGGGCAGTTGAGGGTCATGATAAATATTGCTTTCTGAATAGAGCCGAGACAAGGGCACCAACTCCAGCTCAGCCTGCGCCGTTTTTTCATGGTTAAAGCCAATATTCGGGATTACTTGAGGCACTACTACCTTCCTATTCATTTACTCAACAGCTCTTAGCAAGAGTAATGTATCCCTGTGGGAACTGAAATGCTCCGAGCCTAGAAGTATGACTTAGCCAGCGTCACCAACAAGGTAAACATGCTCAATACACTCAACTTGCCAGACGCAACAAAGGTCGAAAGGTCAAAGCATTGGGGTATAGTCAAAAAAATAGAGCCACCGAAGTGACTCTATTATTTTTAGCTAATGTTCGTTGCTAATTCACATCTGTTTTACAATGTAAATTAGTCTAGCTCAACTAGGTTCTTCTTAAATTCAGCGTGTTGCTTCTTAACTTCGTCTTCTGGTTCGCCAGTAATTAGGCTCACAATAACGATAGAAAGAGTCGATAGGATGATTCCCGGTACGATTTCGTAAACATCGAACCAACCGCCCGTGAACTGTTTCCAAAGAACAATCGTAACACCACCAACCACGATACCCGCTAGAGCGCCGTTACGGTTCATACGAGACCAGTACAGGCTCAACACGATAGCTGGACCAAACGCAGCACCAAAACCTGCCCATGCGTAAGATACAAGGCCAAGAACTGAACTGTCTGGTGTCATCGCTAGAACAAGTGCAATCAGAGAGATTAGGATAACCGCGAAACGGCCTACACGAACAATCTCTTCCGACGTTGCGTCTTTCTTCAGAATTTGCTTGTACAAGTCTTCTGCCATTGCAGATGAAGAAACAAGAAGTTGTGAATCAGCAGTACTCATGATTGCCGCTAGGATTGCAGCAAGTAGGATACCGGCGATTACTGGGTGGAACATTGCGTTAACAAGAAGCATGAAGATCTTCTCGCCATCGTCTAGTTTAGGCGCGCCAGAGTTAGTCACGTAAATTAGACCAACAAGACCCACTAGCATTGCACCAACCATAGACAGTGCAGTCCAGATAACCGCAATGCGGCGTGCTGTCACAAGATCTTTGTTTGAACGAGTTGCTTTAAAACGAGCCAAGATGTGTGGTTGACCGAAGTAACCCAAGCCCCATGCCGCTAGCGAGATGATCGCAATAGCAGACAGTGGTTCACCTTTCGCATCATTCCATAGCGTTAGAAGCTCTGGGTTGATGTTGTGCAGGTCGCTAGATAGCTGACCAAGGCCACCGTTCATTGCTGCGATTGGTACAATCAATAGCGCAGCAGACATTAGCAGGCCTTGAACTAAGTCAGTCCAAGATACCGCAAGGAAGCCACCAAACAGAGTGTACGAAACCACACATACCGTGCCGATGATTACCGCTGTTGTGTAATCTAGGCCGAATACCGTTTCAAACAATTTACCACCGGCTACCAAGCCTGAACTTGTGTAGAAAAGGAAGAATAAAAGGATAAAGAAAGCAGAAATTGTTTGGATCAGCTTAGAATTATCGTTGAAGCGACGAGATAGGAACTCAGGCAGCGTCAGTGATTCAGTCGTAATGCTGTAAGTACGTAGACGTTTTGCACTGATTAACCAGTTTGCCCAAGTACCAACAAGTAGGCCACCAGCAAGCCAAAATGCTTCAAAGCCAGCAGCGTAAGCGTAACCAGGCAGGCCAAGTAGCAACCAACCACTCATGTCTGATGCACCAGCAGAAAGTGCAGCAGGCCATGGGCCTAACGAACGACCACCTAGGAAGTAGTCAGTTGAGTTAGATGTACGTTTGTAAGCAATAACACCGATCGCTAGCATCATAATTAGATACGCAATGAACGTCGTCGTTATTGCAAAACTGTTTTCTATCATTTGATAGTCCTCATTTTGTAGAAAGCCTTCCATGCCTAATTCAATGCAAGACACTCACCGTAAAGGCAAGCGAGTGCATTGAGTTAGGTATTGAGGCTCCAAGGCGCTAGGGGAGAAAACCAAAGATGGGAAAACCCAACAATGGAGAAAACCAAAAGTACTTAGAGCCAATTTTACTGAAGGTTAGTGAGCTTCACTTCCAAGTTCGAGCAAGGTCGCGTTACCGCCCACGGCTGTTATATTTATAGTTCGCGTACGCTCGGTAATGAAGCGCAGCGATAGGTGTGGATCATTGGCAATATTCATTGCGGTCAGATCCGTTTCAGCCACTAAACCGACGATTGCACCGTCACGCTTAGCAAGCTGTAAATTGATAGCTTGTGCCGTTTGTGAATTACCTACGTAACCCGCGCTTCGCACATCGCAAGACAGCAGCTGTTGAGCAGCGTCGTACGAAGCAACCTGCACCAAGTTGGTTGGTAGATTCGCTTGTTTCGCGGCATCTGCAATTAAGGTGTTGAACTGCACGTCATCACTGCACAATTGAACGCTGTTACCTGCCAATAGTGCTGCAGTAATCATCGCTGTTGCAGTTTGCAGTGCGGGCACTTTCTCTTCGCAATCATCAACAATCACCAAAGCCACACCGCGGCCCGCAGCATACAACTCATTGGTTTCGCCCGTAGGACCAGCCATAAGGTGATGCTCAGCAAGCAGTGCTGACGCTTGTTCTAGATGATAAGTCGCCACTGCAGCCAAAGGCGCAGATTGACTTTCGATCTCTGATTTCAATGAAAGTACCTGAGCACTCTTATGATCAAAATCAGTAAGATTCCATTGTTCCCACGCTAACAAAGCATCAGAAAAACCTGTCACTTGATGAACCATAATACTGCTCCTTATGCCTTGTCTTGTGATTGAGAGAAATGAACATCTGTAAAACGGTATAGATAGTGAGGACCACCCGCTTTAGGGCCAGTACCTGACAAACCTTGACCGCCGAATGGTTGAACCCCAACAACGGCGCCCACTTGGTCACGGTTGATGTAGCAGTTACCCACGCGCACGTGTTTTTCGATCCAACGGTAAGTTGTCTCGTTACGGCTGTGAATACCCATGGTCAAGCCAAAACCGGTTTGGTTAATTTGGTCTACCACTTGCGCTAACTCACTCGCCTTGAAGCGAACGATGTGCAGCACAGGGCCAAACTGTTCTTCTTTCAAGCAGCTGATGTCATCAATTTCAAAAGCACTTGGTGGAACAAAATCACCATGTTCACAATCAGCACCTAAAGAAAGTTGAGCCACCTTCTTCTGGGTATTGGTCATGTTTTCTAAGTGAGCCAACAACTTCTGTTTCGCATTTTGGTCGATAACAGGACCAACATCTGTTTTATGAAGATGCGGGATACCTACACTCAGTTCGTCCATTGCACCGTGAATCAATCCAACCACGCGGTCTGCGATGTCTTCCTGAATGTAAAGCACACGCAATGCAGAACAACGCTGGCCTGCTGAAGCAAATGCCGAACGAATCACATCACGAACCACCTGTTCAGGCAGTGCGGTACTGTCGACGATCATTGCGTTCTGACCACCAGTTTCCGCGATAAACGGAACAGGTTTAGCATTGCGACTTGCCAGTGACACGTTGATACGTTGTGCTGTCGGTGTTGAACCCGTAAAGGCAACGCCAGCAATCGCATCATGGCTAGTAAGCGCACTGCCGATTTCAGCACCGCGCCCCGGCAGTAACTGAATCGTGCCAGCAGGGAAACCCGCTTCATTCATCAGTTCCACTGCGCGAGCAGCAATCAAGCTTGTTTGCTCGGCAGGCTTAGCCACAACCGTGTTACCCGCAACCAAAGCTGCTGTAATTTGGCCAAGGAAGA
This sequence comes from Vibrio sp. QJM3NY_21, assembly GCF_057785975.1. Classification (NCBI taxonomy): domain Bacteria; kingdom Pseudomonadati; phylum Pseudomonadota; class Gammaproteobacteria; order Vibrionales; family Vibrionaceae; genus Vibrio; species Vibrio sp. QJM3NY_21. The sequence continues at coordinate 1,801,867 of NZ_CM173514.1, forward strand.
TAGCTAGAGGGAAGTTCCAAGGGCTGATACAAACGAACACACCACGACCTTGTCGCGAAGCGATTCGTGTTTGGCCATCAAAGCCTTTTAGTTCGAAACCTTGTAGGTTGTCAGCTTGTTTTGCGTAGTAACGACAGAAGTCGACCGCTTCACGTACTTCATCAACGCTATCGTGAATTGTTTTACCTGCTTCTTGGTGACAAATCGCTACCAATTCAGCTAGGTTGTCTTCCATCAGATCAGCCAGTTTATCAAGTGCCGCCGATTTGGTTTCAACCGAAGTTGCGTTCCAATCAGCAAATGCTGCATCTGCGCCAGTGATCGCTGCGGAAACATGATCAAGGTTAGCGAAAGCCACCTGACCGACATTAATACGACGATCATAAGGTGCAGTCACTTGCTCAACGTTCTGATCAGCCTTGATCATGCTTTCGGCAAGAGATTCACCGTTGATCACAGGACCAGCAGTCCATTGATTATTAAGGAACGCTTTTACTTGCTCTTCAAACTGATGCGCTTCACTTTCGATATCGATGTTCACACCGTAAGAGTTTTTACGCTCTGGGAATACCGCCGGTGGCAATGGAATCTTAGTGTTATGCAGTGTATCGAACGCAAGAAGCATATCGACAGGATGTTGAGTCAGCTCTGCTACAGGGCAACGCGCATCAACTAGACGGTGTACAAACGAGCTGTTTGCGCCGTTTTCTAGCAAGCGACGTACTAGGTATGGCAGTAGATCTTTGTGGCTGCCAACAGGTGCGTAGATACGTACCGACTGTTGGTAAGCTTCCATCGCATGGTTATAAAGAGAATCACCCATGCCGTGTAAGCGTTGAAATTCAAAATCTTTATGGTCGGTCATGACGGCAATAGCTGAAACCGTATGAGCATTGTGGCTCGCAAACTGCGGGAAGATATTGCCACGAACACTTGGGCTCAGTAGGTAACGTGCACATGCAAGGTAAGCTACGTCTGTCGCTTCTTTGCGTGTGTAAACTGGGTAATCAGTAAAGCCAGCTTGCTGTGACCATTTGATTTCGCTGTCCCAGTACGCGCCTTTCACTAAGCGAAGCGGGATTAAATCACCCTGCTCTTTCGCCAAGCGGTTTAGCCATACTAGAACCGGTAGTGCGCGCTTTGAGTAAGCTTGAATAACCAGACCAAATTTACCCCAACCTTTCACAAGATCAGTGCGGTACAGTTTTTCGAATAATTTTAGAGAAAGCTCTAGGCGATCCGCTTCTTCAGCATCAATCGTAATCGCAACATCAAGCTCTACTGCTCGGCGCAATAACTGCTCTAGCGTGTCGCAAAGTTCAGTCAGTACGCGGTCTTCGTTCGCCACTTCATAACGTGGGTGAAGCGCAGAAAGCTTAATAGAAACAGACGGTGCTGGGCTTAATTTTGAAGAAACATAGGTGTCTCGACCTACGGCTTCAATCGCCATTAGGTAATCTTTGAAGTATTTATTTGCGTCTGCAGTAGTCAGTGCCGCTTCACCTAACATGTCGTACGAATAGGTAAAACCTTTGTCACGCATAGACTTACCGTTTTTTTGCGCTTCAGCAATACTGCGGCCAAGAACAAATTGGTGACCCATCACCTTCATCGCTTGGTGCATCGCTTTACGAATCACCGGCTCAGAAAGCTTGTTGACTAAACGGTTAACCGCTTGGCCAGCGCTCTGTTCATTTGATGAAAGTCCAACAACCTTGCCTGTTAACATTAGGCCCCAAGTCGATGCGTTAACAAATACTGAATCAGAGTTCTTTAAGTGAGATTTCCAATCCGCAACGCTTAGTTTGTCGCGAATCAGCGCATCAGCCGTTGCTGAATCAGGAATACGCATCAAGGCTTCCGCCAGACACATCAGCAAGATGCCCTCTTGAGTATCTAAACTGTATTCAAGCAACAGCGCATCGATCATCTGAATTGAAGTTTTATCCGCACGGATAGCTTCGATCAATGATGTCGTTTTGTCTGTGATTTGCTGCTTTTCAGACTCAGAAGGGGTAGCTAGCGGCAGAAGTTGCTCTAGCCATTGGGTTTCATCCACCATATATAATGGTGAGATAAGCGTCCAAAGATCAGCAAGCGACTGCTCATTGAATTCTGGCTTTAACACATCAGTAGCTGTAAACATGCGTTTTCCTTAATCTCACACCCGAAAAGAGTTCGGGATCTCTACAATGGCTGCAGTGTATTTAGAGTATATAAGGATTACTTGTCAAAAACTCCGAGTTTTTTGCTAAAAACTCGCTTTATTAACAAAACAAACACAAGGTCACATATGAAACTTTAAAATAATATGCCGTTTTGTTTTTTTATTTAACAGAAATTTGCTTTTTGTATTGAGATGGTGACATGCCTTGAAGGCGAGAAAAGGTGTGAGTAAAGGAGGATTGACCGGAAAAACCAGCAAGTTCTGCAACCTGTCCAAGGCTTAGATTACCTTGTTCAATAAGGCGTCGAGAGCGATCGATACGCTTTCCTAAAACATATTGGTGAGGGGTAATGCCCATTTGATCTTTAAATAGCATGTGGAATTGGCTTTCGCCCAAGAACACACTGCCTGCAAGCTGCGCGACTGAGATCTTATTAGCCAAGTGTTGTTCGATGTAGCGATCCAACGACTCAAGATCGAAACGCGAATCTTTAATCGAGGTTTCAAATGCCGAGATGTGTCTTTGCATCAATGCAATCACCGTGTCATTACAAGCTCGACTCAACAAAAGATCATCAGGGCTGGCCTGCATCTCTTGCACCAACATATGGATAAGCTTTTGAATTTGCGCATCTAATTGGAAATAGACGTTCGATGATTCTAACTGGTTAATCTTCTCTAGCATCAGAGGGTCATCATCGGTTGGCATAGGCATGTTGAGTACGAGAATATCCGACTGACCAACCACTCCACCGAAAGCATGATCAGAGCGAGCCGTGACTACACAGCCTTGTCCTGGACCGACAAGATTACCTTTACCGCTCACTTCAAATTCCGCCTGACCTTTTAAACCAATGACTACCTGCGAATAATGGTGATCATGACAATCCATATGCGAAGGCAAAGTAATGATCTCCGCAGGGCGAGGGCCAGTAAGGCTTAGCGGGGACAAGTCAAAGTTCGGAAAGGGCAACGGTTTAGGCATAACATCAAAATACTCAGGTCGACATAGTAAGAATAATACTCTGAAATCTGCATAAGATGAATTTGTAAATGATCATGAGAGTCATTTCCTCGCCTTAAACAAAAGATCATTATCGAGATCGTCTTGATCATGCCTCCGGAAAGATGATCAAGTGTGTACAAACTACGGCAGTTGTAAAACCAATCTTTCCGGCAAATTCAAGCGGCTAAAAATAACGATATGCAACGAGTTGAAATTCATATAATAAATAGATGCTTCGTTACCGCTATATACGAAAAAAATTTTCTTATATAGCTCAAATAATCAAGCCTCAACTTGTAAAAAGTGTATCCGAAGTACCGAAACTGGGCTTTTGAGTAGATTGGATGGCAATAAAACGGTATAAAGACGGGTACTGTGTTAATTGCTAATAACTAGTGACTCACAACTAGGAAGTAGACACTTTATTAACGAGCCAATTTCAATCTATAAGTTGCAGGGACCTATGACTAACTTTCGAATTTCAGCGCTTTTACTCGCGCTATCCCCACTTTGGGTATCTGCATCGGTATCAGCTGAAGAACTGAATCAAGTCGATCCCGTTTCAGCTATCGATGCAAAGCTAACAGAGAAAAACTCAGATATTGAGCGTATTTCAGCAACTCAAGTATCGGCGTCTGAAAACCTAAAACAACTACAAAACCAAAACAGTAAGTTGTTACGCGAAGGTGAAGAACTTAAGGCAAAACGTAACAGAGCCAAGTCTGTACTCGACAAACAGTACAGCCGCTTACTGGAAGACCCAGAAACTGATTTGGTTTCTTTCCAGAAAAGCTACCAAGACACTTGGGCTGCCGTTAAAGAGAACCAATCGTCTCAGCTAGATAACCAACAAGCGATGAACGAGAGCGAAATTCACCTTTCTCAAATCAAGCAAAAGCAAGCTCGCCTGAATAATGAGTTGGCTAACTTGAGAGAGTCAAAAGTTGAAGCTCGTGTTAAACGTATTGCAACAGAACTTCGTGAAAGTGCTGTTCTTGAAACCAGCTACACCACGACATGTGCATCAACAATGACACTGGGTGAGTGTACTGCTCAAGGTAAACAACTTACCAATCAAAAAGCGGTACAAACGTTCAAGGCTCAATTACTTGAGCAGCTCACAGAAAGCACTCTGGCTAAGCAAAACTTACAAGGTGTTCAACTGAATATCCATGTTCAAGACAGCCAAGCAATTAAGAGCGGTTTCTCAGGTAACAACGCTTACTTCATGCAAATGCAAGCTCAGCTTCAAGCAAAACCTGAAGCGGTTGCAGCTTGTAACTTATTGAACGTTTCAACACGCTATTGTTTAACCGGCAGTGATGCTGCCGTGGTTAAAAAGCGCGATAAGCAATGGGCTAACGTGATGGTACGTTCTGATCAATATAATGATTCAGTCACTATCAACGGTATTAAGTATGGCAGCACACCTCTTGAGGTTGCATTGCCGAGCGGTCGTCACCAAGTAACCATTTCAAAGCAAGGTTACGAGTCTTACAACCGTACAGTCACCATCAACGGCAGCGATACTATTTGGGTGAAACTTCTTCCTAGCAAAGAAAGTTAATACCCACATAGAGGCTAAGCAATATAAAAGCTAAGCCAAAACAGAAAGCTAAGCCCGAATAAATAGCCGTGCCTATTTCGCAAAGCTGAATGAATACTCGCCATTTTGTTGATAGTTATAAACTGTATGATCGTTATAAACTTGTATGGTCGTTATAACCTTGTTTGATCGTTATAAACAGTAGCTGCAGACAAAATGGCGTTTTCGTTTAGAATATTCGATTAACCTAAATTACGATTGAAGTAGCCCATCATGCGCCAAGGTCTTCCTACTCTACTATTTGCACTTGCTCCCTGCCTAATGACGCCTGCTGTTTTCGCTGAGGCGACACCACCAGCGATCGCGTCTTCTGTCAGCGACGTTGAAAGCTCACTTTTCGAAAAGCATGCCAACTTAACGGCTGTTGAGAAGAAACTAGCTGACAAACAAAATGAAGTCGACAATCAAGCGCAGCAAACGGCACGTCTAGCCAAGTTATCGGCTCAAGCAGAGCTAACACTCGCAAAAGCGAAAGCCAGCCTAGAGCAAGATTACACGCGCATGATTGATGAGCCCAATTTCGATATCTCGCCGGCTCAAAACCGCTTCCAAGGCGCTTGGAAAACAGTAAAAGAAGGCAAGCTTGCGATTTCAGATTCAGAGCAGAAACAGCAAGGCTTGATGATGGAGCTTGAGGCTATCCAAGCCGAGAAAGCAGCGGCAGAAGCTTCAATCGCTAATCTGAACCAAAATAAGCTAAGAGCAAGAGCTGAGCGACTCAGAAACGAGATCACTCAGACGGAAGAGCAAACCGTTAGCTTTACAAACCGTTGCAGCAGCGATATGACACTGGCGCAATGTTCAGACCAAACGATGACCTTGGCACTTCAAAAAGCGGTAAAACAATTCCAGCACAGCCTTGTAGACAACGCGACCGAATCGAAAACAGTGAAAGAGCACCTTGCGTCTGCTTCATTGAATATTCACGTTCTGCAACACAAAGTGAAATCCTCGGGCTTCTCTGAAGATAACCGTTACCGAGCGGTGATTGCGGCGAACCTAGAAACTCGTCCAGATAAGAACACACCTTGTCGTCTGCTTGGTATTCAGTCATCAAACTGTTTCACTCAAAGCGAGCAACAAGCCAACGACCAGCAAAAAGAAGTCGCTTGGGTTAACTTGGTGGTGCGTTCAAATCAATACAACGACAAGGTTTCTATCAACGGCGTGAACTATGGCAGCACACCCGTTGAAGTGATGTTACCAACAGGCCAGCACATGGTCACGATTGAGAAAGAGGGTTACCTTTCTTTCCACCAAGAGCTGAAGATAGCCCGCGATCACAACCTACGAGCTGTATTACAGGCCAAGCAGAACTCATTGAATGTCGGTACCAAGTTTGCAGACCCGATGGGAAACAACATTCAGAGCCCTGAAATGATTGTTGTCGGCTCAGGTCGCTACCTACTGGGTGAAAACAACGCAAAACAAGTGACGATCACACAGCCGTTTGCATTAGCCGCAACACCAACCCGTGTTCAAGACTTTAGAACATTTGTAGACAGCACTGGCTACCAAACAGACGCAGAGCTGATGAACACCTGCGATACGTTCGTAAATGCAGAGATCACAACCGTTTCGGACAATGACTGGCAAAGCCCTGGCTTTAAACAAGCAGATAACTCACCCGTTGTATGTGTCAGCCAAAATGATGCAAAAGCGTATACTCGTTGGTTATCTCAAAATACTGGCTTCACTTACCGTTTACCTACACCACAAGAGTGGGAAGCTGCAGCAAGAGCAGGTCAAGACACCAACTTCTGGTGGGGTAACGAGTTCCGCTCAGGTAAGGCCAACACTGGCTGGGCAGGTACGCCTTGGTCAAACGTTAGCACATCTCCAGTTAAATCATTCCTGCCAACACCAACAGGCTTCTACGACATGGTGGGTAACGTATGGGAATGGACAACCATTCAGAAAGGTTTAGCGAAAGGTGGCGCGTGGAGCTTCTCTCCAGAAGAAGCAAAGGTATTTAACGAACTGTACGTACCGCCTTCAACAGCAGCGAACTATCTAGGGTTCCGAGTAGTACGAGAGCTGTAGGCTTTCAATCACTGACTCAGCACCTCAAATATTTACTCTAAGTTCTCAATTATCACATTGAGCAGCATTTATAGGGGAATTCCCCCCTTATGCATAAGCATTCCTAGGAGTAGATTCGTCGATAGAGTAGTAAGTCACTCTGGGTATCAAATTGATGCCTCAGTTTAATTTACCTGACCCTCGTAAATTAAGCTGAAAATCTTCTACATGTCGACAAGGCATATCTTGTCTTTAGCCAGCCCCTCTTCAGGCTGGCTTTTTTTTGCCTGTTTATCATTCTTTCTGACCACCTATTCCCCGTGATTAAAGCAGTTAGTCAGCAATCTGTTTAACTGTCATTCACCACCCTATTTTTCGAACAGAGTACAAACTCTAATTGCCATTGCAGCGCTATAAGAAACTGATATTATTGCTATACCTCTGCTTACGAGATAAAACCTTGCCAGATCCATTCAACGCCATACATCGTTCTTTATTTGAACAACTACCAGGTTGCTGGGGCTGCAAAGATACTGATTCGGTCTTCGTGTACGCAAACCTTGCCTACAACAAACTGATTGGCTTAAAACCCGATGAGACTTGTACTGGTTTGACCGACTTCGACATGCCCAGTCAAACCATTGAGTGCGCGCAAGATTTCAGAGCTCAAGACAAACATGTGATGGATACACGCAGTACTCTTAAAATCCTCGATATTCACCCTTATCCAGACGGACGCTGGCATGCCCATATTTTTACCAAAACCCCTTGGATTGATGATAATGACAATGTCCAAGGCACTATCTTCTATGGGCAAGAGCTCACTGATACTGCAATCTTAGAGGTCGGTCATTGGGTTTGTCAGGCAACAGGAGCGAAAGGTAATCAAGCATCACTTGCGGGATCAGAGCCGCGTGTGTCTAAGCTGCAAAAGCGGCTGACTTCGCGAGAATCAGAGGTGTTGTTTTTACTGCTTTTCGGCAAGAAGCCTCAATACATTGCGTCTACGTTAGACATTTCAATCAAAACGGTCGAAGGTCATGTCGCGAGATTGAAACAGAAGTTCGATGCGCGCAGCAAAAGCCAATTAATTGAGTATGCATTGGACTCAGGCTTAGGCTCCGTGATCCCAGAAACTCTGCTCAATAAACAGATCTCCGTTGTACTGCACAGTGATAAATGAGTTGAATGACCAACTCGTCGATGAATCTGGGAATGTACAGATAAAAAAATACCGCTGCTTGATGTTTCTAATCACCAAGTCAGCGGTATTTTTGTATGTTCTATTCGGTGTAGACCACTTAAGATCCATAAGCCTAAGGCGCTAGGCGATCAATATCCCAGCTGTTGTCTTGGCGTGAGAACAAGAAACGGTCATGCAAGCGGTGTTCCCCCCCCTGCCAAAACTCAATACTATCCACGCGAACTCGGAAGCCACCCCAGAAAGAAGGCACCGGAATCTCTCCTTTAGCAAACTTCTGTTTAAGCTCTAGATACTTACCTTCTAAAATGCCACGAGCTGAGATACGGCTACTCTGCTTACTTGCAATCGCGGCCAATTGGCTCTCTTTTGGACGTGACGAGAAGTACTTCATGTTTTCCATTGCTGTCAGCTTTTCAGCGGTGCCAGTAATGTGAACTTGTCGCTCAAGTGGATGCCAAGGGAAGTGCAAACTGATTTTGCTGTTGTGCTCAAGCTGATGCGCTTTACGGCTACCTAAGTTGGTGTAAAAAACGAAACCGTCTTTATCAACATTCTTTAGCAAAACAATTCGTTGGAATGGCTGACCATTTTCATCAACCGTGGCAACTGTCATGGCAGTAGGGTCAGTCATCTTAGCTTCGATGGCTTGCTCTAACCATAGATTGAATTGCTCAATAGGGTCTGCGGCTAAGTCTTTACGTCTCAGTCCACCCTTAGCATATTCACGACGAATATCTGTCAGTTCCATTTCGTTGCTCCTTTCAATTTTTTGTGATTTTGCGCTGTAATCCTTTGAAACACAAGTCTAAGCCATGGTTTTGTCTCACAGAAGGTGTTCGGTGTTAACAAGATCTCGGTACTCTATCCATCATATTGATAATCTTTATACAAACCGATTACTCGCTGAGATCCAAGTGACCAAGATACTGCCTAACCTAATGACTCCTTTTGTTTTATTCTCATTATTATTGGGAACGGCAGGACTGACTGCAACCCACTTTATGGCAGTACAATTCCAAGAAAAAATCGTCACTCAGCAACTCAATGAAGCGGCAAACAAAGCCAATCTACAAATCGATTCTGAACTGGATAAATTCAAACAGATCCCGGATTTACTCAGCCATGACCCGCGTCTGCTCTCTTATTTTGACTCATCACCACAAACAGACAAGATTTCCGCTGCGCAGCTCAATCAATTACTGTTTGAATGGTCAAACCAAAGCCAAGCTGACACCATCTATATTCATGACCCGAGCGGTACTGTCGTCGCTTCCAGTAATTACCAAAAGCCTCGCACTTTTGTAGGCGAGAACTTCTCGTTTCGTCCCTACTTTGCTTCAGCCATTCAAGGCAACAATACACAATATGTCGCGCTAGGCGCTCGCTCGAATGTACGCGGTTATTTTTTATCTTCACCACTGTATGTTGAGAATGACATTGTTGGTGTTATCACCGTAAAGGTGAGTTTAGAGAACCTCGAAAACATCCTAACCAGCGACGACTTTGAGATCGTAGTACTCGACTCTAACCAAGTAGTCTTTTTATCAAGCCAAGCTCCATGGCTTTACCATTCATTGTTGCCATTAACTCAGCAACAACAAACGGATATCGCACTTCAACGCCAATACGGTCAAAGCGAAATTTCGATCATCGAAGCCTTTCGTTCTTTCAAATCTAAACAAGAAGTTAGCAGCACCAATCAGCCTAATGATCCTCAACCAAATCAAGTGCAAAAAGAACTCACGGCTAACCAGCTATTCAAGCTTGGTGTTTTTAATCTTTACCCTGCAACGGTCAGCAACAACCAATACCAAGTCGTCGCACTAAAAGAGACCAGAGCTGAGCTTATTAAAGTTTTGCAAATCGATGTCATCTTCGTGGTGATTTACAGCTTGGTGATGCTCATCGCTTGGTCGTGGCGCCAGACTTATCTCGCGAAAGTGGCGTTGACCCGACTCAACCAAAACCTAGAGCAAACCGTTGATAAACGCACTCACTACTTGAAGCAATCCAATCAACAGCTGCAACAAACCCTTTTTCAATACCAAGAGTCGCAGTCGAAGTTGAAACAGACAGAACAAGAGCTAACACAAACCGCAAAATTAGCAGTACTCGGTGAGCTGTCAGCCAGCATAAACCACGAAATCAACCAACCACTTGCAGCGCTGCGAACATACAGTGAGAACAGCTTAAAGCTGCTTGAAATGGAACGGACTGATTTGGTCAAAAGCAATCTCGATAAAATGATTGCTTTGAATACCTCAATTACCGAGATCATCGCGCGTCTTAAAGTCTTCACTCGCAAGGTCACCAAGCAAGAACATCACGTCGCAAACCTGCATCAATCGATCAACAACGCGACCAGTATTCTTAGTGCGCTAATGATCAAACAAGGCATAACACTAAGGCTAAGCACAGTGCCAAACGACATTAACATTGCGATTCACCCTACCGAGCTCGAACAAGTGCTCGTTAACCTGATTCACAACGCGACTCAAGCGCTTCAACAGCAAGTACTTGAACAGAAAGTCTTGCAGGAGCAACAAAACCTGGAGAACGTAGACCAACAGGCTAGTCCACAGATAGGCATCGAATGGCAACTGCATCATGACTCTTGTCAGGTGATCATTTGGGATAACGGAATTGGCATGCAGGACGACAAATTAGAAAAGTTGTTCGACCCGTTTTTTACCACTAAACCGGAAGGCTTAGGGCTAGGGCTCTCAATATCGAAACGGATTATTGAAGCGTATCACGGCACGATCAGCGCGAACCGATTAGAGCCTTCAGGCATGGTATTCTCGCTAAACATCCCGTTATATAACGATAAGGACTGACGTGCCGTTGTTATTGTTGATTAGAAAACGAACGTTACATACTGCTGATCTTACATACTGCTAATCTGACATACAGCAAATCACATACTGTTAAGGACTCGACTTTTGCACTCTATGCCTAAACTCTATTTTGTCGACGATGAACCCGCAATCCGAGACTCCGTAGAACAAGCCATGCTCATTGAAGGCATCGATATCGTCTGCTTTCCTAATGCTATTGAAGCATTAAAGAAAATAGATACCGCGCAAGCTGGAATTGTCATCACCGATATTCACATGCCTGTGATGGATGGCATTCAATTGACACAAAAGTTGCTGAGCCAAAATCCTAATTTTCAGCTCATCGTCCTTACTGGGCATGGTGACGTGCAAACAGCGGTGTCCGCAATGAAAGCCGGCGCTTACGATTTTCTGGAAAAGCCATTTGTGGTCGATGCCCTGCTCACTGCGGTAAAAAAAGCCGCAGATAAACTCGCACTGGTTGAAGAGAACAACTTATTACGTAAAGAGTTGGCGATGCAGAATCAGGTGGGACCAAAACTGATTGGTCAATCGCCATCCATGCAGGCATTACGCCGAGAACTGATTACCTTAGATACCAAAACTCACCCTCTTCTACTGTTTGTCGGCGATCTAGGGACAGGTAAAAGGGTCACGGCGCAGTACACACACGATCTACACAGCCATCAATCCGCAGAACTTTGCCCTGTCGCTGCGTTCAATTTACCACGCAATGACCAAGCTACGTTTGACCAGTTTGTTGTGCAATTATTCAGCAAACATCAGGGCGGAACACTTTATATCCATGAAACAGAAGCATTAACTTCACAACAATGGCGCTGGTTAGCAGCTATAAAACCCACTCTACTTCGTGAAAACTCATGCAATACCAATGCAACTTGTATCATTATCGCAACCACAATAGTTCCAACTACAATTGTAGGTGAGTTCCGCCGATTTGATTTGCTAACCTTGGCGCAACGAACCGAAGATATTGGCTCCTTGTTTAAGCATTTTGCTCGTGGTGCGGCAAGTCGATATCAGCTGCCGCCACCTGTCATTACAGAAAAAGAGATTCAACGACTCATTGCGACTCATTGGACGGAAAACATTCGTCAGCTTCGCCAACATGCCGAACTCAGAGTGCTGACTCAAATTAAGCAGCCGTCGCTCGACGGTGATACTGGTGAGCAAAATGATGCGGATGAACGTGACGTGAGCATTGAGGAGCAGCAACAGTCGTTGAACCAACGCACTGATAGCTTTGAACAAATTATCTTAATTGAGGCGCTACATCGCCATCAAGGGCGTTTAAAAGAAGTGCAACAAGAGCTGCAAGTGTCGCGAAAGACACTGTATGACAAGCTGAGAAAGCACCAATTGGATAAAACAGATTTCAAGAACCGATAAGTCTTAAAAAATATATAAATTCAAAGATTTAAAGGAGCAAAATCTTAACATTTATCAAAAGTAAGAATACACTCAATAGGCTTGCACTTTTATTTAGCAAACAAGGACAGTCATGAGCCAGAAGAATTACAGCAAATTGAACGAAACCGAACTTGAGTACGTCGATGATAAAACAGCGGCACTACTACTCAATACGCCCACCAGTGCGCGTATTATGTTATGGGTGATCGTTCTGTTTTTTATTGCTGCTATTGGGTGGTCCGCTTGGGCTGAGATCGATAAAGTCACCGTTGGCCAAGGCAAGGTCATCCCCTCTTCCCAAATCCAAGTGGTGCAAAACCTTGAGGGCGGCCTCGTAAAAGAGATATTAGTAAGGGAGGGTCAACGCGTTCAAAAAGGTCAACAGCTGCTGTTGATCGATGACACTCGATTCCGTTCTGACTTCCGAGAGCGCGAACAACAAGTGGCAAACTTAACTGCCAGCGTATTAATGCTTTCAGCTTCCTTTAACAGCGTGGTCATCAACGAAGAGTTCTCCGTCGAAAACTGGAAACAAAGTGTGTTACTCGACTACGGCAAACTCGCCTTCCCACCAAAGCTATACGAACTTCAACCTAAACTGGTTAATCGCCAAAAAGCCGAATATCGTCAAGACCTAAACAATTTAAGAAACCAACTTTCCGTTTTTGATCAACAAGTTGAACAGAAGCAACAAGACCTTGTTGAAATAAAATCGCGCGTCAATAACTTAAGACAAAGTTACAAATTTGCCCGCCAAGAATTAGATATAACAAAACCGCTTGCCGATGAAGGCGTTGTGCCAAGAATTGAACTCCTCAAGCTTCAAAGACAAGTGAATGACACTCGCCGAGAAATGACTTCGAGCGAACTCAAAATCCCTCTTCTACGTTCCGCCATCAAAGAAGCGATGCTCAGCCGTATCGATGCTGCATTGAGCTTCCGCTCAGAACAACAAGAAAAACTGAACCAAGCACAAGACAAGCTCTCTGCAATGACCGAATCTTCGGTTGGCCTTGAAGACAGAGTAAACCGTACCATCGTGGTCTCTCCCGTAACGGGCACAGTCAAAACGCTCGGGATTAATACCGTGGGTGGTGTTATTCAGCCGGGTATGGACATTGTTGAGATTGTACCGACTGAAGACTCGCTATTGGTTGAAGCTAAAATCGCTCCGCAAGATATCGCATTCCTACGCCCAGAACTGACCGCCATTGTTAAATTTAGTGCCTATGACTTCACAAAATATGGCGGTTTGGAAGGTGTGTTAGAACACATCAGCGCCGATACCACTCAAGATGAAGAAGGCAATAGCTTCTACATCGTGCGTGTACGTACCGATAAATACAGCTTTGGACACAACGAAGAGTTACCGATCATTCCTGGTATGACAGCCTCTGTCGATATCATCACGGGCAAGAGAACCGTACTTGAGTACATGTTGAAGCCACTATTAAGCGCTCAAAACAACGCATTAAAAGAGTAAGGACGCTTGATGCTTGATAGCGCCTTTCAATACACAGTGAACAGACAAGAGCAGAGGCTATGAAATCTCGGATTTCGTTATTGTTGCTGGTCCTCACCTCTTTTACCTCAGTCGCGCTCAACAAGAGCGACCAAAGGTGGATAGACGCGGTTACTGCAACTTATGGGGAAAGAGCCGGAAAACGAGTGGCAACATGGCGCTCCAATATGACGTCGTACGAAGGGCTAAGTGAAACGGAAAAGCTTGATTCGGTAAACCGGTTCTTCAACCAAATGTACTTTGTCGATGACAACATACTATGGGGAAAGAATGACTACTGGGCGACACCACTGGAGTTTTTAGGCAGCAACGCCGGTGATTGCGAAGACTTCACTATTGCAAAATACTTCTCTTTACTTGAACTCGGCGTCCCAGATAAAAAATTACGATTGGTGTACGTAAAAGCACTTGAGTTAAACCAATTCCATATGGTGTTGGCATACTACTCAACACCCAGTGCAGAACCACTAATTTTGGATAACTTAAACCCTGAAATAAAACGCGGTTCTAAACGCGGAGACCTGCGACCGATATACAGTTTCAATGGTAAAAACCTTTGGTTAATTAAGTCGGCAGCAGGCAGCGGTAAGCTGGCAGGGAAATCTTCAAGATTGAGCTTATGGAACGACCTACGTTCTCGTGAGCGCTCTCTAAATTTAAACAAACCCATTATCAATTACGATGAGTAGGTACAATGACTTTATATAAACAGCTTGTGGTCGGGATGGTTGCGGTATTCATACTGCTGATGACGTCAGTTTTTATGATCGAATTCAATACCACCCGTGGATACTTAGAGGAGCAGCAACGCTCTGAGGTAAGTAATACCATTAATACTGTTGGACTGGCTCTCGCCCCTTACCTAGAAGAAAAGGACAAGGTGGCAGTGGAGTCTGTTATCAACGCCCTATTTGATGGCAGTTCTTATTCCGTCGTGCGATTGATTTTCCTAGACACCGGAGATGACATTCTCCGTTCATACCCTGTAAAGCCAACTGGCGTACCAGAGTGGTTTACTAACCTTAACCTATTTGAGCCTGTTCATGACCGCCGCGTAATTACCAGTGGCTGGATGCAACTGGCAGAAGTCGAGATCGTAAGTCACCCTGGTCCTGCCTACGATCAGCTTTGGCAAGCGTTCATCCGCTTACTGAGCATCTTTGGCACGATCTTCTTGCTCGGTTTAGTGTCTATCTCTTGGATCCTTAAGCGTGCTTTACGCCCGCTCTCGTTGATCATTACTAAGATGGATCAGATCGCGAAGAATCAGTTTGGTGAACCACTGGCTCGTCCAAAGACAAAAGATCTCACCTTGGTTGTCGATGGTATCAACCACATGTCGACCCAAGTTGAACTGGCCTTTAAAAACCAAGCGAAAGAAGCTCAAAAGCTGCGTGAAAGAGCGTATATCGACCCTGTATCTCAGCTAGGCAACCGCGCTTACTACATGTCTCAGTTAACTCAGTGGTTAGAAGAGTCCAGTTTAGGTGGTTTAGCCGTACTAAAAGCCGAATTTATTAGTGAAGAGTACGACGAAAAAGGCTATCAAGAAGGTGATGCCTTGGTTCATCAACTGGCTGAACAGCTGCAAGCTTCAATCTCATCACCAGATATCACCATCGCCCGTATTTCTAGTGACGAATTCGGTTTCATCATGCCAAACATTGATGAAAGCGAACTTAAACTTGTTGCTGGCAGCATCGTAAACTGCATTCAAAACCTAGGTTCAGACCCAACAGGTACGGCGAATCCACACATCGCGCTAGGTGTGACATACAGCAATACGCGAAAAACCAGTACCGAAATCATGTCGTTGGTCGATAACGCGCTCTCAAGTGCGAAGGCGAACCGTGAACTGACTTACGGCTACGTAACGGCAGACGATCATGGTGCTGTGATGGGCAAACAACAATGGCGTATGTTGGTTGAAGAAGCAATCATCAACGACCTTGTCACCTTCCGTCTGCAAGCTGCAAACAATAGCTTTGGCAAAACGTATCACCAAGAAGTGTTCTCTGCGATTGAAAAAGACGGAGTTCGTTACAGTGCAAACCAATATCTATACGCACTAGAACAGTTAGAAATGAGCCACATTCTCGACCAATACGTTATCGAGAAGATGATAGAGAAACTGAATGCGAAAGAAATAACGAGCCCCGTTGCTATCAATATTTCGCCAAGCAGTATTTCTCAGCCAAGCTTTATCCGCTGGATTGGTAAAACTCTTGAACACAATGCCTCAATTGCTCATCTGTTACATTTTGAGATTCCAGAAAATTGTTTCATCAATGTTCCGCACTACACGGCGCTGCTGTGTAACACCATTCGTAACGCTGAGTCCGTATTCGGTGTTGATAACTACGGACGTAATTTCCAATCATTGGATTACATCAACGAGTACCGCCCAAGCTATGTGAAGTTGGATTACTTGTTTACGCACAACCTTGATGATGAAAAACAGAAATTCACCTTAACGTCGATCTCTAGAACCGCTCACAACCTAGGCATAACCACCATTGCGTCTCGAATAGAAACTCAGACTCAGCTAGATATCCTGTCTGATAACTACGTAGAAGTGTTCCAAGGCTTCATTGTTGATAAATAGTTGTAAGGGTTATATCGCATGCAAGATCCACTATTAAACTCACTGATCTACGTTAGTCGGTATTACGGGTTAGCTAACTCGCCCGAAGCGTTGATCAATGGGCTACCACTATCCGATGGAAAGCTAACCCCTTTCCTATTCCCTCGTTCAGCTGAACGAGCGGGATTAGTGGCGAAAGAAAACCGTTCCGAGTTAGAAAGTATTCCTCACCTGATTCTGCCTGCTATTCTACTTCTCAAACAGGGCGAAGCATGTGTTCTAAATAGTATCGATTTAGAAAAACAAGAAGCAGAGATCATCACCGCAGAAAGCGGGATGGTGCCTATCGTCATTCCAGTCGATGAACTCAAAGAACAATTCATCGGCCGCTACTTCTTGGTAAAAAAACAATTCCGTTATGATGAACGTTCACCAGAGGTTCTAAAAACACGCAAAGGTCACTGGTTTTGGAGCACTATTTGGGAATCTAAAAACATCTATCGTGACGTGTTGATAGCATCCATTCTGATCAATATCTTCGCCATTGCCGCGCCAATGTTTACTCGTTTGGTGTACGACAAAGTAGTCCCTAACCTTGCCTTTGAAACCCTGTGGGTGTTGGCGAGTGGTATTTTCGTCGTCTTCCTTTTCGATCTGCTTCTCAAGTTAATGCGCAGTTACTTCATTGATGTCGCGGGGAAAAAATCCGATATCTTAATTTCCTCTAAACTGTTCAGTAAAGTTCTGGGGATTCGCATGGAAGCAAAGCCCGCCTCTGTTGGCGCTTTCGCGAAAAACCTGCAAGAATTTGAATCAATCCGTGAGTTCTTTACCTCAGCAACTATTGGCTCGTTAATCGACTTACCATTCGCGCTGATGTTCTTGGCGTTAATTTGGCTGATGGCCGGAAACCTTGTGTTTGTTCCTGTCGTCGGTGTGGTCATTTTGATTATCTATGCACTGTTAATCCAAGGGCCACTGCGTCGTACGATTGAAGAAGGCTCTCGACTTGCTTCTCAGAAGTACGCGAACTTAATTGAGAGCTTGGCTGGGTTAGAAACCGTTAAGCTATTCAGCGCGCAAAGTCAGTTCCAATTCCGTTGGGAAGAAGCGGTCGCGCACATGGCAAACTGGAATATCAAAAGTCGCCGCATCACCGACAGCATCCAAAACACGGCTGGCTTTGTTCAACAAAGTACCAATGTAGGAATGATCATTTTTGGTGTGTACCTCATCGCAGAAGGTGAACTCACTATGGGTGGCTTGATTGCCGCGACCATGTTGAGCGGCCGTGCAATTGGCCCTCTTGTTCAACTGTCTTTGCTTTCTACACGTTACAACCAAGCGAAGTCATCAATGACTTTAATTGAACAAGTAATGTCGATGCCTGATGAACAGGAAGAAGGTAAGCGCTACATCCACCGTCCGATTATTCAGGGTCATATTGCGCTAGATAAAGTGACGTTCCACTACCCAGACTCGCCTGTCGCTTCTATCAGAGACCTAACTCTTAATATCAAACCCGGTGAAAAAGTCGCGATCATTGGTCGAATTGGTTCAGGCAAGACCACGCTAGAACGTTTGATTATGGGCCTATACAAACCTACAGAAGGCCATGTGCGCATTGATGACACTGACATGGAACAACTGCATCATGTCGATGTACGACGCAATATAGGCTGTGTACCGCAAGACAGTAACCTGTTCTACGGTTCAGTAAGAGACAACATTACCTTAGGTCGACCGTTGGTCGATGACCGTGATGTGATGGACGCAGCCAACCGTGCAGGCGTGACCGCGTTTACTCAGCAAGATCCAGCAGGCTTAGAACGCCAAGTGGGCGAAGGTGGTGCTTTACTATCTGGTGGTCAACGTCAGTCGATTGCCATTGCTAGAGCCTTCTTAGGACGTCCACCCGTGCTTTTGATGGATGAACCGACCAGTGCGATGGATAATCGCTCGGAGATGCACATCAAACATCAACTCAACCAGTTATTGCCAAGCGAGACATTGATTCTTATCACCCACAAAACATCGATGTTGGATATTGTAGATCGAGTGATTGTGATGGAGAGAGGCAGCATTATTGCCGACGGCCCGAAAGCACAAGTTCTGTCAGACTTGAAGCAAGGCAAGGTAAGAGCAGCAAGTTAAAGCGCTCATGTGACTTAAAGAATCTAACTAAATCAATATCAGCAAAAGCAAAGGGGGAGCATCAGCTCCCCCTTTTTTGTTTGTTCTAATGAGTAGAAAATAGCTCGAGCCGCTCTATTCAGAGTCGGTCAATTTCAAAGCATTTCAATTACAACGAGATATCTTCTTGCTCCATTTTGAATGAACATTGAATCTCGTATTGGTTGAACGAGAAAACACTGCCGCCGTGGGTTCGCTTCGTGGTGACTGTCTCATCACAAAATTGAATCGTCACTCGCGTATACACCTTTTCATGCGCCTCAACTGTGCACTCGGCAAGGTTGGTTTCAAACTCAGCTTCAAGCGTATCCAACTGTGATTTAGTATTTTCGATCGCAAGATTATTTTTTTCTCTTTGCTGCTCAATTTCTAGTGCTTGCTCTTCGCTGCGTTCCGCTTTTGGTCGCTTCTTAAATTCGAGCTCTTGGCGAATCACATCCATGGTCTGCTCTTGAGCGTGTTTATAAGTTTCTTTCAGCTCGGCTATCTTTTGTCGGTAACCATCGTAACGTGCAAATCCGTGTACCTTGGTTGCGGTATCGCCTTCTACGCCTAAAAAGACACACTCCACTTTCCCACCGACTCTAGCTTCGCCGCCACTGAGCGTACCGTGCTTCTTCAAACTGTCCATCACGATAAGGTTGTTACCACAACGAATATCATTACTCATGCTGTGCACACCCAGTCGAAGGTCGGTGGCGGTTTGGAGTTCGGCGTTCTGCGCATAGCTTGCTGTGATAGAACCTTTGCTAAACACCTTGCAACTTTTCGGCTCACCCTCTTTAGTCGTATGACCGATAATCCCCTTCGCGACTTTTATGTCACCCTGTGCTTGGACTTCTGCCGATTCAATAAAGCCACCAACCGTGACACTTCCTGTCGCTTTAACGATCATTCCCGGTTCAATGTTCCCAGAGACAAAGACATTGCCTTTGAATTTAACGTGTCCGGTTGAGACATCTACGTTGCTAACGCACAAGGCGTCATCTACTTCAATAGTTCTATCTTTGATTATGGGTAATCCAGGAAAGGAAGCGAGTAATAAATTGGGGTCGTCAGGGGAGATGTAAGTACCCTTTCCAGGCTTAATTAAACTGTCTTGTCCAGGAAGCGGTGGGATAATTCGACCTTGGACGGTAAAGCCAGCGATGCCTTTGGTCGCGGGAGTACGCTTCATCAAGTGATCATTTTGACCAACAGTAATGGTTTGCCCCAAGTCTCGCATATCAATCTTGCCTTCGTCTTTACTGCGAGGCTTCAAGACTTGGCGAGTAATGTCTTCAACCAAGGCGGCAAACTTAGCATCTTTGCCCTTTACTGGCTGCGTCCCTTTCGCGACGGGTTGAGTAAACTTTTCACCGGGTTTAAGCTTGTTACTCATCATCAGCACTTTTCTGAGCGCTAACTTATTAATTCCCTTTGTTATGTGGGCTTGGGCTAAACAATGAATGATGTCGCTCCCGCGCAGTGCGTGTCCATGATGTGGTCCCGTCACCACCAGACTCGCCAGCATCTCGTCATCAGACAGTTCGACAGCAACGCTTGCGTTACGAACTTCGGCAATCAAGACTCCTTCGTAAGCTTCCCCTTTACCTTCTTTGGCAAGAGTGACGAAGCGCAACACCTCTTCTTCAAAAAGAAAATAGTTTGATGCGTCCAAAGCTTCCAAGGTTGGTGGCAACGTCGTGTTATCAAAGCTTGCTTCAACCACAAACCCCGACGGCAGACATGCCACCACTTGTTTCTTGTCTTCTGACAATGTAACAATGTTATCCCACATTCGAATTGAGTATCCCTAATGACTCAGTTGTTATTCAGTCTATATAATTCGTTCTGCGCTGAGTATCACATTATTAGAATAATCAGCGTCACATCACTTACTTTCGATTCTGCAAACATGACTCATAAATAAGACTTACACATTTTATGATCTACTTCGCCTTTACAAATACATAGGGAAATTTTCAGAATATTTCGTGTGATTGAATGTCGATTCGATATTAGAGCAAGATAGTAAAGGCGAATAGCTTTAGAAGATTAAAGGCTGTTATGGAGAAGTGGAACAGAAGTGATGAAGCTGATAATCAGGGTAAAAACGGATTTCAATATGGAGCTTCAGTTTACAGTGTAAATCCAAGATTCTAATTTACACTGTAAATCTAATTTGTAACGGTCAGTCTATTTAAATGATGGCTTGTCTATTTACACTGTAAATTTGCTAGCAAAACATCGACGTCTTTACGAAACTGAATCTCTGCTTGTTTGCGACCAACAAGATTAGACTGTTCAACACAAGTCCCCCACTCTTTCTGCTGAACGACCTTTGCGATGAGTAAGTCAGAAATACCTATGTTTCGATCGTTACCAAGTAGAATCAAGTTCAGTACGCTGAAGCTAATCGCATCGTAACTGTTGCCACCGTTCACGTAATTTCTAACTAACTGAGTTTCAAACTCGCTAACGGTATCGACACTCTTTGGCAGCAGTACGCGCACCATTTCGGTTTCAAGTGAAACTAAAGAACCTGAAACAAGAAAGCAGTAGCTACGCTCGAAGTGACTTAGAGCTTGGTTAATCCAGCTTTGGGAGTTTGAGGTAAGCGCCTTAACCATCAATACCGAGTGACAGCCACTTGCCTGATCCCGCTGGTGGCCAATATGGACAGGTACAAAATCGTTATCGCGCCAGAATGAAATCAACTCACTAGTCGCACCGAAGCTTGTCGCCAGATAATCCGCTTGGCTGGTTTGCTCTGATAACTTAGCCAACATCCAACCACCAATGCCCAAACCTTGATGACGAGTTGAAACTGCAATGCGCATCACTCGAAGGCAGCGACTGGTGGCCGCTTCTGTACAGCCTAGTTGGTTTGCCAGCAACACAGGAGCAAGGTGTCCTTGAGGCCTGCGTTTTCCAATTTGAATCTGAGCAATCAAATCTTTATCTAAACCACCCTCTTCAGTGACCAACATGCAACCTAAACATTCATCTTGCTGCCAGGCAGCGTACAAGTGGATTGCTGGATTGTTAAGGAACTGCATTAAGTCATTGGGCGACGTCTGATAATGAGCATCCACAAGAAGAGAAAAACATCGTTGTAACTTGTGTGGATTAGCCAAACAATCTGCTTTTGATAGTTCAACTAAATTTAATTGGTTGATTGTCTTATCAGAAAAGTTATCTAACTCATGAATCGCCGAGTCACTTAGCGACGCGTCGTTACCAAGCAGGAAGCAGTCAAACAACCAAGCTTCTAGTGGGTCGTTGTTATTCCAACGAATAGGTTGTTCGAGCTTAAAGCCTTTCCAACCAGGGCGGTGTACAGAAAGCCAAAATTCAAACTTAATCCCAAACCCTCGACCACTGCCCTCGTAACCGTGTACCGTGGTTGAAAAAACCATACGATGATAAATGCCGACCATGGACTTGAGCATAGGGATTGGAATAGCAGCCGCTTCATCAACCAATAGCAGGTCGCAATCAGGCTTAGATTGAAGTAGTTCATCCGGTGCGACGAATCTTAGGCTGCCACCTTGATGGCCGATGTTAGTAGTACTTATAACTTCACAAGGGCCTAGCCGTTGGCTTGCGTGAGCAAATACCGGCTCAACCGCTTTAACAGAAGGAGCGGTAACAATGATGTTAAGCCCGTGACGCTCAACCAAAAGCTCCGCTGCCGCGATACCTAATGTCGAACTCTTGCCGCGACCTCTGTCTGCAGTGAGAATCAAGGGACGCTTTCGATGTCCAGAGACGACTTTCTTGACTAACTCTACTGCCGTCTTTTGTTGCTCAAATCTATCGAACAAAATCGGTTGGGTTAATTCTTCAGGCAAAGGATTACGAGTATAGAGTTGCGTTAGCTGTTCATCGTCTTGTGAGACAGAAAACAGTTTGGCAAAGTTAGACGCTAACCAACGTTTTCCAAAAGTAGAATTCAAACCCTCTTCATATTCATCGGATTTGGGCGGGATAACCAACAACAAACCGCCACCGACTAACGCACCTAGTGCCGCACTAAAACTGTTGGCATCAAACTGCTCTCTAAAATCACAAACAAGAAGTTGGCATTCACGGCCTAAGAGTTGTTGCCCCTTTTTAACCGGAACATGTGTTACCGATAGAAAAGGCGAACCACCCATCTGGAAAACTGTTTGTGCTGAAGAGGCATCAAGAAAGCTTTGAATCGTAGCGTCTTGCCAACCACTATCACCAGAAAAGACAACGCCATAACGATGCTGATTATGCTCGGCTGTTTGGGAAAGAGTATGTAGGAAAGTGTTTGTTGGGTTCTTCATAATTAGCGTCCAGATTCATCTAGACACAGTTTATCACAGCCAAATAAAAAGCCGCATAATGCGGCTTTAGAGTCGTAATGGAAAGTCGTCGACTTAGTCGAGCTTCGATTGAACGAAGGCTAAAATCTCTTCCATTGTCGCATCATCCACTTTCTTAAGGTTCAACGCTAAGTTTGAACCCTTACGGCTGTATGAAGCGCGGCCTTTAATAAGCTCAACTTTTGGAGAAGCTTTCTTCGCTGGCGCTGGCGCCAATTCAAGAATCCAACCTTCCAAAGTTTCAGTAACGTCTTTAGTTAAACGCGTAACACCTTGTGCTTCGCTACGCTGCCATACAAAACCTTCAGAAGCATCGCACTTAGTCAGTAATATTTGCTGCTGTTCGCCAGTCAGGCCACCGAATTGTTTGTGTAGCTTAACAATGGTTGGTCGACCAAGATCGCTCACATTTGGGTAAGCTTGTAGCAGTTCAAGAGGCAAAGCCGCCGCTTTCAACGCGCCACTCACCAAAGCTTCACTGCACTGGAACATTTTCGCTAGTGCTTTCTGGTCTTCAGCTTCGCCTTTATCTAGCTTCGCTTGCATCTCTTTACCCTTCTCATACAGAGAAAGCGGTTTATGAGCGTTAGCAACATCAGATAGGAACTTAGCGTGTTCGCCGTTGATGTTTTCAGCAACATAGATAAGGAACTCTTTGTCAGCCAAAATACACGACATACGACGACGGCTACCATCAAGAACTTCAATCTTACCGTCTTTGTTTTTACGACCAACCGCTGGGTATTGCTGGCCACGTTCTTTCAATGTTGTAAGAACATCAGAAAGCGCGTGCTCGTTTAAGAAAGATTGCTCACGAGCATTTTCTTCGAAAACAACCGTTTGAGTTGCTACGTCAGCCGCCGGGATTCGAACTAGTTCAAATGAAACCAATTCTTCGCCTGCAACAGAAAGCTCGATCACTTGAGCCTGCTCTTTAGCCGCTGTTTGAGCCTCTTGTGGCGTAGCTACGCGACGTTTGTTTGCTTTACCAAATAGCTTTGCATTTAAGTCAGATGTTTTAATCGCCATTCTTGTTATCCCTGATTAAGTGAAGGCCAGTTGCTATGTAATACACGCTCTAATTCTAGAGCACTTTTTTGTACTGCGTCTTGAGCGACAGCCAGAGTTTTCTTACCACCCTCAAAGTCGCTCACCGTTAGATCGAAAACCGTGCTGTAAGTATCTGCACAGGTTTCAAAAGCGCGGCTTCTTGGAATAGTGGCCATCATTACTTGGTCATTCAACAGGTAGTTCATCTCAGTTAATACTGATACCTGCTTCTTGTTGTCGTCTTCAAACATGGTTGGCATTAGACGAACAAATTCGAGCCCTTTCCAGTCGTCCGGGAACATCTCGTACACGGTTGGTAAGTGCTGGAAGAAGTTAACCGTTGAAGCCCAATCCAAACGCTTGGCAGCACATGGAATCAGAAGAGCGTTCGATGCGTACATTGCGTTCCACACTAGAGGGTCTACGTGCGGGCCGGTATCAATCATAATCACATCAAAATCATCAGCAATTTTGTCGATAAGCTTCTCTTTTAAAAGACGAACAATATCAAGTGACTGATCTTGAGATAGGCTTTGCCACGCTTCAGCGTTAAACATCGCGTCTTCTGGGAACGCCGAGATCG
Organism: Vibrio sp. QJM3NY_21; assembly: GCF_057785975.1. NCBI lineage: Bacteria > Pseudomonadati > Pseudomonadota > Gammaproteobacteria > Vibrionales > Vibrionaceae > Vibrio > Vibrio sp. QJM3NY_21. Next base: position 1,826,409 of record NZ_CM173514.1, read on the forward strand.
TCTTTAGATTCGGATACTGTGTTGGTAAAAGTACGTTCTTACGCAAGAATTCAAGATCAACATCTTGGCCTTCTGGCACGTTGTCCAACATGATATCAACAGCAGAATAGATACTGTCGTGCTCTGCACCACTAATTTGTGGGTTTAAGAACAGACGCAAAGAACCTTGTGGATCCAAGTCAATCAAGCAGATACGGTAGCGCTTATCTAAGTTCAAAGACAGACAAGCCGCTAGGTGAACCGCTGTCATTGATTTACCCGTACCGCCCTTTTGGTTCTGTACGTTAATAACCCACGGCTTATTGTCTACATGCTGCTTACGTTGGTGGAACTTCGGCACTTCAGCTGCGTCCATCAGCATGTGAGCTTCAGTCAATGAAATCGAGTAATGATTGGCGTTGTTCTTTGTAAACTGATGACCATCCGCTTCAAGCTTGTTGATAGCCTCATCCAATTTTCGACGAGTTAAGCCTGAACGCGTCTCCATCATAGCTTTAGACATTGGAGGGAAATGTTCATCACTTCGCTCTTCCAGAATAATCTCAATTCGGTCAGCCTGAACTTGTTGAGTTTGTTCGGCTAGCTGATAGAGCTTATCAATCGTTTGTTCTCTTTTCATTGCCAGTTTCCGTAATGATTAACCTAGAACAAATTGTACAGCGATTAACAACAAACACAACAAAAACATGAACATACATTTATGAGTAAAATCACATAAAATAAACTGTATTCTTACAGTTTGATGAAACAACGGCTAATACGAACACAAAAATGACCTTTTTTGTCATGTATAACCGTTCTATTTCATCCTTACATTTAAAATGTTACAGCATCACTTATTTACAATGTAAATAGAATTTCAGAGAAAAATCTTCGGAACGATTGAAACACAAGCATAGATTACGGTTGGTGTGATTTGCATTCGAAATTGATAGATTTTCAACCAACAAAGAGTAAACCCTAAAAAATCGCTTAGTTAATAGAAAATAAAGCGAAGAAGAGATGTCACTAAACAAAAGAGAATTGAGCCTCAACCGGAAGAATGATCATGGGATACATAACTCGTAAGAAAATTGATAAGTCCATATTATGAAGCATGATCAAGGTGTAAACTCATCAATATTGATCCGTATGAATGCCCGTTCGAAATGATCAACCTCCGGAAAAATGATCAAGTAAATATCGTTCCGGAAGCATATAGATTTAGAGCTAACTTACGGACAAATGCTTTTGCAATGGGGATTCAAGCTCTATAAGGCCTGATTGGTTAGAAATTCAATCGACACAGAATGGAAATGCAGAAACATGACAATTTCATGATCATGCTTCCTGATTTATTGTGTTGCGAGCTAAAAGTGCCCAACCACTGACGGTGTGACCAATATCGACCAATTTTTAAACATAAAAGGGGAGGAACGATATAAAAGCCCCATTACTTGATCATTGTTCCGATGAATTGGCTGTCAAAAATATCCACATAGGTGACTTAGAAGCCGCTTAATACAACTTGATCAATTACGGACTGTGGATAAGCTGTATAAGCATAATGATCATGCTTTCGAACCGATAATGATCATGCTTACAATGACTTAATGATCATACTTCTGATGTTCTGTGATCATGCTTTCTTAGGTTTAATGATCATAGTTTCGGGTTTATTATGATCATGCTTTCCAAGGGTTTTTATTTTACACCTTTAAATTCAGCAACTTAAAACCAAAAGAACACCCGGATCATTAGATCACTTAATCATTTAAGATCATATTAATCAAAAAGATCAGTTATTTAAAAGCCAATAAATTCTCTTTATTTATGATCATTCTTTCTTTATCATTCAGGAACTATAGTGAAATTACGGTTAGTGTGATACGGATCAATAATGAAACCAGAAGAGAAATTATTAATTAAGGCACGAAGCCACAAAGATGGTCATTTATTCGAGGTATCTGAAACAGCCGTTGAATGGATAGAGCAATATCAACACTTTAAAGGTGTCACCAAAAGCATCGTTGAGCTTCTTAACCTAATTTCACTTCGTGGGTTTAGCAGTAAAGACGGTTACGTTTCCACTACCGAAATTATTGAATCAACCGATGGTCAAGTTACTCGTGCGGCCTTACAGCAAAGGTTAAGAGCGGCGGTAAGTATAGGTCTTTTCAAGCAAATCCCGGTTCGCTTTGAAGAAGGCTTGGCCGGTAAAACCATGTTGCATCGCTTTGTAAACCCTAATCAATTGATATCGGTACTAGGTGCCACCAGCTTGGTGACAGAAAGCGTGAAGCAAAACGAGAAGCAAAAGCGCTCTAAAGCCTTAGCTCAAACCAAAGTCAACAAGCGCTTACTGAATGAACACGGACTGAATACTCCACCAACGATGAAAGACGAAGCGGATCAATTCATTGTTTCACCAACCAATTGGGCGGGGATTATTGATCAAGCGTTGGCGCCACCGAGAACCCGTAAGAGCTACCAGAAATCTATGGTTTCGATCTCTGGCACTCGAGCGGTGATCGAGACACGATCTTCTAAAAACATCATGACGGTTGACGATCTGATGACGCTGTTCGCGTTATTCACGCTTACTGTCCAATATCATGATCACCACCAAGATGATTATCATCTCGACGCGAAACACACACCGAACAAAACACCACTCTACATCACGGATATTTTGTCTTTGCGTGGCAAGAAAGACAGCGGTCCTGCACGCGATTCGATCCGTGACAGTATTGACCGTATTGAATTTACCGATTTCCAACTGCACGAGCTCACGGGCCGTTGGCTTAGCGAGAACATGCCAGAAGGCTTCAAGAGTGATCGTTTCCGATTCTTAGCTAGAACCATTACGGCATCGGAAGAAGCGCCTACAGAGGGCTCTGATGGCGAAATTCGCATTAAACCGAACCTGTATATCCTTGTCTGGGAACCTTCGTTCTACGAAGAGCTCCTGACGCGTGATTATTTCTTCCTATTTCCGCCAGAAATCCTGAAACAACATACCTTGGTCTTCCAAATGTATTCGTACTTTAGAAGCCGTATGGCACGTCGCCACTCAGATTGTATGTTGCTGAGCGAGCTGAACCAGAAGTTGGCTCGTAATATCGATTGGCGTCGCTTCTCGATGGATTTGATCCGCGAACTAAGAAAATTGGGTGAGGTAGGGGATCAAGAAGATACTTTCCTAGTGAATCTTTGGGGTTATCACTTGACGATCACGGCGTTGATCGAAAAAGGCAAAACCACCGATTATCAGGTTGATATCAAATGTAATGTTGAAGAGGTGTTGCGTTATTCAAGAGCGCGTACCACCAACGCCGGTAAGCGTAATATGGCCCCAACGTTACCGAACCCGCTGCGTAACGAGATGGTGTCTAAGCAGAAGCTGGAAGAGCTGTCTGAGATTATCGATGGTGAGTTTGAGCCAATTCAACGTAAAGCTCCGTCGCCAAGAGGCAAATTGGGACGTCGAGTTAAGCAGCGTAAACATTCTGTTGAGATCAACGCTGATGAGATCATGATTACTCTCTCTAAATATACCTCCACAGAGGCTCTAGAACGCAGTATAACGGCTTTATCTGCTATGACCGGGCATTCACATGCCTCAATCAAAGAAGAGTGCTCAGAGCTCATTGAGAAGCTTGATTGGTTGAGAGTAGGGGAGGATGTTATCCCATACGAAACACTGAGTCGCTTAATTGAGCTGTACAACGACCGTGACAGCACCAGCAATCGACACTTGTCCATTGAACGTTTGATTTCTGGTTTGGCTGTACGTCGTAAAGTGTGTAAACAAGTTCACGAAGGCCATTTGGACGAGAATGTGTTTCTAGCGCTCGATGAAATGGCGATTGGCCATTAATCACGAGGGCGTGTTGATCTTTCGACCTGATTTTTGCAGTAGAAATACCCAGTAGCAAGAAGCCGCTATTTACGGTCGATGAATGGATAGTTTGAACACATTAGGTGCTGATTAAAACCGCACCTAACGCTGACAAAGTTCTGACAATGTAACGCATCCAGTTGATTATTATTTATCCCGAATAGACAACCTTTGTCCTTTCTTATGATTAATAGATTGGCTCATATTTTGTTACATCATACTGAATAGATTTTTGCGAGTTCCCAAGGGACTCGCTTTTTTTTGCCTGAAATTCGAATAATGATTAAAATTCAATAGTTTACGTATTATTCGTAACTGTTGGTCCTGAAGCATGATCAAGGTTAGATCGTGCTTTTTACGGATCCTATTTGTGAAGGGATTCTGCTTTGGTGTTTGATCGTTCAGGGTTAAATCGTGGAGTGGATCAGTGGAGTTGACGTAGAGCAGCACCTTGATCATCGTTCTGGTGTTGGCTTGCCATAAAACGCACATGCGATTCGATCAATTTTTCTGATTCTTCTTTCCAGCGAGGTTCTTGTTGTTGGTTAGTAAATTCCAAAGCCAGTACACATAAATGCTGGAGCCGCTGCGTACACCACTCTTGCAAGTCAGGCTCTGATTTTGGGTCGCATGACACCGCCTGCAGCTTGCTATAGGCAAACATCAGGTATTGATAGGCCTTTTCTTGATTGTGCGAACCACCAGCCTCGTTTGAGAGCGATGATACGCTTGGTGCTGCAAACTTTGTCGATGTCGTCAGCGTTACGTCTTTATGTCGATAAAACGTAAAGATTCTCAGGCATCCGTCTAGCCAACATGCGATGCCTTTGCTCTGCTCATCCGTGATCAATGGCCCCCAGAGTGCGTCTGGAGGCGTTAAGATCAAAGGTTCTAACCGGTCCACTTGATCATGCTTTCGGTCTTTGTACCAATCTCCGATCCGCTCTAACCAAATGTCTAGTTCATTCATGCAACGTTATCCCACTGTTTTACAAAGTGATTATCAGCAATTTGCTTGATTTCATGCTGTATTTCACAGCTCTGCTCTCGAATTCGATCTGCGTTTATTGAATAGTTTGGCTCATTTTTGACGAGTTCGCCAAATGGCAGATCGGGATCGGGAACGGCAGAGATCAACAGTTTAGTGTACGGATGTTGTGGATTGGTTAAGATCGACTGTGTTGATCCCCATTCGACGATCTGCCCTTTGTACATTACCGCCGTCTCTTCTGCGATATAGTGTGCCGTGGCGAGATCATGGGTTATGTACAAAAAGCCAATCCCCAACTCTTTCTTCATTTTTTGCATCAGGTTTAACACGCCAAGTCGTATTGAAACATCCAACATCGAGGTAGGTTCATCGGCAAGGATAACCTCAGCACCGACTGCGAGCGCTCTTGCTAGATTAACCCGCTGTCTTTGGCCACCACTGAGCTCATGAGGGTATTTGGCTAGAGTTTCAATGGGTAACTCCACCAGCGTTAATAACTCTTTGAGACGCTCTGTGAGAGCATGTTTCGTGGCAACTTGCTTATGGATTTTAAGCGGGCGCGTTAAGTGGTGCTCAATGGTGTGAGTTGGATTAAGTGAGCCAAATGGGTCTTGAAATATCATTTGTACACGGCTGCGGTAATCCAAGATATCTTTGCGGCTTTTTAGGGTAGAGATGTCTCTGCCATTGAACAGTATCTCTCCCTCTGTCGGTGGGTAAACCTTGGTCATCAATCGAGCGCAGGTGCTTTTCCCGCAGCCTGATTCTCCAACCAGCGCCAACGTTTTACCGGCATGCAAATCAAAACTAACCCCATGCAGTGCTCTAAAGATCGCTTCTTTGCCAAATCCACCGCCGACGGTGAACTCTTTAACGAGGTCTTTCACTTGAAAAATAGGTTGTGACATAGAGCTCTCCTAGCACGTAGTCGCGTGCGCATGTTCGTGAATGTTAGGGAAAGAACTCCATAGCTTTTGGGTGTAGGAGTGCTGAGGGTTGTTACGAATCTCATAGGCTTGGTTGATTTCAACGATCTGGCCGTGGCGCATGATGGCAATGCGGTCACATAGCTGGCTCATTAGTGCCAGGTCATGGGTGATGAACAATATCGAAAACCCAAACTCTTCTCTGAGTTGGTGTATTTGCTGCAGAATTTCGCGTTGTACAACCACATCAAGCGCCGTTGTCGGCTCGTCCATGATGATCAATTTGGGATTGAGGGCGAGCGCGATGGCGATGACTAAGCGTTGGCGCATCCCTCCGCTGAACTGATGCGGATATTCGGTGAGGCGGTTACGAGGAATGTTTACAAGGTCGAGGAGCTTCTCTGCGCGGTCTTTAGCTTGTTCGTTGGTCATTCCTTTGTGGTGACGTAAAACATCAGCGAACTGCTCTTCAATGGTCAGTACGGGATTGAGTGAGTTCATCGCACTTTGGAACACCATGGCGATTTCGCTCCAACGCAAGGTGTTCAAGTGGTCGTCAGATAAACCGAGCAGATCTTGCCCGTCGAACAGTATCTTCCCTCCAGAGATGAAAGCAGGCGGCTTGTGTAAACGGTTAATGGCAAACGCGATGGTACTTTTTCCGCACCCTGATTCGCCAGCCAAACCAAAAATCTCGCCTTGGCCTATGCTAAAGCTTACGGATTTTACAGCATTAAAATCGCCGTCATCGGTGATGTAATCGACACATAGATTCTTCACTTCGAGAAGTGGTTTATCTGAATTTTCCCTAGACATGATAAATCCTCAGTTATGATATTGATAACTATTATCATTAACATGAAGTGAATTTAGTGAAAGCGATGAGCACAAAAAGAATGAAGTGCCTCGAAATTTATCTTGGGTTATTTCACGAAGTTTCAGTGGGAAACAAGAAATGAGAACGGGGAAAATGAGAGGTGGATCAAACCACATTTCTTATGGGGAATCTTGTAAATGTAATTGCAGAAAATGGCTTTGGCAAAGTTTAAATGAGGCATTTATTAATTAGCTTTGTGAAGCGTCGGAATCATCACATTTCAGTACAGAATGTCTTAACAAGTGAAATAGCATTTGCTACAGATTACCTGTCCATTACATGGTGCTTTTCGGAGGAAAACATGTCCATTAATTCTATCAACCATGATGAAATGACAAATATTGCAAACAAGTGGGATGCTGAAGAAGAAGTATCTTTCAAACCAGAAAAGAAAATGAAGTCCGCTGAAGCTCGTCGTCGTATTGAAGCTCTAAGAGAAATTAGAGAAAGCGGTTTTAGTCTGGAAGAAGCGAGGGAACTAGGTCTTATTCACTAATGACCCCTATTGCATTTAAGAGGGTGGCGTACCGCCACCCTTTGATTTATATAACTTTTTAAAGGGCTGTGAGTTTTTTATAAGTAAAACCATGAGCCTTGTCTCCCACCATTTAAATCCATTACCCTTCCTTTAGATTACTTGTTCCCGACTAAAAACATGCTCATGGCATACTCTTGAACTAAGTTGTTTGACAGTAATATGCAACGCCACTAATTTTAAAGTTAAAGCAAAAATATGCGATGTCGTTGGTAAGGAGAAGGCTATGTCTAATTCAGTGGCTAAAGCCAAAGAAGTGCTGTTCTATGAACCTGAAGATCCAAATGGGTACCTGTCAAATTTTGCTGTTTGTCCTATCAAAGTTGACGATCAAGTTTGGGCAACCAGCGAGCATTATTATCAAGCGATGAAGTTTGCCTCCAAGATGCTTCGCAATACTATTCTGAAAGCTAGCACACCTGCTGAAGCATTCTCTTTAAGCCGTGATTACGAAGACCAAGTTCGTGAGGATTGGTACGACGTTCGTGTTGAAGTCATGCAGTTCATAGTGACTGAGAAGTTCAAGCAGAATCCACAGTTTGCGCTGTTTCTTGTCAATACTGGAGATTCGGTGATCAAAGAACATTCGCACAAAGACCATTTTTGGGGCGATGGTGGCGATGGAACCGGCAAGAACCATTTAGGCAAGATTTTGATGGCAGTACGACAAGAGCTTCGTACTCAGCAGCTGAATTTGATCGCTTCGCATTAAATGAATCGACTCGAGCTCTATTAATATGTTTTTGAGCTATTACTAATAAATTAAGGCCGCTCTGTAAGCTTACAGAGCGGCCTTTTGATTGTCAGTTTTCTAAGCTTGACCCAAAGAACAAAAACGTGTCGCGAAGTCATTCATGAGTAATTGGCTAATCAAGTTAGAGCTAGCCAAGTTCTATAGATAGTTTTGTACAATGTCTTGGAGCTGACCATCGTCTTTCATTTGGTCTAAACGTTGGTTAATAAAGCTTTGCAATTTAGGATCCATCTCTGGGTCAAATGCCAAATGGATTGGGTAGTTATTGATCACTGAGCCAAACTCTTGCATTTGGTAATCATCAATATTGAGTTTCTGCTCATTTAGGTTGTATTTGATTCGAGATTCCATTTCAACAAAAACAGTATCACCCGGAGTTCGATTTAATACACGAAAAGCCGCGCTGTAATCTTTCACTCGAATCTCGTTGAGCTTACCTTGTTTGATGTATGGCTCTAGGTTCGGATATTCAAACCCCACCAGCAATACCACGGCTTTTCCGTTTAAATCATCGATAGTGTTGAACTCAAATGGCTTCTTACCGCTGCTGAGCAACACGTGTTTTACATTGTAAATCGGATCTTTAGACAGATTAACAGATTGGATATTTCCCCAGCTCGGACTGCCATAGGTGACCCAGTTTGGGTTCTCTCTCGCATCGAGCTTGTCGATCATTCGGTTGAAAGGGTAGGTGTGGTAATCGATCTCGTATTGGCTGTCATCAAATACGGCCTCAACGATATCCGAAACCATTCCTCTGTGAGATAACCCATCAGTTTCGATCTGAAAAGGTTGCGCTTGGCTTGCAATAATGTAGTAGTGAACAGGTTCGCTTGAAAAAGCATAACTGCTTGAAAATAAACTGACTATGGATGCAACTATTAGATGTTTTTTCATAACCTTCCCTAGTTATTTGATGAATGACTACTATTATACTAGTTGAGTAATTGTAGTTTGCTAGGATAACAATAATGGTAATTTTTGTATGGTGAATAAAGGAAAACGCTATATTGGACTCTCCCGACAGTTGATCGGGGTAATCATCGCAATCAGTACCTTGTTCACAGTCATAGTGACAGGTCTAGGTTTGTATGTGGAGTACCAAAATCGAGTTTCTTTTATCAGTTCTCAGGTCGAACAAGTTAAGGCTGGCTATCTTTCTGGCTTAACAGCCAGTTTGTGGGTGGAAGACCGAGAGCAACTGTTTGTACAAGCTGAAGGTATCTCCCGCTTACCCTCGGTCAGTTATCTGTTAATAGAAAGTCCCGATGAAAAAATTTTAGAATTAGGTCAACAGGCTTCCGGTCAGTCTTATTCCCAATCTTGGGATATGGTGCATAAGATGGGGCGCTCAGAGTACCAACTGGCAACGCTCACGGTGCAGTCTGATCTGAGTATGATTCTCAACGACTTTGAAGATCGGGTCTTATTATTGCTCGCCTTTGAAGCGGTTAAAATTTTCTTTTTGTCTCTGGTATGTTTAACCATCGTCTATCGCCTTGTCGTAAAGCGCTTAATAACGATGTCTTCACAGATCAACCAACAACAGGTTGAAGACAACAAACCGCGATTTTTAACACCCACTCACTCTACATACAGTGATGAGATCTCGACACTAGAGAGTAGCTACAACCAGTCGATTGAACGTATTCGTCAACAATACCAAGAATTGGAAAAAGCCAAAGATACCGCAGAGGTAGCGAACCGCAACAAGAGTGAGTTCCTTGCCAACATGAGCCACGAGATCCGTACTCCAATGAACGGCATTATCGGGTTATCGTCTCTGCTCTCTGAAATGGATATGCCGAAAGAGCAAAAAGAGTATATCGACATGCTCAATACCTCTTCGCTTACTCTACTCGATTTAATCAATGACATTCTCGACTACTCGAAGATTGAAGCAGGTCGTTTAGAGCTTCAGCAAGAACCGATGAAAATGATGGGCATTGCCGCCGATGTTGAGTCGACCTTCAGAGTTAAAGCCGAACAGAAAGGGCTCAGATTCCAACTGGCGATTGATCCTAAGATCCCAACCATGGTGATTGGCGATGGCACTCAGTTAAGACAGGTGTTGAACAACCTAGTCGGCAACGCTATCAAATTTACCGAACATGGTCATGTCATGCTCTCACTTCGCTTGGAAGAAGTCATAGAGCCAGAACAAAAACTCAGAGTGAAATTTGAGGTGACCGACAGTGGTATCGGTATCGCAGAAGACAAACAACAATCGGTGTTTGATAAGTTTCAACAAGCTGACGGCAGCACCACCCGCATTTACGGAGGCACCGGGCTTGGCCTCACTATCTGTGACAAGATAGTGACCTTGATGGGCAGCAAGCTTGAACTAACCAGTGTCTTAGGCAAAGGGAGTACATTCTACTTTACCGCTGACTTTGACCCGTGTCTGGATGTTGATGAGAGTAACATCGATTTTAATAAAGTCTCGGTACTTCTGGTTGATGACAGCCAGTTGAACATGCGTATTACCTCAACACAACTTCAATCATTCGGCGTTAAGTCCGAGTGTTGTGAAACCGCCACCCAAGCGTTAGAGCTTGTTTCGGAGTCTGTGGCGAAGTCGTCGCCTTATGATTTGGTACTGATTGATAAAGTGATGCCGTCTATTGATGGGTTCCAGTTAGCGAGAAGCTTGATTGAGCGTTTTGACAAAGCTTGTCCTAAGCTAGTGATGATTTCTGCCGACCCTCGAAAACAAGATGAAGCGCGCGCCAAACAAGTGGGCTTTGTTGCCTACATTGCTCGCCCTTATCAAGATAACCAACTTAAATGGACGCTGAGTGAAGTTCTGGCGAGAGCGGCTGATACCTCAACCTTTACCTATCCAAATAGAGGTGAGGTCGCGTTTAAAGACAACGAGCCAGTTCCACTCACCACATCAGCGCCCCCTGTTCAATCCAAACAACTCGGTCAACAAGCTCCAATCAAAGAAGAATCAAAAACTGTCGCGGTTGCCAAGGAATTTAGCGGCAAAGTTTTGGTCGTTGAAGATTCTAGAGTGAATCAACAAGTCGCTAAAATGATGCTTAAGAAGCTGGGGTTTGAGGTGGATATTGCCGACAACGGTGAAATTGGTGTCGAGAAATTTAAGGCCAATGAATATGTGATGATTTTCATGGATTGCCAGATGCCGGTTCTAGATGGTTTCGAAGCGACTAAACAGATCAGAGCGCTCGAAGAGGGTTCGTCAAAACATGTCCCAATTGTTGCGCTGACGGCCAACGTTGTACAGCGAGACAAGCACCTGTGCTTTGATGTGGGGATGGATGAATTTTTGCCCAAGCCTGTTAACCAAGGGAAACTGAGAGAGATCGTTGTCAGTTTCTTGTCGAAAGGTAGTGAGTCGAGCAAGCAGCATGAGCAAAAAATAGTGTAGGGCCAATTAGCTGACGTCTCGCTAAAGCCTATCCAACTCAATAAGAAACTCCGACAGAATCAGTCGGAGTTTTTTTTGCTAATGAATACTTGGTTAGCTAATACATCTAGTTAGCCAAATTCATTTAGTTATTTAAATACATATAGTTAATTAAATATAAAAAGCTAATTACATCGCTTATCAATACTGGTCGAATCCATAAGCTGTTGTATTTAAAAACAAGCATGTGGTGATTGTCATAGGCGTGAAACACAACTGCCACGAAAATACGCTTTAACTGTCACAATCCCGTTATAGCATGCAGCCAACTAGAACTATGGTTTAGTTTTAACCTTAACGAAATTCAACCCGTGAGAGCCTAAGATGTTCAAACCTTTCTATGTATTTGATATGGACGAAACGCTGATCAATGCTGATGCAGCGATGCTTTGGAATGCGTTCTTGGTTGAAAAAGGTATTGCCACAGCGTCTAACTTTATCGCAGAAGATAAGCGCTTAATGGGCTTGTATTCTGAAGGTAAACTGAACATGGAAGATTACCTAACGTTCGCTATGCAGCCACTCGCGGAAATGCCAACAGAGCAAGTAACTGCTTTGGTGGAAGAGTGTGTTGAACAGCATATTTTGCCTAAGCAGTTCAAACAGTCGAAACCATTGATTGAGCAGCTGGAGCGTGACGATATCGATATGTTGATCATCTCTGCTAGCGTGACTTTCTTAGTAGAAGCGGTCGGTCGCAAGATTGGTATCGAGAACGCACTCGGTATCGATTTGGTCGAAAACCAAGGCCGTTTCACGTCTCAGATCTCAGGCGTACCAAGCTACCGAGAAGGTAAAGTGACGCGTTTAAAAGAGTGGTTAGATAATCAAGAAACTAACTACTCAGACATTCACTTTTATACGGATTCAATCAACGACTTACCTTTGTGTGAACACGCTGATTTTGCTTACTTGGTGAACCCGTGTCCGCGTTTAAAAGCGTTAGCTGATCAACCGAACTGGTCGATCCTCGACTGGGATTAACGCGAATCTTATATTCGAATTAGGTTCTTTCTAGAACTCATTAAGCCGCTGACTACAGCGGCTTTTTTGCATCATCAGTCTAATGTTTGATTTATCACCTTTGCTGATAAAGCTCGAACGTAACAATTCAATAACATCTATTCCTCTGCTGTAAATCAAACTACCATCTTTCAATCCCTTGATAGCACTCACTTTCTTGTCTTGATGGTTTGTGTGTAACAAATATTTTACAAATTGATGGGGTTTCATCGAAATTGCCCATTTTCCTCCACCCATTCCATTATCTCGGCTTGTGGGCCAAATTTAATTAAGGACAAAAAACACACAACATCTAATCACGTAATAGAAAGTACGTAACAAAAAGTCACGTAATAGAAAGTACGTAAATAAAAAAACACGTAATACAAACCAATAGGTACAAGGAGAAAGTTCATGGTGGATACATACAACCCGCTTGGCACGGATGGATTCGAGTTTGTTGAATACACGGCCGTTGACCACAAGGGAATTGAGCAACTTAAAGCGTTGTTTGTGTCACTTGGTTTTGCTGAGGTCGCCAAGCACCGCTCAAAAGAGGCTTGGCTGTATCGACAAGGTGACATCAACTTTATCGTCAATGAACAGCCACACAGCCAAGCGGAAGCGTTCGCCAAGGTACATGGTCCATCGGTATGTGGCATGGCTTTTCGTGTCAACGAAGCAACGGCTGCAATGGAACAAGCGTTTAAGGGCGGTGGTGAAGAGTACAAAACAGAAATAGGGCCGATGGAACTGAGCATTCCGGCTATTTACGGCATCGGTGAGAGCCTGCTCTATTTTGTGGATCGTTATGGCAAGCAGAGCATCTATGACGTCGATTTCCGATTCTATGACGATGCGGAAGAGCGTATGGCCGAAGCCAATGTTGGTTTGTTCGAAATCGACCACCTCACGCACAACGTTAAACAAGGCAACATGGACGTGTGGTCTGGGTTCTATGAGCGCCTTGGTAACTTCCGCGAGATTCGCTACTTCGACATTGAAGGCAAACTGACGGGCCTTGTGAGCCGCGCTATGACCTCTCCGTGTGGCAAGATCCGTATCCCAATCAACGAGTCTTCCGACGACAAATCACAAATCGAAGAGTTCATCCGTGAATACAACGGCGAAGGTATCCAACACATCGCGTTATCCACGGATGACATCTACAAAACCGTGAAAACTCTGCGCGATCGCGGCATGGACTTTATGCCAACCCCTGACACCTACTACGATAAAGTCGATCAGCGTGTTAAAGGTCACGGGGAAGATACCGACCTGCTGCGTGACCTGCGTGTTCTGATTGATGGCGCACCGACCAAAGACGGCATCTTGCTGCAAATTTTCACGCAGACAGTAATCGGGCCTGTGTTCTTTGAAATCATTCAGCGTAAAGGCAATGAAGGCTTTGGCGAAGGTAACTTCAAGGCGCTGTTTGAATCGATTGAAGAGGACCAGATTCGTCGAGGAGTATTAGACGATGCATAAATGGATCTCGTTTCCTCATCGGGAGGGTGTGTGCTCTAAACAAGCGCACGCCGATTTTCCCGAAGAGGCAATTTATGAGCGAGAGGCGGGCCGAAGTGGATTCTTCGGCCCTGCGGCTCACTTTCATCACCAACATGCCCCAACAGGTTGGTCGGAGTGGGAGGGTGATCTGCGCCCTCGCGCTTTTGATTTCACGCTGGTGGAAAAAGCCAGCCAGATAACCCCTTGGGCGGTTCCTCATCTTTTGCACAATGCGGACTGCAAAATTCGCGTATGGCGCATGGATGAGAAGATGGATTTCTTGGTGCGTAACTCCGACGGTGATGAGCTGCTGTTCATTCATCAAGGCAGCGCTGATCTCTATTGCGACTATGGCCATTTAGAAGTGAGTGAAGGGGATTACGTGATGATCCCGCGCTCAACCAACTGGCGTTTAGAGCCAAGCGAGCCGATGTTTATCTTGATGATAGAAAACACAGATGCGGCTTACTCCCTGCCAGAGAAAGGCATGGTCGGTAATCACGCGGTGTTTGACCCTGCGGTGCTCGACATCCCTTCAATCAATGATCAATTCCGCGCTCAGTATTCAGAAAACCAGACTCAGGTTCAGGTGAAGCGTCACGACAAAGTCAGCGTGATCACCTATCCATTCAATCCATTGGATGCGATTGGCTGGCATGGCGACTTAGCGGTGGTGAAAGTGAATTGGCGCGATATCAGACCGCTGATGTCACATCGCTACCACTTGCCACCGTCTGCGCATACGACGTTTGTTGGCGCAGGCTTTGTAGTGTGCACCTTTGTGCCGCGCCCGATTGAGAGCGACCCCGGTGCATTGAAAGTGCCGTTCTACCACAACAATGATGACTACGACGAAGTGCTGTTCTATCACGCTGGTGACTTTTTCAGTCGCGACAATATTGAAGCGGGCATGGTGACTTTCCACCCGGCGGGCTTCACGCATGGGCCTCATCCTAAAGCCTTTAAGGCTGGGCAAGCGCATAAGAAAAAGTTCACCGATGAAGTCGCGGTGATGATCGATACTCGCCACGCGCTGCAGTTCTCTGATGAACTCGATAGCGTTGAGAACAAAGAATATGTCTACAGTTGGCAAGAGAAGTAAGGGGCAACAAGGATGAAATTAGCAACCAAGAAAAATGGTACTCGCGATGGTCTGTTGATGGTCGTGAGTAGAGATCTTAAACAGTGTGTGCCAGCGACGGAGATTTTCCACGCGATGCATTTGGCGCCAACCATGCAGGTAGCTTTGGATAACTGGGACAGTGTTGCGCCTCAGTTAGAAGAGTTATACACCTCGCTTAATACTGGGCATGTGATAGGCAGTGAAGTCTTTGCGCCTCAATATTGTGAATCGCCTCTGCCACGCGCTTATCAATGGGCAGATGGCAGCGCGTATGTAAACCACGTTGAGCTGGTGCGTAAGGCTCGTGGTGCTGAAATGCCGGAAAGCTTCTGGGTCGATCCATTAATGTATCAAGGCGGCTCAGATGCCTTTATCGGCCCTCGTGACAACATCGAATTTGCCAGCGATGAGTGGGGTATAGATTTCGAAGGAGAAGTCGCGATTGTGACCGGTGACGTCTCTATGGGCGCAAGTGCTAAACAAGCGCATGATTCGATTCGTTTACTGATGTTGGTGAACGACGTGTCACTGCGTGGCTTGATTCCCGCTGAGCTTGCGAAGGGCTTTGGCTTCTTCCAGTCTAAACCGTCTTCGGCGTTCTCTCCGGTTGCCGTCACACCCGATGAACTTGGTGAACAGTGGAAAGGCAGTAAGGTACATTTACCATTAATATCGACCTACAACGACCAACCTTTTGGTTGTCCGAATGCGGGCGTGGATATGACCTTCAATTTTGCAGAGTTGGTCGTGCATGCCGCGAAGACTCGCCCACTGTCGGCAGGCGCGATTATCGGTTCAGGCACGGTTTCTAATAAGCAGGGCACTGACCACGGCACCTCAATTTCCGAAGGCGGTGTAGGTTATTCATGTATTGCCGAAGTGCGAATGATTGAGACGATTCGTGATGGTAAACCGTCGACTCAATTCATGTCGTTTGGTGACTCGATTAAGCTTGAGATGTTTGATGCAGCGGGTGACTCCATTTTTGGTGCGATAGACCAAAAAGTGAGCCAGTATCGAGCACTATAATCCACGTAATAGGGTTTCAGTATGAGCGAGAGCATCGTGAACAAGAACATTATACTTTACGGTTACTGGCGCTCGTCCGCAGCCTATCGAGTGCGTATTGGATTGAACCTAAAGCAACTCAACTATGAGTCGAAATCGGTGCATTTGGTGCGTAATGGCGGCGAGCAACATGATCCACAATATCGTGAGCTCAATGCCAGCCAATTAGTGCCAGTGCTGGTGGATGGTGACGTTCAGCTCAATCAGTCGCTTGCTATTCTTCAATATCTCGATGAACACTATTTGTGTGAGAGCAGCCCCGACACCTTGTTGGTTCCAGAGCAAACACCACTGCGCTATCAAGCACTGGCGATGGCTCAGGACATTGCGATGGAAATCCACCCTCTGAATAACCTGCGCGTGTTGCAATATTTGGAGAGAGAATTATCTTGCGAACAAGAGGTGAAAATGGATTGGATTCACTATTGGATGAGCCAAGGGTTTTCAGCGTTAGAAGAGAAGCTGGCGAAGCACAGAAAAGCACATGGCGATTCAGTGTATAGCCTCACTGACTCCCCTTGTATTGTTGATATTTGCTTAGTGCCGCAAGCCTATAACGCGCTGCGGTTTGATGTTGATATGTCGCCTTATCCGCTGATTAACTCGATTGTTGAGGAGTGTAACCAGTTACCCGCCTTTATTGGGGCGATGCCAGAGAACCAAGCGGATGCGAATGCACCGATGTGAACGTATTGAATTGTTTTTTAATGAACTGGAAACGTTATTTGGATTAAATCACGGTATAATTACGATTTGGTATATTTAAAGATATTATGTATTCATTATTTTCAGGTTTAATTTCTAATTTTATGAATATTTATCTCATCTAGCATTAAACGGTCCTAATAAAATAAGCCTCGTTATAATCAAATAAGAGGCTTGTAATAGATTTTATATTAGTAGTATTTATCACTCGATAATATTAGTAATAAACAATACCTTCGCCTTTCGTTATCAGAGTGCCAGCTTCATTGGTGATTATTTTATCTAAATCAAATAATGAACCAATCGCTGCATTACCTAAGCCAGCTTCAACGAATTTACAAACGGCATCAATTTTTGGCCCCATAGAACCAGCAGGGAATGAAAATTCTGCTAAACCAGCAGGCGTTGCTTGCTTCATTTCTGCTTGGTCTTCTTTACCATAGTTACGGAAAATCGACCCATCGGTTAAGATAATAAATAAGTCGGCATGGATTTTTTCAGCCAGTAGTTCAGCCGTAAGATCTTTGTCAATGACGCACTCTACACCACTACTCTTACCTTGCTCAATACTCACGGGAACACCGCCGCCGCCACAAGCGATAACAAGGTTTTCTGTATCTAGAAGTGTTTCAATTTGCTGAATTTCAACAATGCTTTTTGGCATAGGAGAAGGCACAACGCGTCGGTAGTACTCGCCATCAGCTTTAAATTGCATTGTGCTTTGAGCCATTAATTCTTTAGCTCGTTGCTCTGTATATACAGGGCCAACAAATTTAGTCGGGTTAGCAAACGCAGGGTCTTTTTTGCATACTTCAGTTTGCGTGACTAGCGTCGCTACGTCTAATTCAGGGTCAATGTTTCTTAGCTCTTGTTGTAACATGTAGCCCACCATGCCACAGGTTTGAGAGCCGAGCACATCCATTGGATATGGGGTAGTCTCTGGCGAATATTCGCTATAAGCCGCGTTTTGTTCCATCAACAAACCTACTTGTGGGCCATTACCATGAACGATAACAATCTCATGCTCGCGTGCGATTGCAGCAATACTCGCCGCTGATTTGATTATATTTTCACGTTGGTTCTCAGCCGTTAATGCTTGGCCTCTTGCTAAAAGAGCGTTACCGCCTAAAGCTAATACTATGCGCATGATAATGTCTCCGATCATTTAATAATGATTTTATTTATTTTACGTAGGGATTAACCGCTTGTTTATAATTAAACTCAAGCTTATTAATAACAATGACTAGGTTTTTTAATTACTCTTAAGTAATTAACATGCCGAGATAGTATGGGAAAATAACTGTTCTAAATGTGATAGCTATCAAATTATCATTTCACTAGAAATAGAGCTGTGGGAGCGGAAATTATTATAATTCGATTAAATATCCATAAGCTGGGATACAATCTAGTGGTGGACTCTTTTTTTGTATAAATGATTCGTCTTTAGTGAATATTATCTCAGCCCAAAAAATGAATAATTTAACATTTTTGTTTTAAATATGACGTTCAGATCTCATTAAGAACTTTAGAAAAGGTACGGGGGTCGAACTGAGGCGAGGGTTTACGAGCTCAAAGAGTGGCTTCGATTCGGTTTTTATTGGCCAATCAAGGGCTGCTTAAAGTGTTCAGTGTTTAATGCTTCTCCCGTTGCTTGCTTCACTCAGTCATCAGTTTTCAATCGGCTGCCTTTACTCTAGATGTTATCTGACAGCCAAGTGAAAAGTGGAGATAGCTTGCTACGTTCTAGGCCTAGTCGCTAAAGCGAAACAACGCGCTTTATCTCTTCTAAAACCTCGGCGTTAGCAATAGCTCCGAGGTTTTCTACTCTTTTACCGTTCACTACCTGTTTCACCGCTAATTCCACCAGTTTGCCCGAACGTGTTTTTGGTACGTCGCTGATGGCAAAAATTTGGCTCGGCACATGTCTTGGTGAGCATGATGATTTGAGCTTCCTCTTGATGGCCGTTAGTAATGTTTCATCTAGACTCACACCTTGCTGCAGTTGAACGAACAACCAAATTTGCTCATTGCGGTCGACATCTTTACCGACTGCTATCGAATCAACAATACCCTCAATGGTGTTCACTTGCTGGTAGATTTCAGCTGTACCAATTCGCACGCCACCGGGGTTGAGTGTGGTGTCGCCTCGTCCGTAGAACAGGTAGCCACCATGCACGCTCTGTGCAACTTCATCTCCGTGATGCCACACATTATCGAACCTATCCCAATAGGTACTGTGGTAGCGCTCTCCTGTGTCATTCCAGAAGCCAACAGGGAAGTTGGGGAGGGAGTTTGTACACACCAGTTCGCCGCGTTCGTGATTGACCTTTTGGCCGGAAGAATTGAACACATTGATGTCGACCCCGAGCCCGGCCTGTTGGCATTCGCCGCGATACACAGGCGAGATTGGGTTACCTAAAACAAAGCAGCCACAAATATCCGTACCGCCAGAAATTGAGGCTAAATGCAGGTCTTGTTTGATGTGTTTGTAGACATAATCGAACTGCTCTGGGTAGAGCACTGAACCCGTCGAGCACAGTGTTCTTAATTTAGGAAGGTTGTGACTGTCGATCGGTGAGAGTTCCGCTTTCTCAATCGCTTCTAAATACTTGGCTGAAGTGCCAAATGTCGATACATCAGCTCGCTGCGCTAAATCCCACAGAACGTTAGGTTGCGGATAAACTGGGCTACCATCAAAGATAACCAAACACGCACCGCTCGCGAGCGCAGAGACGTGCCAGTTCCACATCATCCAACCACAAGTGGTGTAGTAGGACACGCGATCTCTCGGTTTAATATCGCAATGAAGCTGATGCTCTTTTAGGTGGTTGATGGTAGTGCCACCAACAGAGTGAACAATACACTTAGGCTTTCCGGTGGTACCGGAAGAGTAGAGCACGAACAACGGTTCATTGAAGCCGACACGAGTAAATTGAAGAGGTTTTGGCTGATAGTGATTAATGATGCTTTGCCAGCTTTGGATCGACACATCATGTTCAACTTTGTTCTTCTTTAAATCGTTCCTCTCTAAATCGCTCTTATCTAAATCATTGTTCGGTTTCAAATAACCGATCTCACACACCTGTTTTAATTCGTTTAAGTGCTCGATGATTTCACGGTTTTTGTCCGTCATATCGAACGTTTTGCCATTGAAGGTGTAGCCATCACAGGTGAGCAGCACCTTAGGCATGACTTGGCCAAATCGTTCAATCACACTCTCTATACCAAAATCAGGTGAAGTCGATGTCCAAATCGCACCCAAGCTGGTGGTCGCTAGCATTGCAATCACGGTTTGAGGAAGATAAGGCGTATAAGCAGCAATCACATCACCTTGTTGAACGCCACAATCCACGAGCCATTGTTGAACGCTAGAGACTGATTCACACAGGGTTTTCCATGTATAACTCTGTTGTTCGCCACGCTCGTTCTCAAACCAAATCGCACGCTCGTCAGGCATTATTTGCGCTAAACGCAGTAAGTTCTCGGCGTAGTTTACTTGCGTATTCGGGAACCAAACCGCATCACGATTCGATTTCGGCTGTTGCCAGCGGCTCTCACCTTGAGTTTTGATGCGCTCGCCTTGTGCTTTATTAATACAGTCTTGCGAGCCGACCATTCCACAAAACTGCCATACGTTCTGCCAAAACGACTCTGGATGTTCCACAGACCATTGATGGAGATCCGTGTAGTTTTTCAATTCCTGCTCGAGTATGCCCTGCTGAACGAGGTTATCCATAAATCGGGTTACGTTGGCGTGTGCGATGCGCTGGTCGCTAGGTTGCCAAATTGGCTTATTGCTCTCGTGCATTCCTTTACCTTTAACAAAAAGTTAACGTTTTCAGTCTGGTATTTAGGTTTTACAAAGTCAAAAGAACAGCAAAATAAGGGGTTTCTGGAATTGTGTAAATAAAATGTTACACGATCGCCTATTTCGAAAAGTCGCGCAAATTGGCGGATATAACGAGTGGAGATAGGCTTAAAGTGAGACATTCGAAAGGAGGTGTGTAATGACTCAATATCATTCTAAGCCCGTGAGCCAAGAGGGATGGGTTGAGTGGAGCCTCGAAGAAGACGCCATTTGGCAAGACTTAGTGAAAAGGCAACTGGACGTCATTAATGACCGCGCATGCGATGCCTATTTGCACGGTTTGACCCTGCTAAACCTGCCATTAGACCGGGTTCCCCAGCTTCCAGAGATAAATAAAGTGCTAATGGAAACAACAGGTTGGCAGGTTCAGCCTGTGCCTGCATTGATCGATTTCGACCGTTTCTTTGATTTGCTCGCCAACAAGAAATTCCCAGTCGCGACATTTCTGAGAACGCGAGATGAGTTCGATTATTTACAAGAGCCTGATTTCTTCCATGAAATTTTTGGCCACTGTGCCATGCTCACCAATGCCGATTTTGCGACATTCACTGAGCATTACGGAAAACTAGGCCAAGCAGCCACACCTAAACAGCGCGCGTATCTTGCCCGTTTGTATTGGTTTACGGTTGAGTTCGGTTTAGTAAAAGAAGGTCATCGGCTGAAAATCTATGGCGGTGGCATTCTTTCGTCTCCGGCGGAAACCATGTATGCGTTGGGAGGGGACTTGGCCGTTCGTGAGCGGTTTGACCTGCAAACCGTGCTAAGAACGCCTTATCGTATCGATATTATACAACCGAAATATTACGTGATTGATGAGCTGTCTGAGCTCTTCAAAATCAGTCAGGAAAACCTATTGCAGCAAGCAGATCTCGCGATAGACGGGGGATTACTACCACCACTTTTTGAACCTAAGGAACCAACACATGTTGAATGAACAAAAATGCGAAGCCTGCAGTATCGACGCGATTGCCCTCAATAAAGATGACCAACAATCTTTACTGTGGGAGTTATCTGATTGGCAGATCATCGAAAGAGATGGCATCCCACAGCTTGAGAAGGTATTTAAGTTTAAGAACTACAAACAAGCATGGGCATTCAGCAATAAAGTGTCAGAGTTGGCAGAAGAAGAATTCCATCACCCTTCGATTTTATTGGAGTGGGGCAAAGTCACTGTAACGTGGTGGAGCCACTCAATCAAAGGCCTCCACAAGAATGACTTCATCTGTGCCTCACGCTGCGATGTGTTCGCCGTGAGTGAATAGTCTTTTTTGGTCTAGATGAGGCTTTTTTCCGACATCTGTGATGTGATTATCTTATTATTCGGCTCATAAGGTGAGTCGAATAACTGCTTAAACGGCTCATGGTATGAGTTGAATAAGCGATACTTTCGTATCATAGAGCGTAACTTCTCCAAAACTAGCTTGACCTGCATCAGCGACTTGCTGGTTTCTTGCCCCACAACCCCCTCTATTGCTCATAGTATTGGTTTTATGAGGCTGCTCTATGATATATTTCTCGGCCAAGTGTATTACAGACGAAGGCTAATAATGTCTATCAACCTTTCACTCCTTCCACCCAGTGAGAAAAATAAAATCGAACTGGATAAGCAGGCATCGTTTCTTGTATGGAAATTGAAGCAGGCGAAATGTGGCCCTGAAGCCATTGTTGAAGAAGCAATGAAGCTAGGTGACCCAGAAGAAAAGGCTTGGTTTGATCAGTCTGTAGAAAAATACAAACGGGTAATGGGTGTCGCATAAACGCACATAAACCTTACCCAGCAAAGCTGTAGAATTGAAATGACACAGTAATTTGCTAGAATTTGCTCCGTTAATTGAATCAGAGAGAAGATCCCGATGGGAAGAAGTTTTGAAGTGCGCAAGGCCTCAATGGCGAAAACTGCAGGCGCAAAAATTAAAGTTTATTCTAAATACGGTAAAGAGATTTACGTACTGGCTAAGAACGGCAGCTCTGACCCAGACATGAACTTACCTCTTAAGCACCTGATTGCTAAAGCTAAGAAAGACCAAGTACCCGCTCACGTTATCGACAAAGCGATCGATAAAGCGAACGGCGGCGGCGGTGAAGACTTCCAACCAGCTCGTTACGAAGGTTTCGGCCCTGGTGGCACAAGCGTAATCGTTGACTGTCTAACTGACAACGGCAACCGTACTTTCCAAGACGTTCGCCAATGTTTCGTTAAGACTGGTGCGAAAATCGGTGTTGAAGGTACTGTTTCTCACATGTTCGCTCACCAAGCTGTATTCCAGTTTGCTGGCGAAGATGACGAGATCATCCTAGAAACGCTAATGATGGAAGACGTAGACGTGACTGACGTTGAGCTAGAAGACGGTGTTATCACTGTATTCGCTCCAACGACTGAGTTCTTCAAAACGAAGACTGCACTACACACTGCGTTCCCTGAGCTAACTCTAGACGTTGAGGAAATCACTTTCGTTCCTCAAACAACTACGCCAGTAGCTGAAGAAGATTCTGAGAAGTTCCAGAAGTTCTTAGACATGCTTGACGACTGTGATGACGTTCAGCAGGTTTATCACAACGCTGAGCTGTAATATCAATCTATAATTGATAGCTTTGCTCTTGTGAGTAGAATGTAGAATACAAAAAACCGAGCCTAGTGCTCGGTTTTTTTATGCCGTTTATTCAGAGATAGAAGAACTTAAAAGTGTGCCTTTGAGTGTTGGCTGTTTTCTTTGGTCTGCTTCTGTGATTGCTTACTGTTTTTATTCACTGTACCCGTTCGTAGTATCTGTTCGGAACCGCTGATCGAATTTCCCTTGATCATCGTTCCGTGGGTAGCGACATGATCCGCCTGGCCTCGAGATCGACTTAGTTAGTCGTTTCAGTTGAAATTAATGGGTTAGGTATCGTTTTAGTTCTTGGCTTACATATCCACGCTGCTAATTTTCGAATCAATGGCAGTACGGTTAGGTTAAGTGTTAATGCGCAAGGCCAAGCAATAAAGAAGCTTTGTAGCCAAATAGGTGGCCATTCGTGGCTAACCCCCATTTTGTAGCCTGAGATAACCCCAGACATAATCATTGCCATGGTCAGGGAAGATAAAATAGCAGTTACCCAAAATTGTTTATTGTTCATTGTATGTTTCTCCCGTGATTTTCTGTTGTTGATGAGATAAGGTTACATCTATCCATTAATGAGAAAAATAGGCACATATAGAAGTATGAATTCCATATTTGGAAACATTGATGATCTGTTCTTATTCTGTGCAGTGGTTGAAGAGGGTTCTTTGCTTTCGGCATCGAAACGCCTGCAATTACCTGTGTCGACCATGTCGCGTCGATTAACCGCATTGGAAGAGCGCCTGAGTATCCGACTTTTAGAAAAGAAAGGTCGTGAGTTGGTGGCCACTAAAGATGGCGAGGCGGCCTTTGCTGCGTTGAGCAGCGGTATGGAGTCGCTGCATCAAGGATTCAGTAGCTTGTTGGAAGAGCGCGATGCGATTCAAGGTAAGATAAAGCTTGCAGTGCCTCATAACTTCTACAGTGGCTTTCTACGTTCGACCATTGAGCAATATCTTGTTGAGTATCCCAATGTGCAGCTTGATTTAACTCTGAGTCAGCAGCAAGTGGTTCCTCAAACTGATCGTGATTTGTTGATTACGTTTAAGATTTCCGACATGGAAGGCATGATTGCTCGGCCACTGTTTAAAGCCAAGCACGGTTTCTTTGCGAGCCCAGATTATTTGGATTCCCACAGTGCGATTAAAAATCCAGGTGATCTAGAGCACCACGACTGGATTAATGTCGATGATGTTTTTGATATGCCGCTCTACAAATCCGACCGCTTAGAGCAGATGGTGACGATTAAACCGAAGTTTATTGTTAATGACATCAATGCTGTGGCCGCCGCAGCGTTGAAGGGGTTGGGGCTTGCTTCACTGCCTTTTCGCCATGTATCTCCAGATATGAATCTGATTCAAGTGCTCCCTGAGTATCATCGGGGTGATCGCCAAGCGTATTTAGTGTACAAAGAAAGAAAATATCAGCCAAAGGCTTTGACCCTGCTTATCGATGCATTGATTGAGAGTGTTCGATCTTTCCATAGTGATGACTTGGTCAAATAAAAGGAGAAAGGAATGAAAGTAAGTTTTATCGGGCTAGGCGTTATGGGTTTTCCAATGGCAGGCCACCTAGTCAAAGCCGGTTTTGAAGTAACGGTATTTAACCGCACTCATAGTAAAGCGCTAGACTGGGCTGATAAACACCAAGGTAAAGCCGCAGAAAGCGTAGCTGAATGTGTAGCAGATGCGGATGTTGTACTTGTCTGTGTTGGCAACGATGACGACGTACGCAGCATGACGACCAGCGAAACAGGCGCACTGGCTGCAATGAAGCCAAACGCGATTCTTGTCGATCACACCACAACGTCTGCAGTACTGTCTGAAGAGCTTGAAGTTGCATCGAAGGAAGCAAATGTTCGCTTTATGGATGCACCAGTGTCTGGTGGCCAAGCGGGCGCAGAAAACGGCGTGCTAACCATCATGTGTGGTGGCGAACAAGATTTGTTTGATGACCTTCAATCTGTGTTCAAAGCTTACGGTAAGTCGTCGGTTCTGATGGGTAAAGTAGGTCAAGGCCAACGCGCGAAAATGGTCAATCAGATCTGCATCGCAGGTGTATTGAATGGCCTTTCTGAAGGCTTAGTGCTTGCCGAGAAATCAGGCTTAGATATCCCAACTCTGGTTGATTGCCTTAAAAATGGCGCAGCTGGTTCATGGCAGATGGAAAACCGCGCAACCACAATGGCGCAAGACAAGTTCGATTTCGGTTTCGCGATTGATTGGATGATCAAAGACTTAGGCTTCTGTCTAGATGAAGCTGAACGCCAAGGTATCCAACTTCCACTGACTGAAAAGACCAACAACGCATACAAGGCACTGTCTGCCCAAGGACAAGGCCGCATGGATACATCAGTATTGATGAAAGCTGTGGTTGAAGAAACTAAAAAGTAGAAGAAACGAAGAAACAGTCGCAGCGAAGAAGCCGTAAAAGCTTTGCTTAGATAACTAAAAATAGCCGCTGATTAGCGGCTATTTTTGTTTGCGTGAAACGATAACGAGCCTTTTTAACTCGTTTCGGGGCACTAACTATCTAGATTAAAGCCTATCTAGATTGAAGCATGACCCTTTTAATCACGTCATGAACGGCAAGGTTTAGAGGGCTTTGGCGATCGACAAGACGCATGCAGGACACAAGGTTTAGATCGATTCTAAACTCTTTGGGTGGCTCTATGGTATTAAGCGAAGCATCCTTCCAACTATCGCTTAGTACGCAGGCGTGTTCCCCCTGCTCTAGAATTTGCCTCGCAACTGAAAAATTGTCCACCGTGATACTGATGTGAGGCTCAATACCACTACTTTTCAACATTTCTAAATATCGGTAACGATCTTCATTCCAACCTTGACTGCGGATCTTGATAAAAGGCAATTGCAACGCCTCTTCCCATGTTAATTGCCCCAATGACTTTGAAACGGCGATCACCAGTTGATCGGCCATGATGCGTTTCTGGAAGATATTCGTACTGCGGTCTTCATTTAAAAAGTGCACACCTAGAGTGATGTCACCCTCTTCTAACTTTTGCTCTGTATCTGATGCCCAAGTCTTCAGCTCTATTTGCGCTTTGGGAAACGTTTTCGAGAGTTCCCTAAATAGATCAACACCTGAAAACTCCAGTGTGTAGGCGAAAAAAGCAAGAGTGATTGACCCATCATAGGTGGCAGAATCGAATGTCACAGGTGAAGTCGCAGAGTGCATCAAGGACAAGGCGTGTTCAATATTGGGCAAAATAGATTTGCTATAATGTGTTGGCCTTAGTCCTTCAGTGGTGCGTTCGAAAAGTGGGTGCCCTAATTGATCTCTGAGCTTGGTCATTTGCTTGCTGACTGCGCTCTCAGAGATCCCTAGCTTCATCCCCGCCCTTTTCAGGCTGTTCGACTGACACAGCAATACAAAAGTACGCAGCAAATTCAGGTCTATACTTTCCATTTGGGCAAGTCCTATTTTCCACACTTTCCTTTTGGGAAGTATAAAGTAATCACTATCGGCAGAGCAAATAATACTCTTCCAAATGACATTCACTTTGAAATATAAAGGTCGCTATTATGAAAAAGTTATTCCCTCTTACTGCTGTCGCTTTATTCTCAACCAGCGTTTTTGCAGCGCCAACTATCGTCACGGAAGATAATTTTGCTCAGGCATACACCAACATGCGTCTCGGCTCGGTGGTAGAGAAAGCCGGTGGTATTAATACATTCTTTGAGATGCCAGTGCCGAGCAGCGTTCCAGAAGAGCAGTTCGTTGTACGAATGAATCGAGACACTTTTTATTCCGTTTCTGTCATCGATATGTCGAACGATGATGTCTATGTGACTGTTCCAGAAACTGACCAATATGTGTCACTGCAAGTCGTAGACGAAAACCACGAGACGCAGCCAATGATCTACGGTTCAGGTCGTCATAAAATCAGTGCAAAAACCGATCATGCATTTGTCATTGTCCGTGCTCTTGAAGATGATGCACGCCGTAACCTGAAGATTGAAACAGGCAGTGAGAAACCGTTTGAAGTAAAAGAGTGGGATATGGCGTCGTTCAGTTCCACAGATAAAGCTGGCAACATAGATTTCAGTGACGGATATGACCAATCAAAGGCGTTTGGTAACAAAGAAAGCGGCCAAACTGATTATATGAATTATGTTGGTGCAGCTGGCGGTTGGGGTGGCGCGATGGTCGAAGACAATATCTATCAAACCAGCCAGTACTTCGATGCGAATGCATGTTATGAGACGACTTTCAAAGATCCAAAGGCAGGCTCATTTTGGTCCGCGACCGTATATAACGCTGATGGACGAATGTTTAACGATAAAGCCAATATTTCGAGTGAAATGGCACCCGTTATGAATAGCGATGGAACCTACACTCTCCGTTTTGGGTGTGAAGGTCAGCCAAACAATATCCCAACGATGGAAGGTAATAAGACCGGTAAATTTAATGTTCTTATACGCCATTACAACCCGAGTGAGCCAGTTAGCAAAGGCGAGAAAGGTTACAATCCAGCGACGATGATTAAAAAAGTAGGCTAATTTAAGTCGTCGGTTCTGATGGGTAAAGTCGGTCAAGTCCAACGCGCTAAAATGGTTAATCAGAACTGCATCGCAGGTGTATTGAATGGCCTTTCTGAAGGCTGGGTACTTGCTGAAAAATCAGGTTTGGACATCCCAACGCTGGTTGATTGCCTTAAAAACGGCGCTGCAGGTTCATGGCAGATGGAAAACCGCGGTTGAAGAGACAAAGAAATAGAAGAAATTAAGAAGTAGAAGATACGAAGCACAAGAGGCTAAAAGTCATCGAAGCTTCGTTTAAATAGTTTAAAAGTAGCCGCAGATTAGCGGCTATTTTTTTGCCTAAGATAACTGAGAAATACAGAGAAGCGTTTGTTTTGAAACTCGTTAAATAATAACAATTATGATAATTCACATCAAAAAAAATGATAGAAAAAAACAAGTAAAGCACTGATTTAATAAACGATGTTTTGTTTCGATTAGGTAGTGTATAGGCCTTTTTACAAATTGTTCTCTCAAATTAGACTTGAGGTATAGCCTTGTCCTTGATGAAAATTGTAACAATTTGTGATCTAAATCGGTTTTCCCTTAGATTATTGCGATTTATATCACGATATTAGTACATATTTCGGATCAATAATTTACCTCTAAAAATAACCACTTAGTAAATAAAAGAACGTGATATGAAATATAAAAGCTTGCTACTACCTCTATCTTTAGCCATTTCAGCAACAGCAATGGCTGGAGGACACCGTGAACCCTATCAAGCCCAAACCGATTTGATTGATAAAACTTTTACTGAGCAACAGGCTCCAACAATACGTGTGGCTACATTCAATATGGCTGCAGCTCGAGTGTCATCATTGACCGAAATTGCTAAAGCGATTAAAGCGCTTAATGCTGATGTTGTAGCAATTCAAGAAGTTGATGTATTAACAGACCGAAGCGGAAACGTCGATCAGCCTAAAAAGTTGGCCGAACTGACAGGGCTAAATATTGAATTTGGTCGTGCCATCGATTTTGATGGTGGCCAGTATGGTCTTGCCATAGCCTCGAAGTATCCTATCTTAAAAACTGAAGTTACCCAGCTTCCTTCAGGAAATCGTGAGCAACGTATTGTATTCGAAGCGCATATCGACGTTCCTGGCTTTAATGCACCGATAACAGTTTTCAATGCCCATTTAGATACGAAAGAAGATCCAACAATGCGAGTGGGGCAAGTTCGAGAGCTGAACGATACTGCAATTGATACACGTGGCATCAAAATTTTGCTTGGCGACATGAATGATGTTCCTGAATCTGTGACCTATCGAGAGCTTTCTCGATACTGGAACAATATTACTGACCAAAATGTCGATTTTCGCAGTTGGCCAGCAGGTAACCCTGAAATTCAAGTGGATTACGTCATGACCAGCAAAGCACAAGTTTGGAAAATCAAAGAGATAACTGTACCGCAAAATAATGCACAGTATGCTGACACTAATTGGCCTGCGGTTACAGATCACCTTCCCATTGTTGTCGAAATGAAAATGCTTGAACAATAATCTATCCGGTTTAAGTTTTGTTTAAGTCACTACTCTATCTTAGGTTAGGTAGTGACTTACTTATCCTACTCTACTCTACTCTCTTGAATTGCAAACTCTATCATCCTACGGGGATGTTATTACGGTGAGGATTTCCAAGAATGAAAAATATCTTGGACAAGAATTCTTACAATTCAGAGACATCCGCAAAGATTTTATATTGATGTATCAACCCCTGCTTGAAAGATAAGAAAGTCGCAAACTTAGCGGCATGCGCGCTGCCATTTAGGCGCACGTAATCCACCTGCCCCTCACACGCAACCTTATCATCGTTTACGTAGATCCCAGAAAACGTATGCGTCATTGATTCAATTGATCCAAAGAACGCTGCGTTGACCGCTTCGACAGCTGGCTTTCCTACTACTGGTGCGGCGTTCGAAAAATGAAACGACACGTCATCATGCAGTAGTGCCATTAGGGCGTGAACATCCTTTTGGTCGACGATTTGATATAGATGTTTTGTCTGTTCGATTAATGGTGACATAGCAGTTGCTCCTTTGAATTTGAAATAATTTGGATTTGAACGAGATTAAGATTTAGCGTGATTAAATAAGTACAGGCTTATCAACAACAGTATTACGGCTGCGATCAATTGCAGCGTTAATGGCTCGCCATACCACGTGATCCCAATGGATACGCCGACGACGGTCACCACATTTCCCACTTGGCTAAAGCCCAGCCCATCGGTGATCCGTTGAAAACGAAATGTTAGTAAATAACTGAGTGCTGATAAGCTTGCCATGAGCGCAAGTACGCCCGCTCCGTTTGTAATGAATTTACCATCGACTGCATGAGTAAACGGAAGCCATATCATGCTCTGTAATGTCAACATGCCAGTGGCCAGAACAATTGGATTGGCAAGGGGAGGGAACGCGTGACTGCGATAGACATTGCCTGCGGCCAAAAATATAGGGACGAGTAGCGCAATGGCCAGCGCCGACCAAGGAGATGACGTATTCATTTGTGGTGATAAAGTTACAGAGAGTGCGGCGATTACACCAACCATGATCCCGAGTACTTTTCGTCTGGTTAACGAGGAGCCTTGCAAAGGTAAGGTGAATAATAAGGTAAAGATGGGTGACAAAGTGACGAGTACACTGAACGTACTGGTATTAAGGGATTGTAGGGCGCAGGTTGACGCCAGATTCGGGATTGCGACACCCAGTAAGCCAGCCCAAAGATAATAACGGTAATGCACCAATGCGGTTCGGTTGAGCTGACCTCGCATAACCAATAGCGTCATCAACAATAAAGCTGCACCTGCCATCGGTATTATCGCAACATCAATCGGTGGAATGCCAATGGTCACAGCATATTTGGCTAACGCAAAATTCACGGCGACAAGACTGCCAATGCTGACCACGTATAACGGAGACTGGAATTGCCGACCGATACCATTAATGTGCTTTTTTGCCGTTACCGGTTTTATCAGTGATTTCATGTCTTGCTCTATTATTGAAGTCGATGAAATCAGCATAAAAGACCTAGATTGATTAGAGAATAGGCTCTACACTCTCCACACTGTATCCAAATTAGCGACAATCATGCAGCACTTAGACGCTATTCCCTATTTCCTTGCGGTGGTAAAACAATCGAGCTTTGCGGGCGCAGCGCGTGAACTGGGCGTGTCACGTTCGGCGGTCAACAAACGGGTGATCCAACTAGAGTCGAGCCTTGGAGTGCGTTTGCTGCATCGTACTACGCGCCAAGTATCGCTTACTGAATCTGGTGAGCAGTTTTATGATCACCTCACCAAAGCCAATTATTGGCTGCAAAAAGCTGAAGATGCAGCAACCAGTCAGCAAAATCAGGCAATTGGCACATTGCGGGTTAATGCGCCAATGTCTTTTGGTCGTCTGGTATTGGCCCCTCTCATCCCACAATTTCTTAAGCGCTATCCTCATATTCACATAGACATGACGATGGACGATGGTTACGTCGATATCGTCGAAGGAGGGTATGACGTCGCGATTCGAGCTGGGGATTTAAATGACTCGAGTTTAGTGGCGAAGCGGTTAACCAGTGTCCGTAGCGTCATCTGCGCTTCTCCTACGTATTTTTATGAGAATGGTTTGTCGATCCCAACCGAGATCTGCGAACTCAGTGCGCACAACGCTTTGCTCTATCGTCATACATCTGAGAGTGCCGAGTGGTTTTTTGGTCACCAAGATCAGGTGACCAGTGTTGTCGTGAAAGGCAATTACCGAGTCAACAACAGCGAAGCATTACTGTGTGCGACCACGGCAGGGCTTGGGATCGCTAGGCTTCCCGACTTTATTGCCAATGCCCCCATTCAGTCAGGGGAATTGCTGCCCTTGCTACCTAACTATCTGATGCCAGAGAAGAATGTCTATGCATTGCTTCCTGAGCGAGATCCAATGCCACTCAAACTACGATTGTTTATCGATTTCCTTGCAGCTTCGCTCAATGATCGTTAAAAGTTTATGAAGTTGATAAGAGGTTTTAGGCGTACCTAGCCTTTTTATTTTTCACAAATCGCGCTTTTGGTTTCCCACTCACACCCTCGTTCAGATGATCAAAAATTTAAGCTTCTGTCTAGATGAAGCAGAGCGCCAAGGTATTCAACTGCCATTGACGGAAAAGACCAACAACGCATACAAGGCACTGTCTGCCGAAGGGCAAGGCCGCATGGATACCTCGGTATTGATGAAAGCTGTCGTTGAAGAGACGAAGAAGCAGAAGATACGAAGTACAAGAGGCTAAAAGTCATCGAAGCTTAGTTTAAAAATAGCCGCAGATTAGCGGCTATTTTTTTGCCTAAGATAACTTAGAAATACAGAGAAGCATTTGTTCTGAAACTCACCATTGAACAAAATTTTGTTACGAATTTAACGCCACAGGGTGATCTCGGATCATTTCCGCGACTGTAAAAACCTTCCTCCCCTAGAAAGTCATGCTCGATTTACTCATCCACTACAACGATTTTACTCATCCACTACAAATTGTTACCAACGTCTTCTGATGGGTTGAGTCCTTCGCTAGAGATTGGTTTGGTCAGTATTCTTCATTAATAATTGCCGCATAAACCAAAAACACAGATTTACTTTCTACCTAATTAAGGCGTCAAATCATGACAAAACCATCAAAACTCTTTACCAGTATCGCTTCTGCTTTGGCATTGACCGCTAGTGTTTCAGTATGGGCTGATGAGCAAGACTTTAGTTCGATGCAAATGCAAGGCGTCGAAAAAGTGGATATTCAAGTTGATATAGAAGGCGCTGCGCAACGCTTATCGCAAGCGGTTCAGTTTCAAACTATCTCTAACCAAGATCGCAGTGATTTTGATGAACAGGCTTTTCGTGACTACCACCAATTTCTTGAAGAATCGTACCCATTAGTGCACAAAACACTCAAGCGAGAAGAAGTCGGTGACCCGCGCCCTTTCAGCTTGATTTACACTTGGGAAGGTAAAGACCCATCACTCGCTCCCGCTATTTTTATGGCGCACCAAGATGTGGTACCAATTGCAAAAGAGTCTCGTGATGAGTGGAAAGAAGATCCGTTTTCAGGTGCGATTAAAGACGGTTATATCTGGGGCCGTGGTTCATTAGATGACAAAAACCAACTTCAAGCACTGTTAGAAGCCACTGAAATGAAGCTAAAAGAAGGTTTCCAACCTGAACGTACCATTTTGTTTGTATTCGGCCACGACGAAGAAGTTGGTGGGCCAGAAGGTGCTAAGCACGCCGCTGACATCATTGAACAACGCTATGAGAAAATTGCGTTTGTTATGGATGAATCTGCTCCTCTTGTCCCTGGTATATTCCCTGGCATCCGTGAAAACACGGCACTAATCGGTATTGCTCAAAAAGGATTCGTTAGTCTAGAGATTGCCATCAATGGTGTTGGTGGTCACTCATCACAACCGGGTGAAGAATCGAATATTGTCGCGTTAGCAAAAGCCGTTGAGAAAGTTGAAGCAGCGCAATTCCCTTACAAAATTCATGATGCGGTGAGATACCAATACCGATACATGGGGCCGGAACTTCCAGAAGCGCAGCAACCACTTTACAAAGCCGTAGCCTATGGCGAAAACGACACGGTGACGGACCTAGAGAAAAAATTTATTGATGTAATGTCTAAAAATGAGGTTACTCGCGCCATGCTTCATACCACAACGGCAGTTACTATGTTTAATGCTGGTATTAAAGACAACGTATTACCGCCAGCAGCAACTGCAGTTGTAAACTTTAGACCAATGCCAGGTGATACTCCTGAGGTGATTATTGAGCATGTGAAGAAAGCGATCGGCGACGAAAGAATGACCATTCGTGATATCTCAGCATCAACGCCTGCAACTAATGTTGCGGATCCTAGCGGTCCTGGTTATGCCATGTTGGAGAAAACGATTCGCCAAACTTGGGGAAATGACCTGATTGTCTCACCGTTCTTTGTTATTGGTGGTTCAGATTCTAAGCACTTTCAAGCACGAGATTTTGCCCCTGATGTATATACAATGACGGCGATACAATTAGAAAGCGTAAAAGAATTCGAAGGCTTCCACGGTGTGAACGAGCGTATCTTAGTTGAAGAATACGGTCGCTCTATTGGGTTCTTCTACCAACTAATGGATAACCTCGAAAGTCTGTAATTCAAATATTATTGACTGATATAAAACGAGACAATGGCTAAGACTTTCTTAGCCATTTTTTCATTAGCCCTTGTTCTAATTAGAAAATATTGATATGAAAAATACATTATTAATGGTTATGGCTTGTTGTTTTAGTTTGTTCACACAAGCTGCTGAAACGATATCTTGGGAGTCATTAAGACCTGTGCAAAATCAGTATCAGGTTCTTTCTCCTGGGAATAAGGCGCTACTTTCTGAGATTTACGCCTACGAAGCTGTTCAAAAAACGCGTCAGTTAAGTCCAATGGAAAACGATGGATACAATCAACGCGTGGTATTGGCTGAAAAGTTTGGCTTAAACGTACGTGAGCTGCTTTTACAAAGAACACAACAAGCGAACGATATAGTTCCCGAGCTTAGTATTAACGATATGAAACTGGCCGGGTTTTTAGTACCGCTCGAAATGGAAGGTTTAATAGGAAAGCAGTTCATTTTGGTGCCAACTGCAGGGGCTTGCATTCACACACCTCCCCCACCTGTAAACCAAACGATTTTAGTCGAATTTCCTGAAGGTCATGAATTACAAAGTTTATACACACCAGTATGGGTGACAGGGAACATTAAAACAGGGGCGGTTGATACGTCGATTGCACTTTCTGATGGCAATCAAGATATTGAAACTGGATATGTCATTGACGCGTCGGATATTGAGCTCTATCACTAAACCTGATCGGTATGTGCCGTTTAATTCACTTCTCTTCATGCTCTACACATAGCAGCGCTAAATATAGTAAATATTAGAATCACTTGGGGTAGGTAAACCACCGAGAAAACAATATTCATGTATCTAACTTCAATGTTTGATGGAAGCAATCCATCGGAGGCGATGAGGCGTTATTCCGTTTTCCTTGTAACGTGTCTGTATTAACAAAGGCAACTGGCTCGCAGCTTTTGCATACAGTTCGCACTACAGCAATTATATACCAATAGGAAAACCAATATGAAAAGCTTAATCGCTATATCCATAGTAACGGCTCTATCTGCAGGCTCAGCGTTTGCTAATGAGATCGTTAATGAATCATCCACAAATGTAGATGTTTACAACACTCATGACTTCTTCTTGCAAAAAGGCAATCGCGTTAAACTTCAGTTTCCTATTGAACAGTCTAAGTTTGCTTGGCAGAACCTAAGCCGTTTCTATCCTACCGCTCAAATTGAACGTGATGGACCTGTCTACCAATTCCCATATCAGATTGACCAAGAAATTGGTGAAATATCAGCGACTGTGCACGGTGAAAGCAAGACATTAAATGAACACCTAGATTCTTACCCTGTCGATGCTTTTCTTGTTGTTAAGAGTGGAGAGGTTGTCTTTGAACGTTACAACACGATGCGAAAAACAGATAAGCATAATTGGTTTTCAAACTCGAAAATTACAGCAGGTATAGAGCTGGCTAAGTTAGTCAATGAGGGCAAAGTTAACCCTAATGACCCTATTTCTAAATACATTCCTGAATTAAAGGGATCTGACTGGGATACAGTATCTGTTTCTGATACTGCAAATATGGCGACAGGCTTGAACGCAACAGAGCACGATGAGCCAGAGGCAGACTCACGTATAAACCCAGAACAACCTTGGTTTAAATGGGCGGTTTCCATTGGCGTGTTTGAGGGTGAAGGCAACCAAAGCCCACTTGAAGTGCTGGCCGAAATGAAGCGAAGAGCACCGGGCGGAAAAACATTCGAATACAATTCAATTAATACGTTTGTTCTGGCTCGACTTATTGAGAATGTTCGTAACTTACCCATGAATGAGATTGTCAGTCGTGATATGTGGCAGAAAATGGGGGCAAATAATGACGCTTACACTGTCGTTTCTCCACAAGGGGGATACCCTTTAATGTTTTTCTCAATGAATACCACAATTGAAGATATGACTAAATTCGGTATGTTACTTACTCCGTCAGCCACAAAGTTGGGTAATGGTGGTGTTAGCAAAGAAGTCATTACGTTAATTCAAGACTCTGGTAACCCAGAAGCTTACGGTGGTGGTTATGTTGGTAAGATGATGGAAAACTCTTTCTACAACGACACAAACATCAAGAATGGTTATCAATTTGATGCAATCTTTGAGGATGGCGACTTATTCAAGGCCGGTGTTGGCGGTCAAGGTGTGTATATTTCACCAGAAAAAGACTTAGTTATATCTTTCTTTTCAACCAGTAACGGCAAAAATCAAGAAGAAACTTATGCTCGTGAGATTGCGAAATATTTTAGCCGCTAATTATGCAATCGGTGATTGCCACTTGATGTGATTAATCATTGATAGATTTGATCATTGAATAGAGTTTTATCTTTTTGTAACGCCAGTCGCCTGACTGGCGTTTTTTTGTTTGTTGAACTTGGTTATTGATTCCCTGTGATTGGGTGATTAAGTACCACGATATCTTTGAGTCATCTCAACACCACTATCCATTATCGCTTGTGTTAACGCTTTTATGCGCTTTAGGCTCGTGGTTACACACTAATGCCATGGCGTAAAGAAGTTCACATTATATAGATACGATTGTTTGAGCTTCTTCCCGTTACTCATTGAGTTCAGACTATACATTCGATCTCCTTACCCTCTACTCATTGGCAATGCGCGTAGTGTTGGGATGCTAAGTAAGCTCAAGAGTGGCTTCGTTTGAATTCACTTATCTTGATGGGGTTAGGTATGCACTAGCAAACGTAAACAGTTAAATATCAATCAATAACGGCATTGAAATAGGCCGCTAGAATAAGGTTTTGAGTGTTGAATCAATATGGGATGTAGGCGTAACTTGATAGAGATAGAGATAGAGATAGAGATAGAGATAGAGATAGAGATAGAGAGTCAGTTCAAGGTAAGGCCGAACTGAATAGTCAATCGTCGCTATTTTAATAAAGAAGAGTGAGAGGGTGTAAGGAAAACAAAACTAAAAAAAGGCGAACCTCTCAATTCACCTTTAACATATTATGGATTTTGGTCGTTTTAGAAGAATACTTTGTATTGGAACCAAACCACGGTGTCGTCAATGTCTAGTTTTTGATTGGTTGATTCCATGCTTCCATAAGTATTTTCAACCTTGACTTGTCCCCAACGTGTTTTGTCTGCCGAAAAAGGAGTCGCTGCGAGTAGAGTGGTTTTAACGGTACTCGTTTCAATATCACCATCCATATATGTAAATTCTGGGTAGGCTGCGAAATAAGTACCATCGGCGCCCGGTTTCCAAACTGCATAAGCAGCAGCCATACCACCTACGATGCTATTGTCTGTCACACCGAAGGCACTTGTTGTGCTGTCTGAATATTCACCGCCCATTACTGCTGCACGGCCAAAAAAGGTCAGAGAGTCGATTGGAGTTCTAAAAATAGCGACACCACCTACTGCAGCAGTAGTAAAGCTTGCATTATCAATGATATCTAATGATGCGGCTACACGAGGTGTAATAGCACTATTTATGTTGAACACATGGAAATATTGAGCTCGGCTGTCTTTATATTTACCTTCATTATCCATCGAACCTTCCAATGTGAACATAGACATCTGCCCGTTGTCATAAGCGTATGATAGTGCCCCTGATAGCTTTAGGTCACCTTTGTTGTTGGTTGCTACATACATATTAGAGCTGGCACGAGTCATATCGGATGGGTCGACTTTTTGAATGTCATCGCCAGCAAATGCAGAAATAGAAATAGTAGCAAGTAAAGCCGTAGACAAAGCGGTCATTTTTAGAGTGTTCATGGGACGTTCCTGAGTTATTTAAGTTAAGTTGCCGAAGCAATGACGCAACTTTACACAAGGTTTTTAGACTCATTAACTCTCTAGCGATGGGCTCGAACCATCGTTGTCATCCAAACAGCGTCGGTAAAGGGGGAGGGCGGTTTCTCGTGGTAAAAAGTATATTAATTCGTATGTTTAATGTGTATTTGGGAAGATATTTGAATTCAAGTCAGAACGTGCTGATAAAAATGTGTCACTTAACAAGAGAAACATACGTTGTATTGGTTAATGTAAACTCTGGTGGTAAGATTTATTATCGAATATAAGGACTCGCAGGGCATGATATGAATTTTAGTCTTGAACAATTAAATACTTTCGTTGCGGTATATGAACAGCAAGCTTTTAGTAAAGCTGCGATAAAATTGAATAAGCACCGAACAACGGTTGCACAAGTCATCACGAGTTTAGAAGACCAGTTAGCGATCACTTTATTCGATAGATTGAGCCGCAGTGTCGAACCGACTGAAGATGCAGTACTCCTTTATCATTACGCAAAACAAATTCTAGAGCAGGCTAAAACTCTTGATCGATTTGCATTAAGTCTTTCATTTGGCGGGCTAGAGTCAGTGACGATAGCCTATGCGAGCTTTTTACCTCATCACGTTGTTTCTAAAATTCGTCGACAGCTTTATGAAGACTTCCCATCCATGCGCGTTAATTTTTTGGTCAGAACGAAACCAGAAATAAAAGCAGGGATCGAAGACGGAAGCATTCATTTTGGGATTGTGAATATATACGAAAGCAAAGTGATTAATAGTATTGATTTTACCTTTTTGGGGAATATGCCTTTTGTTCCATTTGCTCATGCAGGAAGTGAATTATCGGCTAAGCCCTCAAACGAAACGCTCTCAACGATGAAATCTTTACGCCAGTTTGTACTCAAATCTATGGTCGATGATAAAATGACGGAGAAGGTTGTTGTTTCTTCAAAACATGAGTATGTTGATCAATTAGCGGTCATTGTTAAGCTTGTCCAAGATGATTTTGGCTGGGCTCTTTTACCAAAGTCGATAATTGAATCTGAATATATGACAGAGAATTTGGTAGAGATAAAATGTGACGAGATCAAACAAGAAATAATGGTTCCAATATCCCTTTGGTGTCCACATTCAAAACAGATTGCTCAGGTAAAAAAATCGATCATCAAGGTCGCTGATTATTATATAAATAAATCAGCGTACTAAAAACGGACACTGTATTGGGATGAGTTCATCAGGCTATAGAAGTATTTATCTTGATGAGCTGTCTATTATGAGTTTGTTTTAGCGCACTTTGAGTTATAAAGTGCCAAGAGTTAAAAATCGGTCTATCCAAGTTGTGGGCAAAAGCTTGTCAGCTACATTACTAAATTAGAATATAACGGATTAATTGGAGTATGGAAAAATAACACTCTTCTAAGTGGCTAGCAACGCAAAACACAATATTAAAACTAACTGCCATAAACACTAAACTAGACTAGCACTAAAATTGGGACCGAAATTTGTTGACCACTACAGGTCGGATTTAGAGAGTTTGAACCTCCACCTCCCCAAGTTACCTTCAATAAACTTTAGTTTTCCGGTGAAAGAGAACGTTTTATATTAGAAAAAACAAAAGCACCAATCGTAATAATAGGTAAAGAAATCATTATTCTTAAATTTCCTTCTAATTGAAAATAGCCATCTAAAATTAGAGAGGAATAGACAGTCGGTACAGATACTAATGCGAATATGCATGATTTTTTAACTCAAAAAAATACTTTTCTCTAATAACTAAAATCCAGAAGATAAAGTAACTCAATAACGATAATATAAAAAATCCCTTGAAATTAAGCACTAAGGTTAAAAACCAAAGAAATGCGATAATCAATATTTTTTCACTTCTCTTCATAACACCCCCACTATCAACATTTACCCACTCCTACATCCCCCTCAGATGAGCATGATCTTATCCTCTTTCATCGGATTATATTGGATAGAGGAGAATCAAGCACCTGAATTTTGTAGAGCTTGATCTAAATAGCTTTTGGACAGAAGCTAGTTAGATTAAATCGGCTAGACTCCCACTTTCAGATAACTTTTCGTATCCAAAAACATCAAAGACCACCATTGTTTGCGGTGGTCGATTTGCTCGGAACTGGAAAAATCTGTCACCCGATATGTTTAACTCCAGGCTAAATTTGATTTTCTAGTATGTATGCAGTACGTACCAGTATAAACTCCTACCTTGACCTATCACACCGTTATTTAGCTCATAAGCAAGTCCATTCTACTCATCTCAACATTAGCCTTACCCGATATAAATGCGTTTCTTTGAGCTTCGTAAACTTCCATACACTTACTATACTGCTCTTCCCTTAGTTTGTTTGTATCAACAAATGTCTTAACAACACCAGCCTCAACTCTGGTACAGTTTAAATTACTAATGGATGTAAGGAAAAACATGCCAAGTAACTCATCATTGTCACCCAAATACGGCTTGGCAATGTCCACCTCATTCAATCCTGGAGTTCTCCACTTTTCTTCAATGTTGATGGCGAAGTCTTTCTCAGGGCAGAAA
Source organism: Vibrio sp. QJM3NY_21 (assembly GCF_057785975.1). Classification (NCBI taxonomy): domain Bacteria; kingdom Pseudomonadati; phylum Pseudomonadota; class Gammaproteobacteria; order Vibrionales; family Vibrionaceae; genus Vibrio; species Vibrio sp. QJM3NY_21. The sequence continues at coordinate 1,866,693 of NZ_CM173514.1, forward strand.
AGATACTTTGTCACTGAGTGAATGGCTTTAGCAATCCCCAGCCTTGGTTTTTTCATTTGTAGCCGTAGGATTAGTCTCTCAACTGAGTGGACCGAAAACCTAATATTGCTGTCATAGATGGACAACACGCCATTTACCCTGGCTATGTATGCACCAGCGAACTTCAGGGAGCTTTCATCGAACAGGACAATCATGCCATAGATGTTTTTCTCATCGATGTAGAAGCCTGACATTGTTTTATCTTGAAAGAGATTCTTTACCTGCTTTCTGAGATTCTTTTCGCCCTTCTCTTTGATGTGTATCTTCTTGAGGTTTTCAACGCATTCCCTTTGTAGAAACTTTCTTGCCTTTACTGAATACTTCTGATCAATAGGAAGTGTCGGGTCCAAAACAAACTTACTAGCGGTAGTGCTCATACTTCATTCCATTTCTGGTGTTGGTGGAACATCAACAGCCACAATTATTTTGTCTATATTTGTGGCCAGTGACTGTTATCTTTGGGAGTTACGATTCATTTAATAGCCATCTATTGCAGGATGGTAATCAACGTCCACGTAATTATCCCATTCAGCGTCCCACGCTCTGGAAATATGATTGTTAATTAGCTTGCCGTCTAGATAGAAGAACTCTCGGTAATTGCGCCCAATCTCACTCTCCACTTGTTCAATCACAAGCTTCTCAGCATCTTCGATTGTCCACGGGTTATCTTTCTCTCTGACAAACTCAATGCAGATATAGCCCCAATCATGCAGATAGTCTTTGTCGCCATTCTCCGACCCGCCGGGAGCAATTAGACCACGTTGTTGTAATTCATCTACTGTGAGCAAACGTGCACCGATACGTTCAGCGAAGCCTTTGTTTAAGTATTCCTCTTGGAAGCTCTTTCTAGTCGTGATGAAATCACCTTCAACCTCTTTGTAGTCAAAAAGCTCCAAATCATCGTTGAACACTACAAGTAAGGAACTTTGCAGGTCAGGGTTAAACGGATTGATGGTAGCGCTAAACTCGTTTTGTTTGAGTCTTTTCAGGTAGGTATCTAAAGCATGGAAAGATGGGTAACCAATCTCTTGAGCGGCAACTTCAAGTGCTTTCATGTGACCGATTTTCTTCTCTTTTTTGATAGCTTTAGCACGAGATTTTACTTTAGAAATGGATGGTCGGGCAATTTTAGTCATGGTCTTATTCCTACACGGATTAACCTTTAGATTCACTCCTAATCATCAGTCATTCCGCTTATCAAAATAAGATCAGCTAAAACGATAGATATGTTCATGGTTCCAATATTGGAGTTTGCCTTTGGAGTGGGCTGGCTGCCATATAGCCGCTGGATAAGATATCCAATGCATAGTTGATTGTCAAAATGTTTTATATTTCTTCAGCTCGCAGCTTGTTATTTTATAAAGCTACCGTTGTGTGTGCTAGGCAGTCATCTAGCCCTCAACCTCTCATGACAAAAATTGATCAATTTTTATTGGATCTGACCAAACTATTTTGTACTCCGACACTTGTATGCCTGGTACTTTGTATATTGGAGTTGGACATTTCCGAATTAGGGTTGGACTCCAACTCGTTTCATTCGGATAAGGAAAAGTATCTGAAGCCTAAACGCTGTATGCACACATTACTTACTTGTAGCTAAACGGGCAGCAAGTCCCAAAAATACCGCACCCAATACACCATCGATATGACGGTTTAAATTAAAGTTACGACCTAGCAAAGAACCCAGTTTACTAAAAGAAAATGAAAAAATAGTATTGATACATAAAACAATACTACTAAGAATGATTCCAAGTATGAGTATCTGACCGGTTAAAGCACCATCAGAATGCGTAAACTGAGGCAAGAACATACTAAAGAAGAGTAACGCTTTGGGGTTCATAATATTGTTAAGTAAACCACGGTAGACTAGCTCTTTATTACCCAAAGACTGAATCGTCTGACTTGCAGATACGTCTCCTTTATTCTTTAGCCATCCACGTAATAAATTTATTCCAAGCCAAGATAGATAAATTGCCCCAACAATTTTGATTACCAATACCAAAGGTGGCATCGCTTGCATCAGTTTTCCTAAGCCAAATGCTACTAACAGTGTTTGAATTAGCCCCGCAATGAAAATACCAAGTGACACCATTACTCCAGCTTTAAAGCCACGAGTCGAAGAATATGTTGATATGAGCACTAAATCTGGCCCCGGAGAAATTGCTAAGAATATAGTGGTAACAAAGAATAGCGGTAATATCGTGGTATCAATCATTTTTTACTGGCTCCTTTCTGTTTGCCAGACTTTACCGACTAATCATTTGAGATGAAAGCTGAATGACTGCCACAGGTAAAAATTCAGCTTGTGAAGTTTCTGGACATTTGTGAGTTAGAGTCTGCAGTCTATCTCGCCTGTATAGGATTAGTAAATGTATGCCAAAAGCATCAGAACAAAACGCAAGACCTGCCCCCGTTAATTTTAAAAGTTAACAATACGTGTAATAAGGTTTCTAATGATATTATAGAGTGAATGTTACTATTATTTTCATGTGGTTGAGGAATATTCATGCAAGAATGGCTGACGAAGATCTTCTCTTCTATTATATCGACTAAGACCGCTTCAATAGCTCTAATCACAATCATCTTGGCTATAACAAGTTGGCAGACTGCTGACGCATTTATCATATCGAAAGGTGCTCCAAGTACCTTAGCTCCGTTCTTTATATTGATGGGAGCATACGGCTTAGCACACATCATTGTAGAGCTTGTAATGTACTGTAAGGGTCGTTTCGTTAAGTGGTGCAAAGATAATAAAGAAGCCTCTGAACGAACGGCTAAGAAAGAATCTGATATAGCTAATCAAAAACATGTATTGGAGGCTTTCCAAGCTACTGCTAGAAAAGCTATTCCCCATTTACCTAGCAGGCAAATTAAGATATTGATGGAGCTTCATGAAAAAGAACATGTTCAGTATCACAGGCATAATAAGGATGGTATTTCCAACCTTATTAAACTCAATTACATCTATGCAGTAAGTCTCGTCAATGAAAAGGACTATTTGTTTGCTATTAGCCCAGACGTATTCGAAGTGGTCGATTCATACTTAAAGAAACAGAGAGAAGAGCTGCTTGTTAAGTTTTGTGAAGAACTAACTGATAACGATATCGAGTTCTTAAGAATCTTCTTCGATGAGAAGGTACCTTTTGGTGTGCCAGAAACAGAAATGATGCAAGCTCTAGTCTGGAGGTCGGGTGAAGCCATGCTTAGGAAAGGGATTCTAAGAAGCTACGATAAGAAAAGAAGTCAAAGGAATAACACGCACACAGTGTTTGAGTTAGTAGCAGATACTGAAAAGAAGCTTCAAGAGTTGAAAGGGTTTGGTAATAGCTACCGACAAGAGGCTGAATTAGCTTGGAATCTTATATTAGTAGGCATGAATGACGGTAGAGTATCTAAAGAAATCCTATTAGTTAGTGCTGTGGATCATTGAATTTTCCCTCGCTTTTAAGAGTTTTTTATCATTATCTCTACTAAGGTAAAACTCGCTCACTTTGAATCATGTGAAGTGCTGCTGAAACTCATAATGGGGCAGAAATGAGTCAGCTCTGATCAAGGCCTGAAGTAGGAAATGTCAGATACGTTTTTTCCCACTCATTTTATCCTTTCCTACTCGTGCTTTTTGTTTGCAGCTCCCACCACTCACACCCCCTCTCAACCATTCGCTCCTTGTAATTACCATTCGTCGCATTGGTAAAACTGCACGACAAATTCTAGTTAACCTTTCAACGTCAACATTTGAAAGGGATTAGAAATCATGACTACTTCACAATCATTAAATTCAGGCTCTACCACTTCTGTGCTTAAGCGTTCATTACTGATTGCACTTGTTTCATTCGCACCCACTTTGGCGCAGGCCAACCCAAGTTCAGATGTGCTCGATATCTACAACCAAGCCGCTCAAGGCAATGAAGATCTGGTTGAGGTGGCTTATGAACGCCTTAATGACACGCTGCAACAAGATGGAGCGACACCACTGACGTTGGTTTACCTCGGAAGCACAGAAACCCTGATGGGGCGTGATGCGTTCTTACCTTGGAATAAGATGAAGTATGTGGAAAAGGGTTTGTCGACCATTGATAAATCACTGGTGCTGCTTAAAGACGAAGACCAACCAATTCATGAGCAACCTCGTGTTCAAGGGCTACCAGATTCTTACCTAACTCGCGCAATGGCCGCCGTTACTTACACCTCTCTGCCAGACATGTTTAACCATTTCGATCGTGGTTATGACCTGTTCCTTTCGTTACTTGCGGAAGATGATTTCCAACAACAACACTTCGCTGCGACCTCATGGATTTACCGTTATGCCATTACCGCATCGATTCGTGCTGAAGACTTCGAGCAAGCACAGATGTGGCTTGAAAAAATGGAAAGCACCGATGCAGGCAACATCGAGACAATGACGGCTAAAGCCCTAATAGCGAAAGCCAAATAACAGCTGCGAATGCTAAATAGCGGTTTACTAAAGCTCATTCACAACAGCGAACGCTTAAGAATGATGGGTGATCGGAGGGTAAGGGAATGATTGAATTTAAAAATATCGGTAAAGCGTATGTCACGGGTGGGCAACGTGTTGATGCATTAAACGGGATCGATGGACACATCCAGCGCGGCGAAATGGTGGCCTTGTGCGGCCCGTCTGGGTCAGGAAAAAGCACACTGTTGAACATCCTTGGTTTGTTGGATATGAGCTATCGAGGACAGATCAATATTGATGGCCAACCGTATCCGACAGAGCAAATCGCTGCTGCACGTTTTCGTCGTCAGTCGTTGGGTTTTGTGTTTCAGCGCTTCAATTTGGTTCCTGTAATGACGGCTCTTGAGAATGTCGCTTATCCATTGATGTTGAACCAATGCTCAAAACAAGAACAGCAGACCAGAGCTCAAGAGATGTTAGAGCGTGTTGGGCTAGGAGATTACGTTCATCACCGTCCAGACAACCTTTCAGGCGGTCAGCAGCAACGTGTTGCGATAGCCAGAGCGCTAATCCACAACCCAAGCTTGGTGATTGCCGATGAGCCGACTGCTAGTTTAGACAGCCACACCGCCAACCTTGTGATCGACATTATGAAAGAGCTTGGCCACGAAATGGGCACGACTTTTATTGTTGCGACGCACGACCCAAGAATGGCGCAGCGTTGCGATCGAGTGATTGAACTTATCGACGGTCAATTGGCTCCACAAGCTGCAACCACGGAGGCGATCTCATGGGCAAGTTAACACAAAGAATGAGCACGTTTTTACTTCCAACTTCGGTGCGTTTAGCGTGGCTTAATTTATTAAGAAACGGTCGACGCAGCCTGCTTTCAGTGTTGATCATCGCCATTGCGGTATTTGCACTGACCAGTGCCGGTGGTTATGGGCTTTACACCTATGAGTCACTGAGAGAATCGACTGCGCGTGATACTGGCCACCTTACTTTGAGCACGCCAGGTTATTTTGAACAAGATGAAGACATGCCGCTGAGCAATGGTCTGGACAACGTGCAAGCGCTAACCAAGAGCATTATTGGCGATAGTGATGTGCGTGGTGTGCAGCCGCGAGTCTATTTTAGTGGCTTGGTTTCTAATGGCAGTAAGTCGACCATTTTTATGGGAACGGGCGTGAATGAGCGTGAATTCGACATGAAAGGTCCTTTCCTTGATGTACGCAGCGGGCAAACCCTGTCGGATGTGCAATCCCCAAGATACGACAGTCAAGAACCACAAGTGATGCTGGGTACTGACTTGGCTCGTAACCTTAAAGTTGCGGTAGGAGATTGGGTGATTCTGCTCGCGACCACAAGTGACGGTGCTTTGAACGCTTTTGATTTTAAGGTGCAGGGCATCTACTCGACTGGGGTTCCTGAGCTGGATAAGCGTCAGTTGTATGTTCATATCACTGCCGCTCAAGAGCTGTTGGCCTCAGACAAAGTCAGTACCTTGTCGGTGTTCCTATTTGAAACAAGCAAAACCTCGACCGTTCAACAGCGCATCCAAACTGCTTTAGAGCGAAATAGCGCTAGCCAAAACGATCCAGGCTCAGAGATCGAGATTACCCCATGGCAAGATCGCGCGTTTTTCTACACCAAGGTTAAAGATCTTTACGACCGGATCTTCGGCATCATGGGCGCAGTGATGGCGTTGGTGGTGTTTGTGTCGTTGTTTAACACCATGACTATGTCGGTGACGGAACGTACTCGAGAGATCGGCACCTTGTCAGCACTCGGCAGTTACCCCTCTGAAATCGTCGCAGGCTTCTTAAAAGAGGCGGGTTTGCTGGCACTGATTGGTAGCGTTATTGGAGCACTAGTGAGTGGCTTGATGTCGTTGCTACTGCTGGTGGTTGATATACAAATGCCGCCACCTCCCGGCAGAACCGAAGGTTACCCACTCAACATTTACTTCTCATTGGAATTGGTTGGTTACGCCACCTTAGGTGTGCTGACAATATGTTTAATCGCTGCTTATTTCTCTGCTCGTAAAGGCGTGAACAAGCCAATCACGGAGGCGCTAGTTTATGTCTAAATTAACTCGTTCAATTAAAACGTTGGGCTCTGTTTTGGCTTTGGCCTCGGTTTTAGCACTAACTGTAACATCGACGCCAAGCTGGGCAGTCGATTCACAACAAGTCACTGAGATGATTGCCAAGGCGGATAGCTACCGCTTGAACAGTGCACAAGCCTCTAAGGTAGTGTCTTTGGTGGCGTTATATCAAGACGAGCAACTGGACAAAACCCGTGAATACAACGTTTACACAAGACCAAACCGAGAGTCGTTGGTCGTCTTTAAATCAGCTGTTGAAGCTGGTCAAAAGATGCTGATGATTGAAGATAATTATTGGTTACTGATGCCGAAATCGCGCCGACCAATTCGTATCACACCGATGCAAAAGCTATTGGGTGAAGCCTCGGTGGGCGATATCTCGACACTCACTTGGAGTGAAGATTACCAAGGTGAGTGGGTTGCCGAACAACTGGTTGAGATGCCGACTGGCGAGACAATTGATACCCATCACCTAAAGCTAGCGGCGAAAACCAAGGGTGCCAGCTATCAATCGATTGACCTGTGGTTAACGGCAGACCGAGCGTTTCCAGTTAAAGCGGATTTGTACCTGCGTTCAGGAAAGTTAGCGAAGCAAGCGTGGTTTGCTGAAGGTGTGCGAGATGGCTTGCCAAGTGTGGTATCGATGACCTTGCTCGATAAGATTCAGCCGAGTAAGAAAACCGTGATTGAGTATCGTGAAGTAATAGAACAAAGCTTGGAAGACAAATACTACAACCCTGCTTATTTGTCGCGTAACAGTGTATCTGGATTGTAGGTGATCGTATGAGAGCGCCCAATCGCCGATTCCACATAAAGTCTTCAATCACTACTTTGCTTGCTTTGTCTTGTGTGAGTAACACGATTCAAGCAGACGATCTGAGCTTGGCCTGGGATTGGCAACTGAGCGCTGAGTCGGTTGAATCGCGAGAGTCGCCATTCAGTCCTTTAGCATCAGATAATCGCCAGTCACTTAATGGTTTGCTGGATCTAGAGGTTGGATATGGCAATTGGCTTGGTCTGTTCGCAGTGAAAGCCAATGATATTGTGAGCAACAACCCTCAAGAACAAGACGCGACCTTTGAGTCTGAATTCATTGTGCGTGAGTTGTTTTGGCAAGGTGGTGTTGAGTTGTCGAATTCAGTAATCGGTGACCACTACCTTGATGTCACGCTTGGTAAGGTTCGTTTGGATTGGGGTGTGGGTTATGGCTATCGACCGTTAGACATCATCAAGCCGTATCGACAAAACCCAGTAGGCATTGTCGCAGAAGAGGGCGCGGGAGTCGCTTCGGCGTCACTGTTCGATATGACGGGCGAATGGACACTGCTTTACAGCGATTCCTCGTGGACTTCCCAAGACGTGAATGAGTTCGAAAAGCAGAACCAACAACAAGGTGTTGGCCTACGTCGTTATAACCTGATTGGCGACCACGAATATCAATGGGTCGCCTATTATGACGATGTACGCCACGGCTTGTTTGGAGCGAGCTTGGTGTCGGTGTTGAACCTCGCTTGGGAGTTTCATGGTTCGATGGTTTATCAGCGACAAAGCCTTGGCTACAGCCAGTCTGATTCCATACTTAAACCTGTTTACTTAGAAGAACAGGGCGAGGCCTATCAAGCGTTAGCCGGATTAACATGGGCCAATGACACTGGCCACAATGTGGTGTTGGAATACTGGTTTGATAGCCGTGCTTGGAGTCATTCTGAGTGGCAAAGCGCAATAGAAAATGCCGAGTCTTTGTCGGTTAATCCAATGATAGCATCATTGGCTGGTTCTTACGCTCAGGGCTATCAACACGCCAATTTGGTTCAACACAACATCATGTTTCACTGGTCTTTGGATTCTACACATGGCTGGCTTGAAGATATCACGCCGACATTCGACGTCATGTTATCTCCACAAGACGGCGGCTTTATTGCTACGCAGTGGCTCAACTATCAGGCTTTAGATAATGGCGACTCATCGTTGGATTTGGAACTTGCTGCACGCTTTCTAGGCGGTAAAAGTGATTCTGCTTACGCCAACTTACCCGATAGTCATATGATTCTCTTAAATATCAAAGGACGGTTTTAATGAGTACTTCTTCTAAAAGTGAATTTTCGTGGCCAAAGAGTTTCACTCTGACCACCATTTTCTGCGCTTTGATTGCTGTGACCACGCAAACCATATGGGGAGGCGATTTCATCCTCAACCTCGCGATCAGCTTTGGTTTTGGTTTGAGTGCGGTCGGCTCTTCTTTCATTTTGGTTAAGTTGTTCAAAACCGAATCTCGTGTGTTTGAAGTGGGTATCTCGATGTTGGTGGCGATGACGGTTGGTACGTTAAACGCACATTATTGGTTAAATGGTTTCTTTGGTGACAATTTCTCTGGGCTGAAATCGGTGATGTTGTTGGGTGTCATTTTCTGCTCGGTTTGTTACTACTATTTTTATACGAGAGGCGAACAACTCAGAGCCGAAAATGAGTTGGAGATTGCTAAACGCCGTCAAGCTGACCAAGAGAAAATCGTGGTGATGAGTCAGCTAAAGCAACTTCAAAGCCAAATTGAACCTCATTTTTTGTTCAACACTCTCGCCACCATAAGCGTGCTAATTGAGACTGATGGCGCTAAAGCCAAGCTGATGTTAGAAAAGCTGACGGATTTACTGCGCGTGACATTAAAAAATAGTCGTGCCGATCAATCTACGGTTTCTCAAGAAGTCGATTTGATTGATGCTTACCTTAATATTCAGAAAATTCGATTGGCAGAACGATTGGAGTTTTCGATTGAAACGCATGGCATCAGCGACTTGCAGGTGATTCCGCCATTCTTGATTCAACCTTTGGTCGAGAATGCACTCACGCACGGTATCGAACCTAAAGCCGCGGGTGGCCAAGTGAATATCCGCATAGCTCAACAAGCGCAGCAGCTAAAAATCGAAGTTGTAGACAATGGCGCTGGGCTGAACTCCCCTTCTATTAGTGCGGGCCATGGTGTGGGACTTAGCAATATTCGTCAGCGAATCGAAACCCTTTACGGTGAGAAAGCTAGCTTGACGATCACTGAGCAAGCTGAGGGTGGGGTGGTATCGACAATCTTATTACCGCTTATCAGCGAAACTAGATCTGAGAACGATGAGCCGAACCTCTAAGATCAGTGATTACAAACAGACGATTTACAGTGTGAATTTAAAGGAATAATAATGACTAACCCAGCAGTAAAGCCGAACGTAACGGCAATTATCGCAGACGATGAAGCACTGTTAAGGCACCATTTAGACAAGAGCCTTGCTGAGGTTTGGCCTGAGCTAGAGATCGTCAGTAAGGCAACCAATGGTTTAGAGGCGATGCAGAGTATTCAACAGCTTAAGCCCGATGTGGCCTTTCTCGATATTCGCATGCCAGAGCTCGATGGAATCTCGCTGGCGAAACAATTGAACAAGTTAGACTCTCCGCCGTTGGTGGTATTCATCACAGCTTATGACGAATATGCAGTCAAAGCCTTTGAGCACAATGCGATGGATTACTTGCTTAAACCGATCAATGAAGAGCGCTTACTGGCCACCTGTCAGAAGGTTCAAGCGCGCTTGTCGAGCAATCAAACACCATCCTGTATTACGCCTGAGCAGCCTGATATTGCTGCGTTAATGAGTCAGCTTCAGCAATTATCTCAATCAACATCACAGCAAGCTCAACCTCCTTATCAATCGCAGCCCCTTTATCAACAGCAGAAGAAACATCTCACATGGCTTAAAGCCAGTGTTGGGGAAGACATTCATCTTATTGCCGTCGATGATGTGGCCTACTTCAAAGCGGAAGATAAGTACGTGTCTATATTTAAAAAGGGTCAAGGCGGTTCGTTAGAAGAGTTTATTCTTCGCGTGTCGCTAAAAGAACTGATCGCTCAGCTCAATCCTGATGAGTTTTGGCAGATCCACCGCTCCGTGGTGGTGAAGGTCTCCGCTATTGATAAGGTGAAGAAAGGGCTCTCAGGCCAGATGTCGGCGTATGTTTCTGGAGAGAAGTTACCGATTAGCCGCGCTTCGCAAGCGCTCTTTAAAGGTATGTAGAGAAAGAGCTTAAGGGGATGTAGCCATTGATTTTAAAGGTATGTGGAGTAAGCGAGTTTAAATGGATGTTTTAGGCTCTTATCAAAACGCCGCTTTAAACGAGCACATTCGATCTTACATAACGTATAGCGATTTATAAAATAAAGATCCAGATCACAAAGATACTCATCCGGTTCAATATTAAATAATAATCGTTAACTCAATCTGTATATTGTCGATGAATGACATTAAGAGGTTGTTATGAAAACATATTATTTAGCGGCGGCAGTATGCCTCACCTTAGTTGGCTGTAGTTCAACATCAAATATCACCGAAACCTTAATCCAGCCGGATCCGGCATGGACTTCAGGCCAGCTAGAAAATGGCCTTACCTACCATGTTTATCCAGATCATGAAGAATCCGTATCTGTTCGTTTAGTTGTGCACGCGGGCTCAATTCAAGAGACTCATCAGCAAGAAGGCTACGCGCACTTCTTGGAACACATGGCATTCAATGGCAGCAAGAATTTCTCTGAAAATGATGTGATTCGTCTATTTGAAGATGCAGGCGCTAGCTTTGGTGCAGATATTAATGCCTACACCTCTTATGAAGAGACGGTCTACCAGTTAGATTTGCCAGATAACATCCAATTGCAGTCTGCTTTGACGTGGATGCGTGACATTGGTGATGGCCTGGATCTATCAAGTTCAGAAGTAGAAAAAGAAAAAGGCGTGGTTCTTGGTGAGTTCCGTATGGCTCGCCTCGATGATAAGTCATTCGGAGAGATATTTTATGATCACTTCATTGAAGGCGGCCCGTACCAATCGCAAGATGCACTAGGGACTAAACCGTCGATTGTGAATGCCACTCCTCAAGGCATCACCAACTTTTATCAGACTTGGTATCAACCTCAAATAGTTGAGCTGGTCGTTTCTGGTGATGTGGATATCAAAACCGTGATTCCACTCATTGAAGAAAAGTTTTCTAGCTGGGAGCGTGGCGACACGCCGCGACCAGAGAAACAGAAAGTGACGTCATTCAATGAAGATGATTATGTTGAGTACGCAGGAAGAGAAGCGCCAAGCATCACTCTGACGTTTAACCGAGGTTTAAATAGAGTTGACAATCATGCTCAGCAGAACCAACGCAGGTTAGATGAAACCGCTCAACAATTGATTCGACAGCGATTAGAAGCGGTGTTCAATGATGCCGCGCTGCCGACTCAATGGATAGCGTCTGATAGCTATCGAATGGGTTCTCTGTACTATTCGTCAATAAGTGTTGGGTTTCCGACTGGAGGCCGCGAAGTTATCCAAAAAGATCTGCTTTCTACATTGGCATCACTGCGTGATTTTGGTGTTTCGGAAACGGATATTGCTGGCGAACTGCACTACTACCAAGACTTGCTGGATAACATTGAGCATGACTGGGATAAAATGGACAGCGTTGAACACGCGAACTACAAAGTGAGTGCGTTAGTCACTGATCGAATCGTCCAATCACAGAAAGACTATCAAGTCAGCTTGGAAGCCTTCATTGATAACTTGAGCCTTGAAGTGATTAACGACAACATCAAGAATCTACTTTCTGATGATTACTTTATTGTTATTGGGATGGATGATTCCGAAGACAGAACAGCGGTCATCAACTCTCTAGATAGTTTAAAAGCCGCGTATAGCGAGGCGGGAGTTCCGCCGCTTGCGATTGGGACAGCCAGTGCCTTTGCTATACCTAGCTCGCAAGGCGAGGTTGTACTTGCTGAACAAATGTCCGTAGACCCATACATCCAAAAGTGGACGTTAAGTAATGGTATCGATATGTGGTACCTGCGTGATTATGTGGCAGGTGATGATGTCGGTGTAATGTACATGAGCCTCGGCGGAAAAGCCGCTTTGGATCCGAGTTTGTACCCAGCGGTTGAGGTTGCGTTACCTACCTTCGCTCGAAGCGGTGCCGGTGAGTTTACGGGCTCTGAGCTTTTAGCGTACTTTGATCGGGAAAATATTCGTGCCGATTCCTTCATTGGTAATACTCGTCATGGTATTGAATTTAATATTAACAAAGATGGGCTTGAAGACACGTTTGCTGCGCTTTATACCTTCATCACTGCGCCTAAAATTGTTCCCGAGCAGTTAGAGGCAGTGAAGCAGGAGTTTGTACAAGGTCAAGAATCTTTCTTGAGCAGCCCTGTTGGCCAGTTTGAGCGCGCAAGAAACCAGAACATCTATGGTCAGGACAGTGGCCACCTCTTTGTTGACAAAGAACGTGTTGAAGCGGTTTCTGTGGAAGACGTCGCTAATCTTCACCAGCAGCTGTTTGGTCAAATGAGACATAACCAATTGGTTATCGTGGGTGATATCGACCCAAGTGAGTTAAAGCCTTTGGTTGAGCAATACTTGGCTTCGATTCCATTAGAAAAAGCCGAGGTTCCTGACTTTAAGGTGGCTTACAAGCAGCCATCTGAATCACGCATTGATTTAGCCATCAACAATGTGAATAGCGCAGAGTACGTCTTACGAGTCATCTCTGAACCTGCAACCGAAACCGACCAAGGCGTAACGGCAAAAGATATCTTCACGGAAAGCTTGCTAGAACGACTGTTGGCGACTCGCTTAGATGCTTATATTCGTGAAGAATTGAGTTTAGATTACTCACCTTATGCATATTCGGCGTCTGCAGATAGAGAGCTGAGTCATGAGTGGGTTATTGGTGCGATGATAGCGCCTGAGAACGTTGATAAAGTGGAAGTGGCGATCGATAAGGTGATTGCAGACCTTCTACAAGGTGTCTCTGAAGAGGAAATGCGAGCGGTAGTGAAACAGTTTGAAGCTGACTTCACGCCTCTCGAGATGAGCTCTATCGACCAAGCGTGGTACCTGTCTCGTTATTTACTTCATGGTTACGACATCGAAGCGTTGTCTCAAGTTAAGCGTGTTGCGAGGTCGATCACTGCGGATGACATGGATCAACTTGTGCAGCGTGTATTTGGTGAAAATAGCCGTAAGGTTAAGAATATCATGCGCCCTAAAGCCTAAAGCCTAAAGCTATAAGCAAACAGAAAGAGATGACTCAAAGCCAAGCACACACTGCTTGGCTTTTTTGTTTTTTTACATCATTCATAGCGCCAATGTATTACGTGTTGTTGACCGTATTTAAAGGCATGTAATTCTAAATGCGAGGGTGCTTAATCGGTTGCTTCGTATCATTTTCTAAAAAAATGTTTTAAATCAAGACAGCATTTCATTTGTATTGTAGATTGGCGATCTACGAGAATGTTGTTTGGATATTAGATTGCTTAAATTAGGTACCCGATTAGTCTTAATGTTGTTTTTACTGAGCTTTGGCTTAGTGAATTCTAACGGCTATTCGTTCCCTTCTAAGCCATTCCAAATCCACTCCGCTCAAGAGCAGCCTTCGCAGAATAATCTTTGTAAACAAGCTGCTGCGGATAACCCGTCGAGCTACATGGAATGCGATCAGGTTCAGTTTGACACTGCGTCTTTAGGTGATAGTTCCAATTATCACGACACTGAATCGAGTCTCCAAGCGGTAACCTTTAGACGTATGCTCAGCAACGAGCAAGAAAGCGTGGCCGACCTTGAGCCTGCTTATCATCTATTGATCGACTTCTCTCCCCCATCACTACTGGCTTCTCTGCTCTTCAATACGCCGATGTTGGATACTAAGCAGCATTGGACCAGCATTGTGAGTTCTCCGTCCTCCCGGCTTTCGGGGTGGAAAGAGGGCAACATCCAATACTCGCATTTCCGAGAACTTCTTAGCTAATCGTTTGACCCTAAATTGGTCGTATCGATGGTCATTTGTGCCCGTTGAACTCGCCAATTAACCAAAACAAACATAGCGACATCAGCTTTAGCATCACTACCGTTCAATCAGCTTGTTCTGGTTTCAGCTATCGATCGTGTTCGCAAAACATTAGTTATACCAATCGTAGTAAATAACTGGTCACCCTAGCTGGTTAAAATGCTCGATCACTGCGTTTTTCCTACGCTATTTTCGAGCACTTATTTACTGTGATTGGTAAAAAGAAGAGATCTTGACTGTGAAAAAACGCATTCCAAGAAAACAAATCAACCACTACTCAAAGTGGAAATACGTGGTGCTTATCGCCACTATCATCGTTATGGTTCTGAGTGCTTTACCTTCTTGGTATGGCGAGAACGCCTCGGTTCAAATTAGCAACCGTTCTGAACAGACGATCGACGCCACTCAAATTACTCAATATCTCGCGAGCGAAGGCATCCAAGCGACATCAGCCTTTCAAAAAGACAAACGCTTAGTTGTGATTTTAGAAGATGCAGAGCAGCAAGCGAAAGCCAAAGAAGTACTTAATGAGCGCCTACTAGACAGCGCAACCGTTGCTCTAGCGATGGAGCCAGCTGCACCAAAATGGCTGACTGACATGGGCTTCGCACCGATTCAATTAGGCCTTGATTTACGCGGTGGCGTGCAGTTCTTGCTAGAAGTGGATATGGCACCGGTTTATCACGCGCAAGCTCAAGCGGTGGTCGACGAGATCACTAGCGAAGTGCGTTATGCCCGTGGTGAAGTGGTGAACAACCAAGTTAAGTTTAATTTCCGCACTGATGCTGATTTCGAACAAGCGCAAAAGCTGATTCGTGAAGAGTTCCCACAATGGCAACGTGATCGTTCAGATAAATCGCTAACGTTAACCCAATCTGACGAAGAGCAAAGAACGCTACGTAACCTAACGGTTCAACAAAACCTGCAAATCATGCGTAGCCGTATTGAAGAGCTAGGCATCACAGAAGCATCAATTCAACGCCAAGGTGAAAGCCGTATTCGTATTGAACTGCCGGGCGTACAAGACCCTGCAGCAGCGAAAGATGTGATTGGTGCAACCGCATCACTTGCTTTCTATTCTGTGTACGACAACCCAACGCGCAGCACTCAAACGCTGCAGGACACAGACGGCAACCGCGTGGTAGTCGACCGCAAGGCTGTGTTGAGTGGCGAACACATTATCGATGCTCGTAGTGGCATTGGTGAGATGGGCAGCGCAGAAGTAAACATCACACTGGATTCTTCTGGCGGCAAGAAAATGTCTGAGTTTTCTCGCCATAACATCGGTAAGCCAATGGCGACTGTTTACAGCGAATATAGCCGCGACAGAGCCGGTAACAGCGAGAAAACCAGTGAAGTGATCAGCGTTGCGAACATCCAATCTCAGTTGGGTAGCCGTTTCCGTATTACAGGTGCTGGCACGCTAGGTGAAGCACAAGAGTTGGCTCTACTCCTTCGTGCGGGTTCATTAACCGCGCCCGTTACCATCATTGAAGAACGTACTATTGGCCCATCTCTGGGTGCAGAAAACGTAACCAACGGCTTTGCTGCTCTGGCGCTTGGCCTTGGTCTTACTCTGACGTTTATGGCGCTATGGTATCGCCGCTTAGGTTGGGTCGCGAACTGTGCATTGGTGGTGAACATGACCACATTGTTTGGCTTGATTGCCTTGCTACCAGGTGCGGTATTAACCCTGCCGGGCATTGCGGGCTTGGTACTGACCGTCGGTATGGCGGTGGATACCAACGTGCTTATCTTCGAGCGTATTCGAGACAAGATGAAAGAAGGGCGCAGCTTTGCGAGTTCTATCGATCGTGGCTTTGACAGTGCGTTCTCTTCTATTTTCGATGCCAACGTCACCACCATGATTGTTGCTGTAGCCCTATACACCATTGGTAATGGTCCGATTCAGGGCTTCGCTCTGACACTGGGCTTAGGTCTTCTAACCAGTATGTTTACGGGCATTTTTGCTTCACGAGCGATCATCAATTTGGTTTGGGGGCGTGACCAACGCCACGATGTAAGGATTTAAGCATGAGTATTTCAAAAATGACTATTTCAGACCGCTATCTTTCAGATAAAAACATGACTCGCCTTCGTAAGGTGATGTCTATGATCTCTATTGTGCTGTTCATGAGCTCTGTGATGCTGGTGGCAGTGAAAGGTTTTAACTGGGGTTTGGACTTTACAGGCGGCGTAGTTGCCGAGGTGCAACTCTCTGAACAAGTGACTAAAGACGCCTTAAAAACAAAACTCGACACGGCTTTCCAACAAGACGTTCAAGTGGTTGGTATGGCAGAACAGGATCGTTGGACGATTCGTTACAGCCAACTGACAGATACCCCACAGCCAAACTTAGTGGATGCTTTGACAACGGTTAGCGACCAAGTGAAAGTACTCAACAGCAGCGTGGTTGGCCCTCAAGTAGGCCAAGACATGGTTGACCAAGGTGGCTTGGCGGTATTGGTGTGTTTCCTAATGATCATGCTGTACCTGAGTGTACGATTTGAGTGGCGTTTGGCTCTGGGTGCGCTTGCCGCGATCATCTATGACGTGACGCTTATCTTGGGTCTGTTCGCTTTTACTCAGTTTGAGTTCAACCTGACGGTATTGGCGGCCGTGCTAGCGATTCTCGGTTACTCATTGAATGACTCGATCATCATCGCCGACCGTGTACGCGAAATGCTGCGCGGCAATCCAAACGGTGATACTGATAACCTGCTTAACGAATCGGTTAAAGCGACCTTCTCACGCACCATGGTGACTTCAGGTACAACGCTAATCACCGTATCGGCACTTTGGCTACTTGGTGGTTCTGCGCTGCAAGGCTTTGCAATCGCATTGGTTGTCGGTATTGTCAGCGGTACGTGGTCTTCAGTGTCTGTCGGCATCACACTGCCTAAGCTACTTGGTCTACAACCTTGCCACTACCAAGTGAAAGCGCCAGTAGAAGTTGAGGGAGAGTACCCTTAGGTTGTCTATGCTCTAGCAGTACAAGTTAGCAAGTAACGTCAGTAAAGCCCTTCGTTTGTAATAAAACGAAGGGCTTTATTTTTTATAAGAGTCAGACAGTTAGCGAAAAGAGAAGCTATTTCAAAAAACGATGGATTGAGCAGGCAAGCCCTCATGATATGAAGTATGTTTAGATGACGTTAGTAGAAATGAGGCAAGGGAATGGAATATCGACATCAATGTCATGTAGGCGACCATGGTGATGCACTGAAGCATCCAGTATTGAGTGCACTTGTTCAGTCATTAATGCAGCAGCATTCACGCCTCAATGTTATCGACACGCACTCAGGTACAGGGTGTTATGACCTCACTACCGCACCAAGTAATCACGCCGGTGAGTTTGCTGAAGGGGTCGGGTACTTGTGGCGCAATAAGGCTTCTCTTCCTCCGGCATTCGCTTCTTTTATGTCGGTACTGGAGTACTATAATCCGAATCAACTTATCTCTTTGTATCCGGGTTCTGCCGCCATCACTTACCAACAAGGTCGCAGCCAAGATAGCTTCTATTTTTCAGACATTCAGCAAGATGAAGCTGATTTACTGCAAATCAATATCGAGAGGTTACAGTGTAACTTAGATATTTCAAGCAAGCTTACGATTAGCGCAGGTGATGGGCTTAAAGCGTTACCTGATGATGTAGCTAAACATGACAATCATCATCTGATTGTTATCGACCCACCCTATGAAACCGATTCAGAATATCTCGCGGTGATTGATGCCTTAGTTAAGGCATATCAGCAGTCGGAGAAAGTATCTGCACTAATTTGGTACCCGCTCTACACGGATGACAAGAGCTCACTGATTTTGAACCACTGTGTGACCGCAGTGAAAGATGGTTTGCTGCCAAGTCCGATTAAGTCGGAGCTTCGCCTTCGAGATCCTAAGGGTGATGATCGCCTGATCGGTAGTGGTTTACTGTTGTTCAATCCACCACAAGGCATTGCCGGACAGGTTGCTGATACGCTTGATTATTTACACAGTCAGCTCGCAACCAATGGTGAGGGTTATTGGCAAATGAGAAGTCTATAAATCTGATTTCTATAGGTTTTATGATGATTTTCTAGACGCCGTTCACTAAATCACTGTTATTTATGTGGTTTAAATTGACCAAACGCTAACTTTTATCGATTGATTAATTGCAGTGAATCATTTAAAAATAGAATATCAATGCGCATAAGTGCATACTGGTTCATAAGTTAAATAATTAGTCTCTGATTAATATCAGATTGTGGTTTACCCCCTAAACTGCATAAGGCTCGCACTAGTCACGCGAGCCTTTCTTTTGCCTGTCGGAAATGTTTCTAGCCGTTAGTCTCCACCAGTTTTCCCAATTCACTACAACGCTGGATAATCGATATAGCCCTTTTCGTTTCCTCCAAACAGAGTCGCGCCGTCAAGATCGGATAGTTCGTTGCCATTTTGTAGGCGTGAAACGAGATCTGGGTTAGCAACGAATGGGCGGCCAAATGCGACGAGATCGGCGTAGCCTTTGCTCAATACTTCTTCGGCACGTTCTGGTGTGTAACTGCCAGCGACGATGATGGTGTTGGAGAACAATTCTCTTAGTTCTACGCGGAAGCTTTCAGGAATAACCGGAGCGTCATCCCAGTCGGCTTCTGATAGGTGCAGATAAGCGATATTACGAGCTTGCAGTTCCTTTGATGCCTCTAAAATCGTTGGCACGATGTCTGAGCAGTTCATATCTTTGAAGGTGATGAATGGGGCCAAACGCACGCCCACTTTGTCAGCACCAATCGCTTCAATCACAGCATCGACCACTTCGATTAGGAAGCGAAGTCGGTTCTCGCGGCTGCCACCATAGTTGTCGGTGCGTTGGTTTGAATTGGTGCGTAGAAACTGATCGATGAGGTAGCCATTGCCACCGTGGATCTCGACGCCGTTGAATCCTGCCTCGACTGCTTTTTTCGCTGAGTTAGCAAAATCTTGAACAACGCGATCAATATCGGTTTGAGTCATCTCTCTTGGTTGGATGCAATCGACCATATTGCCGTTACCATTCTCATCAGAAATCCAAACTTGAGTTTCGACTGGAGCAAGTGCAGAAGGGGCAATCGGCAGTTCACCTTTTTGAAAGGTAGGGTGAGACACGCGGCCTACATGCCATAGTTGGCAGAATATCGCGGCACCTTGCTCTTTTGCTGCTGTGGTTACGCCCTTCCAACCTTCGATTTGCGCATCGGTATAGACGCCGGGTGTGAATGAGTAACCTTGAGAGTCATCTGAAATTTGTGTGGCTTCAGTGATGATAAGCCCTGCACTTGCTCGTTGTTGGTAATAAGTCGCCATCATGTCGTTTGGCACGTTTCCAGGTTGGCTAGTGCGAGCGCGTGTCATGGGTGCCATAACGACACGGTTTTGCAGCTCTAGGCCTTTCAGTTCTGATGTTTCGAATAACTTGTTCATGCTCTCTACCTTTATGAATTTTTAGTGCTGTGCCAACTCCAGTTTGATAATGAATTGGCACTTTGAAGTTACGGAGTTCTTAAATTATTTAGCTTCTGTTGGTTCAAATATTGAGTTGCTTTGTGGTTTCTCGTTTCGGTTAGCTTTAGCGATTAAGAACAAGCCGACGATAGGAACCACAACGGCTGCGAACGGGATCACTCCTGCGCCTAGTTGGCTATCGAGTACCATGCCGCCAAGGAAACCACCGAAGGCATTGGCCAAGTTAAACGCTGAGATATTCGCGGTTGCTGCTAGCTCTTGGCCTTCGCCACCGTGGTTCATTACTCGAAGCTGCATGGCAGGGACGTTGGCAAATGAAGCGATACCAAAAATGAATGCGGCTGCAACGAATAGGATTTTGTTGTCTACCACAAGGCCAACCACTACCAATGAGATGATCATCGCGATAGCCCAAAACATTGAAGCTTTGCCTAGGTTTTTGTCAGAAGATCGTCCGCCCAAGGTGTTACCGATGATTAAGCCAACTCCAACAATCACTAAAATCCAAGTTACTGATTCTTGACTGTAGCCAGTGATGTGCATGGCGATTGGCGCAAGGTAGCCGTAAAGCGTCATGAAGCCAGACCAAGCAAAAGCGGTGATTGCTAAGCTGAGAATGAGCATTGGGTTTTTGAATGCCATGAGCTGAGTTTTGATGTCTTTCGCTTCATTGTGACCTGTGGATTTGATTGACGTTAGGATAGAGATCATTGCAACTGTGCCAAGTGCTGCCACGGTAAAGAAAGTGGTGTGCCAGCCGAATTGCAAGCTCACCCAAGTACCTGCGGGAACGCCAAGAACGTTAGCGAGCGTTAAGCCTGCGAACATTTGGCCAACGGCTCTACCTGCCATTTTCTCAGACACTAAATTGGTCGCGACAACTGCCCCTATGCCATAGAAAGGACCTTGCACTAAGCCTGCGATAACACGGCTTGCAAGTAGAAGTGGGTAGCTAGGAGCAAGGGCTGATAAGACATTGCCAATAATGAACAGAGCCATTAAACCGATTAGCACTATCTTCTTATTAAAGCGTGCGAGGTAGATGGTTAAGATTGGCCCTCCGATAACGATAGCAAGCGCGTAAGCACTGATTAGGTAGCCTGCTTGGCCTTCGGTGATCGAAAGTGATGTAGCGATTTGTGGGAGAATACCTGCAATAACAAACTCAGCCGTACCTATGGCAAAAGCCGCGAGTGTCAGTATCCAAACCTGAAACGGCATCTTTTCTTGTTTCATGACTTGTTGTTTCATGTTGAGTGACCTGTGTTGATATGGTTGTTAAGGGCGCTTGAATTACGCGCCCTGCCTTCAATTTTTCTGTGAGTTATACAGCCTGAAATTTTGAAAAAATCGGGAACTAGCCGAGCAGCGCACCGCCATCAATGTCGATGATCGAGCCCGTAACGTAAGGGTTATTAATCGAGAACAAGTAACCCATAGCTATCTCTGAAGGTTCACCAACCTTGCCTGCGGGTAGGTTGTTTTTGGCGTTGTCATACATGCTTGAACGAGTTGAGTCGTCCATGTTTTTGTAGGCTTCCGTCATGGTAAGGCCGGGGCTGACGGCGTTTACTCGAATCGGTGATAGTTCTTTCGCTAACACTTTAGTGACGCTTTCTAGCGCTGCATTTATCGCAGTTTTCACGTAAGTGCCAGCAACAACTTTGCGTGACAGCATGCCGGTCGTGAGTGTGATAGAGCCGTTTGATGTCATGTAACGTGCAGCATGCTTAGCAACGTTTAGGCTTCCCCAGAATTTGGTATCAAAGGCTGTTTTCGCGTCTTCGATGGCAACGTCGGTGACTTTTCCGCCCGGAGCGTATGAGCCTGCCGTTACTACCAAATGATCAAAGGCACCAATTGATTCAAAGTAATCACAAATCGATTTTTCATTGCTGATATCAACGCCGGTGTGTCGGCTTGCAATGTGTACTGTGTTGTTTTCGTTTCTCAATTGCATTGCTAATGCTTTGCCGATACCTGATGTTCCACCAATGATGACGAATGTGTGTTTTTCTTGGTTTTTAAGTTCGTTGTTCATGTTCTGAATTCCTGCGTTGTTCTGCTGATGGTTGTTATTATATTTATTCGATTAATTTTGATAATTAGCTAAAATATAAAATCATTATTCGGATATAGTGAATAATGAGATTAAGTAACAGGGAATAGGCAATAAGCGAATAAGCGAAAGGGCGAGAAATGGACAAATTTTCAGATATGGCAATGTTTGTGGGTATCGTGAAGCATCATGGGCTAGCAGCGGCAGGGCGTGAATTGGGCTTGTCTCCTGCGACAATGACAGCAAGGCTGCAGGCGCTTGAAGAGCGATATGGTGTGAAGCTATTGAACCGCAGCACTCGACATGTGTCGTTGACCGATTCAGGGGAACTGTATTACAAGGCGTGCCTGGAGATTTTAGACAACGTCAGTGAGGCTGAGAACCTGATTCAAAATGGCGTAAAAGAAGTCAAAGGTTCACTAAAAATCGCTGCGCCAAAAGACATCGGTAAGCAGTACATATTGCCTATTTTGTCGGAGTTTTGTCAGCAATACCCCGACGTTATTCCCTACCTGTATTTGAACGACAATCTGTCGAATATCGCTGAATCTGGCATGGATATCGTTATCCGATATGGTGAGTTGGTCGACAGCAGTTTGATATCCAGACGCTTATCACCGAGCCGACGTGTGCTGTGCGCTTCCCCAGAATACCTCGCCAAACACGGGACGCCGATCAAACCTCAAGATTTGGTTGATCATGCGTGTCTGGCGATGCTTCGTAGCAACGAAGAACTCAAAACTTGGCACTTCCAAGATCATGACATGAAGAAGGCTGTGACGGTGGTTCCTAAGCGATTTTCGGATGATGGCGAAGTGATCCGTTATTGGGCGCTACAAGGAGAGGGGATTGCACTGAAATCCATTCTGGATGTGCAAGATGACATCAATAATCAGCGCCTTGTGACGTTACTTAACGGCTACATGAAGAACTTCAATACCGCGATGTCTGTATCCAGTGCCGACTTGAATGTGGTGTACATCAGCAAGAAATATCAGCCGAAGCGTATTCGACTGTTTTTGGATTTTCTATTTGAAAATTTTGGTGGTTTGGTTGAGAAATCAGATCAGTCAGATAAAGAAAATACAGAAGATAAACCAGATAAAGAAGAATCGCTCACTCGCTAGCTAGCTTATGACGGATCTCTCGAACTCAATGCTAGGTTACGGACAAGGTAAATGGTTCTCGTTAAGATAGTTCGATTACAAGGACGTGATTGGAGAGAAAAATGAAAGTAGTCGGCAATACGGTTATCCAACCTTTTCATAAGGCACGCTGTCACTGCGGTGCGGTGGAATTAGAGCTCAGCTTACCTAACGGGATAGAAAAACCACGTCGTTGTGATTGCTCTATCTGTCGTCGCAGGGGAGCGATTGTGGGCTCTGTTGCGCTAGATGGCATCAAGATCCTCAAAGGTGCGGAGCATCTTAAGCTTTATCAATTTAATACCAACACCGCGAAGCATTACTTCTGCTCAAACTGCGGTATCTATACCCACCACCAACGCCGCTCAAGCCCAAATGAATACGGTTTTAACATCGGCTGTTTGGAAGGAGTGAACCCTTTTGATATTGGTGATGTGGTGACCAACGATGGTGTTAATCACCCAGCTGATCGTTAATTTATTGAGTATTAAAAGGGAAGGAATTATGTCTGAATACGGAGCAGTCATTCGCTGGCAAAAAGCGGACGATGAAGCCTTTAGCGACAATCAATACAGTCGCGGCCACACATGGGAATTCGATGGTGGTGTCACGGTGCCAGCTTCGTCTTCTCCTCATGTTGTGCCACTTCCACTGTCGGTTGAAGCGAATGTTGACCCTGAAGAAGCCTTTATTGCGGCACTTTCTAGCTGTCACATGCTGACTTTTCTGGGAATTGCCGCGAAGCAGAAGTATGTGATCGACTCTTATGTGGATGATGCGATTGGTGTGCTTGAGGAAGATGAATCAGGACGCTCATCGGTCACTAAGGTGACTCTGCGACCTGACATTGTGTTTCTAGGCACCAAACAACCAACCGCCAAACAACTCGAAAAACTGCATCACTTGGCACACAAAAACTGCTTTATCGCGAACTCGGTAAAAACAGAGATAAAGGTCGAGATGCGAGATTGATTTAAATTAATCGCAAGATTTCTTTAAAAGCTTCGTCTTTTTGATTTTGCCGTCGTCTTAAGGGTATTCATGCAATTCAGTTGATTGCAAAAAGACCGAACACACTATTTGAGGACATCTCCATGACAGCGTTTAACAGTACATCGAACTATGGTGAAAATGCGTTTATCAAAAGCAAACCGCAGATGCTACAGAACATTTATAACACCACAGATGTATTCCCTTATTGGGTTGCCGATATGGATTTTCAGGTGGCGGAACCCATAACTCAAGAGTTGAACCGTTTGGTTGAGCGCGGTGTGTACTCTTATGAGTTTCATGAGCAGGCTGTATTTGAAGCGCTTTCTCAATGGTATTCAAAGCGTCATGGTTTGAACCTATCTGCTGATAAGTTCGTTCAGGTGCCGGGTGTGCTTTCTGGTATCGCGCTGTTACTGCGCCAATTCACCAACGAAGGCGATGGTGTGCTGATCCATACGCCGGCGTATCACCAGTTTGCTAACTTGGTGAATAAAGCAGGACGTCAGGTAGTGAGAAGCCCATTGCTCAATGATGAACAGGGTTACCAGATTGATTTCGATGGTATGGAGCAACAGATCATCGAGCAAAAAGTGAAGACGATGATTTTCTGTAATCCACATAACCCGACTGGGCGAGTGTGGACACCTCAAGAAATTGAACAAGTCATCGAAATCGCCAAGCGCCACGATGTGCTGATCATCAGCGACGAAGTTCATTCCGACATTATTTTTGAAGGTCATTCTTTTACGAGCTCGACCAGTTTTGACTACGATAAGGTCATCACCTTGATTGGATCTCCGGCAAAAACCTTCGGCATGCACAGCATCTCAAACGGCTATGTGTACACCAACAATGATGAGCTATTTGAAGCGTTCAAAACCAATGTGGTCGCGATGTATCTTGATCACGGGAATGCATTCAGCACGTTTGCAACCGTGGCGGCCTTTGAAAAAGGCGAAGAGTGGTTAGATGGCATGTTGGTGTACCTGCAAGACACGGTTAAGTGGATTACCGAGTTTGCAGAGCTGCGCATTCCTCAATTGAAAGTCTTTCAGCCGCAAGGGACTTACCAAGTGTGGTTTGATTTCTCAGGCTTAGGCTTTTCGGAAGATGAATTGAAAAACGTGGTGTTTGAGCAGGCTAAAATGGGATTAACGCCGGGCGGTTGGTTTGGTGCTGAAAGTCCTAACTTTATGCGAATGAATATCGCAACGTCACGTGACAATATCGAGCAATCATTTACTGCTTTAGCAGACGCTATTGATGGCTTTGAGCGAGGAAGTCAGGAGAGTTCAAACTGCTGTGATAGCAGAAATTCAAAAAGCTGTTGCTGATTATCCATGTTGAATTGAAAACAGCTTAGCTGTTGATGCTGAGCGTTGGGCTCTAAAGAACAAAAAACCGCGAGGCTGCTTAGTGCATCACTGGCGGTTTTTTTATGTCTGTGTAATCCTACGTACGGTTTTATTGAGTGACAGTTAGAAAGTACTGAGAGATAGGTAGCGATCTCTTGAATGGTAGGAATAGATTGGTTAGCAGAGAGTTATGTTTAGTGTCCCACTGAATAGTTTTGTACATCGTGTGAGTGATAAAAGCCAAGTGATGGCGAATGCGACAGAGTGTGGATGCCAGTTGAAGCGAGTGCGACGTTCACGCAACTGGCTGTTGGTGGCTCAAGATCATCAACTCATTGAATTTAAAACCATGTTAACTCATGAAAAAGACGATTGGATAGCAACTGCTATAGATAAAGTACTGCCTAAGCCTGTGGTGTGTTTGGCATCGTTGTTAGCCGCTACGCCCTCGATGACGGTCGCGCAGTTAGTGATGGAATCAGGATGTTCAATGGCAGAAGCAAGGCGTGCGATTGATGAGCATGAAGGGTTGTAAGCACAAACTATAAGTGAATAGGTTGGTTGTGAAAAGAGAATCGCGAGCAGCAAAAAGCCCGTAACGATATTATGCTTTTTCAGCGGAATATCGTTACGGGCTTTATTATCTGAGCTTACGGTGAAGCTAGATAAAGAGACCAGTCATTTGATGATTGCTGTTAACGATCAATCTGCTGTTAACGACCAATCTGATGTTAACAATCAATCTTAAGCTATAAGCTAACAACCAGCCTTTGCTAAGTGCTTGCTCTAATTAAGAGTTAGCGACTTTTACACGAATCGTGTTGCTGCCAAGCTTTGACATGTTCAGCTTGTTTAGTGCCGCTTTCGCTTCTTCGTGCTCTGGCATTTCAACAAATGCAAAGCCTTTAGATTCGCCAGTTTCTTGGTCTAAAACTAGGCTGCACTCTTTTACTGAGCCGAACTCAGAAAATAGAACACGGATGTCTTGCTCAGCAGTAGAGCGCGATAGGTTACGAACTAGAAGTTTCATAATAAACCTTGAATATGAATTTACGCCGAGCATTGTCGCACACTTTCATGCTCACCCTCACAAATAATTAGCGGAATAGCTCGGTTTACCTGTTCGCTGCTCTCATTAGCCGTTAACCGCGGTTTATCGTGATATCTGACACATATCCATGCTCGGTGCTGGTTAACGCCTGCTGCAGCATTTGAGCGGCTTCTTGTGCGGTCATAAAGCTTGAGGTATCCATCGCTTTGCCGCTGGTTCCCCAGAACTCGGTTGCCATCCCGCCGGGGTAAACTGCAACGATCTTCATCGGATGACCTTTGAGCTCCAACCTTACCGATTCGATAAAGCCTTTAACGGCCCATTTTGCAGCGCAGTAGGTGGATTCTTCTGCTTTAGCGCCTTGAGCCGCGGTCGACATCACGACCGCAATGGTGACGGGTTGATCTTTGTAACGCTGAACAAGCTCACGAATCAGAAAAATCGAGGACTCGATATTGTTTTTCAGCATGTCGCTGATGGCGGCGGGATCTTGTTGTTCAATTTTACCGAAGTACCCACTGCCTGCGCTATGAACCACCAGCTTTGGTGTTTCAGGCAACGCATCCAATAACTCGCTCACTGATTGTGGATCACACAAGTCACAGGCTTGGCTAACAGTATTCGCTGGCAGGCTTTTCGCTAATTCAGCTAAACGTTGGGAGCTGCGGCCAGTGATCATTAAGCGCTGACGGCTGTTCGATGTGTTCGCATATTGTTTGGCTAAAGCTGCGCCTAAACCGCTGCTTGATCCGGTGATTAAAATCATGGTGACTCGGAATTGTTGAATTGAATCGAGATAGTAAGGCTTTGAATATCTGTTTGCTGAGATCTAAGACCAAGATGCAGAGATCCATGAGTAAGATCGATAAAACAGAGGTTTGAGAAAGTCGTAGGAAGATAGGAAGATAATCAGAAAGGAAAAAATGCCTAAAGGTAAAGCGCGTAAAGGTAAAAGCGCCGGCATAGAGCCAGCGCTTTTGAAATCAGATTACTCTTCGTCGAACTGTTTGGTCGTGAATGAGTCTTCGATTCTGTTGAGTTCTTCTTGATCTTTCACTCGCTGTTCTTCTTGGCGAATGACTTTTGCTTCATTGAAGCGTTTCTTTTCCGACTTAGTCAGGAATTTTACAGCTTTCTTGTTGGTCAGTGCGTAAGCAACTACGTCTTCGCCTTTTTCTCTGCGGTCGTTTACACGTTGTGAGAAACGTTCATTGTCGCGAGCTTTACGCTCCGCTGAGGTCAACTTGCTCATGCTTTAAAGCCTTTTCAATTATTCATGGTAGGGAATCTACGCTTAGCGAAACAATGGGGAAGTGCTCTGAATTGGTGGAACTGTGTATCACATCCGCTCAACTGAGTTTAGCCCATTTGTATGCTGGTGGCGCATCTTAGCACAAAGGCTTGAGCATACAGGTATGCTATTCGAGGGATTAAACAGAACAACCCACAATTTTCTGTTGTGGGTTGAGATTGCATTGTGGGCTGAGATTATATGGTAGGCTGAAAGTGTCTTTTGGGGTAAGGGCTACCGTTGATGAAAATGGGAACAGGACAGAGCGGTTAAATTAAATCTTCTCTATGTATAAGATGACCTCTCCGACTTTAAAGCCGAACTTAGACATCTCGGTTTTATTGAACAGGCGTTTGTCGTCCATCAAGAACATCCAGTCGTCTAATACGACTTCATAGGTGCTGCCGTCGACTTCGATTTCTAAGTCATATTTCCAATACAGAGCAGAACCTAGAGTCTCGCCATTAGCGGTACCGACTACATCATTAGCAGTGCCTGAATAGGTGTTTTCGCCGGTTTTTATCAGGTTCCAAACGCGTGTTGAGCGCTCGCCATCAGCAAAAGAGAACCACTCTTTGATTTCGCCTTTGTCACCGTCCCAAGTCGCGACAAGCTTAGCGTCAAAACGGCGTAGTAGGTTACCAGAGCGGTCTAGTACCATGCCGTAAGCCATTAGCTCCCCATTGAAAAAGGTTTCTAGCTTGAGCTCTGGCGTAGTGTCTACGTGGTTTTCTAAACTAGCAGAGCCACACCCCGTCAGCCAAGTGAGTGAAAACAGTGCCAAAGCAAATTTTATTATTGTTGTTTTTGGATTCATTTGTTCAAACCTAATAGTTGTTTGCGTAGACCAGGCTCAGATGTGTTTTCAGATAACCAAATCGCGAGAAAGGCTTCACCAAATTGCTTGTCTTGGATGGTGCCGATGGGTTGCTCATCAAAATAGAAGCGACTTACGTTGTCTTCAGCAACTCGGATAGTCAGCGTGCTGCCTTCCTCAACGTTGGGCCACATTGCGTACAAAGGCTTCAACCAACGTTGGATATTGTTGCTTGAGTAACCGAGTTTGCTCCACTGGTCTTTGGTTGCGTCTACAAGGTCTTTGCTGTCAATTGCTCGGTAGTACTCAAGTTTCAAAGCACGCTCAGAGTTAGACGGAGTGGTGTAGAACTCTGCAGAATACAAAGTCCAAAACAAGTAGCTCATTTCTCCCTGACCGCGCTTATTTAAATCATCGACAGCAGAAGCTTTGGCATTCCCGGTAAATAGGAGTGCTGCGTAAATGAGGGTTAAGGTGACTAAGCTAAATAGTCGGATTCTTGATTGCTCGCTTGTTTGAGTGCGAACGCGACTAATATCGCTCTCAGATTTGAACGCTTGCGTAGGGTTGCGTGGAAAAGCCATAAGTCACCTCGTTGTTGCCATTTTGGGTTGTACTAAGTTGGAGTAAGCGGCCACCAGTAAGGGCAACAAAATCCCCCAACTTATTGCAAGGGCAGCTAACACCGATGCGTCTGGCCAAGTAGTCAGAAGGGCGCCTGCTTTGATGCCTCCCCAATAACTACTAGTACCTGCTACGAACCCTATGACAAACAAGATCACTTTCGAGCATTTTAAAAGCCAATTTAGGCTGTGGTTAAAGCTGATTAAAAACATGATCCACAGGCAAACGAGCCAGACTGGAAACCACGATTGATTCGCAATTTCAGAGTCGACTGCAAACACGCCGAAGTGAAGCAAGAGGCTATCAAGCAACAGCCCTAATGGTAATAAAATGAGTATTTTCACATCGCTACTGCGAGTAGGGGAGAGAAGGAAGTGAACGGCCACAATCAGTGGCGCCACGAACGGGGCTTGCGCGGTAAAGAACGCGCTGCAAACCCAGGTCGCTTGAAACAGAACGAGATTAATAATCCAAAACCGTTTCATCTTTTGCTCCAAAGTAACGAGGTTTTCTTGCAACTAGGTGGTGAGTGCTGATCACGCGCTCTTTGAATGCACCTTCACAGTAGCAGAAGTAGAAGATCCACAAGCGCTTAAACTCTTCTGAATAGCCGAGAGACTCTAACTCTTCCCAACTGTTTTCAAAGGCAACATTCCAATCATTAAGCGTTCGAGCGTAGTGCAGGCCAATGTCATCGATTTCTTGGACAACAAGGTCTGTACTGGTCGCAAGGTGTTGGGTCATCACTGAGACCGAAGGTAGGCAACCGCCTGGGAAAATGTATTTCTGAATAAAGTCGACGCCTTTGCGGTATTTGTCATAACGACTGTCGGCGATGGTGATTGCTTGAATCAGCATTTTGCCTGATGGTTTCAACAGTGAAGAACATTTCTCAAAGAAGGTCTGTAGATATTCATGGCCGACCGCCTCAATCATCTCGATAGAAACCAACTTGTCATACTCACCAGTGAGGTTACGATAATCCTCTTTGAGCAGGGTGATTTTGTCGGTTAAGCCAAGCGCTTTGACTCTCTGTTCTGCAAGCGCGTGTTGGGCATCTGAGATTGTGGTTGTGGTGACATGGCATCCGTAGTGTTGCACTATGAATATCGCTAAACCACCCCAGCCCGTGCCTATCTCGACCACGTTATCGTTCTCTGACAACTCTAATCGCTCACAGATGGTTTTCATTTTGTTTTGCTGAGCTTTGGATAGGGTTTCTGCTTCTTCGCTGTAGATAGCGGAAGAGTATTGCATCGAGCTGTCTAGGAAGCGCTCGTACAACTCATTACCAATATCGTAGTGCGCAAGAATATTACGTTTAGAGCCTTGCTCGGTGTTAGCATTCTTACGACGCAGCAATAGATTTTTGATGCGAGAAATCCATTGTGTTTTATCGTCAAGCTCGTCGAGTTGAGATTGATTTCGAGCCATGATTTGAATCACTTTGGTGAGATCTGGGCTTGTCCATTTTCCATCAATGTAGGCCTCAGATGCGCCAATACTGCCGTCAATCACGACATCTCTAAAAAAGGTTGCATCGTGAATCACGATTCGACCTTTCAAGTCGGCTTCTCGATCGCCGAACACCGAATGCTGGTCGCGCTCAATGATCTCAAGCGTCGCGAATTGCAGGCTTTCTAAAACCTTAAAGATTAAAGCTCGATATTTACAGTTGCTTGAAACAGCAACGGCTTTAGCTTGTTGTTCAATGTTGTTGTTTTGTTTGGCAAGCTGTTCCATGTAAACCTCGCTGATAACTCATTCTAATATTTTGTGCCAACTTAGCTGGGTTGTGCCCCTTGGTTGGAGCCAACCCAAGCTTGGGTCGAGTTCTATTATTTAGTTGCTGTGAAGACACTTAAGATGTTGAATCTGGATGCCCCACAAACGGTACTTTTTTCAGGAATAATTTGAGAGCCTGATAATAAATTCCCATCACGACTTTAATCGTCATTGCCGGAATCTTGAATACCGTTCGTCTAATGTTTGTCTTGGTTACTGACTGTTTCGTCAAAGCCAGTGTCGCATCGAAAAGCTTGTCGTCTCGGCGGCTTTCAATGTGGACCAAGGTGCGTTTCGCTGGTGGCTTAATCTTCCAAAAATAAGTCATGTTCAAATCCATAAACGGCGAAACGTGAAACTCTTTTTTTACTTTCAACTCTTGGTGCATGTCGATCAGATAATAGTGTCTTTCTCGCCAAGGCGTGTTACTCACCTCAGCCAACATGTACTTACAATCTCCAGTTTCGTCGTAACAGAAGAAACAGTTGATTGGGCTGAAGTAGATACCTAAACAGCGGCACTGAGCCAGCATCGTCACACGGTTTGAATCAGACCAAACCCCACCAAGTTTTTGCACTTTGGAAGCTATACGTTGTTTAAGTGATTTTGGTTCATCTGTGGTGGCATTTTCTTTTTTTTCAGCCAGATAATCCGATTCGACAAAGCGAATCGGGTTGTACCATCGAGTTCCGAACAGCGCACTACGCACTGTGGTTTGGGGCAGTTCATCGAGATCTAACCCCATCATATACAGCTGATAGCTGAACTCATGAGTGATGTCGCCAAAGCGGCGGTGTCTGACGTTGCCCCAATAGATACCGCTGAGCTCTTCACTCTTTTCAGATGCGATCTCCATTTCGGATGTCAGAGTTTGACTGTTCATAGCGCTGAACTCGTACTCAAATCTAAACCGAAGCGTTTGGTCACGTCGAGTGCACTGTGGACGCCATCTTCATGGAACCCGTTGTACCAGTATGCGCCGGCGAAGTGAGTCTGGTTTTTGCCACAGATCTGTTCGCGCTTGTGCTGAGCCTCTACTGTGTTCGAGTTAAGTACCGGGTGATGATAAACAAAGCTGCGAATGATTTTTTCTGGGTCGATAGCTTCGCTCTGATTCAAGGTCACACAGAAGGTGTCCTGGCTTTCGATGCCTTGCAGAATGTTCATGTTGTATGTCACACAGGCAGGTCGTTTACTGTCGCCATCCAACATGTAGTTCCAACTTGCCCATGCCAGCTTTCTGTCTGGTAACAATCGGGTATCAGTGTGCAGAACCACTTCATTACGGCTGTATGGGATCTCGCCTAGAACCTGTTTCTCTTGCTCTGTTGCATCGCCGAGTAAACGTAACGCTTGGTCTGAGTGACAAGCAAATATCACTTCGTCGAAGTCTTGTGTAGCGCCATCTTCAAATTCAATCGTGATGCCCGCTTCATGGCGAGTGACTTGTTTGATCGATGTGTTCAAAGCGACGGATTTGTTCAAGCGTGAAAGGATGATTTCAACGTAAGAGCGCGACCCTTTAGGAATCACATACCATTGTGGACGGTTCGCGATGTCGAGCAGGCCGTGGTTATAGAAGAATTGAATGAAGAATTTAAGCTCAAATTCTTCCATCTCCTCTAAACTTGTCGACCAAATTGCTGCGCCCATCGGTAGGATGTAATGCTGGCTGAAAAAATCGGAAAATTGATTATCGCGTAGGAAACTGCCAAGGGTTACGTCTGGTGTGAATTCATTGCTTTCAAACTGAGCCTTACACAGTTTGTTGAACTTGAGAATGTCTGACACTAAAGACCAGAACTGAGGTTTGAAAATATTGCTTCGCTGAGCAAACAACGAATTAATGCTGTGGCCGTTGTATTCAAACTTGGTAGTCGTGTTGTGGACGCTGAAACTCATCTCGGTAGGTTGCCTTTCAACACCGAGTTGTACGAGTAGCTGATTGAAGTTTGGGTAGGTTCTGTCGTTGAATACGATGAAACCTGTATCTATCGAAAACGCCGAGCCTTGATGTTCAATATCAACGGTAGCGGTGTGGCCCCCAACATAATCGTTCTTTTCGAATACGGTCACGTCGTGGTGCTTATCTAATATGTGTGCGCAAGTGAGTCCAGAGATACCTGACCCAATAATGGCGATTTTCTTCATTGTTATACCATCCTTGAAGCGAGTTTTTGCCAAACTGGAGTTGGAAGCATTCTTAGTAGCTTCATCAACATGATGAATCGTCTTGGGAAATCGATTTCACTCTTTCCTTGAGTAATACCATTTACGATTCGCTGAGTTGCGGCCTCACTACTAATAATCATAGGCATAGAGAAAGTATTTCGCTCGGTTAATGGCGTTTCAACAAAGCCTGGGTGCACAATTGAGACATGAATATTGTGCTCGGCCAGATCAACCGACAGTGTTCTGCCTAAGTAGGTGAGGGCTGCCTTTGAAGCGCCATAAGCCTCGGCTCTTGGCAAAGGTAAAAAGCTGGCGCTGGAGCTTACTAAAACCAAACGGCCGCCCGGCTTGATGTTTTTTAGCCAGGCTTTAAGGGCGTAGCCAATTGAAATCAGGTTTATGTTGATGACGCGCTCGAAAAGCTCAGCATCAAAATTCACTGGGTCGTTGATGTATTCACAATCACCCGCATTTAAAATCAGCAGATCGAGCGGCTTGTCTTGGTCGAGCTCTGGGAAGTTGGGGTAATCGGTCAGATCGAAACAGAGCGGCGTAATGGATGAATGCGCGATGTCTGTCTCGTGAGAATCAACTAAGGCTTGCAGCTTGTCTGGGTTACGGCCACAAGCAATAACCTGATGCCCTTGTTGAGCGTAATCGATAGCGAGTGATTGGCCGATACCTGAGGTCGCGCCTGTGATCATAATACGCATTATTGGCTCGCTCTCTTTTTGATGGATTTGATGGCGCAGCCCAGAACTGGAATGTGTTCGTACAACATAGAGCCGACATCAAGGTAGTCTCTGTGATAGACCACTTGACCGTCGAGCATCTTAAGGTGGCTGTGTCCTTGTACTTCGATCGGCTTTTGACCGTTCAGCTGCTTGTGAGAAAATTGCATTGTCCAATACACCGAAGCTTCGTCGTTCGCTTCGAAAGTGTGTTCGATATGAAAGTAACAGCTCGTTACCTGGGTGTAGAGGTTCTCGAAGTAGAGCGTAAGCGCCGAAATACCGCTGACATGATGCAGCGGGTCTTGGAATTCAATAGCAGGGTGATAAACCGTCTTAAGCACGTCGAAATTGTCGGTTCCGAGTTCTCGATACATGTTGAGAAAGTTATCAAGCCATAGAGAGTTATCCATAATATTCACTCTAATTATTTGAAGAAGGCTAAGGCTCTCAATCGTGCTTCTTTATGCTCAACGATGGGT
Organism: Vibrio sp. QJM3NY_21; assembly: GCF_057785975.1. Lineage (NCBI taxonomy): Bacteria > Pseudomonadati > Pseudomonadota > Gammaproteobacteria > Vibrionales > Vibrionaceae > Vibrio > Vibrio sp. QJM3NY_21. Next base: position 1,901,096 of record NZ_CM173514.1, read on the forward strand.
TGCCAGTATTCGCTGTCTATTCCGTTTTTAGCGATAAAGTCATGTGGGAAATGCACATGCTTATCTGGGATATTTTGCAGCTCTGGTATGTACTTACGAATAAAAATTCCTTTTGGATCAAACTTTTCACTCTGAGTGATTGGATTGAAAATTCGGAAGTAAGGTTGAGCATCACAGCCCGTACTTGAAGCCCACTGCCAGCCACCATTGTTGGCACTAAAGTCTCCGTCGATAAGGTGCGACATAAAGAAACGCTCACCCCAACGCCAATCGATCAGCAGGTGCTTGGTTAGGAAGCTTGCGACCACCATTCTTAATCTGTTGTGCATCCAACCGGTTTCAACCAATTGACGCATTGCCGCATCAACCAATGGATAGCCGGTTTTACCTTCACACCAAGCTTGGAAGCTAGGGTTGTCGTGATACCAATCTAAGCCGTTGTATTTCTGCTGAAAGTTCGCACCTTTAACCAGTTTAGGATGATGGAACATCAAATGCTTATAAAAATCTCGCCAAATCAATTCATTAAGCCAAGAAAAGGCTGGTAGTTGTGTGTCAAACAACAAATCGGGTTGTTGCTGTATCAACTGAATCGCTAACCAACGTGGGCTCACAGCGCCAATCGCCAAGTAAGGAGAAAGGCCAGACGTGCCTTTTAACGATGGAATGTCTCTAAGGCGAGAATAGTCATTAACTTTATTGGCTAAGAAATTGGGAATCACATTGCCCAGCACATCTTGGCTTAATGGCCAACGGCTTGAATCAACACGCGGAAAGTCGAAATCGTACTCGCCAGAAAAACCACTTAACGATTGTTTCAGTTGTGATGGATTCTGAAGCGAATCCGTTTCAGATGAACCTGCTTGCGCTGATCCTGTTGAATGCACTGGAGCGTGGCTGCAAATGATGCCTTTCGCTTGCACTTCTTTTAACCATGCGTTTTTGAAAGGTGTGAAAACCTTGAACATCTCGCCTTGTTTATTCAGCACGCTACCTAATGGCAGAATCGTATCGCAGTCGGTTATCTTCAGTTTTATACCGCTAGCGATTAAGCGTTTGTCACGTAACTGCTCGTCTACTTCAGGCTCAGAATTGGCGTAAACACACGTAGCATCAAGCTGTTTGTATAGATGAGTGAGTTGTGCGGCTTGGTCGTCAAAATCGCGGGCTTTGAGGTGCAGAAGATCGATCCCAAATTCAGCGAGTTGGGATTCAAGTTGCTGCAGGTGACGATAGATTAAATCGGCTTTGATTGGCGCAAGGTGGTGTTGCTGCCATTGCAGTGGCGTTGAAATAAAAACGGCGATAGAGACGCCGTTTTCAACTGCAGAGACGAGCGCTGGGTTATCGTGAATCCTCAGGTCTCGTCTTATCCATAGAATGTCGCTCAATATCCGTATCTCAGCTTAAGTTCTTGTGGGTGCGGGTTTAGGTAAACCTGTGATTCAAGGTACTCGTTTGGGTATTCCATCAAGTAGTGATTGATCAGTGTGAGTGGAACTAACAGAGGAACAAGACCTTCTCTGAATGATGAAATCTGATTGGTAAGCTCTTGCTTGTGCGCGCTGCTCAATTGTTTCTTAAAGTAACCTTGCAAATGATGCAGAGTATTGGCGTGGCTACCACGGTTCGCGTGGTGAGATAATGCCGTCATCAAGCCTTCAATATATTGTTTTGCCAACTCATCGATTTCAAGATCGTTGCTTGCTAATAATTTCCCAAGTTTCTTATAGCCTTCAATGTGGTGACACATTACCAAGTACTTGTGAGCGCTGTGGAATTGAATCAGCTTGTGTTTAGTTACGCCTTCGTCAACAAGGTTGAGCCACTTCTGATAAGTGAAGACACGTGTCATGAAGTTTTCGCGCAAAATAGGGTCATTGAGGCGACCATTTTCTTCAACAGGAAGTAATGGGTTGCCTTCCATCACTTGTTTGGTGAACATGCCTACGCCTGTCGATTCAGAGCCGCGACCGTGGTGGTGGTACACTTTTACTCTTTCCATACCGCAGGTTGGGCTTTTTTGACACACAATGAATCCTGCGATGTGCTGGTTGCTCTTTGAATAGTTTTGTCCAAACTCGATCAGATCATTGGTCACATCACCAGAACCGTCAGGTCTAGAAACGTGAATGATATTGTCTAGCTGACGAACTTGGCGAATGGTTGGGCGAGGTGTTGGAAGACCCACTGCCATTTCTGGGCATACTGGTTCTAGTTCAACATAATCTGCAAGGTCATCTGTACAAAAACGAGAGCGTTTGTGACCTGTATCGAAACGTACCTTATGTCCTGCAACACAAGCACTAATGCCTATTTTAATTTTCTTTTCCATTGGCCAACTCCTTTGCTCTTGCTTTGAGCTATTTATTATATTTCAACATTGCTAATCGTACTTACAGAGCCGGGTGTGTTTTAAGTCTCAACACCGTTGATGTTTTAAGCCAGATGTATTTGACGATATACAGGATAACTTCATGCCATCCTGTATATTTATAGCGTGCAACTGGGTTAATAGATATATTTACCGAGTGGATTGAATAACTGGCTCACACCTTTTGTGAAGTAAAGCGCATCACTTGAAACAGTTAAACACACACAACCTTCTTTGGTGGCTGGTTGGTGAGTGTGGTCACCATCTAACCAGATGAAATCGCCTTTGTTGTAGACGCCCATTTCATCTTCGAAACTGCCTTCTAAAAGAAGCGTAATCTCAAAGCCTTTGTGGGTGTGGCATGGCACTTGTCCATCTTTGTCGATGTGCAGTAAACTGGTGTGGTGTGCTTCGTCGTCAAAATCGAGTCGCGCTCGCGAAATTTTGCCTAAGTTCATCCAGTCTTTTCTCGCCACTGAATTCAACGCGCGAGGAATAGTGAACGTGGTGTCTGCAACCGTAACTTGCTGAACTTCGGGTGTCACTTCGATAGCTTGAGATGAATCAGCAGTGATTTGAGCAATCGCATCAAAATCAAACTCTCCATCATCGGATAGGAACGCATCCATTTTGCTGTCAGAAAGTTGAAGCCCTGAGGTATCACTTTCAAAGGCAGATGTATCGCTTTCAAAGGCAGATGTATCGCTTTCAAAGACTGAGTCAGCAGCTTGCGCCGTCAGCATGCTTACTTGTTGTTGGCAGTGTTCACACAGTTCTACATGGCTAGAGACAATCAAAGAAACTGAGTCTGCGAGTGTGCCATCGACAAAATCTTTCAAAATTGCGGCATTTGGGTGATGTTTAATCATGATCTTGTTCCCCCATGTGAACCTTAAGTTTGGCTAAAGCGAGTCTCAGACGTGATTTCACGGTTCCAAGTGGGACGCCAAGTTGTTGAGCGAGTTGCTCTTGTGACAACTCCTGAAAGTAAACGCCTTTGACAATCGTTTTCTGAGCCAAAGGCAGCTTCTCTATTTGAGTCATTACATGGCGGCTCATCAAATGATCACCAAACGGTAATTCATCGCTTTGAGATTCCGCGACCATTGCATCTATTGGCCAAATGTCGTCAGCGATTGTTTGTTCTGCTTTTGCTTTCACCTTTCGTAGCATGTCGAAGGCTGCATTTCGCATCACGGTATAGACCCAAGTAGTCCCAGCGCCTTTCTCTTCGTTGTAGAGATGCGCTTTCTTCCAAACGTTAGTCATCGTGTCTTGAACTAGCTCGTTTGCAGCAGCTTCGCTGCCCAACTTGCTGATTCCAAAACGCTTGATCTTAGGTGCGAAGAACTTGAACAAACAGGTGAAGGCTTGTTTGTCTCGGTCTGAACCAACCAAAATCAACCAGCTTGAGAGCTCTGTAGGTACCTTATTTTCATTAGGTAGTTTGTTGTCGGGGATAATGACATGCTCCTTGCCGTTCCCTGAACTTCTGCTTTCGACTTGCATAGTACTTAACCATCATGCGAATTTGAGTGGCACTACGTGAAAGGAGAAGGTCGGGATCACTTTAATTTAAATTAATTTCCACTATACAAAATTATAGTGAAGAAAAGTGCTTATTGCCCCGTAATGATTTGATTCAAAAAAGGAACTAAAGAAGGAAAGCTAGCGGGTTCGGTAAATTCTGTTTTCTTTTCCAATGGGATAGGCATCATTTCGAGTAATCGCGCACAAATCCATCGTGGGCTTTCGAAGTCTGGAGTGGGGTAGAGCGTTCTGATTGAATCGTGGTCTCGAAACAGCTGTACTAAGAATGCAGTAAATACGTTCGGTACTTTGCATTCTAGATCTGGCCAATGAGGTAACAACCTGAACTGGCTTTTTATCAGGTCATCGTCGTCTCGAAACGGTCCGTGAAGCTGAACCAGCTGTTGGCCTTCGACATCGATTTCCAAAATTTGGTCGTCAGACATGTTGAAATCAACGATGGACACTTTGGTTCCCCAAGAACTGAGTTGTTCAGAGTTGGTGCTGTCTTGGGTGGCAATAATGAACCCATCTCCTTGGGCCGCATGTGCAACCATAGCAAGATATTTTGGTTCAAAGATGCGTAGCCTCTGGCGACCTCCGGGCAGAAGGAATATCGGAAGGGGAAATACGGCGAGCTCGAAAGAAGACTCTACGAGTGCCTCTGGTTCGGCGTCTGTCCGTGTGGTCTGGCTCGATGAATTCGGCACATAGCACTCCTTAGTTCAAATGTAATTTGAGAAGATATACGCGGAGTCGGTGGTGTTCGATCAATTGATTGTGGTTGTTGTTATTGGGTGATGAGCTATAGACATGAGCCAAAGCAGATGATTTTTTGTTGCACATGCTCATAAATTCATTGTTTTTACCTTCTTTCATGCGCGTCATTAGGTAATATATGTACGAATAGTAAGCGGATGGGTAGTCGCCAGACGATGCTTCTATCTAACCTTCTTCTTTACCTGACATCGCATCAAAGGAATGGTCATGATTGTTATATATGGTATCAAAGAATGCTTGAATCCAATTAAGTTGCAGCTCTCTAATGTGTTGCAACAGTGCTTAAACAGTGAAATGGGTTTACCCGATGATAAGCGAGCGCATCGATTTGTTCCATTGGAGCGAGATGATTTCTTTTATCCAGAAGGAAGAACAGAAGCCTATACTGTTATAGAGATCAATATGATGGAAGGCCGAGCGGTCAACACCAAGAAGCGCTTAATTAAGAAGATATTCTCTGAAATAGAGAAGCAGTTAGCTATCTCTCCTATTGATATTGAAATAACCATCAAGGAACAACCTGCACACTGTTGGGGGTTTCGAGGCATGACCGGTGATGAAGCCCAAGACCTGAAGTATAAAGTGAAGGTCTAAGGTCTAAGGTCGCAGGACTAAGATATATTCCACTTTAAATCTTGGATTTATAGATTACTGAGAGCGGCTTTAGAAAAACACTAAGCCGCTTGTTATTGAAGAAGACCAATAGAGAAGGTTAAACCATTAGCTCTCGTCGTTCTCTTTTAGGTAACGGTGCCAGTTGGCATTGATGACATCAAAGTGCTCCACACAGAACTCTTTCCTATCTTTCAAATAGTCGTTTTCTACTTCATCGAGCAAGTTCTTGTAGGCATCAGGATCGCTGCCATACACCAAGCATAATGTGGAGAAGTAGCGCTGTAGATCAAAACTGTGCTCATCAATGTATTCACCCAAGTCGTAATACTCAGGGCGGTCTTCTGACTCGAAAGCGAACATGTCAGCGGCGCTGATTGCGGCATCACCTCCATGTTCTACGTAGTTAAGTAAAAGCACTGTCGCGAGGTTATCAACGGCATCTTCTTCTTTGCCCAGTATGGCAATATTCTGGTCTTCGATATAAGCGTGCCCAGCTTCGTGAAGTAGAGTATGAAGCAAGGTATCGATAGCACCAGTTTGCGCGGTCTTTCCATACTCTTTTTCGTATTGATTCTTTTCAAAGTAATTAAGCGACTCAGAGTAGAAGCTATACGGGATAAGCACTTGATGCGTTTGTGGATCGTAGAGTGGACCTTCTTCCCCGCCGTATTGAATGGTTAATGGCTTTTCAAACATGAAGAGTTGGTTTGACAGGTCAATCACAGTGTCATTGACGCCACTGTTTTGAATTTCACGTTTGAGCTGCTCTTCTTCAGTATTTTGTGGTGAAGAGAACTTAACGATCAGGTTACTTTGGGTTGTTTGTTCACTAGATGCATAAGTGGCGGCAAACACTGAGCTAAGGGCTAGGCTGTAGGCCAGTGTTCGTTTCAATAATGTCATCGGCTATCCTTGTGATTATGCGGCGAGTCAGGCTCGGTGTTAAGGTGATCCCCCTAAGTCATGTAACTCAAGTTACGCGATCTAAGTTATGTACCTTAAGCTGTTTAAGCTGTTTGAGTTAATTGAGTTATTTACTGTGGTTAGATTACAAGTTTAGACTGAATTTTGAAGCATCGAGGACAGCAATTTTTGAAGTCGACACGAACTGATTAATGAGTGACCCGCTTTGAGGTTCGGCTACAAAGAATTGGCGAGCTGAATGACCAGCGGTGATGTGATTCGTTTCTGTTGGTAATTGATAGATAAATTTCGGTTCAAGTGAACCCTTGTGCTATACTCCGCGCCCCAATCCGAATTGGCTTGTTAAATCTTAGGAAATTATTATGAGTGTTAAAAACGAACTTCAACAAATTAACAACCGTCTAGACAAATGTCGCAACAAGTTAGCGGCTGCTAAAACTCGTAATGATCGTCCTGTTGTTCGTCAATTTGAAGACGAGATTAAGAAGCTAACCAAGAAAATTGCTCAGTTGAAACACAAAGAAAGCTTCGATGTAAATCAAGAGCGTAAGTCTTTGGTTGATATGCCATTTAGCCGTGAGATTACAAAAGCTGAGCAAGCGGATATGGGTAAACTTAAGAAGTCTGTAAAAGGGCTCGTAATTGTTCACCCAATGACGAAGATCGGTAAAGAGCTTCGCATTGAGGTTATGACTGGTTATGCACCGAAAAAATTCTAATTACCAGTGATGGTGATGAAAGAGGAGCTAGTAATAGCTCCTTTTTGCTTTTTTAGGTATTAAAAAAGCAGAGTCAGCGGCAAGGATACTCACGCCGTTATCAACTTTTTGGAGGTGATTGTTGTCACAAATCCTTTTATCTCCTATAAAAGTTAACGTGTCACTAACATGGCACCAAGTGAACGCAGTAATGTGTTCGCTTTTCGAATCTACAATTTCTCTCCAGTTTGTATAAATATAGGTAGAGCAGCACAGATAATTACAGATAAAACTAGACTCATTAAGGAAGATGAGAACGTAAAAAAATAGAGGTTATATGAATCAATTAATTTCAATTGGACCACTAGAATCCTTCCTAATCGCGATTAGTGTTTTGTTTCTAGGTCATTTCGTCAATGCAAAGCTTCCGGTTCTCAAAAAGTACAATATTCCAGAGCCCATTGTCGGCGGCTTGATTGTCGCTTTTGCTATTACAGCCCTGCACTTTAACGGCCTTGATCTTGAGTTTTCCTTGCCCCTGCAGAACACTTTTATGTTGATGTTCTTTGCAACGGTCGGTCTTGCGGCTAACTACACGCAGCTGATAAAAGGTGGCGCTAAGGTATTCCTATTCTTAGGGGTGGCTTCGGTTTACATCATTATCCAAAACGGTGTAGGTGTAACACTTGCGACGGCACTAGGCCTTGAACCTTTGATGGGTTTGATTGCTGGATCTATCACGCTTTCGGGTGGTCACGGCACGGGCGCAGCTTGGTCTCAAACTTTTTCAGACACGTTTGGCATTGCCAATACTCTAGAAATCGCGATGGCTTCAGCGACGTTTGGTTTGATTATCGGTGGTATTATCGGTAGCCCAGTAGCACAAAAGCTGATTGATAAAAACCAGCTTGAATCTGAGTACGGCACCGGCACACAAACCCATGAGCGTTTTCCTGAACTTGTTACTTACAACGAGTATGAAGAAGACAAAGTAACAGCGAAGAAGGTGATTGAAGTATTGTTCATTCTTCTAATCTGTATCTCGGGGGCGAAATACTTAGAAGAGTGGGTAGCGACTTTTGAAATTTCTTGGTTGATGATTCCTGACTTCGTTTACGCGTTGTTTATCGGTGTGTTCATCACTAACGTTTTTGAAGTGACTAAGCTGCATAAAACCGACAGTGAAACGGTCGATATTCTTGGTACGGTGTCATTGTCGCTGTTCTTAGCTATGGCGCTAATGAGCCTTAAGCTTTGGAACATCTTTGACCTTGCGATTCCGTTCTTGGTTATCCTTGCGGTTCAGGCTGTGGTGTTGGGTATCTTCTCTTACTTTGTGACGTTCAAAGTAATGGGTTCTAACTACGACGCAGCGGTTATGGCGGGTGGTCACTGTGGTTTCGGCCTAGGTGCAACACCAACAGCGGTAATGAACATGGGTTCTTTGGTGAACCGATTCGGTCCGTCGCCACAAGCCTTCATGGTTGTGCCAATCGTTGGTGCCTTCTTTATCGATATCGTTAACCTGATCATCCTTCAAGGTTACATCTCGTTTATCGGTTAATGTTCGCCTTTGCTTAAATGCGATGAGCTAATCGCACTAAGATGAATACAAGAAAGCCAGTCTGTTGACTGGCTTTTTTATTGTCTAGCGTATACGAACTTATAGATTTTATCTTATGTCGGTGAGCTGGTCTGTAGTTCTTTAAGCAGAGGAAATGCTGCTTTAGTGTGTTCCCCTGTGACAATGAATCCGACGAGTTGGTTTGCCTCATTAAAACCTTTGGCGACAATCCCTTTTGGATCAAACCGAGTCTCCCAACTCTGAGCAGTTTGAATATCACGGCCTGCCAGTTGAATCGGATAACTAGGCGTTTTCACTTTAGTCATAATATGCGGCAAGCTTAGCTTTCCTTCACCCGTAGTGAGTTGTTTCGCTAATACGTTGGCCGCTAATATCGCGGGTTGCAGGTAAGCCATTACTCGTCCTTGAATCTCAGCACAGTCCCCAATGGCATAGACATTTTTGATGTTAGTTCTCATTGCTTCATCAACGATGATACCTCTGTTCACTGCCATTCCTGTCTGTTGCGCGAGTGCTGTATTTGGCATTAACCCAGCTGCAGCGATGACCACATCGGTTTTGATTAATCGAGAAGAGGTCGTTTGTAACCTTACTCCGTCAGCGAGATAGGTGGCATGGCTTACCATTGCATCCGTCTCAACTGTCACACCGGCTTTACGAAGCTCTCGTTCCAGTTCTAAAGAGATAAAAGGTGGCACCAAACTACCTAATAGATAACTTGCTGGTTCAATGATCGTGACACTTTTCCCCGCAGTTTGAAGGTCGAAAGCTAACTCGACGCCAATGAGCCCGCCACCGATAACGGTGATTCGTTGCGCAGCGTCGATCTGAGCTTTGTGTTTTTCGAACTCTTCCAAGCTATTGAGAGTAATCGTTGCCTGAACACTCAACCCCTCAGCAGCAGGTATGAAAGGCGTAGCACCGGTCGCCAGCACTAGTTTTGAGTATGGGATGACATCATCGCCAGCGACAATAAACTGTTGCTCGGTGTTAATCTCGTTTACCCAAACGTTGGTTTTAATGACAACGTTATGCAGCTCAGCTAATTGTTGAGCAGTATTGATCGCAAGTTGCTGAGGTGTTTGAGCTTGACTGAATACATGCGAAAGATTCGGCTTACTGTATTCAATACCCGCATCAGCAGTGACCATTGTAATAGCGATATTTGGGTCAGTTTTACGGATCATCTTTATGGTTTGTAAGGCAGCGAAACCAGCGCCCACAATAACAATGTTGTCCATATTACTTCTCCACAAACACTTCTTTGCCTAAATGGCATTCTGGGCAAAGGAAGTCATCCGGCACTTGTGCCCAAGGTGTTCCTGGTTCAACGCCTTGGTAGGGTTCACCCAATTGTGGGTCGAACACCCATTCACAGACAGTGCAGCGCCAGCAAGTGCAGTCTGCAGTGTGTACTGACTTATCTTGAGCTACTTCTGTTTCTTGCTCTGTCGTGTCTTTGAGCTCGGCAGTGGTGTTTGCCTCAAGCGGTGTAACATTGCGTGATACTTGCTTTGGTGCGCTGACTTCGTCTGGATTTACACGCCAAACTTCAGCAAGTGTCATTCCGTAATCAATACATTGGCGAAGTGCGTCTGTATCTGGTTTCCAGTGAATATGCTGAGGTGCGCTCACTTCGAAGTTGGCTTCACGTAAGCGAGCATCGATGCGTTTTACTGCGCCGCCAGTCCACCCTGAAGAGCCAAATGCTGCGGCTCTTTTTTCTGCAAAGCGGAGGCCGTGTACTTCTTCAAGTAGTGCGGCGATTTGCGGCATCATCACATTGTTCATGGTCGATGATCCAACAAGCACGCCCTTTGAACGGAAGATATTGGCAAGGATGTCATTCTTATCGTGCTTAGAGATATTAAAGACTTTGATTGCTGTTTCTGGGCTGCCTTTACGGATACCTTTTGCGATTGCGTCAGCCATCATGCGAGTGTTGTTCGACATGGTGTCGTAAACAATGGTGATACGATCTTCTTTGTAGGCTTTAGACCACTCGTAGTATTGCTCAACAATTTGCGTCGCGTTGTCGCGCCAAATACAGCCATGAGAGGTTGCGATAACATCGATAGGCACACCTAAGCTCAATACTTCTTCTATCTTCGCTTTCACCAAAGGCGCGAAAGGTGTGAGGATGTTCGAGAAGTAACGCAGACATTGATCATGAAGCTCGACTTGGTCTAGCTGATCGTTGAATAGGTTTTCATCACAGTAGTGCTGACCGAACGCATCGTTACTGAACAGGATCTCGTCACCAGTGAGGTATGTTGCCATTGAGTCTGGCCAGTGCAGCATTTTCATCTCAACAAAGATGAGTTGCTTACCGTTACCGACATCGAGCGTGTCGCCTGTTTTAACGGTTCGGAAGTTCCAGTCAGGCTGATGGTGATGGCCAACAATCGAGTTAACGCCAGCTTCTGTGCAGTAGACGGGTGTGTTTGGAATTTTGGCTAATAGTGCTGAAAGGGCACCTGAGTGGTCTTCTTCAGCATGCTGACAAATGATGTAGTCGATCTCGTTGATGTCGATTTCCATCTCAAGGTTTGCAAGGAATTGTTCAGTAAAGCGATGATCAACGGTATCAACAAGCACCGTTTTCTCTTCACGAATCAGGTACGAGTTATAGCTGGTACCTTTGTTCATGTGGTATTCCTTACCATGGAAGTGTTCTGTTTCCCAATCGTGGACGCCAACCCAGTGAACATTTGATTTAACGTGAATAGTCATAATGATAATACCTTATTTAAATATCTAAGGTCATCATTGCACTAGTTGTGCCATGTTTTTAAGTGCCTGTTTTCAATGTGTTTGTTTGGAGTTTATGTTGTCTGGTGAGTCATTTTGACGTGCTGAGTTTTATGGTTAAAATGAATCTTAGATGTCTTTATGACTTTGTGAATTTATAGCGGTTTGGCAAGAAAATTAATGATGTTTGCTCAGAAAGAGCAGGGTGAGGAACCTGTTTTAACAAAGGGGATTATAGCGTAACTCCTGCGCTTCGCGAATTAGAACACGTGGATTGATTAGGTATTGATGGTCTAAAAAGCGGCTGGGATGGCTAAAACTGAGATAGAAAAGATGGATGCGAAATACAGACATGAAAAAGGCCAGACGAGTGTCTGGCCAAAACAAGGCAGTGTAATTTAACAGTCTGAAGTGCTGTTGAAACTATATTTTGTAAAACGAAAAAGCGTTTTAAAAATTAAAGCGTTGTAGCAGTTAAGCGTTGTAACTGTTTAACGTGTTATAGCTGTTGATTCATTCGTCATCTTAATTAACGTGTTAAAGCGTCGTCACGATTTCATCAAGAGCTAGACGTGCTTTTGGTTTACCGTGGTTATAGTCTTCGCCGTCTTTGTGGTAGCCGATTGCTAGCGCTACATCAACAACGTGACCTTCCAGTTCGTCAGCAAACTCTTCGCCGATCATAGCGGCATCTACGCCTTCCATAGGTGTTGATGCAATGCCAAGACGAGCCAGTGTGTGCATTGTGTTACCTAGTGCGATGTACACTTGAGACTTAGTCCAGTTACCGTTGAACCCCGTTTCGTCTGTGTTCATTTCTGCGAATGCGTAAGCACCTAAGAATTGCTCGTACATTTCAGCGGGTAGGTGACCAGAGCTTACTTCTGTGTCAGCACGCTTAGCGAATTTCTCTTTAGTGTACTTAGGATCGTGAGCAAACAAGATCGTATGTGATGCTTCTTTCGCATGTGGTTGGTTAAACTGGAACATGTTCTCGAAAGTATTGTGAAAACGTTGTTTTGCTGCGTCACTCTCAATGATGATGAATTTCCAAGGCTGAGAGTTGATAGAAGAAGCTGATAAACGAAGTGCTTCTTTGATTACTTCCATGTCTTCCGCAGAGATGCGTTTGTCGGCATCGTATTTTTTAGCTGTGTAACGAGTGTTTAGATCAGTAATGATTGGATGAGTCATGTTGAATCCTAATATCTATCAATAATAAATGTTGTAGGGTTTTATGTTCGGTAACGTCAACAATAAACGGATAACGCATTTAGGCTATATCTCTATAGAAGTCGTTTCTAGAACAGTCAGCCTCTAAAAGGCTGAACGCTTAAATGGCTATCGAACATGCCCCAATAAATCGAGTATCTGCGGTAGCTCAAGTCGATGGGTGTAAGATAATAGAAGATTGGCTCGGGAAAAATAGCGAACACATCAAATCACTATGGTTAATAATATCCATAATGATTTGATTTGTGTGATCTGGGTGTGTGTTGGTTTTCGAAAATCAGCCAGTTAGTACGCCTTGATTCCATATTGGCGTAATAAAGAGGGAAGTACGCTGTCGAGGTTTGGGATATCTTCAGGGTTAAGTTCAATCAAGCTAAAACCATGCTCTTGGTAAACTTTCTTGGTCGCACTTCGTTTGTCTTCTTCTATAGAGCCTGAATCTGTTCCCCAGAACTGAATGTATACTTTGCCGCTTGGCAGGTAGAAATCGCTCATTACTTCTTTTGATATCGGGAGCGGACGTTCATAGGCATGAACCACTCCCGCCATATAAAGCCAGTTATCAATGATCAGCTCTCCCTTTGAACGAACATAGTGCCCATCTAAGGTTCGGTGTTTCGCTTCAAACTTCTGGCGAAAGCTAGAAAACGATACATCAGTAGAATGCCTTTCAGCATCGTGTCCTAGGAATTCGACAACAGACTGCTTCAAACGTTTATTGCGAACCAGTGAGTCGTGCCAAACCACGAATAAGTTTTGAGTCGCTTTATCTTCTCTTTGTTCACCACCGGCTTTTAAGCCTGTAGAGGTGACATGCCAGCCGTCGTCTTCTTTTGTTATCCAGCCAAGCTCATTGAGCAATAAGTTGATTTTCTTTGCGCTGAGTTGAAAGGCACCGCCGAGCTGAGTGGCGGTCAATGTGTTTCCTGAGAATGAATCCAAATCGATAAGCAGTTTCTCTGGCCAGACAATAAAGACACCGAACTTCTTATGTTCGACATATTCCCCACCAAAGCTTTCTCCTCGTTCTGTAAGAACCCAGCGCTCTTGTGAGCGCACGATATAACCCGCTGTTTTTAGATCGCTAAATAAAGTTTTAGCTTCTATGCCTTTTTGTTTAGCGAGTGCGGATGTGGAAATTTTGTCTGACATAGTCTTTTCTCAAATAGCAGAGTGATCCGCTGATGGGTTTTGGAGGGATACATGATCTGATAGCACTGGTAACTACCATATCACATCTACTAATGCTAACTGCAGCTCACTGGTCTATGTTTTTAGTAGAAAGTCATGTCTGGTTTTGATGTTGTGGGAAATGTGGTTCTTTTTGTAATTAAATTACACAATTAGCGATTTTGCTCATCTGGGTGCATATTTTCTATACGTGACACGATGTTCTTTTATACGGTTTATATAGATCTTAGATGCTACATTTTATTAAGTGTGATTTGCATCACTATTTATTTTTAAGTATTACAAAATAAAGTGTGATCTAGATCTTGTGTTAATGATATTTATTCTCATCAATTTGGCTTTGTAATTTAAATTCATGGTGTTTTTGTGATCTAAATTGCTCTTGTTAACCCTAAAGTGTTTTTTGCGTGTGATGTTTGTCACGAAAGTTGGGCTAAGGTGCATTTTGGAAATGTTGTGATACATTTTAATCGACTTTTGAGTACACACTTTCGGTCATTTGACCAACCAATACATTACGGGGTTCTACCTATGTTATCACCAGAAGCAAAGATTAAGGTTCAAAACTTTGGTCGTTTCTTATCCAATATGGTAATGCCAAACATCGGCGCATTTATTGCGTGGGGTTTCATTACAGCACTGTTTATCCCAACAGGTTGGTGGCCTAACGAAACGTTAGCATCAATGGTTGGTCCTATGATCACATACCTTCTACCGCTATTGATTGGTTACACTGGTGGTAAAATGGTAGGCGGCGACCGTGGTGCGGTTGTTGGCGCGATTACAACGATGGGTGTCATCGTTGGTACTGATATCCCTATGTTCATGGGAGCGATGATTGTCGGCCCTCTAGGTGGTATCGCAATTAAGAAATTCGATGAAGCTGTTCACGGTAAAGTGAAGAGTGGTTTCGAAATGCTAGTGAACAACTTCTCTGCTGGCATCATCGGTATGATCTGCGCAATCATCGCATTCGTTGTGATTGGTCCTGCAGTTAAAGTACTGTCTGGTGCTCTTGCTGCTGGTGTTAACGCAATGGTTGAAGCTGGTGCCCTTCCTTTAGCTTCTATCTTTGTTGAACCTGCGAAAATCCTTTTCCTAAACAACGCAATCAACCACGGTATCTTTTCTCCATTAGGTATCCAGCAATCTGAAGAAATTGGTCGTTCAATTTTCTTCCTAATTGAAGCGAACCCAGGTCCTGGTTTTGGTCTTCTACTTGCTTACATGGTATTTGGTAAAGGTAGTGCGAAACAGTCTGCTGCTGGCGCATCTATCATCCACTTCCTAGGTGGTATCCACGAAATTTACTTCCCTTACGTACTAATGAACCCACGTCTAATTCTTGCTGTTATCGCAGGTGGTATGACAGGTGTATTCACTAACGTAATGTTTGATTCTGGCCTTATCTCTCCAGCATCTCCAGGTTCTATCTTTGCAGTTCTATTGATGACGCCAAAAGGCTCTTACGTTGGTGTTGTTCTTTCTGTTATCGCATCAACCGCTGTGTCTTTCATCGTAGCTTCAATCCTACTTAAGACTGCAGCTCAAGGTGACGACGAAGATTCACTAGAAAAAGCATCAGCGCAAATGAAAGACATGAAAGCGTCTTCTAAAGGTGCGGCATCAGGTGCAAACGTGAACCTAACTGATGTAGAAGCAGTGTACGTAGCGTGTGATGCGGGTATGGGGTCAAGTGCAATGGGTGCCGGTCTACTGCGTAAAAAAGTAGAAGCAGCAGGCCTGAACATTGTGGTAACCAACTACGCAATCAACAATCTACCAGCTGATTCGCAAATTGTTATTACACACAAAGACCTAACAGACCGTGCACGTAAAACCGTACCAGGTGCAATGCATATGTCTCTTAACAACTTCTTAGATGGTGCTGTATACGACCAGCTAGTTGCAGACCTTGTAGAAGCAAAAAGTGGCGAAGCAAAAGCGCCAGTGACTGCAGCCGCTCCTACACAGAAAGGCAACAAACTTGCACTAACTAACGACAGTATCTTCCTTGGCCTTAAAGCTACGCAGAAAGAAGACGCTATCAAGTTTGCTGGCGACCAGTTAGTAAAACTTGGCAACGTGTCACCTGAATACGTAGACGGTATGTTTGCTCGTGAAGAGCTTGTGTCTACTTACTTAGGCGAGTCTATCGCGGTACCACACGGCACAATCGAAGCAAAACAATACGTACAAAAAACCGGCATCGTGTTCTGCCAATACCCTGAAGGCATTCAGTGGGGCGAAGACGAAGATGATATCGCTAAGATGGTTATCGGTATTGCAGCACAAGGCGATGAACACAACATGGTGTTGATGGCTATTACCAATTCACTTGATGACGAAGAAGCATTGGAATGCTTACAGAACACAACTAACCCAGATGATGTTCTACGTATTCTAAACGGAAATTAATACGCTCTAGTCAAGCTCCTGAGTGAAGGAGGCCGGTGTCCCCCCACTGGCCTCATTTTCGGTCTTACTCTTTAAAGATTCAGTCTGAATAGCTTACTGCTTAATGCCTAGGGCACGTCGTCAAGGCATGTTGTTGAGCCGTTAGCTATCTAGATTCAAATATTTATAAGGTCAAAATTATGAAAGCGTTACATTTTGGTGCAGGTAATATCGGTCGTGGTTTCATTGGTAAGCTTCTTTCTGATGCAGGTATGAAGGTTACGTTTGCTGACGTAAATGAAACGGTTGTAAATGCGTTAATTGAACGCCAAGAATACCCAGTTAAGATTGTTGGCGAAGAGTGTGTTGTGGAAATGGTTAAGAACGTGACAGCAGTAAACTCAGCGACAAGCGCTGTAGTAGATTGCATCGCTGAGTCTGATCTTGTAACAACAGCGGTAGGCCCAACGGTTCTTAAGATTATCTCTAAATCGATCGCTCAAGGTATTGAAAAACGTGCTGCGGCAAACAACACGGCACCAATGAACATTATCGCGGCAGAGAACATGGTTCGCGGTACTAGCCAATTAAAAGCAGCAGTTTTAGAGCACCTTTCTGATGAAATGAAAGCGTTCACGGAAGAGCACATTGGCTTTGTTGATTCAGCGGTTGACCGTATTGTTCCACCGGCAGAAGCGGGCGAAACAGATCCTCTAGCTGTGACCGTTGAAACGTTCAGCGAGTGGATTGTAGATCAAACACAATTTAAGGGTGAGATTCCAAACATCCCAGGTATGGAATGCACTGATAACCTAATGGCTTTCGTTGAGCGTAAACTGTTCACGCTAAATACGGGTCACTTGGTAACGGCATACCTTGGTGTGCTTGCAGGTCACGAGACAATCAAAGACTCTATCGAAGATGACGTAATCCGCGCTGAAGTAACAGCAACGATGGAAGAGAGTGGTGCGGTTCTGATTAAGCGTTACGGCTTTGATCCAGAAGCTCACGCTGCGTACATCCAAAAGATTCTTGGTCGTTTTGCTAACCCGTTTCTACGTGATGAAGTAGACCGTGTTGGTCGTCAGCCAATTCGTAAACTGAGCCCACAAGACCGCCTAGTCAAGCCATTAAACGGCACATTGGAGTATGGTCTTCCAAACGCTCATCTCGTAAAAGCGATTGCAGCGGCTTTCCATTACAAGAATGAAGATGACCCTCAAGCGGTTGAACTTCAGGCAATGTTCGCAGAAAAAGGGTTTGCTGAGACATTAGCGCATTATTCTGAGCTGAATAGTGACTCAGAAGTTGTTAAACTAGCGGAAGAAGCTTATCTAGCATTGAAATGATAAACCATCAAAGTGCCACACCAGTGGCACTTTCTTATTGCCGAGCCGTTATGCCAATACAAACTAGCCACGAAACTGAATTACTCGAAGCCCTATCTGAAGCTGAGAGCGCTAGCGCCTGTCTAATGGCGGCTTACGATGCATTGGATGACACGGTAGATGCCGTATTAAAAAACATTTTCAAGAAAGACGACACGGCAATTAAATTTGTTGTTGAACCACTTCTCAACAGTGGCGGGCCGTTGGGCGAGATTATGATCCGCGCTAAGCTACTATTAGGGCTTGGTGTGATCAGTAAAGAGCTCTACGATGATTTAGAGATTTTCGTTACCTTGAAAGAGTGGGCGAAAATACAGGGTGAAGACACCAGTTTCACAGAAGTCGACGTTATATTTGAGCTCAACAAGGTGCAAGCGATTCAACGCATAATGCCTATCGAATATGACTCGGAGATGGTGGAAACCATGTCTGGCCCAATGCTTCAAATGTTCTTGGGTCGACACAATCAGAAAGTGAAGTCGACGATCGTTTTGGCTATCACTGACATTATCACGACCTTATGCCGAGATAACGCACTGAGTTCTTAGTTCTAGTTTGCAGTCCTGCTTATCTTGTTTCGCATCCTACATATCTTGTAGCTGTTCGTTCGTATCAATACAAAGTTTAAAATGATGGCGGTTTCTCTCGTTGGAGAAATCGCTTTGTTGTTTTTGTGTCTATAAAAAATACCCGAAACCTCTCTTCCCATTAAACACAAAAGCAGCAGGTACAAAAAAAGCCACATTCAGTGGCTTTTTCTATTCAAGACGCTCTCTTTATTAAAAACGCCCTTCTATCCAAGACTATGCGGATTATAGGTCTTGGATGTTCTCAGCTTCTAGCTCTTGGAAGTAGCGTAGAGTCTTAACTTTTAACTCTTGTTGAGCTGGCTCATCAGCAACGATGATAGCTTTACGGTGCATCTGTAGAGCTGTAACAGTCCACATGTGGTTTACAGAACCTTCGATAGCCATTTGAAGCGCTTGCGCTTTGTTGTGGCCTAGAGAAAGGATCATTACTTCTTCAGAATCTAGAAGAGTAGCAACACCGATAGTTAGTGCGTATTTAGGAACTTGATTGATGTCGCCATCGAAGAAACGAGAGTTCGCGATACGAGTGTCTTCAGTCAACGTTTTGATACGAGTGCGCGAAGATAGAGAAGAACCTGGCTCA
Organism: Vibrio sp. QJM3NY_21; assembly: GCF_057785975.1. Taxonomy (NCBI): domain Bacteria; kingdom Pseudomonadati; phylum Pseudomonadota; class Gammaproteobacteria; order Vibrionales; family Vibrionaceae; genus Vibrio; species Vibrio sp. QJM3NY_21. The sequence continues at coordinate 1,919,735 of NZ_CM173514.1, forward strand.
TTGAATGCGATGTGACCGTCGATGCCTACGCCGCCCATGAATAGGTTGATTTTGCCGTATGAACGGATTTTCTCTTCGTATGCTGCACAGTGAGCATCGATGTCTTCAGCTTTGCCGTCTAGCAGGTTGATGTTTTCTGCTTGAATATCAACGTGGTTGAAGAAGTTCTCGTGCATGAATGTGCGGTAAGATTCTGGGTGGTTAGGGTCGATACCAACGTACTCATCCATGTTGAATGTTACAACGTGCTTGAAGCTTACTTCGCCCGCTTTGTGTAGTTCAATTAGCGCAGCGTAAGTAGTTAGAGGTGTGCTACCAGTAGGAAGACCTAGAACAAATGGACGCTCAGCAGTAGGAGCGAATTTGTTGATAGAATCTGCGATGTGACGAGCAGCCCATTTACCTACTTTAGCTTTGTTGCTTAATGGAATAAGTCTCATTGATTTTGCCCCTAGAAATAAAATTTTATAGTGTTCTGAAACATTAATTCGCATTATAAAATAAGTTATTAAATTCCGCTATTGTTTTAGGTCAAGTTTTTGCTTTTTTCGTCGTATCTGTGACCAGAACTCTCAAGTTTGCACAATTATTGTATGGATATTTGGTAGCGTTAAACAAGATTAATACGTTTGTCATATATCGTCAGGTGGTTTTGATTCAGGGTCTGAAAGATCAACAAGCTTCGTTGGGTGGATAGGTGGATGGGTGGATGGTCAGGAGCGCAATGGACGTATGATCAAAGAGTGATACTTATGTGGCACTGCCGTGCAAAAAAGAGGAGAAAAAGTGAGGAAGTATCACCGACAGGCGTGAATGAGCATGGGTATATTTAAGAATAGTGATTATTCAAAGCTATCACTATGAATTTTATATAAATATTGGTAAAACTGGACAGGTTGGCTAAACTTACTAATTACGAAGAAGATGCGTGTTTGTTTTAAGTTGCCGCTAATATGCTATGAAAAAAAGCCCAAAGTGATTAGGTATCACTTTGAGCAGTTTTACTAATCTTCTAACACTAACTCTCTGTCGTATTCTTCCCTAGGCACTTCACCGCGTTTGCAGCCGTTTAGGGTATGAAAGCGACGGCGTCCACGAGCCAGTTGAATGTACTTCAACCAAACACGGTCTAACTTGGACTTAGCCTTATGAGGGTGAGCCAATACTTTGATGAAATGTCTTTCTTCAGCATTGGTCGGTGTTAGTTCACCAGTCTCAAGTGCAAGCATAGTGTCACCAAACAAGGTTAGGATTTCTTCTTCTGAAAGAGTAAAATCACCTGACTTAGCGAACCCTCGTGGGAATTTAATGGTGTCATAAAAACGTTTTTTTCCGTGTCGGAATTCGGTCTCAGACATATCAGCCTCAGTAATGTGGTTAGATAGAAATTAGTGTTTATTGCTCACGCGAAAATATTGTTAAAAGGCTAAAATAGGAAACAAAACGTTTTTGCCTTTACGATAAACAATCCTAGATCGGCTAGTTAGCAGATTTATTACAGAGATGTATTTTTGATGGATGTGAAAGTATTTAGAACCTTTCTTGAGGTTGCAAGGGTGCGCCACTTTGGGCGCGCAGCTGAAAACTTGTATTTAACACAAGCAGCGGTGAGTGCGCGGATCAAACAGCTTGAAGGCTATTTTGATACTCAGCTCTTCATTCGTGACCGCAATAACATCAAGCTTACCTCTTCCGGTGAGCGTTTGATTGGTTATGCTGAAGTGATGGTATCCACCTTACAACAAGCCAAGTTTGAGCTGTCGTTAGAGAGTGGAAAAGCCTTGCAGTTAACACTAGGTGGCACTCCGAATATTTGGGATGCGTATCTGCAAAACTGTTTAAGCGTAGTGACCGATTCTTTTGGTGGTTATGGCTTCATGGCTGAGGTGATGGGGCGCGAGCAACTGAACCGTAATTTGCTAGAGCGAACCTTAGATATGGCTTTCGCCTTCGATCAAATTAAAGCGGAAGAGCTGAACTGTAAAAAAGTCGCTGATTTGGTTTTGGTGCTGGTATCAACGCAGCAAGATGATCTGGAATCTGTGTTCCAACATAAGTATGTGTATGTCGATTGGGGAACGCGCTTCGGTTCAGAACACGCAGAACGTCACCCTAAAGTTCCAGCTCCGTATTTACGTACCTCTACGGCTCGTATTGCCCTCGATTTCATCTTAGAGAAAGGTGGCAGTGCGTATTTACCTGTTTCTATGGTTGAACCTTTTATCGATTCGGGTCAGCTGCATAAGGTGAAAGGGGTAGAAGATTGGTATCGTCCGATTTATCTGAGCTATCGCAAAAGCAGCACCTCGGTTGATGCGATCATGCAGGTCGAGAAGTTGGTTAACGAAATTGATCCATCGACCGCTTATACGTTGCAACAAGCCGCTGAACAAGCACCAGAGTAGCGGCATTCGCGGTAAGCAACGGCTTTGTTGATTAGATTCAATAAAAAATGGCTCCTAACTAATTGTATAGTTAGGAGCCATTTTTGTTTTAAACCAGAGATGATTTTCTTTTCCAAATCAGGAGATAACCCTAACTCGGATAAAACCGTTTAAGCCTGGTATGCGTAACCTTTTTTAAAAGCCCTATCACTTCAAAGCACTATTCTTCGAAAATTCTAGAGATTCATTAGATTCTCAATGGACTCTTCAAGAGAGTGTGACAGGTATGAATGGATTTGATTTCCATCGGTAGCGTCAATCTCAATTTTAGAAATCCCCTTACTCGCTTCGTCTTCAAGAAAGCTGAGAGACTGCTCGACTGATTGACTGGTGAGAACCTGTTGGTTTGATAAAACAATACGACACGTGTGAAGAACCATAGCCTTTTCCTTTTTATATTCGACAGGTCTCTGCATCTTAGTGTGCTAAGTACCTATCGTTGACGTTGTGAGAAGAGTTTCTTCTCAAGGTTAAATTTAGTCGAATTGCGTAAAAAGAAAACCCTTTTTTGTGATTTATCTAACCTTCAGTTCCGAAAGTGGCTAGCGACAATGACAGTTCACGGTAAACTTTTAGGTATCGGAGTAAAAGTTATGGCAAATGGGAAGAGCACAGCATGTCGAGAAATATTCATCACAACAGTACGTTAACGAGTGAGCAGTGCCATTTGGCTCGATATGCGCGAGACGCTCGCTTTGACGGAATGTTTTTTACAGCGGTAAAAACCACCGGAATTTTTTGTCGTCCGATTTGCCCAGCAAGCCCGCCCAAAGAAGAAAATGTCGAGTATTTTTCTCATCAAGCTCAAGCCTTGAAGGCTGGATATCGCCCATGCTTACGTTGCCGGCCAGACAGCGCACCTTTTTCTCCGGCTTGGAAAGGTGTTGAAACGACTTTCTTGCGTGCTTTACAGTTGATTGATCATGGTGCGCTGAACTCAGGATCAATCGTCGACCTTGCCACACGATTAGGTATTTCAGACCGCTATTTACGAACCTTATTCGATAATTATATTGGGGTGTCGCCGAAGCAATATAGCCTTTATAGCCAATTGATGTTTGCCAAGCAGTTGCTGCACACTAGTAGCATGAGCATTACCGATGTTGGCTTTGCAAGTGGCTTCAATAGCACGCGCCGTTTCAATGATGCCTTTCTAAAAGAGCTTCAGCTCTCGCCAAGCCAAATCCGACGAACAAAGTTAAGTGAAAACCTGAGCAATCATATTCAGCTAGTCTTTCACGGCCCATTAGACTGGAAGCATTTACTGGGTTTCTATCGACGAAGAATGATTGAGGGCTTAGAAGACGTTGGCGAAGACTATTACAAGCGCACAGTGAATGTTAATGGGTCAAAGGGTTGGTTCAAGGCCACTTTGGCTAAAGAGAACCGCTTAGATATTGAATTTGAGTTGGACGATATAAGCCAGTTAAGAAGCTTGATTGCGAACATTCGACGCATGTTCGACCTTGATGTCGATATTGCCAAGGTTGAGGCCTTCTTTACAACCATTGACCCCAACTTAGTGGCTAAGAGTGGCATCCGCATTCCTGGCGTGTGGAGTGCTTGGGAAGCCGGAGTAAGAGCGATTCTAGGGCAGCAAGTTTCAGTAACCGCGGCGATTGGGCAGCTTAACTTGTTGGTCAAAGAGCTTTCTGATGCACATGAGAAGGTCAGCTTCCCGACACCTAAACAGATAGCGGAGGCTGATGTCAGTTTCTTAAGAATGCCGGGAAGCCGCAAAGAGACCTTAAAGCGTTTTGCTGAATACATGGTCGACAATGAAGCAGAGCACCCTTCCAAATGGATTGAGCTAAAGGGCATTGGGCCTTGGACGATTCAATACGCGCTGCTTCGCGGGTTAAGTGAACCTAACCACCTGTTGGTAGGCGATTTGGTGGTGAAGAAGTTCATTGAGCATCGCCCCGCCATCAACACAGAGAGTGTTTCGCCTTGGGGTAGTTACGCCACGTTCCACTGTTGGAATCAGTCTTAGTAGAAAGAACAATCTACAAACATCAGTAATCCACAAACATCTGCAGTAGCAGGCTAGGAGAGATTATGACTCACCGATTTACTTATTATGAGAGCCCATTGGGAACCGTGACGTTACAGGCGAACGAAGAAGGGCTGCTCGGCCTTTGGTTTGAAACATACACCACCAAGCCAGAACAGTTAGGCGTTCAAGATGCTAGCTTTCCGATCTTTGAATTGGTCGCCGACCAGCTCAACCGTTATTTTTCTGGTGAAGCAATCCAGTTTTCTGTACCGATCGCCGCAAAGGGCACGCCATTTCAGCAATCGGTTTGGCAAGCGCTCATGACTATTCCTTATGGAGAAACATGGAGCTATGCACAACTGGCTGATGCGATTGGTAACCCAAAGGCCGTTCGAGCCGTGGGTTTAGCGAATGGTAAAAATCCAGTGTCAGTGATTGTGCCGTGCCATCGAGTTATTGGTAAAAATGGCAAGCTGACCGGGTATGCGGGTGGCGTAGAACGCAAACAACGCTTGTTAGTTATTGAGGGAAGAGAAGAAGATTAAAGAGTCTTTTTCGGAATGTTTGTTGAAAATTGCGTATCAATTATTGGTGAACGTTAAGGGTTCTTAAAGTGTGACTTTGCAATAAAACTGCCACTTGCTGGAAAATACTTGTTTGGTTGCATATCCTTTAACCATGTTCTCTAGGCAAGGATGCCCAAATGAATAGCCATCATTCACTTATACTCTGCTGCAGTAGCGCACTATTGCTGACCGGTTGTTTAACCGACACCAGTCGACCCTTCGAAGTACCACAACTTGTTCTGTTTAAGGGCATGTATGAGAACGCTGACAATGACAGTTACTTGCTTTTTGAATCTGGGCAAGTGACTTATCAAACAACGGATAAGTCTGTTACTCGAACTTATCGTGTTGAAGATGACTTAATCAATATTGAGTTGAATTCAGCGAACCGCCGATCTGACTCCGGGCTAGTGATGCGAATTCAACACGAGGGTGCAGTGTTAACCTGCAACCAGTGTCCAGCGATGCAGTTAAGTAACGTCTGGACACGCGTTGAGAAGCCTCTAGCTGATATGCATTAGAGCGTTTTACTAGAAAAGATCGCCATTCAGCCATAGGTGAGCAGCGATACTGACGGCATAGCCAATCATGATCACTGGCATCCATTTCAAGTGGCCAAAGAAGGTGTATTTGCCATGCGCCGCGCCCATTAACGCCACACCTGCCGCACTACCAATTGACAACAAACTACCACCGACGCCCGCGGTTAAGGTGATCAGTAGCCAGTTGCCCATCGACATTTGGGGTTCCATGGATAACACGGCAAACATCACCGGAATGTTATCGACAATAGCCGATAAGATCCCCACCATGACGTTGGCCCAAATTGGATCCCATTGGCTATACATCACGCCTGAGGCTAATTCCAAGTATCCAAGTAAACTCAAGCCACCGACACACATTACGACGCCGTAGAAGAACAGCAACGTGTCCCATTCGGCATGCGACACTCTTCGAAATACATCGAATGGCACAACAGAACCGAGTCGTTTCAGGGCGCCTTCATCGTTATTGGCGATCGCCACCGCTTTTTTCTTCGCGAGTGAGTTGGGTAAAGTCTTACGTAAGTAATAACCAAAGAACTGAAGGTAGGCGAGCCCCATCATCATCCCCATCACAGGAGGGAAGTGGAGTACGGCATGGAAAGCAACCGCGGTCGCTATTGTCATGATGAACAAGAAGACGATTCGTCTTGCACCACGTTTTAATTCAACGTGTTGATGAACCGTGTCGGGCTGAGTCGTGGGTACAAAATAAGACATGATCAACGCAGGGACGAGGTAATTCATCACCGAAGGAATAAACAAAGGAATGAACTCACTAAAACTCACATAACCAGCCTGCCACACCATTAGCGTTGTGATGTCGCCGAATGGACTGAACGCGCCGCCAGCATTGGCGGCTATCACGATATTCACACAAGCGAGGTTAACGAATTTAGGGTTAGAACCAGCAACCTTGAGAACCACGGCACACATCAATAGAGCTGTCGTAAGGTTGTCGGCAATAGGCGAGATAAAGAAGGCTAGAATACCGGTTATCCAGAACAGAGAGCGGAAATTGAAGCCTTTGCCTACCATCCACGCTTGCAGCGCATCAAACAGTCTTCTCTCTTCCATGGCGCTAATGTATGTCATGGCGACGAGCAGAAAGAGTAATAGCTCGGCATATTCCAGCAGGTTGTGTTCGAGTGCTTGTTTGGCGACTTCAACAAGGTTGTGTTCTTGGTAGGTAAAACCAATGATTATCCAGATCAGGCCCGCCGCAAGTAGAACCGGCTTGGATTTTCGGAGTTTTAGGTATTCTTCCATCATCACCACGATGTAGGCGACAACGAAAATGGTCAGCGATAGGTAGCCAGCAAATGAACTGGTTAGTTTGAGCGGCTCTCCCAACTGAGAAGTGGCAGCGCCTGCTACCGTAGAAAAAAATAATAAAGAGAGAACAGCAGAAAGCTGGATACCTAACATGGATTACGCTCCGAAGTTAATAAGTTATTAACACGGGTAAAAGCGTAGACCTAAATAACCATGTGCAGTGTGATAGATATCTTAATAATTCAATAGATTATATAGAAAACAGTAGATTGGGTGAAAACGTGAGGTCACAGTGAAAGCCGTCGATTATAGGAACCCATCGTTCATAGGAAAACGGTCGATCATCGGTAACTCGTCAATCATAGAGAAATAGAGAAAATAGAGGTTAGGGAAAAAGCCCTACCGGGTTTATTACCGATAGAGCTTATTCGCCATTGCCAATATTATGCAGCATTGAGATCAAACGTTAGTGTTTGTTCTGCGGCACATACTTCAACAGGCCAGCCGTAGGATTGATATTCCAGCGCAAGTTTGTCCGCTACTGCGCGAGATACTGTTGCAGTGATCCACATGCCTTTGCCCATTACTTGATATTTAAGCGTTCTCATTTCCATCATCATCACCACCGTTCTCCTTCGATATTGGCAGCGCGAAGTCTATAGCACCTCTGAGGGCTGAAATTTCGGATTAAGCTCAAATTCTTTATAAAATGGCTCACGGTTTAGCCATGGTTCAAAACTCAACCAATAATAGGTAAACGATTGCATTTTAGAATGCGTAACCACGATTTAAGCCGCTGTATTATAATCGAATTAAAATTGAACAGAAAAAGCATGTAAGAGATCACTTACATCATTATCAGAGATCAGACTAGGTAAAAACCTGTCATTTGAAACCTTATTTGTGTGGTGATTGTGTGCGTTTTTGGTTGCGCTGTTGAAGCGAATTTTGTTTAGTTTTGTATGTGAAATATTCTAATTATTTTAGCGTATACCTCTGCTTTTAAATCTAAATCACAGTTTTATATGTTGCTGTGGTTCTTTTGTTCAAACCGATACGCTATTTGATTTTGGTCATTAACCTATTGCTCATTAGTTTGCACTATCTATACGTGTTCTGTTCCACATAAACGAGATGTATAGAGGTCCTTATGACTAATCCAACTAAAACCGATCGTAAAGTCACGATCGGCAGCTATATCGCACTCGCATTCGCGATTGTGTTCTTTTCAGGCTTAATGCAGTCCAATGAATGGTATGGAGTGCTCGATTTTACAACGCTCAACGGTTCATTCGGTAAGGTCGCTTACGATGTAAGTGAAACGGCCGATGGTATCCAAGCGGCAACGACGTCACTGCGTGGTAAAGGCGGTAGTGGTGCTCGCGACGGTTTCATTTTTGCTTTGACACTTATTCCGACCGTGATGTTTGCACTGGGTATGATCAACGTACTTGAGCACTACGGTGCACTGGACGCGGCTCGTAAACTACTGACACCGCTGCTTCGCCCTCTAATGGGTATTCCGGGTAACTCAGGCTTGGCACTGATTGCTTCTTTGCAAAGTACCGATGCAGGTGCAGCGATGACCAGGCAACTGAAAGATGAAGGGCATCTGACTAAGCGTGAAACCGATGTCTTCACCATGTTCCAGTTTACGGCGGGCGCGGCGATCGTTAACTTTTTCTCTTCAGGTGCGGTTCTGTTCACTCTAACGGCGATGGATGGTTCTTTAGCGGTAACATCGTCAATTGGTTTGGCTGTGGCTGTGATGTTCATCTTCAAGTTTGTCGGTGCGAACCTGTTCCGTATTTACCTCAACATTACTGAAGGCAGAGAAGACAAACCAAAATCAGACAAAGAACAAAAACTGGAAGAGGAAGTAGCATAATGAGCGAAGTTAAAGCAAAGAAACCAATGGTTACTGATATTTTCGTTGAAGGTGCTAAGAAAGGCTGGGTTATTGCGACTACCTCTACGGTACCGAATGTTCTGATGGCGTTTGTGATCATCAAGGCATTGCAGATCACCGGTGCGCTGGATTTGATGGGCAGTGTATTTGCTCCAATCATGGCGGTATTTGGTTTACCTGGTGAAGCGGCAGCAGTATTGATTGGCGCTTGGATGTCGATGGGCGGTGCTGTGGGTGTGGTTATCACGCTGTTTGACCAAGGCATCCTGAACGGCAACCATATCGCTATCTTGGCGCCAGCTATCTACTTGATGGGCTCTCAGGTGCAATACATGGGTCGTATTATGGGACCAATTGGTACTGAAGGTCGTTATATCCCGGTGATGATCGCGATTTCGGTATTGAATGCCTTTGGTGCAATGTTCTTGATGAACATTATTTTGTAACGTGCCTTTTAACGGTTAGCTACTATTAACGGTTAGCTGCTAACAGCTTTTAGACGTTACAAAAAAGGAAACCCCGTTTGGCTTTCACCAAACGGGGTCTATTCTTTTCGTAGCCATCCTGCTACTGCGCGTTACTTATCTTTCAATAGGTAACTGGTGCTCCCTGCATCATTCCTTGACGTGGCTAAATCCTTTAACCTATCCAATTCATCGCCTTCCTAGCGGTGTCCTTGCTAACTCATCATCCTGACAAGCGACTCTATCCTAGAGCAAAACTTCCTTGCTGATAACTCATCCTAAGTCATCAAATCTTCATCCTGAAGATACCTAATCCGTTAGGCTTTTTCCTGTTCCTGCCAACTCCCTGTCGACATGTGTATTAAACACTGCAGAGGCTTTACTCACAATCCACCTCAAGAAATAAATGTACTCACTAACCGAAATAAATATGCGTGGATTCATACAAAACAAGGGGTTGGGTTTGTATTTTAGGAATTTTCTGCGAAGCTTGATTGTGATCTCTTACGTTCGGTGTGAGAGATCTCTTACAAACTTTCGGGCTCGACTATCATTTTGCGTTGACCGCATCAATGAATTGATGGGTAATGGATGATGAATAAACACCAAGTAATAGGGAAATATAATGGTTACAGCACTATACGCAGCCTTGCTTACGGTAGTAATGATCTGGTTAGCGATCGAAGTTATTAAGCAAAGACGAATCAATCTTGTTGCTCATGCCGATGGTGGTGTTGAGTCGTTACAGATAGCTCGATCGGCACAAAGTAACGCAATGGATTACATCCCAATCACGGTGATTTTGATGGGGTTGCTAGAGGTGAATGGGGCTGGTGTGTGGCTTATTCATGTCATTGGTGTGGCGTTTATTCTGGGGCGAGTGATTCACGCGAAAGGGATCTTAGCGAAGAATTTCAAAGGCAGAAAAGTGGGTATGGTGTTAACGCTTATCTGCATGATCTCTTTGATTGTCCTAAACTTAGCTTACCTACCTTTTGATAAAATGTTCTAGGGAGCATTATGGCATTGCGCCTTCCTCCTGCTTGGGCGATTGTCCTTGCAGGTCTCATACTGAACGTCATGGCGATTGTCATGTCGAGTTTGGTGTTAGACAAAATTGAAGCGGAGAAAGCGGAATACAACGATCGTAAATACGGCAATGTGTACTCAATACAACTGGCCTGGAACACGATCGAAACCTTAGAGCGTAAGCGTGAAGCGATTCTGATTCACCTTGATAAGCTATCCCCAGAAACCGCTCAACCTGCCACTGTTCTTAATGAAGCGCTTCGCGGCCAACTCCGGAGTTGGGTGAGTGATGAGGTGCCAGCCATCTCGTTGGCTAATTTACCTAAGCTTATGATGCTGATAAACAGTGCCCAAGAATCGCAACGAGCACGAATCGATGACTACTATTTGGATAATCTGACCTTGGTTGAGTTAATCCAAAGACTCGATGAGAAAATGGCTTTCTACAAGAACATCGCCCTGTTTCTTCAGGTGTTTGGTTTAGCACTTATCTTGGCTCGCGATCTAGCCAGAAGACCATAGCCTATCTAGCTTTTATGGTTAGCGACTGGAATTATCTGTATAGCTATCGAGACTCGCTTGGCAGGTTAGGGTGCTGTTGGTCTTGGTACTTTGGTAATTGTTCTTTTAGCCCTTTAAACGTGCTCAGTGCACTGCCAATCGATAACTTATTCATCAACCAATTTGGCAAGATGCCACCTGCGTTCGCATACGCGGTGTAGGTAATGTAGGTATTGCCGTTGGTGAGCGGTTGCAGTGTCCAAAGTGCGTCCACATCGTAAATTCGAATGTACCCCGACTCTTTCGCCAAATAGTTAGATGCATCTTTAATCGACAAGACAAACTGGCCATCCTCAATGCTGTATTTTGAGTAAGTCACCATATCGCGATCTCTAGCAGGCCATGGCGCTTTGAATTGGGTATAGACGATATTTTCATCCTCAGATATCTGCATCAAGACACGACTTTCCGATACGTTATCTATCCAGTTTGGCACGTTCTCGCTGTCTTCCAATAACAGTAAAAAACCAGAATAAGTGGTGGGCGTTTGCATTTGTGCTCGTATCTCTACCAAGCCTTCAGTGTGAGGTCTCTTATCAATGATGATGCCATCTTCACTTTTGACGAACTGCCACGGGTTGGCATAAGTCAGTGTTGATAAGGCGCAAAGTCCGAGTGCAAAAATCCTAGGTAATATCATTATTCTTCCATTAAAAGAAAAGCTTATCTTCTAGGAGTATAGAATAGAAATGGGCTTGATTCGTGCTAAAGGCTGACGGGTTTTTCCTGATTTGAGCTGCGCATCGCTATTTATTGTGGTGATGCCAATAGCTGGAGGCTTATTAATATTTGGAACGTCGAAATGAAAACGGAAGCATTCGGTCGCTTCCGTTTTTATTAATGGGCAATGGATAAAGGTTAAAGTTACTAGGCTAAAACTTGTAGGTTAAAGCTTATAGACTAAAGCTTATAGGCTTCTACGGTTTTGATCGTCGTCCAGTTGCTGTTGGCGTCTTGGATGAACTCTTGCGTATCTTCCAACCATCGTTTTTGTACTGATTTGTCTAAGTTCAGATACAACTTTCCATCTTCGACTTTCCAAGCGTTAGGGTCGGTCTCAAATTTCTTACCCATAGCCACACCAAAGGCACAATAGCCACCGTATTGAGGCGCATAAGCTTCAGGGTTGGTGCGGAACTGATCTCGGTTGTCACTGTTTGCGAACTGATAAATAGCGTTCTTATAAGTAGCAGTGAATTCTGATGAACCTTGAACGGCACCAGCATCAGTAAAGTAAGCCACTGGGTCATAGCCTTTGATCGCGATGTCATTGCTATCAACGCTCATGTCGATGTCTGCTGCCATCAGTGAAAAGCTGGTTCCTAGTAACGCGGCCAATAGAGTGATTTTTTGACTGGTCGATTTCATGTGTGACATATCAAGTTCCTTGTCAGTGTTGGTTATCTTGTTTGAAATAATTTAGCCCACTCGTCCGGTCTATAGAGGGACAAAAGAACTTAAAAGTAAGCGAATCGTTCGGAGGATGCATGGATCTGCTTTCACAACTAATGGAACACTTCTCGATACGTACCGGTGTTTTCTATTCTGGCAATTTGTGCGGAGTGTCGTCATTTAAGCCGCAACAGGGTAAAGAAGGGCATCTTCATGTATTGAGCGCGGGTGAGTTGACCTTGTCTAGCGCGCACACGGAGTACAGGCAACTGGCACAGCCCTGCATTGTTTACCTGCCGAATAGCACACCACATGTGATAGAAGGTGTGGGAGACGGTGCTGAGGTCGTGTGTGCGAATGTCGAATATCGTTCAGGGCAGATGAATCCTTTATTGTCTGCTCTGCCTGACGTGATAGTAATTCCGTTTGCGGATGCACCTAACTTAATGCCAGTGATAGAGGTGTTATTTCGAGAGTCGAGTCAAGATTCATCGGGGCAACAATATCTAATGGACAAGTTGAGTGACGCCTTGATGGCTTTGATTTTCCGCCATCTCATTGAACAACAGCAGATCGATCAAGGCGTATTTTCTGCACTTGCTCATCCGCGGCTTGCTCCGGTCGTTACTGCGATTCACCTAATGCCTGCTCGCCACTTTTCGATAGAGCAAATGGCTTCATTGGCAGCGATGTCTCGAACTCAGTTTATAGAAGCGTTCAAGCGTGAAGTGGGTGAAACCCCAGGTGACTATGTACAAAAGTGGCGAGTCTCAGTGGCTCAATCCCTCTTATTGCAAAATAAGCCCATCAACTGGGTTGCTGATGAAGTGGGTTACAGCAGCTATTCGGGGTTTTCACGCGCTTTTCAGCATGTTGCTGGGGTGTCACCGCGCCTTTGGCTAAAGCAAAATGTATCGTGAAACGCTCGGCAACCTTACCCAATATATGGCTATTCGCATCGGGCTGGTCTATGTTTTAGCGGAAATTGTGCAGAGTTTGTTCTTTTCTCAAAAGAGGGTCTAAAAAGGTGGACTTTTTAAGCTTGTCGTAACATCCTGCTCGTCCTATTTTATCTAGACACCAATGAGACGAAGTGCCTGCTGGACATTATTCAGCCTCCCGTATCTCATTAAAGTATTAAGGAGTTCAACTTGAACCTATTTGTAAGAGACCTTACCGTTATCGATTCTTCATACATCTGTGAACATAGAGGGGTCGTAGGAGATAGTTGGATTTTAGATGTCACCATGTCTGGTGAACTTAATGAAATGAGCATGGTGCTGGATTTTAGCAAGGTCAAAAAGCAGATCAAACACCTCGTTGATGAGCACGTTGATCACCGCTTACTGCTGCCGATGCAAAGCGCTGCAGTTGTTCTTCAAGCGAGCAAAGCGGGCTATTCTCAGGTTGATGTGTTGCGTGGTGACAAGAGCCTCCACCTACATTGCCCTGACGAAGCGTACTGTCTTATTGATGCAGAGGCGATCACCATCGAGAGCGTGACCGCACACGTTTACCATATTCTTCGCGATAACCTACCAAGTAACGTCACTGGGTTAGAGATCACCCTTCGTCATGAGAACATTAATGGCGCGTTTTACCACTATACCCATGGTTTGAAAAAGCATGATGGCAACTGCCAACGCATCGCACATGGTCACCGTTCTCCAGTCGAAATCTTGGTTGATGGTCAGCGTGACGAACAACGCGAACAGGCGTTTGCTCAGCGCTGGGAAGACATTTACTTAGGCTCTAAAGAAGATCAAGTTTCAATTTCATCACTTAATCTGAGTGAACACGCGCAAAGCGTTAATGATGAAAGCCACTATGGCTTCCGCTACACAGCACCACAAGGCGAATTTGAGCTAGCGATTGCTAAGAGTGAGACGGAAATTTTACCGACAGATACCACAGTAGAATTACTGGCAGGCTATATTGCGGATCAAGTTGAGCCGAGCCTAGCAGAGAACCAATCACTACAAATCGTCGCTTATGAAGGGGTCGGTAAAGGTGCGATGGCGTTCCTATAGCACCTCACGAGTGAGATAATCTCGGTTCCAATATGATGAAAGAAAGGCAAGATATTAAGTTATCTTGCCTTTCTTTTTTGTGGCTCTTTAAAATTGATTTAGCGGATAGTTTTAGGCACAAAATTTAACCGCGAAAGGTCAACACGCCCTAGCGAAGTAGCGCGTGTCGTAATGGTGTTTTTTCGATACCAGCAACCAACATAAAGCTCAGGATAAAGGTGCCGAAGAAGACGGTGATGTCTTTACCGAGCTCCGTGATACCCAAGACTCCACAAACGTTGAACAGCACAATAATGATCAAAAGGTGGCAAACGTAGATACCTAGCATGCGATTCGAGATAGCGCGAACCCAAGCGTAGTTACCCATGTTTGGATTAGCTAAAAGCCACATAAACACACCAATCCCCCACAGAGCCGTACCAAACAAGAAATCATTCATGTTGAATCCGACGTCGAACGTGGTGAGCCATGCCGCCTCAGCAAAGTGAATCAACATGCCTAACGCTAATAACCCCAACGCTTTAGTTGATGACACCTTCCATTGATTCTGACGAATAACGAAACCTAAGGTCACCATTAATGTGCCAAAGAACGGGCCGTTACGCGTGAAGAAGGGTGCTTCCAATCCGGTCAGCGTTGCGTAGCTTCCTGCCAAAACACCATAGCCATAGAGTGCAATAGCGATCGGTAATAGAAGTTTGTTGAGTTTCAATTCAATCAATAAAGCGATGATCAACACTGCGCAAACAAGGGCTGGAATGAACCACAAATGCACCAGACCTCCCTCTAAGAATGAGTTAAGAGGAGTGCTCATTAAGAAACCCCAATAGCCTTCACGTTCACCTAGATAGCCAAACTCTTCTACATTCGCGAGATTGAATGGCATCACTAAGCAAATGATGCTCCATGCCAACCAAGCCTTAAGCAGTGGTTTGGAGTAGTTAATGAAGGTTGTCCAAGGCGATGCGGCCAACTTAGGCTGAATAAGATAGCCAGAAATCAGGAAGAACAGAGGTACCGCAAAACGAGCGGTTTGGTTGAGCACATAACCGATCCAAGGCACTTCATCTATTTGCCAATAAGTGAGTGCCATTTGGCCGTGTAAACCAATGATCGCCAAGATAGCAATCACTCGGCCTAACTCGATACTGGCGATGCGTTGTGAAGGCATATTTTGAACGGAAGACATATCAGATCTCTAAGAAAAATTTCGTAAAATCTAACAGTCTTTATGTGGAATCCGTTAGTCCTAAATCAAAGGTGGAGGCCTTTGATTTAAGGCTTATATTGATTTTTTGAAGCCTGTCGCAGCTATATTAAATCCATTGCAGTCAGTGCGAATATACCAAGGGTGCAAGTGATAAGTGAAACGACAGTGGTTAACGCGATAATATTGGCAGCCAATGTGGAGTTTCCACCCATCGCACGGGCCATAACATAGCTTGCAGCTGCCGTTGGCGCGGCGCTCATTAAGAAGATAAGCCCGAGATCGAGCCCTTCAAACCCTAAGTACCCAGCAGCCAATGTAATCAGTAACGGTGAGGCAATTAACTTGTAGCTAGAGGCGAACCACGTCGACAACTTTTCTTGTTTGAGCGAGCTAATATCCAGCGACCCGCCAGTACAGAGCAGGGCCAAAGGTAATGTCATATTGGCAAAGTATTGCCCAGCGTCAGCCACCATTTTTGGAATCGGAATTGAAAGCGCATAGAAGACGACCGCTAAGAAAATAGCAATAATTAACGGGTTTTTGGTGATGGACTTGACGATCACTTTAATGGCTTTAGCGCCGGTGTCTTTGCCTTTGGGTGTCAGTGCAATCACGGCTTGAATGTTATACAGCACGGTTAGGGATGCGACATAGATAGCCGCCAATGCCACGCCTTGGTTGCCATAGATATTAGCCACATAGGCGAGGCCAATGATCGCGGTATTAGCGCGGAATCCACCCTGGACAATCACACCTTGATCTTTCGAGTTTTTGAATACCAATTTGGTCGAGAAAATCGTAAACAAGAAAAAGACAAAGTTAGCGATGACGCCAAACGCCACTAACGCGCTACTGGCTGAAAAATTATGATTTGATTGAACAATACTAAGAAATAGCATTGCTGGTAGGGTGACTTGAAATACGACCTTAGATGCGACATCAATGAAATTATCATTGATCAAGCCGATTCGCTTGAGCATCACACCAAGAAACAGCATTAAACAGATAGGGCCTGTTACTGACGCCGAAAACGCAAACTGTTCCCAAAGTGTGTTCATTCTTTTTCCTTTGTTAGTCGATTTCAATTTCCTTTGAATACTGTCGCATTTTTCCACAATTCTTTGATAATACAAAATGAATACCAAGGGTTAAGTAAAAAACTTGAAAAAAAGTACGAACGTGCTAAAAATAAAGCATCAGATTTATTATTGGTGAATAATGAGCAAAGGAAAGATAACCAAAGAGTATATTTTGAGCCATGCATTTTCACTTGCGAGTGAGAATGGTCTTGAAAGTTTGACGATTGGCGAATTAGCCAAGCAGTGTGGTATGTCTAAGAGTGGATTGTTTGCGCACTTCAACTCTAAAGAGAACCTGCAACTCTCTGTACTCGAATATTCCAACGCCATATTCATTGAAAGAGTCATCATTCCGGCGAGAGAGTTGGGCGACGGTGATATTGAAGCCAAGCTGAAACAACTGCTCGATAACTGGCTGGGCTGGAACCACTCGTTCCAAGGCAGCTGCATGTTTATTGATGCTTGGAAAGATGCAGGCAGCGAAACCTCTGTGATTCAGAAGGCACTGCAGAAAACCATTTCAGTGTGGATTGATTACTTGACGATTCAGGTAGCAAAAGCGGTTGAGAGCAAACAATTCAGAGCCGATTTAGACCCGAAACAGGCAACCTTCGAGTTGTACGGTCTCTACTTAAGTGCGAACTTGTTCTACTCATTACGAGGTCAACAAGCCAGCCACACTCATTTTTGGAGTGGTGTCGAGCGCTTGGTAGCCAGTTGGAAAGCGGTTTAATACATACAGCAGGTTAACTCGCAAATCATGTGAGTCTTGCTGAAGTAAGGCTTACAACAAAATTTTAGAGAAGTGGTGGTAAGCGATGATAAATCGCAGTAGCGCCATTTTTTATATCAACAAATAGCACGGTCGTTCGATTTTTAGGGCCGAGCTCGATCCGCCAATAATGATGGCGATACAAGGAACGGTCATGAGTGACAAAATCTATTTCAATACATCGAACAAATTCAGCTTCAAGCGTAGCTTGATTGGTGCTACAACCAATCTGCACTACATTTTAGCTCCGAGTCATGCAAAGAAAACGGCACGTAAACTGCTGCTCACTCCGATGCGTACCGAGCAAAAGAATGCCGATCCAAAAGGTTTGATTAAAAGTGAAATCAAAGGTCGTGACGGTGTATTGAAGACATACTCTCTGGGTACGGGACCCGTTTGGGTGCTGACCCATGGTTGGTCTGGCACCGCGAGTCAATTCTTTCCTTTAATGGAACACATCGCCGCGAAAGGTTTTACGGCCTTGGCTTACGATCATCCTGCCCATGGTGGCAGTGATGGTGTACATGGGCATATCCCAGCGTTTGTGAACGGTTTAGAAGCGATTCTAGATTCGGTTGGCGAAGTGGCAGGTTTAGTCGGTCACAGCATGGGTACTGCTTCAGCGTTGGAATGTAAGCACGTTAAATTAGAAAACAAACCTTTGTTGCTTATTGCACCTGTGTTGGATTATCTAGAAAACCTATTTGGTAGCGTTGCGCGTTCTGGTTACTCAATGAAGCTGTTTGAGGCGGTCGTGGGTGAAGTGGAGGAGCAGTTTAACTATCCAATTCAGTCTGTTGATCCATATGGAAAGCTAGCGCTTCGTGAGTCTCAGACGATCATTGTTCATGATGAGCAAGACAAGTTTACTAAGTTTGATGTGTCTCAGCGTGCTGCTAATGAAATGGGTCGCGTTACCTTGATTGCGACTCAAGGACAGGGTCACGGGCGAGTGATGAAGTGTCCACAAGTATTCGAGAGCTTTGATAACTTAATTGGCTAAGTCCAACGATCGCAAGTCAGTAGGACGCCAATAAAAAGATCGTAAGCCCAAAGCTCAGAAAACATAAATAAAAAGGCCAACCAGACATTATCTGGTTGGCCTTGCTTTTAGGTGTTTAGTCGACGCTTAGTTAGCGTTTAGCTAAACCCTATTTTTAGCTTGCACAGTTTGCAGGGCCGATCTCTTTCCACACGCCCCATTGGCCTGTCGTTGTTGGATCTTCACCTGTTGTCCACCATTTCGCTTCCCAAATCTTACCGCCTTGAGTTACTTGGTCGCCGCTAGTATAGACCGCACTTGAATCCCAAGCGTTAGTACACGTACCGCCGCCTGTGGTTTTCTTAAGAACGTTCACTGAAGTAGCCGCTACCGATGTATCAGTGCCATCGCTGACCGTTACAGAGAAGTTCAGCGTCGTATCTTGCGTGTATTCCGCCGCGACAAAGCTCACTGAAGCACCTTGAACCGTAGCATCAATACCAGCAGGCACATCCCACGTGAAGGTCAATGTATCTTGGTTAGCATCACTCGAAGCCGAAGCATCAACCACGACTACATCACCCGCATTAACTTCAGCCGGAGCCGTAACCACAGCAACTGGTGCTGTATTGACTGGACCCGTGTCTTTAGGGGTTACTGTTACAACAACGGCGTCAGTTGCAGTAGCGCCTTCGTTATCAGTTACCGTTAGGCTAAACGTTAGTACTTCTTGTTGCACGACTTCAACCACATCGAAGCTTGCAACTGCTGTATTAGCGTTGGCTAGCGTGACCGCTGCACCGCTTACTTGTGCCCAAGCGTAGCTCGCAATCGTGCCGTCGCTGTCTTTTGAAGCGCTACCGTCTAGAGAAACAGAAGCTGGGCCTTCAACCGATTGGTCTGCGCCCGCTGCTGCGGTTGGTTTACGGTTTACAGGATCTGTTGTTCCGCCCGCTAGGCCTTCATGCATTGCGTTGAGGATGTCGCCGTTATCTGCATCAATTTCCCAAGAGAATAGACCCGCAAGGCCAAGGCTACGAACGTACGCGCCTTTTGCTTTTACTGAGCGGTCATCATCAAATGTGATCAGCTTGCCCGAAGTACGGTTCCAAACGTAAGGCGCTTCTGCCATTTCGTCGTAACCATATTCAAAGCCGTTGATGCCTTGGTTGTTTGCACCAAGCATGTTCGCCTTAATGCCTTTGTAATCGATAACGCCATCTTCCCATACACCTTGTGCAGAGCTACCGGTCAGTTTGCCATTACCAACGCCTGTCATTGGATCGCTTGGATCTGAAAGTGATGATGGTAATACGCCTTCCCAACCACGACCGTACATCGCTGTACCAACCACAAGTTTGTTCGCAGGAACGCCTTGCTCAAGCAGCAATTGGATGCCGTTGTCTGTGGTGTAAGCTGGACCAGTGTATTGTTCGCCATTTTCATCAAGTCCTGAGCCATCACATTGACCAGGACGCATGAAGTTACCGCAGTTTAGTGCTGTTTGGTGACCTAAGACGTTGTTCCAACCGCCGTAGAAGTCGTAAGTCATTGCGAAGATGTAATCCATGTATTGGATAGCATCGCCGTAGTTCACGTCTTCAATCTTATCGTGACCAACACCGATCGCTGATGTTAGCTCGTAAGTACGGCCGTTCTCAGCTTCTAGCTCATCCAACATAACGCGCAGCTCTGCCATCAATGCAATGTAAGCAGGGCCGTCATTTACAGGATCACCAAGATCGGGAGCAGCACCGCCTCCACCAGGGAATTCCCAATCGATATCGACACCATCGTAGAATTTCCATGTGTTGAGGAATTTCTTAACCGATGCAACGAACGTGTCGCGGTTGGCTTTAGTCGTGAAATCGAAGAACGGGTCAGACAGTGTCCAACCACCAATTGATGGGATGATTTTCAAGTCTGGATTGCGCTGTTTTAGCGCCATCATCATTGCGTAGTTACCCTTGATAGGTGAGCTGTATTCGTGACCAGCTTGCGGGAAACTCTTTTGGAAAGCGGCCCAAGGGTCATGAATCACCACTTCGTAATCGTTTACACCCTGACAGGCTGTCATGAGTGCGTTGTAGCTGTTGCCGCCTACCGATTTTACTGATTCATTAGGACCACAAATTGGGATGAAGCCATAAAGGATATGGGTCAAGTTGTCAGCGGGTAGGTTATCAACGGTGTAATCACGACCATAAATACCCCACTCAACAAAGTAAGTACCTACTACCGTGCTTGGGTCTGTATTGTATGACTTGTTGTTCGGATCAACATTCATTGCAAGTGGCGCTAAGTGTGAACCATCGGTATCTGCAATCGTGATCTGAGCAGGAGCACTCTTGGCGCAGCCTGTTTCGTCACACGCTTCGATTTCCATCTGAAATAAGCCGCCTTGGCCGTATTCGAATGAAGCTGTAGTTTGGCTGCCAGTAATAGGGCCAGTGGCCACTTTAACGCCATCGAAGTAGATGTTGTACGTGCTTCCTGACGTTCCGCTCCATTGGTTGAACTTGACGTCGACCTTTGCTTTGTCGTGATATTTAACCATCTGGTTGTAGCCTGATGTGGTTTCCATCGCGAGTTCAATTTTAGAAAACTGCAGGTTGTTGGAACCGTACATGTCGATGCTAGGTGCTGTAGGAGCAGCTAATGCTGTACCAGATAGCGCTAGAGCAATGCTTGCCGCACAGGTATTAATACGAATCATACTTTTTCTCTCATTCCTTGAAGGTTACGAGAACCAAATGGCCCCATAAACGGCTCCAGTCAGTTTTGAAGGAGCTTCCCAGTCAGTATTCGAGAGAGTTTTAATTTTATAACTGAAAATAAATCCGTTTTCGATGGACAACTAAAAAATAGTATTTCGTTACAATTCTGTTGCTTAATGAGTGAGAGGCTGAGTCCATGTTTTATAAAATAAAACACCCTTCAGAAGTAAAATCTCATAAGTGAAAATCCACGACATGAAGTTATGAAAAGATGCAACAAACGATAAGAAAATATCGCAAGTTGAAGCAGTATCACAAAGCGAAGTGTGTTGAGTGAGCGGCGCAGATCGGTAGGTAAATATGAAAGTAGTGATGCGGAGAATACTTTTTACGGAGAAGACTATTATTTAGACGACTGAAGACTGAGAAGGGGATTATCTTTTGAATTGCTCAGCTAAGGAAGCGCGTCTTTGTTGCATAACACTGTGGGTATCACCAGCTGCAGTATCTTCGTAGCCTTCTTTAATAAATTGCTGAGATGGTACGCTTGGCTCTAGTCGCTTCAAGCGAGGAGAATCGTAAGTACCACTGATGGTGTAAACGGTGGTTCCAGAGCCTGTGCTAATCGTGACAATCTTGCCATCAAAATCAAACGAGGTAGCAATGAGGCGATGATTCATCATCACACCATTATCTGAAAGTGTCAGGGTATCAGTATTGTAAGGTGGTGCTGCAATCTCTATCCATGTGCCATAGACATTACTTGGGCTGACAGATTGTTGGTGGGCTTGGTAAGCAAAATAGCCCGCGGTGAGGGCAATCATAAAACCAGCTAATAGGAAGCTGTAGAGTAACGAGTTGGCAAATAAATCTCTGCTTTTGATCGACTTTTTTGCCATTATCTCTTCATTTTCCCACTGATATTATTTTAGATTCTATTAACTAAAACCTTAGTTTGCAAAAATTGTTATAAGAGTTAGAAGCAGGATCGAATGTTCCAATAAATTTGGTTGCGTTGGCGATTTTTTGCCTGATTCCTTGGTATTTACGTTATCAATGAAAGTGAATTCAATAAATGCCTAAGCTATGCGTATTTATTTCTTGTAGGACAGTCTCGAATTGGTTAAAACAATTATCACCTAGATTTACGCATAGGCTCATTCGTTGAGTCCAATAATTGCAATTTGAAGATAACAAGGAAGTACAATGATTAAAGAAAATACATACTTTGATGGTGGCGTTAAGTCGTTAGCGTTTAACCAAGCTGGCGCTGATGTGAGTGTTGGTGTGATGGCGGCTGGCGAATACACATTCGGTACCGCGGCTCCAGAGAAGATGACCGTTGTTAAAGGTGCTTTAATTGTAAAGCGTGTTGGCGATGATGACTGGACGACATACCAATCTGGTGAGTCTTTTGACGTTGCGGGTGATTCTTCATTCGACCTACAGGTAAAAGAAGCGACAGCTTACCTATGTGAGTACCTGTAACTCGCTCTAAATTCGTTTAATTAGGGCATCGTTGGTCTCTGATTTAATAGAAAAAAACCACGCTCTAAGAGCGTGGTTAAATAAGTGATAGTAACCGGCAGTGGATAGTGTCACTTGTTTTTGCAGTCATCAAATGGATGACCAAATCGTTGTTCGTTGCAAAATATCTTCAATCTTCAATCTTCAATCTTCAATCTTCAATCTTCAACTTCAATTCAAAGCTAAAAGCTCAAAGACAGACATCTGTAAATCAGTAAGTCTCAAATACGCCGTTGTTGTAATCCTGAATCGTCTGTTCAATCTCTTCCATTGAATTCATGACGAACGGACCATAGTGCACAACAGGTTCATTAATCGGCTGACCAGAAAAAATCAGTACACCTGAATCTTCTAGGCTTTCTAAAGACAACAATTCAGCTTTTGTTAACAGGGCAAGCTGACCTTGCTTGATCACTTTGTCGTTGATCTTAATACTGCCTCGGTACACATAAGTCATGGCATTGTGATTAACATTAGTCCCTAACGTCACTTTTTGCCCAGAATGAGAGCGCCAATCCGCAACGCTTAATGGCACACCTGTTTTCTGCAATGGACCTTGCGCCCGTAAAGCCTCTGAATCATCGTTAGTTTGGTTATACAGCTCAAATCCACCGGCTATCACACGTAATAAACCGCTTTGCTCATCTTGATGTTCAGCAATGCTTTCACTCTGGAAATCATGGTATTGCGCTGGTCGCATTTTGTGTGTTGCTGGTTGGTTTATCCAAATCTGAAAACCGTGCAATGCGCCTTCTTCCATCATCGGCATTTCACTGTGAATCACACCACGACCCGCGGCCATCCACTGTGCGCCACCGCTGCGTAGCTCTCCAATATTCCCCATGTGGTCTTTGTGTTGGAAGTGACCTTGGAGCATGTAAGTGAGCGTTTCTATCCCACGGTGAGGGTGTGGAGGAAAGCCACCAACATAGTCTTTGCTTTCATCCGACTTAAGTTCATCAATCATCAAAAATGGAGAGAAACGCGTGTTATTGAAACCAGCGAGTCTTTGGATTTTGACGCCATCACCATCGGAGGTAGCATGTGCTGCAATCACATGATCTACTGTTCTTACACTCGTCATTTTGAAATCCTCATAAACTTGAATAGCTGTAGTTTATGTAATTCGATTTAAAAAGAAGATGGCATAGCGTTGAGTGACTTATTCGAAAATTTTGAACAGGTAACAATAATTTTGAACAGGTAACAATATGAAATTATGTCTATACTCAATATAGAGTAGACCGCCAAGGAGGCCGCTATGGCAGTACAGCAAAAACATGGCGAAAGGCAAGGTCGGATGGGCTTTGATAACGACTTTACAACGGAGCAAGGGCAGCGTTTTACCGAGGTTGCGAACAGCGCGGTTAAACGTCGCGTGAAAAAACGTGAGATTGAAGCACCGTTTATTCAGTCGGCTAAGCAAGCTGCTTTTAAAACGGTAGTGAGACCTAGAGGCAATAACCCAAACCGAACACGACAAGTCGTATGGATCATTGTGATCGGGTTAGTGAGCCTATGGCTTATGTATATGGCAGGTTAGCGCGCTTAGCAGTAAGCGATGTCAATGGTTAACGTTGACGCGTTTTTAACAGCGTAACATTGTTCCCTTCGACTTTTGCTTCAAGACAATCTTCAAGCTCAGATGAATCCGATTCTGAGAAGGTTAGATTCGTCGGTAGTTCTTCTATCAAGGTCGATACTGGATTGTCGTGATAATAAGCGTATCGGTTTTTTCCTGAGTGCTTAGCGACATACATCGCTTTATCAGCACATCTCGTCAGTTCATGTAATTCTTGAGCATCTTGCGGATACAAAGACACCCCAACACTGAGCGTCAACTCCTTTATTCTCTCGTTTGTCTGGCAACCACTTTCGAATAACCCACAAATCCTATCTAAAATACCGTCTAGATCTTTACGAGTTGGTACATCGTAGAGCATCAAAACAAACTCGTCGCCAGCAAAGCGCGCAATCGAATAGTCGTATTCATGGCTTTTTCTGTCTCTGGTTCGGATGTTGTTGCTCAAGCGATTAGCAAAGTGCTGTAAGACACTGTCTCCGACGTCGTGCCCGTAGCTGTCGTTAATGCCTTTAAAGTCATCAATATCTAAAAAGACCAATGCCGTAAGTGATCGCTCACTATCCACTGTCGCAAGCTTTTCTACCGCCCAGCGCTCAAAACTCCAGCGGTTTGCCAATCCGGTAAGTTGGTCTCTGTAGGCGAGATCTTCAATGCCTTCTTTATACAGGCGTTGGATGTAACTGACGGCTTTTGTGTAGTAATAAGCGGATGTGTGACACACCAAACTCATGGTAAACAGGCTAAGAATAAATCTGTGTGTGCTGTTAAATGGCAAAGAAAAGTTGTTGGGCATCGCCGTAATTAAGATGCTGATAAATAGGCAAAATGAGGTGCTGAAGACAATGCCAATTCTGAAATCGTTAATGAAAATGACGGCTGCCAGAATCGGATAGAGCCAAAGTATCCGGTCGGGAATAGCGTGACTGTACAAGAATAGGATAACCCCTTGTACCAGAAGAACGCCACTCAGAATCAATTCTGAATATTCAGGGTGAATGACTTTTCTTACGTAAAATGCATTGGAGATAGCGATCAGTGCAAAACACAATTCGAAAACCGATAGTGTGTAATGTTGGCCTTGGAAGTAAGCCCAAGTGTAGAAAATGAATAACGCAGCGGCAGTCAGTGAAAAGGAGTGGACAATCTTTTGCTTGCGGGTGGATCGTATGTCCGCCATTTCTTCTAGATGTCTGCCGACCAGCCTTTTCATGTGATTTGTGCCAAAGATTTTGATAATGAAGTTAATAGTAGATTAAATAATAAGCTATGCGGATACTTAGATGGCTATTTAGTGTGATTGTTATCAAGGTTTTATATTAAAAATGCCCAACCGATAATAAATAGTGATGCGTATCACTGACGGCGCAAGCTTGTCCGAGAGGGAGGATAATCAAGGTTCGAGTTGGCAAAAGCGATTTAGTTATTATCCACTTGCTTTCCAATGATTTACTCAACATAGTTTGTAGATAGCTAAATGTTTATAGATACCTAAATTTGATAGAGGCTCATTATGTTAATTACCTTTAGTTGCAAGGCTCATGCTAGCGTCACGATGTTTGGTGAAGTAGGTCTTCAGTTCATTAAGATGCTTGGACATAGTGGCGCGATCCCAGGAGCGATTGATGCTTCAGAGGTTCCTCAAGCGCTAAACAACTTACGTGCTGCGATCGCTGCTGAGCAGAGCAAACCGGTAGAGCAAGAAAATGCTGATGACGACAGTGAAGAAGAGGTTGTTGAAGCGCCTGTTAATATCGGTAGCCGAGCTTTTCCGCTAGTCGAACTATTGAAAGCGGCTATCAAGGATGAATGCGAAGTGATGTGGGAAGACGGCAGCGGTAAACGACTGTAGTACGATTCGCGCAAAACACGTAACAAGCCTATTGAATCTATTTTAATAGGAATGAATGTTGAGCCAGTATTGATCATGTCATGGAGTTTGATGGTGATGAATCGACACTGGCGCTTTTTTTAGGCGAAGTGTTTCACTTGTGTCTGTTCGTTTACAAAGTTTATCAGCCTTGAAATGAGTTACTTTTGTTATCGTAATATCAATACATAACAGACCGTAAACAAAGTGATGCTGTTCACGCTTTCTTGACTCCCAATTCTGAACTAGGAATTTTTCTTAGTTATTCTAAGACCCTCTCTCATGCGGTCGATTTTTAGACTCTTTATTATTTCACGGTCAACTAACAAAGAATGCATGGTCGCAATTATGCCGTGCAGACCTCATAAATAATAAGAGAGTTCACAATGTTAAAGTTCCTAGATCAGGTTCGAAAACCGACACTGGATCTTCCGGTCGAAACTAGAAGAAAAATGTGGTTTAAACCCTTCCTACAATCTTACCTAGTCGTGTTCATTGGTTATCTAACCATGTATTTGATCCGTAAGAACTTCAATGTCGCGCAAAACGACATGATTTCTACTTATGGGTTATCAATGACGGATCTAGGTCTTATCGGTCTTGGTTTCTCAATCACTTATGGTATCGGTAAAACCGTCGTTTCTTATTACGCCGATGGTAAAAATACCAAGCAGTTCCTGCCCTTCATGCTTGTCCTTTCGGGTATTGCCATGTTGGGCTTCAGCTTCAGTATGGGTGGCGGCAGCGCTAGCTTATTCATGATGGTTGCCTTCTACGCATTGAGTGGTTTCTTCCAAAGTACGGGTGGCCCTTCAAGTTATTCAACGATCACTAAATGGACGCCTCGTAACAAGCGTGGTTCGTATTTAGGTCTTTGGAATATGTCGCACAACGTGGGTGGTGCGGGTGCTGCTGGTGTTGCTCTGTTTGGTGCGAACTACCTATTTGATGGCAACGTTATTGGTATGTTCGTTTTCCCATCTATCATCGCGATTGTGGTCGGCTTTATTGGGATGCGTTTTGGTAATGATTCTCCAGAAGCATACGGTCTAGGTACGGTTGAAGAGTTGTTTGATGAAGAAATTAGCGAAGAAGATACTATCGCTGAAGAAAATCAAATGACCAAGAAAGAGATCTTTGTTGAATACATTCTAAAAAACAAAGTGATCTGGTTGCTCTGCTTCGCGAATATCTTTTTATACATTGTTCGTATCGGTATCGATCAATGGTCTACCGTTTACGCGTATCAAGAGCTAGGTCTATCAAAAGAAACGGCGATTTCAGGCTTTACTCTTTTTGAAGTCGGAGCACTGGTTGGCACATTGATGTGGGGTTATTTATCAGACCTTGCGAACGGACGCCGTGCTTTAGTTGCTTGTGTATCGCTTGGACTGATTATTGTCTCTCTAGAGTTCTACCAAAATGCAACGAGCGAGTTCATGTACCTAGCGTCACTGTTCGTACTTGGCTTCCTAGTGTTCGGTCCTCAACTGTTGATTGGTGTTGCTGCGGTAGGTTTTGTACCTAAGAAAGCAATCAGTGTTGCTGACGGCGTGAAAGGTACATTTGCTTACCTAATTGGTGACAGCTTTGCCAAACTTGGCCTCGGTATGATTGCGGATGGCACACCTATTTTCGGCTTAACGGGTTGGAAAGGCACATTCGCAGCATTGGATACATCTGCTGCTATTTGTATTGTTTTGCTGCTATTCGTTGCGGTTGCGGAAGAGAAGAAGATTCGTCACGCGAAGAAGATGCACCTAGCGGCTCAAAACGCCTAGCGAGTTTTCGTAAATAGAGTTTCGGGTAGTTAGTCTCACGTGCTTTATTTGATTAAAGCACGTGAGATCATACCAATCGCTAGTTCGATTCAGTATCATCTCTATCAATAAACTTAATATTAAATAGCTCCTGTCGGGGCTATTTTTCTTTCTTACTCCTAATTTTGGTTAATATCATGATTAATGTTGCGCTTGTTGATGACCACGTCATTGTTCGTTCGGGCTTTGCTCAATTACTCAGTCTTGAAACTGATATTACGGTCGTGGGTGAATTCAACTCTGCGGCAGAAGCGCGCCTCGGATTGCCAAGTTGTCACCCTGATGTCGTTATCTTGGATATTTCAATGCAGGATGAAAGTGGCTTGAGCTTATTGGAAGAAATTCCATCAGGCATTGCCAGTATCATGCTGAGCGTACATGACTCTCCGGCGATGGTTGAGAAGTCACTAGAGTTAGGAGCCAAAGGTTATCTCAGCAAGCGCTGCAGCCCAGATGAGTTAATCCAAGCCGTACATACGAGCGCAAATGGTGGCTGTTATCTCACGCCCGATATCGCTATAAAGCTTGCGACACCAATGAAGAATAAAGCCTCTTTAAATCAACTCACCCGTCGAGAAAGCGAAGTGTGCCAGTTATTGGCAACAGGGCTCGATGTGAAATCTATCGCCGTTGAGTTAGGAGTTAGTCATAAAACGGTTCATGTACACCGTGCTAATGCCATGGACAAACTCAATGTTAAGAACAACGTTGAGTTAGCCAAATTGTTCACTCAAGATCAGTACTAATGCGCTCCTATCTAGCCACCTCCCTATGTGGGGTTTTTATGGCTGGCTGCGCATGGTTTTGTTTATGGGTTATTGCCTTTTATTTCATTAATGACCCTGAGTTAGCCATTCTGCTTTTTCCATTCTCACTCAGGTTAGGAATGACGCTGCACACTCGCACTCACTATTGGCCTGCTATCTATATTGCAGAGTGGGGGCTCGCGATTGCTTTAGCCCTATTACTCGATGAGCCACAGTGGTTAACCATATTAATTGCGAGTGGATTAAGTATTCCCGTTACTTTACTTGCTAAGCGGTACTACTTTGGTGACCAAAATCGTCACCTGTTAGTGATGGCGAGCTTGATCATGGTTACAGCATTGATCAACGTGGCTGTGATGAGCTCTCATGTTTCTGTTTTGTATATGGTGGGCTTAGTGAGTATCACTGGCGGGCTCATGCTGGTGCCTATGTGTTATCTGGTCTGGAACTATCTATTCCAAAATAAGTGGGCGCCACTGAGCTCTTACTTAATCCATAATGTTGTAGAGTTCAAAATCCGTCACATCGCTTTATACAGTGTGTTGCTGGTGGCCAGTATTTTGATACAAACCAGTTTGCCTGATGAACTAAGGCGCTTCGCCCCATTTTGTATGGCGATCCCTATTATCTTGCTAGCCGTTCGTTACGGATGGCAAGGCGCTTTGCTCGCGACCCTGTTAAACAGTGTTGCGCTGATTGCTGCCCACAGTGGAACGTCCAAACTTGAAATTACCGATTTACTCTTATCTCTTTCCGCTCAAACCATCACTGGTATATTGCTGGGTCTTGCAGTTCAAAAGCAAAAAGATCTCAATTCGAAATTGCGCAGTGAGCTCTCCAGGAATCAAAATCTTTCACGTCAGTTAATCACGGCTGAAGAATCGGTTCGTCGTGACATTGCTCGTGAGCTACACGATGAAATCGGTCAAAACATCACCGCAATTCGCACTCAAGCAAGCATTATTAAGCGTGTCGATACCGCTGAAATGAGTGTTCGTTGTGCGGGGACGATTGAGTCATTGTCTTTGAATGTTTATGACACCACCAAACGTCTACTTACAAAACTAAGACCTAAGATGTTGGACGATCTTGATCTAAAAGATTCCGTGGAACAGCTTATTCGAGAGATGGAGTTTTCGGATCATGGCGTTGATATTCAGTTAAATTGGCAAGGTGATTATTCGTGTTTGAGTGACACGCTCAAGGTCACTATCTTCAGGCTGTGCCAAGAATCTCTAAACAATGCCTCCAAATACGCCAACGCGAGCGAAATCAGAATTGAACTGATTCTAGATGATCAGGCTTATCTTCGGATTTCAGACAATGGCGTTGGTTTTACAGCGCAAGACCTTCTCAAAGGAATGGGTGTTCGTGGTATGCAAGAGCGTGTTCAGGCGCTCGGTGGCAAGATGACAATCGACGCTAATGGTTCCTCTTCGGGCACCAATATCAGCGTTACATTACCTAAAGTGTGAGAACGAATATGTTTGGATTTCTGCGCTCAACAACGTCAAAGAGTGATGCTCTAACTGATGATGAGATTAATCTGAGTTACCACTACTGGCGCCTTCACATCATGATAGGAATGTATGTCGGCTATGCCGGTTTTTACTTCACTCGTAAAACCTTTAATTATGCCGCGCCAGCCATGATCACCGACCTTGGCTTGGACAAAGGCGATATCGGCTTAATTGGCACGCTCTTTTATCTTTCTTATGGCTTATCGAAATTTATCTCAGGCACGATATCGGATCGTTCAAACCCGCGCTACTTTATGGGGCTTGGATTAATCGCAACAGGCTTGATCAATATCGCGTTTGGCTTTTCTAGTTCGTTAGCGGCTTTCATTTCGCTTTGGGTACTGAATGCATGGTTTCAAGGTTGGGGCTGGCCATCGTGTTCTAAGTTATTGACGACTTGGTATTCTCGCTCCGAAAGAGGCTTTCGCTGGGCTATATGGAATACAGCACACAACGTTGGTGGGGCGCTAATTCCTATTCTCGTGGGTTATCTAACGCTGCAATTCAGTTGGCGAGCTGGGTTTATCTGGCCGGGTGTGATTGGTGTATTTATCGGTCTTATCGTTTGTTGGCGCTTACGTGATAAGCCCACCACCATGGGACTTCCGACGGTAGGGAAGTGGCGCAGTGACCATCTAGAATTGGCGCAAGAGAGCCATGGGCAAGGGTTAAGCTATCGAGAAATCTTGAAAACTTATGTGTTCAGCAATAAGTACATTTGGTTGCTCGCCTTTAGCTATGTGCTGGTTTACATCGTAAGAACGGCAGTTAACGACTGGGGTAACTTATACCTCACCGAAGAACACAATTACAGTTTGATAAACGCCAACGCTGCCTTGTCTCTGTTTGAGATTGGCGGTTTCGTTGGTTCACTTGTGGCTGGGTGGGGCTCGGATCGGCTGTTTGGTGGTAACCGCGGTCCAATGAACATCTTGTTTGCCATCGGCATATTTCTTTCAGTTTCTGCATTGTGGTTGATGCCTTTAACCAACTTTGTGTTTCAAGCTGCTGGGCTGTTTTGTGTAGGATTTTTTGTTTTTGGTCCTCAAATGCTTATTGGCATGGCGGCGGCAGAATGCTCGCACAAAGACTCTGCTGGGGCGGCGACAGGCTTTGTTGGCTTGTTTGCTTACATGGGTGCAGCACTTTCTGGTTACCCATTAGCGCTTGTTCTAGAAACTTATGGTTGGAGTGGGTTCTTCATTACCATCTCTACTTGTGCAGCCGTTATTGGCTTGCTGCTGCTGCCTTTCCTACAAGCTCAATCGCCTCAGAAAAGTGCAGAGGTTCGCTCTGGCTTTTAAGGACTCTTCCCGATAACAAGATAGTCGCTGGTGTTTGTATTGTTGCTTGTATCGCTGCTGTAACCAGTGCGATACAAGCAGCTATCTTATTCTCAGCGCTTTCTACTAGTGATATTCAAATGTGACTCTTTTCACGCTTTTCATCGATCTCACCTGTTTCTAAGAATTTTTCCTATTGCGTCTAAGACCTCATCTCATGTGGGTCCTAGCTGCTCTCTGTAGTCTTTCTAATTATTTACGTTATTAGAAATCAGCTCTCTGAATTATGTTCAAAGGGCTCACTATGGAAAACGCCATGTCACTCAGCCACTTCTCAGAACACTCATTTTTCCCAATGGAAAACACCATCCAAAATTATGCATGGGGGAGTATTTCTTCGATACGTGAGCTGTTTGGCTTTAAGAATGAGTCACAAGAGCCGCAAGCGGAAGTCTGGATGGGAGCGCATCCGAAGGGCTGCTCAATGGTCAAGCTTGACCAACATTTGGTGCCTCTATCTGAGCTGATTAACAAGAATAAACCCGCTTATCTATCTACTGATATTGCGCAGGAGTTCGGTGAGCTACCGTTCTTGTTTAAGATCTTGGCAGCAGAAAAAGCGCTGTCTGTTCAGGTTCACCCAAACAAGCGCCAAGCTGAAATTGGCTTTGCGAGAGAAGAGCAAGCAAGAATCCCCCTAAACGCAGGGCATCGCAATTACAAAGACTCGAACCACAAACCTGAATTGGTTTACGCGATCACTGAATATCAAGCGATGAATGGCTTTCGAGAGTTCGATGAAATATTAGGTCTGTTCAGAAAATTGGATTCGAGTGAGCTGGCTGGCTTGGTTGAAGAGTTTGGTAACAATATTGATTCTCTTGGTTTAGAAGCGTTTTTCCGCGATCTGTTAACGCTGAATGATCAACGTAAACACCGAGCATTAGAGCAACTTCTGACTCACGCAGCCGCTCACCAAGATCAAGCTGAGTTTGCCTTGGTTACTGAGCTTAGCCATCAGTACCCGAACGATATCGGTTTGTTTTGTGTCCTGCTACTTAACTTGATCACACTAAAGCCGGGTGAAGCGATGTATTTGAATGCGAACACTCCGCACGCTTACATCAAGGGGACTGGGCTCGAGATCATGGCGAATTCAGACAACGTGTTACGTGCTGGTTTAACGCCAAAGCACATTGATGTGGCTGAGTTAGTCGCCTGCACAACATTTACGCCAATTCCCTTCGAACGCTTGTTGTTAGCGCCCTCAAAACTGGGTCAATGTGATAGCTATGATATCCCGGTCAGTGATTTTGATTTCAATATCTTTCATCGCCCTC
The DNA here is from genome assembly GCF_057785975.1 of Vibrio sp. QJM3NY_21. Classification (NCBI taxonomy): domain Bacteria; kingdom Pseudomonadati; phylum Pseudomonadota; class Gammaproteobacteria; order Vibrionales; family Vibrionaceae; genus Vibrio; species Vibrio sp. QJM3NY_21. The sequence continues at coordinate 1,952,412 of NZ_CM173514.1, forward strand.
AGCAAGAAGAAGTCATCACAAGCGGCGCTGAAATATTAATGGCAATAGATGATGATTTAACGCTAATGAGTCAGAAAGGCGAGCACTTAACCCTCACTAAAGGACAATCTGTATTTATTCCAGCCTATATAGGTCATTACGAATTGAGCAGTAACGGGCGAGTGGCCAGAGCGTTTAATTAGGGGAATAGCTGTCGTCTAACATTAGAAAGCTTTCGGGCTTTGGGTATGCGGTAAAGTCGTAGAGATATTAGTAAGAATGAACATTTCATAACAATAAGAGCTCTTCGAATCAGAAAACAAACGTTTTCATAGGTTGACTAATAAATGCAAACTGAAACAATAAGTCGCATTTATAGAAGTGTGTTGATCTAAAGGAAATTTGATGAGCTCTTATTCTCACGTTCGCAGTTACGCCAGTTTATTCAGTGTCTTATCGTTGGCGGTTGCGTCAGCTCCGAGTGCCGCTGATATATCAACAACGCCCGTCATTGGTGGCGTGTTTAGCTCCAGTGAAGTGTTGAAAAATCAGGTGCTTTTAAGCCTAAGTTACTCTGCCAAACTCACTCGTGATGCGGCTCTTTTCACGATTGGTGGCGTTACATTAGATGCGTATATTCTCGCTCTCCCTTTAGATGTCAAAACAAAAGCCAGAGTCGTTGCTCAGTTATCTAACCCGACGTACTCAATTCCTTTGGGTTATTTTCTCTATAGTTATTACGACCGCTATTCAGGCTTGGGCAGTGAAGATGTGTTCAAATCTTACTTGTCGACGGTTTATGATAAGCAGGCGCTAAAGGGCTTTGAACATAGCCTCTATCATGTTGGAGATAAGCCAACCTCAGAGCATCATGAGCCAGATACCTCGACTGAAGCAACGGGACATCATGAAGGTATTCGTATCGATGAACAGTTCATTGCCAACATGGTGGTTATCTACGATGCGTTATTCGAAATTGGTGTTTGGCAGGATATGGACACGCTCCCTGCGAATTACACCTACTTAACCAATAGCCCTGAAGATCTAGCGATCATCGCTCAGATTCAACCGATCATCGTTGATTTGATCGATAAAGCGGCATTGGGAATGGATGACGGCGACATGAAGTCTGCAATGTTGGCGATTGCAGAAGATGGTAAACCAGAAAACGCTGATAAGCCGAATAACAAAGCACAAGCTCTTACCATCACGCTTATTGATTTTGTGCGCTTAAACTTGCTGAAAGCCTACCGACAGTTTGTGTTTAAAGAAGAACGTGCAGAAGCGCTCGATGATTGGATGCAGCAAGCGTTCAGTGACCAGCCTGATGCGCTCATTCAGTTCTTAGAATCCCAACAGAACAAACGTTTTGCGGTCCAAGTGACTGTCGATGGTTTACAGCAGGGGTTGATCGAAGGCTTGGTCGATGAAGATTCACCTTTCATTTCTGTTGCTTACCAAAATCATAAAAACCGAGCGCAATACAAACCTAAGCTAGAAACGGTGATTGAGCCTGAGCATCAACAGCAGGTGAGGTTCATGGAGGTTCTGTCTGAACAAACCTACCGTGATCCGAATTATCTTCCGTTCTTCAAAAAACTCTATCAAGAGAATCGAAATAATATAAGCCGAGTGGGTATCTCTTCTACTCCGACGATCAGCGTACGTAATCTACCGATCATTAAAACGGGCGCGAAAGTATCGGGGCAAGGTGGCACGGGTATTCCTAATTTCCACTTTGTTGACCGAGAGATCGACCGAGCGTATTACTTCTTTGGTAATGATGCCCTGCAGTTGGATGTGTTGATGGAAAACAACAAGGTGCAGACCATGTTTGATCGCCTTGATTACCTAAAAACGCTGAACTGCAATGCTCAATATGATTGGAATGCTCACACCACTTACGATGGGTTAGTAAACCTAGGTTTGGGTGAGTCACTACGTGATTATGGTGAGAAACGCTGCGTGAAAGAGCTTCAAGAACGTTCAGAAGTCGAAGTGGTTTTGCAAGAAAAGCGTCAAGCCTTGATTGAAGATATTGAAGCGTATCAGACTATATCTGGCTTTGATTTTTTCACTAAGTTTTCAAAGAAGGCTCAGGTTAAACAATTGATTACTCAGTTTGCCGAGTTAGATGGAAAAGGGATGCCAGACTACACCTTGGTGTATAACCCATGGCCGGATCACTTCGCACACTTTACCGGTCCTTTTAGTGACGAAATTCTGATGCCGACGGGAGAGCTTAACCGACTGGACTATTGGATTCGCCAGATTGAAGCGACTTACCGCAGTGCCGGCGTTTACGATAAAACGCTATGGGGTATGGCAGGGGATCATGGTTTAACGCCGGTGTTCTACGCGCTCAATCCCGAAAAGCAGGTATTTGAAGGCTTACAAGCAGAGCTAGAGTACCCAATAGTGGTTAAGAAGATATCTTCAGACGAGGGTGAAGGGCCTAAAATCACCAATGCCCTAAGCTACCCAAGTTCGAAGGAGTTGGATGTTGTGGTTGCTTCTACTGCTGGTGGTAACTTCATGATGGACTTCTTTAATTCGGCTCACGGGTGGCAGGTGCAGCCAGTTTACCAAGAACTCACGCAGTGGTCTCCGATTGCGGCGACAGCTGGTCAGAATATCGACATCATCAATCAGATAGCGCAACGCTTGCCTGAAAGTCTTGATTATATGGTCGTAAGAGAAAGTACATGTGATCAACAACGCTGCGCTGTTCGTGTGATTGGCAATCGTGATTTAAAACGGGTCGATGAATTGATCACACGTGAAGGTGACAAGCTTTTCTATGAGTCATTGGAAGACAACCGAGCGCCGATTTTGCTTAATACACAAAGGTTAAATCCATACCTAGCATCACCAAGCGAAGCTGATTTTTCACAGTACTCTCAATTAGTAGAAAAGTGTATTAACCGAGCGGTTAAGGCGGATGTGACAACGTGGTGTAGCAGTGCTGAGTGGACTTCATTGACGCTACCAACACCTCGACCAGATTCAGTAAATCAACTGGCTAATATCTACCTTGAAGATAGGGCTGGCACGGTTAACTTGTTCCCTAAAGCAGGAATTGGCTACAACACCAAGGTACCAGGGCGTCATGCTGGTGAGGATTACTTAGAGAAAGATGCCTTCATCGGATTCTGGGGAGCGCCAATTGGCGATAACTCTCAGAAATTGAAAATCGAAGCTAATGGATCTTTAGCACCAACGCTGTTTGAGTATTTGACCGGAGAACCTGTGGTCGAAGGCGAGAACGGTTGGGGTTTTCCGTCGTTGATTGAGAAATTAGATATTTCAAGCGCGCGCTAACGTAAACGCTCTCTACCTACTCGCTATCTGTATTTTCTCTATGGTTAGCGAGACTTAGAGTTAGCTAGGTTGAGAGCCATCCCCACAAAATCTTCATCACTGTCATCAATAACCTGATAGCCAAGTGACTGATAAAAGCGAATGGCGCGGGTGTTACTTCTAAAGCTCGACAGAGTGACTTGGTTTCGTTGCTCTTGATGGGCTTTTTCGTGGATGAGTGACATGACTTTTTTACCAAGAGATTGATCTTGGTATTGAGGGGAAATGATCAGCAGATGAATATGGTATGCGTTGTCATAAGGCTTAAAACACACAAGTCCAATCCTCTCTTTTCCTCGGTATACCCAATGAAACCAAGAGGGATGGTAATCGTTTAAAAGTCGTTGGCGTTGGAAGTCGTCATCCCAACCGAAAACACTATCGACGTGTATGAAAAGACTTTGTTTAACACACGTAAACCGTTCTTCGAATTCAGAATTTGAAACGAGCTGGAATTGTATATTCTCTTCTTTTATTACCACTCTGATTGCTTCCTTATCAAACGCCTTTGAATAAGCAAACAGTAACATAATTGAAGAAGCCGAATTAGCTTAGATTTGCGATGTGATAAAACCAAAAAGCCATGCGTGATGCATGGCTTAGAATAAAGTCTTGGATTGATTTTTCTATACGATCTTAAGTGCGTGGTGGCGCGTGAGCTGTTTGTGTAGCGAGTCTTTTAGCGCCATGCGTTCAACTTTGAGGTTGTGCATGCTGTCGTCATCGATAGGGCTGCCAGAGATTTCTAGCTGACGGATGTCGTAGTCGAGTTGGTGGTATTTCTGCATGTCTGCTTTGAATTTTTCGTCGTCGTGGTTGAGCTGAACAATGTCTAATTTAAGATCTGGGAAATCTAAGATAAAGGCATGGTTTTCATTGAGCATTGGCACTTCCTCTCTAGTCGAATTATCTTCAGTATAGATCCTATTTTTGAAGATAAATGTGTTCCTAAACACAAAGCGAGAGCAGGATCAAAAAAGGGCATAAGCGTTCCATTGTGGATTCGCTTATGCCCTTTGTTATTTTAGTAATACTAAAAACTACTTCGCTTTCTTACCAGAACGTTGCTGCTCTTTGTGTGCTAGCTTTTCTTTCTTACGTTGATCGATAAGGTGAGCAGCATCGCCGCCTACGTGGGTTTCGCCACGAGCATTCGACAATTGAACTTGCTTTTCACGTTCACGGAAACGGGCTTTTTGCTCGTCGCTGTGCTTATCAATACACTTAGGGCAGCTTACGCCTTTCTCGAAGTGCTCAGAGGCTTTGTCTTCGTCAGTAATTGGCAAGCGACAAGCATTACACACATCGTAATCGCTCTTTTCTAGCTGGTGGTTTACCGCAACACGGCCATCAAATACGTAGCAGTCGCCTTCCCACATGCTCTCTTCTTCTGGTACTTCTTCTAAGTACTTAAGAATGCCGCCTTCAAGGTGGTATACCTCATCAAAGCCTTGCTCTTTCATGTAGGCTGTTGATTTTTCACAGCGAATACCACCCGTACAGAACATCGCGACTTTTTTGTGTTTCTTAGGGTCGAGGTTATCTGCAACATATTGAGGGAATTCACGGAAGGTTTCAGTGTTCGGATTTACTGCGTTTTTGAATGTGCCGATATCGACTTCGTAGTCGTTACGAGTATCAACCAAAATCACATCTGGATCAGAGATAAGGTCGTTCCATTCGTTTGGTTTAACGTAAGTGCCGACAACGTGGCGAGGGTCGATACCTTCAACGCCCATGGTTACGATCTCTTTCTTGAGTTTCACCTTGGTGCGGTTGAATGGCTGTTCTTCGTTGAACGACTCTTTGTAAACAACATCAGCTAGACGTGGGTCTTGCTTGAACCATTGAAGAAGAGCGTCGATAGATTCGCGCTTACCTGCAACAGTGCCGTTGATACCTTCACTTGCAAGTAGCAAAGTACCGCGGATTTGGTTAGCTTCTAACACGTAAGTTAGTGGCTGGCGAATTTCTTGGTAATCATCAAGTGCTACGAATTTATACAGAGCACATACAACATATTGAGACATGGTTTTTCCTTTCTGCGAGCTGGAACGTAAATCCAGAGCGGTTGCCTTTTATGATACATACTGAGTTTGATTTACTCAGGTTTGCCCATATTGGCTTATTAAAATCCGCCGCAGTATAACCAAGCCAATGTAGGACAAAAACCAACCAAAAGTAGGGCTATTTATCATTTTGATTTGTGTGGTTTTAGGCTTGCAAAGATACATGCTCATGAAGTGGGATGAATAGGTAAGAGGATTGCGACATGCAGGCCTGCCAAAGCGTAATGATTGGCAGGCGAGTAATGTATTGAGTCACTTAATCTTTTACGACTCAATTACAGGTGAGTAGGTAGCGTAAACTCTTGAGTTTCAGTTGCTTCATTGAGTCGCTCTCTCGTTAATCGCATCGGCGTTACGGGCATCCCATAGAAGTCGAACTTGTCACCTAAAACCTCTCCACCGAGTCCTTTTACGATATTGACGGTTGTGTCGCGCGCTTCGATATAGATTTCGTTGATGTCTTTCGACGCCTGAACTAATGAATAACGAGCCAATGCTTTTCCTATGCCAAGGCCGCGGAATCGGTTGTCGACAACAAATCGCCCCCAGTGCCATTCTCCATCGCTCTCCCATGCCGCTACGGCGCCTAAAACATATTCTCCTGAACGTGCTAACCACCATTTCTGAGGAATGTCAGGGGATAATGGTATGAGATGTTGTGGGATACTTTGTTCACCCGAAAAGGTATCTCTGATCAAACTGTCGATCTCAGTGCGGTATACCGAAGTGCAAGCTTCGAGCTGAATTCTGGCTTTGTTGTGCGTGGCGTTTTTCTGAAAAGCGCTGAGTCGTAATGTTCTTAGTCCATCAATCACATTTTGGGTATCTTCTGGGCTCATTAGGTTCAGCAATTGAGACAGTTCATTGTTGGCTGACTCATCGGCTTCTTCTAACCTTTTCAATCCTTCAGCTTTGAGTGAAAAGTACTTCTGACGTTTATCCGTCTCACTCAAAGATGGTTCGATATATTGTTTTTCTACTAGGGAGTTGAGGGTTCGGCTAAGAGAGGCTTTCTCGACGCTGAGCTGTACGCTGAGCTCAGAAAAGGGTGTGACTCCATTCTTACGTAGATAGGTAAGAAGGTGGACTTGTGTCAGTGATAAGCCTGAATTAAGGCAGTTTTTATCCAATAGTCCAAGCTCGCGAACGAGATAACGTAACTCGCTTCTGATCTGCATAACCGATGACATACTCACTCCATAGAAATATACGTTGATAGTATCAACAATAATCCCAAAGACCGTTCAATGTCAATAATGTTGATACTATCAATGAATTCTCTACACTTTAGAACTGATAGTTGAATTCAATACGTTGGTCACCTTCAAAGTAGTCTTGATCTTGAGTCCAGTTGGTATAGTATCTTGCGTTAAAACGCGGTGTGAATTGATAGGAAATCGATAACTCATTGGTGAAGATATTGCTATCTCCGGCCATGCCTTGGTCAACAAACGAGTCAGAACCAGCAATCGACGTTAACCACATTGGGTTGTAGTTAATCCATATGTTTTCGGTGACCGTGATGCGGCTGTACATGCCTACCACGGCATATACACCGGGAATTGTGTAGCCCACAGATGTGTCGATTTCATAAGCGCCAGAATCCGTATCGACCACTTTATCAACCTGACCATTCATGATACGAGCGCCAACTCCAGCCAAAGGATAGAGCTGTATCGCACCCCATTTTGGTAGCGCTTGAATAAAGCTGTATGAAGCGTCTAACTGTTCTTGCTCGACGCTGTAATTCAAATCGATTTGTTTCCCTTGGCCATTAGTCTTATCAACGGTGAAATTACGAAAACGAACACTATCGATTGAATCATCGCGGTGGTTCGAGCCTGACCACCCTAGCTGTTCGCCTGCCACCCCTTTTATTTCGACGATGTTCATTCCCATCGTGATATCACTGCCCGTATCATAAGATTGTCCGATTTTGATATTGAGCCCTTTGTCTGAGATACCGAAACCCGCTTGAGTGTAAACCGCGAGCGGATCAGACATGTCTTGGACTTTTTCAGGTGTGGCGCTTTCTGTCGACGGCATCACTTCTTGAGGCGAAGTCTTCTGAATGATATCTGTTGTGTCGGAAGTGTTTTGTTGAGCAAACGCATTCGATGTTAATAGGAGCAGCGATATGGATGAGATGAGTGGTACAGTTTTCATGTTTTTCTCTCTTTGATTTTTTCTGGTGCTTAAAAAGCTTTTATTTGGCGCTAAAAAAAGCGGCTCCAAATGGAACCGCTATATCTATCGGCATTGATGGTGAATTGGCGTGTTAGTTAGGTAGAACTAGGTTGATGTCATTCGCTTTGTTATGGTCGAACAAGCTAAAGAACGTATCCACTGATTGACTGTTGCCTTCGATGGTTGCGTTACTGACATCGCCAGAGGCGAAATAACCCAGAACCTCTAACTTCTTGCCGCTTAACGTTGCATCTGCGTTTGGATCTTGCTCTAGAGAGAAAACAGCAATCTCGTTACGTACCGTGTAGTTCGCTACTTCTCCGGTGTCAGATACCTTAATGTTGATAGATAATTCTTTTCCTTGAGCACGATCTGCGTTTAGGTTTACGCGCTCGGTTTCTAAGATTTTGGTGGTTGGCAGCACCTTAACAATAGCTGGGTTAGCAAAATCCCATGCCACAGAGCGATCTAATGTACCGTCCAATTCTGCTGCGTTAGAAATCGCATAGCCTCTCCAGTATATGTTGGTTTGAGCGTAACCCCATTCACGAAGTGCTTGCGCTTTTAGGTCACGCGCTTCCATGTTGTCAGGATCGGCATTGTTTACGTGAGTTAACACTTCTGCTGCCCAGCCGTAGTTCTTCTCGGCATACGCGTCGCGAGCAATATCGATGACTTTATCTTCGCCGCCCATCGCATCAACGTAATCTTGAGCCATGTCTTTGACGCCCGGACGAGCCAGTTTGGTTACATCACCGTCCCACCAACCTAGGTAGCCGTTGTAAATATTACGAACTGAGTGCGCTACTGTACCGTAGTATTCGCCCAGCCAAGGGTCGTTGGCTAAGTTCTCAGGCAGTACTACTTTTTCTGCCAACTCATCGCGCTTGATACCGCGGTTGATGTTGTAAATTGATTGGTCGTGTACAAATTGAATCGCATCACGGTAGTTGGTTATGCGTTCATTGATGAAGTCGTGTCCAATCCATGCTCGCATGTGAGAACCACTATAGGTATTCGATTTTTGTGCGTATTCAGATAGCGTATCAATGCCTTTGTACCACTCTTGAACATCACGATATTTGGTACCGCGCAGTGTATACAAATTCGGGAATGTTTCGCCTTGGATCGTTTCGCTGCCGTGTACGTGTTTGAATTGTGGGAAGTAGATATCGACTTCATCGTCACCCGCATCGCCGTAAGCACCAAATACTTCCATATCGATACCAGATACGGTGATTTTCAATGGCTCATCATTGCTCACCAAAACATTAGGCATGAAAAAAGAGATAGGGCCAGCCGTAAACGTTGGACCTAGGCCGAAGTGAGCAGGGCGACCTTTTTCTCCTTTAGGTAAGTAGACACTCGCGTAAGCCGTACGTTGAGTCAGGATTTTGCCTGTTACGCCAACATCGTTTACAAGGTTAGGGATAAAGTTATCTGATGCGATGATTTTTACTTCGCCTGACTTAACTTGTTCTTCTGTTACGCCCCAACCAGCAGCACCAAAGGCGTGGTCTGGATGACGATGGGTGTAAATAACCGCTTTAACAGGCAGTGTTGAAAACTGGTTGAATGCCTCCATTGACTCTTTGGCTGCAGTATCATTTTCACCAGGGTCAACAATGATAAGTCCGTCATCACCAACGGCTACAAGGGTTGAAGCTAATTGGAAACCAGAGATTGAGTAGAGTTTTCCCGGTGCGATTTCTTGAATTTTTGGTGCCATCTGCTTTGCAAATTCAGTCATGGCAACCGGCATGTATTCAGAGCTCTCGGTGAAGGCTTTGTTGTGTTCTGCGTCTTCCCAGACCACTTTTGCTAAGTGGCTTTGTACTGAGTCGTTGGTGAAGAAAGTTGGGTCAGAACTGCGAACTAGATTTTGGTCCATTGCGAACGCTGAACTCGCTGTTGTGGTAAGAAGTGCGATGCATATTGACTGAGTTAAAAAGTTTGAAGCTTTCATTGGTGATTCTCTCTAAATTTACGGACTCGACCATTCGGCCCGTCGATGAGAGAGATGTTAAGACGTAAGGTTTAATCAATCGATAGAGTGAAACTTAAACAATAATTAACTATTACTTAATTGTTTATTCCCTGTTGTGGCTTCAAGTGCATTCCTAAACCATTTATGTCCCGTATCATTATTTTGAGAATGATGCCAAGTCATGTAAATAGGGACAGGCTCGGCTTTAAACGGTAATTCAAAGATTTGATATTTTCCGCTACCTGCGACTTTGTTTGCTAATGAACGAGCATTAACACAAAGCCAGTCAGTACTTTGAGCCAAGACTAGTCCTGTTAGCCCTGATCCCGTTGTATAGGCGATTTTTCGAGTTGGTAGGCGTTCACAAGCAACAGAATTGAGAGTGTAGTTATCCATCCTTTGAGTCTGCCATAAAATATGATGTTCAAAGAAGAATTGCTCAACGGAGATACTGCCTTGAATACGTGGGTGATCGATACTCAGTGCCACCACAAGATCTTCTTGAAACAGCTTCAGGTTGCGATAGCCATGCTCTTCGAGAGGAACAGTTGATAAGATCACGTCTACCTTTCTTTGCCTTAAATCAGCTTGTCGAGCTTGCTCGTCGATATGATCAATATCGGCTTGTATGGTTGTGTTTGGGGCATGCTGCTCTCGGTATTTGGTTAGGCAAGGGAACACTAAGATATCAATGTCTTTGTGGCTGGAGATTCTGAAAGTACGTCGACTTGTTTGAGCATTAAAATGCTGTCGTGATTTAGCGCCGTTAATTAACAGGCTTAAAGGTTCTTGAACTTCCGCATGGAGTTCGACTGCAAAATTGGTTGGTGAGATACCTCTACCTTCACGCACGAATAATGGATCTTTGTACTGATCTCTTAGTCGATTTAGCGATTGACTAACGGCGGGGGCAGAGATCCCTAAAGCTTCTGCTGCGACGTTAACACTACGGGCCTTCATTACAGCATCAAATGTTTTTAATAGGTTTAGATCCATAGTTTGTCGTGCGCCTTTTTATTTACTATGAAGTAATGTTTAGCAGTTTAGTCTTAAAAACGAAAGTAAGCCTTCATCATGGATGGGAAATATCAGGCACAATCGTATGTTTGTGTGTTCTTAAACAAAAAGGCCCTGTTGTAAAAATACAGCAGGGCCTTGGTATTAATCTGTCTGACTTAATCAGCAGTTACGCTTGGTTAAGTACTTCCGCTAAGCGTTTCACCGCTTCGGTCAATTCTTTTGGGTTAGCGTTAGTGAAGTTCAAGCGCAGTGCAGCTTTTGCTTCATCAGCCTTTGGATAGAATACAGGGCTTGGTACAACCGCTACACCATTCGAAAGTAGAGTTTTAGCCAATTCGAAGGTGTCGCACTCTGGGATTTCTACCCAAATGAACATTCCGCCATCAACGGATTTTAATACGCAGTCAGCAGGTAGCTGTTTCTCTAGTTCTGAAAACAACACTTCATAACGAGACTTGTACAGGGTGCGAATGTTTTCCATGTGCAGATTGAAATCTTCATGCTTTAGAAGACCAACAAGCAGCGCTTGCATGGGTACACTTGAGTGCAAGTCAGCGCCTTGTTTCACTTTGATCAGTGGCTCAAGGTAGCTGCGTTTGCCTGTTACCGCGCCAATACGTAGGCCTGGCGATGCAATCTTAGAGAATGAACGAAGAACGATAGAGTTATCAGGGCAGAATGAAGAAACCAATGGCAGTTCCGTACCAGTGAAACGTAGCTCACGGTATGGTGCATCTTCAATGAAGGCTACGTTGTATTTGATACACAGCTCAGCCACTTTTTGACGAGTTTCTGTTGCCCAGCACACACCGGTTGGGTTGTGGAAATCAGGCACGGCATAGAACATTTTTGGCGCTTGCTCGGCAAAGCATGTTTCCAGTTCATCTAGGTTCGGGCCAAATTCAGTTTGAGACACGGTAGCGATGTTTGCTTGAACTAGGCCAAACACCTGCATCGCACCTAAGTAGCTTGGCGCTTCCATCACAACCACATCACCCGGGTCAACATACGCACGCGCAATCAAATCCAAACCTTGCTGAGAGCCAGTACAAATCATTGCCGTGTGAGATTCTGGCAATTGGTAGCTTTGTGTTAGGTGATCAAGCAACGGGCCATAACCGGCGGTCGAACCGTATTGGAAAACTTCAGGCATGTTCGCTAGGTTTTCTAGCGTAGGCTTCATTAAATCGATAGGGAATGTTTTCGCATCGGGTAAACCACCGGCCAACGAAATAACATTTGGATCGCTTGCGGCTGCGAGGATCTCTCGAATGTATGAAGATTGAATCTGTTGTAATGACTGTGCGATTTCCATGTGTTGTGTCTCGTCGTTTATCGTTTTTATTCTATCGCTTGATATTACACGGCAATTGTAAAAACTGGCGTGTCCGTTTATGCTCTTAAACATGTCCATTTATGCTATTTGAACGATGTCACGACAACACATATCCCGAATCAATGATGTTTTGTTCCATATTCACCAAGACATCAGTCAGCCTTTATCGGCAAAAGCGCTCTCCGAGATTGCGGCTTATTCAGAGCAACACTTTCATCGCACGTTCAAAAGTGTGGTTGGGGAGTCGCTACATCAGTACATTCGACGCACTCGAATGGAGTATGCGGCCAATCAATTAATGTTCGATACCAGCTCGTCTGTGGTTGAGATCGCCCATAAATGCGGCTTTAGCTCTGTGTCTTCGTTTAGCCGAGCATTTAAAGCGACTTTTAATATGTCGCCCGGAGAATGGCGTAAGCATGATTTACAGATTGCAGAAAAACCTTATCTGAAAGATCCCGAAGTGGCGGCGGGTTATTTGAATGTGTCGCAGCGGGAGTTGCCGGAACCTAAAATTGTTGAAGTATCACACCGAATGGCAGCTTATGTTCGACATACTGGTTATAACCGCTCTATTCGCAACGCATGGTTGATATTGAAAGCGTGGGCGAACTCGGAACAGCGTGACTTTTCGAGCCAATTTGGTTTGCATCACTCAAACCCTGCTTGGGTTGAAATGGATCAGTGTCGTTATGTAGCGTGCATCGCGATTGATGAACCGATTAAGTATCGCAGTGTGGTGAACCAAATGGTGATTCCAGGCGGTTTGCATGCGGTGTTTCGACTTAATGGTCGTTATGGTGAGCTGCTACCACAGATCAGTATGGTATTGGAAAAATGGTTACCGGCTTCTGGTTTCAAACAGCGTTCGACTCCTGCGTATGTGCATTATCATCGGAACCATTTTCTTAATAGTGATGAAGTGTTTGAGCTTGATTTCTACCTCCCTGTGAGTTTTTATTAGTAACCCCGTTTTTGAGGAATAATTATGTATCTTGTTTTGTATTGCCACAATATTGGTATGACCGATTTTTCCTTCTTTGAAACGGAAGATTTTGACAAAGAAGATGGCTATATCGTGCGAGGTAAGTGGCCGAACGAGAAAGCGTTTCGTGATTACTTAGTTAAAGAGTTCGGTGATATGAGTGAGTTCCAAGTGATCGACTTAATCGCCAAAGGTGCAGAAGCAGAACACTACTTACCAGAAGAGTTGATGCGCTTAGCTCTGCAATATCTAGCTCGGTAATACGTTTTAAATCGGATAAAGAAATGGCAGCCTGATTGGGCTGCCATTTTTCGTTTTAGGTTTAAGCTAATTGCTCGATACCTTAAGTGGGGAGGCTCCGCTATTGTGCAACCTCGTCCACCAAGTACAAGATTGACTGATACGGAATGCCACTGTGATGTGATAAACCGATCTCACAGGTTCGGCTGTTGCTGAATCCACGAGTGCAGTTGCTTGGTACTTGTTCTTTGAGTGGGTGTACCGCCGCCTCATTTAGCTCTGGAGTGGTAAAACCTTTATCACCCGCCCAACCACAGCATTGAATATGCTCAGGAACGATGACTTCTTCGGTACAGGCTTTAGCAAGGCTCAACATCGCACCTTCCAAACCCATTCGACGAGAACTACACGTCACATGCAGCATCACGGTTTCTTGCAGCGGCTCAAGTGTCAAGTGCTCAAGCAGGTATTGATTCACAAACCCTGTCGGCTCTAATACCTCTAACGGTTTGGTGAACTGTTCAATACTGCGTTTAGCACATGGGCTGGTATCCATTAAGACTGGGTATTCACCCTGACGACTCGCTTGCCACAATACTTCTTCGAGCTGTTGCGCTTTAGATTGGGCTAAATCGGTCATTCCTTTGCTGTCGTAAGGCATGCCACAACATTGGTCATCTAGCTTCTTCGGAAGAATAACCTCAAATCCGGCTTTGTTAAGCAAAGACATGGTCACTTCAGTTAGAGGACGTTGGTCGCCCGCATCACTCTGTTGTCCCATGGTGCGACTCGCACACGAAGGCAGGTAAACCACCTTCTTGTGATTGCTTGAGGATTTTACCGTCACTGGGGATGAGACTAGCGAGTGGCTATTGGATTGCGGCATCTCCGGCATCCAAACGGGTGTCGCGCCTTTAGTCATTGAGCGCAAGCCATTGGTTAGCTTGCCTACGGTATTTGCGCCTAAAATCTTACTCGCCACTTGATTGGTTTTGAGGCCAGCCTTGGTTAGTTTAGTGGTGGTCGAGAAATGATCCGCTGTCCACTTTGCGATTGGCGTAAATTTCTCGTACTTGGCAATACGAAGCTTCTTGATCAAGTCGCCGGTGTTGATTCCCACAGGGCAACGCTCGGCACACAGGCCAGTTGCAGCGCAGGTATCGATGCCTTGGTATTCGAAGGTTTTCTCTAGTTCGCTTGCTTCTATTTCTTCACCTGCAGCGCGGCGGCGTTGCAGTTCTCGGTAGAGAACAATGCGTTGGCGTGGTGATAGAGTCAGCGTACGAGACGGACAAACAGGCTCACAAAATCCACACTCAATGCAGCGGTCGACAAGCTCATCGGCAGCAGGCATTGGCTTCAGATTTGTTATGTGTGAATTCGGATTGTCGTTAATAATAACGCCGGGGTTGAGCAGTCTTTCTGGATCAAACAGCGCTTTGATCTGTTGCATCAAGGCGTAGCCATCTTTGCCCCATTCCAACTCCACATAAGGCGCCATGTTACGACCTGTACCATGTTCCGCTTTCAATGAACCTTGGTATTTCACTGCAACCAATTCGGCAACGTCATCCATGAAACCGCCGTAGCGATCGATTTCTGTTTGGCTGTCGAAGCCTTGAGTGAAGACAAAGTGCAGATTGCCTTCGAGGGCGTGACCAAAAATGATCGCTTCGCTGTAGTCGTATTTATCGAACAACTCTTGCAGCTCTCGAATACCATTAGCAAGGTTTTCGACAGGAAAGGCAACGTCTTCAATGATAACAGTCGTACCGACTTCACGAACAGCTCCGACCGCAGGGAACATACCTTTACGGATGCCCCATAGGGTTGCGACTGTCTTTGGATCGGAAGTGAAAGGCACCGATTCAACAATCGTGTATTCAGTCAATGCGTCCAAAATTGATTTACATTGTAAATCTAAGTCCGGCTGGGAACTGGCGTGTGATTCAACCAAAATCGCTGCGGCTTCTAAGTCCAAGCTTGGCATGAATGCAGGCATACCCGGTTTATCAGCCACTGAACGCAGCGCTCTGCCATCCATCAATTCAACCGCAGCAACCGGCGTTTTTGATAGTGTAGTAACGGCTTTACTTGCTTGTTCGATGTCGGAAAACACCAACAGAGTCGAGGCTTTGTTCGGATGTTCGATAACCGTGTTGTAGGTAATCTCAGCAATGAAACCTAGTGTGCCTTCTGAGCCAATCATCAGGTGTTTGATGATCTCAATTGGGTCGTGGTAATCAACTAAAGCATTCAGAGCGTAGCCAGTGGTGTTTTTGAGGCGGTACTTGTGGCGGATTCTGTCTGCGAGTTCTTGGTTCGAGCTAGTCTGTTTGTGTAAATCAACAATGCCTTCAAACAGAGCTTTGTGTGATTGCTTGAATGCCTCAACACTTGCGTTGTCAGCCGTATCAAGCAGGGAGCCATCACTCAATACGATTTTCATGCTCTCAACGGTGCGATACGAGTTTTGCGCAGTACCACAACACATGCCGCTGGCGTTATTCGCCGCGATACCACCGATTTTACAGGTATTGATTGAAGCTGGATCTGGGCCGATTTTACGCTGGAAAGGGGCAAGGTATTTGTTGGCATCAGCGCCAATCACACCCGGTTGAAGGATTATCTGATTGCCGTTGTCGATGATTTCGTGGCCACGCCAGTCATCGGTCAGTGTGATGAGTACCGAGTCTGAAACGGCTTGCCCTGAAAGGCTGGTGCCCGCGGCGCGAAAGGTAAAATGAATACCGAGTTCGCGACAACTTTGAATGGTGAATATGACTTCGTCTAAGTTCTTAAGCCTTAGAACCATTTTCGGCACCAAGCGATAAAAACTCGCATCGGTGCCGTAAGCCAAGCGCTTTGCCTCTTGAGTGACAATGCGTTCCGTTTCTATTTTTTGAGCCAGTATCGCTTCTAGCTGCTGATAAGCTTGTGCGTCTATTACTCGCTCATGGGATGTGGTTGTCTCCATCTTTGCTTCCTTGTGCTTCTTATTTGGCACTGATTGGGGCGTGTTGACCTTTCGTGGTTAAATTTTGTTCGAGATAAAAGCGTTTTAATCGCGGCGAGGGGGAAGTAGCCTAGTCACTCTAAGCAAATCCCCCTCAACAAAGAGTAAAACGCTTTTAGCCGAACCCTTCGGGCAGCGTTTTCTGGCCATTTCTACTACGTTATCGGCTTCTCATGTAGGCTAGCTACACATCGACGCCTCTGCCTTGTATAAATACCCAGAAACTCGCTGCAAAAATCAGCTCGAAAGATCAACACGCCCTAGTTTTTATTTTATTTTCCAGTGCTTAAACGGTGTCACAACGGCAGTGGAATTGCTGTGACACCGATTGAACTTCAGTCTAAGTAGACCAAAGCATTAATCCGAATCCGAATCCGAACCTGAGTCGTGGCGGCTTAATCTAGCCCTACTAGAGATTCACGAGTTAAGTCTTTGATTGTCTTGGCGCCAGTTAGAGTCATCGCAACGCGCATCTCTTTGTCGTAAAGGTCGAGTAGGTTCTCAACGCCTGCTTGTCCTTGAGCCGCTAACGCGTAAACGAAAGAGCGGCCAAGCAAGGTACAGTCTGCGCCCATCGCCATCATGCGAACTACATCTAAGCCAGTACGAATACCAGAGTCGACCAGAATCTTAGTGTCGCCTTTTACTGCATCTGCAATTGCAGGTAATGCTTTAGCACTTGATAGAACACCATCAAGCTGACGACCGCCGTGGTTTGAAACTACGATACCGTCTGCGCCAAATCTCACGGCGTCTTTTGCATCTTCTTCATCAAGAATGCCTTTGATAACCATTGGGCCATCCCAGAAATCACGGATCCACTCTAGGTCTTTCCATGAAATTGATGGGTCGAAGTTATCACCTAACCAACCGATGTAGTCTTCCAGTTTGGTTGGAGAACCGCGATAAGTCGAAATGTTGCCAAGGTCGTGCGGTTTACCAAGTAGGCCAACATCAACTGCCCAGCTAGGATGACGCATAGATTGGAATACACGACGTATTGCTGCATTTGGACCACTCATTCCTGAGTGCATGTCACGGTAGCGAGCGCCAGGTACCGGCATGTCTACAGTAAATACAAGCGTTGTTACGCCAGCCGCTTTGGCACGTTCCAATACGTTCTTCATGAATCCACGATCTTTTAGTACGTAAAGTTGGAACCACATTGGGCGTTCAATCTTAGGTGCGACTTCTTCGATCGGACATACCGATACTGTCGACATCGTAAAAGGGATGCCTTTGTTGTCAGCCGCTTTAGCCGCCTGGACTTCGCCACGTCGTGCGTACATGCCTGTTAGGCCAACTGGAGCTAATGCAATCGGCATCGCCAGCTTTTCGCCAAACAACTCGGTTTCCAAATTTAGGTCCGACATGTCATTGAGGACACGCTGCTTGAGCGCGATCTCTGCAAGATCGGCCGTGTTGCGGCGTAGGGTATGTTCTCCGTAAGAACCGCCGTCAATGTAGTGGAAAAGAAACGGTGGTAATTTCGCTTTTGCTGCGGCGCGGTAATCAGTCGATGCGGATATGATCATAATTTCAGTCCTAAATTCTTGGGATGTTGCCCTTCTATGAGAGCTTGGCTTGGGCTGCTTTAATTCTTGAAAAGTAAGTGTTTGTTGTTTCTTAATCGGTGAAGCAACTCATCGATAAATAAAATAACCAGTGAAGCAATTAATCTATGAAGCAATTAACCTGTGAAACAGTTAAGCAATAAAATGGCGTTAATACCCGGGGGGTGTTGATGTGTTCTAGTATCCATTCCGAAACTCATCAACTGTCTTATTAGACGGTGTTACAGTCGGGGAATTGAGTATTAACGCCAAGTGCTTTTGTAACGACTTATGGTTTACATAAGTGCGTCTGTCATTTTGAAGCCGTAGATAACCACTAGGCCGATGATTCCTGTCATCACCAAGTAGTAGAACGTTGGGATGATAGTCTTACGTAGTGTTGCGCCTTCGCGTCCTAATAAGCCTACGGTCGCCGATGCGGCTACCACGTTGTGAATCGCAATCATGTTACCTGCTGCAGCACCAACGGCTTGCAGAGCAACAACCACAGCACTAGAGATAGACAGAGTTTGTGCTACTTCGAATTGGAACTGGCTGAACATCATGTTTGAAACGGTGTTTGAACCTGCAATGAAGGCACCTAACGCACCAACCGTGGCACTTAACGCTGGGAATGCGCCGCCGACTAGGTCAGCTGCAAAGTTGGCAGTGGTTACTGGCATACTTGCTAAATCAGCGCCGTTCACACCTGAGTTAATGAAGATACGAACCATTGGGATGGTGAACACCAACACAAAGCCAGCGCCTATTAGAGTCTTGCTCGACTCACCAAAAGCTTTAGCCAGTGGTGTTGCGCTGCGTGATTGCATTAGAACAGCAACCAGTGCGACGAAGACCAAGATACCGCCAGGTAGATACAGAGGCTGAATCGCTGTGCTTACGCCGGTCTCGCCAAGGATGTTGCTGAATGAAAGGCTAACGCTCTTAAGTAGGCCTTTGAACTCAGGGCTAACACGGCTAGCAACTAGAGTGACAGCGAGCAACACGTAAGGTGCCCATGCCATCGCCATGCTCATTTTTTTATGGCTTTGCTTACCGTTTGAATTGTTGTCATCAAGGTCGATTTTCAAAGAACCTAACCATTCTGCTGGCCACTTGTCTTCGCTCTCAAAATCCCATTTTGATTTAGGTACTAGGAAGCCGCGTTTTGCTGCTGTTACAACAATCGCAAGGCCAACCAAACCACCAATCAGTGATGGGAACTCAGCACCCAAGAAAACACCTGTTAGTGCGTAAGGAATAGTGAAAGCAGCACCTGCGAACAGTGCGAACGGCAGGATATCAAGACCTTCAGTCCAGCTTTTGTTCTTACCGAAGAAGCGAGTCAGCATCATCGCCATCAATACAGGAATCATCACACCAACACAGGCGTGGATGATCGCAACACTTGATGTGATCTGTTGTAGGTAAGCATCCCATGTTGAACCATTGGCAACCAGGCTTTCACCGATGTTGTGCGTATCCAAACCTTTGTTTACGCCAACGATGATAGGTGTACCAACCGCGCCGAACGATACCGGCGTAGATTGAATCATCATGCCCATCAGTACCGCAGCTAATGCTGGGAAGCCGATTGCAACGAGTAAGGGAGCGGCGATTGCAGCAGGTGTGCCGAAGCCAGATGCCCCTTCAATGAATGAACCAAAACACCAAGCAATGATGATCGCTTGTACACGACGGTCTGCTGATATGTCAGTAAATCCGTTGCGGATGGTGGTGATAGCTCCGGTGTGTTTCAAAGTGTTTAATAAGAAGATGGCGCCAAACACAATCCAGAGAACCGACACGGTAATGCCGAAGCCTTGGAATACTGAAGCCAGCACGCGAGTGCTAGACATATCCCATGCGAATAGGGCGATAGCAACGGTTAATGCAAATGCCACGGGCATCGCTTTTTTTGCAGGCCAGTTAAGGCCAACCAGCAGAATCGCTGCAACAACTATTGGCGAAAAGGCCAATAATGCTAGTAGAGTTTCACTCATGGGTACTTCCTCGTACTTGTTTTCAAACGTTCATGTTTGAAGTGAATAACACGTCATTAGTTTTGTAGGTGTAATCTGAATCTCGAGGATTCAATTGTTGTAATTAGAGTCGCTTTATTTGTAACCGATGTGATTGCAAAAGCTGTTTTTGTAATTGTTTTGTTAATTTGGCGTGAATTTACCCCTTTATTTTTTATTGATATAGGGAAATAATGAAAATAATTAATTCCAAAATTGGCATAATCAAATGCGAGCAGACGATTTGATCCTGTTTTCACAGGTAGTAGAACTGGGCAGTTTTAGTAAGGTGGCAGAGCAAAATAACCTTACAAATTCGGTAGTTAGTAAGAGAATTGCGCGTTTGGAGGAAGAGATTGGCGTGCAGCTATTATATCGAACCACGCGTAAATTGACGCTGACTGAGGCGGGTAAGGCAATGTTACACGGAGCCAAAAATGTGAAGCAGGCGGCTCAAGAGGCTATGGACGCAGTTTCAGGCTTTGGTGAAAATGTTAGTGGTCATATCAAAATGTCAGTACCTACTATCTCCGGAGATTTGATTCTCGCAGACGCTGTTGCCGAGTTTTGTAATATGCACCCAGGTTTAACGGTCGATATGTCTCTTAACAATCGCTTTGTGGATCTGGTTGATGATGGCCTCGACTTAGTGATTAGAACCGGCTACTTGGAAGACTCCAGCTTAATTGCCCGTCATATCTTGGACTCTCAATGGGTGGTATGTGCTTCTCCGTCTTATATCGCTAAGAATGGTAAGCCGATGCAGCCCAAGGATTTGGTTGAGCACAATTGTCTGCAATACGCTTATCAAACAACGGGTGCCAGTGAGTGGCAATTTCTGCATAGCAAAGATGGCTTTACCGATAACGATAAATACATCGTGCGCGTTTCTGGCTCTTTCTCTACCGATAATGCGACGGCATTAAGAAAAGCCGCTTTGGGCGGTCATGGTGTGGCGTACGTGCCACGTTGTCTGGTGTATCACGATATTCGCAATGGTCAGCTGGTGGACATCTTCCCTGATTTAGTCGGTAAAAAGCTGGGTATTTATGCGGTGTACCCGTTTACGCGCCAGCCACCGAACAAGATTAAGTTATTGATTGAACACATCAGAACGCGTTATCTGACGATTTCACATTATTTTTAATAAGGATCACGATGAGCTATTTAAAAGAGTATCAATATCCAGTCACCAACAAACAGATCGTCAGCGATGACTATTTCGGTCAGATAATCGAAGACCCATATCGCTGGTTAGAAGATGACAGAAGTGACGAAACCGCGCAGTGGGTGGCGAGTCAAAATGAAGTCACATTCGATTACCTTGCTCAAATCCCGTATCGCGCAGAACTGCGAGAGCGATTAGCGAAAGCGCAAGACTACAAAAAGAGCTCACAGCCGTTTGTGCGAGGTGATTACACCTATTTCTATAAGAATGATGGTCTGCAGAATCACAGTATTCTTTATCGTCAGAAAGAAGGCCTGCAGGTTGAAGTGTTCCTAGATCCGAATACCTTCTCGGAAGATGGCACCACATCACTGGGTTCGGTGTCGTTTTCTAAAGATTACAGCCTAGTGGCGTACAGTATTTCCGAGGGTGGTAGCGACTGGCGTAAGATCTTTGTGATTGATATCGAGACTAAGCAGCAGCTTGAAGCCGAAATCACAGACGCTAAATTTACCGGTATTTCTTGGTTAGGTAACCGTGGCTTTTATTACTCTAGCTACGACAAGCCAGACGGCAGCCAGCTTTCTGCACGTACCGAACAGCACAAACTTTACTTCCATGAGTTGGGTACAGAGCAAGCTAGCGACAAAGTGGTTTTTGGCGAGAACAACGCTGAGCAGCACCGCTATGTATCAGGCTATACCACCGAAGACGACCGTTACTTGATCATTCTTGGGCGAGAGTCGACATCGGGTAACAGGCTGTTCTATATCGATTTAAACTCACCAGAACAAAAGCTGAATACGCTGATTGATCATGTGGATAGCGACACTTATCTCATCGATAACCAAGATGAGACCTTCATTCTATATACGAATCTTGATGCGCCTAATGGCAAGGTGGTGAGCTTTGATACTCGCGATGGGAAATGGCTCGAAATCATCCCTGAAAAGCCACAGCCATTGGATATCAGCACGGGTGGTGGCTACTTGTTTGCTCACTACATGGTGGATGTGGTGTCTAAGGTTGAGCAGTTGGATTACCAAGGTAATCGAGTTCGTGACATTCATTTGCCTGGGCTGGGAACGGCCAGTGGTTTAGGTGGAAAAAACGAGCAAACCCAGCTTTATTACACCTTTACCAACTATGTAACGCCGCCAACGATTTTCTCTTTTGATGTTGAATCTGGAAGCTCTGAAATCTGCCAACGCTCTGAGTCTCCGTTTGAGTCGGATCAATTTGAGTCTAAACAAGTCTTCTATACCTCGAAGGATGGCACTCAGGTTCCGATGCTTATCTCTTATAAGAAGGGATTAGTGTTAGATGGCAATAATCCAACCATGTTGTACGCCTATGGTGGCTTTAACGTTAGCCTAACGCCTTCTTTCTCGGGCACGGTTGGCAGTTGGCTAGAACTGGGTGGCGTATATGCGGTGCCAAACCTGCGTGGCGGTGGTGAGTATGGTAAGGCGTGGCACAAAGCGGGAATTCAGCAGAAAAAGCAGAATGTCTTTGACGACTTCATTGCTGCTGCCGAGTTCTTAATTGAAGAAAACTACACCAGTAGCGATAAGTTGGCGATTCGCGGCGGTTCTAACGGAGGCTTGTTGGTAGGCGCTTGTATGACACAAAGGCCTGAGCTGTTCCAAGTGGCCCTGCCTGCGGTTGGTGTGTTGGACATGCTGCGTTACCACACTTTCACGTCTGGCGAAGGGTGGGCGTACGACTACGGTACATCCGCGCAAAATAAAGAGATGTTCGAATATCTGCTTGGCTATTCTCCGGTTCATAATGTGGTGCGCGGCACGGACTATCCTGCGACATTGGTGACGACCGCTGATCACGATGATCGCGTGGTACCGGCTCACTCTTATAAGTTCATCTCAGAGCTGCAAGATAAGCATGAGGGCGGTGCGCCCGTGATGATTCGTATCGATGTTAATGCGGGCCATGGTGCTGGAATGCCGCTGAGTAAAGCTATCGATCTCACTGCTGATATCTACGCATTTACCCTGTTCAATATGAGAATAGAGTCCCTAGATTCATTTTAGTGAATACTTGATTTTAGATAACTGGGTATTTAACTCAGACCAAAAAGCCTCAAAATCTGCCTTAGATTTTGAGGTTTTTCATATATATGAAAACCAATCAAATTCACACCTCGTTCTCTTTGCTTTTCGGCACCCTTTTACGTGATAGCCGCCACCATTACTGATGAAATGAAAGCGATTTCAAGCTGATATTTTACACATTTCCCACTATAACCTGTTGATCTAAAAGCAGTAGTTTTCGTCATGGATTTTCTAAAAGTTTCATGGCATTTAAGTTGATTTATCAGTGTGAACAGCGACCAACTTTTCAACTCTTTCATTGCTTAATATTTCCCTGTTCGATGAAAACTCAAAAAAATAATAGGGAAATACAATGCAAAAATTTAAGCTTTTGCCAATAACGGTCGCAGTGGCGGCATCGCTTGCTTCACTCTCTTCTTTTGCTGCTGATACTAATATCGAAGCATTAGAAAAACGAATCCAAGAGTTAGAATCTAAGGTTGTTGAAATTGATTATGTTAACGATCAACAACCCGCGGTTTTAACGGCTGAAACTAAGGTGCCAGATGGCATCGTCTTCTCTGGTTATGCTCGTTACGGCGCTCACTACAAGAGCGGTGATCAGCGTTATGTAGACATAGGTACAACAGGTCGTTCTGTCGGTCGTTTGGGTAACGAAGCTAATGGTGGTGAGGTTCAGCTAGCTAAGCTTTTCCAAGCTGACAATGGCGCTATCTGGGACGTCGTATTCATGGCTGACCACTGGGAAGCAGACGCTTGGGCTGACGACGGCGGCCTAAGCATGAAAAAAATGTACGCAGGTGTAACCAACGTATTTGAAAGCCAACCAGAACTTTATATGTGGGCTGGTCGTGACTTCCATCAACGTCCGCAACAAGGTTTGAACGATTACTTCTGGATGACACACGATGGTCAAGGCGCTGGCTTTAACAACCTAGATTTCGGCGGCGCTAAGCTAGATATGGGCTTTGTTGGCCAAGTGAAAGGCGGCCTCGTAAATGACAATGGTCGATACGCCGTGACAGCGAAGCTACACAGTATTGACGCTGGTATTGGTAATCTGGATTTTTACGCGAACTACGGTTTTGCATCGAGCGAAGCGGATACGTCTACGACGACTGAGTACGTATACGATCCAGTGACAGATTCAATGCAGCCTGTCGTGACCCCAGGTCAAAAAGTCAGTGATGAAACGGCATACCTAGTAGGTGCAACATTAGGCTTGGGTGAGTCTAACAAGTTGGTTGTTAAGTACGGTGACGGTGCAGATTCATCGGTATATGACCTTAAAGGTGATTACCAGACTTTGTATGCAAGTGTTGAGGGTAGCTACGCTGCATCTGAACAGTTCATCATTGATTACTTAGTGTCTTACAAAGACAATTCTGGCTCAGATCTAGACCGTGAGAACACGGAATATGCGGGTATCGTTCGTCCACAGTACCAATGGAATGATGTTCATTCTACTTGGTTAGAAGCAGGCTACGGCATGGTTGATTACGATGACGACGGTGAAGAGAACGCATGGAAAGTCACTCTGTCTCAAAACGTATCACTTGGTGGCTTACCTTGGAGCCGTCCAATGCTTCGCTTCTACACAACCGTGGGCGATGTAGAAACCAAAAGCAACACAGTGAAGACAACCAATGTTGATACATTGTCGTTCGGCGCAATGTTTGAAGCTTGGTGGTAATCACGGGTATAGAACGCACTGCTCTTTGAATTCGGCATATTTTCAAGGAGCCATGTTTTCAAATATCTATGCTTATTAAGAGCACGTAATACTGTCCATTTTAGCCCTAAAGGCAGATTGATTAGGGCACGTTAAATAACTCCATTCTTGGGCACATTTTTTGTGCCCTTTTTTTCGCCACTAGATCAAGGAATAACGATGAGACTTTCTTCCATCGTGTCTCGAGTTTATTTAGGTTTCTTCACGCTGATAGTAATCATGCTTGGTAGCGCATGGTTGAGTATTAGCAGCAACAAGAACATAACCTCACACATCGAAACCATCACTCAACAAGCCACTCCTTTAATGCTCCAATCCTCAACGCTCACCATTCGTTTTTTGGACATTAATCGCAGCACTACTCCCTATTTATCCGCCAATTACATTGATGAACTCGAACCACTAAAACAAACCGTCGTGAGTAACATCGCGCATTATCAGCAGCAGTTAAATTGGTTTGATGGCAAGGCTGAATCGGGCTCACCACTTGAACCCATACTCCAAAATATTGAAGAAGCGGGCGTTGCCACCATCAATAAGGTAGAGCAGTCCTTGGACTTATACGTCTCTTATTTGGATAGTAAAGATCTCGGTTCGATGGAGCAGGAACAATTTCAATCGGTAGTGGGTCAACTCAATAATACCTTGGTGAATCAATTGGCGAGCACGAGCTCAGATGCAACGCAAAAAGCGGTAGAAGCCTTGTTGGTTCAGTTGAGTTTGATTGCAGCAGAAGCGAATGAAGCTTTCTCTCTGCAAACGTCATCGGAGGTTCGTGGTGTTGAGCGTCGTCTACAAAGTCGTAAAGAGCGATTCGAACAAGCTGTATCAGACTTGGATAATCTGGACTCATCTTTGTTACGCCGCAGTAAACAGTCTTTATCACTGCTCGCTTCACATGTATTTTCAGCGCAAGGATCTGTGTCAACGCATATGGAAACCGTGAAGCTACATGAGAGCATTGCTCAGCAAAGAGTGGAGATCGAACAGCTAATTGATGTGCAGTTAAGCCATTTTGATGAGCTTTCTATGTACGCGGAAGACACGGCTAAACGTTTATATAACGAGTCGATGGACTTCTCTCATCAAGTACTGTTG
This sequence comes from Vibrio sp. QJM3NY_21, assembly GCF_057785975.1. NCBI lineage: Bacteria > Pseudomonadati > Pseudomonadota > Gammaproteobacteria > Vibrionales > Vibrionaceae > Vibrio > Vibrio sp. QJM3NY_21. Next base: position 1,978,235 of record NZ_CM173514.1, read on the forward strand.
ATGCAGGCCATCATTGCTATTGGGTCGGTTTTTATTGCGCTGCTAATCGGGCTGAACATCGCTAAAGGGATTCGCAAGCCAAGTAAATTACTGCAAAGTGCACTAGACCAAGTCGCCAAAAAAGACTTGAGCGTGATGGTTCAGTATCAAGCCAATAATGAATTTGGTTTGGTGAGCGATAAAGTCAATTTGGTGATCAGTCACCTGACTCAAATGATTGACAACATGCGCCACTCCTCTATACGTCTAAAAGAAGCTTCCCTTGAGAACCAAAGCACCAGTCGTTCCCTGCGTGAAGCGATGCAAGAACAAACCAATCAAACGGTGATGGTAGCGACAGCGATGGAACAAATTGAGTGCTCAGTGACGGAGATCACTCAGGCGGCCAACCAAACTCTAACGCTAGTGACCGAAGCGGTATCCAGTTCCAGTGATGGGCAAAAGACCATGAATAAAAGCGTCGAATTGATGGGCAGCCTAGAAAATAAGCTGGCGGAATCAACAGCGACCATTGGTCAGCTTGAAAGCGAAAGCGCCAGTATTGGGTCCATTCTGGATGTGATATCTGGGATCTCTGAGCAAACCAATCTACTGGCGTTGAATGCGGCAATAGAAGCCGCGCGAGCGGGAGAACAAGGGCGTGGTTTCTCTGTAGTTGCGGATGAGGTTCGAGTGTTAGCAGCCAAAACCAATGCTTCTACGCAAGAGATACACAACAAGATCGAGCAGTTGCAAACTAGCTCTAAACTGGCGGTTGAACAGATCAATCAGTGCGTGGTGGGTATGGTTCAATGCGTAGAACAAACCAGCGAAGTGAATCACTCGATATCGACGGTGTCTGATCTGCTTAATGAGGTTGAGCAAAGGAGTCATCAAATCGCGACCGCGACGACAGAGCATCAAGTCGTTGCCTCTCAAGTCACTCAAAATATCAGTCAGATACACACCTTGGCTGAAGATAACTCGCAACGTTCCCAAGTGCTTTTTTCCCACGGTCAACAGCTTGAAACCATGTCGCAACAGCAATTCTCATTAACTCAAGAGTTTAAGTTAGCGGAATCATCTAATCACAAAGATTAGAGCCAGTTAATTTCTTCCATGATTTCACGCCCAGCCTTCCGCTGGGCGTTTTCGTATCTGGTTTTTTCTGATGAAAAGGCTTTGAGCTAAAAATTACCGTGAAATGTTCTCATACAATTTCGAAAGGCCATTGAAATAACAAGGTCACTTTCCCCGTGTATATTGCCGTCAGTTGCGGATTCATCATCAAATAACGTTTTCAAAAAATGGATTTAGGCGGGCTTGTTTGATCTGACGAACAAGTAACCGGGCGCCATCTTGATAATATGAACAATAATCTCATGAAACAGTTTCATGGCGTGAAGTTAATCTGTAAGCGCTTTCATGATTTCCACAACTGGCCTTTTTACCTCCAACTTTAGTGTGATGACACTCACTTCAACCAAGACGCCTTTCTTTAATAATCGTTTTGTAAGCGGTTACAAGCTAATGAAGTATCGAGGTTCGA